>CAWDJO010000009.1:0-201204 GCA_963802665.1 uncultured delta proteobacterium | reverse complement strand
AAAGAGTGCGAGTTAAAATCCTAAAGATCTGTTGATTTCCGATTGAAGACAGAAACCACAAACCTCAACGCTCCCTGCGCAATGGTCGCAAGACCTCAGTTATAAACCGTGCTGGACAATCCGTAATGATTCTTACTTTCGTTCAGGGGGGCGCACTAGCAATTTAATCATACCACCGCCTAGCATAGGTGGTCATTCCTTGCTATCACCGCTAAGGCAACTTCTTCACCATCGCCGCAAATTCTTCCTTCTTGTACGCCCTGAGCGTCGTGATCCTCGCATTTCCCAACGAGCTAATTGCCAAAGAGAATGTTGTAGCGACCTCATCACTGGGGAATTCACCTATGGCCACGTAGTCGTATTCCCCCGTAACCGCGTAGAAGCCGATTACTTTGCCTCCCATTTTTTCGGCGGCTTTAATGCCTGCTTCGATCCGCCCAGGTGCATCCTTGATGGCCTTCACCCCCTGATCTGTCACTTTGTATAATCCAATATAGGTCGGCATCGCCTCGCCCTCCTTTCCGTCTAAGAGATATAGCTAGTGCGCCACCCCATTCCCATTTTCCTCTTCAACCTAATCTGGGACGATAAATGAATCAGGCATATATTTTCCTACAGGACTTCGCAAATCTTTGCTCTCGCTTATTCAACTCCCCCTGGAGGCTTCATATTGGCACCTTCTGACAACTCCTTTTCATACGGCACTCCATAAGGTTAGAGGTCAGGGAAAAGAAGCCTATAAATTTAGAACGCCTGTTTTAAATAAGGACGAAACCGGAAGGCACCACCAAGGGGAAATCAAAAGCCCTTTGGTGGCTTCACTTGACCACTTTGGGGCACCCCTTTTTCATCATTTACTCCCGATGGGTAAGGGTTAGGTTGAAAGATTTTTATGAACGAGGGATAGTCTACCCCTGAATGGTAGCAGGGCTGCAAATTCTGTCAAGGGGAATTTTGGCTTCTTTTTGCGTCAAATTTTAGAGGTAGGATCAAAGGGAAGCACTACATCTTGGGGGGAGTACTGAGCTCCAAAAACTGAAACTATCGTGCCATGATCATAACCTTGAAATTTTCCCTCAGTATTGCATGAATGTTCTGCATATCATAGCTTTTTAAGTCCTCGGATTTTCAGGTAACATAGCAGAACTCATAACTCTTGGCCTGACTGCCTAAAACACAATCTGTAGAATACCAAAAAGAATGAGCCAGGGTGATGAACCCTGGCTTTTCACCGACTGACACGGATTTTGGGATGAAGTAAAGAAACTATTTTTTAAGTTGAAAGGAAGTCAACTCCCAATTAAAAATATCCTTATCCCCCTTCATCCAATCCTTATCATACTGGCATTTCACAAGTCAGCTCGTTCGGCCGCTTGAAATCATGTGTATGGCTCTTTGGGGGAACGGTATCTCAATTCCGTTCTTATCGAAGGCTTCTTTTATGTTCCGGGTGAGGTCAAATTTCACCGACCAATAATTTTCCTTCTTTACCCACGGACGAATGACGAAGTTAACACTCGAATCGCCAAGCTCTGACACGGCGACCTCCGAAGCCGGATCAGGCAGTATCCGAGTATCCTGCTTCATGAGATCCGTGATAACATCATAAGCTTTCTGGATGTCAGAACTCGTAGCCGATGCCCACCTGTAGGTCCACTCGCCTTGTGTCATAAGCCGTCACGTTTTTTATCACATCTCCAAAAAGCTTGCCGTTCGGAACCAGGACCTTAATATTATCAGGAGTTGCAAGCACGGTGGTGAACAGGGTGATTTCCTTCACCGTACCGGACTCACCAGCTCCCATGATGTAATCACCTACCTTGAAGGGCCGAAGAAGAAGAATCAAAACCCCCGCTGCAAAATTGCCCAGAGACCCCTGAAGAGCAAAGCCCACAGCAAAACCTGCGGCTCCGATAACGGCCACAAAAGATGTGGTCTGAACACCAAATTTCGCCAGCGCGGCAAGCACAGCAAATGTCAAGATCAGGAAATAGGTTAAGCTGCCGACGAAGGAAACGACCGCAGCATCCACCTTCGACTTTTCGAGTAGATTCCGTATCATGCGCTGTCCAAGTCGAGCTGCAATCCATCCAAGGATCAGGATAATGATCGCGCCGACAACATTCAGCCCATAGGTCGCTAAAAAAACCATCACCTGTTCGCTTACCGATTGCATACTCCCCCTCCTTTGTAGAGATAGGAATTTACTATTTATTTGTTACCAGGTGGTTTTGCTAAATGGCATCTGACAATTTACTATGTTCCTACCTGAGCCACAATTGGAATAGGATCCAGGGCCCCTATATTTTTTCTTTTGTTAAAAATGGTCGAGAAAAGAAATAGGAAAAACACAGTATGGTGAGTAGATTTAGCGGTCCAAAATAGCCAATATCTTGCCACTGTCAATCCCAGAGGCAAATCCTTGCCGATTGAATATATGCTTCGGATATTGGAGCTTTTGGGGTCCTCTAAAACTCCACGACCATTGCAGATTAAGAAAGTCTTTAACGCCAGGGGTCAGCTAACCCCGAACTATGTATGATTGACTGCATCCCCCGTTAGTCAATCGTTTTTTCGTATTCTCGTTTCGATAGGCACTGTTCTCACATTCAGCCTTTGCCTTTTCCCTTTCCCTTGCCCTTGCCTTTGTCCTTACCTTTGCCCTTATCTTTGTCATTGTCATCGTAAAAATCGTTGCCGTTCTTCAGGGCATGGAATTCCTTTGAGCCAGGTTTGATGCCCAGGCTCTTTGCAAGTGCTCCCCAACCTTTATCCTTTCCAGACTTGTATCTTTCAACAACATATTCGGGCGGTTTTCCTGTCATTTCTCCAAGTGCGCATACTACATAAGCATCTGCAGGTCTCTTACAATTGCTGAGCACGGCTTCGACCTGCACACCAGCTATCTTAAAGCGAGCGGCAAGTCTTGCCTTGAAATCTAATAAATCAGCATCAGCTCGGATGTTAAAATTGCTCATCCAGTCAAAATCACCTGCTGTCACTACTGCTGCTGATGTAAGAACCAATAGCACGGCCAAAACCATGAGAAACATTTTCTGTAATTTCATTCAATCCTCCTCTGGGCGGTTAGGCTTTTGTGTTCTTCTGAAAAGTCTTCAGTCTTTATCCCGCTTATCTTTCTTTCCCTGGCTCCGTCCCTGTCCTTTTCCTTCACTACTGTATCCACCTTTTCCCTCTTGGCCACGTCCTTGTCCTTTCTCCTCACTACTGTATCGACCTTTTACCTCGGGTCTCTGGGATGGTGCGGATATGGATGGATACACATCCTTAAATTTGACGTTAGGGGATCTTACCCCTTGGGAGGGTATTTCTTTCCATCGTTGTGCATCCCGCATCTCTTTAGAGGGTGGGCCTGGCTTGCGCCCGTCTTGGGGTGTGCTCGGTTTGCGCACCTCTTGTGGTGGAACGCCTCCTCTCGCCTTATATTCCGTTTCTCTATAGACTTTTCTTTCAATGTTTCCAAAAGATGAACCCTGTTCTCTCAGCCCGATCACCCTTTCCGGCGGGCAATTATAGTATTTCGATATAAAGATCAAATTTACCTGGTTGATGATGATATCATCCGTCATACGGATTCTTTCCCAGTCTCTTTGATGCGGGTGCTGACGGTAGTGTCCATAGGCATGACCGTAAGGCGGGCCATAACTCTGGACCGGGATGTAGAAAACTGTCGGGGGGATTCTATAATATGCACATATCCTTGACCAAGACCAGCCATGGCCTACTCTCAAATCGATAATTACCTCCGGGGCGACATGTGCATGTTGGCATATGAAAAAGACAACAGGCAGGTCATTGTCTGGAATTCCGTGCTCATGAATAACAATAACTTGAGGTTCTGGGTATCCGAAAAAATTGCCCACGGAAAGGTAAAAACCGGGGGCTCCGATGCTGATGTTGAACCCAACATCAGCAGCCCATGATGGACTTGCCAATAATAAAAAGCCTAAAAAAACCAGAGTCTTTTTCATAATCTTGCCCCCTTCAAATTTTTTTATTTCGTACCCGTGAAAATCTTAAATCCCCCCTATTTTAAAGCAAAAATCATACCCATCTTGAATAAGTAATCAATAAAATTTTATTGACTACTTTGCAGCTATGATGATATGATAATCCAGGGTGGGGAGGCCTATGATATTTTTTCCCGCCTGCAAAAACGTCAAAAGATCCATATTATGAATATCCGAATTAAGGCCAAGCTTTATCACGGTGGAAAATATTTTCCAGCAATTTTGACGAATGAACACTCCGAGTCCTCATATGGCCTACCCGTTGTCCTAATTGATGGGGAAAAGCGGGCTCGTAAACCTGGGGAGGTCTTTTGTATTAGGGTCAGTGATTTCGAAATGGCAGATCTTGCAAGACGGGCTGGTTATTTGGCTTTGAAAGGTTGACCTGGGTATATGGAGTAAGAAGTCAGAAATATCTAGGGTCTTTTCTTCCCTCAGTGGCACGCTCAGTCCTAGTCTTCCACCTTCATTTCATGCTTTTTCATGAGAGACAGGACGCTTTCTCTACTTATGTAACGCCAATTGGTAAGTGGATGTTTTTCCCCCGTTAGAATTCCCGTGTCAAAATAGCGCATTGCGGTAGACCGAGAAATCCCTAACATTTTCCCCGCTTCCTTGGTTGAAATATATTCGCCATCCTTGTCTTTTTTCATCGGTCGTAGATTTCGTAAAAAATCTGTTCCTATATCAAATTTATCCCATGTTTAAGGCAGACAAATCTTACTGAATTTTAGCAGGGTGGAAAAGTTGTTCAAGCGAGCTTTTTGCCTCGCCATGGAGGTTAAATTCCGGACTCAAAGTTTTAAGGAAAACCACAACATCTTGTGGGTGCTTTCGGATTATTAAAATTGAAGCTATCGTGCCAAGATCATTACCTTGAAATTTGCTTTTGTTGCTTGCATAGATGATTTGCATATCAAAGGTTTTTAAGCCTAATGAATCCAAAGCGATGCCTATTCCCGCCTAATTGAAAGCCCAGGCCATTCAACCTCGGCTATCCCTCTGTTTTTACTCGAACCCAGTAAAATTACTCCGGAGAAGGCAAGGTCTGTAGGTCGATAGTTCCTTCACCATATCCCTTTGCTCCGGCTTCTCCCTTTTCGACCGGAAGATACTTGGCCTTGCTGGTAAGACTCCCCTTGATTCCTACAAATCGGCCTGTGCCTTTGATAATTTCGCTTTTCCATCCGCCCGACGCTAATGCCCCTCCGGCAGTTCCTCCGACCGTCCCTTCACCCTTTACGATCATGGTTGAGCCGTCTGGAAAGGTTATGGTTAGATAGTTCTTAAACGTCCCCGACCCTTTGATGTAATCACCTGTAATAACTGCGTTGACGATAGCGACCTCTCCATTTTCAAACGCATGAAAAGATCGTCGCACCAAAAGATTGACAATATGTCCTTCCACATCGTCGATCGGGGCAATTTCTCCTTTGGTCACATATGTGTACAGCTTGAAATTCATGTTCTCTGCCCCCGCCTGAATCGCGGACCCAAGGACCCAGGCCGAGATCATTAAGATGCCGAAGAAAACACAAATTGACTTTCTTGTAGCCATGGTCACTTTCTCCTTTTTAGTCTTGGAATTTTGATTGGCATTTTTAAGAAGGAACAATTCAAGAAGACGTAAAGGAAAGGCTCCAAGGGAATCTCTGACTCCCCTGGAGCCTTCATATAGGAACCTTCCGGGTCCATGCAATCATCCGCAACTCCAGAATATCAAGGACAGGTTGTTACATTGCTCATTAACGGTTAGGAAACCTGGGTATATTCGCCTTTAGAAAAGGCCGACCCGTGCTATGACATCCGGCTCGCCATTAAGAATCAATAGCGGGCCTTCGGTCTTTCATTTGTTTGCGGTTTGCCTTTCTGAGAATTGTTCAGGATTTCCCAGAGTTCATCATAATTAGTAAATGCCTTTTTACCCTTTATCCCGGTTTCTTCCACAAGGCCTACCAGAGACCAAGGATTGTCTTTTGCATACCGGTAAATACGGACAAGGTAACTCGTAAAAAAGGATGTAGCTGGCAAGGATTTTTTTGCCATAAATTCCCTTTAAAACGATGGAATAATAAATTTACCATTTAATTTTCTACCTGAAAGGGTTACAGATAGCGTACTTTTTGGGAGGAAAAATATTTTTTATGGGTTTTTTCGGAGCAGGATGGATTTGCGAATGGCTTCGGTCTTTGGGGAAGGCTCAACCCCTAATGAAGCAAAAAGGGCCTTCTTACAGCGGGTATAAACCGAAAGCGCTTCTGTGCGCCGGTTCACCCCCTGATATAAGAGCATGAGAGCCTGGTAAAATTCTTCAAGGATATCATCTGCCTCCAATCCTCTTTGGAAACATTCCACGGCTTTTTCATATTGACCTGACTCTTGCCAGTGTCGCCCCAGTTTTTCAACAACCCTCAGGAATTTGCTCCGCAGTCGCTCCCGAAGCGAATTGGTCCAGAATTCCTGGGCATCACCAGGCAAAAAGGCTCCCCCATAGAAATCGATGGCTTTCTGGGTCCGGAGAACTGTATCATCTGCGCTCGGTCCACCCGATTTTTCCCACTGGGCATCTAATGTTTGGCCGATCAGCCGTTCAAAGGCCCATGCATCCACCCAGCAATGGTTTTGATTCAAGGTAAGGCGGCCGTCCCGGCGTTGCACCGCTTCGGGGAAGGAAATGAGCTGACGAAGACGGTGCAGGGTAGTTTCAAATAATTGATGCGCTGCATCGCCCTCAGCTTCAGGCCAAAGAGCATCGATTATTTGTTCTTCCCCCACGTCTTTCCCCCCGAGGGCGATCAAGGCTTTGAGCATGGACAAAGGCTTTTGTTGGACCTTTCGGGAAAACCGAATAGGATTCCCCTCGCGGATCAGCGCAAAGCGCCCAAGGGTAAAGACTTTTAAGGACCAGGGCCAGTTTTCCAGATGCCAAGGCGGCAGGTCTGGTTCGATATGACATCTGCGAATGAGCTCTTGGACGTACTCAACCTCAACCCCTGCCTCGAGAGCCTTGATGCACAGTCGGGGCATTCCGTCGGGCAGATCGACATAGGGGTAAAAATATCCCCTTTCCCGCCCAAGGGTTAGTGCTTTTTGCAGAGACGTCCAACCAGATTCCTCCTTCCCTTGATCAAAGTCAAAAAGAGCTTCAAGGAGAAGAGCAGAAAATTCGTAAATTTTCCCTCCAATTTCTTGAGCGATATCAAAAACCTGCCCGAGATGTTCTTTTGCTTCCTTATCATTCCGAAGTCCATGCTTGACCAGAGAATTCACGATATGAGCGAACCCCAGAGTATAAGGTGATCCCGCCTCGACGCTTGAGGTCAAGGACAAATCCGCGTGAAACCTGGCTTGGGTAAAATCTCCCCGCAGCAGGGCGATTCTGGTCCGTTGCAGGTGGTAGAGGCCCCGGTGCCAAGATCCCAGGACCGGGTAAGACAAAGCCTCCTTTCCCAACCAGCTTTCAGCGCTTTTGATATCACGCCGATTCAGGGCGCTGGATATACCCTGAGTCAGCAAAAAATGATCGATCACATGGATCCCGGTGCTCCGGGATAATTCGAGTCCATCGGATACAGCCTCTAAACATTTTTCATGTTGCACCGTGCACCGATAGTGAATAGACTCTGCTCTCTTCACCCAAATGCGAACGATGGGACGGACGTTTCTGGCTTGACTTATGTTTTTTAGAGCGTCAATAACCGGAATGGCCTTTTCGAAATCACCGGTCAGGTTATAAAACATATTCAAGTGAGATAAGATCTCCAATTTAAGGTCCATAGAGGAGGATCTTTGGGCAATGGAGAATGCTCGCTCCGTCCATTTCTGGATTTCCGGATGATGCGGCTGGCGTACACCAACGCGCCGGTCATCATGGACACAAAGCGAAGCTCGGCCTCAGGAGACGGAAAAACCTTAAAACGATGGCTCAAATCTTCGAGCACCGAAATCCAGCGGTCCAATTGTTTAAGATCCCCACCGCTGACTCTTATGGATTCAACAATGCCCCACAGCGCCAGAATGATTCCGGGGCCCTCGTTTTGAATTTTAAATCCGGCGAATGCTTTCTCGAAGAAAGATTGACTCTGAAGCGGGTCGAAAGGGAGGCGGCATGTACCCATCCATTGGAGAAGCCAGGGATGATTCTCCGCGATTCCCTTGGGTAAGTTGCTCAGCCATCCTTCGAGAGGGCCATATCGTCCCTGATCCGCCCATGAACGGCGCTTGTTTTAAAATTAAACGGACCAGCGCATCCCAATCGCCAACCTCCTGAAGGAGTAAAATTGCAGCCTCCGCCTCCCCCGCTTCCTCCAAAGTTGCGGCGGCACGTTTAATCAATGCCATGAGGGTCTCCGGGGAAAATATTTCCCTAGCCCGCGCCAACAGGAAATCCCTGAATAGCGGGTGATATTGATATATGGGTTCATTCTGAAAACTCTTCACGGTAAAATAATTATCCCGGCTCAAGGTAGACAGAACGCGACCGGAAGATGCAATTCCGGTGAACCTTTCAGCCATTCGGGCCGTCATCTTGGGAAGAAAGGCGGTTTTAAGGAGAAAGTCCTGCATCCCCATATCGGTTTTTTCAAAAAGCTCACGGCTGAAATATCGGAAGATCTCTTCCGGGGTGAACTTCCCTGCCAATTGGGGCTCGATTCCCTCCCGCTTGGCATTCTCTACCATCAAAACCAACCCGGCCACCCATCCATCCGTAGTCTTGTAGAAATGGTTTACCCAATCTTTGGTCAACCTCAGCCTGGACCGCAAGCGGACCATTCCTGCTGATTCCTCCAGGGTCAAGCGGAGTTCCTTCCATCCGAGGATTTCCATTAATCGATTGGCCTGCAATCGGATGAAAAGCGGGGGAGGACCTTTCCGGCTGACCACGATGACATTAACCCCTTCAGGAATGGCAGGATGCATCCACTGAGGATGATTTCGTGAAAAGGCGACTCTTCTGGCAGGTCTTGATAGTTATCAAAAACAAGGGCGAAAGGAGGTTTTAATCTTTCATATAAATTCTGAAGAGTATCGCCGGGTGAAGGTGGGAATGCCTTGACGATACTCCGGGGTGAGAAGGGGGAGAGGCTTATACTTCCGAGGCGCCATCTTCTTTGCTGCCTGGCCCAGGTAATAAAAGAAAGTTGCCAGGTCGGCATCGCCTTCGTCCATTTGATACCAGAGGCAGGGAAGTTTGCGGGCTTCGAAATAACTACTGACCAGGGTGGTCTTCCCGCTGCCGGCAGGCCCAGAAATCCAGATGATCGGACGTTCCCGCATGCCGTCTAGCATGCTGAACAGCCGCTTCCGGGGAAACTTCCCTTGAGAATGGGACGAGTTACTTTGCCCAAAATCCCACAATCCTCAACGTGCTTGTAAAAATACCGGATAATCTGTGGAAGGCAATTTTACTAGGGCTCCCCTCATATTCTCCCAAACCTCACAAAGGTAACTTCCGAAAACTATTCGGTCAAAGCCCAATAAGTTTTAGATTTTAGCGGTTCTTCCTTAGAGTGAGAAGGCGAACGATTGAATTTTAGCAAGGAGGGAGAGTTTGTCAAGATCGGTTTTTTAGTCTCCTCCTAATTCAAATGGAAGCGCTATTGTTTTGCCCCAGTTGGAAATGGAGTGTTCCGCCGTATAATAAGACAATGAAACGGAGGGAACACCATGGTCAAGCATCGCAAGCATTACACCCCGGACGAGAAGGTTTCCATCCTTCGCCGGCACCTGGTTGAGAAGGTACCGGTATCCGACCTTTGCCAAGAACAGAAACTTCAGCCCACGGTCTTTTACCGGTGGTTGAAAGAGTTCTTTGAGAATGGGGCCGCAGCCTTCCGGAAAGAGTCCGACCGGGAGAGTCAGCGAGACAAACAGCGGATCGCAGCCTTGGAGGCCAAGCTGAAGACCAAGAACGAGGTCCTTTCCGAGTTGATGGAAGAGCATGTAGCCCTAAAAAAAAGTCTTGGGGAGATCTTAAAGGGCATTTGGGTGCCTCCGGATACGCGGGATGCGGTGGTGGATTTCGTGAATCGCTGGTCGCAGAAGACGGAGATCCTGCGGGGACAGTTCGTTTCGTGGTTGGGGGTATCGGCCAGTAAGTTTTATGGTTGGTCCCACCGGTACGGGAAAGTGAACGAGCACAACGGGTGGATTCCCCGGGACTTTTGGTTGGAGGAATGGGAGAAGCAGGCGATTATCGCTTTTCACCTGGATCATCCCCTGGAGGGGTACCGCCGGCTGGCTTTTATGATGCTGGATGCCGATGTGGTGGCGGTGAGCCCGACCAGTGTATGGCGAGTGCTCAGCGAGGGCGGGTCTTTTGCGGCGCTGGAATGTCCAGCCGTCGAAGAAAGGGACGGGGTTTGTGCACCCCCTGGGTCCGCAGGAGCACTGGCATGTAGATGTTTCGTACATCAACCTGAGCGGGACGTTTTACTACCTGTGCAGTGTCCTGGATGGCTATAGCCGGTATATCGTCCACTGGGACATTCGCGAATCGATGACCGAGGCGGAAGTGGAGCTGATTCTGCAGAGAGCGAAGGAGAAGTACCCGGAGGCCAAACCCCGGATCATCTCCGACAATGGCCCCCAGTTTATCGCCCGGGATTTCAAGGAGTTTATTCGGATCAGCGGTATGACCCATGTCAAGACTTCGCCTTTTTACCCGCAGAGCAACGGGAAGATTGAGCGTTGGCATCAGTCCTTGAAGCGGGAATGCATCCGTCCGGGGGTGCCGTTATCCCTGGAGGATGCCTGCCGTTTGGTGGCCGGCTATATTGACTATTACAACCAAGTCCGTCTGCATAGTGCCCTGGGGTATGTGACTCCCAAGGATAAGCTGGAAGGGAAGGAGAAAGAGATCTTTGCCGAGCGGGATCGGAAACTGGAAGCTGCGCGCGCTTTGCGGCAGCAGCGGCGGCAGGAGGCCTGGCAGAGCGTTGGTCGGAGGCAACATACCCAACCAGCGGCCGCGCTAAACTGACCCGGACTTGCTCAATAAAGCAGATTGTGTTCAAATAGAGCAACCTCTTCTTTTTCCTAACCGCCCGGTTTTAAAAAGCATGGGTCAAAGGGCGATGAGAGAGCACTCACACTCACTTAGCAAAGGCGGAAAAATTCCATTTCCCGCTGAACCAAGACACTATATGTTGGGGTGGGATGGGCATTATAAATTGAAGGTAACGTGCCAATTAGGAAACCTGCCGAATGGGCGGCATTTTTTGAATGAATGATTCATATATCATAAACTGGCTGAGCCCTCTTGGGGAATAAAATCCCTTCGAGGAGGTCTCCTATGAGAGTCTCCCGGGTCATCCAGTATTGGACCGGCTACCACAAACTCCCTAGCATTTTAACCCTCGCCCCGCTTCGATTTAAAGTCTATAATCCTGCCTTCATCAACTTCCATTTCAATTTTTCCGTTGACCTTTGCTCCTTCCGCTATGGAGATTTTTTTTGTAAAAATGTCCCCCAAAACCTTTCCGGTTGCCTTAATCTCAACAATCTCCTGACCTCGCAAATTTCCTTCAACCTTTCCTCCAATGATGATTTTCTTTGCTGAGACCTCCCCTTTAATTACGCCCGTTTCACTCAAAATTAAGGTCCCGACATTCATTTTGCCATCGAAGTGCCCATCCACTCTTATAATCCCTTTCACATTCAACTCTCCCTGAAATTCAGTACCCGATCCGATGAAAGATTCCAATTGCTCATTATCCTTGGAAAACATCATGCTCCTCCCTATAGTAAATCCCGTGGGTTTGCTGCTTTTCCCTTTGTCCAAATCTCGTAATGAACATGAGGCCCTGTCGACTTTCCGGTGGACCCGACATAACCAAGCAGATCACCCCTATTCATCTGCTGGACGATTCAAAGATTTCCGGAGTATATGGCTCGGTTTAAAGGTAACTACCCTTCGTCCGGCAATTATTATCGCATCCCCTGTCTGAGGGTTCCGCCCTTTTCGGGGGCCTTTCTCATGTACGATGAAGTTCCCGAATCCGCTGATTTTGATCTTCTTTTCACTTTCCAAGGCCTCTTTTATGATTTCAAATACTTGCTCTACGACTTCCGCAGATTCTTTCGTTCCCAAACCGATTTTCCCATGAATAATTTTTATAAGGTCGATTTTCGTCATAGTCCCCTCATTGAGGATATGCCTTGATAAAGTAGAACCACCCTTCTTGGAAAAACCTCGAAGAATTCTTTAAAAAAGATCCTTCTGCTATTTCGCCCTTTTCCTCAGTACCTTTCTTGCTGCCTTCCTTTTTCTCTCCTTACCCTCAGCCTTCTTCCTGGCTTGAACCTTTGATTCTTGCTTCTCCGCTAAAATCCTCTGCACTTCCCGCTTCCTAAACTTCCTCAGAGCCACAAGGGCCGCCTTTTTCTCTCCCTTCGGTTTGAATTTCCCTTTCTCCCACGATAGGACTGCACCCAAACTTGACCCAGTAAGAACACCCAGCTCCCTCTGGGAAATACCCAGCTTATTCCTGAGCCTCCGAATCCTGTCCGGCGTAAGACGAGAGGCCTTCACTTCCTCTGGGCTAGCCTCCAATCCTTTCTTCGGCACCTTCTGCAGCTGCTCTTTTGTCAGCCGGTCCAAGACGGAGAAGTTCTTGGAGAGGCTGGATAGCCTGAGTCTCATGGCTCTGACTTCTCGGCGGAGTGGGATAAACGTCGATCGAATCTCCCTTTTGGCCAGGCGCTGGATTTCAGACTTGATGGTGGATTCGAGTTTTCCCATGGAGGCTCTCCTTTTTATATCTATTTTCTCGACTATCTCTTTTGATCGGCATTGGCTCGGATCCGCTACAAAAAAAACCCCACCTCTTTTCAGAAATGGGGTCTATCCGATCTCCAAACCATTCAACCTCCTGGCTACCCGGAATGGGTAAAGGCTAGGGTTGATGGATAAAAGCTGAAATGCGAACTGGTCAGTTTGGACGGGATTGTATAAAATGCGGCAGGACAAGTCAAGGAGCAAATCGCCACCACTGAATCAACCTCAATCGAATGCGGCCCCTTGTTAGTCGTCCAGGGTTGAGATTTTATTCCCACATTTCACACATAGCTTTTGGGTATCAAAAACCTCAATCCCACATTTCGGACATGGGATTTTCTTTGGTTCGGGTTTTTCTTCCACTGGGGCAACCGGGATTTCGGGAAGTTCCCTTTGGCAATATCTGCAAATCTTTGCTTCCCTTTTTATCATTTCAGCGCAGAAGGGACATTTTTTTCTTTCACCGCTTTCTATCCTTTTCTCTTCAACCAATTTCTCATTGGGTCTTGCAACCGCCACACCTATGAATCCCACAATGGGAGATAATAAGAAGGAGAGAAAGAAAAACCCAAGTCCTGAGCGACCTTTTGAGGATGCCCAAACTCCACAAAAAATGCTGAGTAACAGCCAAACTATAAAATAGATTAGTAATATACCAATTTCCATTTTTCATTTCCTCCTTTCTTACCCCCCCATAATAAAAAACCCCATTCCTCTTCCTTCAAGAAATGGGGTCTATTCAGGCTTTCAAGCCATGCAACCTCCTGGCTACCCGTTTGGTAGAGGCTAGGGTTGATGGATAAGGTCTGTATTTATGATTTTTCTATTCTGATTGGATTGTATGAAATTGGTTAGCGGAAGTCAAGAAAGGACTCAGGAGCGCAGCAAACCTGGGAATGCTCATTAATTTCCCCTTAGTTTCAGCATTTATCCCGTCGATTTTTCGGGAATAGCGATTTTTCTTCACCAGTCTATGCGATTTTTGCTCAAATTGATCCTGGGGGCCCATCCGGGGGCAAATTGCTTATAACCACATAGCTTCACAGGGGTTTTTGGAAGGTCGTGGCTCCTAGCTGGGTTTCCGCTCGATTACGTGGCATTCCTAAACGTCGCTTCTGAGGCTTTCTCAAGGGATTTTGAAAATGGCGGATTTGTCAGACCCTTCTTCCCCCAAAAGCCATCATATCGGATTGCTTTTATTTATTTTCCCCGGTAAAATCGGTTGGTAGAGGAAATATGCCCCAAGGAAACCTTGTTGCGGGGGGAAATTATTTCACAAGTCTTTTAAAATATTTGGGGTGTGATAAGGATTAGTCATTCAGGGGGAAAGGAACCGCAAGAAAAATGGCAGATACACGAGTGCAGCTTGAAATCGAAGATTGGGTTCGTGAAAAATGGATGGCGGTGAAATTTGGTTGTAATTTCTATCGAAATAGGCTCCCCTTGACCTCCGGAGGGGTTTTTGATTTCGATGCGGTGAGCCAGGATGGAAAGATCGTGGCCTGTATCTCTACGAGCGGGGGAAAAACCGCACGAGGAAAGCACGCCGTAGGAAAACTACTGAAACTCCGATCCGACATGCTTTTTCTGCTCTTGGCAAAAGGACCCGAGAGGCGAACGATTGTATTGACGGAATCTGATATGCTTGATGTGTGCTCAAGGGAAAAAGCAGGTGGAAGGGTTCCTCAAGAAAATAGATTTTGTCTTAGCTGAGCTGCCAGACGACTTGCGGAGAAAGCTGGCTCAAGCAAGGGCGAACGCCTCCAAAGAGGTATCTCCGGGAAGTAAAGAATACGAAGAGCCTCAACGGACCGCACTAAGGAGGCCAACAAATTTTGGGATCAATGCTTGGAGGAATGAAAAGATTGATTTTATACCGTCAAAGGGAAGGCGGAGGAAATGAAAAATGAAGAGAATGCATTGGTTGTTGGCAATTGGATTGATATGCTTGTGTGGTTGTGCCACAGAAGTCGTTACTGATAGAAAATTGCCACAAATCCAAATCGATAATTTTTCAGACAATCAATATCATTAGGGAGAGTAGGCTTTTAGCTAGTGGAGTTGCATTTATGATTCAATATGATGGGGAAGATTTACTGCATATAGGAAGCGGTGATTGTGCTAAATTCAAAATACCAGCTGGACAATCTGAAATAGCCTTGACTGCTGAATCAATTTGGACACCACAACCTACGAGAAAAAGGATAAAGTTTTTGGCAGAGAATGGAAAGGAATATTACTTCTATGTTCGTGCGGATGCTGGAAAATCAGGACCGGAATTTAGACAATTAACAATAGAAGAATGGTTGGAAAAGCAGAAGGCCTGCAATTGGATACCTTTGGAAAAGCAATGAAAGTCCAGAGACTTCATACTTCCTTTGCTCCCATTTTTCATCCCCTCCCAAGGAAAACCCACTCCTCTGCAATCGAGAAATGGGGTCTCAAAATCTTCCAGAACCATACCTCCCCCCAAACAAGGGAATTGAAGAACGGAAATCTATGCGGATAATATCCAGAAGGAGGGAGGAAGTCAAGGAATAAATTCGGGCTTTCCGCAGAAGGATCCGTTATTTATTCCCTCCTCCTGGAGCAGTTCCCTTTATATACCCTTTTGGCGCTCCAGTTCCGGTCATAAAGCCTGTCCCCTTGCCTATACCCCTCCAATTTGTAGGAAGGATCATAGATTCTGTCATAAGTTTTGCCCTCTTCGATCCGCCCCTTCAATTGCCAATTTCTGTCATAAAATTTTCCGTCCTGAATGTGGCCTTTGAGCTGCCAGTTCCTGTCATAGATCCGGCCGTCCTCGATGCGATATTTGAGGCTCCAGTTTTGATCGTAGACAAGTTCTTCCGCTGAGGCAATCACGGGTAGCAAGACCGCCAGTATCAGGATGATGGTTTTCATTTTACCTCCCTTCCTGGACCGGGAAGATAGTCCTTTTATAGAGTATAACGCACGTGGACCTAAATCCGATTACAGGGGGCCATCAAGATGTCGGCTAAGAAAGTGGTCACGATTTAGCGAAAGAAAGGGATGGGGAATTGCCGGATTTGACGAAAATTGAAATTTTCCGAAAAATTGACCACAAGCCATTGAAATTTTAACTGAATTTCGCTCAGGAATAGCGTAGACGAGACTTTTTCTTAAAAGTGTGAAATCATAGCCTTGGATTAGAACGCGGTTCCTGGACGGGATTTAGAAGATTTGGGCTAATGGGCCATTTCGATGGCCGGGTGGGGGATATATAATTAAAGGTGGGGGAAATGGAATGGGATCAGGGATCGGGAAATACCATTTTCAGCCGAAAACCTCTTTCCTGTTCCATCGACCGTCGTTTAACCGATGGTTGTTTTGGGAGTTGATGATTATTCGCAGAATCTTTCCTCCGCCCAAATTCAACGCTAACACCTACAACAGTTCATCAGCGGGTTGCTTAGGAGGTTGAGGATTACCGAAAGAAATGACGCATCCCAATTCAATAGATGAAAATCATATCGAAACCATTCCCGATGGTCCGAAAACAGAGGAGATATGGCAGTTATGTTCAATGTTGTACCGATAATACTCAGAATCTAATACCGATAACTGCGTTAGCAATGATGCCATCCATCCTAAATTCTTCATATTCGAATTTTGCTTTATCCGTCCAAAGGTATTTGCCCTCAACACCAACAAATATTCTTGGTGCTATATTGTAATGGATTCCTGCGCCCAAATAGCCCCCGAATATCGTATCATAATCATCATCATCATAATCATGATGATGATAATCATGATCATGATCATAATAATCATCATATGGTCTTGAAACTAAATAAATCCCAGCCCCTACCAACCCAAAAAATTCCCATCTTTTGTAAGGGAGAATGGCCTTTAAGGTAAAAGTAACAGGGTAAACGTAAATATCGAATTCTCGACCCCCATAAGTTTCCCCCCCAACCGTTTTTTCTCCTTCCGTGTTGAAAAACCCAATTCCAATCTCCGCTGCAAGATTTGGATTAACCCGATAACCAAACCCAACCTCTCCACTGAATCCAGTATCAAAACCATCAAGGTCACCTGACTGTGGGGAATAAATCCCCGGTTTGAATGCAATATAAAAAGGGCTCTGAGCAAATACGTCAATTGGGATGAGAAAAGCAAGCACCAGGACAACCATAAAAATACTCTTTTTTCCAATAGGGGAATTTTTCATGGACATTTCCTCGCTTTATAGGATTTTATATTATCCCATATAGGGTGATCATAAAAGCGTTGAAATCGTTTCTCCGATCACCTTGCTCATGAGTAAGAAAATAGGAAAGAGATTTTCTATCCCCATTTTTGTCCTTTTCGCTATCTCCAGAGGTTTTTTATTTTTCCACCACTATTATTAATTCTCCTCGCTGCAAGAGCCAATAATTAGTTTCAAGCTTAATAACGATAAAGGAATCGAGCTTTTGCTGTTTAATATTTGGGTCAGTAAACAGAAAATAAACAACGTAATTCCACTCTGATAGCTTGTTTTTCCCCAAAAATTTATCAATAGAAAAATTTATGTTATTTTTTTTCCAATGGGTCAAAAGCGTCTTTTTTAAAACTTCATCTGGAGGAAAATTCTTACTTATATAGTCTTCTCCCCAAGAGATCGAGGCAAATAAAAAAATAGCAAAAAGAAATGGTAATAACAAAGAAGTCTTCTTTTTCATTTTAGCACCTCTGCATTTTTATCTCCGATAATGCTTATTTTCGGAAGCCACTCTCCTAAAATAATTAAAGCCTGACATCATTTGAGATAAAATCCGATTTGTATGGCGTATGGGTCATTCTCCAGGGAAAGCACCTCCCTTTCGAGAAATGGGGTCTATGCGAACTTCCAAACCATGCAACCTCCTGGCTACCCTCAGTGGGTATAGGGTTGATGGGTAAGGACAGGAATGTTGATTGGTAACTTTCGACGGAATTGTATAAAATTCGGTAGGGCAAGTCAAGATGCCAATTTTTGCGAAATTTTGCCCTTGAATTTTCATCCCGTTTTCAATATACTCCCCATATCCAGCTGTTTATCTCATCCCTAGTGGCAAGAGAATTCTGATCCAACTTGGCTCCGGATGATAGGTCAGGGCGGCTAGACCTGAAAGGAAATGACCATGGAACTCGAACAAGAAATACAGGACCTGAAAAAGGAATTGGCTGATGTTCAGATGGAGCAAGCCGCCCTCCGCCTCCAGCCCTGCAGGGGGAGATTCAGATATTAGAAAGAAGGATGCAAAAATTGACGAGCTGGATAGGAAGGAAGCGATCTTAAAAAGAAGCATCGTGGAGCTGACAAGAAAACTCCAGCTGTTGAATTCCCAATCCACTTCCGGCCGATCCAATCCTGAGCTGAAAGAATACCTGGAATGTTGTCTCTTTAACCTGTTATCATCTATTGAAACCAAAAGCCGGCAACCTTATTATCCTGTATGACCAGCCGCAGCCAGCATGTCGTCCCCGTCATCTTGGTAAATTATCTTCCACAAAAAAACCTCGACTCCCTGCTGTTTGAGACTGCCGAGGTATTGCAGCTTATACCCCCTTTTCAGCCGAGGAGACAGCTGGGTGCTGACCCGGGAGAACGTTTCTTTTGTGATTCTCGATTTCAGGGCTGGTGCGGCATTGGCGATCAAAGCGTCATAATTGTTCGTGGCAATCGCCGTCAGGAGTGTATTCACGGTCCCCACGGTAGAGGAACCATCTGTCGCAGCATTTAGGATCGATATCCATACAAGCACAACCAGGGCGATCACAATTCCTGCCCGCTTCAACAGTGTAACGGTGTGCATCGCTTCCCCCTTGTATTATTGTGTACCTATACCCGTTTCGAGTTATTTTCGATCACCAAAAATCCTCAAAGGACTGATCTTTGGATACCCGCCCTTAGTTTTAAATCACGCCTATGCGTGTCTCCATTAGCGGGACTCAGGAGGTGGCGGTGGAACAGCTCGTCTATAGGTCCGTGCACCTGGGACCTGATTCCCCTTCGCATACATACATTGCAAATAGGCATGGTCATATCGCCTCTGGACTTCCCATTGGGCTCCATAGTAAGGGCCACTTGCCGCTGCGGTTCCCATAATAGCACCACTTGCGGCACCAATGCCAAGACCGGCACCCAAATCGCCAGTGGCAGCACCAATCGCCAACCCCAGCCCTGCCCCTAACATTGTCCCAACCGCCACTCCGCTGACAAGGGTCTGGTTGGCGCTTTCTGCCGCCCCTCCAACCTGCTGGCTGGCCCATTGCCGGCAGAAGGCATCATCGGATTGGAATACTTCAAAGGGCTTCTCTGGACCCGGCCATACCATGACGCTTGGGCCTGTTGGAATCCTTGCGCAGGCACTTAACGCCACCAACGCTAAAAGCAACAGAAAAATTCCTTTCATATTCATTCTGGCATGTCCTCTTTTACTGGCTGGGCGGGGTTACTTTCGGTACCACCTCTATCCAACCGCCCGGGCAACTTTTAACGTACGGGTAGTAGCCTTGCGGATCCTGGCAGTAATACCAATAGTAAGGCTGCTGTTGCGCCGGTTCGCTATCCGCCGGAGGGGCCTCAGTTACTCCCGATGGATAGTAGGGCCAGCCTACATAAGGCCATCCCCCATAGAAGGCATAAGGCCAGCCTGCATACGGCCATCCCAGTATCGGAAATCCCCAATAAAATGAGGAATACCAATGTGGATAATAGCCCCGGTAATAACCTCCGTGCCCACCATAGTATCCACCATAGTGACCTCCATAATGCCCTCCATAGTACCTACCATGGTATCCGCTCCCGCCTCCGGGCCCACCAGGGTATCCACCTCCGCCTCCGTGCCCGCCAGGGGATCCACTCCCTCCCCCGCCTCCGTAGCCACCGGGGGATCCGCCCCTTCCTCCGGACCTACCCTGAGCCTCTGAGACTGACGGCAAAATCAAAAAAGCGAAACTCAGAATTACAAGGAACAACAAGAGTATAAGCTTTTTCATGCTCCATCCCTCCAACGAGGCCGATTCTACCATTATTATTATATGATAAAACGCATGGGTCTCAAATCCGTTGACGTCGGGGGATGGAGTTTAAAATCGAGGTCCGTTTTTCGGATTTTTGTGTGGGAATTGTGTGGGATTCTTTTCCAAAATTTGCTAAAATTAGGTGGTTTCATCCAAAATAAGCAAAACCTAAAATCAATAAATTCAAATAGTTAAATGCTTTAAGGAGGTTAGGAAGCTCAGAGGGCCATTCTCTTAATCAGTAGGTCGTAGGTTCGATCCCTACATGGCCCACCAAAAATTGAAACCAGGCCTCTCGACCAAGAGGCCTTTTTTACATCGGTTCACTTTCCACCGGGACTAGGGCGGTAATATGAATAAGAGGCAAACAACCCTTGAGCAAATTTGCCGGCAGTTCGACGTAGCCCTCCTCTACAGTTTTGGGAGCCGGGCTTCAGAGGTGCGCGACTGGTTCGAGGAGAACCGAGATCACTTGCCAGCGGGTCTCTCGGATGCCGACATTGGGGTGAAGGTACTTACGGGTAAAAAATGGTCCGTCAGAGAAAAGGTCCAATTGGCTGGCGCCCTGGAAGAACTTTTGGGAATTTCGCGGGTCGACTTGGTCTGCCTGACCGAGGCCGATCCGTTTGTGGCAGCGGAGATCATCCGGGGGGAGAGGCTCTTCGCCAGCGACAGCCACGAGGCGGATGAATACGAACTTTATGTCCTTCGCCGGGCCGGGGACTTAGCCCCCCTGGAAAGGGAACGAATGGCCCTGGTGCTGGGAGAACCCACATGACTCCCATGGCGGTTTCCAAAAGGGTAGTCGCGGATCGCCTGGATCTGATCGATTCTCTCCTGCGGGAGATCCGATCTTTGCCCCTGGGAGACCAGACTTTGTTCTTTTCCGATCGGAGAAATCTTTGGTCGGCAGAATCCTGCCTGCGCCGGAGCCTGGAAGCTTTGTTCGACGTGGGGCGCCATATTCTTGCCAAGGGCTACGGCTCAGGGGTCAGTGAATACAAAGAAATCGCGCTTCGGCTGCAAGAAAAAGCGGTTTTGACTGAGACCGAAGCTGAGCTCCTTACGGTTCTGGCCGGATATCGCAACCGGCTCGTCCATTTCTACCATGAGGTTTCTGCCCAAGAGCTGTTTGAAATATGCTCGAATCAATTGGGAGATCTCGAATTGATTCAGAGTGCCTACCGCCGCTGGATGAAAGAACATCCGGAAAGAGTGGATTCCAACCTTTAAAATTACCTTCCTCCGGTCAAATCCCTGCTCAGGATTCGGGTCTTCAGTCTTCCATTTTCATGTTGTAATATTGCATTTCGATTGCAAAATTGCAGGTTTAAAATCAAAGAGAAATGATTCCTTCCTTGCTTCATGCCTTTGGACTTGTAGAGGGGGTTCATGCAGAGAAGTGCTTAAAGGAGCATAATAGATAGCTAATTTTGCGGGTGTACCGAGAACAGCCAGATTAGATACGCTTGGGCATTCTCACAATATTCGGGCGGAGATGGCGCGATTCCTGGGTGTAACGACATCGGCGGCAATCCGTGCATCCTATTCGGAGGAACTGCCTGAACTCCAAAAGTTTCTGTAAGTTCATTCAGAAACAACGTCCCCTAATATGCGTCTTGGGTCCTTTTGCCTCCTTCGTCCAGGTGACTTTCCCCTATTTAGCCACGACTCCCAATTCCTGCGCCATCCTGAAGTACACCTTATACCCCTCTTGGTATATTTTCAGGGTATCCTGGGCGCTACGGAAAGAAGCCCATTGCTCAACCTTTCTGAGGCAGGTAATTCTGTCTTTAGGTAAACCACTGGTTTTACCAGTGCGACTTGAAAAGGTTTGACCGTTGAGGCATAACATCCTCCTGTGGCTTGATGAGGAAGGGAAAACACACAGGAGGATGCTATGGAAGAGGTTAAACAAGGTTATCAAAGTTTATCGCATTCGAAATGGGATTGCAAATACCATGTTGTGTTTATCCCCAAAAAGCGGCGGAAGGCCTTGTTTGGGCAAGTCCGACGTCATTTAGGGGAGTATTTTCCATGCCCTGGCACAGCAGAAAGAATGCCAGATTTTGGAAGGGCATTTGCTCCCGGATCATGTTCATATGTGTATCGCGATTCCCCCGAAGCACCCGGTCGCTTCGGTGATTGGTTTTCTCAAAGGGAAGAGCGCCATCGCCGTGGCTCGGGAGTTTGGCGGCAAGGAGCGCAATTTCACCGGGGAACACCTTTGGGCTCGGGGGTACGCGGTATCCACCGTTGGTTTTGAATTAGAGCAGGTCCGCCAATACATCCGCGCCCAAGATGAAGCGGATGGATCAAAGGGCCAGTTCTGAAATTAAGGAACTGAGGCGCGCTTCAGCGCGACGTTTAGGTTAATCGGTCGACCGCCTTTGAGGCGGCCCCACTCATCAAGCCACCCGCTCTGCGGGGGGTGTCTGACTCTATGCCTATTGGCAATGGGAATGGTTAGTTTTTGGGGTTGTTCCAGCAGAACCGAAATTTTAAATTACGCCAATTTTCCTAAAGTTACAAATGATGATTATTCAACGCTCTATATGTTCAGAGAGTCCAGGCTTTATGGGTCTGCGATATCAAGCCCGATTCAACTCAACGGTGTACAATTGTTTCGAATTGGTAATGGAGACTGCGTTACTTTCAAAATACCAACGGGTCAATTTTAAATTGTTTTTGCTCCAGAAGCGAAACGATTGAAATTTGTGTCCGAAAGAGGCAAGGAGTATTATTTCTATCTCCAAGTTGATTCCGAAAAAACATGATTCTGACTTCCGGCGACTTACCGAAAAAGAATGGAGTGAAAAACAAAAAGCCTGTAATTGGGTGGAGTTGAAGAAGGAAAAGGGAGATTAAAATAACCAGGTTTTCACCCTAAGGAGATTCCTGATCGCGAAAGGCCCAAGAAGGTGTAAGAACCTACATGGAATAGGGCTATGCGGATATCCTCCCCACCGTCAGCGATCCAACCTGGATCGTTGTGAGGGGATAGGAGAGTCGGGATTTCAGCGTTCTTTTGTTGCCGGGGTGGGATTGCTAGGGCAAACGACCCCGTTTAGAGGCCTCCTCCCCAACGGTATTGCCAGGCGATCCCGATCAGGTCAAAGTCTCCCCCGCGCGCGCGTATGCACCGGTGCTGGCGTAGAGCTTGACGGAGTGATGGAGGGTTACGGGAAGGGCCAGGGTGGCTCCCACGCGCCAGTTGCGCTGTAGATCGTCGCCCTCCACCCCGTTAATCCTGGTTCGGCCGCCGGTGTAGTACGTGGCATTCAGGGCCGCCCAAATCCCCCGCGGGAAGTGGTAGATGAGGTGGCCTTGCACGGAATAGATCGGGTCTTGCTCTCGGGTCTTGCCGCCAAAGAAGTCGTCGTTCTTCGTGTAGAGGATCGCGCTGGCGGCAGTTTCGAGCGTCCAGCGTCCCAGCGCTTTGGAGATTCCGACTTCGGGCTTGAAGGACCATCGGTTCGTGCCAATATTCACAAGCTTGTCGGAATCATACTGGCCAAGGGGCGCGGTTACCTGAAGACTTACCCCGACGATGGTGTCCTGCCGGTAGTTCTTGAACTCCTCGAAAGAGAGGGCGGGGGCCCCATAGAGGTTCACCGACAAGCGTACGGCCGGGTCGGCAAAACCCGAGACCTTTCTGTCCCGCTCCTCTCCTCCCACCTTTCCGCTTGCCGAAAGCCAGGCGTAGGGAACAATCATATCCACCTTTCCGGATTTACCCCACACGTCGAGCGAACGTACATAGGCCAGGACAGGGGAGTGGGCCTCAGCATTGACGTCTTTCAGCGGAGCCGAAGGGTCGAGCAGCACGTCCCCCTGCTGGTAAGCATACCCCAGCATGAGAAAGTTCATGCCGACCGGCGTGTTTGCGTATGTCCTTGGCTCCAGCGACTGGGCGTTTGCCAGGCCAGGGTGAGAAATGACCGCAATCGCGAGCGAGGCGGCGATGAATTCGATTCCCCCCGGCCAACCGAGCTTCTTCTGTACAAACCAGATACGGCGCACCTGAATGGCCCTCTCTTTGGTTCTATCCTTGCGGGGGGCGGCAATCGGACGGGAATGAGGATTGGGGTGAAATTTCTATTCTTGACCAATGGGTCTTTGATTCTCGGCGATTCTTTTGACTACCGCTTATTCCTTCTTGGCCGGCTCCGCAAACCTGTTCCTTGCTTACGATCGGAGGGCTATCATCTACCACCCCCATCTCCTGCTGATTCAACCGCCGTATACCGATGCAATGTTTTCATTAGAACTCCCGTAACGTACGCCTTACCCCCTTTCCCCGATCTTTATTGATTTGAAAAGAAATCTCTTTAGAATGGATTGAATATATCCAGGGGGGAATTGCGTGTCAAGGAGGTTTTGGCACAATCGGCGATAGGTCATTTATCAAATAGGCTTAATGAAACCGTAGCAGGTGCACGCGTTGAAAGTTTTACGTTGCACCTATTTCGGGAAGGATGGCGGGGGCATCTTTGGCAAGGGAGGTTTTCTTCCTATGCGATGGAGGAGAGGTATTTGTTGGCAGCGGCGAGGTATGTCGAAATGAACCCGGTGCGTGCGGGGTTCGTGCAGAGGCCCGAAGAATATGGTTGGAGCAGTGCCGCTGCCCACATGGCGGGCCGGGATGACGTTCTGGTGAAAGTTGCTCCATTACGGCAGCTTGTTGGGGATTGGAGGGCATTTCTTTCAGAAGCCGGCAATGAAGATGGGATTATGCTCTTAAAGAAGCATGAAAGAACAGGCAGGCCTTTGGGCAGTCAAAGGTTTGTCGTGAGGCTGGAGAAGAGTTTGGGCCGCAGGCTCCTGAGGCAGCGGCCTGGTCCAAAGCGGAAGACCGGAATCAGAAATGAACGGGGATAGCGGAAATAAGTATGGTGTCCCCGGAATTAGAATTAGGAATTAGGGAATTAGGAATTAAAAAAAGAAAAGCTTGACAGGATATAGGAAAATGGCCATACTGTCGTCAAATTTCGACGAAAAATGACGACATGGTTATCAAATATGCTTCCTAGGTTATTAAAACCACCGCAACAGAGCTTCTTCCTGATGGGCCCGCGCGGCTCAGGCAAGAGCACTTGGCTCCGGGCTACATTTCCTGATGCCCACGTTTTCGACCTTCTTTCCGAGGAAACATACCAGAGGCTGCTGTCGAGTCCGCGTCTTTTCGCGGACGAACTACGTGGAGTTCCCACCGCGAAGTGGGTAATTGTCGACGAAGTGCAAAGACTTCCCGGCTTGCTGAATGAAGTACATCGGTTCTCCGAGGAGAAACGTCTGCGTTTTATCCTCTGCGGGTCGAGTGCCCGAAAACTCAAGCGAGCCGGCGTGAACCTGCTTGCCGGCCGTGCACTGCATCGATCCATGCATCCCTTTGTGCCTGAGGAACTTGGCACCGGCTTCGATATAGATGAGGTTCTTCGGTATGGGTTGCTGCCGATCGTGTGGGACTCAGCGGCCAAAGAAGAGACCCTCGCAGCTTACGCGCAGCTATACCTGAAAGAGGAGATCCAGGCGGAGGCGCTTGTCCGAAACCTGCCCGGATTTGCCCGTTTTCTTCCGTTGGCGGCCCTTTTTCACGGCCAGACCGTCAATGTGACCAACATCGCCCGGGAAGCGGGGGTGGCAAGGACGACGGTCGCAGGATACCTCGAAATCTTAGAAGAAACTCTCCTGTGCTACCGCCTTCCTGCGTACGAAGCAAAACTCCGCGTACGGGAGCGGAAACTGCCCAAATGGTACTGGTGTGATCCAGGTATCGTCCGGGCGATGAAGCGATCGTCCGGCAGCCTCACACCCGAGGAAAGGGGGGCTTTGTTCGAAGGAATGGTTGCGCAGTTGATCCGGGCTTACAAGGATTACCGCGGCATCTGTGACGCCATCTATTACTGGGC
Organism: uncultured delta proteobacterium; assembly: GCA_963802665.1. Classification (GTDB taxonomy): domain Bacteria; phylum Desulfobacterota; class SM23-61; order SM23-61; family SM23-61; genus SM23-61. Next base: position 175,468 of record CAWDJO010000009.1, on the reverse strand, counting down.
GCCCTCCGGCAGGTCCGAAACCGAAGTTGATTTCCTGCTCCCTCGGGGTTCGGATCTCATCGCGGTTGAAGCGAAGTCCGGTTCCACGTTCACGGATACCTGGTGCAAGGGCCTGCGTGCCATAGCAAACCTTAAAGGGTTGATCCGTCGGATCATCGTCTACCCTCGCGGACCGGTTTTGAAAACCAAGGACGGCATCGATGTCTTTCCTTTCCAACACTTCTCCGACCTTTTGGCCGGCAGCAGGCTGTGATTGTAGATATTGATGGGGCATGATTGGAGCAGGAATTGGCGAATGGGTTTTTGTGGTTTTTCATTGGCTGATTGAGGGATAGCGGAAATAAGTATGGTGTCCCCGGAATTACTCTTTGATTTGATTTCCCCGGACTAAAACCCCATTCACCCCCTTTCCGGTCCCTCCCGGGGAGGAGAAAGAAAAAGGCTTGAAGATTTTTCCCGGCCCGTAAGCTGGCCGCCCCGGGGGTCACCCCGCGGGGAATCTCCAAGCCTCTTTTTAAATTCGCTTCTCATTTGCTTACGCCTTTGGAAAATGATTCTTCAATTAGTGGTTAAGGCTTCTTTGGACCCTTTTTAAGCTCCTTCTTATACTTCACCAAAAGATCATCAAAGGCTTCCCGGACAAAATCAGCCTGCCTGATCCTGGTAATAGAGGAAAGGGCCTTCAGCCCTTCGATCTGCCTTTCCTCCATCCAGAACGTCATTCTTTTTTTGCCCATCTCAGCCCCCCATAGAATTTTCTAATGTTCCCGAATTTCGATACCCTCTATAAATATAAATGCGCAAGAAGTATGCCAAGTATTGCAAAATTAACCCCTGTATGATAATTGAAAAAATAGGGTTAATAGAGTTAACTGTCATTACATGAGAGGCTAATCTTTCTCGTAACTTATTGAAATCATTATGGGCCGCCTATGCTCTCTTAATCAGTAGGTCGTAGGTTCGATCCCTACATGGCCCACCAAAGATTTCAAGGGGTTAGGGCGATAAGACCTAACCACATCTCCTGACCCCATTTCCTAAAATTGTTGTTGTCACTCGAAATTACCCCTAAAGTTTCTTCCGCTGGTTGCCGAAAAAACTATAAATAAAGGATAACCTTGGCCCAATGGAAAAGGGCTAAGGGCATCCATAACGACCGACAATGCCAAACTCCGAGCAATCGGAGGACGGAAAGCCACGGGTCCCACGGGGATAGCCGGGTTGCCGAAGTCGAGGGAAGGATTTGAGCCGGACACCCTTGTCATTAGGCATTGGGGTCCGGCTTTTTTTTTGGCAGTTGCACCAGCGCTTGAAATCACGTGCAGCTCATCAGCGCTGATTTCGTGAATAGAGAAATGAAGGAGGGAAAGGATGGAAGCTATTTCACGATTGGACGGAATTCAAGCCTTCCAGAAATCGGCCAGAAGACTCCCTTTTGTGCCCATGAGAAGAAAAATTGGGCAATACATTGTGATCGGCCTTATTTTTGTCTTTTTTGCCATCCCATTTGCAGGCATATCCCACCATTGTTATAAGTACGGAGTGCCCACACGATTTCTTGGTTTGGTTCAATTGATTACACCCTGGTAAGGGCAGCGACTCAGGGTCATTTAAATTGAACCAAAAGGATCCGAAACTATAAGATATCCCTTCATTTGTTCCCCGACAAGAGGGGATTGGCTGGGGCCCAGGGGGCACATCCCGCCCAAGGCAGGACATCATGAGGCAGTCGTTCTTCCATCGGTTCGCGTCGGAAAAAACCTTGGTTGGCCCGATTTGACCCGGGGTTCGGTTTTGCGCCAGGGGGTCGGGAACAGGTGCCCTGCGGAACCTGAGCGAGCGCTTTGGAGTCCGGAATTATTCCCGCCGATGCTGTCCTGCCTTGGGCGGGATGCCCCCCCTGGGCCTGTGCGGATGAATATTTTCGGTTCCCTTTATACCCACTCGATTGAGAGAAGAGCCACATTTATTAAGGATGAGCATTTAGGAGATTCCGCACTGCCTTCTGTATCATTTCTATTAACTCATTCTCTGAACGGCAAAACTCCGATACGGCATTTTGGGCTTTGGCATTCTGGGTGTTGAAAAGATTCAAGGATATGGAATATGTGTCCCCAATCTTCCCGACACTTCCAGAGATGAGTCTGGTAACATCCATCTGGCCAAGGGCGGTTAGGCATTGCGTACTTGTGCAACCGAGTTTCATCCTCTCTTCAGTCCACCCGGCCAAGGTTCGCACATTTTCTTGGCTATAGACTTCATATTTTCTTAATCTTGTGATCTCGCTTACTAGAATGGATGTCAATTCCTGCGTGGTGGTTGCCCTGGTATCTCTGGGGACAAGGTCCCAAACCGCAATCTTTGGGAGGTCCTTTCCGGATTCCAGAGATACGGAAGAAATGCTTTCTTGAGCGGGAGGGCGAGGGGAGGCAGGGACATCCTTGTATTTGACAATATTTTCCGTTGAAGAACCGACCAGTGAAGTTATTACATCTACGGAGCCGCTGTTGTCTGCCATCCACAAGGGAGTGTCATTAATACGAAAGAAGAGAATGCCGTCATCAGGGGCTGTTAGCTCAAGTCCGTTACCGACCGGAAAAGGGGATCCCGACTCTCCAATTTTACCGATCAGCAGAGAAGCACTTCCTTTCCCCATGTACGTCCCCGAACCGCCATAGCATAAGGCAGCTGCTCCCAGGCCATCCGGACTGGTCTCTCCACAGAGAGCGCCCGCTGACCAGCCGCCTGTAGCGGTAAGCTTGTATTTTAAACCCTTCTTAACCATGACTCCAGAATTTCTCCATTCCTCCGCATTAGCCAAAACCTTAGAGGTCGTCTCCTTTCTATCCGATTGAGTTATATCACGGGCTTGCACCTTGTCGGCATATTGAATCCCGGCACATCCTGAAAGGGCAAAAAGCAAGACAATGAATAGAATTAGACATATAAGTTGGCTGGATATTTTTGGAAATGTCTCTTTAGTCCTCAAGAGCTTGGGGGATAAGCTCCAAAATTGCGAGTACAAGAATACAAATCTTGACCGTTCCATGTCTTTTTCCTCCGTCCCTCCTGGTAATCTCCCGATTTTCCCTCCGCCCAATTGGCCTTATCGATTTAATCAGGGGGGATTACTTTCTGGTCGTCACTCTAACGGTGTCCTCAAAGAAGTCCGCTGCTTTTGGCGGGGCGGATGAACCTTCCTCTCTCCCGCCTATTTTGATCCCCCGGGTCTTCATCCCCACATCCTCCGGCCTGGTTTTGATCTGGAAGACACCGCCTTTGGCCGCGGTGCTGATCTCTCCCAAGGGTTCGCTGCTGGCGTACAGGATGATGCTCTCTTCGCCAAAGGGGGGGCTCACCTCGAGATCGAACCGGTCGCTTCCTGAAGGGATTTCGTATATTACACCTCCATTGAAGTACTTTTCGGACCGGTAGGGATTGGGCAGGATCTGAACCATTTCGCCCAGGGCACCCTTGTACACCAACCGGGCATAAAAAGGTTTGTTACCCTGGAGATAAATCTTGATCTTCTCTGATTCCTTGTACTCCTTTTTGTCCGTCCACGCCTGAACAACGAGCGGACCCGATGGGTCAATGGATATGCCTTTTTCAACCCGGTTCATCATCCGCGAATCAGGAACCACTTCCGCTTTGATCCTGACTCTAAAGCAATCCCCCGAAGAGGCATCTTTGTACCAGGTCCTTTCGACTTCCTGGATGAGCTTGACCGCGGCATGGGCATAGGCCTCAATCAGGTCTTTCTCCAGCTCAAAATTTTTCACCTTGGTCTCGCTCTTGATGTATGTCGAGGCATATTCGGCGGCTTTTCTCTTGGCATGAGCCAGGGCTTCTTCCTCGGTCTGCTTTCTGGACTTGTCATACCCCAGGCAGGCGAGGCCTTCTGCTTCGGCAATGGTTGATTGGGAAGCATGAAGAGGGGAAGCAAAGAAGAAGACTAACAACAGGACAAGAAGGCACCTTTTCATATTCTTATCTCCTAACAGGTTGCTGAAAAAATCTTTTTAGAGTTCCGGGTCGTCATTCCTGCGGAAGCAGGAATCCAGTCTTTTCAAGGGATTCTGGACTCCCGCTTTCGCGGGAGTGACGGAAAATTGGGTTTTCCCGCATCCTGCTAATGCAATAGACAGAAGGGTTATTTCACCACACCCAAAATTATCTGCCCCGTCATTTCTCCCTTTTTGGCCGGATGCTGATCCTGACCGGTGGCCTGGGGAACCTTCCCGGGGCGCAACATCCAGATATTGAGCCGAGACAGCAGAAAAAAATGCAAGCAAGATAAAATGAATCGTCTTTAAAAAAAGGAATGTTTAGGCATGAGGAATCTTCTTGCCCTCTTTCGTCCAGTAACCCCAAATTATTTAAGGTATTCGTCTAACTTTTCGGCATTTTTCCCCATTTCATTCAATTCCTATCCTTTTTATCTTGGGTCTATTTCTCTCCCTCGTTATAACCTCCCGATTCTATATGTATTTCTCTTAAGGAGACCGGGCCCGCTCTTTTCCGCCCATCTGAAATCCAATCTGAATCACCTTCCCAACGATTATTCTGCTGCCCGCCTCGTTCCTCCAGGGACACCATATATGCGTTCTTGCCAAATTCATACCGGCCCTAAATACTTAACCAAGATTGAATATCTAATACAAACGTAATAAATAAAGTGACATCACCCCCTCCCTAACCCTCCCCCCTTGGAGACTGTGTCGTAATGGGGAAAACGCCGTCATTCCCGCGAAAGCGGGAATCCAGGTCCTTGAAATCGTTGTTGTCTCCAACTAACTGGATGCCCGCCTCCGCGGGCATGACGAATTATGACCCAGTCTCTTGAGGGGGAGGGGAGGGTGGGGGGTAAAAAGAATTAGTACGCTTGTATTAGTCCCCGAAAATTGGACTTCGGTCTTCGTTAACCGTTTGGCGGAGAATGCCGGGGTCCGAATGCTCTTGAGGCCATTCCTTTGGCGCGGTAAGATAATTTTATGCTCCCGGGGGAGGTCCCATGAGTGAAACAAAGCAGAAAACGATATTCGGCATGAACCCGATGAAGGTGCTCTTTGCCATGGAGTATGTTCTCCAGGGGCTCGCCAACCCGTTCCAGGGCATCACCTACCAGCCGTTTTTTAAGCACTTCAGGTTCCATTACGGGATGACGGCAGCGGACACGCAGATGTTTTTCTCCAAGTCCTACCTGGCCTGGAGTTTCAAACCCGTGATCGGGTTTTTGATGGACGCCATCGGGAAGACGAAACTGGTCATGATTTTTCTGCTTCTGTCCGGGGCTGCCATGTACCTTCTGACACCCTTCTTTGATGTGTCGGCCATCGTCTTTTACTGGATGATGTTCGCGCTGGCCATTCTCTTCGCCTGCACGGATGTCGCGGTTGACCGGGCAACGGTGCTCACCGGCGATGAGGAATCCAAGGCGTCCGGTCGGTCGAAAGCGGCGACGGTCGGCCTGAACCAGTCGATCTGCTGGGCGGCGATCTACGGCACCAGCATCGTCGCGGCGGCCTGCGGGGGATGGATTGCCGACCATGTGGCCATCCAGTACCTGCTTTTCGGCCTGGCCGCCGTGCCGCTGATCGTTTTCTGGGTCGTCCTGCGGTTGCCGCGGGACACCGCCAGGTCTATTCCGCTGAAGGATTCAATGGTCAATTTCTGGAACGGCATAAACACCGGACCGGTCGTCTGGATCATCCTGTTTTACTTCCTGTTTCATTTTCAGCCGGCCATGGGCGCGTTATGGACCAACTACCTGATCGAGAGCCTCCGTTTCACGCAGACCCAGATCGGCTACGCGGAGGGGGTTTCTTACGTCGGATTTTTCCTGGGTGTTCTCCTGTTCGCCTGGCTGGGGATCAAGTTGCAGGACAGGTACGGCCTGAAGTCCGTGTTCAGGATATTCATCCTGCTGAGCATCGCCCTCAACCTGACCCAGTATTTGCTCGTCGACCCGTACTTCTCGCGGATCGCGGACTGGATCGGCTCGCTCATAACGGGCGTCGAAATCGGAACCGTCCGGCTGGGGTATTACGCCGCTTACAGTTTCCTGGTGTCGATCGTATCCTCGTTCATCCGGATGAGCACCTTCAGCCTGGTCGGCGCCGTCATCCCGATCAACGCGGCGGGGTCCCTGTTTGCCGGTTTCATGTCGGTCGCGAACCTGGCGTACTCCTTCTCGTACGCGAGCGGTTCCTGGTTGTACGTGAACGGCCTGGACTACGGGATCTGCCGGTACCTCGAGAGCTTTCTGTTCGGCATTCCCAGTGTCCCCGGCGACAAGATGTCGATCAGCCTGCTCATCTTTATCGGGTCGATGGCCTATTGGATGAGCTTCTTATCGGTGCACATGCTTCCCGACGTCGGGAAGACGCGGGCCGTCTCGGATAGCCCGGAAGCGCTGCCCGGCCCGGAGCAGTTCAAGGTGCTCGGCGCCGATTTCCTCCGGAAGGTTAACTTTGCAAGTTGGGCCGGCGCAGCACTCCTGTTCGTAGGCCTGTTCTGGGCCTGGGGTCTGGACCTGATTTCGAGCCTGATCATCACGTTCTTCGGCATCACCTTCCTACGGAAAGTGTTCCTCGACTGGAAATACAAACCCCGGTCTGCCGTTTGACCGGGCGAACTCCAAAAGTAAAATATCCTGACAGTTTAAATCAATGGAAAGGGATTAGCAGAGATTATGGATGGGAATAAGATTTCCTTTGAATGGATCGAGACCCTTCCAAGCCTGGAAGGGGCTGCGCGGTTTCTGGGCCAGGCCAAAATCATCGGCGTGGACCTGGAAGCGGATTCCATGCACCACTATTTCGAAAAAGTATGCCTCCTGCAGATGGCTACGGAATCCGCCTGTTATGTCCTGGATCCGTTGGCGGTAAAGGATCTTTCCGTTTTACGCCCCGTTTTCTCCAATGCCCGGATCCGCAAAGTATTCCACGGGGCGGATTATGATATTCGTTCCCTTCACCGGGACTTTCGGCTCGAGGTCGAGAACCTCTTCGATACCCAGTTGGCCTGTCTATTCCTGGGCCTCCGGGAGACCGGACTGGAAGCGCTGCTGCGAAGTCGGTTCCAGGTGGACCTGAATAAGAAATATCAGCGGGCCGACTGGTCCCAAAGACCCCTTTCCCCGGAGATGGTGGAATATGCGGCGATGGACGGCAGGTACCTGATTCCCCTGGCCTATATGCTGGAAAAGGAACTGGAAGAGAAGGGCCGATTATCCTGGGTGGAAGAAGAATGCCAATTTCTGAGCAAGGTCCGCTTCCTGCCACCCAACCAGGACCCGCTTTACCTGAGAGTGAAAGGTGCTTCTCTCCTGGATTCCAGGAGTCTTGCGGTTCTGGAGGCTTTGCTGGAATTCCGAGAGGCCCAGGCCCAAAAGTCGGACCTTCCCCCCTTCAAGGTGCTCGGCAACGAAGCTCTTCTGGAACTGGCCATGAAAAAGCCTTTGCGCCTGGAAGAATTGGAAACGGCAAAAGTCCTGAGCCGGAAGCAAATCGGCAGGTATGGACCACGCCTGCTGCAAGAAATTCACCGGGCCATATCCATTCCCGATGAAGAACTTCCGGTGTACCCCCGGAAAACAAGGACGGATTTGCCGTCGCCCGTGCGCCAAAGGGTCAAAGCGCTGAAAACCTGGCGGGATATGCGGGCCAAAGATTTAGGGATGGAGCCTGGAATTCTTTTGAATAACGCCCTGATCAATGATCTGGCTTTGAAAAATCCCCGGTCCATAAAAGAGATGGAAGAGATTTCGGGCTTGAAAAAATGGCGGCAGAATCATTTCGGGCAGGAGTTTCTGGCCGCTCAAGCAAGGGGGCACAAAGGGGATGGGAAATAGGGAAGGTGTCGGCTCGCATGCAGATCGCTCTCAAAGTGATTCGTCCAGGAGACGCTGGACCATCTCTTTCATGGCTCTTTGGGCATTGGAAAGGGGCGAGGGGCCCTTTCCTTCCAGGCTGGCTTCACTGATCTGGTCATCGACCCAAAGAGTGCCCAGAACCCTGATTTTCCTCTTTTCCAGCTCCTCAGCTACCCTTTGGCCGATTTTTTCGGACGGGATTTTATTGGGGATGGCCCTCACTTTTTTCACTCCGATGCCGTCGGCCAGGTAGCTGATTTTTTCGGCCAGGACAATGGATTCGGCCGAGGGCTCTACCATGATGACCACCGTGTCCACGTGCCTTTCCACCCCCCGTCCAAAGCTTTCCACCCCGGCCTCGGTATCGATCAGGATAATTTCCTTGTCCCCCAGAACCAGCTTCTGGACCAGGTCCCGGGCCAGGTCGGCGAGGGAACAGGCGCAGCCCTGGAAAGGATCCTCGATCTTCCCGGCCATCAGAAATCTCAGGCTGTCGTCCCCCTGAAGGAACTCGCCGGGGATATCCTGAATTCCCATCTCTTCCCGGGTGAACCATGCCTCTTGGGGCTTTTCTCCCCTGGGACCCTTTCCCATGACCGCAAGGAGGGGCTTGGGCGCCTGGCCGAACCCCAGCATCCTGCGCAGTCCCGGGTTCGATTCGTCCAGGTCGATCACCAGGACGGAAAAGCCCAATTCACGGAATGCCCCCGCCATCAGGGCCACGGCGGTCGTCTTGCCGGTTCCCCCTTTGCCGCAGACCGCGATCTTCCGGCTGGGCCCCTTCCGGTTTTCCGCGTGGACCCGCAGATAATCCCTGATCCTCTGGGAAGCCAGGACCATTTCTTCCTGGGTAGTGGCCAGGCAGAGACGGCAGTCGATGCAGGGCTCATCTTCGTAGTAGGCACATCCCATGGGGCAATGAAACACGCCCATTTCATCTCCATTGGTTTCACCCCCTCCCCCCTCAACGGGGGAAGTGAGGGTGAGGGGTATGGAATTAATAGAGCCGGGCGATTTGCTGGGGAATGTGCTCCGGCGGGCGGACGACCTTCATCGACCTGGCCCCGCTCCGGCAGGAGACGACGCAGCTCCCGCAGCCCATGCATTTCTCCGGGTCCACCGAGGAGCGCTCCTTTCCCGTGGCCGGATCCTTGATCATCTGGACGGCGCCGAACTGGCATTTGGTCAGGCAGACCTTGCAGGCTTTGCAGGTTTGCGGGTCCACGGAGGCTTCGAAACGGCTCTTGGCGATCCCGTCGGTGAACTTATGTTTCTTCTGAGTGAACATGTGGATCATGGGCGAGCAGCAACATCTGTGGCAGTTGCAGATCAGCTGATTGACCTCGCTCTGGTTGAGGGATATGTGAACCATGGGGTAGGGGTCGGTCTGCTCGAGGACCTGGAGAGCCTCCTCGGCGGTGATTTTTCTCCCGGCCCCGCGGTTGATGTTGTACTGGGCCGTGCGGCCCACATTGATGCACACCTGGAGGGGAACCCCGCAGTTCCGTTTCCGGTGTTCCCTTTTACAGGGGCACTGGAGCAGGGCCAGTGTTTCCTGCTTTCGAACGATCTCGCGCATATCTTCGGCGGCCAAGACGCCAGGCACATTTTGAACGGATTTCCATCGGGGGATAATCCGGAACCGGGGACCCTCGGGGGTCACATAAGTCTTGAGCATGTCATCCACAACTTCATGGTCCATAAATTCGGCGAAGAGGTCGAAATACTCCTCCCCCAGTTGCTCATCGTACTTCGGATTGCCCAGCGCGGCATCATGGAGCTGTTCCATGGTTCTTGCCATCTGGGCCCCTTTCTTGGTCGGGAAGACGACGCCTTTTTCCAGGAGCTCCTGGATGTGCCGGTCCACGGCCGATTTCTCCAAGTTCAGTTTTTTAGCGATCTCTTCCGCGGGAGCCGGCAGCTCTCGAAGAATTTTTGCCTGTTCGAGGTTGGCCAGCTTGGCCAATATCCGGGGCATGTATTTTGAATGGCCCTGCCCAAGCCTCGCCGCCAATTCTTTATAGATGGGATCCAGATTTTCCATAGTCCCTGTTGCCTCCCTTTTCTTTTTCCCCGGCGCAAGCGCCCATGATAAAAATCGAAATGATTCCCGTCCGCGCCGACCCCTGGCCCTCACAAGGAAGGAATACGAAGCCCCCGGGGGGCCTCAAGAAACTCGGGTGGCCTGATTATGGGGGAGGCAGAGCAGGTTGTCAAGAAAATCTACAGCGCGGCAAGGTTGCAACCAAGAGATTTATATCGGGACACAGATGAACGCAGCGCGTCTGCGCCGTAACCAAAGAAAAGTGCGCTCAAGTGTACTTAAGTGCCTCAAGTGCCTTAAGTAAAAAAATAGTCTTTACCCCCTCACGCTTCACGGCTATTATCGAGAGGCGGATAAACACGGATAGAAATTCGTGGAAAAATCTTGGATTTCAAAAATTTTACACCAGACGATTTTTGAAGCGAAATCCCCCCGCCGTCCTGGCCGGGGAGGGCAGGGGGATCTTCGCGGAGCCGGATCCGGGAATTAAGGTACCGGCCGGCAAACACGTACGTCACTGGCCTGGTTGATTAAGGACTGCCCGATCTGGGCGTCAAGCCGGCCCTTTTCCACCAGGTGTTCAACTTGACGGGAGAAAGCTTCCAGTATCGGGCATGCATTTTTGGCCTTCCCTTTTTCGATCATTTTTTGCACCGCCTGGAGTTCACCGATCAATTCCTTCCCGTTCCCATTTCCCAATTCCGCCGTCATGATTAGGCTGGTCATGCTTTCCACCTGGGCGCGAAACTGTTCCTCGGGGGTTAAGGAAGGAACCGACCAGAGGATGGCGTGGGTTTGCATCTGCACATTATTGCCTTCTCCCATAATGTAGCCGAGGTTGTTGATGGCCAGGGCATAACTGTAATTTCCCCCCAGGGTTCCGAGGTCGACCATCCCATCCCTGGCGGTCCAGAGGAAAGCACGCCACTCGCCCAAAGCATTCTTGCTCCGGCCCACCACCTGCCCCCGGTCGTTGATGGAATACGCCTCGCTGTAAATCCCCCCCAGGGTGCCCAGGTCCACCATCCCCCCCTCTGCGGTCCAGAAGAAAGCGTGGTAGGTGTTAGAGGAGGTGTAGCTCCGGCCCACCACCTGGCCCTGGTTATTGACCGAGGTGGCCTCGCTGAGTTTCCCGCCCAGCGTGCCTAGGTCCACCATTCCCCTCTCGGGAGACCAGAAGAAAGCATTATCGGACCCGGAAAGGGTGACGCTGCCTCCCACGATTTGGCCCAGGTCATTGATCGCCAAGGCGTGGCTGTAACCTCCTCCCAGATCCCCCAGGTCGAACATTTTGCTGTCGGGAGACCAGAGGAAGGCCCGGGTTTCCCAGGATTCGTTTATGCTCCACCCCACGACCTGGCCGTGGTTGTTCATGGCGGTCGCTTGGATGTAGAGTCCCCCCGGGATCCCCATGTCCACCATGCCCCCTTCCGGGGTCCAGAAGAAGAGACGTTCTTCCCCCAAGTCGTTGGCACTGGTTCCCACCACCTGGCCCTGGTCGTTGATCAGCAGGGCGTGGCTGGAACTTCCGCCCAGCGTGCCCAGGTCCGCTATTCCAACCCCGGGATTCCATAGGAAAGCGCGCCAGCCGTTCTCTTGATTTGAGCTGCCTCCCACGATCTGGCCACGACTGTTGATGGCCAGGGCTTCGCTGAAATCTCCACCCAGGGTTCCAAGGTCTTGGATTCCCTCTTCCGGGGTCCAGAGGAAAGCGTGATGGGTCCCCGTGGGAACCGAACCGGCGCCGACGATCTGCCCCGAGAGATTCATCCCCAGGGCGTGGCTGTAATCTCCGCCCAGAGTCCCCAAATCGGTTACCGAAATGGTCTGCCCCCAAACTATCGATTCGGCCATGAGGAAAAATACGATCGCCACCAATATGAACCATCCTGTGTGTCTCATGCTCATCAATCTCATCCCTCCATCTCCCTTCGCAGGAGTTAATCGGCTTTCGTTTCCGTAAGCGCTTTTCGGGAACTAAAACAAAACGCCTCCAAAGAAGCCCCCGCCCCTTTGGAGGCTGTCTATGAGAAGCTTTAACTCGTCCCGTTCCATAGAACCTCCTTTTTCCTGCCGGGGGGCAAGGAAAATATCGATTCGGTTGGCACTCTCTATGCCCGGCCTGCAATCTGATTAAACCGAAGAGCAAGAAGAAAGCCAAAGGGGCAATCGGCTAAGGCTCTAATTTAAAATGGTTTTAATAAAAAAAAGGCTGCGGGCTTGGCCAAATTCGTATCCTGGTAGCTCATATATGTACATCTTCAAGTACTCAAGAGGACTCCTTCGAACGAAGGATAGGTTAGACGAAGGGCGAGAATGAAACAAAGAGTCTCTATTAAGGAAGGCCGGGATTTTTTAGAAAAAAATTTGCGGAGGAATGAGCTTCCGGTCAGGAGACCGGCCAGAACAGGTTATTCTATGGCATTGCACCCACAAAAATATGGAATTATATCCATTAAATTGTAAAGGATCAGGCTTGAAAAGAGAATTTAGGGGGGGTAATTCAGAAAAAAATATAAAAAAGACAATTTTTTGACGTACAAAGCTGAACTATTTATCATCTATTTTATTGTCAGGCATTCCCAATAAAATTTATATTCAATAATTACGAATAGTTAATTATTAATACCAAAAAAATATTTATTTCATAAAATTGACCTCAAAAGGGTAATAAGGAAAAATTATTTAAAGCCCCGTATAAATGGTAAAAAAACAAATTAAATCAATATATTACAAATATTTATCCCCTTGGTACAAATTTTGCTTTGATGTTATAGCGTTAAGAAGATGATTGGCTGAGAGAAGGCGAATTAACGGTTGATCGCAGACTACCTCGCTCAGGGCCGCATCTAAAGAAATAAGGAGGGAACATGCAATACCGTGTCATCGACTGGAATTCGCCAGGCAATTACGACCTTTTCTGGGTCATAATCGGGGCGATCCTCTTTGGACTGCTTTTTGCTGACTTTATCTGGATCTATTACAAGTTCAGCAAAAAAGACTCCGAATCCGCCCCCCAGAAAAGCACGTCTTACAACCAGAGGAAGATCCTGGAGCATACCTAACGAGGGAAAAGGGGGTTGCTCTTTCGAGTTCCACCCCTTTACCCCCGGTGTCCGAAGGATTCGTATCCCCTCAGGAGATCCTTTTTTTCATTTCCGCGATGATCTGAGGAAGTACCTGCCCTGTTTTTCCCTGCAAAAGATAATCTGAAATTCCCCGTTCCGTTAAAGGCGTGGGTTCGGCATTGACCTCGATGATGATACTCCCCCTTCCCGGGGGCCTCTGCTTGGCCACCTGGGGCAGTCGGGCGAAGGGGTACACCACAGCCGAAGTTCCGCAGATCAGCGCCACGTCGCACCGGCTCGCCTCCTCCAGACTCTGCTCAGCTACATCGAAGGGGATCGGTTCTTGGAAGTGGACCACGTCGGATTTCAACACTCCTCCGCAACCCGAGCAGAGGGGAGGAAGCCGGTCCTCCTCCAAGATTTTTTGCAGGTCGAAATCCCTGGATTCAAACCGTCTGCCGCAGGCGACGCAGCGGAGATTGAAGGCGTTACCATGATAATCCAGGACCTTGCGACTTCCCGCTTTCTGGTGCAGGCCGTCGATATTCTGGGTAATGACCCACTTCAAGATTCCCATCTTCTCCAGTTCGGCCAGCGCCTGATGTCCGGGATTGGGGGCGTATTGGTTAAGGTTTCCCAGGAGCGAGGGCATCGTCAGCCGGTCGATCCAGTATCGTTTGGGATCCTTCTGAAACTGCGCGTAAACCCGGTAGGCCCTCTTTTCCGCTTCGGGATCCTTGGTCCAGATACCCGAGGGCCCACGGAAGTCGGGAATTCCCGATTCGGTGGAGATTCCCGCGCCCGTGAGCGCTATGGCGTATTTGCTTTTGATTAGATGGTCTGCAGCCTGTTTGATCAAATCCGTCATCTGATTTCTTCTCCCCAGAAAAAATTCATCGACATGGCAAAATATCCTTAGAGATCTCCCCTCCACCCGCTGGGAGGGGACGATGCTTCCGTTGCCCCCTCTGAAAGGGAGGGAGATAAGATCTACCCGGGCCGCAGCGTGGAACGTTTCCACTCCCGGTTGGGATGCAGTATAGCCCAAGTGAAAAATTCGGGCAATGTTCCGGTTGGCAAAGGGCATAGCAAAGGGCAGGATTTCTCCAGGATTTCTCTTGACACTCCGGAATAAAACTCCATACTATTCACGCTGGACAGGCAAGAGAGCCGGGCGAAGAGTTCGGAATCCCTTGGGGGGGAAGGAAATTGCGGATCAAGGGGAGGAACCATCGTGTCTATGCTGTTTCCGGGCAAGCCTCTTTCTCCTTTCTCAGCTGGCTTACCGTGGCCGCGATTCTTCTTCTGTGGTATGGGGTGACGGCCGGGGGATGGGTTTCGGCCTTCGTGCTTCCTTCGCCGGCGAATCTGTGGTCTGAATTCCAGGTCCTCGTGGCCAAGGGATACGCGGGCAAAACGCTCACCGAGCATGTTCTGGCCAGCCTGTTCCGCACCTTCACCGGCCTCGGACTGGGGATCGCCATCGGCGTCCCCGTCGGTTTGCTCATGGGTTACAGCCGGATCGCCCATGCCATCCTGGGGCCCATCTTCTCCTTCCTCCGCCCGATCCCGCCGATCGCCTTCATTCCCCTGATGATCCTGTACTTCGGCATCGGGGAGTTTTCCAAGGTGGCCTTGATTTTCCTGGCTGCTTTGTACTACGTCGTGCTCAATTCTTCCGCCGGGGTGCGCACCATTCCCCAGGACCTGGTGCGGGCCGGGCTGAACCTGGGCCTTTCGCAGGCCAAGCTCTTTTCCAAGGTGGTCTTCTGGGCGGCCCTGCCCCATATCATGACCGGGATCAAGACCGCCACGGCGATCAGCTGGGCCATCGTGGTGGCGGCGGAGTTGATCGCCGCCCAGGCCGGGCTGGGATTCATGGTCATGGATGCCACCACCTTCTTCCGGGTGCCGAACGTGTACATCGGCATCATCATCATCGGGCTGATCGGTTTGACCCTGGAGGCGATCACCGTGGCCATCGACCGGAAGCTGCTCCACTGGATGGGAAGATGAAAAACTCGACGGATGCCCTCGGGGCCTCACGGAAAGTCAAGATTTCCCTCGAGGGAGTCGGCCGGGTCTTTCAACCCACCTCGAAACGTTCGAGGCCGGTTGTGGCCCTGAAGGGGGTGAACGGTGAAGTTTTCGAGGAGGAAATCGTCGGCCTACTGGGGCCCAGCGGCTGCGGGAAAACGACCCTGCTCAACCTGATCGCCGGTTTCGACCGGCAGGACCAGGGGGAAATCATCGTAGCCGGGAAGAAAGTGGAGCGGCCGGGACCGGACCGCATGGTGGTTTTCCAGTTTCCGGCCCTGTTTGCCTGGCTGACGGTATGGCGGAATTTGGTCTTTGGCCCGCGGGAGCGGGGCGAAAACCCACAGGAATATGAACCCCGGGCGCAGGGCCTGCTGGAGGCCGTTGGACTGAAGGGGCGGGAGCACGATTATCCCTACCAGCTTTCCGGGGGGATGAAACAACGGGTTCAGCTGGCGCGGGCCCTGCTCAACCAGCCCGAAGTCCTGCTCATGGATGAGCCCTTCGGGGCCCTCGATTCCCAGACCCGCAGTCAGATGCAGGAACTTCTCCACAATGTCTGGAGCCTCTATCATCCGACGATCCTTCTGGTGACTCACGATGCCGAGGAGGCCCTTTTCCTCTGTCACCGCATCTATGTCATGGATTGCCACGGCGGGATCCGGGAAACAATCCACGTTCCCTTTCCCTTCCCCCGGAAGTTCAACCTCATCGGGTCGACGGATTTCGCTCATTTAAAATACACCCTGCTCAGCGCCCTGCGAGCGGAGGAAGAAATGCCCGACTGCCATAGGCAGGTCGGAGACAAGACTCAGGAAGGAGGAGGAAAATGAAAAGACATCTCATCATCACTTCCATGGTCATCCTGCTCATGGCCGGAATCATCGGCGAAGTGAGCGGCCAGCAGCCGATCCCCATCAGGATCGCCTGGCAGCCCTACAACGCGGTGATTTTCTACACCGCTCGGGACCTCAAACTCTTGGAGAAAGTGGGGCTTCAGCCCACCTACATCCGCTTCACCGCCGGCCCTCCCCAGTTCGCCGCTTTCCGCAGCGAGAGCGTGGACGTGGGCCTTTTTGGAACGGCGGGAATGGTGGTAGGGGCCTCGCAGGATCTGGACTATAAGAACTTCTACATCCAGATTGCCAGCTGCTACGCGGATGGGCTGGTGGCGAGGCCGGACAGCGGCATCAACCGGCTCCAGGATCTGAAAGGAAAGAAAATCGCCTTCGTGCGGGGCACCAGCGCCCACCTGGGACTCACCAAAGCGCTGCAAAGCGTGGGGCTGTCCCCCGGAGATGTCAACATGATTCATACGGATGTCCCGGCCATGGCGCCGGCCTTCGCCAACAAGGACGTGGATGCGGCCTATTCGTGGGAACCGTGGATCTCACGGATGCAGGAAATGGGTGGAAAGGTCATTGTGCGCAGCAACCAGGTGGGATTGAACACCTCCGATAACTGGGTGGTGAGAACCGCCTGGGCCCAGAAGAACCCCGAGGGGGTGCTCCTGCTTCTCAAAGCCGTGGACCTGGCCCTGGGAGAATTCAAGAAAAATCCCGGGTTGGCCATTAAGGCCACAGCGGAGAGCCTGGGAGTGAATGAGACCATTGCCAAGAGGATCGTGGAGATAAACCCGGTCATGTCCCTGGAGCAGCTCGCCGATCCCAAGTTTGAGCTTTCCCTGATGCCCGGCGCGGGCGCGCAGAAAATGATCCAGGAAGTGGGCGACTTCCTCCTCCAGCAGGGAGTCTTGAAGAATAAAATCGACGCCGGCAAGATCGTGGATGGGTCGCACATCCAGGCTTATCTGAAGACCAAGAAGTAGTAGGCTGGAATTATTAAAGGGAGATAGGCGAAAAGCAAAGGGGCATTCCGTCAAGAATGCCCCTTTTTGGCATCATAATCTCCCTTTCAATTTGCAGCAGAATAGCCGACAAATAAGGTTGCTGGCGTAGAGCTTTTCCGTTTGCGGCTCTTCCTTTTATCCCCGCTTCTTGTGTCCTTTTTGCAACTTCTACTCCCCGGCCATCGTGCTCTTTTTAATATGGCCCCGCCTCCATAAATCCTCTCGCCTTTTTTAACATTTCGATTTGCTTGAGAAAAGATATCCTCACCCGGACGGTCAACTATGAAAGGGGGCATGCGTTTTCAGGGAATAGGTTTTGCAGGGTCCCGATTGGGAGTGGGACGTCAAGAAAATGGAAATTTTGGGGCAGCCGATGATTTTGGGAAAGGAGGCAGAAAATGGGCCGAGGGATTGGCTTTTGGGGTAGATGGCGGTGGGTTTTCAAATTCTCGATCGCCAGCCTCATACTCATGGCTTTTTCTCTGTCCGGGTGCGGAGGGGGCGGCGGCGGAGAAAGCAGCGGCAATGGAAGCACTCAGACCACGAGCGGTGAGGTGGTCATCGGACTGACGGACGCCGCAGGGGATTTTCTCTCATACAGCGTGGATATCGTGTCCATCACGCTCACCAAGGCGAGCGGTGCGGTAGTGGAGACGTTACCCGTGAGGACTCGGATCGACTTCGCCCAGTACACGGAGATGACCGAGTTTGTAACCGCGGCCACCATTCCTTCCGGAGTTTATACCGCCGCTAAAATCCGTCTGGATTATACCAACGCGGACATCCGGGTGGAGGCCGCCAACGGCCAGGCGGTGGCGGCAGTAGCCAGGGATCAAAACGGCCAGTCCATCACCACCATGGAGTTGACCGTGAGGCTCGATGACCGGAGAGCGCTGGTGATTGTTCCGGGAGTCCCTGCCCACCTGACCCTGGATTTCAACCTCAAAGCTTCCAACACGGTCAACATGAGCGAGACTCCTCCGGTCGTCACGGTGGAACCCTTCCTGGTGGCTCACGTGAACCAGGAAGACCCCAAGACCCACCGCGTCCGAGGACCGCTGAAATCGGTAAGCCAGGACAATTCCAGCTTCCAGGTGATCCTTTGCCCTTACCATCGGCTCACGGGGGACTTCGGCACCCTGACGGTCATCACCACCCCGGATACCATCTTTGAAATCGATGGGGTGAGCTACAAGGGTGCTGATGGTTTGAGTAAGCTGGCTGCCAAGCCCTTCGGCACGGCAACCGTGGCCATCGGAGAGCAGCACATGGGACTTCGTCGTTTCGTCGCCCAGGAAGTCTACGCCGGCTCCAGCGTGGCCTTCGGAACGAACGACGCTGCGACCGGGAGCGTCATCGCCCGGAGCGGCGATAACCTGACCTTGCGGGGAGCGACGCTGGTACGAAAAGACGGGACGGTGATCTTCAATGACAACGTGACGATTCAGCTGGCCGATTCCACGATTGTGACCGGCCAGGGCACGCACGGCAGCGTATATACCAAAGACGATATTTCGGTGGGCCAGCACATCTCCGCGCTCGGCACCCTCTCCGGTTCGCCAGGATCGTACGTCCTGGATGCCAAGCAAGGCCTGGTGCGCATGCAGGTGACCGTCCTGACCGGAACCGTGAACAGCCTCTCCAGCGGAACTCTGAACATCAATCTGCAGACCATCAACGGCCGGAAGGTGTCCCTCTTCAATTTTGCGGGAACCGGCAGTGCCTCTGAACCTGAGAACGATGCGGACCCGGCCAATTATGAGGTGAGTACGGGGGCGTTGAGTTTAAGCGGCCTTTCTTCGGGGTCACCGGTTCGGGTAAGAGGGCTGGTGCGGCCCTTTGGAACGGCCCCGCCTGATTTCACTGCCTGGACCGTCATCAATACCGCGGCCCTTCCGGCTCTTCTTTTCTTCGACTGGGACCCGGCGAGCGCGGAGCCTTTCTCGGACCCGTCCTCCGCCGGTATGACCCTCAACACGGCAGGGGTAGGGCCTCTGCACCACGTTCTGCGCGGCTGGGTATGGACGGATGTTCTGCCGAGCGCGCCCGTGGTAACGCCGAAGAGCACTCCCTCGGGGCTTTACGCGATCTGCTACCAGGGCACGGTCCAGCTGTACACGCAGTTTGATTCCTATTCCCAGGCTCTCCAGACCAGCCTGAGTTCCGGGAAGAAGGCCCGCCTGTTGATCGGCTACGGCACCTTCACCGATGCCACGACCACCCTTGACGCCACGCGGGTCTTTGCCGCCTTCCAATAATCTTCCAACCCCTGAGCAGGAAACCCCAGGCTGTCTGCTCAGAAAAAAGCATGGTAGGGATGCTGATTTTTCGGCACCCCTACCGTGATCCTGTGGTGGGGATTATTTTTCTGCGACAAGGCTACTTGTATTCAGCCTGCTTCAGCGCGCTCCAGTCATGGCCGGGGAGGATGATGTCTCCCAGGGTTTCCATGCGGCGCAGGGATTTGAAGTAGGCTTCCAGGTCCACGTGGATGCCATGCGGCCAGTGCGGCGCCCCGTACTTTTCCCTGGCGTCCCAATTTTCCACCAGGGGGGCATTGTCGCTGGCGAGGAAATAGACGGCGTTGGATATGCGCACCGCCACCCCCTGAATCCCGGGAGTGTGGCCCGGGAGGAGATGGACGGAGACGCCTTCGGCGATCTCCTTGTCCCCGTCGATCACTTCGAAGCGCTCCAAGCCCGGGGACAACGGGGGGATCGTTTGGTAAACCCCCCGGTGAGGATCCAGGGGGGCGGCGGCGTAACGCAGTTCTTCCCGCTGGACGATCACGCGGGCTTTCGGAAAGAGATGAATGTTGGAGGCGTGGTCCCAGTGCAGGTGGGTGAGGATCAGAATGTCGATATCCTCCGGCCGGACGTCCAGGGCGGCGAGGCGGGCCACAGGGTCCTGGCCGGGTTTCCGCATGTAGGGCGGATTCAACTCCCCCTGGGCCGGATCATGGGCTCCCGTGTCCACCAGGATCCGGTGCCCCTGACCCTCAATATACCAGGCCAGCAGGGGGAACTCGGCCTGCGTCCCCATGTTTTTCAGGTAGGTGAAGATCGACTTATCCCTCCGAATCGTTCCTACGTGAAGGGGTCGAAGAACCAAGCCTCCCATGGCAACTCCTCTCGAATGTTTTTTATTTCCCCTTCTGCACCGGCAGCAAGACATGGGAAGGGTGCTCGTTGTCGTGGTAAACGGCCTGGTGGGCGAGGTTGTAGCGCTGCTCCAGGCCCAGGGGACCGCCGGTGTTGGGGTTGACATCGAACCGGGGCCAGTTGCTGCTGCTGACGTCCAGGCGGATGCGGTGGCCTTTCTTGAAGATATTGGATGTGGGGTATAGCTGGAAAACGAACTCATAGGGTTTCCCGGGTTCCAGAAGCTCCGGTTTTTCAAACCCGTTTCGGTAGCGGGCCCGGAGGATGGAATCGGTCAGGTTGATGGCCAATCCGTCCGGGTCGTCGTCGGCAGGCGGATAGACGTCGATGAGCTTGGCGGTGAAGTCGGTATCCAACGCTGATGACGAAGCCCACAGGTGCATCTCGATGGGGCCGGTGATTTCCACGTCCGATTTCAGCGGGGGAGTCTGGAAAGTCAGGATATCGGACCGCAGGCTCAACGGCTGTTTGTCGGTGCAGCCCATGCTGCCGCTTCGGCCGCGCTGATCGAAAGCGCCCGGCTTCATCACGATATCGACCGCTGAAATTCCGCCGCCGAGAGTGGGCACCGGGTCCCGGGGGTTGAAGGTATATCGGCTGGGGGGAATGTCCGGTTTCCCGGGCTTTTCCGGAGACAGGATTCCATCGGCTTGGAGGTAGTAGGGAGTGAACCGGGTGCCGGGGATCGGCCAGTCCTCCAGGCTCCGCCAGAAGCCGCCGTGGTGGATTCTACCCGGATAGTCCGACGCCTCCCCGGGCGCGCCGTCGATGACCCGCCCGCCGTCGCCGGTTCCCATGGTAAAGATCTGCACCGGCCGCCAGTCGGACACCTCGCTATTCATGCCTTTCAAAAAGCGGTCGAACCAGGCCAGCTTTAAATCAAGGTAGTTGATCTCCGCTTCCGTGCCGAAGTCGAGGTCTCCGGAGTAGGTGATCTCATACTTTGCGTGGGTCCAGGGCCCCATGAGAAGGTACTGGGGGGCTTTCTTCATCTTTCTCAGCTTCACAAAGCTTTCACAGGTGTTGCGGGCATAAGAGTCATACCATCCCCCCAAGTAGAGGGTCGGAACATCGGCATGCTCCGGGTAGTACTCGGAGATGGCGTAGCCGCGGTGCTCCTTCCAGTAGCCGTCATAGTCCCCGTGGGTGAGAATGTCCAGGGCCCACTGTTCATAAGACGGCAGCCTGCGCAAGATGGTGGCCCCTTTCTTGAGCGGGGACCGCCGCAGGATCTCGGGCATCTCTTCGGTATAGGCCTTGATGAGCGCTTTCTTCAGGTTCGGGTCGGCGGCCGCCTCTTTGCTGGTGATGGCCATGCGGAAGACATACACATGAAACCGCAGCTCCAGGACCCCGTTGTGGCGCATGGAGCTGTGGTAGTAGTTGGAAGCCCCCACGGCCACGATCATGGTGGAGAGATGGGGCGGGGAAAGGGTGGCCAGGGCGCTCTGGTCGCTTCCGGAGTAGGAGTCTCCCATGGTACCCACCTTGCCCGTGCTCCATTTCTGGTTCCCAAGCCACTCGACGGTGTCGTAGCCGTCCTGCGCTTCTTTGGCGAAAGCATACCACTCCCCTTCGGAATCAAAACGTCCCCGCACGTCCTGAATGGCGCATACATACCCCCGGCGGGCAAAGTACTTGCCTTTCAGGACGTTTCTGGATGAACCTTTCCCGTAAGGGGTGCGCTCCAGAATGACGGGGAATTTCCCCTCCGCCCGCCGATCGCCAAATGCCGGAATGTAGAGATCCGTGGCCAGCCTGACGCCGTCCTGCATGGGGATCATGACATTGGAGTTGATGAGCGCATCGTACTGCTGATGAGACCCTTCATAGGGCTGGGGCATGGGAGGCTCCTTTCGATAATACAATGCCTAAAATGCCTAAAATTCGAAGTGCCTAAAATGAGGTCTCGTAAAAAGTCTCTTGATGCTTGCCCGGCGAAAGCCGGTCCAGAACATCTGAACTAACTGGATCACGGCATTCGCCAGAATGACGATTCTATGGAATTTCGAACTTTTTACGGATCATCAAGATTAAAAGGACATAATAATTGGGACGCGGATGAAGATGAATACAGTGCCTAGAATGCGCTAGAGTGCCTAGAGTTAAAAACCGGGGTTTATCGCCTTTGACTCCGAACTCCGAACTCAAAACTCTGATTGGGGGGTTTGAGACCCGCCCCTACAAGGGGGAAAGGGTTTGATGAGACTCCGCCTCAGTCTTTACGCGATCCCATGAGTAGCGCATGGGTACGAGATCAAGCCTACCCCAGATGGAAGCCTGGTCGGAATAATGGGGGCTTCCCGGATGGCCGGAGGCGCCCAGGGGCACGACCCAGCATGAATTTTCCCAGTCAGAGGTGTCGAAGATATAGCGAACCACCGAAAGAAGCGTCACGTCGAAGGGGCGGCCGGGCGAATAACCGGCGGCATAAGGAGTATCTCCGTCTCCTCCCATGGATATGGGGGGCGGGTTCAGGAAGTTTTCCAGCCCGGGAAACAAATGGGAGATCGGATGTTTGGGGGAAGTCCGATGGACGGGGCCCCATTTCCACGCCGCCATATCGTCTCCCAGGCGCTGGCGGAGATACGCAACCGCTTCATCCAAGGCCCCGGCGGCGATGGAAACCCACGTGGCCCCCGATGGAAGAAAAGAGGTATCCCCGTTCTTTGCCTGGCTGACGATTTGAGACGCCAGTTCGCCCAGATGCCGGGGGGCCCCTCTCCCCGTGGCGTTGAACATCACGTCCACCAGCGGTCCCATCAGACTTCCTATGAGCTTATGCAGGAGCCTGACCCGGAAGGCGCCGTAGATCGTCGGGGCAACGGCATCGCGTTCCATGACGCCGTTCCAGCGGGCCAGCATGGATTGCGCTCTGGCCGACCATTCATCGGTCGGCTTGGCCGCGGCGATAAGCTTTATAAATACCTGCGCGGGTATGGACAGGGAATCCCCGTGGATGGAGCGCATATCCTCTACGGTCGCTCCGCGCAGGTTGTCCAGCCGTTCATAAATCCGTCGGGCCCGGTATTCGGGAGCATAGCTTAGGGCGATATAGTATGGATATTTTTCATCAGGGATCCGGTTGTTGGCGGAGACGATGAATCCCGCGGAAGGATTGCGCAGCCTGGATAGCTTTTCAAAGGGGATGTTCCCCTGCCACTCGTGGTCTCCGCTCCAGCCCGGGACCGGCAGCCAGGCATTGGACATGGACCGGATGGGCACCTGCCCCCGGTGCAGGTAAGCGATGTTCCCGTGGACATCGGCGGAGACGAGGTTGTTGCAGGGGTCCACCCATCGGCGCATGGACTCGTTCAACTCGTCCACGGAAGCGGCCTTCATCATGGGAAGAAGGCATTCAAACCCCCGGTAAGGGAAGGCCGTGGCCGTGTAGGCAAACGCCAGCCCGTACCCTTTGCCCGGACCTCCGGCGATGATCGGGCCGTGGCGCGTGACGGTCACCTCCAGTTCCTGGGCCGCCCCGCCTTTCACTTTGATTTGCTCCCGCCGGACTTCGGCCTCTTTCCACCGGCCCCGGAATTCATAACGGGCGGTTCCGTCCGGAGAGAACCGCTCGATGAAAAGATCCTGGTAATCGGCCTGCGCGTGGGTGACGCACCAGGCCACATGGGGGTTGTGGCCGAAGTGGGGAAAACCGGGGACTCCCGGGAAGGAAAGCCCGATGACGTCGAATTCCCTACAGGCGATGTGGTTCTGGTAGTAACAATTCGGGGTATCCAGGAGGCGATGGGCGTCGCCCGCCAGGAGCGGCTTTCCGGAAGCCGTGCGGCTTCCATGGACAGCCCAGTTGTTGCTGCCCGAATCCGGGTCCTCCTGGAGCCAGCGGATGCCCTCCAAATTTCGGCTCAGCTCTTCGAGCCCGTTCAGAACCGGACCTCGGTATGTTCCGCCCGGGGGCACGATCACCAGATCGCCGGGCGGATGTCCCTGCAACAGGGCCGCCGCCTTTTCCGGTCCCAGGATGTTCACCAGCTTTGCCCGCCAGAGCTTTCCCTCAAACACCCCCATCAGGATGTGGCGCACTTTGAACACGGCAAAGGAATCCCGGGGCTGCCAGGGCTCCGGCTTGGCGTCGAGAAGCGTGTATTCGATGGGCAGCGCATCGGTGGTTTCGATAAAGGCGTTGACCCCGGCCGCGTAGGCCTCCAGCATGGCCCGGGTGGGAGCATCGACGGACTGGTAATCGTTCTCCACGGTGGCGCCGATCTGAAACCGGCGCATCACTTGATCCCCTCCGACTGCCGGTTTGCCCAGCCATTCGGCGAGGCGGCCGTAGGCGTTGTGCCGGTCATAATCCATGTGCCAGAGCCGGTCCTGGGCGGCCACGAAACCCTGCCCGAAGAAGGCATCACGGGCCGCTTGGGCCAGCACATGGGGAACGCCGAAGCGGTCCCGGTAGATCTCGATGGGCGCATCGAGCCCCTTCAGCTTAAGGGCCCCGGACATTTCCGGAAGGGCGGATTTCAGGTCTTTTTCGGTGATCGGTTTTTCAGGCATGGCCAGTCCTCATGGGCGAAGAGCGTAGAGCAGAGAGCAGAGAGCAAAGAGCATAACGTATCCTTATTTCATCTTTCGTGGTTTTACTTCCAGTAAGCCTCGTTATACCTGGGCACCTCGTCTTTGCCCACCACGATCTGGAGGTTTTTGTTCCGCCCGTAGATCTGATGAACGGCGAAGAAAGGCATCCAGTAGGCTTCTTTCATGATCTTGATCTGGGCCTTGGAGTAGAGCGCTTTCCGCTTGGCCGGATCGACGCTGTCGCGGGCCTCCTGGAGCCAGTCGTTCAATTCCTGATCCAGGTTGTAACACATTCCCTCTTTGGTCATGAACCAGGCGGGCAGGACCGCGTCGGCGTCAAAAATGTTGTAGGACCCCCAGTTGTAATTGCCGATCCCGGTCACCTTGCGGGCATTGCGGAATTTGATCAGCTGCCCGATGTTCCCCACGTAGTCCTTCACATTCGCCTTGATTCCCACCGCTTCCAGATAGCCCATGGCCGCCTGGTTGGGCTGCTTCTGAATCCCCTCGTAATACCAAAGGTCGATGGCGAAGCCCTTTTCATACCCCGCCTCCTTCAGAAGGGCTTTGGCCTTGTCCGGGTTGTAGGGATAATCGTATTGCTTCACCGCCGGATCATACCCCCAGTGGAGGGGGTTGCAGGGGCCGTGTAGCTCGCTGCCGTGGCCTCCCATGACCTTTTGAATGATGGCCTTGCGGTCGACGGCGTGGATGATCGCCTGTCGGACCCGCCTGTCGTTCCAGGGGCCTTTGGAAGCGACCCCCGAGCCGTCGAACTGCCAGAAATTGATGCGCAGGATGGGAACCTCGAGGGGAGCCGCGTTGGCGCTCTTCTCCATGATGTCCCACACGTCAGGGGTGAAATTCTGCCCGAAGTCGATGTTGCCGGAGATCAGCTCGGCCACCCGGGTGGAGATCTCGGGGATGGTCCGGCAGATCACGTTGTCGATCTTGGGGATGCCCTTCACCCAGTAGTTGGGGTTTTTCTTGAGCACGATCTGGGAGCCGCGGTCCCATTTGACGAACATGTAGGGCCCGCTGCCCATGGGCGCCTCGGCCACTTTCTGGTCTCCCACCTGCTTGCAGTAGACCGGGTCATAAACAAAAAGGGTGTTGAGACGCTCCAGGACGATGGGGTAGGGCTGATGGGTAATGATCCGGAAAGTCACCTCATCCAACACTTCGACTTTCTTGATCCACTTGAAATTGCCCGGCCTGGGGCGATTTCTGCTTCTCGTCGAGAACCCGTTCCTCGATGGTGTAGCGGACGGCCTGGGCGTTGCAGGGATTGCCGTTGTGGAACTTGACCCCCGGCTGCATTTTGAACTCCCAGGTGGTGGGGTTGATGATCTTCCAGGACCGGGCCAACCCGGGATTGATTTCTCCGGTGTCTGGATTCCGGGTGACCAGGGAATCCCAGACCATGTACCCGAGCTGGATGGTGACCCGCAGGGTAGACTGGTAATGGTCCAGGGTGGAAAAGACATCGCTGAATCCGATTACCAGGGTGTCCTTTTTGGCGGCCTGCGACGGAACAGCGGTTAAGAGGATTGCCATCATGAAGACGGCCATGTAAACGAACCTGCCTTTTCTCATATGGACCTCCTTTTCCCAGATTTTTTCCCGTTACCCGGGGGTTTCGTTATCTTCACTGTATCCTTCAACGTTTGATCCTCTGACCTCAAAAAGAACCGAGTCAATGAGGCGGCCTTCCGCGTCTTTTAAAACCAGGTGGTATTTGCCCGCCTGCGGACTCCAGGAAGTGGCTTTTCCCGATGAAGGCCAGGACCGGTCGTTGAGGACCCAGTGTAGTCCTTTCTGCGGGGTTTGCAAGACAAAGAACATTTTCTGCAGTTCGCGGGGGATGTCCGGGTCCAGGGCGATCACCGTCCCCGGGGGTGGGTAGAGGATCCTTTGGTGCGGAGAGACGCCTGGGGCCTCCAGGTGGACGGGTTCCGTCCCCCGGATGAACCATTCTTCCCGGAGGATTCGGGTTCCGTGGGCAAAATGGATCCTGGCCTTGACCAGCCCCGGGGGCGGCTCTCTCTTCGTCGGAACCTCATCCCGGTGGAGCCGGTTCATCACCTCGACCCAGACCGGGGCCGCCCCGCTGATCCCGCTCACGTTCCACATGGGCTCCCCGGTGAAGTTTCCCACCCACACGCCCACCGTGTATTTATGGGAATACCCGACGCACCAGTTGTCCCGCATATCCTTGCTGGTCCCGGTTTTCACCGCTGTCCAGAAGCGGGTCGCCAGCGGATTTTCCAGGCCGAAGGTCGGGGAACGGGCCTCCCGGTCGGAAAGAATGTCGGAGATCAAAAAAGCAGCCTCGCGGGAAATGACCCGCTTTCGCAAAGAATTCTTTTTCCCATCTGAGGCCAAACGGAGGTCGCTCCACTCCCCTCCATTGGCCAGAGTCCGGTAGGCGTTGACCAGTTCCAGGAGGCTCACGTCGGCGGAACCCAGGGCCAGCGCCGGACCGTAGAAATCTCCCTCTTCATTGAGATCCCGGATCCCCAGGGCCCGCAGCTGGTTCAGAAAATCTTCCAGTCCCACCAGGGATATGACCCGCACCGCGGGAATATTCAATGAGGAAGCCAGAGCGATGCGAACCGGGACCAGACCCTGGAACTGACTCTCGTAGTTCCGGGGATGATAGATCCCGCTGAAGACCGGAACATCCAGGGGAGAGTCATCCAGAAGGGAAGCCGGAGTCAGGAGTCGCCGGTCCAGACCGAGGCCGTAGAGGAACGGTTTCAAGGTGGACCCTGCCTGTCTCTTGGCCTTGATCCCGTCCACGAAGCCGGAAAAAGCCGGCTCGCCGCTGTAACTCACGTAGGCCAGGATTTCTCCAGTCTTGTTTTCCACCACCAGGACGGCGCCGTTGGCGACGTTTTGCGACCGCAAGGGGAGAAGGTGGTGAGCCAGCCGGTCGAGGACGAAACGCTGAACCTCACCATCCAGGGTGCAGCGCAAGGACGTGCCGGGGGGCTGGTCCTTCAGCAGCTGCCTGGCCAGATGAGGGGCCAGGGTGGTTTGTGGGCGAAAAAGGTTGGGTCCCATGAGAAGCTGCTTCCCCCGGGAAGAAATCTCGGCGGGATCCACCGGCCACTTTAAAGACTCGGCAAGATGTTGGGCCCTTTTGGTCAAGTCCGCGTAGGGAGGCTGCCGGAGAGCGTATCAGGGACGCAAGGAGGAGAGACTCCGACCGGTCCAGGCCGTGGGGGGCTTTGCCGAATAGTCCGCGGGAAGCGGCGGAAATTCCCTGAAGCTCTCCGCGGAAGGTGATCAGGTTCAGGTAGGCTTCGAGAATTTCCTCCTTCGACCAGACGCGCTCCAGTTCCCACGCGGCGAGGATCTGTTTTCCCTTCTGCCGGATCGATTTTCTTCCCTTGGCCGGCTGCAGGTCCTTATCCAGCAGGGCAGCCAGCTGCATGGAGAGGGTGCTCGCTCCCCGCATACCGGAAGAAGTCAGGCCCTGGAATAGAGCGGCGCCCAGAGCCAGGTAGTCGATTCCGGAATGGGCGTAGAACCGACGGTCTTCAGCGGCAACCACGGCCTCCTTCAAAGCGGGGGAGATGTCCTTCAGGGGCGTCCAGTCCAGGCGGCGCCGTTTGGGATCCGTGCGCAGCTCGTGGATGATTTCTCCTTGCCGGTCGAGGAGAACAGAGTCGGACTTTACGTAAGCCCTGCGGACTTCAGGGTAGGAGGGCAGGGCAAAGGCGGTCGCGGGAAAGAAGCAGAGAGCAGGGAGCAGGGAGCAGAGAGCAAACAGAGTGCATAGAGCATAGCGCATTGCGCTTAGCGTCGATGCAAAAACGCGTATCCTTTTAGTTGTTAGAAAAGTAGTGTAAATTCTGATGTCTTCAGTCATCGGATCCGTTTCTTAAGATCGTCATTCCTGCGAAAGCAGGAATCCAGGATTGTTTCTTTATATTTCTGGATTCCCGTTTTCACGGGAATGACAGGGAAATGAATCTTTTTAACCAAACCTAATTCTTCCAAAAAAACGAATTTGGCATCTTCACGGCTGAACCTCAAAAATCCGGTTGGGAATTTCGCCGAACATCTCGGGGAAGTAAAGCGATTCCGCCCGGGTGGTAGGGAGCTGGAAGGCCCCGCTCTGGTTCAGCCGGAGGGTGTACTCCACGGTCCACTTCCCTTTGGGCACGTACCGGTAGTAAGCCCGGAAAGCCTCGAAAGACCTCTCTTCGTAGGCCGGCCAGACCCAGCCTTCCTTTTTCTCCTCCTGGGTCAGGAGCTGAGAATCCCTTCCCAGGCCGCTCCCCAGGATCGAAGACCCTGCGGGGATGGGATCGCTTACCACCACCCAGGTCTGATCCGCCTGGGCTTCCATCTCCAGGCGGACCCGGAGGATGTCGCCGCGGCTCCAGCGATTCGCGTCCTTCCGCTGGACGGGAGTCACGGTTTTTTGAATTTTATAGCCGCTGGAGAGAGGCTCTTTCAGGGGAATGGCGGCCAGGCTCTGCACCGTCACCCACGGTTTTCCGGCCCCCTGATGGGTGATCGTCAGATCTCCCTTCTGCTCGGGCCAGGGAAAAGCGGAGATCTTTCCCTTGGGCAAAGCCTTCCAGTCGATGGATTGAGACTGGGTCAACAATTCTGCCCGGGTCGTCCCGGAGACGGCAACCGCCTCGAAGGCCCGGGAGAATTTCTCCATGGCCAGGACTCCCCAGGCATTGGCCAGGGTGAGGTCCCATTTCCCCTGCCTCTGCCTGGCCAGGGCTCCCTGGACCAGCCGGGGCATGTCCTCCTTCCATCTCTCGGATCGCAGCAGGGCCAGAACCACCCGCACCGCATTCACGTCCCCGGAAACCATGAGCCACCACAGGCAGTCGGACCTTTCCGTGGAGAAACTCATGGTGGTTCCCTGGAAATTCAACCGGGAAAAGAGGATAGCTTCCCCCTCCCTCAGCCGCTCGGCCCGATTGGGAATATCCCGCGCATTCCGGAGGAGGTTCAGCCAGTCGATGACCGCGGAGGTGGGCCAGAGATTGGGTTCGATGGATATTGAGCCCAGCAGCTTTCCTTCGAATTTCCCGCCCCTGGAGAGAGCTTCCATGGCCGCCAGTTTTCTCAGGGCGAGATCTACCGTGGGCAGGGGGGAGCCGCGGAAGATCCTCCCCTCGATGAATTTCCGGAGGCCCGCTTCCATCCTCTCCTTGGGTTCTTCCGGGATGGACCACCCGGCCTCGTGCCCGATGGCCAGAATATAAGAGGTGAGCGTTTCATCGCCTAACCTCATTCCCGGGAAATATTTCACCAGGCCGTCCGCGTCCTGGTAGGAGGGGAGTTGGGCCATGAGATCCTTCCACCTCTTCGCGTCCCGCAAAGAAACAGCAATGGAGATCTTCTGCTCCAGGCACCCGTAGGGGTATCGCCTCATGTATTCGTTCACCCCGTTCATGCTCTCGGCCAGACGGGGGCGGAAATTCACGTTCACCCCGCCGCGGCCGGGGAGAGCGTCGGCCGGCCGTTCCACGGAAATCTGAAAATCCTTTTCCACCTGGGTGATGGTGGCCTGAAAAGTCCTGACCGGAACGGCCGGAACGACCTTCTGGCTGATTCTAAGCCGGTCCTTTTCCGGGAAGCCCTTCTCCTGCGCTTCCACCTCCCACTGGAGCGTTTCCACTCCCCGGGGAACGGTCGCCTCCCAGCCCATTTCTCTTGCTTCTCCTGGTTTGAGGGAAACGGACAACGGTTTGAAGGGGCCGGAGATTCCCCGGACCCGGGCGGAAAGATCCACCGCCATACTCCGGTTGGTGGCGTTGCGCAGGGTAAACTCGGCCTGGAACCGGTCTCCTTCCCTGACCAGGGGAGGAAGGCCGGAAAAGACCATCAGGTCCTGGGTGGATTGGATGGAGGTGGAGCCGTTTCCGAAGAGGCCCGTTCCTCCCGTGGCCACGGCCACGATCTGAAAGCTGGTAAGGGAGTCATTGAGGGGGACTTCCAGGGAGGCTTCGCCGTTGGCGTCCAGCGGTACCCGGCCCTTCCACAGGAGAAGGGTGTCGAAGAGCTCGCGGGTAGTCTGTTTCCCTCCCCCTCCGCCCTGCGGCAGGGCTTTCAGCCCGAAGTGACGCCGGCCGATGACCTGGCTCTGGGCCGTGGCCGTACGGACCCCGTAACCTCTTCGTCCCATCATGGCCGGCAGAATTTTCCAGCTCTGGTTGGGCATGAGTTCCAGCAGGCCCTCGTCCACGGCCGCCACCGCCACTTCGCTACCGGCGGGCGGGACTTTCCCGTTCCAGGTTTTGACCGCCACTTTGACCTTGGCCTTCTGCCGCACGCGGTAGACTTTCCGGTCCGCGGATACATCCACCTTCAGCTCGTGCTCCCTCCAGCCCACGTTGATTTCGGCAATGCCCAGCTTGTAGGCGGGCCTCCCCAGGTCCACCAGGGCCGTGGGCTTTACGTCCGTTACGCGCCCCCGGACGGGAAAAACAGAGACAAAGACGTTGGGGGCGTAGTTCCCTTTGACCGGCACCTCGATCACCGGCTTTTTCCCGGAAATTTTCCGGACCCACGATTCCATGATCCCTTCTCGCTCCACCGTAACCAGGGCGGTGGCCTCGCGGAAGGGCATGCGGACCTGGAAAACCGCCGTCTCTCCCGGCTCGTAACGCTTTTTCTCGGGAAGAAGGTCGATCCGGTCGTGGTCCCCCGCGGCAAACCACCAGTCGTCCTTCTCCGCCACCCAGATTTCCTGCTGAGCGGCGGCGCTACGGCCCGAGGGATCGGCGGTCTGGGCCTGAACGATCAGGTTCCCGGATACGGGCGAGCGGGTTTCACAGATCAGAAGACCCTTGGAGTCCGTCTTTCCGGAACAGAGGGAGGCGATCTTCTTAGTCTCCTCAGTGTGGTCATAGGCGTAAAACCCCCCGGCGATGCGCTTGCGGTGGGTGAAAATCTTTCGCTGGAAGATCTCGGTTTTCACCTGCGCGCCGGCCACCGGCTTTCCCTTGAGGTCCAGCACGGCCACATGGAATTTGAAGGCGTCTTTGGAGACGGCCCAGGAGTCCGGCTTGATTCCGATCAAATAGAGGGACGGCCACAGGGGCATCCTGGTGGAGACGGTCTGGATTTCCCCGTTGGGGTCCTTGAACTCCATTTCCGTCAGGATCTCCATGGGGATTTCAAAGGAGGGAATCTTTTGCAGGGCCGTGCGCGCCGACCCCGCCCGGTCCAGGACCAGATCCATGGAGGGAATCTTGGCTCCTTTCCGTTCATCGACGGTTTCTTCCCCGTCCGTCTCTTCGTCTTCGAAAGCGGCCCCTCTGCGGACCAGCCCCTCCTTGACCGGGCCGTTGCTGAAGACAAACCGGTCGAATCCCTCGAAAGGCGGGATTGACCGGGGGCGGACCTCGCTGCGCAGTCTCACCGGGAGCAGGCCGGCGCCTCCGCCGGCCAGATACTGGACGCTCAGGTCCAGGGGAACCTCTTTCGATTTGACCAGGGGCTCGGCCGGGGGCTTGATCGTCCCCCGCAGGAGGGGAACCCGGAATTCTTCCACCCGGAAATTCGCCCGATGTTCTCCGCCATTCTCCCCGGCGTTCGCCGGTCCCCTTCTTGACCAGGATGACGCCATAATTGCCCAGCTTGGCGTCACGGGGGATGGCCCAGGTGGTTTCCGCGATTCCCTGGGCATCCCACTTCAGCGGGAATTCGTACTTTTCCCCGCTTCCCCCGTGCTGGATGGAGACCAGGTCCGGGCGCTTGGCCTCAGCCACCGGGGAAAATCCCTGCGTGGTTCGCTGGCGCAGGATGTGCTTCATGTTCACGGTCTGCCCGGCGCGGAGAAGGGTGCGGTCAAAGACAGTGTGGCCCATGACCGGCCCCTGGTAATCCTCGTAGGGAAGCTGAAACCTCCAGGGCTCGATCCCCTGGTTCCATCCGGAGTGGACAAAGGCCATGTCATCCTGCGTCTGGGCCATGACCAGGAGGCCCCCCTGAAGGTGGAGGGCCTGGGCCTGGGTGTAATCGCGGGAATCGATGGAATGATCGCAGCGGGGAAGGTCCTGTCCGGAAGGCAAAGGCCCCTGGATGCGGAACAGCCCTTCGGCATCGGTCTTCCCTTCCCGGAGAATTTTTTCCTGGCAGTCCCGCACCGTGACCAGGGCGTCTTTCACCGGTTCCCCTTTATCCAGGGTGGTCACCCAAACCAGGGAGGATTCACCGGCCCATTTGAAATGGACGGAGAGATTCGTCACCAGGGCCGCCGCAGGCACATACATGGGGCGGGGCGGGTCGAGCAGGGCCTGTCCCAGGATCGTGCTTTCCAGCTCCACGATGTAGAGTCCGGGCTTCTGGATGGGAATGCCCACCACTTCGAAGGCATGGGCTCCCTGGGGCTTTGGAACCTGGAACGGATTGGCCGTGGGTTCATCGCTCAGAATGGATTTTTCCCGTGAAGCGGCGGCCACCTTTCTGAGCCAGGCCTGGACCTCGACCTTTTTGTCGGGGGGGAGGCTGAGGATTTTGCCCAGCACTTTGCCGAAGATGCCCTGTTCTTCATCGACCTTCACCATCCGGCCCTTGACCTGGGGTTCCAGGTTCCTGAGGGTCACGGGTAGCACCGGGTCGGCGTTCAGCTCGATGATGCCGAAGCGGGAAGAAAATTTCGCCAGCGGAGGGTAGCGATCGGTTCGCACTGAGAGGGGAAATTTATCGGCGTTGACCAAAGGCCGGCCGACTTCATCCCGGAGATCGGCAGGAAGCTCGACGCGGAAAGCGGCGTTTTCCGGGAAAGGGCCCTGGAAGGTGATTCCGTTAAAATAATCCCTTTCTTCTTCCGGCAACTGGGGCTTCCAGACTTTTTCTCCGGGCCCCTTCAGGACGATTTGCCGGGCCCATTTCGCGGGAATGGGCGCGGAAAAGTCAAGGGCCATGGGAGTGATGGGGAGACACGCCGCCCTCGGGTTCTCCCGCTGGCAGCGGAAAACCACGGAAAAAGCATCCCTGGCTTTGAAGGGCAGCACCTGGTCGCGCTCGGTAGCCACCCCGGTCTTGGTCTGAACCCCTTTTCCCCAGACGAGATCGACTTTGGCTTTATTGGGGAAACGCTGCCTGCTCTGGATGAGGAGGAGGAAATGCCTGGACTCTTTCAAGTTACGGGAAATCCACCTGGCCCTTCCGGAATCCAGGATTTTTTTTCTCTCTTTTCCCTCGACCAGCGCGATCCCCACCCGCTCCGCCAGCCCTTCGACGGAGAAAGAGACATTCTGGAGGACCGATTCCAGGTCGGGCTCAGCATCGAGGCGGAGGATGAAGACCTGCTCTTCATCGATGCTTTCGTTGCCCTGATTGGGGATGGAGTCTCTCACCGCGGGCCCGCCGGTGGAAAAGGCGAAAGTCTTTGCTTCCGTGATCTCCTTCCCGGATAAAGTCTTCAAGCCGGGCTTCAGGGTGAACTCGCAGCGGATCCCGGCCGGAAGGTCCTTTTCGAAGTCGTAGACCCAGTTCTTGGGGTCGGCCCACCGGGCGGTCCCTTTCTCGGGGCAGGAGACGGTGAAAGGCTCGGCGAGGTCCCGGGGGTCGCCGAAGGGAACCATGGGCTCGGAAAACTGCACCCGGACCTGGCGGATGTTCTTCACCGTTCCCTGGGGAGTGAACTTTTCCACCCGGGGGGATTCCTGGGCCCAAAGGTCAAGGCTAAGGTTGAGGTTAAGGTCAAGGCTGAGGCTGAGGTTGAGGAAGAAAAGGAAAAAGGACAGGAGGGCTAAGGATG
Organism: uncultured delta proteobacterium; assembly: GCA_963802665.1. GTDB lineage: Bacteria > Desulfobacterota > SM23-61 > SM23-61 > SM23-61 > SM23-61. The sequence continues at coordinate 141,146 of CAWDJO010000009.1, read as the reverse complement.
CCTTCTTCATAATCTCTCCTTACGGGAAGGGGTGGGCGCCTTGGAAAAGGCAATTTAGTATATCCTAAACCGTTCGGGACTATCCAGCGGGAATCCATTGATCCCAGGGGGGATGAAGTAGATCATACAGCGGTAAACCGGAAAGGATAAAATAATAAAACTGTTTATCCGCAGATTACGCAGATTGCGCAGAGAACAACAGAATAATGAAGAGGAGAAAATAATGGCCATTTCCCGAAGGCAATTCATCAAGAAGGCCGTGGTTGCAGGAACCACCCTGGCCGTTTCCCCGATGATCTTCGTTCCCAAGGCAAGGGCTTCCTGGGAAAGGAAGTCGATCGTCCACCCGAACGTGAACAACCTCCGGGTCGTGGGGATCACGGACCCCAAAATGATCAAGGGGGTCCAGCCCGTCACCTCCTGGTCGCTCCAGGAAAAGATGGTGGTCAAAGACGCGGTCTGGGAGAACTTGGACAAACTGGCCTGCGGGCTGGTGGAAACGAGAAATCCGGAAGATGCCTGGCGCGCTGTCTTTATCAAACCCCCAAGGAAATCCTGGGCCCACACGGTGGTGGCGATCAAGACCAACAACATCTCCCTCCAGCACACCCGCAGCGCGGTCATGTCCAAGGTCTGCCATGTGTTTACCGATTTCCTGGGAGTGAGGGGAAGCAATATTCATATCTACGATGGAATTCACGGCGGGTCCATGGGAAGGAACACGCCGTTCAGCGGCCTGCCGGAAGGGGTAAGGATCGAAGACGAATGGGGCGGAATCAACACCCCGGTGTCCGTGCCGGCTCCCTGGGGGGACGGCAGAAGGACAACCAGGTGCCTACGGTATTTGGCCGAAGGGAAGGTGGATATTCTCGTCAACATCGCCCTCTGCAAGGGCCACAGCGACACCTTGGGCGGTTTCACCATGACCATGAAGAACCACATGGGGACCTTTTCGCCCATGTATGTCCACCAGGACGAAGCCCTCGAATATCTTCTGGCCGTCAACCAGACCCCGCAGGTCTTGGGTCCCATGGACCCCAAGACCGGGCGGGTGCTCTTTCCCCTCCAACAACTCTGCATCGTCGACGCCCTCTGGGCCAGTGAAGGGGGGCCCGGGGGCTATCCCCGGACTCAGTCCAATTTCCTGGCCATGGGAGTTCTTTCTCCGGTGGTGGACTATATGCTGGCCACCCGATTTCGGAAGGAGAAGATGGGCTGGGACATTAATAAACAAGCCACCCTCCGGATGCTGACCGAATTCGGCTACCAGGAAAGCGACCTGCCGGCCGGGGGGAAGTTGATTGAAATTTGAAAGGATGTTGGCCGCAGGCCTATCTTTTTCGCCCCCGGTCGCAGAAAAAGCCTATTTATTTACTTGCCAACCGTTGAATTTCCGGTAATATTTGCTCATAAAAGTTTGCCGGAGGGAAAAAGGAGATCTCGATCTCCATCGGACGGAAAAGGATTTTCCATGAGCGCAAAAATCAAGTCCGTCTTTGTCTTGGGCCTCGGGAAGGTTGGCTCCCTGGTTGCCAGCCTGCTCCACGAAACCGGGTTTAAGGTGATGGGGGCCGATCTTCGTGAAGCGATAGATATGCCTTTTTCCACGGTAAAGCTGCATTTGAGCAAGCCCGAGGAGTTGAAGGAAAGGATGAAAGGATTTGATGCCGTCGTGTCCTGTCTTCCGTACAACTTCAACATCGGCGTAGCCTCCGCCGCCCATGAGCTGGGCATCCATTATTTCGACCTGACCGAGGACGTGCGCACAACCAAAGCGATCCTCGAGATGAGCCCTACGGCCAGGGCGGTCATGGCCCCCCAATGCGGTCTCGCGCCGGGGTTCATTGCCATCGTCGGCGCGTCGCTGGCGGAGAACTTCGACGGAATCCGCAGTATCAAACTGCGCGTCGGGGCTCTGCCCCAGAATCCCACGGGCCTGCTCGGTTATGCCTTCAACTGGTCTCCCGAGGGGGTGGTAAACGAGTACCTGAATGACTGCGAAGTGATCGAAGACGGGGAACACAAGTGGGTGTCGCCTTTGGAGTGGCTGGAAACCATCGTGATTCATGGCGTGCAGCTGGAAGCCTTCACCACCTCAGGCGGCCTCGGCACCATGTGCCAAACCTACAAGGGACGGGTCGAAAACCTGGATTACAAGACCATCCGATACCCCGGCCACGCGAAGCTGATGAATTTCTTTTTCCATGAGCTTTTGATGCGCAATGATCGGAAGGCAGCCGGCGAGATCCTGACCTGCGCCAAACCGCCGGTGACGGAAGACGTGGTCTATATTCACGCTTCCGTTGAAGGATGGAAAGGGGGATCTCTCTCCCGGGATGAATTTGTCAGAGCCTACTACCCGGTGGAGATTGCGGGCCAAAAACGGCGCGCGATTTCCTGGACGACCGCCGCTTCGGTCTGCGCCGTGGTGGAAATGGTGAGCAACGGGTCCTTGCCCGGCAAGGGGTTCCTGAAACAGGAGGAGATTCCTTTGGCGGAGTTCCTCAAAACCAACAACGGCCGCCTCTATGCCGGCAAGCCCCACGGGAAAAATCTCAAAGGAAGAAATCGACCGGGCGGTGGAGAGGATTGAAGTAGTAATCATCCGTTCCTTGCTTCCGCGGACGTCTACCCCAGAACCCCCTCCCGAATCCTCACGGTAATAGAAGCAGACCACCAGAATATATCGGCCATCAATGCTTACCCATCCCCAGTTCTTGTGCTCGTTGGGATTCAGGCTGGAGGAATTCGGATCATCAGGCTCGGCGGGATCATCGTTTTCTAATCCCCTTCCCGCCTATCCTCCGCAAAGAGAAGCCTGCGAGGAAATAGCTCCAGAGGCAAGACTGGGCTAAACCATCTCCCCTTGCGAATCTTCCCGGGACAGGCCCGACCCAATGAAAGAATAACCGCCTCAGGATGATGATCCGAATTCCTCCAGCCTGAATCCCATGGGCTAGCCCCTCTTTCTTCCGGGTTTTTCCTGGACATGAGTCCTTCCCTAAAAAACTGGGGGCGGGCAAGGCCACCAATTGCCTTGACGGGTAAAAGCCATCTCAGTATACTCACGGGGAAAAAGAGCGGACCCGTCTAAAGAGCGGGGCTCCGTTATATCCGATTCGATGAAAGGAGTGGCCTAGATGGATTCCAAAGTATGGAAATTGGGGATATGTGTTTTGGTGGCCGTGGTCATTCTGATGCTTCCGGCTCCCGCCGGATTGTCGCCTGACGCATGGAAGTTATTCGCCATGTATCTCGCCGCCATCTTCGGACTTGTATTGCGGCCCTTCGACGAAGCCGTGATCCTGCTCGCGGTGATTGCCATCTCGGGCCTGAGTTTCGGAAAAATCGGCGCTTTATTGAGCGGCTATGCCAGCTCGAGTGCCTGGCTGGTATTTTCGGCTTTTATGATCGGCACGGCATTTACCTCCACGGGCCTTGGGCGGCGGGTGGCGTATGTCCTGATCGGCAAGTTCGGGCGGACGACCCTCAGACTGGGTTATGTGGCCGCGGTGACCGATTTAGCGATCAGCCCGGCGACCCCCTCCAACACGGCCCGGACGGGCGGCATCGTTTACCCGATCTTTCAAAACATCGCCATCGCCCTCGACTCCAAGCCTGGGGCGACCGCGCGGCGGATTGGCGCCTACCTGACTCTGACCCTGTATTATATCAGCTTCACCACCGGGTACACCTTCCTCACGGCCATGGCGCCCAATGTGCTGATCCTGTCATTTGCCAAGAGCATCCTGAAGGTCGACGTCGATTGGATCCTGTGGGCCAAGGCGGCGATCGTGCCGGGTCTGGTGACCTTGTTCCTCATTCCCTGGCTCGTCTATAAGATTTATCCTCCGGAGATCAAGAAGATTGACAACGAAACCATGGCTCAAAAAAGGCCTTGCCGAGTTGGGCCCCATGTCCAGAAGGGAAAAAACCCTTGGCATATTGTTCGTGCTGGCTATATTAGGATGGGCGTTGGGATCGTTCTTTAAGATTGACGCCACCTCCGTTGCCGTCGGCTTTGTCGCGGCATGCCTGTTAACCGGAGTGGTTACCTGGGACAATCTCCTTTCGTCGAAATCCGCCTGGAGCACTTTCATGTGGTATGGGGGAATCATCGGCTTGGCGGATGCCCTGTCCAAGGCCAAGTTTTTTGAATGGTTGGCCAAGCTGATCGCCGCCAATGTAAATTTTGCCGGGATCCCTCCTCTGGTCGTCATTGCCGCCTTGGTCCTGTTCAGCCTGGCCGTCAGGTATTTGTTTGCTTCCATGGCCGCCTATGTGGCGAGCATGCTTCCCGTCTTGTTCACCATTGCCCTGGTCGCCAAGGTCCCGCTTTTGCCGCTCGTTTTCCTTATCGCCTTTGCCGCGGGGTATGGCGGTATGCTGACCCACTACGGGGGCGCCCTGAGCCCGGTTCTTTTTGGAATGGGCTACATCGATCAGGGGACATGGTGGAGGAAGGGCGCCATCATGGCGCTGATCAGTTTCGTTACTACCTTTGTTTTCGGTATCCTCTGGTGGAACATGATCGGGATCTGGTAAGCATGGCGGAACGGGTCGTTAAGAAGGAGGGTGAAGATGGAAAAGAAAGAGATTCTGGTCGATCCGGAAAAAGTGGAAGGGGAAAAGATCGCCCTGCCGGGGATAAGGATCAAATACCTTTACAAGAATGAACAAACCGGCGCATCCATCGCCCTATGCCGGTTCGAGAAGGGTGCCGGAATTCCCGAGCCCCACCTTCACGCCTCCAACCAGTTCATGTATGTCCTGAAGGGAAAGTTCAGCTACCCCGGAATCGAGGTGAAAGAGGGGATGCTCTACATCAACCCCAAGGACAACGTCCACGGCCCATCGGTAGCCCTGGAAGATTCTCTAGTTCTGGAGATCTACGACGGGCCGCATTATTATCCGGAGAAGAAGCCGTACTAAGAGGAGCATGGAGCATAGAGCAGAGAGCATAGAGCAGGAGCAGAGAGCAGAGAGCAGGAGCATACTCTACAACCTTGCCCCTTCTTGGAACGATTCCCGGATAAACCTCACCGCGGATGGTTCCGCGGCGGTAGTCCCGCAAAAGTCCGCGAACGCCCCTGAAAAGGAAACTGGTCACCGCGAGCATGATCTCCTGACACATCAGGGTCCCGTAGGCAAATAGATTTTTCATCATCTTGGTGTCACGACACTATGCGGTTCAGTGGCCGCGCCGTCCGCTGCAACCGCTGAGGCACCCCCTATTCTGCGGGCATCTCGCCAAGCGCGGCGAGCGCACCCTGCTGTTTGGAGCGCTTTTTGCATTATTTATATCGGGAAGATTCAGCTCGATGGGCGTTCCATTGGAGTCCGTTGCTCAAACTGTCCCGAAACGTTCTTCAATTCCATGAAATTGAAACTGAAATTGAAAAAGTGAAGTTTTTTCGTTCAGAAAGAATCCATGGAACCCCTTCAACCTCGTCAGCTTTTCACCCAATAGGCCAAAAAAGTGACTGAATGAGAGCACTTCCTCCAAACCGTCATGGAATCATACTTTTCAACAGGTTGACTTCGAACCAACCCCTCTATCCTCACTATCTTCTTTTGTAGGTTTATTGGCAATTGACTAATATAAGGAGGAAATCAATGGGCAAAGGCAATTATGGGTCAAAGAGTTTATTAACTCTGGTCACCCTCCTTTCCCTGGTATTTGCCACTGCATGTGCCGAAGTGCGCTTGAACTTGAATACGATTCCCGTCCCGCCGCCCACTACTAAACTGCGGGTCTTCATACAGCCCGTCTCAGGGTATAACCCCCATGGCTGGACAATGCCCCAGGCAGAGTATGCCAGAATAAACATCCAAGGGATCGGAAATTATTTTTGGCAGACAGGGATCTATGAAGTGATCGAGGAAAAAGAGGTCGATAGGGTCCTTGGAAAACACCCCGATTCACCGGAGTGGTCGCGAAAGGATTGGGACTTAGCCAGGCAGGTTGGCAGAGCCCTCCATGCCGAATACGCAATGATTGTGGAACGAAGCATCCTCGGCAATCAGCATTATTGGGCTACTGTCTTAATCAACGTGGAAACGGGGAGAAAATATAAATATTCAACGGCGGTAACTCGAGGTCGTGCAGAGGACTATCAACCTATTGTCAAGCTTTCCTACCAAACAATATTCAGTGAGGCCAAGAACGATTTGCTGGCCACAGCAATCCGCAAAGGCCGTCTGGCGGCACCCGAGATCACGGCGCAGCAGATCCCCGCTCCCAAAGATAAATCTGCCCCGGCCCTCACGCTGCCGATGGAGCCCCCGAAACCCACGCCCTCGCCTTCCCTGCCAGATGGCAAGTCGTCTCCTTCGCCCTTGCAGACTCCTGTGGAAAAAGTCCCTATTCCGAAACCAGTTGCCTCACCAGAAACAATACCTCCTAAAGAAGGCATTCCTTCTCCAGCGATTGCCCGGGAGGCGGGGTTGGGAAAGGCACCCCAGGCAGAACTCCAACCAGAAGGCGGGAAAAAGTTGGCGGTTTATGATCTGGAGGCAATGGAAGCGAATAAGGTCGTGGCCCTGATTCTTACGGAGGCATTGCGGCATGAGCTCTTTAAACTGAAGCTTTTTCATCTGGTCAATCGGGAGAATATTGTCAGCGTTCTGGAAGAGATGGCCCTTCAGAAGACGGGCTTAGTGGATGAAAAAGAGGCTGTTAAAGCAGGGAAAGGACTGGCCGCCCAGCAGATTGTTCTTGGCCGGTATGGAACCTTAGGAAAGATTTCGGTCCTTCAGGCCAAGCGGCTTGATGTGGAAACACAAAGCGACCTGGGGTTTGGCTCCTTGAAATGCGATATCGGCCGAGAAGATGAATTACTCCAGCGTATGGGAGAGCTGGCAAAAGAAATTGCGGGGAAAAAATAAAGGCAATACTTTATTGGTTGCCTGACAGACACCAGACTATATTTCTGCCCCATTCCCACAAATATATCAAAAAGAATTAAGTAAGATGTCCCCGGAGTTATCCCAAATCAAACCCTGACACCGGAAATATTCAAAAAGCGCTGGTTTCTTAATGATTGGGATTTTTTTGGGGCCAATTGGTGATCTCCACCTTTAACGGCCAGGTGGAGCGGAAATCACTAATCCGCATCTCCTGTGCCCCAGGGCCGGCAAAGGCAGGCACCGGCGTCCCAAGGCGAGAGAAAAATGTGCCGGCAGCATTGAGCAAAAGACCGATCGCAATCGCTGTCAGGATAAACTTGGTGTACCAATCCGCTTCCACCTTCATGAGAATACCTCCTGTTCCAATTTATACCCTCTCTCCGGCTTGCTTTACAAGATCAGCTTCCTTACGGCAACGGAATTAAGGTCCGCTTAATAGAAGTTTCTGAAGGCTTGTAAGCTCGTATTACTTCAGATGGAAACAGTAACTGTTGATGGTACTCTCGCACGTCGACATTGAAACCATGTTGTTGTAGCCTACCTGACAACTTTACCCCACGACAGCCACCCATCAGTTTGGGTGATAGGTTGTATATCCAATCATAGATTTGGCTTCCCCAGCGTTCGCCTTCGGTCATATTGACCAGAATCAGCTTTCCGCCCTTTCTCAACACCCGTCTAAACTCCCCCAGCACTCGTCCCATATCTTCGAAGGCGATCAGGTCAAACATGTAGTTATTCATAAGCATATCAACAGATTCGTCTTCAAGTTGAAGATCAAAGGCTGTTCCGACCTGTAGAGAATAATTCGTTTGACCTAGCATTCTGAGTCGTTGTCCGGCTTTTTCCAGCATTCCTTTTGACAGGTCAATACCGAGGTTGTGCCCGTGTGGGTTGCGTCGAACGATTTCATAAAAGGCCAAGCCGGTTCCTACTGCTACCTCCAAGATATGTTGTCCATCCTGAATTTCAGCGAGCTCCAGAGCCCGATTGCGGGCGCGGGTTTCGGTTAATCTTCCCCATAGATTATAAATGCCGGCGAGTCCATCATACACCTGGCCTATTTCACTCTGGGAGACTCTGGCATCCAGTTTCTCTTTTGAAGATTGCATCTTTAAACCTTTTCAATCAAGCATTGGAATAATAGCATTTGCCGCGAAACATTGCAGTTGAGACGTCAACGCTTCTTTTCAATACCTTATTACCGTTGCCTGACACCGCATTTTAAGAGCAAAAACGGCCCCCCCTTTTGGGCCTATTCGCTTGAAATATCGATTAGTCGGTCTGATCCGACCCGGGAAGCAAAACCTATTCGAGTGGAGCGATTTTCTGCAGCTCCTGCTGAGCCCGTGCCCTCTCCCAATCAGCGAAGAGTTCTTGCTGATGGATTGTCGCCCACTCGATTACCAGTCCCATCACCCTAGGCGGTAAGCGACCAGAGAAAACAGACAGATTCCCAATGTCGATCAGCGCAACGTCGCCACTGTACTCAGCATGGAAATGCGGCGGGTTGTGATCGTCAAAGAACATCTTGATGACGATTCCGAAGAAGCGGCAGATCTCAGGCACGGGCGGCCTCGCGGCGCAAGGCGGGGAAAACCTCTTCCGGTTTCTTGCCCGTTGCTTTCAAGTACAAGGAGTCCGGGCAGAGATCGATTTGATCACCCCAGACAAGCTCGCCGAATGAACCGATCCGAACCTGCTCAAAAGCATGACGGTCGCGCCACAAGGCGAAAACGCCTTTACCAACCAAGTCGGAAAGGTCCACCACTCCAGACACTCCATCGTCAAAGGCCAATTCCAGGCGATAACCCTGCAATACCTTAACTTTGGAGATTTTCCGCATGTCTTATTCCTCCTTGCCTTTCAATAATACCATGGATGAAGGCGTCGGGGAAGAGCGCCGATGCCATTGGCAGCCAACGATTGAGATGGTCATGTTTCCCGGGTCGGACCCGGCCAACTCTACCCGGGAAGATAGTCACGGTTAGTTCTCGGCAATTTATCACCCTAGAATGATCAATCCAGGTTCGAAAGTGGGGCTTTAAGACCTAAAACAGCCACCCTTTTGGGCCTATTCGCTTAAAAAATCAATCATTTGCCCTGGGCCGACCCGGCAAGCCCAAGAACTGGTCCGACCCGCAGGAGCGCAAGAGATGCAAGATGCTAGGGCGACCCCGCAACAACGCAAGACCGCAAGAGCAAGAAACACCAGGAAATCACTGATGTGTCCCTCGATTTCCCCCCGCGCTTGGGAGTTTTATTTAACTGGTGCCTTGGGCGCAACCGTCGCGTCGCCCTGGCCGCTCCTCTCAAGTCCTCTGGCGACGAAGCCCGAGGCCTTCATCTCCTCGATGAACTCGCGAAGGTAGCGCGCGCCGGCCTCCCGGCCCTTGGGCGTGCCCATCGCCTGCTCGATGACCATGAAGCGGCCGTCCATCACCCGCACGTTGGGATTGGTCTTCGCGAACTGGAGGAGCGGCTGCTTCACCCCGGCCGCGGCTTCGAGCTTATCCTTCAGGAAGACGTCGATCGCCGCGGGCGAGGTCGGCACGCGGACCAGTTGCGCGCGCTTCAGCGTGCGAGTCAGGTACAGATCGTAAGCGCTCTTGTTGCCCACAGCGACGCGCACCCCGTCGCGATCGACGTCCTCGATCGTGCGCAGCGGCGAATCCGCAGGCACGACATAGGTTGCCTCGATCACGACGTACGGCGCCGTGAAGGCGATTTCGGCGGCCCGCGCCGGATCGATCGCGAGAAAGGCAATGTCCCACGCGCCCTTCTGGAGCGCGGCGAACACCTTGCCGGCGGCGTCGAAGGTGACAAGCTCGACGGGAACCCCCAGGCGCCGACCCAACTCACGCGCCAGGTCCACCGACACCCCGCGCGGCTCGCCGGTCGCCGGGTCCTTCTGCGCGAGGACCGGGTTGCCGAAGTTGATCGCTGCGCGCAGCTTGCCGGTGGGCGCAAGTTCCGAACGAGCCCCTGGCGGAGCTGTTGGTACTGTGGCGCAAGATGACAGCAATAAGCCGGCAAGAAGCAGAACCGCTGCACGACCTGCTTTAAGCATAGAATGATGTAGTTCGTCCATATTGACCTCCTACGGCTGAAATCGGAATTCCGGGGACATATCACTTAATTTGCCCTGACCTATATTGGACTTTGCGGACATCATCAAATCAAGTCTCTGCCTCGCCCCCCGGATTACACCTACAACAGTTCATCAGTGGGTTGCTTAGCAGGTTGAAGATTATCGAAAGAAATGACGGAGTCCGACTCAATGAATGATGTCTATATCGAGACTTTTCCGATGTTCTGAAAACAAAGAGATATAGCAGACCCATGTACTTTTTGGTCAGATGCCTTAGCCACAATATATAGGTGCACCAAGAGGATACAAGATGCCAGCGGAAGAGAGTTCCGCGCGAGAAACTGACGCTCTATTTCGGTAGTGGTTTGGATATTGGCTTCACAAATCGGCTTATTTGTACGATGGCCACTTGCCAATCATAAAGAGAAGTGTTTGTTTTGGAAAAAATTTCATTCATAAGGTTACCCCTATCTTCCGAATGCTTGAGTCCAAAATTATGACCCAAAGAATGAGCAAGGGCAACCGTCTGAATCTCGACTCCCAATCCGCTTATTACCCAAGCCCCATTCCCATCCTCAAATGCAAGAGCGATTTCGCCAGGAGGCGAAAAGGACGATTTTGCAAAGCAGACATTCAGTATAATCGGATGCGCCGATTCATCGATGCCCCCGACAGGACCAAGAGCAATTAAGCCGGGTCGATATCCGAGAAGAACGTTTCCCTCCTCAATACTATCTAAAGTCTGGTAAATAGAACTGTTGAATCTCCTGGTTGGTAGGATATCGAGTTTCAAATCTGCCTGCTGCCAAATGCTTTGGAGAGCTTCTTCATTAAATTCAATGGCACTGCAATTATCACCAGAATCGTCACATACTTGTATTGGCTGAATGATAGCGGTGAATCTCATCGGATCACAGGGAAAAGAAAAGATAATGCTTGCCGCGCTCAACACTAGCAACTCTGCAATTATAATTAATACACACGCTCGCTTCATCTTTTTCTTACCCTGCCCTTTACTTTCTTGTAGGCACGTTCCGGAATTTCCTTCGCGTGACGTCCTCCAGAAGCTTAGGGGTTATTTTGAAGGATCTGTTCAGCTACGGACGAAATAATGACTAGCCTTAAATACTCCTTTCGAACCTTGCAGTCAAATAGAAAATTGCCATTGAAAATGGCCTCATTTTTCAGGCCCAAATCGAAGATTTGCATTTAAAATATTGCATTCTCGGGGAAAATCCCAAAAACAAAAGTTCAGGAAGGAAGATTGCATGGAAGCGACCCAAAATCTCTCCGAGAGGAAGGTCCTCGGATCAAGATTTCCTTGATTCACGCCACCAAGACCGAGAAGTTCAATTGATAATTCACGGCCTCAAACGTCCTACCCGGTAATCTCCAAAGGAATCCCCTGGTACCCGCCTATTGAATTCAGGCGGTAAAAGCGAATTTTCCAGGCGTACACTGGTGAAGCAAGGGCATTTTAGGGAAGCAGGAAAATCAGAAATCCAAAAAAGAAAACCGAGAGGAATCAAATGCCTCAACCGGGGACAGACGCTGAATTTTGGTAAGTTCCTCGCAAATGTCACCTACAAGTCAATACGGAGAGCTGTGGTATAAAGTTGAAAATAACGGATTGAACTCCTTAACGCTCCGGCTCAGGGGCGGCGCGATTTATGCCCCGTCTCATGCAGCCGGTTGTTCGGTGTTCTCTATGGGTCTGGGATACCAAGTGCGCGCATTTGCTCTGCGGCTTCCCCGTCGCTAAGAACGAGTGCCGTAGTCATGAAATCAAAGGCCACTTCCAGAGGTATCTTCCGCTTTGGTAGAAGGTCAGTGTCTGCCGCTCTGTCGAAGAACTCCACAATCTTGTTGTTGGCTGTGACGTAGTCAACCGAGAAGCAACCCTGCATATGCCTTTGCCACAGCCGAAGCCCGCCCGGCGAATCCACCGGGGACGCTTGTCCCGAGAGGATAAGAATGCGCGCCGAGTTCAAGACCACGTCTGTCTGATCCTTCTCGATTACCTTACGGGGATCAGCCCAGTGGCAGTTACCGTAGCATCCGCAGTAGATGGAAAGCTGCTTGAGCGAGTCCAACAGAACTGGGTCGCACTGGTGCATAAAGGCATCCACGAATTGCTCATATGTCTCCGGGTTGCTGTGGATGATGTGCGGGACGATCCATGGCGCGGCCTTGTCGTGGTGTGACGAGAAGAGCTTCCACCCTATGGTTACTTGTTCTGGAGAGTTTGCCAAAAGGATCTTGCGGATTATTGCAGGTTTCGAGATCTCTTCAATAGATAGACAAGCCAAGGCACATGCTGATGGGTAGCGTTGCTTCGCGATAAGAGCTTCTGCATCGTCCAGGAGCCTCTTCGCGTTCGCCTTCGCGGTGCCGATTCCAATCGACGCAGACTCGGCTGTCAATGTCCCCTTGTACGGGGATGCTTTGGATTTGCTGTCATGCGCCATGGGCTACGACCTTTGGCAACTTCATTCCTGTTACACCGAACGATGAGGGTCAGGTTCGGCGAGCTTGCGAGCCGTAACCTGGACCCTCTGGTTGTGCTGCTTTCTCATCCTGCGTTCTCTGTTTGGGGTTTCTGCGGTCCGCGATGCGGAGGAGTAGATCGGCAAAGCCGATCAGTTCGACGGTCTCAACGGGGTCAGCCAGATCCACGTCCCGATGACTACTTGGATTCTTGAAGGAACCAATTGCCCCGGCAAACAGATCCATAATACCTTGCTGCTCTCCTCCCGTCTGTTCCTGGTCAATGAGTGGACCCTCGCCCGGCTTGAACGCTTTCCGCATGAGGGGAACACCGATATCGTCCTTGGTCAGGCCCGAGAGATTCCGAACGCGAATCTCCACCTCTTTGAACGCTTCGAAAATAGCGGAATCGTAATCCGCTCGGAGGAATGGCGGCCGCACCTTCGCCGCCAGTTTCGGGTCAAGGGTGTCATGCGGCAGCATTTTGGCCGCCTTGAACTTTTCAGGGTCGCAGAGTCCCCGAAACTTCCTACCCCGGCGAGTGACGAATACCCAGTCACCGGCATTTCTTGGATGCGGGGCTATCAGCCCCTCGTGTAACAGCCACATCCATGCTTCCGTCGCGACCTCAATGAAGTCGTTGTAGTGAGTTCCCGCGTACTCCATCAGATTCCCGGGGAGCATGAAGTTGCGAAGATGAGGCGTTTCGTTTTGCCTTCCTTCCTCCATCTGACACAGGCACTCAAGAAGGGGTACGGCCAGTTCTTCGGGCTCCAGTTGGACGGCTGTCTCCACTGCTGGAAAGATCTTGGAAATCAGTGACACTTAACTGTCCCCTTTCTTGCACAACGTCGTGGCCACGGGAAAAGATAGGAATAATTGATCAAGAAATACTCTCCTGTTCGCCGACAGTCAAGGGGAAAATTGCTTTTAGTATGTTGTAAGCAGACATGGGTGACACTTTTGGGTGATGGTATGGAAAGCCAGAATATGCATTTTTATTGGGGAAAGAAGGCTTTCTAGAACCTTCCTTTCGTTTTGGATAAAGAAAAAAAGAGCGATTCAGCCGAAAATGGGCTTAGGAGGCGAAGCCATGAAGGATCTCCTCTATTCAGCTCCCGAATAAAGACCTCCCCTATCCCTATTGATAAAGCGGCCTTCCAGGTCATTTTAGATCCTTTTATGACTGGATCTTTGCTAATGCAAGTGTCACCCATGTCTGCTGATAGGCCAAAAATTGCTTTTAGAAATACCCTGGGGTTTCAAGCTTAAATTGAAGATTTGCGTTTCGAAACGGTGAATTCTCGGCGATGACGCTAAAAACAAGAGTACAGGAAGTAATGCTTCCTTGCCTTCTTTATACATTGTGTCAAGAGAAGTTCGTCCCATGGCAAATTAGTGATGTGTCCCCCGATTTCTGAAGCAGCGAGCATAGAGCAGAGAGCATAGAGAAAAATGCTTTTTAAGGGCGAGGAGGGTATGGGGTCAGTGCGTGAGAAAAATAATTCTTTCTTCCTGACACCGGATTTTCCCAAATTCATGGACTGGCCCCTTTTGCCCGTCCCGCAGGCCTTCACGGAATTTGGCTGGATTCAACAATTTAACTACGTCCCGCATCCGCATCTGTTTTATCAGACTTCTTTTTCAGCACTTTTAATCCATAGGGACAGACTGCTGAACAAATTCCGCAGTTATGCCCCTTGTGATACTGAAAGTAGTGTTCCTTTTTCCATTGATCACATGCCCGTACATCCAATATCTCTTCACGTGGCAATCTTGGATACCATGCGTTGCCTTTCAATGCTTTTGCAGGGCAGGCTTCTACGCAGCGCGTACAACGACCGCAGAAATTTCTCTCTATTGGTGGCCCACATGGAAGTTCAATGTCGGTGAAAACGGTTCCCAATCGAATCCATGATCCGAACGGGCGCGTGATAAGTTGACAATGACGACCTACCCAGCCCAACCCTGCTCTTGTTGCTGCAGTTTTGTGGGGAAAGTCCCCTTTGATATTAACCGTATCGGTACGATCCGAGGCCGCCAGCGGTTTGGATCGAAAACCTCTGACTTTGATTTCGGCGGCTAATGCTTCTGATAATTCATTGATATGATTGTTCACTCTGGCATACTCATCAGCGTATGCTTGGTTAGGCCCGTTCTGGATACTGACCATTATTTGGGGGTTCATTGGAATAGCCCATGAAAGAGCGAAAGGAAATCTTTGTCCTGTTTCATCCTGGGGTGTGGAAAAATCCCGAAGATCTGCCGCACCCCATAGGGTAATCTTGTGTACTTCCATCCACTCAGTAAGCCAGATGGGAACAATTATTGATGGATCAGACAATTCATACCTCGTATTTGTTGCATATAACACGAAAGCTAAGGGGCGCGGCGCCTTTTGCCGCGTCCCACTTGAGTGCCTTGTTATGTGCTGTCTGAGGAATTCCTTAATACCCTGCTTTGCAATGCAGCCAGGCGGTGGGACGTAGCTCCGTTAATTCCGTTGTTTCTGCCATAAGTGGGAGCCTCCAGTTTCGGAATTATCGGTGCTAAGACCCTGATTTCCCACTTGTTGGGTCGCCTGTTCCGAGTCGAAAAATCATAGTTCTGGCGTAATCGCTTCTACGGCTTGCTCAGATGTCCGCACCGGCACGATCTCGAACTCCACTAGATCATCCCAGTTGGCGGTCCATTCTTTCAGCAACGTTTCGTTCTCGGCTTCCATTACCTGAAAGCACCGCCGAAAGCCCAGGTCGACCCAGCTCGAGATGTACCGCACGCCCTCCGGTGCCATCCGTCCTCGGTCGCGGAAGCGACGGTAGACTTCGACGGCCTTTCCAGGACGGAAATGCTCGATCACCATGAACAGCATGATTCATACCTTCTGACGATGGTTAGCTGCGTCTTTTCTCGGACACTCCTCGTGAAAAGGGGTCAGTCCATGAATTTAGGAATATCCAGCTCTAAGAAGGAATAATTCCTCTTTTCATGGATTGACCCTTTTCACGCCCCGCTGCGACCCGGAATACAGCTGAATTCAACATTTTAACTGCGTCCCGCATCCTTAAACATACGAGCTGGGATAGAGAATAGGGAAAACGGTACCCCCTAAAATTACAAAGAAACCATGTTTCCATTTTCAAAAAAAGGCCTTACTTCAATGGCGCGAATGGGTTCGAGAATACTGCCACGTTCCACCCGCAATGTGTCACGCAATAACTGTCGCATCTCTTCATGATTCAATTGGTAATTGCTGCCCATGTCAGAGGGAGCCAGGCACAATTTTTCAAGGGTGTCGACATAGCGTAGAACGTTTTCCTTATCATATACGAAAATGTGGCTGGGAATCGATTGTGTCTGGTTGAATAGCCCAAAAGCGAATCCAAATCTACTCTGCGTCTCTCGCTGGCCGGAGCTTCCTCCCCCTCCTTGCCACAATACCTTATGCTCCGGAACTGCAAAGTATTGCTGGTATGAATTACGGCTGTCCCAGTAATTCAGGGGCTCGGGAATGGCATAAATACGCTCTTGGTGCCTCTTTTTTCGGGGCTTCGAGATTTTCTCCATGGTGAACTTCTTTTTCCATGCACGCGGATAGATCTCTCTATACTGATCTCGGAGAATCCTTTTGGCCTGCGGATAGTATTCCTTTAAAAGCTTTCGAAAGTATCGGTTTTCCGCATCGCGGTCATGCTCCAGGAATTCCGCCATCCGGGCGTTGATCTCGCGCTCAAAATGGCGCAGGACGATTTCGTCAAGCTCCGACACGATCTGCTCTGTTGTAATTTTCACATATCGCTTATCCCAATAATGCGAAGGATCAAGCAACTCCTCTTCTATGATAATGGTGAACGGAGAACAAGGGGCCTGCTTCATGAGGCGTGCAATTTCGACGATGATCGGTTGCGTGACGGAACTCCTCGCTGCCGTGACCGAACCCATAATCCTTGAGCGATTGGAGGATCCGTTGCACATCCAGCGGTATTTCCTTAAAAGAATCTCGGCCGTATATTTTAGTCCCGGTCAAAGGCTAACCCCTTGCCATCTTTGCTAACCCTCTTTGCGTCTCCCTTGTATCCTTTGCTCTTTTGCGGGTGTATTTTTTTTGCATAACAATTAAGATTGTATCCGGAGTGGAACGAAGCGAAATTCCGGATACAATCGAGTTGAATCAAGCTACGGCCCCGTAGTTATGGGGATTCAATCGAGCGACTCTGTTCTATCGAATGCTTCCTTTTCTCCAGGGAGATTGCTCTTTAACAATTCAATAGGATTCTGACGATGATACGCTCTCTCCCCCCTCGTTACGCCCTTGAACAAGGAGGCATGTCGTAGCCGCAGGCTGTAAGGGTGAGAGCGCAGGCCTTCACGGAGCCGGTGTAAAAGTTTCGGTTTTGGGGTTTCCACCAAGGCATGGTTTGGGTTTAGGTTTGGGAAAACCTGATTTGAGGCGGGTATTCTGGAGTTGGCCTTTGGCATAGGCTTTCCTCCTCTGGGGCGAGTGAGCAAAGGTTATCATTTTTTCTTCAATAATGTCAAGTTTCTGGGGGGCTAAATCGGCGGGACGATGGGGGATAGGGTCTTGGCGTTAAAAATTGCAATCCTGGATTCCTGCTTTCGCAGGAATGACGGCTCATTGGATTCCCGCTTGCGCGGGAATGACGGCGTCCTTTATCGTTACGGGACAATCTCCGAAAGGGGGGGTAACGAACTTCAGGAGTTATTAATACAAACGTATTTTGTTTGGTGATAATTTTGTAGGGCCTGATCCCCGATCAGGCTTTGAAATTGCAGCGCAAAAGGAAGCGATTCGGAAAATCCGGGTTCAGGGACCCCCTGTCTGGAGGTCGAGAAAAACCATGATGGGGCCGATTTCTTTATCCTGAAAGAGGCCGGGGGGAGGGGTCTCCTGCTCGGCCCGGGGATTGAAGGCCAGGACAAAAAAGGCGGGCCGGCTCAGGTTTCCCGCCCGGTCCTGAATCTCCACCTGCAGGGTGAGATGGATGAAGGGTAAACTTTGTCCTGCGCCGGTATTTAAATAGATAAAACCGGAAAGCTCCCCACCCTGGCCTTCCGGAACTTTTAGGTAACTGACCGGATAGGAACCCCGGCCGGCCTGGCTGACCGCGCAAATGATGGTTTTCATGTCCCCTTCAGGGTCGGCGGCGTGGATATAGACTTTCCATGTGTCTCCGGGGGAGATCTCCCGCGAAGCGAAGGAACGGGTGATGACCGGTACGCCGGATTGATCTTTTTTCATGCCCTTTAGATCTCCATCAATCATCTTCCGCCTCCCCTTCATTCCCTCCCACCAAGCTGATCTTTACCCATAACTGGTCTGCTGGAATCAGGAGGTCTTATTCTGTTTGGGTAATCCTAGGATTAAATTCGAAATTCGAAACCCGAAATCCGAAACAATCCCTAAATCCGAATTTTCCAATGATCGAAAACCTTCTCTTAAGCCCCTTCCGTTTGGAATTTTGGTCATTCGAGATTCGGATTTGTTTAGATATTCGTGCTTCGATATTCGAGTTTTTGGGTTCATCAACCCTTTGACCTCCCGTACCCACGGTGTCCAGCAAAAGATATGGAACATGCTTAGCCCGCCAAGGGAGAGTATTGTCCTTGGCGGGAGAGAGTGGGGTGTCAGGGGCCGCCTTTGGTTTCCGTATAAAAAGCCTGTCCCCACTTCAAAGCCTCCATATAAAGAGAAAGGGGGGTTGTATCCTCATCCGGGGTGATAATGGGTTTTTGCAGATCCCCCCAGGCGGCCTTTTCGTAGGAGAGGGTGTATTTATAAATTTCTCCCAGCCGGCTGGGCTCTCCCAAGAGGGCCAGCTTGATGGGGTCGTCGATGGGAATCTCCGCCAGAATCTGGGAGAGAGGCCGGTCCAGGAAGGCATCGATCAGGGAGAAAAGGCCCATGAGGAAAGAATCGTCTTTCCGGTCGGCAAGGTCGAAATAAGGAGCCATCGTCTCGCAGAACCTGGCCCGGACAACGGTCAGGACCAGAAGCTCCTCCGGCTTGTCCACCGCCATGCTGGCCAGGGCCACGAAAGAGATCCAGTTTTTGATCGTCTTTTCTCCCAGGAGGACCAACGCCTGTCTCACCGATTTGATCTTGTGGGGGAGCCCAAAAAAGGCGGAATTGATGTAACGGAGAAGTTTGTAGGTGAGGGCGACATCCTGGCGGATGATTTGGTCGAGTTTGTTCAGGTCGGTCCCCGCCCGGTGGATTTCCTTCAGGAGCTGGAAATAATGGGCCTTGAAGGTGGGAATATCCTTGGCCACCAGGATGGCGGGTTTGCTGAAGAAATAGCCCTGGAAGAAGGAATATCCGCTCTCAATCCCCTGCTGGAACATCTGGGGGGTCTCCACTTTTTCGGCCACCAGTTGGACTTTCAGGGCAGAAATCTTCTGCCTAATAGACTTCCGCGCCTCCTCCGGCGTGGACAGAAAATCCACCTTCACAAAATCGGTGAACTCCAGCAGGGGCTCATAGCGCGGTTCATACACGAAGTCGTCCATGGCGATCAGGTAGCCGGCGTTTTTCAGCTTTTGACAGGCCTGGAGGACTTCCGGGTCGGGCTCCACCGTTTCCAGCAGTTCCACCACAACCTGTTCCTTGGGGAGGAAAAACATGTACTCCTTCAGGAGAATATCCCGGGGAACATTGATGAAGGCTCTCTTACCGCCGGTGAGGTCGTTCATGTTGAAAAGGAAAAAGCTGTCCACCATCACCTTGGAGGTGGCCTGATTCGGGTCCGAATGGCGGAATACGTTTTCCAACCCTGAACGGAAAAGGAGCTCATACCCGTAAACATTTCTCTGGGCGTCAAAGATCGGCTGGCGGGCGATGAAACTTTCCATGGGGGTTTGTTTCCTTTTTGATTGCTGGAAAAATTAAAAAAATCTCAAACTGTTTATCCGCAGATTACGCAGATTACGCAGATTACTCAGAGAACACGGAAGTATAAATTGCACAAATAGGGCTGGTTTTGCAGCACTCAAAGTTCCAATCAGCTTCCCCAGCCATTCATGCTTGGTTTAATCCTTTAATCCGTGTGTATCCGTGTTCATCCGTGTCCCATTAGGTCTTTTGTCTTTCAGTCTTTTGCCAATAAAAAATCTGTGTTTATCTGTGTTCATCTGTGTCCAATAAGAATTTTTTGGTTGCGGCGTAGCCGCGCTGCGTTCATCTGCGTCCCATTAGGTCTTCACTTTTTTCCGGGGGGCTCGGCGATGGCTTTCCGGATCCGCTCGGGACTCATGGGCAGTTCAAACAGCCGAACCCGGATCGCGTCGTAAACCGCGTTGGCGAGGACCGCGCCCACGCAGGTGATGGCCGGTTCTCCCCCTCCCTGGGGCGGCAGCTCCCGGTTCTCGACCAGCACGGTTTCGATTCTGGGCATCCAGGAGAAGCGGGGAATCCGGTAGGTGTCGAAATTTTTGTCCTGGATTTCGCCTCCCCGAAAATGGATCTCCTCCGACAGGGCGTACCCCAGCCCCATCATCAGGCACCCCTCCATCTGCATCCGGGCCCCTTCGGGATTGATCACCTGGCCCATGTCCTGCGCGCAGACGATCCTGCGGACCTGCACGTCTCCCTTCTTCGGATCGACTTCCACCTCGGCTGCCGCGGCCACATACGTTCCCAGGTAATCGACGCAGGCGATTCCCCTTCCCCGGCCCGGCTTCCGCCGGAAGTCACCCCACCCGAAAGTCTTCGCCGCCTGCTCCAAGACTTTCTTCATCCGTTGATTTTTCAGATGGGCGGAGCGGAAAGCGAAGGGATCGGCCTTCGCCGCGCCGGCCATTACATCCATGTGGGATTCCCGGGCAAAGGTATTGGTGTTGGTTCCCGGGCCCCGCCACGCACCGGTGTGAAAGGGATGAACCCCGGAGCCTCCCCACCAGCTGCCGTGAACCGCAGTCCGGTGAGAGGGGATATCATAAAATGTAACCGCGCCCCGGTCGCCGGCAAAATAAACCCGGTAATCCCAGAAGGTAATCCGCCCCCGGGAATCGAGACCGGACCGGATCTTCACCACGGCGGCGGGCTGGAAAGAATCGTAGAAAAACTCTTCCTCCCGCGTCCAGGCGACCTGCACCGGTTTCCCGGTGCGTTGAGACAGGGTGGCCGCCTCGACGGCCTGCTGGTTCCAGGTCTTCCCCCCGAAGCCGCCCCCCACAAAAGGGGTGATCACGCGCACATCCCGGGAGGGGATGGAAAGAGCCCCGGCTACGGCCTCCTTGACGCCGAAAGGCGTCTGCGTGGAAGCCCAGACCGTGGCTCTTTTCCCTTCCACCCGGGCCAGGGCGGTATGAGTCTCCATGGGCGCGTGGGCCACATAATGCTGAAAATAGCTCTCTTCGAATTTTCCGGAAGAGTTTTTTTCTCCCTTTTCCAGGGAACCTTCCTGGGAGATTACGCTGCCCTCCGGGGCGACCTTCAGCAGATGGGGAAACAGGGTCTTCTCATCCACCCGGGCGGGAGGAACGGTGAACTGGGCTTTGATGAGGGCCAGGCCTGTCTCCGCCAGGTCCGGAATAGGGTGGAGGACGGCAAGGAAATCTCCGTCCCGGATGACCTTGAGCCCCTTTATCTTTTCCGCTGCCGAGGTGTCGATTTTCTTGAGGGTGGCCCCGTGGGCCGGGGGGCGCAGGATGCGGGCGTAGAGCATGTCGGGCAGCCGAATGTCCCCGGAGAACTGGGCCCGCCCGGTCACCTTGGGAAGGCCGTCCGTTCGTCCGGCAGGCTTGCCGGAGACCTTGAAAGCCGAATACGGTTTGGGTCCGGCCTTGACCTCCACCCTTTTTTCGATCCGGGTACCTTTGACCAAATCGGCATAGGCGACTTTCTTCTCCGGTTGTTTTGGATCCTGGATAACCCCCTCGGTGATCGTCAACCGTTCCCGCGGAATCCCCAGACGGGCGGCCGCCATCTCCAGCAGAATTGACCTGGCCTGGGCCGCGGCCTCCCGCAGGAGAGGTCCGAAATATTTGGTACTCCGGGATCCGTAGGTCCCCGCATCGTAGGGGCAAAGGTCGGTGTCCCCCATGACCATTTCGACGGAATCCAGGGGAATGTCCATCTCCTCGGCCAGCATCTGGGCCAGGGAAGTGATGATCCCCTGGCCCAGTTCAACTTTCCCGGTGAAGCAGCTGATCCGGCCGTCTTCCCTGATCTGGAGGTAGGCGTTAAAATCGGAGGAAGGCAGGGAGGCCCTTAAGGGACCCCTTCGGGATTGGGCTTCGGCCGGAGGGACGGCGGAGAAGAAAACGATCAGGCCTCCACCCATTCCCTTCAAGAACTGGCGCCGGTCCAGGGAATTCATCCCTTTTTCTCCCTCATCTCCCGGGCGGCCGTTTGGATGGCCTGGACGATCCGTGGATGGGCCCCGCAGCGGCAGAGGTTATCTTCCATGGCCTGGAGGATCTCGGACTCAGAAGGTCGGGGGTTCTTCTGCAACAGGCTGCAGGCGTTCAGGATCATTCCCGGAGTGCAAAAACCGCACTGGAAGGCGTTGTGCTCGAGGAAGGCCTTCTGCAGGGGGTGAAGTGCTTCTCCCCGGGCCAGGCCTTCGATGGTCACGACCCTTTTCCCGGCGACCTCGCGAACAGGGACCTGGCAGGATCGCTGGGCCTGGTCATCGATAAGAACCGTGCACGCCCCGCAGAGGCCCTGCCCGCAGGCGTATTTTGTCCCCGGGAGGTTTAAATCCGAGCGCAGAACCCAGAGGAGTTTTCGGTCTCCCTCCACCTCCAGATTGACGGCTTCGCCCATTCAGCTGGAATTCGATCCGGTCCATCCTTTTCTCCAAAATCACGGGGGTCATCCTCGGCCAAGGGCGGGGTTCAGGGCGACTGTCACGCGCTCCGCGTGATCGCCCCTACTGGGAAACAGGGATCACGGGGAAAAAGAAATCTTCCAGCCCACCCGGAACCGGCTGTGGCAGTTGGGGCAGATCAGGTAGACCTCGGCCTTCCGATCCGTCTTGTCCATTTTGAAGGAAACATGAAAACCGTCGGAGTAATCACAGGAGGGGCACCGGTACAATTCTTCTCGCGGCTCGATTCTTTCAATTTCTTTCTTAGACCCCATCTCCATAACGGCTCCTTTAAAGTCCAAATCTCAAAACTTCAGGACCCCAGCATCCAGGAACCAGCAACGAGCAACCAGCCACTCAACCACGCGCCTACCCGACTGGGCGACTAAAACCCTTTCCTCCTGCTATGCCGGACGGCCTTGCCCTCCTCCCAGGAAATCTCCCACACCCCGGTGGCGACCCGGGGTAGGTCTTCGTAGAACATTTCGGTCTGATGGGTGATCTCGACGGTCTCTCCGGAGGGCGCCGGTTTCTGCAGGATCGTGGAATCCAGGTCCACCATCAGCCGTTCTTTGTCCACCAGGGCATAATGGGTGTAGACTTCCAGGTCGCGCCAGGATTTGTTCTTCACCACGATCTTCCATTCCCATTCCAGCACATTGATGCTCCGCGACTGACCCGCGGAAGCCGGGGGGGCTTCCCTTCGATAGGCCCGGGTCATCCGGAACCCGTGGCTGACCACTTCCAGAGGGTAGCCTTGGGGATCATCCTTGGTGAATTCCCGCCACTCCTGCTGGGATTTCGAGAGGCTGGGACCGAGCAAACGGGGAAGGCCAAAAACCAGAAAAAGGACCAGGCCGAGGAGTCCGATGAGAATCAGGTACAGCCATTTTCTTCGCAAGCGGAGGCGAAAACCTTTTCGCGCCAAGATAGTTCTCCCGAACGAGGGGTGATCCGTTCTTCTTTATTTCAAGTTTATAGCATCCAAGACGGGCTGGTCAATCTTTATGAAGAGCTTGCCCCCACCAGTCATTTTGGATTTCGAAAGAAGATTTTTGCTTTCCTTTTCATCCGCATTCCGCAACCACAACTCGGCAAGATTGGAAGCGAGCCTAGCCCGAATTCCCCCACGAACCCCAACTCATGAAAACTGGGGAGGGCGGTTTATAAAGAAAAGCCGAATAGCGATTCGCCCGCCGTCCCAAGATCTTTTCTTGCAACCCAGATCGAAATTGGAGTAATCTCCCAGAGGATCCATCGATTCCCAGATCCAAGAACCTTCAGGACGGGGAGAAGTGGAAACCAACAAGGCATCCATCGAGGTCTTCGGAATCGGCCAGTGCTCCCTGGATTATATCGGGAAGATTCAGGCCTATCCCCCGCCGGACCGCAAGTGTGAATTCTCCGACATGGTGATCCAGGGCGGGGGGCCGGTGGCCACCGCCCTGGTGGCGCTTGCCCGCTGGGGGCTATCCTGCGCCTTCGCCGGGGTTCTGGGCGATGATTTGTTTGGCCGGACGATCAAGGAGTCCCTGGAGGCGGAAGGAATCGATACCCAGGGAGTCAGGGTGCGGGTGGGAACCGTTTCCCAGTTTGCCTTCATCGCCACCGAACCGGGCCTCGGAAGAAGGACGATTTTCTGGCGGAGGCCCACCGGTCCTCCTTTAACCCCGGAGGAAATCGACATCCGCAGGGTCGAGCGGGCCAAAATCCTCCATACCGACGGACGTTTTGCCGAAGCCAGCCTGGCTGCCTGTAAAGCAGCCAGAAGGGCCGGGGTCCCGGTGGTTGTGGACGCGGATTCTTTTCATGAGGGGCTGGTCGACCTGGCCCGGGTGAGTGATTATTTCATCGCTTCCGAGAACTTTGCCGCCGCCTTCCTGGGGAAAGAGAACCCGCGGGAGGCCTGCTACCGCATTGCTGATCTGGGGCCCCGGGTGGCGGGTGTGACCCTGGGGCCCAGGGGATACATCGCTCTGGCCGAAGGCCGCCTGATCGAGAAGCCGGCTTACCGGGTGGACCCGGTGGACACGACGGGGTGCGGGGATGTTTTCCATTCCGGCTTCATTTATGGCCTCCTGCAAGGCTGGGAATATGAAAAATGTCTTGAGTTTGCCGCCTGGGCAGCGGCCATGGTGAGTTTAAAGATGGGCGGAAGAAGCGGGATCCCCACCCTTCAACAGATCCGCGAGAGGGGGTTTTGACATTCTCTTTCGACGGGAAGGGTTTTTCCTGTTTCCGAGAACATGGAAAATGAAATATTCTCGCTTAAGTTTAAGGTCAAAATGACCGACACATGGGTAGAGGTATTTTCGAGCCGGAAATCCTATCCATTATGCCGGTGAAGCGTTCACCCAGAATCAAGGGGGAAAAGTCCCATGTACGGCGTTAAGTGCCCCAAATGCGGCCTGATGCAGCTTCCCAAGGATAATTGCCAGTCCTGCGGGAGAGCGCTGGATGGTTCCATGGGTACGAGCCATGGAAAGTCGAGCTTCGCTCCGAGCTCTACGGCATCTTTATTGCCCTCGAACGATCTCACCGCGCCGATTCAGCGCGCGAGTCAAAGAGGGACAATGGAAGAGACCCGGCGCCTTTCCTTTCGCGGATCGGGGGGGACGCTTTTCGGAATTTATCTGCTCAACTCTTTGCTGACGATTTTCACCCTGGGGATCTATTCCTTCTGGGGAAAGACCAAAGTTCGAAGTTACCTATGGTCCCAGACCGAGCTCGAAGGGGACTGTTTCGTCTACCATGGGACCGGGAAGGAACTGATGTCCGGGACCTCCAAGGCCATGCTGTTTTTCGGGGTCCCCCTGACGATCTTGAACATGCTGCCCAATTTCCTGGAGCCCAAGGGGATGCTGGAGACCGGCTCCATGGTTTTGACCTATATCATCGTGATGATCTTCATCCCCGTGGCCATGGTGGGAGCCCGGCGTTACCGCCTCAGCCGGACTTCCTGGCGGGGAATCCGTTTCTCCTTCCGGGGCAAGATCGGGGATTTCATGAAAATCTTCCTGGGGGGCGGGTTCCTAACGGCCCTTTCCCTGGGGTTTTACTATCCTTTTTTTGTCGTGCGGCGGCAGGAATTCATGATGGGAAATTCCTACTTCGGCAACCGCCGTTTTGAATTTGACGGCAGCGGCCGGGACTTGTTCAAGCCCTATCTTCTCGCTCTCCTGCTGACCCTTCCGACCCTGGGCCTTTCCTGGTTCTGGTTTCTGGCCAAGAAACAGAGGTATTGCTGGGGGCATACCCATTTAGACGCCATGCATTTCGAGTCCACCGTCACCGGCGGACGACTGCTGGCTCTGCACTTGACCAACCTCCTTCTTCTGGTTTTTACTCTCGGCGTGGCCTGGTCCTGGGTGGTGGTTCGGAATATTCGGTTCGCCTTCACCTACCTGACCCTGGAAGGGATGGTGGACCCGGCCATGATCCGGCAGGAGGCGCAGGCCGCCTCCGCCACCGGGGATGCGCTGGCCGGCCTCATGGATGCCGGGTTTGACCTGGGAACCTAACACGTTACTCGTGACTGGTTGCTGACGTGTACTGGTGAGATACTGGTTACTCCGTGAATGCGTGATGACTCACTCGTTTGATCGAACTCTGTGTCGGGAGACACTGCCGAACGAGCATCCACAACCAAAATTGATTTATGCACACCGACCTTGAAGGCTATTACCTGGACGGCCGGACGGCGATCCGCCACCGTGTCGGGGTCCGCCTTACTCCCATCGAATTGCAGATCGTGCTGGAAAACGGGGACACCCTCTCCTGGCCTTTGAAGGAGGTCCGGCAGCCCAAGAATTTCTACGGAGATGAGCAGATCCGCCTGGAAAGGGGAGGGGACACTCCGGAAGTTCTCCTGGTCCCCGGCTCCCTCTTTTTGAGAAAATTGAAGAATATCTCGCCGGATGGGAAAAGGCGATTCCATGCGCCCGTGCGCCGGAAGAAATGGGCCGTGGCAGTTCTCTTGTCTGCCGTGGGAGCCATCGGAGTCCTGGCGGGCCTCTATCTCTGGGGAATCCCGACCCTGGCTGCTTTCATCGCCCCCCACATTCCCGTCTCCTGGGAAGAACATCTCGGACAATCGGTAGTCAATACCCTTGCTCCCGCAGAAAAGAGATGCCTGGATTCCGCCCGGGGCCAAAGATTGGAAGAGATTCTGGCCCGGCTGGCCTCCACCGTTCCGGAGGCTCCCTATTCCTTCCGGGTGATAGTGGTGAACCATCCCTCGATCAACGCCTTTGCCGCCCCAGGGGGCACGATGGTCGTCTTTCAGGGGCTGCTGGAAAAGACCCACACCCCTGAAGAACTGGCCGGAGTCCTGGCTCACGAGATGCAGCACATCCTCCGGCGCCACGCCACGCGTGCCCTTCTGCAGCAGGTCTCCATGAAAGTCCTTCTGGCGGCCGCGGTGGGGGATGCGAAAGGGTTGTCCTACGGCCTGGAAGGGGCCCAGACCCTGGGCATGCTGCGGTATAACCGGCAAAGCGAAGAGGAAGCGGACCGGGAAGGGATCCAGATGCTCATCGCTGCCGGTATTGACCCGCGGGGCCTCCCCGCCTTTTTCCAGACGATCCAGAAGGACGGCGAAAAATCGCTCCAGCTTCCCTCTTACCTCTCCACTCACCCCGACATAAAAGACCGGATTCGGCTCCTGAATAACCTTGTGGCCGGCGCCCCGGCCTCTTCGCCCCGGCTCCTGCCGGCTTACGACTGGAAAGACATTTACGGCTTCTGCCCGGCGAAACCCAAACCCAATTCCCGCTAAGATTTTGCCCACTTTTGCGGCTCTCTTCCCTGTGGGAAAGCAAGCTTGTGGCCCGGGAGCAAGGGCGTTGCGCGGAAAAAGCATCGGCGGGAAAAGAATTCGTCTGGAGATCTCCCCCCGTGCTTCCGCAGAGGGAGGCGGGCGCATCGGGCGCCCCGCCGTGCGCCCCTACACCGGGATAACCCGGTTCTTGGGGAAAGAACGGCTTGCCCGCCCGGCCCAGAAAATGAATCGTGCCTCATGGTTTTTGCGCGCAACGCCCTTGCTCCCGGGCCGGGCAACGCCTGAAACTCAATCCATCTTCTCCCTACTTTGCGAAAGGTGAAGGTGGACAGGTCGCTAAAAATTCCTTGATCCACCCCGCCTGATTTTGCTATATTGGGGCCGTTCAAGTCTCCACGAGCGGCGCAAGGCTTACAAGATTTCTTCCCCCTAGACCCGGGAGGAGAAGGAATGCCTTGGTTCATCCAACCCCATGACTCATCCGACGAGTGATGGGGTTTTTTATTTGCGGGAAAGATTTCAGGGTTCGGCTGACTTATAGGCTCTTCCGGTTCACCAAAATTTCATAAAAGGGAGGCGACGATGAAAAACTTCAAATGCTGGCCGCAGTTCAATCCCCGCTCTCTGAACTACCCGGAGGTGCCGGTCTACCAATTCCTCCGCTCCTCCGCCGCGAAATGGCCTTTTCGCATCGCCATGATCTTCGACGCCCTGGAGATCACCTACAGCGAACTCCTCACCCTCTCCGAGCGGTTTGCCGCCGCCCTGGCGGGCTTGGGAATCAAAAAGGGAGATCGAGTGGCCATTCACCTCCCCAACTGCCCCCAGTTTGCCGTCGCCTATTACGCCGTTTTGATGAACGGGGCCATTTTCACCCCCTGCAGCCCCTTGATGGTGGAGAGGGAGCTGGAATACCAGATGAACGATGCCGGAGCGGAGACGATCATAACCCTGGATCTCTTCTATCCTACGGTAGAGAAAGTGGTTCCCAAAACGAAGCTCAAGAATGTGATTGTGGCTTCCATTCCGGACATCTTTCCGCCCCTCCTCACTTCCATTCGCCCGCCCCTGGTTAAAAAGGAGTTCCCCGGGACCCTGGATTTCACCGCCCTCCTCAAGTCTCACGATCCCAAGCCTCCCGCGGTGAAGATTGAACCGAGGAAGGACCTGGCCCACCTGGCGTATACCGGCGGAACCACCGGAATCTCCAAAGGGGTCATGCTTACCCATTATAACGTGGTGGCCAATGTCCTCCAGGTGGCTCATTGGACCGCGGGGGGGAATGCAAGTTATGAGAATGGGATGCTGAACCTCGTTCGGATGGAAGGGGACCGGGAGGAGGATCATCCCGTGAGGTTTGGAAAGGGAAAAGCCCTGGTCGTGGTCCCCTGGTTTCATGCCATGGGGACGATCGGTTACCTGAATCAAACCATCTATGCGGGGACGACGATGGTGGTCTTTCCCCGGTTCGACCCCGGACAGTACCTCCAGGCCATCGAGAAGTATGAAGCCACCGCCGTCGGGGGTGCGCCGCAGCTGTTCATCCCTCTGGTCAACCATCCTGATTTTAAGAAATACGACCTGTCCAACGTCAAGCTCGCGGCCTCGGGCGCCGCCCCCCTTCCGGTTCCGGTTTTGGAACAGATGCGCAAGAGCTTTTCGGGGGTGGTCACCGAAGCTTACGGGTTGACGGAGGTAACCATGGCCAGCAATTTCAACCCTCCGACCCGGGAAGGACTGAAAGCGGGGTCGGTGGGACTGCCCATCGCGGACACGGAGGTCAAGATTGTGGACTTGGAGACGGGAACCAAAGCGGTGCCTCCCGGGGAGATCGGGGAAGTCTGCATCAAAGGGCCCCAGGTGATGCAGGGATACTGGAACAAGCCCGAAGAGACCAGGCATGTCTTGCGAGATGGGTGGGTTTACACCGGGGACATCGGCCGCGAGGATGAGGACGGCTATTTCTTTATCGTTGACCGGAAGAAGGACATGCTCATTTACAAGGGCTACAATGTTTACCCGAGGGACCTGGAAGAGATCATGGCCAAGCATCCCGCGGTCCAGCAGTGCGCCGTGGTGGGAAAAACGGACGTGGATGCGGGGGAGATCCCGGTTGCTTTTGTGGTCCTCAAGGCGGGGGCGCAGGCCACGGCCGAAGAACTCCTGGAATATTGTGCAAAAAATGTCTCCGCCTATAAGAAAATCCGACAGATTATTTTCAAAAACCAGCTCCCGGTGAGCGGGGCAGGGAAGGTTTTGAAGACCGAGCTGCGGAAGGATTTAATGAGCCAATAAAGATGGGCTCGTAAAAAGTCTCTTGATGCGTCACCCCGGCGAAAGCCGGGGTCCGGACATTGTCCCCGCGGAGGCGGGGAACCATTAAAGAAAATCTGGATTCCCGTTTTCACGGGAAACCCTGGATTCCGGCGCCTGCCCCGGACTCGATCCGGGGTTCGCCGGAATGCCGAATTTTATGGAATTTTGACTTTTTACGAGATCATCAATAAAGCTTTTGATGAAGGGTAAGCCCATCGATTCATAAATTCGCTAACGAATTTATTTACTCTGGACTTAGTGCTGAGTGAGCAATTGTATCAATGACCAGCTGGAAAATACGTGTCTGTATTTGCGAATCGAAGCCCTAAGGAGGAGAAAAGGGATAAAAGAGGAAAAAAGAGGGATCAGAAAAGCAATAAAAGAGGAAAAAGGGAAAAAGAGCTTGACAAATGGACCCCAAGAAAGTACTCATGTTAGACAATAAGGATGCATCCGGCCAGATGCCCGGTGTCTGCCAGCAAAATCCCGAGCCCCAGAGAGACATTTTGTTTAAACAAAGGAAAAGAATCAGCGACATCCTGATGGAGGCCGGGCTGATCACCCAGCACCAGCTGGACCACGCCCTCATGCTCCAGAAGAGCAAGCACAAGCGGCTTGGAAAGATCCTGGTGGAGCTGGCCTATGTCACCGAAACGCAGATCGCCGAGGCGCTGGCCAAGCAGCTCAATCTCCCCTTCGTGGATTGTTCCCAGTACCGTCTCACGGTGGAATTGAAGAAACTCATTCCCAGGGAGATGGTCCAGAAGAAGCTGGTCCTTCCTCTGCAGCTCGATGAAAGAAGTCTGACCCTGGCCATGGCTGACCCCCTGGACTACGAGACCATCGGGGAGATCACCTTCATGACCGACCTCAACATTAAACACGTGGTGGCCTGCGAAAGCAATCTCACCGAGGCGATCGAAAAGAATTTCGGGGCGGAGGAGCACGTCTGGGACCTCCTGAAGGACATGCCCAAGTTCGAAGAAGTGGAGTTTAAGAAAGACTCCCCGGAAGAAGAAATCAGCGTCCAGTCCCTGTACAAATCCAGCGAAGCCCCGGCCATCGTCAAGCTGGTCACCATGATTATCGTGGATGCCATTCAATCCCGGGCCAGCGATATTCACATCGAGCCCAGGGAGAAATACATGCTGGTCCGGTACCGGGTGGACGGGGAGCTGCGGGACATCCTCCGGGTTCCCAAGAATGTGCAGAGCCCGGTCACCTCGCGGATCAAGATCATCTCCAACATGGACATTACCAACCGGCGGCTTCCCCAGGACGGGAACAGCTACATGAAGCTGGGAGAGAAAGAGGTGGACCTGCGCATCTCCACCTTACCCTCGATCTACGGGGAAAAGGTGGTCATGCGGCTCCTGAACCGGAACACGGGTTTGATCCCGGTCACCTACCTGGGAATTCCGGAAAACATCCTGAACCAGCTGATCGAAATCTTCAGCCAGCCGCAGGGGATGCTCCTGGTTACCGGGCCCACGGGAGGAGGCAAAACCACGACTCTGTACGCCTGGCTCAACCAGCTCCGTTCCGAGACGGAGAACATCATCACCGTGGAGAACCCGGTGGAGTACAAATTCGACGGCGTCACCCAGGTCTCGGTGAACGATACCGTGGGCTATACCTTTGCCACGGCCCTCCGGTCCATTCTCCGGCAGGATCCGGATATCATCATGGTGGGGGAGATCCGGGACCTGGAGACAGCGGAGATTGCCATCCGGGCGGCCCTCACCGGGCACCTGGTCCTGAGCACCCTGCATACCAATGACACCGTTTCCACCGTGACCCGCCTGGTGGACATCGGGATTCCCAACTTCCTGGTCAGTTCCTCGGTGAGCGGAGTCCTGGCCCAGCGTCTGGTCCGCAGGATCTGTCCCAAATGCAAGGTGGAGGTGGAGCCGCCGAACAACCGGATCTACAAGGATTTGCCCCCGATCGAGCACTATTATCAGGGAAAAGGTTGCTCCCACTGCTATTACACGGGCTATTACGGCCAGGTCGGGGTTTTCGAATTTCTCAAAATCAACACCCACATCCGTAGACTCATCGCCAAGAGCGCCTATGAGGACGACCTCTGGGATGCGGCCCGGGAATCGGGAATGAAGACCCTCTTCGAGGATGCCTGGGACAAGGTGAGGGAAGGTGTCACCACCATCGAGGAGGTCATGGCCAAGATCCCGGAACAGTTCATCGAAAAGATGGAACGGTCCCACATCTCCAAGGAGAACGACAAAGAAATCCTCATCTCCCCCCAGGAAAACGACCCCTACAGCTGGCACTAAAACCATTTTGGAATTCGGAATGTGGAATTCGGAATATTTTTATGAATTTTTCATTCCGCATTCCGCAATCTACATTCCGCATTTGAATTCCCCGCCCCTGTCAGCCTCAGCGAGGGTACATCACTTCCAGGCCCGGTCTATTTTCCGGAAGGGATTCCTCTCCCGAATCGGAGGTCACAAAATCGCGGCCGGGAAGAAACGGGACTTACCGAGCGTCATTTTGCTTCTTTAAAAAAACGGTCCGCCTCCTCGGTGACCTGACGCAAGCGGTGCTGGAGAAGGAGGCGCTTCTCTCCCATCTCCTCTCGCTTGCTGTTTCGGGGAACCCAAACGGGCTCTCCCCAGATATAAACAATCCGGCAGAAGGGGATGGGGATGATGAAATGGTCCCAGTTGTTGAGGACCCTTTTCCGCGAGGCGCCGTAGGTCAAGGGAAAGATCGGACTTCCGGTCAGGCGGGCCAGCTCGATCACCCCCATCTGGACGACATGCTTGGGCCCCTGGGGGCCATCGGGAGTGATGGCCAGATTGCCTCCCTCCCGGTAATACCGGACCATTCCCCGCAGTGCCGAAAGACCCCCGCGCGTGGTCGAGCCGCGGACCGAGTCGATGCTCAAATATTTTATCGCCCGGGCGATGAATTCTCCGTCCCGGTGCTGACTGATAAGCATTCCCGTTTTTCCCGGAGGGGGAAGGAAGGGCATCATGAGGAGTCTTTGATGCCAGAAGGCCCCGATGACCGGCTGGCCCTGATCCCGGAATTTTTGAAAACGTTCCGAATAAAGCGTTTTTTTCCGGATGGTCAGAGAAAGCAGGCGAAGGACCAGAGAGCCGAATAAAGGGACGATCGCCAGGAGAATTTTATCTTTCCAAGTTAACGGATCCACTGTATTTTAAACCCCAAATCCCATTCTCTCGCCCGCTTCGCTCCAGGCCGCAGGGCTCGCAGAGGAAAAACCTTGTGGGTCGTTGCTCGTTACTCGTTGCTGTTACTGGTTCCGTCGAGGTTTTCGGAAGGCGACCCCCTCCAATTACTGTTTAGACTTTAATTTCTTGTAACGGATCACTGTATTGTAAACCCCAAATCCCCTCTCGCCCCCCTTCAGGCCGAGGGTCGGCGAGGAAAGACTTCTGGACGGCGCGTGCGACTGGTTAACCTCACGCTTTTTACCGCGACGGGCCGCGCTGTGTTCATCTGTGTCCAATTAGTCTTTTTCATTTTTTCTGCGTGCTCTGCGACCTCTGTGGTTAAGGTTCTTATTCCTTGGAGCTTGTTGTAAAGTCTCTTTCAGCTTCTTCATACGTTCCCCCGGATTTTGGAAGATCTGCAGACGGCGGAAGCGCTCGGCGTAGGCGAACCCCTTTTCCCGTCCCCAGGCCCCGAACCAGGTACGGACCATCTCTTCCATCATCTTGGGCTTCTTAATCTGGCTGGCGTGGCAGCGGAGGGCCTGGAGTTTCAAATGCAGGGTTGGTTCGATGTCGATCCAGGTATCCTGCTGAGCCGAAGCGAAAAAGTAGATCTCCGAGACCGCGTGGGGTGACAGCCCCTCCACCAGATGGGCGGGATAAAAGTTGTGATTCAGAGCCGCAGGATAGGCGGCGTCAAAGGCCAGCTCCCCCACCACCCGGTGGTCAGCGTGGAAAATATACTGAACATCAAAGGAACGGTTTGCCGGATCGTGGGTGAAGAGGGTATGGGGGCGAAACTGCCGGATCACCCGAACGAGGTCTCCCCGAAAATCCAGGGAATACTCAAGCTCCCCGTCGGGTTTTCGGAGGAAAACGACCTCCCTGGCGCCGATCACCCGGGCGGCGGCTCTCTGTTCTTTCTCCCGGATGAGAGCCAGAGCATGACAGGGGAGGTGGGGGTCGTCGGTCCCCTTTTCCCCGCTGGTGCAGATGCAGTAGAAGACCTCCGCCCCTTCTTGGGCCCACCTGGCCAGGGTCCCTCCGCAGCCGAATTCCGTATCATCCGGATGGGCGCTGATCACCAGAACCCTTTGTCCTTTTCTACCTCTGGTTCGTTCCCTTTTCACTTCACCCTCCCCGACCAGGAACAAATTCCAAATCTCAAATTCCAAATAAAACCCAAATTAGGATGACCAAATTGCCCAAACAAGCATCGCCATGCTCTTGGTTTGGAATTTGGTAATTGGGATTTATTTGGGATTTGGTGCTTGGTCCCGCGTTTCGCGGGGTTGGAATTTTTTCCCATCTGCATGCCTCTTTTCAATATAGGATGTCTGTGCAGGGGGTGTCAAATCAAAATCCTCTAAAGACCCGATCTCTCTTGCCTTTAAACCGGGGCCAATCTATAATCAGCCAGCCATGTCAAAAATTCGAAATTCGAATTTCGAAATTCGAAATGAAGGAAGCCATGGACCGCTCTCCTTTCGCCGCCGAATTTGAGCAACTGCTGAACGTGGGAATCGCCCTTTCCAGCATCCACGACCTGGAGAAGCTCCTGGACATGATCCTGCTGGAGGCCCGCCGGCTCACCCAGGCGGATGCGGGAACGCTCTACCTGGTGAAGGAGGACCGGCTGATCTTCCGGGTCAGTCAGTGCCAGAGCCTGAGCGACCGACTGGGAGAGCACCGGATGCGGCAGATGTACCAGTCTTTTGAAATGCCCGTCTCCCGGGAATCCATCGCCGGATACTCCGCCCTGACCCGGAAGGTGCTGAACATCCCGGATGTGAAGGAGATCCCCCCCGAAGCCTCCTACCATTACAACCCTTCCTGGGACCAGAAGGCCGGGTATGCCTCCCACTCCATGATGGCGGTGCCCATGCTCAACCGGGAGGGGGAGGCGGTCGGGGTCCTGCAGCTGATCAACGCCCTGAGCGACGGGCGGGTGATTCCCTTCCGGATGGAGCATGAAAAGCTGGCCTCCTCCCTGGCTTCTCAGGCGGCGGTGGCCATCGAAAACGCCGAGCTCACCGAGGACCTGAAACAGGCCCACCTGGACACCATCTTCCGCCTGGGCGTGGCCGCGGAGTATCGGGACAAGGAGACCGCCAACCACATCAAACGGATGAGCCGTTACTGCTCCCTCATCGCCGAAGGACTGGGGTGGGGAAAGGAAGAGGTCGAGGTCATCCTCTGGTCCAGTCTCATGCACGACGTGGGCAAACTGGGAATCCCCGACCGCATCCTCCAAAAGCCCGGCCCCCTGACTCCGGAAGAGCGGAAGATCATGGAATACCATACCACCATCGGAGGAAACATCCTGAAAGGCTCGGCGGCGTCGGTTTTGCAGAAGTCGCGCATTGTGGCCGTGACGCATCATGAAAAATTCGACGGGACGGGATATCCCCGCGGCTTAAAGGGAGAAAAAATACCCCTCGAAGGCCGGATCACCATTCTGGCCGATGTCTTCGACGCTCTGTCATCCAAGCGGGTCTATAAGGAAGCCATGCCCGAGGCCGAAGTCCTGCGCATCCTGCAAGAAGGGCGGGGAGCCCACTTCGACCCCCGGATCCTGGATGTTTTTCTCGACCGCCTTGGCGAAGTCCGGAAAATCAAGGAGCGCTATTCGGACCGGGAAGGGGACTTCGACAAGTTTCGGAACCTGGGCTCGCTGGAAAACGACAAAGAAGATTCGAGCCGCCCCTGAATCCAACCCCGAAGGAGAAGATCATGCCGGAAGGCATCTACGAAAGACTCCGGGACCACCTCGACTCCCTTCCCACCGGATACCCGAAAACGGAGACCGGGGTGGAAATGAGGATTCTCCGCAAGCTTTTCAGCGAGGAGGAAGCGGAGATGGCCTGCAACCTCAGGCCTTTTCCGGAATCAGCGGAAACCATCGCTCAGCGCCTGGGCCGGGATCCCGGGGCAATTTCCGATCTCCTCTACCGGATGTCCCGGAAGGGATTGATCCTCCGGATCAAGGAAGGGGAGGAATATCGGTACCTGGCGATCATGTTTGTCGTGGGGATCCTGGAATTTCAGCTCAACCGCCTGGATCCGGATTTGTGCGCCATGCTCGACGAATACATGCGGGAAGGGTTCCATCGGGAAATCAGCGGGGTTCAGACCCCCCAGCTCCGAGTCGTCCCCGTGCGGGAAAGCCTTCCCGCACCAATGGAGATTCAGCCTTACGACGAGCTGCGGAAAATCATCGGGTCCCGCAAGACCATTGTCGTGGCGGAATGCATATGCCGGAAAAAAAGCGGAATCCTCGGGCATCCCTGCAGCAAACCGCTGGAGAATTGTTTTATCTTCGGAGCCCTGGGGGAGTACTACGTCGAAAACGGGCTGGGCCGGAAAATATCCTTGGAAGAAGCGCTGGAGATCCTGCGGAAGAACGAAGACGCCGGCCTGGTGCCCAGCCCGGCCAATGCCCAGCGGGTGGGTGGCCTGTGCAGCTGCTGCGGATGCTGCTGCGGGATGCTCAAGGCGATCAAAATGCACCCCCACCCCAGCAGCGTAGTGAAGTCTAATTACTATGCCCGGGTGGACCAGGACCTCTGCTCGGGCTGTGGGGCCTGCCTGGAGCGGTGCCAGATGGAGGCCGTCTACCTGGATGACGACTGGGCGGTGATCGACCTGAAACGGTGCGTGGGCTGCGGCCTGTGTGTAACCACCTGCCCGACAAAGGCGATGTCCCTGCGCCCCAAACCGCGCCCGGAGCATTATGTACCGCCCCTCAGGCCGATCGATACGTATCAACGGATTGCCCAGGAAAGATCCCGGGAGAAAATCCAAAATCCCAACCCCGCTGAAGGCGGGGCCAAATCCCAAATAAAAATAAAAAACCTATTCTCTCGCCCGCTTCGCTCGAGGCCGCAGGGAACGAAGGGGAAAAACATTGTTTCATCTTACTACCTTACTTTCAATTTCTGAAATTATTACGCAAAAATTCTCCCCACCCTATCCTTCCCCTCAGGGGGGAGGGTAGGGAGGGGGTGATTTCCTTGGGTTGCGGCGCAGCCGCGCTGTGTTTATCTGGTCCAATAGGTTTTTTCATTTTTTCGTCTCTGCGTGCCCTGCGGTCCCAGCGAGAGAAAATTTTATTTTTGTTTGGGATTTGGTGCTTCTTTTAAGGGAGGGGATATGCCTGGTCTCTTCGATCCGCTGACAGTGAAAGGAATTGAACTGCGGAACCGCATCGTCTTCGCTCCGGTGGTCACGAATTTCGGCCTGCGGAACGAGCAGACGGCGCGATATTTCAGGGAACGCGCCAGGGGAGGAGCGGGGTTGATCATCGTCCATGGAACCCCCGTCGATCTCTTCCTCAATCTCAGCTGGGTTCAAAAGCTAACCCCGCTGATCGAGGCGGTGCATGGGGAAGGCTCCCGGATTGCCATCCAGCTCTGGCATGGAAACGAACTGAAAGGCGAAGCGGTCGCTCCTTCGGTTCAGGGGCCCTGCCGCGGGATCTCCCGGGAGGAGATCCGAACGGTGGTTGAAAAGTTCGCCACCGCCGCCCTCCACTGCCGAGATGTAGGGTTTGACGGGGCGGAGATCCACGGGGCCCATGGATATTTTATCAATCAATTCTTTTCCCCCCTGAGCAATCAGCGCCATGATGATTACGGCGGCAGCCTCGAAAAACGCATGCGGCTGGCCCTCGAATTAGTCGGAGCCATGCGGCCGGGCGGCAGGGGAAGGGTTCCTCCTGCTCTACCGCCACAGCGCGGTGGATGGAGAACCTCAGGGTGCGACGGTGGAAGAGAGCATTCAGCTGGGCAAAGCCCTTGAGACCCAAGGGCTGGATATCCTCGATGTCTCCGCCGGCAGGGGACAGAAAGACAACCTCTCGATCCCCGAATCTTCCGCTCCGGAGGGAACCCATGCCGACCTGGCGGGACGGATGAAGGCGGAAGTGTCCATTCCCGTTATTGCCGTGGGACGGATTCAAAGGCGGGGGGTGGCGGATCGGATCCTGCGGGAAGGGAAAGCCGACCTGATCGCCCTGGGCCGGCAGCTCCTGGCAGATCCTTTCTGGCCGCAGAAGGTGCGAGAAGGAAAAGAGAATGAAGTTGTCCTCTGTACCTATTGCAATACCTGCACCGAGGAAATGAGGAGCGGAAGGCCGATCTACTGCCCCCAGAACCCGGACCTTGGCAAAGAAGCGGAGGCATAGAGTACTGGGAGCAGGGGGCAGGGGGCAGGGCGCAGGGGAAAAGGCGAAAGGGCAAGAAGGGGAAAAGGGAGAAAGCAGTAACGAGCAACGAGGAACGAGTAACGAGTAGCGAGTAACTATTTTACCAGGGAAGGGGGCATTTGAACTACATCTCCCACTTTCACCCCATTCTTTTTAAACCACCCCTTATTCATCTCCAGGGCGTACAACGCGGGCCGGGCCGAAGTGTGGGTTCGCAGGTTGAAAGGCTCCATTTCCTGAATATCCACGATCTTCCCCCCGTGATCGAGGAAAGCGATGGACAGGGGGAGGGGAGTATTCTTCATCCAGAAGGTGAGGAAGTCATCCCGTTCGTATATAAAAAGCATTCCTTCATCAGGGCCCAGTTTGTCCCTGAACATTAACCCCTGGGATTTTTCCTCCTCGGTACGGGCCACCTCAACTCGAATTTTCTTTCCCTTGATCGTTAACTGGAAAAAAGTCTTTCCCTCTCCCTGAGGATAGGCTCCTTCTCCAAAACCAAGAAGGAAAGAGGGGAGAAGAATAAGAAAGAGTATGATCCTCTGACTGGTTTTAGGCATCCTTTTCTCCTGAAGGCGGCATCTCCAAATCCTTGCCCATCCCCAGTTTTTTTGCTGGTTGGGCTTCAGGCTGAAGGAATTCGGATCATCAGGCTCGGCGGGATCATCGTTTTCTAATCACCTCCCCGCCTGTCCTCCGCAAAGAGAGGCCTGCGAGGAATTAACGCCAGAGGCAAGACTGGGCGAATCCATCTCCCCTTGCGCATCTCCCCGGGACAGGCCCGACCCAAGGAAAGAATAACCGCCTTAGGATGATGATCCGAATTCCTTCAGCCTGAAGCCCATGGGCTAGCCTCTCCTTCGGCTTTTTCTCGGCCATGGGTTCTTTCCTCTAAAACTGGGGTGGGCAAGATCCCCAAATCTCCTTGACAGCCAGGGTTAAATATATTTAAAATCCGCCATAAACTCAACGAAATTTGAGGGCTTATGGCGTACTTTCTGAGAAACAGAGGAATCGGGATTGCCATCTGGGGGATCATCGCCGGGTGCGGGGAGCGTCCGGGCAGCGCGGGAGCCAAGGTTTTCCTGGCCCTGGGGATCTGCCTGGCGGCGGTCTTTCTGGTTTTTTACCTGGTGGTCAAGGGGCGGGAAAAGGACTGACGGGCCGCGCATGGAAAAGGGTTGAATAAATGGGGAAAGGGGGGTTTAATATTTATAGGGCACAGGTTGCGAATTAAGGTTTTGTTTTTTCCAGAAAGTACCTCTGTTCCCGGGGTAATAAAAATTTTCCCACACCAGCCCGACAAGGAGGGTTTATGAAGCTGACTCGAATTCTGGCCACTACGGATTTTTCTAAACAGTCCGGGTTTGCTCTGGAATGGGCTGCTTACTTTGCCCAGTGTATGAAAGCGGACCTGATTTTCCTTCATGTAATCACCGACGAAGAGGGCAAGATCATTGAAGAGATTATCGGAGAAGGCGCCGTCGTTCAAATCCCCAAAGGGATCCGGCAGAATGTGGTGGAAGAACGGCAGAAAAAGCTGAAAGAACAGTACGAAATGGTGGTCTCCCGGGAAATCAAGGCCGCCCTGAAAGTGGAGCAGATGATTCGAATCGGAGTTCCCTTCCTGGAAGTGATCCGCACCGCAAAAGAAAGGGACGTGGACCTCATCGTGCTGGGAACCCACGGACGCACCGGTCTCTCCCACGCGCTGATCGGGAGCGTGGCCGAAAAAGTGGTGCATCATGCCCATTGCCCGGTTTTGACGATCAAACATCCCCAGTACAAGTTTATCGCTCCTTAACCGCGTTCCTCCGCGCATGAACCGCAAGTATCCGGATCATCCGATCGTCGGGGTGGGGGGAATTATTTTTCGGGGAGACCAGGTCCTGCTGATCAAACGGGGAAAGGAGCCGGGCCTGGGCCAGTGGTCTATCCCGGGAGGGGTCGTTCGCCCGGGAGAGACCCTGAAGGAGGCCGTGGTCCGGGAGATCCTCGAAGAAACCCACCTGAAGGTGGAAGTCCTGGCCCTGGCCAAAGTCCTGGAGCGCATCTTCCGGGACCCCGACGGCCGGGTCGCCTATCATTACGTTCTGGCGGATTTTCTCTGCCAGCCTCTGGACGGCACCTTACAGCCGGATTCGGATGCCCAGGACGCCCGTTTTGTCTCCCTGAAAGACCTTCCTTCCTACGAAGTCGTACCCGTCACTCTCGAAGTGATCCGCCGGGCCGACTGGCTGCGAAAGAATCCGGGGGCTGAAATCCCGCCTCCCGGCATCGGAAAATCCTATGATTGAGGTTCCCGGGCGGTTGAGGAGAGGAGTTTTGGGCGTTACGAAAAACCGATCTCCGATTCTCTGGATAGGCCTGGCCCTTCTCCTTTCGGTCGCTGTCCTGATGCTGGTGTTTTTCCTCGGGGGAAAGAGTCAGAAGCCCGGGCAAATTCCCGCCGAGGTCCTCGCGAAAATCGATCAAGAGAAAGACAAAGCCCGGCGGGAATATGCCGAATTTATCCAAACCCCAGCAGGGAAGCTGTGGCTGAAACATCCTTATTGGAGCCCCGATACCTGCCAGAGAATCGTAGAAGGGCAGGTCTTCCCGGGGATGAGCAAAGAGCAGGCCAAAGAGGCGGTGAATCAGGTCGTTGAAGTTAGAAAGAAAAAGGGAGATAAGCAACCGGAAGAGTGGACGGTGGAAGGCCGGAACCGGGAGAAGATGGTTTTGAAATTTGAGGAGAATGCGTTGGTGGAGATTGAAAGGAAATGAAGAAAGCTGTCAGCTATCAGCGGTCAGCCAACGGCTAAATATTTTTTTTGCTGCTTGAACTGATAGCGGATCACTTAAAGCTGATGGTCTCGTAAAAAGTCATTTGGATCGTCACCCCGGCGAAAGCCGGGGTCCAGAACATCTTGAAATAACTGGATTCCGGCTTTCGCCGGAATGACGAATTCTAGGGATTCTCGACTTTTTACGAATTCATCAAAGCTACGTCTTTTAACTTTAGGCACTCCAAACTTTAGGCACTCTAGGCACTGTTTTTTTCCAAACCTACCGGGAGGCCCCTCGGCCCCTCATGTCAGAGAGTCTACTAGGCCTCCCATGGGGTAATGTGGTAGGTTGGGAATCCCTTTAGCTCCCCTTTCCCCCCTCCGGTGTGCGGATGAATGAGTCAAGGAGAAATAAAAAAGGCCACGGGAGGGATTCTGCCCATGGCCTTTAAGTGAGATCCTAAATTCGCTTATACTTTAAGACACTCCTCAGGCACCGGGCAGAATGGGCGAAATGCCCAAAATGCCCATGATAATGGCGATGCGAATGATGATGCCCGAGAGGATCTTTTTCATGTTTCCGATCTCTTGCCTATCTATTTATATAAATCGGTAAAATTTGTCAAGAAAATAAATAAAAAATTAGAAAATAAAAATAAACCACAGAGAGCGCCTCATGATTTTTGCCCGCAAGGCGCTTGCGCCCGGGCCGGGCACGGCCTCCAAGCTATAGACATTTATCTGCTTTCTGGAAAGCGAAGGCGCAAGGTCCTCTGCGGCTTGATCTGGGGCCCTTTCCGTGGTATTTTAGATAAGAATCCATTTCATCTGTTTCCAGGATTTTGATAATGACCAGCTACCGGTATTTTTGGGGGAAAGAACCTCTCCCTTCAACCGAAGGGGCGAACGCGGAGGACATTCTCAAACAGCTCTCCGACATGCTCCTCAGGGAAAACGACATCAGTAAGGCCCTCGACCTCCTGAAGCAGCAGGGAATCAAACCGGGCGAGGATTGCCAGGGGATGCAGGGGATCCAAGACTTTCTGGAGCAGGTGCGGCGCCTCAAGCAGAAGCTCCAGGAATCGATGTCGCCTTCCGATCCCTCCGCCCTGGAAGAGTTGAAAAGGCTGGAGAAGCTGGAGCATGAGCTCCGGCGGGCTTCCTGGGGGCTCGACCTGGATAAAATCGACGCCCAGCAGATTCAGGATCTCATGGGGGAGCAGAGCTATCAGCTCTGGAACCAGATCAAAGCGATCCCCCGCCTGCTGGAACTTCAGGGATACATCGAAAAACTGGGGGCCAAGTACGAACTGACCCCTAAGGGCATTCGCAAGATCGGCCAGAGGGCGCTGCAGGACATTTTCACCTCCCTGACCCGGGACGCCCTGGGGGGCCACCAGACCCATCTGCGGGGCAGCGGGATGAGCTTTCTCCTCGAGGAGACCAAACCCTACCAGTTCGGCGACCCCTTCCATTTAAACCTGAGCCGGACCCTGATGAATTCCCTGAGCCGCAAATCCCGGACCTCCCTATGAACCCGAAGACGGCCGCCTGCTGGGGCTGTCCCCCGAGGATTTTGAAGTGTACCAGACGGAAAAAAGGACCCGCTCGTCCATTGTCCTCATGCTGGACATGAGCGGCTCCATGGCCCGGGACGAAAAATTCTTTGCCGCCAAAAAAGTGGCCCTGGCCCTCCATACCCTGATCCAGACCCAGTTCCCCCAGGACAAGCTTCACCTGGTCGGTTTTTCCTCCTACGCCCGCGCACTGAAGAGCAAAGACCTGCCCTGCCTCAACTGGGACCTGGACAACCCCTACACCAACATGGAAGAAGGGCTGATCCTGGCCAAGTCCGTTCTCAACCGGGAACACGCGCCCAACAAGCAGATCATCATGGTCTCTGACGGGGAGCCCACGGCCCACCGGGAGAACGGGAAGGTCTTTTTCCAGTTTCCCCCCCATCCCAAGACCCTGGCCAAGACCCTCCTGGAGTTCAAGAAATGCGCGGCCAGCGGCATCAATTTGAACATCTTCATGCTCGGGCAGGACGCCCACCTGGTCCAGTTTGTCCAGGAGGTCTCCAAGGTCAACCACGGACGGGCCTTCTACACCACCCCCAACAACCTCGGCCAGTACCTCTTCGTCGATTTCCTCTCCCAGAAACGCAAGTGGATCCGGGCCTAAAAAAGGGCCCCCCTCCTTTTTGGGGACTTTCCCCAAATCGATCCTTGCGGAAGATTTCAATTTTCCCCGTTTTTTTGACTTGACAAGCAAACCCCAAAGATGTATTCAATTAACCGTTAAATCCTGCCAGACGAATAGAGAAAACCCCTCTTACCTTGGGGATAAAGTTTTTTACATCGTGGGGGGACATGAAACCGTCTCCCTCAACCTGACGAGCTGCTGGCTTGGATCTTGATGCCCAAGCCAGCTGAGTGAGGATGATGGTCGAATCCCTGGATCCAAAACTCAGCCGATGGGCTGGGGTTCGGTGTTCGAGGAAAATGACTATGTGGAATCGCTCCCCAATCAAGCCGAAGCCTCCTTATAAGATGGTTCCAGAAAACAGATTCCAATGACGGTAAGATTGGAGCACTTGGAAGGCCCAAAGGCCTTCCAGAATGGGGCGCTTCCCCCCGCCCTTTGAGACTTGGCCGGTCTAGAGTTTTTCAAGCATTCAATAACCTCATTTGGGGGGGACCATTAAGTTCACGGCGGGAACAAAATCAGGGATTCATTTTAAATAAAGGAGGGGAAAAGATGAAAATTGTCAAATGGATAGCCATCCTGGCAGCGATCGCAGTCTTGGCCGTCGTGTGCTATACCATGTTTCTAACTCCCATTCTTCAAAGAGGGTGGCAAGGGTAAGAAACTCCCCCTCCTGGCGTCTGACCGAAATTAGGTTTTCCCGCAGGAGGATGAGAAAATATGGTCGGTCTTTAATAAGAAAAGGATCTATTATCCGATAACCGGAAAGAAGGTATTTCCCCTAATTCGGGAAAGGAGGTGTTGCCCCAGCAAAGAAAAATTCCATAAAAGATGCAGGATTTATGCTT
Organism: uncultured delta proteobacterium; assembly: GCA_963802665.1. Classification (GTDB taxonomy): domain Bacteria; phylum Desulfobacterota; class SM23-61; order SM23-61; family SM23-61; genus SM23-61. The sequence goes on along the minus strand of CAWDJO010000009.1, from coordinate 97,500 downwards.
GGCCTTATTTGGGTAATTTGAAATAACTCAAGGGAGGTAGCAAAATGGCTGAGTTCAAGGTTGATCATGGTCAAATGCCGGACTGGGGGAGGGCAGACCTTCCTGCACCTCCACCCATGAACTTCAAAAATGTTCTTGCTGTCGTGGGGCCGGGGACGATCGCTTTGAGCATGTCCATCGGCAGCCGGTGAGTGGTTGATGGGCCCGGGTTTGTCCGCCCTTTACGGCCCCTCGGTCCTCTGGATCACGACAGTGGCCTGCGTCTTACAGGTTATCTTCAATATGGAATGTGCCCGGTATGTGATGTACACGGGAGAGACTTGTTTTTCCGGGTATATGCGATGCCGCCCGGGCCCCAAGTTTTGGGGCTGGATCTGGTGTGTTTTAGCATTTCTCCACGTGGGGTGGCCGGGATGGGCCGGCGGGTCTGCCGCGACTCTTTTCGCTGGATTTTTCGGAAAACTCCCCGGAGCCCCGGATAAAGGCGTCCTCATGGCCTTTACCTATCTCTGTTTTGCCCTGGTGGTGCTGGCCTTGCTCTGGGGTGGAACGGTGCAGAAAGGCCTGGAGAGAGTCAGCACTTTTATCGTCCTCTGGATCGCCTTCTTTTTGCTCCTCTTTAACCTGATCTTCGTGGATTCGGCCACCTGGTGGAAAGTTTTCAAAGGGTTCTTCGCTTTCGGGCAGATCCCCAAAGGTGTGGACATCTTACTCCTGGGAGCTTTTGCCGCCTATTCGGGCGCCGGGGGCATAGGCAACATCGCCACCGCCAGCTGGTGCAGGGACAAGGGTTATGGAATGGGAAGTATCGTGGGAGCCATTCCCAGTGCTATCGGGGGAAAAGAAATCAAGCTCTCTAAACTCGGGAGCATCTTCGATCCTTCCAAAGCAAGCAATATGACCAGCTGGAAGAACTGGTGGAAGTACCTCTGGTGGGATCAGGGAGTGGTTTTTGGCGGGGGGTGCATGGTCGGTATGTACCTCTGCGTCCTGATCGCCGTAGCCATCATTCCGGCGGGCATGAAGATCACGGGAATGGCCGCCGGAGCCTACCAGGCTGAATACATGTGGAAATTTTGGGCTCCCCTTTGGTTCCTGGCTCTTTTCACCGGCTTCTGGATCCTCTGGGGCACGCAGCTTGCGGTCATGGATGCGTTTGTGCGCGTGGTCACGGACGTTATCTGGTCTTCGACCGAGAAACCCCATGTCTGGAAATCCGGCTCCAAGATTGTCTATTACCTGGCCCTGCTGATCTTTGTGGCCTGGGGCTGCATCGCCATTAACCTGGCCCAGCCCATGGTTCTCATCATGATCGGGGCTAACATGGCCGGGTTTATCTTCATCGTGGGCGCCATCCAGCAGTTGGTGGTGAATAACACCATGCTGCCCAAGGAAGTGAGGCCGCGCTTGGTGGCAGAACATCGGCATGGTCGGCATAGCCGCTTTTTATGGCTTCTTTATGCTGGCTCTGGTGGGAAAGCAAACGGGCTGGTTTTCGCTCGTTTAAGCCGAAAGGATCCAGGCTTTTTCTCCAGCGGTTCGCGGGAGAAGTGGACCCTGAGGGGCAGCCCGGCGTAGGGGCGGTTCGCGAACCGCCCCTACATTCTGGATTCTTCTTACCAACAGGTTGGCTTTCGTTTGGCGTTAAGCGCTTAAAAGAGGGGTGCGCGAGCACCCCTCTTTTGTTAGATTTGCGAAATAAGGGTTCCCATCGAGTAGAAGGTGCCCCGCCCCAGTACTCCTGAGTGGCCCCCCCTACGCTTTTCTTTCCCCCGTCGGAGGGGGAAAGGACGAAGAGAGGGGAAAGATCGATATTATGGAAGCCTCATGGAAAAGTAAATCGGAATGGTTGAAAAGGATCTTGGGCCTGGGGCCTAACTGGGTCAAGGTGGTCAGCGCCCGCATCAGCGTCGACGAGGAATGCAAGTACTTCGTTTCCCTGATCCGTCATCATTCCCAGGTCCGGCCGTTTGAATACGTCCGCCTTCTGCTCCATTATTACGCCAGGGTTTTGTTCCTTTTTGATCCGGCGAATGAAGAGATGGCTGAATCGGCCAAACGGCTGAAAGAAATGATGAGCGCGATCTTCGCCCGAAGGGTCGAAGCTGCCGGCAATGTCCTGCAAAGGGCCGGGATCGACGGGGAAATGACCCTCGTCACCTCTGAGCCGCAAAAGAACCGAAGGGAAATTATCGCTACCCTGTATTACCTTAGTATGAGTCTCCTTAAGGGAAAACTATATTTGAAGGCCGATATTCCCAAAGATGCCTCCATTCAGCACATGGTCTTTTCTGTGCCCGCCCTGTTGCAGTCCATTTTGCCCGAGTTGGATGGGCGAAGCGTCAATCTCCTCAATCACGCCGTGGGAGAGATGAACGATTTCTATAAGGCGGGAAGGAGTTTTTCCGACCTCTCCAATATGTCCGCTATTCCTACGGAAGCTTTTGATGCAGCTGCCAAGCTGTTCGGACAGCCCCCTTCTTCCCGCAAGCGATGAACCCCTCTCTGTCCGGAAGCGGCAGGGCCTCATACTTATCGCCCGTTACCCAACACCCAAAACCTAACGATCCTTCCAAAGGATCACCTTTTCACGGGGAATTGAATTTCGATGAGGCAATCTTGCTTGTTGTACCCCGCCTCACCCATTCCTTTCATTTTTTGGGGCAAACGGAAAGGGACAGATCTCAATACCCTTCTCGGGCGGCTTCCACGATGGCCCTAAGGTTGCGGATGGGAGTTTGAAGGGGGACGGCGCATTCCGGGGCGATGATGTCCACGCCGGCCTCAACACTGTAGCGGACCTGTTTCCGGACGTCCTCCGGGGTTCCGCGGTAAAGGGCCGTGGGATTGTTGATATTGCCCACCAGAGCCATCTCGCGGTTCACCACTTTCACCGCTTCCCGTGCGTCCACCTGCCACTCAAAATGGTAGCCGTCGAAGCCGGCTTCCACAAACAGCCGCAGCCGGTCCGCGCAATTTCCGCAGATATGCAGGATCAGAGGACCGCCGATGCGCTGGACCATCTCTTTATGGACCGGGAGGAGAAAATTCTGGTAGGTCTTCGGGCTCACCAGGTCTCCGGTGGCGTGGTCGGCCAGGACGACTACATCGGCCCCGGCCTGGAACTGGGCTTTGGCAAAAAGGACGGTGACCTCCTTCAAGGCGTCCAGGAAGCGCCGCACTTTGTCCGGCTCTATGGCCGACCAGAGGAGAAAATTTTCGGTTCCGGCCATGTGGTAGGAGATGGTCCAGGGGCCCATGACCTTGCCGATGATGGCCACTTCGTCGCCGTACTGGCGGCGGAGGATGCTAAGGGCTTCCAGGACGACCTTCAGGGAAGGCTTTTCCAGGATATTCTCGGGGATTTTGAGGTCTTCAACTTTTTGGAAGGGGTGGGTCTTGGCGTCGGGCATCATGGAAGGGCTTCCCCAGTCCATCTCGCAACCCAGGGCGGCGGCCTCCTGCTGAACGCTGAACTCGGGCATGATGGCATCGAAGCCGAGGATCTCGTGGCCCGCCGCCGCCAGCTCGGCCATCTGTCGGGGGTCCAGGTGCGCCTGGGGGAAGAAAATCCCGGTCTTCTCCATCAATTCGAGGGTAACGATGGAGGTTGGATTTCCAACCGGCGGCCGATCCCCTTTCCGCCCGCCGAACAGAGCGGAGAGGAACCGCCTTTTGGGAGATATTTTTTGATCTCTTTTTTCAGCCATAAAAACCACTCCTCGATACATTGCAAAAACCCATCACTTAACACCCACCATACCTACTTCGCGACTTGACCTTAACCTCAGCCTTAACCTTTTCCCAGTAGTTTCGTCGCCACTTCCACCGCCGCCACCGCGTCCGCCCCGTACCCGTCCGCCCCGATCTCCCGGGCAAAGGCCTCGGTCACCGGGGCTCCCCCGATGATGACATACGGCTTGTCGGGGAGAGGGCTTTTTCTTACCGCCTCGATCACTTTCTGCATTTCCAGCATGGTGGTCGTTAAGAGAGCGGATAGGCCGAGGATCTGAGGTTTGTGCTCCTCAACGGCGGCCAGGAATTTTTCCACGGGGATATCGATCCCCAGGTCGATGACCTCCAGGCCGGAGCCCGACATCATGATGGCCACCAGGTTCTTGCCGATGTCGTGAATGTCCCCTTTCACCGTCCCCAGGATGATCTTGCCTTTGGCCTGTCTGGTCTTCCTGGGAGAAGAGGGGACGAAGGATTTCGACCCCCTGCTTCATATTGCGGGCGGCCAGCAGAACATCGGGAACCCAGAGGTCCCGGGCTTTAAATTCCTTCCCGATGATCGACATCCCGCCGATCAACCCTTGATTGAGGACGTCTGCGGCCGAATGGCCCTCCGCCAGGGCCTTTTTGACCAGCCCTTCAATCGGGGCAACCTCCACGTCGCGCAGGGCGTGGTAGAATTCCTCGGGCTTCAGCATGACGCTTTCTCCTGAAAAGCATAGAGCGTAGAGCAGGGAGAAAAAGAAAGAGGCCTTAAGGCTTTATACCCTCTGCTCTATGCTCTCTGCTGCTTCCCTTATTTGGCTTTAAAATTCGGCTTTCGCTTCTCGGCAAACGCCTTGGGCCCTTCCGCGGCGTCTTCGGTCCGGAGGAGGTAGGACTGGAGGACCGATTCCAGACGGAGCCCTTCTTCCAGGGGCAGGGACATTCCCCGGACGATGGCCTCTTTGGCGGCGCGCACCGCCAGGGGCCCGTTTTGCTGGATCTGCTCAGCCATCTTCAGGGCCGTGGGCATGACCTCCGCCGCGGGAACCACCCGATTCACCAGCCCCAACCGCAGGGCTTCCTGGGCGTCGATCCGCTGGGCCATCAGGATGATCTCCATGGCCTTGGCCACGGGAATCATCCGGGGCAGCCGCTGGGTTCCCCCGGCCCCGGGAATGATGCCCCGGCTCACTTCCAGCAAGCCCAAAGGTGGCATGTTCGGCGGCCACGCGGAGGTCACAGGCCAGGGCCATCTCCAGCCCTCCCGCCAGGCAGAACCCGTTGATGGCGGCGATGATGGGCTTCCAGATATTGAGGTTCCGGGTGATCCCGCCGAAACCCGGGAACTTGTCTTCCCTTTCCTTTCTGTCGAAGGGGCCCAAGGAAGCCAGGAAAGGAATCATCTTTTTCAGGTCCGCCCCGGCGGAAAAGGCCTTGTCTCCCGCCCCCGTGAGGATGGCCACCCAGAGGTCCGGGTTGTCCCGAAACTCCATCCAGGCTTTTCCCAGCTGTTCGCTGGTCTCGGGGTCGATGGCGTTCATTGCCTCCGGGCGGTTGATGGTAATGATGGCGATCTTTTCTTTCTTTTCAAAAATAACGGGCATGGTTCTCCTCCTTTTTAAGATTCCTCAAAATTCTAAGTTTTTTATAAGGGAATGGCAGGGGACTGTCAAGGAAAGAATTGCTCTTGCTCACCCCCAGTTTTTGAGGAAAGAACCCAGTCCGAGAAAAACCCGAAAGAGAAGAGGCTAGCCCATGGGGTTCAGGCTGAAGGAATTCGGATCATCATCCTAAGGCGGTTATTCTTTCATTGGGTCGGGCCTGTCCCGGGGAGATTCGCAAGGGGAGATGTTTTAGCTCAGTCTTGCCTCTGGAGCTATTTCCTCGCAGGCCTCTCTTTGCGGAGGACAGGTGGGAAGGTGATTGGAAAACGATGATCCCTCCCGCCACAGGCGGGACTGATGATCCGAATTCCTTCAGTCTGAACCCCAACGAACCCACAAAAACTGGGGATGGGCAAGCAGAATTGTTCCCGGTTCCCAGTTACCTGTTGTCAGTTACCGGTTAACTATTCGGATTGTTTCTTAAACCGGCAACCAGGAACTTGTTTGTTGCTTTTATGAAATCGCTTCCCTATAATAAGCCCGCTGCGGAAATTTTTTTGATGGGAGAAGGGAGGGGTCCAAATCCGCCCCCTGTGGCAAAAGGCTTTTTATTTCCTGAATCGGGTCCTCTGGATAGCCCTGGCCTTGGTTCTGGTGATCGCCTGCACGCCCGTGACCCGCTACCTGCTGAAGCCCCTGACCGTTTCGGAAGACCTGAAGGATGCGGACCTGATCGTCGTCCTCGGGGCAGGGGTCGATCAGGGACGTTTCCTGACCCTGGTATCCTCCCATCGGATGGTGAAGGGAGTCCAGCTTTACTTCGAGGGCAGAGCAAAAAGGATCCTCTTTGCCGGTGGGATGCCGGGCAAAACGACGGTTTCCGAAGCATCGGTCCTGGGCCAGGAAGCCAGGCGGCTGAAAGTGCCGCCGGAAGACATCCTCCTGGAAAAAAAATCCAAAAACACCCATGACCAGGTCGTGGAAATCAAGAAGATCGCCGACCCCCTCCGGGTGAAAAGCATCCTCCTGGTCACCTCCTTCAGCCACATGAAGAGGGCGCTCATGGCCTTTGAAAAGGCCGGCTTCAAGGTCTATCCCGCCTTCGCCGACCCCAACGAAAAATACACGGATGACCCTCTGGGTCGTCTGGGCCTCTTCCCCAGGCTGATCCATGAGTATGCGGGAATGGTTTATTACCAGATCAGGGGGTGGATATAAAAAAGGCAAAGGGCCGGGGAAAAACGAAAAACCCCTTAAATTTTTTTCAATTGACAGACCTATCTTGCTTCATTAATGATGATCTCGTAAAAAGTCTCTTGGATCGTCACCCCGGCGAAAGCCGGGGTCCAGAACATCTTAAAATAACTGGATTCCGGCTTTCGCCGAAATGAATGACGAATTCAATGGGATTTCGACTTTTTACGAATTCATCATTAATAGGCAAAGGGAAAATCTTTTTTTTGAAAGGAAAAGGGATTGCAGACTATGAATACCAGTTCTTCCAAACTGCCGCTGGAAGGGATTCGCGTAATCGATTTGTCCCGGGTCCTCGCGGGCCCCTATTGCGCGGCGCTCCTGGGGGATATGGGCGCGGACGTGATCAAAGTTGAAGAAATCAAGGGTGGAGACGAACTTCGCACCTGGCCGCCGGTCCAGAACGGTGAATCGGCTGCTTTTATCCTCAACAACCGCAATAAAAGGGGGATTGCCGTAGACATGAAGGCCCCGGAGGGGGCAGCAATCATTCGGCGTCTGGCCGGGCTCTCTGACGTACTGATTGAAAACTTCCGTACCGGGACCATAGAGGAGTTTGGCCTCGGTTATGAGAGCCTATCAGAGATGAACCCGCGTCTGATTTATTGCTCGGTCTCGGCCTTTGGCCGAAGCGGGCCCCGGGCGAAGGAGGCCGGTTACGAGGCGGTGATGCAGGCTTTTTCCGGAATCATGTCCATCACCGGGGAAGAAGGGGGTCAACCGCTACGCTGCGGGGTTTCCTTCCTGGATCTATCCACTTCCTTTTTATGTGCCTTCGGGATCGTAACGGCCCTCTACAACCGCAAGGAAACGGGGTTGGGCCAGCGCATTGACGGCACACTGCTGAGCACGGCGCTGGGTCTTCTGAATTACCATGCGGAAAATTATTATTACGCCAAGGTCGTATCCAAGCCGCTCGGTTCAGGCCATCCTTCCCTGGTTCCCTACCGCAACTTCCGTTGCAGCGATAACCAATGGATATTCATCGCGGGGGGAAATGACCGCTTATGGAAGCGGATCGCCAATGCCATTGGATTAGGGTCCCTGGTCGACGATCCGAAGTTTATAACCAATCCGCAGCGGGTGAAGAACCGGCAGGAACTGGACGCCATCGTGCAAGAGGCTGTGGGTCGCTTCGACCGACCCAGTTTACTCAAGATCCTCGAAGAAGCCGGGGTCCCCGCAACGCCAGTAAATAGCCTTGATCAGCTTTTACAGGATCCGCAGATCGATGCCTTGAAGATGGTGTGGCAGATGCCCCACGCAGTTAAGGGGGATCTGCCCGTGGTGGCCTTTCCCCTCGCTTTTTCCCGCATAAGTACTTCCCTGCGCCGCAACCCCCCCCGGCTGGGAGAACATACGGAGGAAGTTTTGGGGGAGATTGGTTACGGCAAAGATGAGATTGCCCAGCTTCGGAAAAAGAAGGTCGTCCTCTAACCACCGCCCCCCTAAGGTCTTGGCCGAGAGGAACCCATGATTCTTAACCTTTAACTCGAAACGCGTAACTCGCAACCCAGCACCCAGCCCCGCAGCACTTCTATAGGGCTATTCAATCTTCAACACCCCGTGTTTCAGGAGCCAGATCAGGTGAAAGTCCACCTGGCCCCGGGTGGCCTCGAGAGCCTTCCACCCCAGCTCCCGCAAATTCGCCACGGTGCGAGGCTGCTGGATCAGGCTGTCCAGGAGGAAGTTCTCCAGATCGGGGAAGATGCAGACCTGCACGTCCTCGTACCGTACCAGGGTTGCCGAGGATCCAAGGATCTGGCGTCCGTAATCGGTCAGGCTGACTTCATGCGAGGCCGACAGACGCCGGGAAGGATAGTGGGAAAACGTTGAGGAGAAGTCTCCGACCAGAATATCGGGCGGCTCGACGGGTTTCTGGCCATAATGCCGGGATTCCTCTTTCACTTTCGCCCAGAAATTTTCATAGAGACGGATGATATTCGACCAGCGGTAAGAAAAGGCCCGCGATTTCGCCGCTCCCCCCATTCGGAACCGAAGATTCTCACCCCGGCCCAGCTGAAGAATGGCGATCCTCAATTTTTCCAGGTCCACCGCCACCATCTGGGAGAGGTAAAGCCGCGCCATGGAGGGGTCCAGAATTCCCATGTTGTCCCGGAGGAATTCCGGCAGCCCCTCGGTCCAGATCGTGGGAATATGGAAACCCTCCCGGCCCTCGGAGATGAAATCCCGGTACCCGCTGAAGTCGGAGAGGATGACCGGAAGTCCCGACGCCATGGCTTCCAGGATGGACACCCCGAAAGTCTCCTGAAAGTTATCGATGATGGAGAGGTAGAAATCGGAGGCCTGATACAGCTTTCTTTTCACCTCGGGCTGGAAGTTGGGAAGGATCAGGATCTTCTTCTCCAGGCCCATCTGCTTAATCATCGACTCCAGGAGGGCCACGTCCGAGGCCTGTCCCCCGCCGGCGATGACGAAAAGGATGTTCCGCAGCTCCTTGCGGGATTCCATCTGGCCGATCAATTCCAGGGGCGGAGCCCAATCGGCCTTGTGGCGCAGGGAGATCCGCCCGAGCGAAAGGGCCACGACGGAATCGGGGGGAATGCGGAAGAAGGCCCGGGCTTCCTTGCGGTCCTCTTCCTGGAAGAAGGATTCGTCAATCCCGAGGGGAATTTGCTCGAGCCGCACATGGGTGTGAAACGTCATCCCCGTCCTCTCCCGGAGCTGTCTGCCCACCCAGTTGAGCCCCTTCTCCACGGCCCGCAGAGCACTGGGGCTGGTGCAGACGATCCCGTCATAAGGAGCAAGCCCGGCCAGGATCAACTCCAGGTAGCGGGAATTCATGTAAATGGAATCGATCGCATGGGTCCCCCCGGTGACGGGAAAGGGAGCCCGGGCCAGCCGGTTCCGCAATCCGATAAGATAAGACATGCCGTAGGTGAAGTCTCCCTGGTGAAACACCTGGAATTCCTGGTCGCGAAGGGTTTCCGCCAGGGCCACCTGGAGGCTGGTTTGAACCCGTTCCTGGAGCTTGGGATCGGGGATGAATTTGAGCAGGCGGTCCCGGAATTTTTCAATATGGTTCAGGTCGGGGCAGAAGAAGTGGTAGGTATCGAAGCTCCCGTGGGTCAGCAGGGCTTTTAGAAACCCTTCGTTGGCCAGGGGACGTCCCATGCGGAACTTCCAGTCCCCGAATTCCATGAAAAGGTCGACGCTGCCGAAACGCATGGAAAGCCTCATTTTTACCCGGACTCTTGATACAGGTTACCCCAAAAAGGACTAAAATATCAAAAAAAATTTGCCCCAGAGGTCACCGAGGGCACAGAGGTTTCAGGGCCAAAAGATAAAAGACAATTGTGGCTAAGCAGCTCCGGGTTCTTCGAGAATTTTTAGCATTTTTTCCGTAGCCTTGAGCCCGTGGCCGGTGAAAACGGAAACGATGATCTCCTCGGGGTCCGAATTCTTTAAATATTGGAGGACTCCGGCCACCGTGGCCGCGGCAGTGGGCTCGATGTAGAAACCCTTCCGGCTGACCAGCCGCAGGGCGCTCTTCACTTCCCGGTCATGAACCGAAATAAATAAACCCCCGCTCTTTTTGACCGCCTCAATGATCTGTTTTCCCCGCGCGGGTTCGGCGATAGCGATCCCCTCGGCCAGCGTGTCCTGGGGTTGAATCTTCGGAATCTCCTTCAGATCCTCCCGAAAGGCCTTGGCCAGCGGGGCGCAGTGAACCGATTGAACCCCGATGATCCTGGGGGTTTCCCGGATCATGCCCGCTTCCAGCAGCTCCCCGAACCCGATGGAGGCCCCCAGAAGAAGCGTTCCGTTTCCCACCGGGAGGATGACCGTATCCGGGGTTTTCCAGCCGAGCTGCTCCCACACCTCGAAAGCGAAGGTCTTGGTTCCGTGAAAGAAGAAAGGATTCCAAGAGTGACTGGCGTAATAATCTTTTTGCGCGGCAGCCCGGACGGCGCGGGCCGTTTCCTCCCGGGATCCCGGAATCTTCTTCAAAACCGCCCCGTAAGCTTCAATCTGGGCCAGTTTCCCGGGGGAGGAATTCTGGGGGACGTAGATTTCGCTCTGAATTCCTCCCCTGGCGCTGTAAGCGGCGATGGCGCACCCGGCGTTTCCCGAGGAATCTTCGACGACCCGGGAGATCCCCAGTTCTTGCACCTTGCTCATGAGGACCGAAGCGCCCCGGTCTTTGTAAGAGCCGGTGGGAAAGAGGTGATCCTGCTTGATCCAGACCCTCCGGCCGTCAAAGTCGACCGGAACGAGCGGGGTGAAGCCCTCGTCGAAGGAAAGGATGTCCTGGTCCCTCGAAATCGGGAGGGCTTCCCGGTATCTCCACAGAGTGGGTTTCCGGGACTTGATTCTTTCGATGGGGAAGGCCGACTCAAACTCCAGGTCCAGCAACCCGCCGCAGGCGCATTTCCAGATTTTTTCTTCCAAGGAGAATTTTTTATTACAGGCTCGACAAATCAGCTTGCCCATAGAAGCTCGAAAGAAAGTCAGAGTGTCAGGGTGAGTATAAAATTTTAGGCACTTCGAACTTTAGGCACTTTAGGCACTTCTTATAGGTATCCGTACGCTTCCCAGCCTCCGTCAATGTTGATCACCGAACCGGTCATGAAGCTGGACTCGTCGCTGGCCAGGTAAACCGCCAGGCCGAGAAGATCCTGCACCTCCCCGATCCGCCCGAGGGGGGTCCTTTTCTCAATGGCCCCCAAGGGGAGCATGCCTTTATCGATGACCCCCTGAACCAGCTCCGTCCGGAAGTAACCGGGGGCGATGGCATTCACCCGGATGTTCTTCTTCGCCCACTCGACCGCCAGCACTTTAGTTAACATATTGCCCGCCGCTTTGCTGGCACAATAGGCGGCCCTCCCCGGAGCGGCCACCAGCCCATAGACGGAAGTGATGTTGATGATGCAACCTCCCCCCTGGGGGATCATCCTCCGGGCGGCGCATTGGCATCCGAAAAATACCCCGGAGAGATCCGTGTCCAGGGCGCGTTGCCAGTCCTGGGGGGACAAATCCTCGGACGGTTGGGCCATGGAAATTCCGGCGTTGTTGACCATGATATCCAGGCGGCCAAAGTGCTTGACCGTTTTGTCCACCATGGCGTCAACGCTTTCATGGCGAGTCACATCCACTTCCAGGGCCAGAGCCTTCCCCCCCTCTTTTTGGATCTGCCCGGCAATGGAAGTGAGCAGATCCATGGACCGGCTGGCCAGGACCACCGAAGCCCCTTCCCGGGCGTAGCGGACTGCAATGCCTTTCCCGATCCCTTTGCTGGCTCCGGTAATCACCGCTACTTTTCCTGAAAGCTTCATCGTCTCATTCCTTTTCATCCCCCCCGATCCTCCCCCCTTCCAGGGGGAGGGGACGGGCGGGGGAATTCTTAGCAGGGCAAAAAGGTAAAGCAGATGACTCCGAGGATGAACCAAAGGGCGGCAAAAATCAACCCATAGCCGAAGAACCTCCGAAAATCAACCCTCGCAATCCCGGCCACAATCACATACCAGAAGGGGGAACAAAGATTGCCGATCTGATCTCCCACTCCCAGGGCTAATAACCCTCTTTGGAAAGAGATCCCCATCGTTTCGGCTGCTTTGGAAGTCACGAAGCCCTGGATGGCCCATTGGCCGCCGCTGGAGGGAACAAAGATGGCCACGATTGACCCGGAAATAGCGATGAGCAGGGGGAAAGTATAGGGAGTGGAAATATTAGCCAGGAATTTCGCGATGGTGTCTCCGGCGGGGGTAAATTGAAGGATTCCCGCGGCCGTGGCGTACAAATGGTAGATGACCACGACGGACCAGGAAGATTTGATCCCCTCCTGCAGGGCCCGGGTAAAATTATGCACATTCTTGTGGAGCAGGAAGCAGAGGAAGAGAAAGATGGCATTCAGAGAGTTGAAATCCAGCCCCAGGTTCTTGGTGACAAAATGATGGTAGAGCCAGACCAGGAGCCCGATCAAAAGCACAATTGCGATGATGGAACTTCTTTCGAGGCTCTTGGAGAAAGTGGGAATCTCCCCCGCCTCCATGCGGGCGGGTTCGGTCTGGTCCGCAGAAACCAGCTTGTACGAATCGGGAAATTCGGTAATGGTCTTCGGGACCTTGGGCACGAGATAACGGGCGAAAATGAGCAAAACCACGATGAAACCCACAATTTGACCGATCGCCGCGGGACTCCCAATGGTCGTGGACAAGGGCATCCTCCCGGTGAGTTTTTCCAAGAAATGACCGGGGGTGGCCACCAGCAGAGCCGGGCTGGAGGACAGTCCATACATCCATACGGAATGAGCCGCGAAGACCACCGCCAGGCACAGCATGAAATCGACCTTAATTCCCTTGCGCTCGGCTTCATAACAAAAATAAATCGCGATCACCGGGCCCAGGGTAATGGCCAGCCCCCAGTAGAAATAGGCCAGGATGGCCGTCAAGAAGGTAGACATCATGATCACTTGAAATTGGCTATTGGGCAATTTCGCCAGCGCTTTGATCCCCTTCCGGAAAATGGGAGAACTGCCGAACACCGCGCTCAAGGTAATGATCAGCGTCATCTGCATGGTGAAAGCCAGGAGCAACCACAGCCCGCGGTAGTAGGCGTCGATCGTCTTCGAAACCGGGACCCCGATCAGGGATGCAAAAATGAAGAGGATGACCACCATAAACACCGCGGAAGTAATGGCATCCGGCACATATTTCTCCACCGACAGGGCAAAACGTTCGGCCCGTCCTTTTTCCACTTCCATTTTTCCTTCCTCCTTTCCGGTTTTTTCTCCTGTTCAGGATGGGATGGAAAGATCTTATAAAAAGTTAAGGATTAGATCAAGGAGTTTTATTGACTCGCCCGATCCTCTAAGATTGGGCAATTGAGTATTGGAAAATTAGGGTTTGGCGAGAAACCTTGAATCCTTTGCCGGGCCCGTGCAGCGTGAAAAGGAATGATCTGCTTAACGCATTCGGCGGGCGAGGCGATGGATGCGTGCCGGCGAAAGGCCGAGGTAATAGGCCAGGATGATAAGCTGGTTGATCAGGGTGGTGTTCCAGATGCCGAGCACCCGCCACCGGCGGGCGGAAGTAATGGCGGGAAGGGATGCGGTGTGGATGCGCCCCCTTTTCTTCTTTTTCAGACGCCGGATGAAGGCAAAATCTTCCATAATCGGAAGATCCGGAAATCCTCCGACCTCGCGGAAAAGACTGGACCGGATAAAAATCGCCTGGTCTCCATAGGGCAGTTGCAGGCACCGGGATCGCCAGTTGGTCACCCGTTCGACGAGTCGCAACCCCGGGGATGCGGCATCCAGGCGAAACTCGAAGGCTCCAGCGAGAGCACCGGGCAGGGATAAAATCCGGCGGACGAAATGGGCAAAGCCCCGGGGCAGGCGCGTATCGGCATGGAGAAAGAGGAGCAAATCGCCCGTGGCCGATTCCGCGCCGGCATTCATTTGCCGGGCCCGACCCGGGACCGATTGGATCACCTTGGCCCCGCAGGAGCGGGCGATTTCCCCCGTTCGATCCCGGCTTCCTCCATCCACGACGATCATTTCCGTGTTGGGGGAGGTACGACCGCTCGCCAGGCAGGCTGCGATGTTTTCTTCCTCGTCAAGGGTGGGAATGATGATGGAGATGAGGGGGGAGGGGAGGGAGGGGGTGGATGAGAATTTCTCCCAGGCCGGCAGGTCTTCGGGGCGGTCCACATCGTCCAGCAGCTTCAGAAGGGATACGCGAAGACCCAGTCGCCGAGCCGTCTCGAGGGTCTTCGCCAGAACTTCGCCGGTTCCCCAGGGAATTCCCCGGAAGAGTTCTTCCATCGGCCTTCGCAAACCGATTAGGTAATATCCGCCGTCTTTGGCCGGGCCCAAAGCCACATCCCCTTGATCAAGCCCGGCAAAAGCCTCCTGGGTCAAGTCTTCGGTAAGCCCCGGGCAGTCGGTCCCCACGATGACGACCTTCTCCGCGCCCTCCTGGAAGGCCTGCCGCAAGGCTTCCTGCATACGGCCGCCCAGGTCTCCTTCGGGCTGGGGACGGTAAAAAAGGTCCGGGCCCAGCCACCGCTGAAAGGACTCCTCGTTGCTTCCGGTAAAAAGGACTTGCAGGGACCCTGAAAAGCGCCCCTTCCACCGGCGAGCCCAGGACAGGGTGTGCTCGGTCATCTTCCGATGGAGGTCAGCCGCTCCCCGGGGACCGAGGGCGGGAATCAGGCGGGTCTTGGATTTCCCGGGCTCCGGGTAGCGGGTGAAGACAATCAGACGATTGCGGATTGCGGATTGCGGATTGCGGATTAAAAACCCTCCCAGTTTCGCCATCCCTTTTCCTGCGATTACGCTTTCGCCGCCAGGAAGGCATCCCTCTTCTGGGCGATCTCTTTCAGGAGAGCGAAGAAGGAATCGGAAAAGAGCTTCACCCCTTCCTTTTCCAGATCTTCAGTAACCCTGTCCATATCAATGCCCACCTCTTTCAACTGGGGGAAGAGCCCTTCCGCCTCTTTTACCCCCTTGTCGATCGTGACCCTGGTCTGGCCGTGGTCGAGGTAGGCTTTCAGCGTGGCATCCGGCAGGGTATTGATCGAATCGCGGCCGATCAATTCGTCCACGTATTTCACGTCGCTGTATCCGGGATTCTTGGTCCCCGTGCTTCCCCACAGGATTCTCTGGATGCGGGCCTTGGGGAGGACCCTGGAAACGCTGGCCGCGGAAGATCTCCCGGTATTTTTTGTAGGCCAGCTTGGCATTGGCCGCGGCCGCCCTGCCCATGAGGGATTTGATTTTCTGTCTTTCCTCCTCGGAGGCTGCGGAAAGCAGGCGGGCCTCCAGGAGCTTATCCACCAGGGTGTCCACGCGGCTCACGAAAAAGCTGGCCACCGAGACCACTTCGTCAATCGGTTTCCCCCGGCGGATGCGCCTCTCCAGGCCGCGCAGGTAGGCTTCAGCCACGTCTTCATAGCGGCTGACCGAGAAGAGGAGGGTGACATTTACGTTCACCCCCTCGGCGGTCAGCTCTTCGATCGCTGGAAGCCCTTCCCTCGTCCCGGGAACCTTGACCAGGATATTTTTCCGGCCGATGGCCGAAAACAGTCTTTTGGCCTCGGACACGGTTTTCTCCGTGTCGTTCGCCAGGTCGGGCGATACCTCGATGCTGATAAACCCGTCCAGGCCGCCGCTCCGAAGGTAGACCGGCCAGAACAACTGGGCGGCCCGGGAAACATCTTCCGTCGCCAGGCCCAGAAAGAGTTCCTTCTCGTGCCTCACCCCTTCTTCGAGGAAGCCGCGAAGGGATTCATCGTAGTCTTTGGAGCCTGAAATCGCTTTTTGGAAAATGGTGGGGTTGGAGGTAACCCCGCTCACGCCGTCTTCATCGATCAACCGCTGGAGTTCACCGGAGCGGATCAGCTTCCGGCTCAGATTGTCCAGCCAGATACTCTCGTTGATTTCCAGCAGTTTTTTGATCGGATTCGGTTTCATCTTTCCTCCTAATTTATTTACCACAGAGGCACAGAGGACACAGAGGATATAAAAATACTTAAAAAAATCGTAATTGGACACAGATGAACACAGATGAACACAGATAGGACCAAAAAATAAGAAATTATTTTTGGACGCGGATGAACGCGGATGAACACGGATAAAAGCTCAAAAATAATTGAGTCACTGCCGTTCAAACTCTTTAAATTTTGTGGAGATTTTTCATGAATCTTATCCGTGTAAATCCGTGTTTATCCGTGTCCCATTCAGTCTTTTGTCTTTAGGTCTTTTCCTAGTATAAAATCTGTGTTCATCTGTGTTTATCTGTGTCCCATTCAATCTTTTGTCTTTAGTTCTTTGCGGCTGAGGCGAGAAGCGCTTTCACCCTGCTGACAATATTTTCCGCTGTAAACCCGAACTTTTCAAGAACGACTTTGCCCGGGGCCGAAGCGCCAAAGCGATCGATCCCGATGGCTTCTCCCCCAGTCCCCACGTACTTATGCCACCCCTGGGTGGCGCCCGCCTCGATGGAAACCCTCAGGAGGGTTTCCCGGGGAAGGATCCGATTCTTGTATTCTCCCGTTTGTTTCTCGAAGAGCTCCCAGGAGGGCATGCTCACCAGGCGGGCGGAAATTCCCTCTTCTCTTGAGTTTCTCATAGGCCGCCAGGGCGGGCTGAATTTCAGATCCGGTGGCCAGAAGAAGAACATCCGGCCGGCCGCCCGGGAATTCGGCGAGAACATAGGCTCCCCGTTTGAGCCCTTCCGCCGGGCTGAACCGGGTGCGATCGATGACCGGCACGGCCTGCCGGGTCATGAGCAGGGCCACCGGCCCCTCTCTATGCTGGATGGCGACCTTCCAGGCCTCCGCAGCTTCATTGGCGTCCGCGGGCCGGATCACGGTGAGACCGGGAATGGCGCGGAGTGCGGCAATGTGCTCCACGGGCTGATGGGTGGGGCCGTCCTCTCCCAGGGCGACGGAGTCATGGGTGAACACATAGATGACCCGGAGTTTCATCAGGGCAGCCAGGCGGATCGCCGGCCGCATGTAGTCGGAGAAGATCAGGAAGGTGCTTCCGTAAGGGAGAACCCCGCCGTGGAGGGCCATCCCGTTCAGAATCGAGCCCATGGCGTGCTCGCGGACCCCGAAGTAGATGTTGGCCCCGGCATAGCTCCATGGACCCGCCTCGGCGCCCTGCACGGGGGTTTCCTCTGTGCGGGGAGGCTGGAAATTTCCCCGTCCCTTCAGGACCGTGTTGGTGGAAGGGTTGAGGTCGGCCGAGCCTCCGATCAGAAAAGGGACGTGAGGGGCAAGGGCATTCATGATCTTTCCCCCCGCGGCCCGGGTGGCCACCCCCTTGGGGTCCGGTGGAAAAACAGGGATCTCCTTCTCCCATCCCGCGGGAAGTTCCAGATTCATCCACCGGTTCCATTGCTCGAGCAATTCGGGATGAGCTTTTCCGTAGGAATCCAGCTTCGCCCTCCACTCTGATTCCGACTGTTCCCCCTGGCCCAGGGCTTTTTGGAATTGGGCCTTGGCTTCTCCGGGGATGTAAAACTTGGGGTCCGGGGGCCATCCCAGGTTTTTCTTTGTGGCCGCAACCTCTTCGGCTCCCAGGGGAGAGCCGTGAACCTCAAAGGTATCCTGCTTGCGGGGGCTTCCATAACCGATGTGAGTCTTCACCGAGATGAGGGACGGGCGGGAACTTTCTTCCCGGGCTTTCTTGATTGCCCTGGCAATAGCCTCCAGGTCATTCCCGTCTTCCACCGTCTGAACATGCCAGCCATAAGCTTCGAACCGTTTGGCCACATCCTCGGTAAAGACCAGCCGGGTTTCGCCCGCCAGGGTGATGGAATTATTATCGTAGAGGTAGATTAACTTGCCCAGCTTCAGGTGGCCCGCCAGAGAGGCCGCTTCCGCGGCCACTCCTTCCATGAGGTCCCCGTCGCTGACCAGCCCGTAGGTGTAATGATCGACGATCTCGTGCCCCGGCCGGTTGAAGTGGGAAGCCAGGAAACGCTCGGCCATGGCCATTCCCACGCCCATGGCAAATCCCTGGCCCAGGGGCCCGGTGGTGCATTCCACCCCGGGAGTCTCCCGGTACTCGGGATGCCCCGGCGTTTTGCTTCCCCACTGGCGGAAGCGTTTGAGTTCCTCCAGGGGCAAATATCCGGTGAGATGGAGAAGAGAATAGAGAAGGGCCGAACCGTGTCCGGCAGAGAGGACGAACCGGTCCCGGTCCGGCCATTGCGGGTTTTGCGGGTTGTGCTTCAGGAATTTCGTCCAGAGAACATAGGCCATGGGAGCGGCCCCCAGGGGCAGCCCGGGGTGGCCGGAATTGGCCTCCTGGACCATGTCCACAGAGAGCATGCGGATGGTGTTGATGCAGAGGTCATCGATATTCATCAGGGCCTTCTCCGATATACGCAATAGTGCGGAGAGTGCAGAGTGAAGAGTGTAGAGCAGAGAGAAAAAGATAGAGCCCACGGCAAGGACCTAGAGCAGCGGTTTTTATCCTTTCTCTCACTTCCGCTCTCTGCTCTTCGCTTTATTCAAACCTCGTAACCTTCACCCCCACGAACGGCATGGCCGAGAGATAATCCACCAGCAGAACCTTTTTCACGGCTCCCCCGGAACTTTTCGTTCCCCCGGCGTGGATCAGGAAGATTTTCTTTTCCGAGTCCTTTCCCTCCACCTTTACGATTCCCATATGCCCGACCCCTTCCTCCACCACCCGTTTTTCCGGAATCTTGAAAAAGAAGAGGATATCCCCGCTCCGCAGTCTTTCTTTCTTGCGGGCCATTTCATGGGGGGAGAGGACTTCATAGAAATCATAATCCCGGGACCCCCGGATTCGGGCCGTCCGGCCGACCTGGTGGGTGATGTCTTTCCCCCACTTGCCGCTCCGGATCATGTCCTCGCCGTACTGGAAGCGGTCGTCGTAGTTCAAGACCTTGCCGTCCTGGAGAATCCCCCGGGTGTGAAACCGCTTGTCCAGGGCGACCTGGATGGCTTCTTCCGGGGTCCGGCTCAGGGCCAGCTCCACCGCCCGGAAGGTGAGGTACATGCAGTCCACTTCATCATCGGCCACAATGGCCGCGCGGGTGACATAGACCCCCTGCGGGTCCCGGTCATAGGGAACGCCCAGGAACTTTTCCGCCCAAAAGGCCATCCTCTCTCCTGCTGTCTGGTTACTCAGGAAAGTCTGAAACTTCCGAATCTCTTCATCCGATAAGGCCCAGGAGAACTGGGTGAAGAAGAATAACCAAAGAAGGAGAAAAGGAAGTGCAGCGCGAAAATGAATCTTCGATCCCCTCATCAAGAATCCCCTTGTTTCATATTAACAAAACTTCGATGGGGAGCAAAACGATTTCTTCCCGATATGCTTGGAACGGATTTGCGTGCCCACCTCCAGTTTTTGAGGAAAGAGCCCATCTCCGAGAAAAACCCGGAAGGGGAGGGGCTAGCCCAACGACCACAAAAAACTGGGGTTGGCGAGAGGGGATTTGAGGTTGACGAGACCGTTGCTTTTTTTATATATTACTTGAACTTACATTTTCTCGAATTTGGAGGAGAAAGAAGAGCATGAAAGAATTTTCGTCCCAGAAAGCGCTCAGCTTTACCGAATCGGTCATCCGGGACATGACCCGGGTCTGCATCCGCCACAAGGGGGTGAACCTGGCCCAGGGTTTCCCGGATTTTGCCGCCCCCGAGGAGATCAAGGAGGCGGCCATCCAGGCCATCCGGGAGGATTACAACCAGTATGCCATCACCTGGGGAACGCCCAACCTGCGCCAGGCCATCGCCGAAAAATTCGCCCGCTACAACGGGGTGAAGATGGACCCGGAGAAGGAAATCACGGTCTGCTGCGGGGCAACGGAGGGGATGATCGCCTCGCTCCTGGCCATCGTCAACCCCGGGGAGGAGGTCATCGTCTTCGAGCCGTTCTACGAGAACTACGGCCCGGACACCATCCTCTGCGGCGCCACTCCGAAATACATAACCCTCCATGAACCGGACTGGCATTTTGACGAGAAGGCGCTGGTCAAGGCCTTCAGCAACAAGACCAAGGCCATCGTCCTCAACACGCCCAACAATCCCACGGGGAAGGTGTTTTCCCGGGAGGAACTGCAGTTCATCGCCGACCTCTGCCAGAAGTGGGGGGTGGTGCCGGTCACCGACGAGATCTACGAGCACATCCTCTACGAGGGGGCGAAGCACATCAGCATCGCCTCCCTTCCGGGGATGCGGGAGCAGACCATCACCATCAACTCCATCTCCAAGACCTACAGCCTCACCGGCTGGCGGGTGGGGTATATTCTTGCCCCGGCTCACCTGACCGCCTCCATCCGCAAGGTCCACGACTTCTTGACGGTGGGGGCGGCTCATCCCCTGCAGGAGGGGGCGGTGGCGGCCCTGCACATGGAGGAGAGCTACTACCAGGCTCTGGCCGAGGAATATCGGGAGCGAAAAGATTATCTACTGAAAGTCCTGGAAGAGGCGGGTTTCAAGGTTTACCGGCCCAAAGGGGCCTATTACATCATGACCGATGTGGCCCACTTCGAGTTCAAGGACGATGTGGCCTGCTCCTTCCACCTGGTGGAGAAGATCGGGGTGGCCACGGTGCCGGGAAGCTGCTTCTACAGTCGGCCGGAACTGGGAAGGACCAAGGTTCGCTTCGCCTTCCCCAAAAAGATGGAAACCCTGCGGATGGCAGCGGAAAAGCTGGCGAAGTTCAACCCGAAAAAGAAGGGTTGAAGACCGTCACGCTTTAGCGTGACGCTCCTCAAGTCGCGCGTTCCGCGCGACGATCCTCAAGCGCCCTTTGCGCGCCGGTCGTTTTCCTATCTTCTCGTCCTTATTTTGACCTTCTTCCCCTTCCTCCATTCAAAGACAATCGGGCTGGCCACAAAGATGGAGGAGTAGGTTCCGATGAGAATCCCGATGATCAGGGCAAGGGAAAAGTCATGCAGGACCTCCCCGCCGAAGAAAAGCAGGGCCAACAGCACTAGGAAAACGGTGATACCGGTCACGAGGGTCCGGCTCAATACCTCGTTGATGCTGGAGTTCATCACCTGGTCCAGGGGATCCCGCGTGCGGAGTCGCAGATTCTCCCGGATCCGGTCGTAGATCACCACCGTGTCCGACAGAGAGTAGCCCGCCAGGGTGAGGAGGGCGGTGATGAGCAGCAGGTTCACCTCTTTGCCCAGGATGTAAAAGATCCCCAGAACTGCCAGAACGTCGTGAAACGTGGCGATGGCGGCGGCCACCCCGAAAGAGAACTCGAAGCGCCAGGCGATGTATATGATCATGCCGATGGCCGAGAAGAGGATCGCGACCAGGGCGTCGTCCCGCAGGCTCTTTCCCACCTTGGGGCCGATCTCCGTGGTGCTGTCCACCACGAATTTGTTGTCGGCAAACTCCTTGGTGAAGATGGCCACGATCTTGTCGGCCACCCTTTCTCCGGCCACGGCTTTCTTGATCTGGATGAGGAGCTTGTTCCCTTCGGTGAACTGCTGGAGCTCGCTGTCCTTGAAGCCGTTCACCTCCAGGGCATGGCGGGCCCTGTCGAGCTGGAAGGGCTTTTCGAATTTGAGTTGCACCGAGGTCCCACCGGCGAAGTCGATTCCCAGGTTGGCCTGTCCCCTCCACAACTGGACAACGGCGAAAATTCCCAGGCTTACCAGGACGGCGGAAAGGATGAAGGCGTATTTCCGCTTGCCGATGAAGTCGATGTTGGTTTTTCCTATAAGCTCAATACCCATGGGAGGGTTGTCTCCTTTCAGATACTCAGCTTCTTGAGCTGCTTCTTTAAGTTCACCCAGTCGAAGATCACCTTGGTCCCGATCAGGGAGGAGAAGAGGTTGATGACCACGCCCAGGCTGAGGGTTACGGCAAAGCCCTTGATCGGCCCGGTGCCGAACTGGAAGAGGACCACCGCGGTGATCAGCGTGGTGACGTGGGAGTCGATGATGGTGAACAGGGCCTTTTCATACCCCGAATCCACCGCGGCCCGGACCATCTTCCCCATGCGCAGCTCTTCCCTCATCCGCTCGAACATGAGGACGTTGCTGTCCACGGCCATTCCGATGGCCAGGATGACCCCGGCGATGCCGGGCAGGGTCAGAGTGGCCCGCATGGCGGCCATCGCCCCCATAAGGTACACGAGGTTCAGCAGCAAGGCCCAGTCGGCGAGTAAGCCGGAAAGACCGTAATAAACGATCATGAACGCTACCACCAGGATGGACCCGATGATCGCCGCCCGGATTCCCTTGTCGATGGAATCCTGCCCCAGGGAGGGGCCCACGGTCACATTCTGGATGATCTTCACCGGCGCCGGCAGCGCCCCGGCCCGCAGAACGATGGCCAGGTCGGTCGCCTCTTCGGGGGTGAAGGAGCCGCTGATCTGGGCCTTGCCCCCGCTGATACGTTCCTGGATCACGGGCGCGGAATAGACATTGTTATCCAGGACGATGGCCAGGCGCTTTTTCACGTTTTCGGCGGTAATTTGGTCGAAGAGCCGCGCCCCGCGGCTGTCAAAATCCAGCGAGACGTAGGGCTCGTTAAAATCCGATTTGATCCGCATCCGGGCGTCGGTGAGGACATCGCCGGTCATGATCGCGCGTTTCTTCAAGAGGTAGGGGCGGCGGGTGACCACCCCGGTGTCTTTTTCCGCAACCTTCTGGTACAAGATTTCGCTGCCCGGAGGAAGGTTCCCCTTGAGGGCCTCTTCCAGGCTGTTCTCCTCATCCACCAGCTTGAACTCCAGAAGGGCGGTGCGGCCGATGAGTTCGATGGCCCGCTGGGGGTCTTTTATCCCGGGAAGCTGAACGAGAATTTCTTTGTCTCCCTGGGGGACGATCACCGGCTCGGCCACGCCGAACTGGTCCACGCGGTTGCGGATCGTCTCCAGCCCCTGGCGCACCGCCGACTCCTCGATGGCCTTGGCCTCCTTGGGATTCATTTCCAGGAGGTACAGGAACTTCCCCTCCTGCTCCCGGAAAGAAGCCACCGTTAAATTGCCGTACTGGTCTGCCCGAATCTGGCTGAAACGGTCGTTGGCCTTGGCGTCCGGCAGGACGATGGAGATTTTCCCGGCCGGGGTCCGCTCCACCTGGCGCGCCGGAATATCCTTCTTGGCCAGGGTGTCTTTGATTTCGCTGGCATATTTATCAAGGGCGCTTTCCACCGCCTTCTGGGTTTCCACTTCCAGCAAGAGGTACATTCCTCCCCGCAGGTCAAGCCCCAAATTGATCTTCTCGGTGGGGAGAAATTTCGTCCACCATTTGGGAAGGGGATCGACCAGGGTCGGGACGAGAAAGATGATGGAGAGGGCTAAGAAGGCGGCGGTGAGCCCGGCCCTCCACTGGATGCTTCTCCACATGTTTCGTTCTCCTTTGGATCGTCAGATGCGAATCGAGGGTTCAGGCCGGCCGTCAGCCCGAGACCTGGCCTTTGATCACTCCGGCGATGGAGTTGCGGGCCACTTTGATCCGGACCTTCTCGGCGATCTCCAGGGTGACCACGGTGTCGGTGATGCCGGTGATGTTTCCGTAGATCCCGGAAGAGGTGACCACGTTGTCCCCTTTCTGCAGGTTGGCCAGGACCTGCTTGTGGGCCTTGGCTTTCTTCTGCTGCGGCCAGATGAGCAGAAAGTAGAAGACCACGAACATGAGGATCAGGGGTAGAAATGCGGCCAACCCGCCCTGAGATCCGCCACCCAGTCCTCCCATGGCATACGCTACGCTTGGAAACATGGAATTTCCCTCCTTAAGGATTTAATTTGAATACCAACGAAAATTTCCTCCCCCCTTGTGGGGGAGGATCATGGCGGGGGGAAGGTTCAGATCACCCCCCACCCCTGAACCATATGAGGTTCAAGGCTTTTGTCCTGCACCCCACGTGGTGCCGGGCCTTTCCCTCCCCCATCGAGGGGGAGGGGGATTTGGGTAAGATCATTTCATAGGCGCAGTTCTCACCGGCGCCGGATTTCTCTTCCCGGCCGGCTTTTTGGGGGAAGAAGCCCGCCAGGGGTCCAGTTGCCCGGGATCATTTTCTTCTTCCGAAGCCCCCTGAGCATAGCAAGTTTTGACCCATTCTTTCAACCGGTCTTCGGCCATGGCCTGGCGGATCTCCCCCATGAAGGTCAGGTAGAAGTGGAGATTGTGAATCGTATTCAGGCGCATGGCCAGGATCTCCTCGGCCAGGTAGAGATGGCGAAGATAGGCCCGGCTGTAATGCCGGCAGGTGTAACAGGAGCATCCCGGGTCGATGGGGCCCTCATCGTCCGCATACCGGGCATTTTTGATCACCAGCCGGCCCGCCCGGGTAAAGAGCATTCCATTGCGGGCGTTCCGGGTGGGCAGCACGCAGTCGAACATGTCCACGCCCTGCTGGACCGCCTGCACGATGTCGAAAGGCGTACCCACCCCCATCAAGTAACGCGGCTGATCGGAAGGCAGGAGGGGAACGGTCTGCGATACGACCTCGACCATCTGCTCCTTGCTCTCTCCCACGCTCAACCCTCCGATGGCGTACCCATCAAAGCCCATTTCCCTCAAAGCTTCCACGCATCTCTTGCGCAGGTCCGGGTACATTCCTCCCTGCACGATGCCGAATAGAGCCTGGTCCTCCCGGCGGCGGGAGTCCCTGCACCGGCGCGACCAGTTCAGGGTCATTTCCATTGAACGCTCGGCTTCCTCATGGCTGGCCGGGTAGGGGGTGCATTCATCCAGGCACATGATGATGTCGGCCCCCAGGGCCTCCTGGATTTCCACGGCCTTCTCCGGAGTAATCTCATGCCTGGATCCGTCTAGATGAGACTGAAACTGGACCCCTTCTTCGGAGATCTTGACCAGGGAGTTGAGGCTGAAGACCTGGAACCCTCCGCTGTCGGTGAGAAGCGGATAATCCCAGTGCATGAATCGGTGAAGCCCGCCCAGCCGCCGAATCCGCTCGTGTCCCGGCCGCAGATAGAGGTGGTAGGTGTTGGAGAGAATAATCTCCGCCCCCATCTCCCTAAGCTCTTCCGGGGTCAGCGCCTTGACCGTGGCCTGCGTTCCCACGGGCATAAAGGCCGGGGTGTGGAAGATGCCATGGGCGGTGTGGCATCGGCCTAACCGGGCTCCGGTCGCTGCATCTGTTTTCATTATTTCGAATCGGAAAGGAGTCATTATGCCTGCTATATATATCTCGACTTTAAATCCGAAATCCGAATATCGAAATCCGAAACAAATCCAAAATTCGAATGTTCAAAATTTTAAAAAGTCTGTTTCGGATTTAAGAAATTCGAATTTGTTTCGAGTTTCGGATTTCGTGCTTCGAATTTTTGAGCCAATTCTTACAAAAAATTTTTATACTTTGAAATAAATTCCTTGGTAACGAATTAAAGGATCAACATGGCATCTCCGTAGCTGTAAAACCGGTACTCCTGCTTTATGGCTTCCTCGTAAGCCGAGAGGATGAATTCCCGGCCGGCAAAGGCCGAGACCAGCATGAGGAGGGTGGAACGGGGAAGGTGAAAATTCGTCACCAGCGCGTCCACGGCCCGGAACCGGTGTCCGGGAAGAATAAAAAGTCCCGTTTCCCCCTGGCGCGCCTGGATCTCTCCGTTTTCCTCCGCCGATGATTCCAGCGCCCGGGTTACGGTAGTCCCCACGGCAAAGATCCTCCCCCCCGCCCTGCGAACCTGGTTGATCGTTTCCGCTGTTTCGGGCGACAGGTCGAAATGTTCGGGCTCGAGCCGGTGTCTCTCGACCTCCTCGGTTTTTACCGGGAGGAAGGTCCCCATCCCCACGTGCAAGGTTAAGGAGACGACCCGGATCCCTTTCTCCCTGATTTGATCCAGGGTCTCCCGGGTAAAATGCAGTCCCGCGGTCGGCGCGGCGATCGCTCCTTCTCTCAGGGCGTAAACGGTCTGGTACCTTTCCCGGTCTTCTGCCCGCATCCCTCCATCCCCGTTGCGATGAATGTAAGGGGGCAGCGGAGCAAAGCCGATCTTTTGCAGGGAAAGATCCAGGTCTTCACCCTGGGAACCGGTCAGGGACAGCCTCCACAGGCCTTCCGGGGTTCTTCCCAGAAATTCACCCCCCACGACTTCCTCGAAGAAAACCCGCGTCTTTTCGCGCAACCGTCCCGAGCTCTGGGCCAGGCATTCCCACTCCTGGGAATGGCGTTTTTCCGGAGGGCCTCCTTTTTTCCGCACCAGGAGAACCTCGACTCTTCCCCCACTCTCCTTTTTCCCGATCAGCCGGGCGGGAAACACTTTGGTATCATTCACGACCAGCGCATCCCCGGCCTTCAGGTATTCCGGAAGATGGGAAAAAGACCGGTGTTTCCATGAGGCCGTTCCACGGTTCAAGACCATGAGCCGCGAGTTCCCCCGTTTGGCCGGAGGGTGCTGGGCGATCAGCCCGGAGGGGAGGTGGTAATCAAAGTCGCTCAGTTTCATCTCTGGATCTTTCCGATTTCCACGCCCTGGTAATAGGAATTCAGAATGGTACGATAATCCATGCCGGCGTCGGCCATTCCTCTGGCCCCCCACTGGCAGAACCCAACTCCGTGCCCCCAGCCCAGTCCGGAGAATTGAAAAACTCCTTCTTTTTCCGTCAGGATGAAGTTCGTGGAGCGGAGCTGATCGTAGCCGAGGAGGCGCCGAAAATCCTTTCCCGCAATCAGGCGCCGGGTATTTTCCGACTGAATCCAGAGCCGCAGCACCCGACGGCTGGGGCTGCGCTCCTCGATTTCCAGCCCCAGGACCCGCGACCCGGAGACCGTGCCGCTTCCCAGGGCCGAAGCCAACCGTTCCCCGTCGATGGAGTAGTTCCAGAGGAAGTGAGGAGAATCCAGGCAGTAGGCGCACTCCATGCTGCGGAGATAGGGGAAACCCGCGGCCCACATGAATTCCCCCGATTCGGTTTTTCCACCACAGCAGGCCGAGTAAACCGAAAAAATGGGGCTCCCCTGATAGAGAAGCAACTCTCCCCTGGTTTCCTCTACGGCCCTGCGGGAGCGGGCATCCTCCTTACCCGTTCCCCCGTAAACCTGGTCGCTGACCCCGGAGTCCAAGTCGTAGGGCTCCCCCGACCGGTTCCCCCGTTGATAGAAGGCGTAAGTCCGGGCGGCGATGGCCTGAGCCTTCACCGCCTCCATCGGCCACTGAGAAAAAATCTCGAAGTTGATGAGGCCGACCAGGTACTCCTCCAGGGAAAGCACGTTGATGAGCCAGAGGTCGCGATTGGGACCGGGGAGAATCCTCACCTGATCCCGGTAGGATCGGCCGTTGATCAAGAGTGGAGGTCCCACCGATTCCACCAGGAATCCGGGAGCCGAGAGGGTTTGTCCCCGGAGGCGGACCCGGTGACCGGCATCGCGCTCGAAGACCAGCGAGGTATATTTTCGATTTTTAAAGAACGATTGACCCGATTTCAGGTCGTAAAGGTTGAGTCCCTCGGAAGCAACCTTTACCGAAGAAATATCCCGCAGGATGAGAACCCTGATCAAATCCCGGGCCTCGGCCGAAGGCGGAGGAATCACCCAGGAAAGCACGATTCCCAGGAAAAGGCATAAAATGCGGGGAGTTACCCGTTGGTCTCGGTTCTTTCGGTTCACCCAGGGGAAAGCCGGCAAAGAGAATTTCAAATAAGCGATCATAATAAGAAAGCCTTTAGATGTCAATTGATTTCCGGTTTTCCCCCATCGCCTTCCATAAATCAGATAATTGTGCATATCCTAGAGGCCGTGCCGGGCCCGGGGGCAAGGCCGTGGCTCTCGGCATGATGAGGCGCGGATGCTTTCATCGGTCCGGGCGGAAACCATTCAAAATGCGGAATTTAGAGTGCGGAGTGCGGAATAAGAACCACAAGCCTATACTGTTTCATTCCCAATTCCGAATTCCGCATTCCGAATTTGAATCGCCGATCCTGCCTTCAAACCACGTCCTTACCCCCGGGCCACAAGAATAGGCATCTTAAAAGTGAAGGGAGGCGATCTTTCCGGCTTCTGGGTGACCTTCAGAGGAGATTCCGGAACAGGCGCAGGCCGGGATAGGGCTGCAGGATGATCAGGTTTCGGTGATCTTCCCTCAGGTAGGTCTGGGCTACTCTTTTCACGTCGTCGGCCGTCACCGCCTGGATCTTGGCCAGGTAATCCGCCGGCAGTTCCCACTGCCCGGTCAGAAGTCCCTGACTCACGAATTCCGCCAGGGAAGAGTTGCTCTCATTCCGGATCAGGGTCCGGCCCCGGATATAGCTCTTCAAGTCGTTCAATTCCCGAGGAGAGAGGGGCTCCTGCTGAATTCTGGCCATCTCCTGGAAGATGATGGATTTAACCAAGGGGACGTTCTTCGGGTCGGTCCCCACGTACACCCCCCAGAAACCGGTGTCGGAGAGGGGGTGATAGATGGATCCCACCAGGTAGGAAAGGCCCTTCTTCTCCCGGATTTCCTGGTACAGGCGGGAGTTCCCCCCGGAACCCAGAACGGCATTGATGATTTCGAAGGAGGGACGGTCTATGTCTCTCGTCCCCACGGCCTGCAGGGCCAGGACCACGATGGCCTGGTCCAGAAATTTTCTCTCCCGCACCTCCCGGAACTGATTCTGACGCACGGGGGGAAGCGGAGAGGAGGAACGTTTATCCTTTCCGGGCCAGGAACCGAATCTCTGCCGGATAAGACCGGGGAGAACATCCCCATCGACATTTCCAACGATCGTCAGGTAGGCATTGTTGGGGACGTATTGGCGACGGTAGAATTGGAGCAGATCGTGCCGCCGGATGGCCTTGACCGAATCCTCGGTCCCGGAGATGGGCATCTCCAGGGTATTCTCGGCAAAGAGAGTCTTGCTGACCAGATTCAGGATATAGGAAGGGGGGTAAATTTTTCCCAAGGAGATCTCCTCCAGGATCACTTTCCTTTCCTGGGCGACCATTTCCTCGGTCAGGAGTGAATTCTGGGCGATGTCCGACAACACATCCATGGCTAGATCCAGATGAGCAGGCAGGATCGAAATATGAAGCTGGGTGTACTCCCAGTGAGTGTAGGCGTTGAAGTAGCCCCCCGCGGCGGCGATTTCCCGGGAAATGTCCTGGGCCGTGCGCCGGGAGGTCCCCTTGAAGAGAAGATGTTCCACGAAATGCGAGATCCCGTTGATCTTGGGCGGCTCAAAGCGCGAGCCCGCCCGGACCCAGAGGTCCACGGAGACCGAGGTGGTTCCGGGGTTCTTGATCAAAACGACGCGCAGCCCGTTGGGAAGGGTTTCCTGTACAACCCCTCCCCAGCCCGCGACGGGAAGCATGAAAATGAAGAGGAAAAGAAAAAAAAGAAAACATCGACCACGAATCATTTTGCCCACTCCATAAGCCGGGCCAGCCGGGATCAAACAGGATATTACAGGGGCGGTCACACCTCGAGCGTGATGACCGCCCCCAAGATGGGCAACACCGAGGGATGGCCCCAACAATTTCCACCCCTTGGGGGGCCCAAAATCATTCCTTCCGGATTACGGAATATACCCAATCCTTTTTATTATACTATCACATTCCTTCCGGCGAAACGGGGGAAGAAAACCAGTATAGGGGACGAAGCCGATTTAGGCGACAGGGTTCAAAGTATTCAAAGTTTTTCCCTTCCCGGCCGATTCAACCTTCCGGGCCAGGCTCCATGTGCGGCCATCGCCCTGCCCGGGCGGAGAGCCGGGGTCTTCCCGGAAGCGGGATGGCGGGGATGATTTTTTTCATATTGCTTGCCGGGTAGGTGTGCTATACACTATTATCCTAAACCATGATTGGAAACGGCGGTGAAAGAAAGCGTAATTCAGTATTATGACCGCCTGTCTGGGTATCTCAGAGTCGTAGCCTTCCGCCTTCAGCTTCTCTTCGCCCTCGAATTCTTTCTCCTGTTCACGGCCGCCTTTCTTCTTCTCCTGCTGGGAACCTTCTTCCCTCTGGCCCTGGGGGAGGCCTTCTGGTACGTTGCTCTGGTCTATTCTCTGGGAGCGGTAACCCTTCTTCTTTTTCTCCTGGTCAGGGGATTGCGGAAGAATTTCCTCCGGCCCCCCTTGAGTCGGGTGGCCAAAGAGCTGGAGGCCAAATTCCCGCACCTGCGGGACGATGTGACCAACTCTCTTCTCCTCTTCCCCCAGTTGAAAGAGGCCGCTGGCCCGGGGATGATTTCCTCCGGATTGATCACCGCCCAGATCAAGAAAACGGCGGAGAAGGTCTCCGCCATTCCTCCTTCGGAAGTCATCCGGTTCCAGCGGGCCGGCCGGCATCTGCGCCTCCTCCTGCCCATTCTTGCGGCCTTCGCGGCGGTTCTGGCCCTGGAGCCTTCTTTCCTGGCCCGCTCCCTGGCCCTGGTGACTAACCCTTTCTCCGCCCTTCCGGCGCGGGAAACCCGGATCTCCCTGGAGCCCCAAGGATCGGTCATCCTGCGGGGCACGCCTCTTCGCATTCAAGCCCGGGCCACGGGAACCATTCCGGATAAGCTCAGCCTGTCCATCCGGCCGGAGGCCGGGGCGGAGACGCGCGTCTCCATGAATCCGCAGGGGGAAGGAAGATTCTCCTACCAGGTGGGGAACCCCCAGGTCTCCTTCCGTTATCAGGCCTACAACGGCCAATCCGCCTCTCCCGTCTACACCCTTCGGGTGGTGGACCCGCCCGAGGTGAAGAATGTCCGCTTGACGCTGATCCCCCCGGAATACGCCCGTCTGCCGCGGGAGAGCAAGGAGGGAGGTCACATCGAAGCCCTGAAAGGAACGGTGGTAAACCTGGAAGGGCAGCTGACCAAAGAAGTGAGCTCGGCGGAAATGGTCTTGAATCAGGAGGCGGCCCTTGCTCTGGAAACCCAGGGGGAAAATTTTCGGGGGAACTGGCTGGTTCTATACCCCGGCTATTACTCCTTCAAGGTAAAGGACGAGTTCGGTTTTGAGAATCCCGACCCCGTCCGTTATTCCATCCGGATCATCCCCGATAAGCCCCCAGAGGCAGAGATCATCCAGCCGGAGCGGGACCTGGAGATCTCCGGCGAGGAGGAGATCCCGGTCCTATACATGGCGCGGGACGATTTCGGCATCACCGCGGTAAAGCTGCTCTACCGGAAAGGGGAGAGGGAATACGCCATCAGCCTGAAAAGCCCCGGCGGAGAGCGCTATCTCCCGCCCCAGACCTTCAAGTGGGATATGAGCAGCCTGGCCCTGACTCCGGGAGAGAAGGTCGTCTACCGGCTGGGTGCCTGGGACAACGACACCGTCTCCGGCCCTAAGGTAGGTTATTCCCGCTCCTTCACTCTCTCCACCCGGGACGAGAAGGCCCGGGCGGCTCGGGAAGGAGAAGAGGCCCACCAGATTGCCGAGGCGCTTCTTTCCCTCCTGGCAGACCACCTGGAGGAGGCCAAAGATCGGCAAGCCCTCACCCGCGCGATGGAAGAGATCCTGAAGCGGCTGGATCAAAACCTGGAGAGAGTGCAGGACCGGCGGGACCGCCCCGACTTCGAAGCCCTGAGAAAGAACCTGTCTTCCCTGAAAGAAAGGATGGCCTTTGAGGGGAGGGAGACCGTCACCCAGGAGATGGAGAGGTTGGCCCTGCTGGCGGAGGAGATGACCAAGCAGGCGCGCATGAACGAGCTCGAGGCCATGGCCCGGGAGCTGAAGAACCGGCAGAAGAGGCTCATGGATTTCCTGAAAGATCTGAAGGGCCAGCTCACGAAAGAGGCTCTGGATGAAGCCCTGAAGGAACTGAAAAAGCTCACCGAACTCCTCCGCTCGATCATGGAGACCATGACCCGGCTGGCTCCCGAGCTGCCCGATGAGTTCGTCAACAGCCCGGAGCTCAGCGGCCTGGACTTCCAGGACCTCTTCAGCGACCTGGAAGAACTCCAGAAGAAACTCATGGAGGGAGACCTCGCCGGGGCCCTGGAGGCGGCCCAGAAGCTCCTCCAGTCCCTTTCCGAGATGATGGCCGCCCTGGGCCGGGCGGGTTCCCAGGCGGCCCGGTCCCAGATGGACCGCATGCAGGGAGAGATGTCCCGCCAGACCGGGGAACTGGACAAGATCCTTTCCGAGCAGAAGGAGATCCTCCGGGAGACGGAAAGTATCGACCGGGAGCTTCGGGATAAAGGGTATGAGGAAGCGGAGAAGAGGCTGAAAGCCGCCCAGCCCCTCCTTCGGGAATACCTGGAACGCCTCAAACAGTCGATCCCTCCGGAAGGAAGGGAGGGAATTCAGGAAGGGGAAAAGCTTTTGCGGGAGGGGAGGGTCCGGCAGTTCGCGGAACAGATCCAAGAGTGGTTGAAGGAGTTTGAAGGGAAGCCGGAGACGCGCAGGATCCTGGAAGAGATGGGGAAGATGCTCGATGGGCTGCGCCCCGATTCGCAGGAGGTCATGGGGGCGGACCAGAAGGGAAAGTTCCCCTCCCTCTCATCCCGCCAGGAAGACCTGAAAGAGAGGACCCGGGCCCTGAAGGAAAAGCTGGACATGATGGCCCACCTCTTCCCGGGCATGGACACCGAGATCCTGAAGAACCTCGAAGGCGCGGCGGACTCCATGGGCGAGGCCTCGGGCAGGCTGAAGGGCGAGGATGCTCCCGGAGCCATCCCTCCGGAGCAGGAAGTTCTTCGCCGCCTGCACCAATCCCAGCAGGCCATGCGGCAGATGTCCCAGCAGATGGCCATGCGCGGGCAGATCAACCGGTGGGGCCGGCCCTGGGGGTACGATCCCCGGCCCGGCTGGTATTACGGGCCCTGGGCCCCCCTGCCCACGCTCCCCCAGCCGGAAGTCAAAAGGCCCCTCGAGAGAGGATACACGGGAATCGACCGGGAGGAGTTTGAAACTCCTTCGAAGGACGCCTACCAGGTTCCCAAGACCTTTCGGGAGAGGGTCATGGAAGCCTTGAAAGAGAATGTCCCCTCTCCCTACCGGCGCGAGGTGGAGCAGTATTTCAGGGGTTTGAGCGAATAAGAATTATAATTGGACATAGATAAACACAGATAAAAATGCCTAGAATTCGAAATGCCTAAAATGCCTAAAGTTGAATAAAAGCCTAATGGGACACAGAAGAACACAGATAAATAACAAGGGGCAAAGAACGGCAAGAAGATTCTTTACCCCCTTACCCCTCACTCCTCACGCTTCACGGCTATTATTGGGACGCGGATGAACGCGGATAATGCGTTGATAAAAAAACGCATGAGTTTCGAATGACCCACAAAAAGAAAGTTTTTATGATTTTCCAGGCAATGAAAAAAATTTACCTCATTCTGCTTGCATTGTTTCTGCTGATTCCGGCTTCCGCCGGGCAGGCCGCATCTCCCCGGGTTCTCGCTTCACTGGAGGAGAAGGTGGAACGGTGGGACGTGGAAGAGGCTTGGAAGGAAGCGGAAGTCCTCCTCAAGACCGAAAGCCGGGACCCGCAGGTCCTGGAGATGGCCGCCCAGATCGCCTTCCACCGGGGGGAATACGGAGAGGCCAGGAAGCTCATCCAGTCGGCCCTGGAAATCGGGGGGGAGGAGGAAAAGCGGAAGGCCCTCTCCCTCTTCATCGAGTCCACCCTGGGGGTGCTGTCGTCTTTTCAAAAGCATGAGAGCCCCCATTTCATCATCCACCTGGACGAGAAGCAGGACGGGATTCTGGTGGATTATCTCCGGGACAACCTGGAGCGGACCTACCGGGTCATGGCCGAACGGTACGGCTTCCAGCCGAAAGAAAAGGTCCGGGTGGAGGTTTTCCCGGACACCAAGGCCTTCTATCTCTGCTCCACTCTTTCCGCCCGGGACATCGAAGTGGCGGGAGCGGTGGGCCTGGCCCAGTTCAACAAACTGCTGATCCTCTCTCCCCGGGCCCTGGTGTACGGGTACCGCTGGATGGATTCCCTCAGCCACGAGTACCTCCATTACCTGATCATGAAAGCTCACCGCCAACAAAGCCCCCATCTGGTTCCATGAAGGGCTGGCCAAGTACGAGGAGACGAGGTGGCGCGGCGGCCCCTCTTACCTGAACTCCGTCTCCCAGACCCTTCTGGCCCAGGCCCTGGCCGGGGGAAAGCTCATCGAGTGGGAGAAAATGGAGAACTCCTTCATCAAGCTGGAGACTCCGGAGGAAGTGCAGCTGGCCTACGCCCAGGCCGCCTCGGTCATCGATTTCATCCTTTCCCGGGGCGGGGACCGGGGGCTCCGGGAGATCATGCGCCGCATGGCGGGCGGCAGCTCTCCGGAAGGGGCGCGGGAAGCCATCCAGCAGGTCCTGGGATGGCCCTTCCCCGAGTTCAGCGAAAAATGGAAGGAGTCTCTGGCGAAGAAAGGCCTGAAGGAGATGGACGGCGTCCACGCGCGGCGCTACAAGATCAAGGAGGGGAAGTCCGACGAAGAACGGGTGGAGATGAACGAGATCAAATCCATGATCGCCCGGAACCGCGCCCACCTGGGCGACCGGCTCAAGGAACGGGGGCGGATGGAGGCGGCGGTCCTGGAGTACCGCCGGGCCCTGGCGGAGAGCCGGGAGTCGGTGCCGGTCATGAACCGGCTCTCGGACGCGCTCATCCGCATGGGCCGGGAACCGGAAGCGCTGAAGGTTTTGAAGGAAGCCGAAGCCCTCGCGCCGGACCACCCCACGATCTACAGCTACCTGGGCAAGGCTTATCTCAAGATTCAGGATTTTTCCTCGGCCCGGGAGGCCCTGGAAGAATCCATCCAGATCAACCCCTTCAACCCGGAGGTGCACCAGAACCTGGCCGTGGCGGCGGAAAAGATGGGAGATTCGGACACCGCGCTCCGGGAAAGGGAAATTTTGCGCAGACTCGTTCGGTGAGGAAGAGCATGGAAACCGCGACAGAGCACCAGATAACCGATCATGACCTTTCGCAGGTCGAGGAGATGGGCCACAAGAAAGCCGAGATCGTGCAGGAGATCCACAAGGTGATCATCGGCCAGGAGAAGGTGATCGAAGAGATCCTGATCGCCCTCTTCTGCCGCGGCCACTGCCTCCTGGTGGGCGTGCCCGGCCTGGCCAAGACGCTGCTCATCTCCACCCTGGCCGGGATCATGGAGCTCAAGTTCAACCGCATCCAGTTCACCCCGGACCTCATGCCCTCGGACATCACCGGCACGGATATCCTGGAGGAAGAGACGGGCAGCAAGCGGCGTTCCTTCCGCTTTCTGAAGGGCCCGATCTTCACCAACATCCTCCTGGCCGACGAGATCAACCGCACCCCTCCCAAGACCCAGGCCGCCCTGCTCCAGGCCATGCAGGAGTACCGGGTGACCGCCGGAGGGAATCACCCACGCCCTGGACCTCCCTTTCTTCGTCCTGGCCACCCAGAACCCCATCGAGCAGGAGGGAACCTATCCCCTGCCGGAGGCGCAGCTCGACCGGTTCATGTTCAACATCTCCGTCGACTACCCTCCCCTGGAGCAGGAGATGGAGATCGTGGCCACCACCACCTCTTCGTACCAGCCGGTCCTGCAGAAGGTGATCACCGGGGAGAAGATTCTGGAGATGCAGGACCTCGTCCGGAAGGTCCCCGCTTCCTCCCATGTGATCGGCTACGCGGTCAAGCTGCTGCGGGCGACCCGCCCCCGGGAATCCGAAGCTCTTCCTTTCGTAAAAGACTGGGTGGAGTGGGGGGCAGGGCCCCGGGCTTCGCAGCACCTGATCCTGGCAGCCAAGGCCAAGGCGATCATGGACGGACGGTACGTGGCTTCGGTGGAGGATATCAAGTCGGTCATCCACCCCATTCTCAAGCACCGGATCATCACCAACTTCAAGGCCCAGGCCGAGAGCATTACCTCGCTGGAGGTCATCGACCAGGTGCTGAAAGAGGTCAGCCCGTGAACCCTTTTGACCCCCGGGTGCTCGCCCGCATGAAGAACCTTTCCCTCCGGGCCCGATCGGTGGTGGACGGGGTCATGGTGGGCATCCATCCTTCGCGGGCCAAGGGATTCAGCTCGGAGTTCGAGGGGCACCGGGAATACTCGCCCGGGGATGAAGTCCAACACATCGACTGGAAGGCCTTCGGGAAGTTCGACCGGTATTTCATCAAGGAGTACCAGGAGACCACCCACCTGCGAGCCTACATCGTCCTGGACCGGAGCGCGTCCATGGGCTACGCCTCGGACGGGTACAGCAAATTCGATTACGGCGCCACCCTGGCCGCGTCCCTGTCGTACCTTCTCCTGAAACAGCAGGATGCAGTGGGCCTGATCCTCTTTACCCGCAGGATCGAGAGAATGATTCCGCCCAAGGCTGTTCCCGGACACTTCTGGGCGATCCTGAAGGCGCTGGAAGGACAAAAGCCCGGGGGGGAGACTTCGGGGGGTGAGGTCCTGCAGGAGCTGGCCGGCTCTTTGAAGCGGAGGGGACTGATCATTCTCATCTCCGACCTCCTGGATGACCCGGAAAAGGTCCTGCGGGGGTTGAAACAGATGCGCTCCCGGGGGAGCGATGTCCTGGTCTTTCACCTGCTGGACCGGGATGAGCTGGAGTTCCCCTTCGACCAGCCGGCGGTCTTCAAGGACTTGGAAGAAGACCTCCGCCTGCCGGCCGATCCCCAGGTGATCCGCTCGGCCTATCTGCGGACCCTCCACTCCCTCATGCAGACCTATGAAAAAACCTGCGCCTCTTACCAGATCGATTACCATCTCTTCCCCACCTCGGTCGGCCTGGACAAGGCCCTGACGAAGTATCTGACGTGGAGGAAAAATTTCAAACCCCGTTAGAGAGGTAAATCCGAAGCCGAAATTCGAATCGCAAATCGACAACTTCGAAATGTTGACCTTGTAAGAATTCAAATTCCATAGAATCGTCATTCCGGCGAAAGCCGGAATCCAGGGTCCCGGTGAAAACCGGGATCCAGTCATCGAATTCCACTTCGTCGAGACGGTGACCCGCTTCACCGGTGAGCTTCGAGACTTTTTCGGGATCATCAATTTCATTTTCAAAATGAAGCTCCCGCTCTCATTCTTGTTTGGAAAATTTGGACATTTGAATTTGCCTTTTGTTTCGGATTTCGATATTCGGATTTCGAATTTTATTAGCGTATGGGCATAACCTTCCTCAATCCTCTATTCCTTTTCGCCCTGGCCGCCGGAGTGATCCCCATTCTGATCCACCGTCTCGTCCAGCGTCATGGGAAAGTGAAAAAATTTTCCGCCGTCCGCCTCCTCCTGCTGTCCCAGCAGAACCTGGTCCGGCCCGAGCGGCTGAAGGAGTTCATTCTCCTGGCCCTCCGGGTCCTGGCGGTGATGAGCCTGGCCCTGCTCATTGCCCGGCCGGTCTGGCTCTTCTCCGGGGTTTTCTCCTCCGGGGAAGAAGGGGCCAAGGTTCTGATCCTGGACAACTCCCTGAGCATGGGATACCGGGAGGACCGGGGAGAGCGTTTTGAGCTGGCCAGGAACCATGCCCGGGATGTATTAAAAACCCTGAAGGGCCGGGTGCTGATCCTTCCCACGGCACCCGTCCCGGGGAAAAATCTGGAAGACCATTCCATTGAATGGATGAATCCCGAGAGAGCTCTCCAGGAACTGGAGACGATCTCCCTTTCCTTCGGCAAGGGAGACCCGGGGGCCGCCTTGAACCGGGCCTTTCAGGCGGGAAAGGATTTAAAGGCACCCCTGGAAGTGGTGATCCTCACCGACCTGGCCCGGGGAGAATGGGAAGGACTGCAGCAGGGGCAGTTGAAGAATGTCCCCTCAAACTTGACCCTGACCTTTGTCCGCTTCGGAGGAATTCAGCGGGATCCCAATCTCACGGTCAAAGAGGTCCGGTTGATTCAGGGAGAAGCCGTGGTAGGCGTCCCCGGCCGCCTGGAAGCGACGGTGGGGAATCTATCCGGGCAGGCCGCTTCGGTTCTGGTGCAACTGCTCTTGAACAACGTCAAAGGGGAACAGAGATCCATCGACCTCCCGGCGGGAGAGGATGGGAAAATCACCTTCGATCTCACCCTGGAAAAGCCCGGATGGGTCCGGGGGGAAGTCCGCCTGGCCGGCGATCGCCTGCCTATGGATGACCGGTTCTATTTCCCCATCAAAGCGAGGGAGAGAGTGAAAGTCCTGGTCGTGGACGGAGACCCCCGGACGGCCCTCAAGGCGAGCGAGAGCTATTATCTGGTAAATGCGCTCCAGCCGGGAAGGGGAGAAGGAACTCCCTTTAGCGTCCAGGTAACCCAGGAGGGAGAACTGGAGCGCATGGACCTGAAGCCCTTCGAGGCGATCTTCCTCCTGAATGTTCCCCAGCCCCCTTCTTCTCCGCTGGCCTCTTACCTGCAGGCCGGCAAGCCCCTGTTTATTTTCCTGGGGAACCGGGTGAACCCGGACCATTACCAGCGCCTTCCTTTTTTCTCCTGGCAGCTGAAGGAGGTGAAGGAGGGCGGGGCGCCGGGGCGAATCATGCCGGGACCGGGAGGGGTAAGCCGGGAAGGTTCTAAATCCCTTTCGGGAATTTCAGGAGACACCCTCAAGAAAGCCTCCTTCGAGCGCTACTACCGCCTTTCCAAGAGCGGCAAGACTCTTTTGGCGCTGGAGAACGGGGATCCCCTGCTGGTGGAAGGAGAATGGGGAAGGGGCCGGGTCTTTCTGTTCGCCTCCAGCGCCGACCTGGACTGGAATGACCTTCCCCTGAACGCCGCCTTCCTGCCTCTCATCCATGGGTTGCTGAAAGAAGGCGTGGGAATGTCCCAGAGTCCTCTCCCCCCTACCCTCCGGGTCGGCGAAGCGTTTCCGGGGGCGGACCCGCCTTCCCAGATTGTCGGGCCCCCGGGAGGGCCGGGGATATACCGGTTTTCCAATCCCTCCGGGGATGTGTGGCGGGGATTGAACCCGCCGGTGGAAGAATCCGACCTGCGCAAGATGACCGCGGAAGAGATGAAAAAGCGGTTGGTATCCATGGAAGTGAAGGTCATTGAATCCAAGGAAGGGAGTGGGGGAGCTCCCCTGGCCG
Source organism: uncultured delta proteobacterium (assembly GCA_963802665.1). Lineage (GTDB taxonomy): Bacteria > Desulfobacterota > SM23-61 > SM23-61 > SM23-61 > SM23-61. Next base: position 58,568 of record CAWDJO010000009.1, on the reverse strand, counting down.
GCCGGAAGGAGCTCTGGCCTTATATCCTGGCCTTCCTGCTCGCAGTCCTGGGAATCGAGATGGGGGTGGCCGGCAGGATATGATCTCCCGGAGAGAATTTTTGCGATCGGCTCTGGCCCTGGCTTGCGGGGTTCTCTTTCCCCGTGGCCGGCTCTACGGGGAGAGTTCCTTCCCCCACTTCTTCTTCACCCAGATCCGCTACCGGGGCGGAGCCTGGGATCCCAACCCGCAGTTCGTAGAGGCCATGGTGGAAGAGCTGGAGTTGCGCACCAGCATCGATGCCGCCGGAGAAAGGCGGGCGGCGGACCTCTCCGATCCCGACCTCTTCTTCTCTCCCTTCCTCTTTATGGCTGGAAAATATGAATTCGAACCCTTCACTCCGCAGGAAAGGGAAATTCTGCGGAGGTACCTGACTTTCGGCGGATTTCTCTTCGCGGAAGATACCCTGGGGATGAAGGGATACGGCTTCGACCGGGCGTTCCGGGCGGAGATGAAAAAAATTTTCCCCGGTCAGGATTTGAAACGGCTCCCACTGGATCACCCGGTTTACCAGAGCTTTTACCTGATCAACCAGATCGGGGGGAGGCAGCCGGTCAGCCCTTATTTTGAAGGAATTTCCCTGGATCAATGGACCCCGGTGATCTATTCGCAGAACGACCTTTCCGGCGCCTGGTCCCGGGATAAGCTGGGCAAATGGGTGCATGAATGCACTCCGGGCGGCGAAGCGCAGAGGTCTTCAGCCTTCAAAGCCGGGATCAACGTGATCGTCTATTCATTGACCTCCGATTACAAGAGGGACCTGGTCCATCACCCGTTCATCAAGAAGCGTCTGAACCCATGACCTGGAAGGATATCACCCTATCTCCCATTCTTCCTCCCTGGCTGATCCTGGCCCTGCTGGGCCTGGGCATCCTGGCCCTGATCCTCCTGTATCCCCGCCTCCGGAAGAGGGTGGGGCGCAGCCGGAGCCTCTGGCTCTCCGCGCTCCGTCTGGGAGCTTTGCTCCTGCTCATGGGCTGCTTTCTCGACCCCGCCTCCACGGAAAGAGTGGAGAAGAAATCTTCCCCGACCCTGGCCCTTTTCGTGGACACTTCTTCCACCATGGCGCTTCCGGGGAAAGGAGGGAAGAGCCGGCTCGAAGAAGCCATTGCCCTTTTGCTGGGGGGAGAGAAGCCCCTGTTGAAATCCCTGTCGGAAAAATTTGAAGTCCAGATCTATGCCCTGGGAGAGTCCTCCAGACCCTTGGAAGCCGGTGAGATCGCCAAGCTGAAGCCTGCGGGAGGCCGGGGGGATCCCGCCCTGGCCGCTGAAAAATTGCCCTCCAAAAATGTTCTGTCCATCCTCTTGAGCGATGGAAAGGTGCGGTGGGAAAGGAAAGGATCTTCCCCGCTTCCCTTTTTCACGGTCCCGGTCGGGGACCCGGGCGATTACCGGGATATCTGGATTCATCAGTTGAAAGCGCCGGCCGTCGCCTTCCGCGGCCGGGAGGTCAGGATCGAGGCGGTAATGAAGAGTCACGGCTTTCGGCAGCTGACCCTTCCCGTATCCCTCCGGGACGGCCAGAAACTCCTCACCGCTAAGACCATTCGCATCCAGGGGGACCCAGCGGAAATCCCCCTGTCTTTTTCTTTCACCCTGGAGGATACCGGCCCGCATCACCTGTCCCTTTCCGTTCCTCCGCAGGCGGGGGAGAGCAGCGTCCTCAATAATTCCTTCCCCTTTTCCCTCCGCGTGGCCAAGGACAAGATCCGCATTCTGATGATTTCCGGACACCCCGGCTTGAACTACCGTTACCTGCGGATGGCCTTCAAGAGCGACCCCTCCATCGATCTTCTCTCCTTCGTCATCCTGCGGACGCCGACGGATGTTCTCAACGTCCCCCTGCAGGAGCAGAGCCTGATTCCCTTCCCGGTGGAGACTCTCTTCTCCAAGGAGCTTTCCCAATTCGACCTCCTGATCCTGGATGATTTTCCCTTTCACCTGTACGTCAAGTCCGCCTACCTGGAGAAAGTGAGGGACTTCGTAAAAGGAGGAGGGGGGCTGGCGCTGATCGGGGGCCCCAACCTTCTCGACGGGGGAAAGTACTCCGGTACTCCCCTGGAAGATGTCCTTCCGATTGCCGTGGCCGGGAAAGGAGAATATGAGAGGGAGACTCCCCGGAAGGTGAAGCTGACCCGCTCCGGTGGGAGCCATCCCATTTCCCGTCTCGAGGCGACCGAAAAAGAGAATCTCAACCTCTGGAAAGAGATGCCTCCGCTCGACGGGATCAACCGGGTTCAGCTGAAGACTTCGGCAACCACCCTTCTGGAGAGCGGGGACGGGGCGCCTTACCCGATTATCTCCGTGGGAAAATACGGCCAGGGAAGGGTTTTGGTCCTGGCCACCGACTATTCCTGGAAATGGCGCATGGGAATGGTGGAAAAGGGCAGGGGCCAGTGGGCCTACCACCGGTTCGTGGAGAGAACGGTTCGCTGGCTTACCAAAGACCCCGGCCTGGACCCGATCCAGATCCTTCTTCCCGAGGAAGGCATCGGAAGGAGGGAGAGAAAGGAGATCCGGGTCCGGGTGCGGTCCGAAGAAGAATCCCCCGAGACCCGGGGGATGGTGCAGTTCTCCGTATTTGACCCCAAGGGTCTGAAGATCGGGGCAGAGTTTACATCCTCGGGCCGACCCGGTGAATATGCGGCTTCCTTCACCCCGGAGAAAGGGGGGATCTATAAATTGAAGGTGCAAACCCCCGGCGGGTCCGTCGAAGAGTCGGTTGAGATTTCGGAACAGGTTGAGGAACGAGACGGCCTTCCGGATCATGAACGGCTCAGAATGATAGCCCAGTCCACAGGGGGGAAGTTCCTCTCTCCGAAAGAGGACCTTCTCGCGGAGCTCCTGGACGCGGCGGAAAAAAGGGAGAGCCGTTACGTGGAGGAGAAACGAACCCCCCTCTGGGCCCATTTCCCCCTGCTGGCGCTGGTCCTTGCCCTCCTTTCGGCGGAATGGTATTTTCGGCGGAGGTGGGGACTGATTTAATGCGGAATGCGGAATTGCGGAATGCGGAATAAAAGCAGTCCGGAGTAAAAAATGGAAATCGTAGCGGCGACCCGGCGTGGTCGCCCGTCAGGAGTTGGAAAATATTCAAATGCCGATAGACGGTGCGTGGTGTTTGTAGGGGCGCGCGGCCGCGCGCCCAAAAAAGATGTCCGGTAAAAGAAATGACAGGTATGTTCGTCTGTAGCTGGAATTGGCAGTTGGAGAGTATTTGTCTTTTAATCCGCAATCCGCAATCCGAAATCCGCAATTTTCTTGCTGGAGGCTCACCATGAAAAAATATGTCGTCTTCCTGTTGCTGATCGGTTTTCATCTCCTCCCCGGGCCAATCCACTCCGCCTGCCGCAACCCCTACCTGGCTGGCGAAGGACCGCTCATTCAACCGGCGGCCGCTTCGGGGAGGGTGGAGATCAAGTGGTTCGGCCACTCCTTCTTCCAGATCACCTCCAGCTCGGGGACGGTGGTCATCACCGACCCCTTCGGGGCCATGGGTTTCCCCCTGCCCGAAGTCTGGCCCCATGTAGTGACCGTGGGACGGGAACACGGCAACCATAACAACGTCGCCCTGGCCAAGGGGAAGCCGGTCATTCTCCGGGGACTCAAAGAGGGGAAGGACGAATGGGATACCGTGAATTACACCTTCCGGGATGTGCTGATCTACAACATTCCCGTCCACCAGAGAGGTTTTGCCGATTACCAACTTAGCATGAAGGGGTCGGCCTTTGTCTTCGAGATGGACGGCCTCTGCATCCTCCACTCCGGCGACATCAGCGAACCCTACAACGAAGACCAGCTGCAGCTCATCGGGCACGTGGACATTCTCCTGCAGGTGATCGGGGGAACTTTCACCATCGGCCCCGAAGGGGCGCTGCAGATCATCGAGAAGCTCAAACCCAAAATCGTCATTCCCATGCACTTCTGGTACAACATGGGACAGCTGGAAAAATTCATCGAGGGCCCCCATCCTGCCCGCCGCCTGGACACCAACACCATCACCGTGAGCAAGGAGACCCTCCCCAAGGAAACCGAAATTCTCATCCTCAAGGTTTTGCGGGAAGGAGACCTTTAGAATGCGGAATGCGGAATTCGGAGTGCGGAATAAAAAAATGGAATGGGACACAGATGAACACAGATAAACACAGATTTCATATTCGAAAAGACTTAAAAACAAAAGACTTGATGGGACGCGGATGAACGCGGATAAACACGGATGAAGCGTTCATAAAGAAATAACGATTGGATTCTTTCTTCTTCTCCCTATTTTTTACCCGCGTCGGGATAGAACTGGGCCAGGACCGGGGCCGGATCCGCCAGCCCCCCGATGAAGGCGATCGGATACCGGAAGCCGATTTTGGCCAGCTTTTTCATTCCCGACAAAGCCCGCCCCATTTCTCCCGGCGGCAGAGCGATGACCATTTCGTCATCCGCCACCTGCCCCATGGCTCTTTCCCCGTAACAGGGAATGGCCAGGGCGGGCTTGCCGCTGGTGTAACACTGGGCCAGCGAATCAGCGCAGGCTCCCTCCCCGATAAAGAAGAATTGGAAGCGTTCGTATTTTTCTTTCTGCATCCCGCACAGGATCATCATGATCTGGGCGGGGTTTCCGTAAATCAAAACCACTTGGGGTTCAAACTTCTCTTTCGTGAGGGGGGCGACGACGATGGCTTCTCCCACGGGAATGCGGGGTGTTTCCTGCTGCTGTTTCAGGGCCTCTTCCGGCGATGCGAACCAGGTCGTGGAGAGCATGGCCGCTTCCCTCTGCATGCTCTTTTCGGTGGCGGGCCGAAGTCCGTGAAGGCGGGTGCAGCGGTCGCCGACCGGGTCCTCCTTGGTAATTCCGATGGTCTGCCCCAGGACTCTCACCAGAAAAGGAACCTGGCAGAAGGTGAAGCCCCGCTTGATCCGAACCACGTTTCGGATCTTGTCCAGTTCTTCAGCTTTTTCCAGCCGGCGAAAAGCAATTGGTTCGGTCCTCAGCTTCAATAGAGCTTTGAAGTCCTCGCCCATCTCCATCCAGATTCCCATGATTTTTCTCCTTTGCTGATGGATTGAACCCCGGCGGCCTTCCCACCCATCCTTTTACCATTTATAAGAACGCAGGAAAAGATTTTTCCGAAACCAGGGGTGAAGAAAAGTGGAAAAGCATGCTTGTGGACCGGGCAACGCCTGAAATTCAATCCATTTTCCGCCTACTTGCCGAAAAGTGAAGAGGAGCAAGGTCCCTTTAGAACTTGACAAATCCGGCCAAATCCATTAGTTTCCAGCCATAAGGTGAAGATTGCCGTGCTGTTAAAACCTCAAAATCATGAAATCCGGTTCCTGGTTTTTGATCATTCATCGCTCTCTGGATCCCATCAAGACGTTCCGGGTGGACAAGCGGACGTTTCTTGTGCTGGGGGTGGCGATTATTCTGGTTGCCGCCCTGATCGCCTTCGGGATCTATCAATACGTGACCCTTCACCAGGAGAATGCCCGCCTCAAGAATGAGATAAGCCAGTGGAAAGCCCAGGTGTCCGGCTTGAACAAGAAGCTGAGTGAGGTCGCGTCCGAAAGCCATCCCCCGCTGAGGATCGACGAATTGCAGGTCATCCGGGAGCCCAAACGGGCGGGATTTGCCGCCCGGTTCTGGCTGGTGGAGGGTTTTCCTCATGATGGTCCTTACACCGGGACTTTAGCCATGGTGGCGAAGAACGAGGCTGCTCGCCCCCCCGTTTACCGGGTGATTCCCGCGGAAATGAAACTGGAGAAAGGAATTCCACAACAGCCGGGAAACGGCAAGCCTTTCGAAGTGAAGGAAAAGAAATTCGTGGAGGCTTTTTTTGACGTGGCGGAGGGAGAGACCTTCCAGATCCTGACGGTTTTTATCTTCTCCAGGGAAGGAAAGCTCATCCAGCAGAAATCTGCCGTGATTCCCAAGCTCTAACCCGGAATCCGCAGAAGGAGGAGGGATCGCATTTTTATGCTGAGGAGAAAGGAAAAAAAGTTATTCGGTGGATTGGTAACCCCCCAGGACCAGCCCATCACCATGATCGGTGAGGGGATCTCGGTGGCGGGAACCATGCAGATCACCAGCGGGATCGTGCGGTTGGACGGGCGGCTGGAGGGGAAGATCATCGGGCCGGGGACCCTGGTCGTCGGAGAAAAAGGCTCCTTTCAGGGGGAAATGGAAGTGGACAACCTGGTCCTCAACGGCAAGGCAGAAGGGACCCTCACCGTCGCCGCCACCGCCCACGTCACCCCTAACGGCAAGCTATACGGAAAAATTCAGGCCACCCATCTGATCATCGATCAAGGGGCCGTCTTTGACGGCGAAGGGAAAACGGTGCGAAAAGAAGAGTCCCCGCCGGCTTCGCCAGGATGAAGAAACCGACGATGCGCTGACTTATCTCCCCAGCCGTCCCTTAGCCGCCACTTCGCCTATCGTCGCTCTCCCTTCTTTTCTCGTCGTCAGATCCTTGACAACCGGGTGATTTGGATTATCATAATAGTAATAGATACCCGCCTGTAGCCAATAAAGTCGAGACCATAACCGTAACCTTTTGCAGAAAATGAGAAGGTGTATTTTCCCGGTAGGGTCGCATGCTGCGAACTGGAGGGGTTTCTTTTTTCGTTTTGAGGGATTGCATTTTTGGTCTTCTTTTGCATCGGAGCCTTTCTAAATTCCACCGATGCACCCAAATATTTCTCAAGGAGGAAGGATGATGAAAACCGTAAGAGATTTGCTGCGGGCGAAAAAATCACAAGATGTATGGTCGGTCCCCCCCGATACCCTTGTCTATCGGGCGTTACAGCTATTGAATGAGAAGGGGATCGGTGCTCTTCTGGTGATGGAAAAAGGGGAATTGGTGGGGATCGTCTCCGAGCGAGACTACGCACGGAAGGTCATCCTGGAGGGAAAATCATCCAAGGAGACCCCCACGAAGGAAATCATGTCCACCAAGATCTATGTCGTCACCCCTGACAGCACGATGGAAGAATGCATGGGTTTGATGACCGAACAGCGGGTCCGGCACCTGCCGGTCATAGAAAAGGGAACCAAGCGCATCCTGGGGGTCATCAGCATCGGGGACGTTTTGAAATCCATCATCTCCGAACAGAAGTTTATGATCGAGAACCTCAGCGGCTACATCATGGGCAGGATTGCTTAGCGATTGCCCATGCTTCGGGCGGCGGTCACGCCTTGGGCGTGACCGCCCCTATCAATTCCAATTTTTTCCACCCTGAACTCCTCTGGGTCGACAAGCCTGGCGCCCGAATTCTTGCCTTTTTACTGCCGAACTCCGAACTACATTACTCCGAACTGTTTTTATTCCGCATTCCGAATTTTTCCTACTCCCTCCACTCCCACCGAATTCCTCCGTCTTCTTCGCGGCTCTTTAGATAACCTCTGTCTGCGAGTTTGCGGATTTTGGTTTCCACGAAAGGAAGCGGTAGGGATAAGATTCCGGCCAGGCGCTGAGCCAGGGGGACGATGGGCCCATCCGCTCCTTGAACTTCGCTGCGGGGAATTTTCCCCTTTTCTTCGATCAGGTCTCCGGACAGGAGTTTCCAGGCGAAGTCCACCTCCACCCGCTTCTCCATGTCCTTCCGGAAAGGCCCCTGGTAGGTCCCGGCGATGGTTCCCCGCTTCATCTCCTCAATGTCGGCGCCGAGTTTCCCGAAGAAGGATTTGGCAAAGCTCTGCACTTCTGCCGCCGAAACTCCCTCGGTTTCCGTGACCGCGTGATCGGCGTCGTAAAGAGACCAGTCGTCGGTGAGAATCTTGAGTCCAAACTCCGAGGCCCGTTCCCGGACCCGGGTCCCGGGGAAGGGGGACAAAAGGTGGAAGCCGTAAGGGATTCCCAGGCTCTGGGCGAAGGAGATGGTCTCCTCCATGGTCTCCCGGGTTTCTCCCGGCAGGCCCAGGATGAAAGAACCCAGGGGGGATATGCCGACCTCTTTGCAGAGGTCCACGGCCCGCTTGGCCTTTTCCGGGGTCGCCCGCTTGTGGGCCAGGTCCAGGACTTTCTGGTTGCCGCTCTCCAGGCCGAAGCAGATCATCTTGCAGCCCGCTTCTCTCAGTTTCTTCAGAAGGGGTTCATCCACCGTGTCCACCCGGGCGAAGATGTACATGTCCATCTTCAAACCGCGGCGCAGGATTTCATCACAGATGGTGAAGACATGGGACCGCTTGCGGGTGAAGAGGTCGTCGTCGATGCAGACTTCCTCGAAGCCCAGCCGGTGGGCCGCCTCGATCTCATCAACCACCCGGTAGGGGTTCCGGAATCGGCCCTTGCCGGCCGGTCATGCGATATCCCACGCAGAAGGAGCAGTCCATGGGGCAGCCCCGGCTGGAGAGGACGCTGACCGGGACGCGCATGGCCAGGTAGCGGGAAAGGGGGAAGAGGGTCCGGTCGGGCATGGGAAGAACATCCAGGTCGGGGATAAAGGGGCGGTCCTCGGTCCTTTGGACTTTCCCGTTCTGGCGGAAAGTCAGCCCCCTCACTTTTTCCAGACTCTCTCCCTTTTCCAGGGCCTGAATCAGCTCCCGGGTCGTATCCTCTCCCTCCCCGCGGACGATGATGTCCACCTCGGGATATTTGCGAAGCGTGTCTTCATCGGTGAAGGTCACGTGGGGGCCCCCCATGACGGCCGTGGCCTCGGGTGCTTTCTTCTTGCAGTACTGGAGGGTTTGAACGGCCAGGGGGAAATTCATGGTCACGCTCGTAACCCCGATCACGTCGGGCTGGAAACGGGCCAGACGCCGGTCAATCTTATCCGTGGAGTAGCGGGTGGAGAGCAGGTCCAGAACTTCCACTTCCTCCCCTTCCTGTTTCAGGATCGTGCCCAGGGACATGAGGGCCGAAGAGGGCTTGGGGAATTCGGAGAAAGGGTAGGGAGGCTGGATCAGAAGAATTTTCATTGATTCTCCCTTTATGGAGTCGGGTTTCAGTTCAATGCGGTTGACGGCTCCGAAGGAGGAGAGGGGCTTTTCGAAATCCTCTTCCTTTCCCACGACCACCAGGACTGATTTCTCCGGGTGGAGGTGTTCCTTGGCGGCTCGCCGCAGGTCCGCCGCGGTCACGGCGGCCACCCGCTCCTGGTACTTTTCCAGATAATCTTCCGGAAGGCCGTCGTATTCAAGCCTCATCTGCTGTCCCACGACCGCCGCGGAAGAAGAAAAGGAAAAGATGAACTGGTTGATCAGGGTGTTCTTGGCCCAGTCGATCTCTTCCGCCCGGGGCGGGTTCTGTTTCATGCCTTCGATGATTTCGTAGAGCAGGGAAATGACTCTGTGGGTGCTTTCCGCTTTCGTCTGGCAGAGCGCCCCGAAAACCCCGTACCCCACCCGGCCGCTGTAAAAGCTGCCCACGTTATAGGCCAGGCCCTGGTTGGAGCGGATCTCCTGGGTCAGCCGGGAATTGAAACCTCCCCCTCCCAGGATGAAGTTTAAGATCTTGAAGGGGAAATAATCGGGATGATTCTGGGGCAATGAGAGGTGCCCCAGGAGGATCGTGGATGCGGGAGTATCCTTGGGAGCGTAATAAATCGACTTCTCCTCCTGAGGGGAAGGGAAAGCGACGGATGGGATTTCGATGAGCGACCGGTCCCAGCTTCCGAAGGTCTTTTCCAGAGCGGCGATCATCTCTTCCTTTTTGAAATCTCCGGAGACTCCCAGGTAGATGGTGGTGGGGTGAAAGAACCTCCGGTGGAAAACAATCAGGTCATCCCGTTGAATCTTTTCGATGGATTCCACCGTAGGGATCTGGCCCCGGGGATTTCCCCGGTACAGGGCGCGGCGGAATTCCCGGTAGGCGATCTCTTCCGGGTTGTCATTCTGCCGGCGGATGGCTTCGATCTCCGCCTTCTTGACCAGGTCGAGCTGGGCGGAATCGAAGGTCGGCCACATGAGCAGATCGGCGAAGATGGGCAGGACCTTGGGAAAATCCTGCTTCCGGGCGAAGAGGTAGCCGCTTCCCGATTCCGTCTCCATGGAGAACTCGACCTCCGCCGCCAGGCTCTCCAGGGTTTCGTTGATTTCCTTGAAGGGCCGGCCTTCGGCACCTCCGTTGCGCATGACCGCCGCGGTCACTCGGGCCAGCCCGCTTCTGTTGGGGGGATCCTGAATCGAACCCGTGCGGATCAGGGCGGAGACCCGGATCAGGGGCAGTTCCGGGTTTTCCAGAAGATAGACCACCATCCCATTGGACAGGACCGTGCGGGCGGCCTTGGGCAGCTGGAAGGAGAGGGGAGGAAACTTCATGTCCCGGGGGTGCTTCAGGAGTTCATCGTCCTGGCCGCCCGCTCCGCCCGGGCAGAAAAACAGTCAGAAGAAAAAGGATGAAAAAAAAGTGCAGGGTCCGACGCTTCATGCTGCTTTTGAGCCTTTCCTTCATGGGGATTCAGAGGGTTTCACCAGGGTGGCCACGGTCCGGTTTTTCGGGATGAAGTATTTCCGGGCCACCCGGCGCACATCCTCCGCGGTCACTTTTTCATAAGCTTTGATCCGATCGGTAACGTACCGCCAGTCTCCGAAGAGGGACTGGCCGTAGGAAAGCCAGTAGGCCAGGCTGGAGTTGGAGTCCAGCTTGCGGAGAAAGGAAGTCTGGATCTGGTTCTTGATTTTCTGCAAATCCGGGTCGGAAACCGGCTCCTTCTTCAGCTGCTCCAGCTCCCCGAGCAGGGCCTTTTCCAGTTCCTCCGCCGTGTGGGGATGGCGGGGAGTGCCGGAGAGGATGAAAAGGTTGGGATACCGCTCCCCCGGGAAGCCGTTGGAGGCGGACGCTTCCACGGCAATCTTCTCGTCTTCCACCAGACGGCGGTAGAGGCGGGAAGTCCGGCCGTAGCTCAGGATCCCTTCGATGATTTCGCATACGGCGTCATCCGGATGAGGGGCGTTGGGTTTATGAAAGCCCATGACCAACTGGGGATTGGCGTCGGTCTCCACCCGGATGCGCCGCTCCCCGGCCTGCTCGGGCTCGCCGGTCTTGAGGGGAGGGGGGAGGACCTGCCGGGGGATTCTTTCGAAATACTTCTTGATGACCGGCAGGGCCTCTTCCGGATTCACATCGCCCACAACGGCCAGGACCGTGTTGGCCGGAGAATAAAAGGTTCGAAAAAATTCTTCTGTGGCCTGCCTGTCCAGACTCTGAATATCCGACGCCCATCCGATGATCGGCCGTCCGTAAGGGGAAGCCATGAAGGCGGCGGCCAGGAAATTTTCCACCAGCTTTCGCTGGGGGTTGGAATCATAGGAACGGCGCCGCTCCTCCATGACCACGTCCCGCTCCGAGTAAAATTCCCGCAGGACGGGATTGAGCAGGCGGTCCGATTCGATCCGCGCCCACAGCTCCAGCCGGTTGGAGGGCAGGCTGACTACATAGGCGGTGCTGTCCTGGCTGGTGAAGGCATTGAAACCCACGGCCCCGTTCTGAGAGTAGAGCCTTTCGATCTCATCCTTCACCACCCATTTTTTGTGCTCCGCCTGGAGCTTCCGGAGATTCTCCCCCAGGTATTTGAGAAAATCCTGGTCGGCCTTGTCCCCCTTGGCCTTTTCTGCCTCGAGGGACAGGACGATGGAGTCCATGCGGCTTAAGACCTTTTCTTCTTCGGCATAGTTTTTTGTCCCCAGGGTCTTGGTCCCCTTGAAGAGCATGTGCTCCAGGAGGTGGGCGGTGCCGGTCATGCCCATGTTTTCATCCACGGCGCCCACCCGGAAACGGATGTAGAAAGACAGAGTCGGGGACTCGTGGCGTTCCAGCAGGAGCACCTTCATCCCGTTTTCCAGGGTGTATTCCTTGACCCGCCCCTCCAGGGAAAAAGGAAAGGCCGCCACGGGAAGGAAGCAAAGAAAAAGCGCCATACTGAAAAAGAAGCTTTTGCTTTTCATTCGGGAATTCACTTCGCCTCTCCGGATTCCTAAAATCCAGGGAACTATATCACAAGTTCGGGATAGGGGAAAGGGCCCTGGTCAATTGCGGATTGCGGATTGCGGATTGCGGATTCTCCCCATGCCCAGCCCTCCCTTTTGAGGAGGAGGAAGAAGATTGCCGCATTCCGCAATCCGCAATCCGCATTCGGATCAGTCTTCCCGCACCACAAACCCGCTGAGGTTTTCCTGTCGCAATTTATCGACGTAACCCTTTGCTTCCTGCTCGGTGCGGAAAGCGCCCAGGCGGACGCGGTAGAACCTCTTGGTGTGGGTCTCCCACAGGACCACGTGGACGCGGGGATGCCGTTTGGCCAGTTCATCCCGGAACCGGTAGGCATTATCCCTCTCCTGAAAGGCTCCGACCTGGATCGCATAGACTCCGGTCTATCGACTGAGCCGCTCCGGGAGCAAATCCCACCGCTTCCACGACGACTCTGGCCGTTCCTGGCCCCAGCATTCCCAGTTCTTTTGCCCCGCTCCGGGAGAGATCGATAATCCGGCCGGGGACGAAGGGCCCGCGGTCGTTGATCCGGACCTCGGTTTTATTCCCGTTATCCAGGTTGGTGACCCGCACGCGGGTGCTGAAGGGAAGGGTGCGGTGAGCGGCGGTCATAGCGTGCATGTCATACGTCTCCCCGTTGGCGGTCTTCTTTCCATGAAAGTCTTCCCCGTACCAGGAAGCGATTCCGGTTTCCCGGTATCGAATTTCCTTCCCGGGTTCGTAGGGGGGGTAAGGGACCTTCTTCGGGGCGCATCCGAAAAATAATAAACAAAAAAGAAAGGCGATTGAGAACTTTTTTAAAAGGTTTGGCATGATTCACCCCGGATCGCCGCAGCAATTTATGAACTGCCCCACACGAAGGGCGGTTCGCGAACCGCCCCTACAACCTTCAATCGATCTCTTTATTCTCGGTTTCCCTGAGATTCAGCCATTCGCCATGCGTCACTTCGCGCTCTGCCGCATTCCGCAATCCGAATTCCGCAATTGGTTCAGGTTTTCCCCAGCCTCCTCTCCTCCCTGGCCGACAGATAGATTCCCGCCAGGACCAAAGCCCCGCCCCAAATCAGGCTGAGGCCCGGGTTCTCCCCCAGGATAAAATAGGCCAGGATGGCTGCCCCGATGGGTTCTCCCAGGATGAAAACCGCAACCAGGGTGGCGGAGAAAAATCTCAGGGCCCAGTTCAGGGAGGAGTGCCCGATCAGCTGGGGCCCCACGGCCAGAAGCAGAAAGAGGATATATTCTTTGGGGGCATAGCCGAAGAGAGGCATCCCCCTTGAATAAGGCCAGGAGGATCAGGAAAAAAGCGGCCACCCCGTAAACCAAAGTGATGTACGTGGTGAGGCTGACTTTCTGGCGTACTCTCCTTCCCACCAGGAGATAGCCCGTGGCCATGACCGCTCCCAGGAGGGACGAGAAAATCGCCGTACAGTTGGTCCTGGCCTTTCCCCAGGTCTCCCCAGCCGATGATGATTCCGCCGACCACGGCCACGAGGATGGAAAGATAAAGGAAGGGGGAGATCCTCTCCCGGAGGATAAAGGAGGAGGCGATGGCCACAAAGATGGGGTTGGTGGTTACGAAGATCACCGAGCTGGCCACGGAGGTGTACTGGAGGGAGGTGATCCAGAAAGCGAAATGAAAGCAGAGGAAGAGGCCCGCGGCCAGGGAGGGAAGGATCTCCCGGCGGCTGAGCCTCCGGGACTCCCGGATGGTCTTCGGCAGGGCGAGGAGGAGGAGGATCAAGGTGGCCAGGGTCAGGCGGTAGGCCGCGATGACCAGAGGAGGGGCGTCGCAGAACCGGATGAAGATGGAGGCCAAGGACATGGCGGCCAGGCCGATGGGCAGAACAACGGCCGCCCGGACATGGGCTGAAGGGAGGGATCGGTTTTCAGACATGGAACCGGATATAAAGGATATCCCCATCCTGGACGATGTATTCTTTCCCTTCCACCCGGATGAGCCCTTTCTCCCTGGCTGCGGCCGCGGAACCGGCGGCGGCGAATTCCTTGAAGGAGATGACTTCCGCCCGGATGAATCCCCGCTCCATATCCGTGTGGATTTTTCCCGCGGCCTGGGGAGCGTGCGTGCCGCGCGGAACGGTCCAGGCGCGGAGTTCCGGACCGACGGTGGTGTAAAAGGTAATAAGGTCCAGCAGGCCGTAACCCACCCGGATGAGTTGATTCAAGGCGGGCTCCTGAAGGCCCATCTCCCGCAGGAATTCATCCCGCTCGGCGGGAGAGAGGTCGGCCATCTCCGCCTCCAGGTCTCCGCAGATGATGACCACGGGGGCCTTTTCCCGGGTTGCCAGTTCTTCCACCCGGGAAATCCAGCGCCGCTCTTTCAGCTCCTTCTCGCTCACGTTGGCCACGTAGAAGACCGGCTTGGAAGTGAGGAGCTCCAGGGAACGGAATACCCTCTGCCCCTCTTCGGAAAAGGAAAGGCCGGCGGCCGGAATCCCCTTGGCCAGACGGTCGTGAATGGCCTGGAGGACCGGGGTTTCCGCGGCGGCCTTCTTGTCTCCCACCTTGGCCTGGTGGGCGGCTTTGCTCACCCGCTTTTCCACGGTCTGGAGGTCGGCCAGGATGAGTTCGGTCTGGACGATCTCGATGTCCCGCTTGGGGTCCAGGGTGGAGTACACATGGGTCACGCTCTCCGCTTCAAAACAACGGACCACGTGAGCCAGGGCGTCCACATTGCGGATATGGCCCAGGAACTGGTTTCCCAGTCCTTCCCCCTGGCTGGCCCCTTTGACCAGGCCGGCAATATCCCAGAATTCGAGGATCGTGGGGGTAACTTTTTCCGGTTTCAGCATCCGGGCGAGCTTTTCCAGCCGATCATCGGGAACGGGGACGATTCCCTGGTTGGGTTCAATGGTGCAGAAAGGATAGCTGGCTACCTGGGCCTTGGCGGAGCTGAGGGCGTTGAAGATGGTGGATTTGCCCGCGTTGGGCAACCCGATGATGCCGCATACGAAACCCAAGGCGACCTCCTGGGTTTGTTTTTTGTATCGCGCCTCATTATACCGAAAAGGGAAGAAGGGAGCAACCTGAGGAAATCAAAAATTCCCTATCATTTGACATTGAAAATCGAAGAGCCTAAAATAAATTATAGATAACGAATTCTTTTAGCGTTTCTCCGCATGCCATCCCGCTTTTCAGGGGCCATCGGAAAACCCACTTGATCCCAATTGGAAATGAGGATTGGAAAAAGCGGGCGGGAGAAAAAAATTTCCTTCAGGTAAACCCCCGGCTCTGCCGGGGGACTATTAGAGTTTGACATTTCCTGGATGCTTGAGTTGTGGCCCGGGGGCAAGGGCGTTGCCCGCAGAAAGCATCGGCCGGGTGAGCCCTTTTCCCAGGGGCTCCGCTCGACTTCCGCAGAAGGCGGCGGGCCGGCTGGACGACGCTAACGCGCTTCGCGTGATCACCCCTATTAGGGCCGAAGCTTTCTAAGGGGCCCCTAGAACGGTTTGCCCGACCGTTCCATGGAATCAAAGGTGCCTCATGATTTCTGCGGGCAACGCCCTTGCTCCCGGGCCGGGTACCAGAGGGAAGGCAACCTTTAGGCGGCCCCATTTATGATCCGCTTTGAGCGGTTCACGGCTTTTCAGGCCTCCGGCTCTGCCTGAGGTCATGACTTTCAGATGAACCTTATGACTTGCATGCTTCAACCCGGACAAATGGATCCTATTCCCAGAAGAACCTTCTCCTGGCTTCTGATGTTCCTCGGCGTACTCTTCATTTTTTCATCGGCCGAGGCCCAGGCCCCGAAGGTCAGCACCATCGACCTGACCACGGCCATCGCCGATGTGGCCCAGAGGGCCATGCCGGCCGTGGTCCATATCGAGGTGACCCAGAGAGTCCAGGTTCCCTCGCCGGTCTTCCCCTTCGAAGGGGATCCCTTCTTCCGTTATTTCTTCGGCACGCCCCAGAGGCCGAGGTATGACCGGAGAGAGATGCGGGGGATCGGGACCGGGATGGTGATCGACGGCGAAGGCCACCTGGTGACCAACAACCACGTGGTGGACGGGGCGACCAAAATCACGGTCAAAATGGCGTCGGGGGAAGAGTTTGAGGCCAAGATCGTGGGCGCGGACCCCAAGACCGACCTGGCGGTCATCAAGATCAAGCCGTCCCCCAAACATTCCTTACCTGAAATTCGGCAACTCGGACACCCTGCGGGTGGGAGAGTGGGTGGTGGCCATCGGCAATCCCCGCGGGCTGGAGCAGACCGTGACCGCCGGCATCATCAGCGCCAAACACCGAACCGGCATTTCCGACCCGTCGAGCTACCAGGACTTCATCCAGACCGACGCGGCCATCAACCCGGGAAACAGCGGAGGGCCGCTTCTGAACCTCGCCGGGGAAGTGATCGGGGTGAACGCGGCCATCGTTTCCGAATCCGGCGGTTTTGAAGGGATCGGGTTTGCCATCCCGAGCAACATGGCGGCGGCCGTGGCCGACGCCCTGATCAAGACCGGAAAAGTGACCCGCGGGTGGCTGGGCTTGAGTCTTCAGGAGTTGACCCCTGCTCTGGCCAAAAGTCTCAGCCTGAAATCCCCCCGGGGAGCCCTGGTGGCCGATGTGGTCAAAGGCGGGCCGGCGGAAAAGGCCGGAATCCGCAAGGGGGATGTGATCGTGAACCTGGATGGAGCCACGATTGAAAACGCCAACGAGCTTCGCAACCGCATCGCCGGGGCCCGCGTGGGCAAGAGGGTGGATGTGGTCCTGCTGCGCAGGGGAGAGAGGGTCACGGTTCAGCCCGTGGTGGAGGCCTATAAACCTTCGGAGCGCATGGCGGCCCTGGAGCTGGTGAACAGAATGGGTCTGGAGGTCAAAGAAATTTCCATCCTGGAGGCCCGGAAGCGGAAGCTGAACTCGCGCGAAGGAGTTTTGATCAGCAAGGTGGACCCTCAGGGGCCTGCGGCCCGGGCCGGATTGGAAGCGGGGGACATCCTTTACCAAATCAACCAGCAGGCCATCCGGGGGCTCAAAGACTACCATCGGATCGTGGGGCAGCTCCAGCCGGGGCAGGAAATTCTGCTCCTGGTGCGGGACTGGCGAACCGGGGAAACCGACTACCTGACCGTGGTGGTTCAATGAGCGAGGAAGAAATCCTGAAAGAGGCCGTCCCCCCTCTGGACCTTTTTCCCTCCGGCCCGCAGGACCTCGTCCCGGCGGAAAAATCCGGACCGGTCGAGGTCTTTGACCCTCTTAAGAGATACCTAGGAGATATCCGCAAATTCTCCCTTCTGAGCCGGGAAGAAGAGCTGACCCTGGCCAAAAAGTGGTGGGATGAGAAAGACCTCCAGGCGGCTTACCGGCTGGTGGTTTCCAACCTGAGGCTGGTGGTCAAGATCGCCTTCGAGTACCAGCGGGCCTACCGCAACCTGCTGGATCTCATCCAGGAAGGAAACCTGGGTTTGATGCAGGCGGTGAAGAAGTTTGACCCCTACCGGGACGTGAAACTCTCCTCCTATGCTTCCTGGTGGATCCGGGCCTACATCCTGAAGTTCCTGATCGACAACTGGAGCCTGGTCAAGATCGGGACGACCCAGGCGCAGCGGAAGCTCTTCTTTCGCCTGAAAAAGGAGAAGGGACGCCTGGAGGCCATGGGGTTCGAACCGGGCCCGAAGCTTTTGGCTGAGACCTTGAATGTGACCAAGGAAGAAATCACCGAGATGGACCAGCGCCTGGAAGGAGGAGACCTCTCCCTTAACGCTCCCCTGGAAGATGACGCCCGACAGACCTACCTGGATATCCTGCCCACGGCTGAAACCCTGGAAGACACCCTTGCGGATACGCAGTTCAAGGAGATCCTGAGCCGGAAGATCGAAGATTTCACCCGAACCCTGAAAGAGAAGGAGGCTTTTCTCCTGAAAAACCGGCTGATGGCCGAAGAACCCCTCACTCTCCAAGAGGCGGGGGACCGGTTGGGCATCTCCCGGGAGCGGGCCCGACAGATCGAAAAGAGGGTCGTGGACAAGATTAAGGTCTTCCTCCGGGAACAGTTCCCCGACCTGGAAGACATCCAGGTTCTCCTCAAAAAGTTAAACCCCGAGAATAAAAAAATTAATGATTAATCGCAGAGAGCGCAGAGAATTAAAAAGAAAGGAATCATGGAATCGTGGAACAATGGAATAATGGGTAAAAACCAAAATACATAAACCCAACATTCCATTATTCCAATATTCCAATGGTTTTCAGATTCCATCATTCCAACTTGTTTGCTCTGCGGTCTCTGCGTGCTCTTCGATGATTTTTCTTCTTCATCTTCATTTCATCCTCCTAAAGCCTCACCCCATGAATTCATTGCTCAATTTTGTTTCCCCGGGGTTGACAAGAGGCGGATCCATGCTTACTTTTCTGTTGAAACGAGCCAATGGATAAAATAAGGTGAAAGGAGGGAAAACCTATGGCGCTGATTCGTTGGGATCCTTTCAGGGAAATGTCTTCTTTGCAGGAGAGAATGAACCGCTTGATGTCGGACTTCCGGACCCGGACTCCTTGGACCGAGGAGGAGATGGCTCAAGGGGCGTGGGTTCCGGCAGTGGACATCTATGAGACGAAGGATTCAATCGTCCTAAACGTGGAGCTTCCGGGGGTGACCAAAGAGGAAATCTCCCTCGAGGTCAAAGACAACACCCTGACCCTCAGGGGCGAAAAGAAGATGGAAAAGGACGTGAAAGAGGAGAGCTACCATCGGATGGAAAGGACCTACGGGTCGTTCATGAGGGCTTTCACTCTTCCCAGTACGGTGCAGCAGGAAAAGGTGAAAGCGCGATTTAAGGACGGAATCCTGGAAGTTTCGATTCCCAAGGCGGAAGAGGCCAAACCCAAACAGATCAAAGTGGACGTAGGCTGAGAAAACACTCCCCCGAGGGGGGGCGAAGAGCCCCCCTTTTTTTCGGTAATCAGGATTGATGATCTCCTAAAAAGCCTCTTGGAGCGTCACCCCGGCGAACCCCGGATCATGTCCGGGGCAGGCGCCGGGGTCCAGACGTCGTCCCGACGAAAGTCGGGAACCATATCAAAGACTGGATCCCGGTTTTCACCGGGAACCCTGGATTCCGGCTTTCGCCGGAATGACGAATTCTATGAATTTCTACTTTTTACGATTTCATCGTGATTTTTTTAAAATGATTCATTCTGCGAATTCATAATCCAATCGTGTTTTTCTGCGTGAATCTGCGAAATCTGCGGATTCTTAGTTTTTTGTTTTGGAGGGGAAGAATAAGGTAGCTCGTGGAAAGGAAAAAAGATGCGCTTCGATAAATTAACCCTAAAAGCCCAAGAAGCCCTGCAGGAAGCTCAGGCCGTCGCCGAGAAGCGCGAGCACCAGCAGATCGAGCCCGAGCATCTCCTTCTGGCCCTGATTCAGCAGACCGAGGGGATCATCCCCCAGGTTTTCCAGAAACTCGGGGTGTCGGTTCCGTCCCTCGCTTCGCAGACTGGAAGAAGCCCTGGGAAAGATTCCCAAAGTATACGGGGGGGGAGTCGGGCAGGTGTATATATCCCCCCGTTTGAAAAAGGTGATGGACAGCTCCTTCCAGGAGGCGGAGCGGCTGAAAGACGCCTACGTGAGCACGGAGCACATGCTCCTGGCCATCCTGGAGGAGCGGGACGGGGCGGCCTCCCTGATCCTGACCGGCTTGGGGGCCGACAAGGACAGCATCTACAAGGTTCTTATGGCCGTCCGCGGCTCCCAGCGGGTCACGGACCAGAATCCGGAGGAGAAGTACCAGGCCCTCACTCGTTACACCCGGGACCTGACCGATCTGGCCCGCAAGGGAAAGCTCGACCCGGTCATCGGCCGGGATGACGAAATCCGCCGCGTGCTCCAGGTTCTCTCCCGCCGGACGAAGAACAACCCGGTTCTGATCGGGGAGCCCGGTGTGGGAAAGACGGCCATTGTGGAGGGCCTGGCCCAGCGGATCGTAAACGGAGATGTTCCGGAGTCCCTCAAAAACAAAAAGCTCGTGGCCCTGGATCTGGGCGCCCTGATTGCCGGGACCAAATACCGGGGAGAGTTTGAAGACCGGCTCAAGGCCCTCCTGAAAGAGATTACCGAGGCCGAGGGGGAGATCATTCTCTTCATCGATGAACTCCACACCCTGGTGGGGGCGGGCGCGGCCGAAGGGGCCATGGATGCCTCCAACATGCTCAAGCCGGCCCTGGCCCGGGGCGAGCTGCGCTGCGTCGGGGCGACGACCATCAACGAATACCGCAAGCACGTGGAAAAAGATGCCGCCCTGGAGCGGCGTTTCCAGCCGGTCATGGTCTCCGAGCCCACGGTGGAAGACACCATCGCCATCCTGCGGGGGTTGAAGGAACGCTATGAGGTTCACCACGGGGTGCGCATCCAGGATTCGGCCATTGTGGCCGCGGCCACTCTCTCCCATCGTTACATTTCCGACCGATTCCTTCCGGATAAAGCCATCGACCTGATCGATGAGGCCGCCTCGCGCCTGCGCATCGAGATCGACAGCCTGCCCGTGGAAGTGGACGAAGTGGAGCGGAAGATCACCCAGATGGAGATCGAGCGCCAGGCCTTGTTGAAGGAGAAAGACAAAGCCTCCCTGGAGCGGCTGGAGAAGATCGATAAGGAATTAGCCGAGCTCAGGGTTCAGAGCGGGGCCATGAAGGCCCACTGGCAGAAGGAAAAAGAGGGCATCCAGAAGATCCGCTCCCTGAAAGAGCAGATCGAAGAAGCCCACAGACAGGAGCAGCAGGCCGAGCGCGAGGGGAACCTGGCCAGGGTGGCGGAGATCCGCTACGGAAAAATCAGCGAACTCCAGAAGAGCCTGGAGAAGGAGAACCAGGCCCTGACCGCCCAGCAAAAAGAGCGCAGGATGCTGAAGGAAGAGGTGGACGCGGAAGACGTGGCCGAAGTCGTGGCCAAATGGACCCGGATTCCCGTTTCCAAAATGATGGAGGGGGAGATCGAAAAGCTGCTCAAGATGGAATCCCGCCTGAAGAACCGCGTGGTGGGCCAGGAAGAGGCCATCCGCCTGGTTTCCAACTCCGTCCGGCGGGCGAGAGCCGATCTCCAGGATCCCAACCGTCCCATCGGGTCTTTCCTCTTCCTGGGCCCCACCGGGGTGGGAAAGACCGAGCTGGCCCGGGCCCTGGCGGAATTTCTCTTCGACGACGAACAGGCCATGGTCCGCCTGGATATGTCCGAATTCATGGAGAAGCATTCGGTGGCCCGGTTGATCGGGGCTCCTCCGGGGTATGTGGGCTATGAAGAGGGAGGATACCTCACCGAGGCGGTGCGCCGCAAACCCTACTCGGTGGTCCTCTTCGACGAGGTGGAGAAGGCCCACCCGGAGGTCTTCAACGCCCTGCTTCAGATTCTGGATGACGGGCGCCTCACCGACGGAAAAGGGAGGACGGTGGACTTCAAGAATACGGTCCTCATCATGACCTCCAACATCGGAAGCCAGTGGATTCAGGATTTGGGAGCGAAGGACTATGAAGAGATGCGTCGCCGGGTTCTCGATGCCCTGAGGGCTCATTTCAAGCCCGAGTTCTTGAACCGGGTGGACGAGGTGATCATCTTCCACGCGCTCACCTTTGAAAATATTAAAGAAATTGTGGAGATCCAGCTGCGGAACCTGAGGAAGCGGCTGGCGGAGAGGAAGATCTCCCTGGTTCTGACCGATGGGGCCAAGGAGTTTCTGGCCAAGGAAGGATTTGATCCGGTTTACGGGGCTCGGCCTCTCAAACGGGCGATTCAGCGCTTCATCCAGGACCCCCTGGCGCTCAAACTCCTGGAGAAAGAGTTCTCCGAGGGGGATACCGTGGAGGCGGATGTAAGCCTCAAGAATGAAATGGTTTTTTCCAAGCCTCCGGCCAAGGGGCGATCCAAGACCGCAGGCGACCGCGCTTGAGAGAAAGCCCCAGCTGATTGCGTCAGGCCCCAGCCTTGGCCCGGCGGAAAAGGAGAAGTGCTCGAACCCCGACCCTCTCCCGCAAGGGGGAGGGAGGTTAGGGGTGGGCTGGACCTGCTGCGGGGGGAAGGAAACGACAGACGTTTGTCTTGACAGGGCCGAAGTTGATGATTAAGTTTTTAAAAAGCTTAGAGAATTAATTTTTCAAATATGGCCCGCCAGGGCATAAGGGATTGGAGGAAAGGAAAATGGCCAAAATTATCGGGATTGATCTGGGAACGACAAACTCGGTCGTTGCCGTGATGGAAGGGGGCGACCCCAAAGTCATCATCAACGAAGAGGGCAGCCGTTTAACAGCTTCCGTAGTCGGCTTTGCCAAGGACGGAAACCGTCTGGTGGGACAGGTGGCCAAGAGGCAGGCGGTCACCAACCCTGAAAATACCGTCTATTCCATCAAACGTTTCATGGGCCGCCGGTACAACGAAGTCAGCGAAGAAATGAAGATGGTCCCCTACAAAGTGATCCAGGACGGGACCGGGGCGGCCCGGGTGAAGATCAAAGATAAGGAATACTCCCCGCCGGAAATCTCGGCCATGATTCTTCAGAAGCTGAGGAAGTCGGCTGAGGATTACCTGGGGGAGAAGGTGACCGATGCGGTCATCACCGTGCCCGCCTATTTCAACGACAGCCAGCGCCAGGCCACGAAGGATGCGGGGGTCATCGCCGGCCTGAATGTCCGCCGGATCATCAATGAGCCCACGGCCGCGGCCCTGGCTTACGGTCTGGACAAAAAGAAAGACGAGACCATCGCCGTCTATGACTTCGGGGGGGGGACCTTTGACATCTCCATCCTGGAAGTCGGGGACAATGTGGTGGAGGTCAAATCCACCAACGGGGACACCCATCTGGGCGGGGACAACCTGGACCAGAGGATCATCGACTGGCTGGTGGCCGAATTCAAGAAAGATCAGGGGATTGACCTGAGCAAGGACCTTATGGCCCTGCAGCGGCTGAAGGAAGCGGCGGAAAAGGCCAAGATCGAGCTCTCTTCCACCATGGAGACGGAGATCAATCTGCCCTTCGTAACCGCCGACGCTTCCGGCCCCAAGCACATGAACCTCAAGCTGACCCGGGGCAAGTTTGAATCCCTGGTCATGGACCTTCTGGAAAAGTCCATGCCCCCGTGCAAACAGGCCATGGAGGATGCGGGGCTGAAGTTCCCCCAGATCGATGAAGTCGTTCTGGTGGGCGGGTCCACCCGGATCCCCAAAGTGCAGGAACTGGTCAAACAGTTATTCGGCCGGGAGCCCCACCGGGGCGTGAACCCGGATGAAGTGGTGGCCATGGGCGCCGCCGTGCAGGCGGGAGTTCTGGGGGGAGAGGTCAAGGATGTTCTTCTCCTGGATGTTACCCCGCTATCCCTGGGAATCGAGACCCTGGGCGGAGTGATGACCCGGCTCATCGACCGGAACACCACCATCCCCACCCGGAAGAGCGAAATCTTCTCCACCGCGGCGGACAGCCAGACCAGCGTGGAGATCCACGTTCTCCAGGGAGAGCGGGACATTGCCCGGGACAACCGGACCCTGGGTAAATTCCACCTCATGGGAATTCCTTCCGCACCGCGCGGAATCCCCCAGATCGAGGTGACCTTCGACATCGATGCCAACGGCATTCTCAACGTTTCGGCCAAGGACAACGCCACGGGGAAACAGCAGGCCATCACCATCACCGCCTCCAGCGGCTTGAACAAAGACGAAGTGGAGAAGATGGTGAAGGATGCGGAGTCCCATTCGGCGGAAGACAAGAAGCGCCGCCAGGAAGTGGAGCTGCGCAACCAGGCCGACACCCTGGTTTACCAGACGGAAAAGATCCTGAATGAAAACCGGGAGAAGATTCCGGTCAGCGAGGTCAATGCCATCGAAGGGGCCCTGAAGGAGGCCAAGCAGGCCATCGAAAGCGGCGACACCAGCCGGATCAAAGAGAAAATGGAGATTCTGACGAAGGCCTCCCACCATCTCGCCGAGATCATGTACCAGCAGACTTCCCAACAAAAACCCGGCGCCGGCCCGGGCGGGCCCGGACCCCAGGCCGGAAAGCCGGATGAGGACGTGGTGGACGCGGAGTTCGAAGAGAAGAAGTAAGACGCCTAGGCAAGGGGGGAGAATTCATCTCCCCCCTTTTTTTATTCCTTAGGAAATTATAAAAGTCTCTGCGCCCTCCGAGTATGAAGAAAAAAATCAACCGCAGAGTGCGCGGAGACCGCAGAGCTTTTTATCGGGAAAGACAGAAACACAAATCATTTTATGGAGATTGACTGCTCTTTGCCTTTCGGTCCTCCGGGGATGAAGACAAGAGGATGAACGAAGAGGAAGCAGAGAGCGCAGAGATCATCATTAGAAAGACCTTTGGTGGTTTTGACCTTCCGGGGAGCGTTGGAAATGGGGCCGCTTTTCCTCCTGCATCACGGCCTCGAGCTTTTGGCCATTTTAACCTCTGCGTGCTCTGCGACCTCTGCGGTTAAGTTATTTTTCCATAATCATTTCAGGAATCTCCCCCCTGTTTACGCCCGCTTTGCGGACATTCCCAAGGCTTTTCCCGCAGCCATATTTTGTGTTGAAATAGGAACCTGGTTTGTGGTATATAGGAAACCTGTCGGGTGGTTCTTCCGGGAGAATGACCGGGTTTTTCATTGATGGCATCCAGAAAAGATTATTACGACATTTTGGGAATTCGAAGAGGCGCGACCGAAGAGGAGGTCGAGAAGGCATACCAGAGACTGGCCCGCACCTATCAATCCGCACCCCAACCGGGCAACAGAACTGCAGATTTTCGCTTTCGAGAGATCTTGGAAGCGTATGAGATTCTTTCCAACAAGGCCCGGAGGGAAAGATACGATCGGCTGGGAATTGATTTTCCCTTCCAGGAGGATCTCTGGGATGAGATTCTGGAGGAAGCGGAAGAAGAAAACAGCCTGGAAGGGTTCGAGGATCTCTGGGAGCCGGGTTTTGACGGCGGACGACTCGGCGCCGAACAGGCTTCCTCCAAGGGGAAAGACATCCATGTAACCCTGGAGATCGACCTGGAGGGCGCGGCCCGCGGGGTGGCGAAGAAAGTTCAAGTCCTTCAGGAGATTCCCTGTGTGACCTGCGGCGCCAGCGGGGTCAACGCGGGGGGCCCGCGAAAATTCTGCGGGCAATGCGGCGGAGCGGGACAGATCCAGGTGGGTCTCCCACCCTCGGCCTCGGCCAAGGAATGTGACCGCTGCCAGGGAACCGGAAAAGTGTACACCCAACGCTGCGAGATTTGTTCCGGGAAAGGCTGGGTTGGCCGGAGAAGAGCGGTTACGGTTCAGATTCCCCCCGGAGTGAATGATCATTGCCGGCTCTACCTCCCCCACCGGGGACACGCGGGAAAAGCCGCGGGTCTCAAAGGCGATCTGGTGGCCGAGATCCGGGTGAAGCCGCATCCCCATTTGGAAAGAAAAGGGGATGATTTATACGCCGGACTTTCCCTGGCCATCTGGGAAGCGGCCCTGGGAACCGAGGTGGAGGTTTCCACCCTCGACGGAACTGCACGGGTGAAAATCCCCGCCGGAGCTCAGTCGGGAGACCAAATTCGGATTCCCAAGCGGGGAATTCCTTTCCTCCAGGGGGGCGGCAGGGGAGATCAGATCCTGTGCCTGAAAATTCAGGTTCCCCGGGAGGTGGACGAAAAGTCCAGAAAGATTCTGGAAGAACTGGAGCGGCGCAGCTCGGCCGTTTCGCGCCGGAAGCGGGATTGGACCGGCAGATCGGGAAAACGGGAATAACGCCCGTCTCCCCGCGGTATCATCATGATTGACCTCAGCAATTACAAAGATTACCTCTCCGAAAAGGCCCACCGGGTTCTGTCTTCGGCGATCCAGGAATCGCAGAAAAGGCAGCATCATTACCTGGGGGTGGAGCATATCTTTCTGGCCATCACCGAGGTGGAGTCCAACCTCTTCGCGGAAATCGCCGAGAAGCTGAACTTCAGCCCCCGGGATGTGGTCCTTTCGCTGCGGGAATACCTGAGCTCCTCCAAACAGGTGTGGGGAGGAGGAATGAAGGTTCCCCCCTCCACCAAGACCATCTTCAAGCTGGCCTGGGACTCGGCGATCAATTCCGGCCGGAAGGTGATCGAGACCACCGATCTTCTCAAGGCCATATTCCAGGAGGGGCAGAATATCCCCGTGCGCATCCTGCGGGGAATGGGGGTGGAGCCCAACGCGGCCAGCCGGGTGATTTCCCTGGAAACCAAGGTCCTGGACGAGAAGAGCGAAGAGTTCAAAAAACGCTACGACCTGCCGCCTTACCTGAACAACTTTGGCATGAACCTGAATCGGCTGGCCCGGCAGGGAAAGCTGCCTCCCATCATCGGCCGCGATGGGGAAATCCGCCAGATGATGGAAATCCTCTGTCACCGCGACCGGCCCAACTCGGTCATGATTCTGGGAGAGCCGGGGGTGGGAAAGACCGCCCTGGTGGAAGGCCTGGCGGCCAAACTGGAACTGGCCCCGGAAACGGTGCCCAAGCGGCTGAGGAATTTCCAGATTGTCAACCTGCAGATGAACACCCTGGTGGCGGGAACCATGTTCCGGGGCATGTTCGAGGACCGCATCGAGAATGTGATCAAGGAGGTCAAGCGCCGCCGCAACATCATCCTCTTCGTCGATGAGGCGCATACCCTGATCGGTGCGGGAACGGCCATGGGCGTGCCCACGGACGCGGCGACGATCTTCAAGTCCTCCCTGGCCCGGGGAGAAGTGCAGATCATCGGGGCGACCACGGCCAGCGAGTACAAGACCCACATCGCCGAGGACGAAGCCCTGGCCCGGCGGTTCCGGATCGTGACCGTCCAGGAACCGAACGTGGACGAAGCCCGGGAAATTCTCCGCGGGATCCGGCCCCGCCTGGAAAAGAACTACTCGGTTCAGATCGCCGACGAGGCCATTGAAACCGCCCTGAACATGGCGGCGCGGTACCAGCACAATCTTCGCCTGCCCGACAAGGCGATCAACTGGCTGGACACCGCTTCCGTCCGGGTGGAAATGGAAGAATTCGGACGGCCGGTGGGGGCGGATGACGTCATTCAGATCATCTCCCAGGAGACCCGGATCCCCCGGGAGATGGTTTTTCGCGACACGACCCACCGCTTCAAGGACATGGAGGCGTCCCTGGCCCAGCGCGTGGTGGGGCAGAAGGAGGCCATCCGGGCGGTGGCCCGGAACCTGCGACTGAACAAGGGTCCGTTGAAGGAGCGCTTCGAGCGGCCCGACGGGGTCCTCCTTTTCCTGGGACCGACCGGAGTGGGGAAGACGGAGCTGGGCAAGTCCCTGGCCGAATTTCTCTTCGGCGATGACAATAAAATGGTTCGCCTGGACATGTCCGAGTACCGGGATTCAGCCATCTCGGTGGATAAACTCATCGGCATGCCCCGGGGGATTGTGGGTTCGGAGAGGGGGGGAGTGCTCACCAACCAGATCCGGGACAACCCCTACACGGTGGTCCTGCTGGACGAGGTGGAGAAGGCTCACCCAGACGTACTCAACCTCTTCCTCCAGGTCTTCGACGAAGGCTTCCTGACCGATGGCCGGGGAAGAAAGGTGTACTTCAGCGACACGGTGCTCATCATGACCTCCAACCTGGGGTCGGATGAATTCAAGCGGTTCACCAAGCCCATGGGGTTCCTGGTGGATTCCCAGCATCTCCACACCGTGAAACAAGCGGTTCTGCGCGAGGCCGAAAACCATTTCTCCCCCGAGTTTCTCAACCGCGTGGACGACATCTTGGTCTTTTCTCCCCTGACCGAAGAAGAGGTGGAAAAGATCGCCGGGCGTTATCTGGAGGGAATTCAGAAAAACCTCGCTACCTACGGAAAATCTCTGGAATACACCGAAGCGGCGCTGAAGACCCTGGCGGAAATCGGTTTCAGTTTGAAGTACGGGGCCCGGTTCCTCAAGCGGCGGATCGATGAGCGGGTCAAAATCCCCATCACCCTGCACTGGAATGAGGAATCTCGATTCCGCATCGATGTCCTGGAAGGGGAGCTGACCGTCCGCTGGAATTCCTGAGACCGGGATTCCGGCGGAAGGGCGGCACGAAGGGGTTGTTTTTTGGCTTTCATCCGTGGACGGCAAGAAAATAGATTCCCAAAGAAGGGCTGAAGCAATGGAGAAGATCAGGCTGGCGATTGTGGGTGTGGGCAATTGCGCAAGCTCCCTGATTCAGGGTATCGAATACTACCAGACCCATGAGGGCACGGAGAAGTTGGGGTTGATGCATTACGACCTGGGCGGCTACCAGCCGGGAGACCTGGAAGTGGTGGCGGCCTTTGACGTGGACCGGCGGAAGGTGGGAAAGCCCCTGGCCGAAGCCATCTACGCCAAACCCAACTGCACCTGGGAGATCACTCCCGGGGTGACCAACTCCAAAACCATCGTTCAGATGGGGCATGTGCTGGACGGGATTTCCCCGCACATGAGGGATTACCCGGAAGACCAGACCTTCCTGGTGGCGGAGGAGAAGCCGTGCGACGTGGAAAAGATCCTGCGGGATACCAGGGCGGAGATCCTTATGAACTACCTCCCGGTGGGATCGGAAGAAGCCACCCGCTACTATGCCGACTGCTGCCTGAACACGGGAGTGAGCCTGATCAACTGCATGCCGGTCTTCATCGTCTCCTCCCCGGAGTGGGGTCGAAAATTTACCGAGCGCAAAATTCCGGTGGTGGGAGATGACGTGAAAGCCCAGCTCGGGGCGACCATCCTCCACCGGGCCCTGACCCAGCTCTTCGTGGACCGGGGGGTCCGGGTGGACCGGACGTACCAGTTAAACGTCGGGGGAAACACCGATTTTCTGAATATGCTGAATCACCATCGCCTGCAGTCGAAGAAGATCTCCAAAACCGAGGCTGTCCAATCCATCCTGGATTCTCCCCTGGATGACCGGAATATCCACATCGGCCCGAGCGATTACGTCCCCTGGCAGAAGGACAACAAGGTCTGCTTCCTGCGCCTCGAAGGCCGGGGATTCGGGGGAGTTCCCCTGAACGTGGAGCTCCGCCTCTCGGTGGAGGATTCTCCCAACAGCGCGGGAGTGACTATCGATGCCATTCGTTGCTGCCAGCTGGCCCGGAAACGGAAGATCGGGGGACCCCTGATTTCAGTTTCGGCGTACACCATGAAACACCCGCCCCAACAGATTCCGGACCAGGAAGCGCGGCAGAGGCTGGAGGACTACATCCAGGGCCGGCGCGAGAGGTAGGGACGGCATCCGCCTATGCTCAAGGCACTGATCGGGGACGGCCTCGACCCGTTTCTCCAAGGAACATCTCGTTTTGTTCAGCGGCTGGGTCTTCGGCCCAACACCCTGACCTTCATCGGGGTGGGCTTGAACGGACTGTCCGCCTGGGCTCTGGCCGAGGGGGATTGGCTGGCGGGATGCGGCCTGATCCTTCTGGCCGGCTTTTTCGATATTCTGGACGGCGCCGTAGCCCGCAACTGCCAGCAGGCCAGTGCCTTCGGTTCCTTCCTGGACTCCGTCCTGGACCGGTACTCCGACCTGAGCCTGCTGGTGGGGCTCCTGATCTTTTACTCGCGTCAGGGCCGGGTTGGGTACCAGGTCCTGCTCGGCCTGGCCATTATGGGCACCGCTCTGGTTCCCTACACCCGGGCCCGGGCGGAGACCCTGATCCCCAGGTGCAACGTGGGGGTGATGGAGCGGCCGGAACGGATTTTGCTGATTTTTCTGGGCGCGGCCATCGAATCGCTCATGCCCGTCGTCATCTGGATTCTGGCCGTCCTCACCAACGTCACCGTGTTCCAGCGGATCCATTACACCTGGCGGCAGATGAAGGAAAAGGAGAAAGGCTAGTAGGGGCACGCTGGCGAAACGCGGGATGCCCCTACAGGTCTGTTTGGGGAGACACCATGGAAAGCGGCGAGGATAACAAGGGATTTACGATTCGCGATAAAAGAGCCTCCACCCAGGCCGATGAGACAGGAAAAGGAGAAGGTCCGAAGGCGGAGGCCGCCTCATCCCAGGAGGGAAGAAAAGCGGAGGAAGAAAAGCGGGAAAGGACGCCCGAACTCCCGGAGATTGACTTCTCTTCTTTTATTCTGTCCCTGAGCACGTCTGTCCTGGTTCACCTGGGAGAGGTTCCCGACCCGATGACCCAGAAGCCGGATCGGCATCTTCCCCTGGCCAAACAGACCATCGACCTGCTGGGGATGCTCAAAGAGAAGACCCAGGGGAATCTGACGCCGGACGAAGAAAAGCTGATTGATCACCTGCTGGCCGACCTGCGATGGAGATATATTCGCGAAGCGAAAGGATAGAACCGCCGCGTGGTCTTATCGTCGTATCGTCTCATAGTCGCAAGATCCCCCTTGACGATTTCGATGTTCTGACGATTAGTCTATACGACTATCCGACTAGGCGACTAAAACTGAGAGACTTTTTTCAGCGGAGAGAGCACTAAGCATTAAGGAGAAAATTATGGCATTCGAGAATGGGCGCACGGGACCGAACCCCCGAAGATTCGGGGTGGTCAGTCTGGTGATGGTGGCCCTCGTGGGGCTGGGGGCGGGGCTCCTGATGGCATCCTTCTTCCCCGCCCGGTCCATGTCCAGCCCGGTGGAGCTCATGGGGACGAAGAAGGTCAGCGTGGCGGCATCGCCCTCCTCCCTCTCTCCCCAGCTCTTTGTGGAATTGACCCGGCGGGTCAAACCCGGGGTGGTGAACATCAGCACCAAGAAGGTGGTCAAAGGGGGAGGAAGGGTCTTCCGCCAGTTCTCCCCGCCCTCCCGGGAACGGGACCTCTTCAAGGATTTCTTCGGCGAGGAATTCTTCAACCGTTTCTTCGGCGAGAACCCCCAGAGAGATTTGGTCCAGCGCTCCCTGGGTTCGGGGTTCATCATCGATAAGGACGGGCATATCATCACCAACAACCATGTCATCGAAGGGGCCAGTGAGATCCGCGTCCGCCTTTCCACGGAAAAAGAATTTGACGCCGAGATCATCGGCCGGGATTCCAAGACCGACCTGGCCCTGATCAAAATCAAGTCCTGGAACGATCTGCCGGTGGTGGAATTGGGAGACTCGGACAAAGTGGAGATCGGGGAATGGGTCATGGCCATCGGGAACCCCTTCGGCCTGTCCCACACGGTGACCGTGGGAATCGTGAGCGCCAAAGGCCGGGTCATCGGCTCCGGGCCCTACGATGATTTCATCCAGACCGACGCCTCCATCAACCCCGGCAACAGCGGAGGGCCGCTCTTCAACATCAACGGGGAAGTGGTGGGGATCAACACCGCCATCGTGGCCACGGGGCAGGGAATCGGGTTTGCCATTCCCATCAACGTGGCCCGGGAGATCATTCCCCAGCTGAAAAAGAAGGGGAAGGTGACCCGCGGCGGAATCGGCGTGTATGTGCAGAAGATGACTCCGGAGCTGGCCAAATCCTTCGGCCTGGAGAAGGGCGAGGGGGCGCTGGTGGCCGATGTCATTGCCGGAGGGGCGGCGGAAACGGCGGGGATCAAGCGGGGGGACGTCATCCTCCGGTTCGACGGGAAAGAAATTCATGAGATGAATGAACTGCCCCGCATCGTGGCCGCAACCCCCGTGGGGAAAGACGTGGAAGTGGAAATCCTGCGGGAAGGGAAGCCGCTGAAGCTGAAGCTGAAGGTGGGCGAGCTGAAGGAGGAGGCGCCGGCTCCCACGGAAGAGAAGGCCCAGGTGGACCTGGGAATGAGCGTCCAGGAAATCACCCCGGAGATTGCCCGGCAGCTGCGGCTGAAAGAGCCCGGAGGAGTGATCGTCACCCAGGTGGAATCCGGGTCCCCGGCGGATGAAGCGGGCCTCCAGCGGGGGGACGTCATCCAGGAGATCAACGGGCAGGCCATCCGCAAGCTCGGCGATTATCAGGCCGCCATCGGCAAGGTAAAAAAGGACGAAGTGGTCCGCCTCCTGGTCAAGCGGGGGGAGCGGAACATCTACCTGGCTTTTCGCTCGAACCGTTAGGAATGCGATTCCTTTCCCCGGCAAAAATCAACCTTCATCTGGAGGTGCTGGAAAAGCGGCCGGATGGATACCATGAGATCCAGACCCTCCTGCAGAGGGTCGATCTCTCCGATGAGATGGAAATTCACCCGGGCGGGCAGGGAATCCGGCTGATCCCCGAGGGGGAAGCAGTTCCCCTGGGGAGGGACAACCTGGCCTGGCGGGCCGCCCAGCTCTTCTGCCAGGAAACCGGGATTCCCGAAGGCCTGGAGATCAGGATCAGGAAGAGGATTCCGGTTGCCGCCGGATTGGGCGGGGGAAGCGGCAACGCCGCCGCCGTGCTGGCGGCCCTGAACGATCTTTTCCGGACCGGGCTGAACTCGGATGCCCTCATGGGGCTGGCGGCCAGGCTGGGAGCGGATATCCCCTTTTTCATCTTTCAAAAGCCGGCCCTGGCCCGGGGAAAAGGGGAAAGATTGAGTGCCGTGAGCATGCCGGAGGGCCTGGGATTCCTGCTGCTGGTTCCTCCTTTCCGCATCTCCACTCCCTGGTCCTACGAAACCTTCGACCGGCTCACGGGCGGGAAGCGGAAGGCAGGGACGCCCTTGGGGGGTTCGTATCCAACCCTGGCGGACCTTTTACCGGTCTTAAAAAATGATCTGGAAATTCCGGCACTTTCCAGGTATCCTAAAATTGGGGGGATGAAAGAGGAATTACTCCGCCGGGGGGCTTGGGGAGCGCTCATGTCCGGTAGCGGCCCGGTGACCTTCGGCCTCTTCCCTTCGAGAGAGGAAGCTGAAGAAGCCCGGAGAAAGCTGGATCTCCCCCACGGATGGAAGACGGAGATTTGCTGTGGAATTTGAGGGTAGATCCGGGTAATGGCAAAAATTCGAAATTCGAAACCCGAAACTCGAAACAAATTCGAATGACCCAAAAATAAAAATTCAGACCGAACTTTTTTTTAGAAATTTAGAATTTGCACCTTTTCGTTTCGGATTTCGTGCTTCGGATTTCGGATTTTTTTTCGCAAGAACTGGGGCGTCGTCAAGCGGTAAGACACGGGTCTTTGGAACCCGCATTCGGAGGTTCGAATCCTCCCGCCCCAGCCACTATTCTAAGAAGGGATCCCGGTAGAGGGAGGGAGAGCAGTGGATCATATGAGGATCTTTTCGGGAAATTCCAACCTTCCCCTGACCCAGGAGATCTGCGATATTCTGGAAAGCCCCATGGGCGCGGCCGACGTCAAGACCTTCAGCGACGGGGAAATCCTGGTGGACATTCATGAGAGCGTCCGGGGAATGGACATATTCGTCGTCCAGTCCACCTGCACCCCGGTCAACACGAACCTGATGGAACTCCTGATCATGATCGACGCCCTGAAACGAGCCTCGGCCAACCGGGTCACCGCCGTTCTCCCCTACTATGGGTACGCCCGTCAGGACCGGAAGGTATCCCCCCGGGCGCCCATCACCGCCAAGCTGGTCGCGGACCTGATCACCGCCGCCGGGGCCAACCGGGTTCTCACCATGGACTTGCACGCCGGGCAGATTCAGGGGTTCTTCAACATCCCGGTGGACCATCTGTTTGCCGCCCCGGTTCTCCTGGAATACATGCGGACGAAGTTTTCGGGGGACATGGTGATTGTGTCTCCCGACGCGGGCGGAGTGGAGCGGGCCCGGGCGTTCGCCAAGAGGCTGAAAGCCTCCCTGGCGATCATCGACAAGCGTCGGGATGTCCCCAACGAAGCCAAGTTCATGAACCTCATCGGAGAGGTCAAGGGCCTGCACGCCATCATCCTGGATGATATCGTGGATACGGCCGGCACCCTGGTGGAGGCGGCTTCTGCTCTGGCCACCAAGGGGGCCGTGGGGGTATATGCCTGCTGTGTGCATCCGGTGCTTTCGGGCCCGGCGATCGAGCGGCTGAATAAATCGATCATCCAGGAAATGACCATCACCAACACCATTCCCCTCAGTCCGAAGGCCGCATCGAGCCCGAAATTCAAAGTTTTATCCGTAGCCAGAATGCTGGCGGATGCCATTCAGAGGATTCACTGCAACGATTCGGTGAGTTCTCTATTCGTTTAAGGGAGGAGTCATGGAACAGAGAGAATTAGAAGTTGCCTTGCGAACGAACAGCGGAAAGGAGGCCGCCCGGCGCATTCGCCGGGAAGGGAAAATCCCGGCGGTCCTCTATGGGCGCAAGACTCAGACCTTTCATCTGACCGTCAAGCCCGAGGAGTTAAAGAAGATCCTGACCAGCGGGGCCAAGGAAAACACCCTGATCGGGCTGAAGGTCAGCGGCCCGGGAAGCGACAAGGTGGGCAGCCCGGTGGTCATGCTGAAAGACCTGCAGGTTCATCCCCTCGATCGATCCTACCTCCATGCCGATTTTTATGCCGTGGCCATGGATGAGAAGATCGAGGTCGATATCCCCGTCCGCCTGATGGGCAAGGCCGAAGGGGTGAAGGTGGGTGGAATCCAGCAGCAGACCATGCGCGAAATCCGGGTCCGCTGCCTGCCCACGGAAATCCCCGAGTTCCTCGAAGTGGATGTGAGCGCCCTGAAAATCGGGGATTCCCTCCATGTGCGGGACCTGGCCCCTCCGGAGAAGTTCGACCTGGTGACCGACAAGAACTTCACCCTGGCCAGCGTGGTTCCGCCCATCTCCGAGGCGAAGTACGAAGAGATCGTGGCCACGCCGGAAGCGGAACGGGAGATTGCTCAGCCCGAGCGGATTGGCGAGAAGAAGGAAGAGCCCGAGGTGGCCGAGCCGGGCAAAGCGGGCAAGGAGCCCCGCGAAGCGAAAGAGGCCAAAGCAGGAAAAGAGCCCCGAGAAGCGAAAGAGGGCAAAGAAGGCAAAGAGGCCAAAGAGGCCAAAGAGAAAGAGCCCAAGAAGTAGCTGGTTTTTAAGGAGGTGGAGTGAAGCTCATCCTGGGCCTGGGAAATCCGGGGCGCGGTTATCACTGGACAAGGCACAACGTGGGCTTCCTTCTCCTCGACGGTCTGGCCGAAAAACACCGAATCGAAGTCACCCGCCGGGGAATGAAATCCCTCTATGGCCGGGGAAGGATCGGGGCCGAAGAAGTCATCCTGGCCAAACCCCAAACTTTCATGAACCTCTCCGGAGAAGCCGCCCAGCGGCTTCTCCAGTTCTTTAAGATCCAGCCGGAAAATCTAATCGTCCTTCACGATGACCTGGACCTGCCTCCGGGGAAGCTGCGCGTCCGGATCCGCGGAGGCCACGGGGGTCATAAGGGCATCCAGTCGATCATCGAAGCCCTGGGAAACGACGGCTTTGTCCGTTTCAAAATGGGGATCGGCCGGCCCGGAAGACCCGGGCAGGACCCCGCGGATTTTGTACTGGAGCCTCTTGCCGGAGGGGAAAGGGAAGAGTTTAAAAAGATGATCGAGGGATACGTGGAAGCCCTCGAAGTTCTAATCCTCCAAGGCCCCCAGGCGGCGATGAACCGGTTCCATAAAGACAGCGAAGAGCAGAGAGCGGGGAGCAGAGAGGACTATAAGGAAGGGTCTCTAAGCTCTCACGCTCTCCGCTCTTTGCTCTTTTTTTGGCTTGGTTCCACAACTCATCCATCTCTTCCAGGGTCGAATCCTGGAGTCGTTTCCCCTTCCTGCGCAGCCCTTCCTCCACCTGAAAGAACCTCCGGGCAAAACGCCGGTTGGCCTTGCGCAGCGCCTCTTCCGCCGAAATTCCCTGGAAACGGCCCCAGTTCACCAGGGTGAAGAGAAGGTCTCCGAGTTCTTCTTCCACCGCCTTCCGGGAAGTCTCTTTTCCCGCCTGTTTCAGCTCCTCCAATTCTTCCTGGACTTTTTTCCAGACCTCGCCGAATATGCGGCCAGTCAAAGCCCACCCGGGAAACCCTTTCCGACATGCGCCGGGCCCGTTCCAGGGCCGGAAGGGCCAGGGGGATTCCATCCAGGAGGGAATTCCTCTTGGCGTATTTGCCCTCCATTTCCTTGACCGAACCCCAGACCTTCAAAACCTCTCCCGCGTTCTTGGGAGTGGGGCGGGGCCGGTCCGGCTGAGGGAAGACGTGAGGGTGGCGCCGGACGAGTTTCTCCGCTAGTTCATTCACGATGCCCGGAAAATTGAAATCTCCCTTTTCCTCGGCGATCCGGGAAATAAAAACGATCTGCAGGAGGAGGTCGGCCAGCTCTTCCCGCAATTCCCCGGGGGTTCCGGATTCGATGGCCTCGAGCACCTCGTAGGATTCCTCGATCAGATATTTTTTCAGGGAATTGGCGGTCTGCTCCCGGTCCCAGGGACATCCCGAAGGGCTGCGCAGCCTGGCCATGATCTTCAGAAGATCATCAACCGTGTATTTCTTTTTCCCAATTTTTTTCCGCCCCATCGCAGCCTGGGCTTTTTTCCGTTTCGTCTTCATGATCAATTTCTGCTTTCCCTACTCACAACTTACACTCACCCTGGCACTAGTTTTTTATTTTAGGCATTTTAGGCATTTCGAATTTTCGGCATTAAGGGGTATTGCCCCTGTCTTCATCCATCTTATGGCACCGCTGCGGCGGTTTCAAGAAAATTGTTGTAGAACAAGGGGTTTTGTGATAGTTTTGAATGGTGTTGATGGTTGAGTCCACAATCCAAATCCTCTGAATCCCTAGATGCCCTCGTCGAATGAGGGCATTTTGTTTTGGGGAAGGCTACTCGGGAGATTGACCAGAATCCTCTATCAACCCCAGGAGACCAGCCAGAGTTGAAAGAAAAATCCGAAGACCATCCATCGCGGCGGGTTCACTTCGATGACCCGGGCACGGTGAAGCTCCTCTTCGGGGAGAACGACAGCCATCTGAAACTCATCGAAAAGGGCGTGGGGGTCGAGATTCATGCCCGGGGAAACACCCTGTCCATCTCCGGGAGACCCGATCCAGGTTCAACTGGCGGAAAAACTCCTGACCGAGCTTTACGACATCCTTCACCGGGGGCATCCCCTGTATCCCAACGATATCGTCTCCGCGGTCCGGATCCTCTCCGCGAATCATGCCGCCAAGCTGAAGGATATCTTCCTGGACACCGTCTACATCTCCTCCCGGCGCCGGTTGATCACCCCGAAAAGCCTGGCCCAGAAGCGCTACATCGATGCCATCCGGACGCCATGACATCGTCTTCAGCATCGGGCCGGCGGGAACGGGAAAAACCTACCTGGCCATGGCCATGGGGGTCGCCTCGCTGACCAAAAAGGAAGTCGACCGAATCATATCTGGCCCGTCCTGCCGTGGAGGCCGGGGAAAAGCTGGGATTCCTTCCCGGGGATTTGCAGGAAAAGGTGAACCCCTATCTGCGCCCCCTATACGATGCCTTGCATGACATGATGGATTTTGAGACCGTCTCCCGCCTTCTGGAAAAAGGAGTGATCGAAGTGGCTCCCCTGGCTTTCATGCGGGGACGGACGCTGAATGATTCTTTCGTCATCCTGGATGAAGCCCAGAACACGACCTCCGAGCAGATGAAGATGTTCCTGACCCGCCTGGGTTACGGCTCCAAGGCGGTGATCACCGGGGACATTACCCAGATCGATCTGCCCACCGGGAAGATGTCCGGCTTGATCGAGGCCCGGAATATCCTGCAGGGGATCGAAGGGATCAACTTCAGCTACTTCACCGAGATCGACGTGGTCCGCCATCCTCTGGTCCAGGATATCATCCGCGCCTATGAGAGCCAGGCGGCGAAAAAAAATGCTGCTTCTCTTTCCCTCCCCCTGTATGGAGGAGAGGGCAAAGAGGAGGGGGGCGATTAACCGCCATTGTCCTCGAAGGTTTCGGTCCTCAATCGCCAAGACCGGGTGCCCGTCGACCGACGAAAGATCGGGGCGGCGGCCCGCCGGATTCTGAAGACCCTGGGGTATGAAGGATATGAGCTCACCGTCGTCCTGGCCGACGACCGGGAGATCACCCGGCTGAACCGCCAGTACTTCCGCCGCAACAGACCCACCAACGTTATCTCCTTTCCCATGATGGATGGATTCTCCTGTATCCCTCCGGTCCAGAATTCTGGGAGATGTGGTCATATCCGCCGAGACCGCGAGACGGGATGCCGAGGAGGCGGGGAAGAAAGCGGAGGATGAGATCCTCTTTCTTATGATTCACGGCATTCTCCATCTCGCGGGATATGATCATGAGGGCTCGGTGGCTGAACGGCGAAAGATGGAGGCCAAGGAAAAGGAATTTTTTGAGGGGTTGAATCCCCACCGGAGAAGGTAATCACCATCGGTCCCTCTTTTTCCGGCCCGCTGGAAAGTTTCCCGGGATTTGAAGGATTAGGCAGGGAGACAAAAACAAGGACGAGGGAGGTCAGGAAATTGATTCGCGAAACGATGACTGCTGAAGAAAGGTCCCTGGCAGCAGTTGCCCTGGAGGAGGTGGACCGCCATCCCGTGTTCCCCATTTTGGTGACCGCCGCTCCCCGCTTGTACGGAATTACCCAGGGAGAAGCCTGGCGGAAGCACGAGGTCGCCCGGGACGCCATCATCCGCTGCTACAAGGAATTCGGGTATGATTTTGCCAGCAAGCCCAATTATTATTACCCCCAGCTGCCGGGAAAATTCACCGGGGCCCCGGTTCGCAACCTGATCCCGGGAAAGCAGATCGGGGAGGATGACCTGTACCAAATCGACGAGCGGGTCCTGTTTCCGCGGGAGGATTACGATCAAATCGCCGCCCTCGGATGGAATGGGTACTGGGAAGCCCGGTATCCCCAAATGAGCGGGAAAACGATCGAACAGCTGACCTTCATGCAAAAAGCCACGAACCAGATGTATTACGACGACCTGAAAATCTGTGAATCCCAGGGAGTCCCGATTTTCATGGGCGTGGCCGTGGACTCGGTCATGATGGCCTTCTCCCTGTGCCGCACCCTGACGGAGTTCACCCGCGACCTGTACGAGGTGCCGGGCAAAGTGGAGGTGGCCATGCGGGCCTCCTGCGACGATCTCATCTCCACGGCCATTCAGGTTTGTAAGTCCAGCAACAAGATGCTGGCTTTCATCGTCCTGGAGAGGGGGTCGGGTTTTTATTACCGGCTGGATGTGTTCGAGCGGTTTGAGTGGCCTTTTTTGCAGCGGTACGTAGATGCTTTCCTGGCCGAGGGGATTACTCCCTGGTTGCATCTGGACACGAACTGGGGGATCAACCTTCCCTACTTCACCAAGCTCCCGAAGGGAAAATGCATTTGTGACCTGGACGGGACGACGGATATTTTCCGGGCCAAGGAGATATTGAAGGGCCACATGTGCATCAGCGGGGATGTTCCCGCGGCCCTCTTGTCCCTGGGAAAACCGGAGGAAGTGGAAGCGTATTGCCAACGGCTGATCGATGAAGTGGGGGAAGGCGGTGGTTTTATGCTCACCACCGGGTGCGAATGCCCCATCAACGTGAAGAGGGAAAACCTGCGGGCCATGGTGGAAACCGGAAGGAGTTACGTGGGGAAAAAGGGAAGGGCCAGGCTTCTCCAGCCGGTTGAAAAAAGGCCTGAAGCCCCAAGGGTGAGCCTTCCCCGGGGAAAGATTGCCGAAGCCTTGGGCCGACTGCAATATGACGAGGTGGAGAAGTTGGTGAGCCGGGCCATCCAGGATCGAAAAAATCCCTTGGAGATTCTGGAGGAATGCCGGGCCGGGATGGAAATGGTGGGAAAGCTCTACAGTTCGGGGGAATATTTCCTGGCCGAGTTGATCATGTCCGCCGACCTTTTCAAAAAGGTGGTAGGGAAAGTGGAGCCTCTGCTGTTGGGCCAGAAAGATCAAATTTCCCTGGGGTCGGTGGTCATAGGGACTCCCAAGGGGGATATCCACGACATCGGGAAAAATATCGTAGCGACTCTGTTCAAAGCCAGCGGATTTCAGGTGCATGACCTGGGGGTGGACGTAGCTCCCGAAAACTTCGTCCAGAAAGTCGCCGACACGGGTGCGGAGGTTGTGGCCATGTCGGCCCTGATCACTCCTACCTTCGAATCCATGAAAAAAGTGGTGGAATTATTGAGGGAGAAAAAATTGAGGGAAGGCAGGTTTGTCATCCTGGGGGGAGGCCCGACAACGAAGGCGGTTCAAGACTATGTCGGCGCCGACGCTTGGTCCCTGGACCCGAAGGCCGGGGTGGATCTTTGCAGGGATTTCGTGGTTGGCAGCCGCCCAGCCTCTTCCGCTGCAAAGGATGGGCCCGATTCCCCGACTCCTCGGTGATCGTGAATTATTCAGGGGGAAACTACAGGCTCGAGCCCACGCAGGATTCTCACCCGACGGCCCTCGTCCTGGTGGGAAGAAAATGCCCCCAGGAGGAGATCCTGGAGGCATTGAAAAAATGCATCCTCCCGGAATCGGTGCTCGAACAAATTCCAAGGTAGTTTACATGGGCGGTCACGCCAAGCGCATGACGGGTCACCCTTTGGATTTCTCCGGGAGATCCATTGCCGGGCAACGCCATGTGGCTGCCCTTGTCGTTCATTACGTAGGTGTAGGGGCGCGCTGCTGCGCGCCCTCCAATCCGCCCTGCACTACATTGAGTGCAGGGCGCATTCCGCAATCAGTAGTTTTCCGCCAGCACTTCAAAGAAGGCCTGGGGATGGGCGCAGACCGGGCATTTATCCGGGGCTTCTTTCCCTTCGTGCACGTAGCCGCAATTCCGGCAGTGCCACTTTATCGATGAATCCTTCTTGAAGACTTTTCTTCCCTGCACATTCTTCAAAAGCGTCCGGTACCGGGCCTCATGGAATTTTTCCACCTTGGCGACCTGGGTGAATGTCTGGCAAGCATCCGTGAACCCTTCCTGCTTGGCCGTTTCGGCAAAATTCACGTAGAGGGTACTCCACTCAAAATTTTCCCCTTCTGCGGCGGCTTTCAGGTTCGCGGGAACATCTCCGATCACGCCCGCGGGGTACCCGGCGGTGATGGTTACCTCTCCCCCCTTGAGCAGATTGAAGAACAACTTGGCGTGTTCCTTTTCATTGTCCGCCGTCTCCAGGAAGATGGCGGCGATCTGCTCGTATCCGGCCTTCCTGGCCTCGCTGGCAAAGAAGGTGTAACGGTTGCGGGCCTGCGACTCGCCGGCAAAAGCAGCCAGCAAATTTTTCTCCGTCTTGCTTCCCTTAAATTCCATGATTCCTCCTTCTTGTTTTAATCACCCTTAAAATTTTATTCTTTTTATTTTAAACCGCCACATGATTTATTGCATTTCTCTTTCTTCGTTTCCCTTTCTTTTCTTCGGCCTAAAGATTTTCCTTGACAACTCATCAAATGATGAGTATGTTGAGATAGAAGCACAAAATCCGAATAAATTCTGGCCAGAGATAGTTAAATTTCTTTATGAATTCCCTCCCCCTTGAGAGACGGTGCCGTAATGGGGAAAACGCCGTCATTCCCTCTGCGAAACTTGTCCCCGCAGGTAGTAAGCGGGGAGCGGGAATCCAGGTCCTTGAAATTGTTGTTGTCTCCAACTGACTGGATGCCCGCCTCCGCGGGCATGACGAATTATGACACAGTCTCTGACAGGGGAGGGCTTCGTCGTGAGCCTTCGGCCGAACGGTTAGGGTGGGGGTGAAAAAAAGGAGAAAAAGATGGATCTGACTTCCAGGCAAAGAGAGATTCTGGACTTCATCCAGGCCTTTACGGCAAAAGAGGGGTATCCGCCCACCGTGCGGGAAATCGCCGGACATTTTCGGATTGACTACCGGGCGGCCATCGACCACCTGCGGGCCCTGGAAAGGAAGGGAAGCCTGACCCGTTCCTCCAAGTCCCGGGGGATCCAGATCTTCCGGCCTTTTTCCTCGGTGCGGCAGATCCCGGTGGTCGGGAAGGTGGCTGCCGGGCCCCCCCTGGAGGCGGTGGAAAACATCGAAGGAGCGGTCCCCGTCCCGGAAGAGTGGGCCAAAGGATCCGGTCTCTTCATGGTCCGGGTGGACCGGGAAGGGATGAGCATGACGCCCACCATCCTGCCCCAGGATTACCTCCTGGTGAAACAGGCCGATTCGGCCGATGACGGCACCATCGTCCTGGCCATGATCGACGGAGAGGTTACGGTGAAGAGAGTCTTCCGGGAGAAGGACTCCGCCGTGCTGAAATCGGACAACCCGGCCATGCCTCCCATTCAGGTGAAAAAAGGAAGCAAGAATTTCCGCATCCTGGGAAAAGTGGTCGGAGTGGCGTACCGGAAACTGTAAAAAAAATGGAATGATGGAATACTGGAGTACTGGAATAATGGGTAAATGCATTTCAATTGAACTGCGCTATTCAATTTCCCAATATTCCATCATTCCAAAATTCCATTATTCCAGTCCATTGATCCTCTGCGTTCATCCGCGTCCCAAAAAAGTTCAGAGTTTGTAGGGGCGCGCTGCCGCGCGCCCGTATAGAAAAAGTCAAAGGCGATAAAGCCCTGTTTTTAACTCTAGACAATTTTAGGCATTTTAGGCATTTCGAATTTTAGGCATTTTTTATCTGCGTTCATCTGCGTCCTAATAAAAAACTTTTTGGTTATGGAAAAAGATATCGAAAAAGCGAAGGGGGATTTTTTCCCTCTGCTGGACGTTCCCGGGTTCCCCTCCGGCAAGCCGGTGAAAAAAGCGCTCATCGTGGGGGAACGGCCGGCGGACCTTGCCGTGTACCTGGCGGCCTTTGCCGCATCCCTGGGATTCCGGGTCCTGGTGGCTGACGGGGCCAATTCCTTCAACCCCTACGTGGTCTCCAAGTTCGCCCGGAAAGAGGGTTTCCCGCTGGCCGAGCTGTTGAAGAAGATCGCCGTGGCCCGGGCGTTCACCTGTCACCAGCTGGCCACGCTCATCCGGAAACGCCTGGAACCGTTCATCCCTCCCGGGGTTCCGGCCCTGGTTGTTTTTCTGGGTCCCTGCACCGTCTTCTTCGACGAAGACGTGCCCGGGGAAGAGGCCGCGCTTCTCTTCCGGAGAACGATGGCCAAGGTGGAGGAGATGAGCCGGAAGGGAGTTTTCTTCCTCATGAGCCAGTCCTTCTCCGGGTTCAACAAACGCCGGAGCTTCCTCCTGAAGGATCTGGCGCGGTTTTCCGACGCAGTCCTGAAGCTGAAATCCTCCGCCGACACCCTCCAGGTCATCCTGGACAAACCGCCCCTGACCCTGCAGCGTCCCTGGGAGGTTTTTGAAGATTTTAAAAAATTAACCGCCGGCGACCAGCATTCAACTTTCGGCTATGTAGGGGCGCGCTGCCGCGCGCCCTAAGACGTCTCCCTCCCTAAACCCTCCCCCCTCTGTGGGGGAGGGCGGGGGTGGGGGGTTATTCCGCATTCCGAATTCGCTGCAACGCAGTCCGCATTTGATCGCTGTCTTGGGAGAAAACATGGGCCGCACCGTTTTACCCTTCAGCCAGGTTTTGGAGCGGGAGTACGAGGAGTGGAAGAAATTCCGCCGGGCCCTGCGCAAGGAGGACCAGGAGGCCTTCGACCGCCTCTTCGACCGGGCCAAGCTGCATGTCCAGGCCGCAGCCTACACCTCCCACCCCTGGCCCCTGGAATCGATCCTCCTCTCCATCTGCCTGGAACACGAGAAAATCCTAATGGAGATCCTGGAGAAGTTGAAATCAGCGAGCGGGAATCCCGGGGGAGATAAAGGCGAGGCGGTGAAATCCGAAATTCGAATATCGAAATCCGAAACAAATCCAAAATCCTAAATTCAAAATTCCAAATTTTCTGTTGGAAGGATTGGGATTTTGAAAATTCGTGCTTGTTTCGAATTTCGTGCTTCGAATTTCGAATTTTTGGGGAGGTATCCGCAAGAGACGAAAGAAGGATGGGAGGGATGGTAGGGGCGATCACGCCTGGGGCGTGATGGTCGCCCGCGGTTGGTTTGATTTATCCGTGTTCATCCGCGTCCAAAAAAGTTCGGAGTTTGTAGGGGCGCGCTGCTGCGCGCCCGTATGGAATTCGGAGTCAAAGGCGATAAAGCCCTGTTTTTAACTTTAGGCACTCTAGGCACTCCGAACTTTAGGCACTTTCTTATGGAATTCACCGGCTGGCTCCTGGACGTCTACCCCCTCCACGACCGCATGGTCCTTTGGATGCGCACGGACGGAGGGAAAACTCCTCCGCTTCGAAGACCCCTTCCGCTTCCCCATCTACGCCGCGGGGAAGAGGAGGATCCTGGAGAAGCTGGCCGAAGGCGCGGTGCAGAAAGGCTTTGCCGCCGGCTCTTTCTGGGACCGGAAGATGGAATTCTGGAGCGGCCAGGAGATCGAGGTGCTCGCCCTGGAGATCTCCGACTACGGCCGCCTCCCCGCTCTCCTGCGCAAGCTCCCCTCCCTTGAAGAGACGGTCTCCTTCTTCAACTGCGACATCCCCCTGGCCCAGTATTACCTGTACAGCCGGGGCCTCTTTCCCATGGGGCGCTGCGGAGTGGAGTGCGAAGGGGACCAGGTGCGGAACA
Source organism: uncultured delta proteobacterium (assembly GCA_963802665.1). Lineage (GTDB taxonomy): Bacteria > Desulfobacterota > SM23-61 > SM23-61 > SM23-61 > SM23-61. The sequence continues at coordinate 14,288 of CAWDJO010000009.1, read as the reverse complement.
TCCATCCCCTGGAATCTCCCTGGGACCTGGAGTATGCGGTCCCGGACCTGTCCATCATGGAAATCTCCTTGGAGGGAAGCCACCTCCTGCCCCTGGGCAAAGGGAACACCCTCGCGGTCCGCTGCGACGGGAAGACGCTGGTCTTTGAGCCGGGATCGCAGGAAGACCTGCTCCGGGAGATGAGCCGCCTTCTCCAGCGCCACGACCCGGACCTCATCCTCACCGATCACGGAGACTCCTTCATCATCCCCTCTCTTCTCCGGCTCTCCCACAAATGGCGCATCCCTCTGCCCCTCGACCGGGAGCCGACGCCCATCCGCCGGGCCATCGTTACCGAGGGGCGTTCCTATTTCACCTACGGGCAGATCGTTTATAACGCCCCGGACTATCCCTTCTTCGGCAGGCTGCACATCGACCGGGAGAATTCTTTCTTCTACTCGGTCACCGGATTTGAAGGGATCATCGAAGCGGCCCGGCTCTCCAAGATTCCCATCCAGCGCCTGGCCCGGCGCGGCTCGGGCACGGCCATCAGCTCCATGCAGCTCGACCGTGCCCTCCAGGACCGGATCCTCGTCCCCTGGCGCAAGGGCGAGCCGGAGAAGTTCAAGACCGCCTGGGACCTTCTGGTGGCGGACAAGGGAGGGCTCACCTTCCAGCCGGTGATGGGCATGCACGACAGCGTGGCCGAGATCGACTACTCCTCCATGTACCCCACGATCATGGTGCGGCACAACATCTCCGCCGAAACCATCCTGTGCAACTGCTGCCCCCGGCCCAAGGTCCCCGAGGCGGGCTACAACATCTGCGAGAAGAGGGAAGGGCTGATCCCCCGGACCCTGCGGCCCATCCTGGAGCGGCGGAGGTACTTCCGGGCGAAGAAGAAAACGGCTACCGGATTTGAAAAGGAGATTTACTCCCGGAAGCAGACGGCCCTCAAGTGGCTCCTGGTGGTCTGCTTCGGCTACCTGGGGTACCGGAACGCCCGCTTCGGGAGGATCGAGGCCCACGAGGCGGTTACGGCTTACGGGCGGGAGAAGCTGCTCCAGGCCAAGGAGATCAGCGAGGCCCATGGATTCCGGGTTCTCCATGGCCTGACCGATGCCGTCTGGATCACCAAGCCCGGCATGACCCGGCCCGAGGTCCTGGACCTTTGCGCGGAGATTGGAAAGGCTGCCGACGCGCCCATCGAGCTGGAAGGGATCTACAAGTGGATCGTCTTCCTGCCCTCCAAGGTGAGGAAAAATGTCCCCGTGGCGACCCGCTATTTCGGGGCCTTCGAGAACGGAGAGCTGAAAGCCCGGGGCCTGGCCTTCCGCCGGGACGATACCCCTCCTTTGATCAAGGAGGCACAGGAGGAGATGCTCCACCTCCTCAGCACCTGCGGGAACAGCCGGGAGTACCGGGAAAAAAGCGGGGAAGTGCGGGAAGTCCTGGCAAGCTACCTGACCCGCCTGGAGACCGGGGATCTGAAGAACGAAGACCTGCTCGTGGCCAAGAGCGTCCGCCAGAAAGTAAACGAGTACAAGGTGGACAACCTTACCGCCCTGGCCCTCAAGCAGCTGGACGAAGCCGGCATCGAGATCCACCCGGGCGAAAAGGTGCACTACCTGATCAAAGACTCCGCCTCGAAGAACAAAGAAGACCGCGTCCGCGCCCACCCCTTCGTGAGTGCGGATGACGACTACGACGAAGATAAATACCGTGAACTTCTCGAGAATGCAGCCGAAGAAGTCGGCCCCCTGGATTCTAATCCCTCTCCTATAACCCCTCTCCCCCGGCGGGAGAGGGGAGGGTGAGGGGGCAAAAATTTCCAATGATCAATCATTTTCCTTGATCCTCCCTATGATCTAATTTAGAATGATTTCAACAGAATGGGGGATTCATCCCTCTGTAATACCAAGGGAAGGGGAAATGAAAATCCTGGGAAGATCAAACCGATTCTACAATACATATCGATTTGGACATCCGCAGATTCGGGTCTACCACAGGAAGAAAAGTGGCAAAAAATGTCCCCGTTATCTTTTAAAGTGCGGATGTTGTGAAGAGAAACTGGAAATATTCTATTCTGAGGACGGGTTGGAGATCGGTGGTGTCAACGGGGCTATCGAGGATTGGCGGGAAATCCTTCTGCCCCTCTTGCGAACCGATGAAAAGGGCGATTAAAGATTGAACCCGTACAGCTTCACGAGATATTTCGAAAATGAAGTTTTGCGTAAACGACCATACCTAAAAAAGGAATGGTGTATTCGGGTAGTAGAAAATCCTGTAAAAAGCGAGCGCCAAGAAAACAACCGATATCGTTTCTGGGGTGTAGTTCATGAAATGCAGGGTAGAGTTTTGAGAGTTATTACCCTTGAAGACAAGACCACAATCCACAATGCCTTTTTTGATAGGGGGTTTAAGCCATGAAAATTACTTATTATCCCGAAACTGATTCCCTTTATATCGACCTATCTGAACATCCGGGTGCTGAAAGCGTCGAGATTTCCGAGGGTGTCGTCGTTGATTATGACTCGGAAGGAAAGCTAGTAGGTATCGACATCGACAATGCTAGCAAGAAAGTGGAGCTTAAAAAATTTACACTCAGTAAAATCCCGGCAATGGAACAAATAATCGAGGCATAACATGTTATCACGCCGAACGAATCCGCGTGTCCCTTTCGCAGCGCCAACGATTTCTGGGAGGAGGAGAAATACAGCCAACTTTTCCTGAAGGCCGCCAAGGAGGCATGGGAGAGTCCAAGAAATCTCCAAGAAACATAACCTATTAGGGAAAAAAGCGATAACCTTCAATCGACTTCAGCAGAGGAGAGACGCCCATGCCAGAGGCTAACTCCGCACCAATTCTTTCCAATCCACCCAGCCGATCCCCACGGATTGCGCCTGAGGCCGCTCAAAAACCGAAACTTCTAGACCGTCTCCGCGAAGCCCTGCGCTCCCGCCATTACAGCCGAAGAACTGAGTTCTGTCATTCCTTGGCAACACATCTATTGAAGGGCGGTCACGATATTCGGACCGTGCAGGAACTCCTGGGCCACAATGACGTCAAGACCACGATGATCTACACTCATGTTCTCAATCGTGGCCCGGCAGGTGTTCGTAGCCCTGTGGACGGACTTTAATCTTTAGGAAGAGGAGTTTTAGGCGGATCCGTATAAGACGCCGCGATAAAAAGCAACAAGGGATGTAAGTAGCTGATATTGAATGGATTATCGCAGCAATATTAGCCGTATTAGGGGCGTGTTATACGGACCGGAAATCGATGTTCCGCATATTATGCGGATCAATCTAAACAATGCACATAGTACAGAGGTATTACTGAGGCAGTTAATGATAATAAAAAAAGACAGAGCTATTGAACTTCTCAAACTTGGGTCGGGTCTTGCCAACGCTAATTTCCGGGAAGGTCAAGAGGAAGCGATCCGCCATATCGTGGAAGCTCGGGGTCGGCTGCTGGTGGTGCAGAAAACCGGCTGGGGCAAGAGTTTTGTCTACTTCATTGCCACCAAGCTGTTGCGCGAAGCGGGAGCAGGGCCGGCTTTGCTCATTTCGCCCTTGCTGGCGTTGATGCGCAACCAAATCGCGGCGGCGGAACGGATGGGCGTGCGTGCGGTCACTATCAACTCCGACAATCAGGACGAGTGGGCAAACGTCGAGGCAGCGATTCAACTCAACGAGGTGGACATCCTGCTGATCTCGCCAGAGCGGTTGGCAAACGAGCGCTTTCGCACCGAAGTGCTGGCGGGAATCGCGGGGCAGATCGCCTTGCTGGTGATTGACGAAGCCCATTGCATCTCGGACTGGGGGCACGATTTCCGACCCCACTATCGCCTGCTGGAGCGCATCGTGCACACGTTGCCCGCGAATCTGCGGCTGCTGGCAACTACAGCGACGGCGAATAATCGGGTGATGGACGATTTGAGGGCCGTGTTGGGGCCCAACCTTCATATCTCGCATGGTGATCTGAACCGGCCTTCACTCGCGCTCCAGACCATACGCTTACCCAGTCAGGAGAAGCGCCTCGCCTGGCTGGCCGAGCGGGTGCCGGCGCTTCCTGGTCACGGGATCATCTACACTCTCACGGTACGCGACGCTGTTCAGGTGGCCGACTGGCTCAGGTCGTGCGGCGTGAACGTGGAATCCTATACAGGCGAGACCGGTGAACGTCGCGTTGAACTTGAACAGGCGTTGCTGGACAACCAAGTCAAAGCACTGGTGGCGACGACCGCACTCGGCATGGGCTTCGACAAGCCGGACCTCGCTTTCGTGATCCATTACCAGACGCCGGGTTCGGTGGTGGCCTATTACCAGCAGGTCGGGCGTGCAGGTCGCGCACTCGACGCAGCTTACGGGGTTCTGCTCAGCGGCGAAGAAGAGATGGACATCACTGACTACTTTATAGAGAGTGCTTTCCCGACGCGGGCGGAAGTCCACAGTGTGCTCGATGCATTGGAGGCAGCGCCGGTGGGTCTTTCGGTTCCCGAACTGATGGCAAGGGTCAATCTCAGCAAGGGCCGGATCGAGAAGACTATCGCGCTACTCTCGTTGGAATCGCCCGCCCCTATCGCCAAGCAGGGCACGAAGTGGCAGTTAACCGCGGCCAATCTGAGCGAGGCATTTTGGCAGCGCGCGGAACGGCTGACCAACTTGCGCCGCGTCGAGCAGCGACAGATGCAGGACTACGTTAATCTAACCTCGGGGCATATGGAATTTCTTATTCGGGCATTGGATGGAGATCCGGGCACAATCCGCCCACCCTCATTGCCACCGCTGCCGACGACCACGGACCCGGCACTGGTGCGAGAAGCCGTAGCGTTTCTTCGCCGAACCAGTCTGCCGATTGAGCCGCGTAAGCAATGGCCGGCGGGCGGGATGCCGCAGTATCGTCTCAGTGGACGAATTGCCGCCGACGTTCAGGCACAGCCCGGCAAGGTGCTTTGCATCTGGGGGGATGCTGGGTGGGGCGGCCTGGTGCGTCAGGGCAAGTACCGGGACCGCCACTTTTCGGATGAACTGGTGGAAGCCTGTGTGCGCATGGTGCGAGAGTGGAACCCGCAACCCGCGCCTGCCTGGGTCACCAGCATTCCGTCACTTCGACATCCCGATCTTGTGCCGGACTTCGCCCGACGGCTGGCCGCGGCCTTGAACTTGCCATTCGACGCGGTAATGGAGAAGACCGACAATCGGCCGGAGCAAAAGACCATGGCAAACAGCACCCAACAGGCGCGTAACATCGACGGTTCTCTGGCGGTCAGTGCGAAAGTTCTACGCACTACGCCAGTGTTGCTCGTGGATGACATGGTGGATTCGCGCTGGACGTTGACCGTTGCGGCTTGGTTGTTGCGCTCACATGGCAGCGGCGAGGTGTGGCCTCTGGCGCTCGCGCTGACAGGACACGAGAAATGAGCATGTCACTTTCACCCAACACGCAGGCAATCCTGCTGCTGACGGCGCCCCTGATCGCGGGGCGAGACGAGCCTTCGTCCGATTTATTGACACCGGGCGAGTACAAGCGGCTGGCGCGATTCCTGCGCGAAAAGCAACAGCAGCCGGCTGATCTGCTTGCTCCTGATGCGGTAGGAATTGCTCGGGGAGTGCCAACAGCTTATCGACAGCGACCGTCTCAAGCGCCTGCTGGCCCGTGGTTTTCTGTTGAGCCAGGCGATCGAGCGCTGGCAGACGCGGGCGATCTGGGTGGTGAGCCGCGCCGATGCCGAGTACCCGAGGCGATTGAAGACGCGTCTCAAGGACGATGCGCCGCCGATTCTTTACGGCTGTGGTGAGGCGACGATTCTGGATACGGGCGGGTTGGCTGTCGTGGGCTCACGGCATGTGGACGATGCGTTGGTCGAATACACCGAAGGCATCGGCCAGCTTGCTGCCAAAGCGAGACGTACCCTTGTTTCGGGCGGTGCCCGCGGCATTGACCAAGCCGCCATGCGCGGCGCGCTGGAAGCTGGCGGCAAGGTGGCGGGGATCTTGGCCGACAGCCTGGAACGGGCGGCCCTGAACCGCGAAAACCGCAACCTCTTGATGGATGGGCAACTGGTCCTGATCTCGCCCTATGATCCTTTGGCCGGGTTCAACGTGGGACACGCCATGCAGCGTAACAAGCTGATCTACGCGCTGGCGGATGCGGCGCTTGTTGTCAGTTCGGATTACGAGAAGGGCGGTACTTGGGCTGGCGCGGTCGAGCAACTTGATAAGCTACGGCTCGTACCTGTCTATGTTCGCTCGAATGGGGAAACTGGCAAGGGGTTGGATGCCCTTCGTCGTAAGGGCGCATTGCCTTGGCCTAATCCGGAGACACCGGAAGCATTAGTGGTGGTGCCATTGACTGAGGTGAGTTCGAGGAAAGCCTGCTGCCCTTCAAAACGAACTCTTTTTTTCGATTCACGAGGAGCCAAGAGTCGTATGAAATCTCGGAGAATTTGTCCCCTATAAATGACTCTTCCCTCCTGCTGTCTGTAGAATCGCCCTTGGCACCTGCTGATGAACTGTTTGCCAAGGTGCGGGAGTTGCTAGGGAAGATGAAAACGCCTAAGACCGACGCCGAGGTGGCTGCTGATTTGCAGGTGTCGAAAAGCCAAGCGAAAGAGTGGCTTCAGCGATTGGTTAAGGAAGGTGTGATGGAAAAACATACCAAGCCTGTTAGATATGGGCTGAAGTCACAACGTTCTTTATTAGAATAGAGTGTGTGCATAACAAGGCGCTCCAGCCGACCGAGTACCTCGCGCCACTTACCGATAATGTTAGCCAAACAATAATCGGAGACTCAAATGGGATTCAAGATAGTTTTGGCGCCTTTCAAAGATCCCGCTGTAGGTGGGGATTGGGACGAACAATCGAAAGGTATTCACGACCATCTGAGTGCCCTCATTAAAGATTATCCCGCAGATGTTGAGTTCAAACTTTCCACCGGTGTGGAAGGAGGCGGTGCAGATTTCCCTATTGTTATTCTTGAGATAGTTGCATTAGGCTCGGCGGCGTTCTTCGGCATACCAAAAGCATATCAAAAAATGAAAGACACGATAAAGGGTTGGCGAGAAATTTGGTCAGACATGGAGCGATTCTTGAACTGGTTGAAGAAAAAGGAGCGAGTTTCACGATACTCTATTGAGGTAGCATTTCTTTCATGTCTAGCAGGATTGAGCGGCCGTACGCAGGTTGATCAGCTTGAATTGATAGAGGCACACGAATTTCTTGGTTCGAGCGGATACGTCTCGTCGAGCTTTGAGAACACTGAGGTCATATATTATTTGTTTATCTTTAGAGAAAACAGCGAAAAACTTTACATAACGTGTTGTGACGAGCGTCTGCAGGTTCACGTGGACAAGATGCTTATTCTTAATCCACTCACCAGAATTCATGAGGAATACAAATCTGGCTAACAGTGCACTCCAGCGGATGGCTGATAGCCACCGCTGAGCCTAAATCGTTCAGCCGGGCGCAGGCGCCCGGCTGAACGGGGCCTCGTCCTGAACGCCGCGTGTACGGCCGCCTGCGCCGGCCAAGCGCGGCAGCCAACTCCGACGGGTCTCCGACCCGCAGCTCCAGCCGTGGCCCCGTTAGCCTTCTCTGGGGTGCGGATGGTGTCAATGATCGCCTTAATGGAGCCACCGATGTTCGCCGTAATGGAGCCAGTGAAAAGGGTTGAAAAAGGGTCTTCGGACCCCCTTTTCAATCTAGGCGATTTCACCTCCTTTCGGGGTTGTTTTTCTGTTCTTTGACCGCTTGTTTTTGGGTTTTGGAGCGGTTCTGAGTGGACGCGATAACTCTTCCCTTCCAGGACGACCTTGTAAGCGCCGTGGCGGAGACGGTCGATGGTGGCCGCCCCCAGGATTCGATTGGGGAAGGCATCCGTCCATTCCGGGATGTCCAGGTTGGAGGTGACGATGGTGCTTCTGCGCTCGTAGCGTTCGGCGATCACCTCATGAAAATCCTCATCCTGGATTCCCGTCAGCGGCTTGAGGCCGAAGTCGTCGATGATCAGCAGATCGACGCCGGCGAGTTTGGCAAACTGTCTTTCGAAGCCGTTGGTGGCCCGGGCGGCGTTGATCTGGGCGAGCATCCGGGAGGTGTTGGTAAACAGAACGTCATAACCTCTACGGATGGCGCAATGGCCGAGGGCCTGGGCGATGTGGCTTTTGCCGGTACCGCAGGGACCGACGATCAGGACGGAGACCTTCTCCTCCATGAACCGGCAGGAGGCCAGCTCCGTGATCAGGGCGCGGTTGATGTTGGGGTTGAAGGTAAAGTCGAACTCCTCCAGGGTCTTCTGGTTGCGGAAGTTGGCCCGGCGGACGGCCGACGCCAGTCGTCTTTTGGGTTCTGCGGGCGATCTCATCCTGGACGATGGTGGCCAGGAAATCCATGTAGGAAAACTTCTCCTCGATGGCCTGGCGGTTTCTCGATTCGATGGAATCCAGGATGCCGGACAGTCGCAGCTGCTTGAGCATGGGGATCAATTCGGGCATGGGGTTCATGAGCATCGCCTCCTTTCTCATTGCAACTGCAGCTCGCCGGTCCGACGGAGGAAGCGGCCGTCGGCGGTGTAGACGGAAGAAAGAGGGATCCCGACCGATTGATCCGCTTGGAGGGGCGTCTGATCCAGACCCTTCTCCAGGATGCTCTTGACGGTCTTGTATCGGGGATTGTCAAAGATACAGCGCCCGCGTGCAGGCGTTCTCCAGACGCGAAGAGCCCGTACTTTTTCCCAAGACCGACGACCCCCTGGGCGGCGCGCAGATTGTCCAGGACCCGGTCGCTGAAGAGCATCTGGATCAACCGGTGGCAGTCGGAACCGATCGCTTCGGCCTGGCGCAGACACCACTGGGGGTCCTGCATCTTGTAGGCAATCGCCTCCGGCGGCAGATGTTCATCGACGGTGGAACGGGCGCCGGGTCTCGTCAGCCGGGGATGAACGGCCACCAGTTTCAGGTCGTGATAGATCTTGACGGTGGTGTCCGTGGCCTTGAGCCACAGCTGCTGATGAATCAAGGCGAAACGGCGCCGAGTAATAGGCCTTCTCGAACTGGACATGGCAGTTGCCGTGAAGCTTGACCTTGGCCCAGGCGGCGATCTCCACCGGCACATCGGGCAGGGGCTTGCAGCAGATGTTTTTCCGATTCGGCAAACAGCGTCAGCGGCTTTTGCCTCGTGGTGCCGTGGATGCGGTTGCCGGCCGTTTCCATCACCCATTGCTGCAGCTGCGCGTTGGCGTCGGCCAGGGAGCGGAACTGCCGCAGGGGAACAAAGCGGTTCTTGACATACTTTACTCCGGCCTCCACGCGGCCCTTCTTTTCGGGATCCCGCGGCGGGCAGGGAGAGATCAAAAAGCCGTAGCCCTCGGCCAGCTCCCCGTAGGATCGCTGGACCTCCGGGTCCCGGAAGCAGGCCCTGGTGATGGCGCACTTGGGGTTGTCGATGATCAGTTTGGCCGGAACCCCGTTGAAGAACTCGAAGGCCCGGCGGTGGCAGGCCAGCCAGGTCTCGACCTTCTGGTTGGTGACGATCTCGGCGTACAGATGCCGGCTGAAGCAAAGGGTCATGACGAAGATCCAGGTCTTGAATGTACTTCGCCGGTGAAGACATCGGTGATGATCGGGACCTTTGCCGAAATCCACCTGGGCGGCCTCGCCCGGGGCAAAATCCAGGATGCAGGTGGCCTTGGGATGGTTGAGCTTCTCAGCTTCTGAACCAGCCGGCGAACCGAGGAGTAGCTGCCCGTAAACCCGAACTGATCCGCCAGCGCCTGGTGAATGGTGCGTCATGCAGACGCCTTCTCTCGACCCACTTGCTGAATCTGCTCTTCGTACGAACGGCTCAAGGACTGACGGGTGGGATTGGGATGTTGTTCCGTTTCAAAGGCCGCTGCCAGACTCGGCGTCGTCGGGAAGGGGCAGCCCTCTGTCAAGCCACCCTTGCTGCTCGGCAATGGCCCGGACCTGGGCGCATTTTAGCCGGCCCATCAGCTCTGCTCTTGGCGATGGCCCGATCGCTTTCGCCCATGCGCATACGATGAATCACTTGACGATACTGGAACATCTCGAACCTCCTGTTGGCCATGGTAGCTCCTCCCAGGTTTGTACTCCGGAGAGTCTACCCGATTTTGGTAACTGGGTCCGAGATGCTTTTGGGAACTGTATCACCCCCAGATCAGCGGTGGCTCGATTTCGGCGATCACCGAGTGGCCTCATTACGGCGATCACGACTGGCTCCATTTCGCCGATCATCAACTGGCCCATTTCGGCGATCACGAAGTGGCTCCATTTCGGCGATCACGGATTGGCACTATAGCACCGATCAATAACACTTGTTGCATAATTCACGATATGCATTCGTTTCAGGATTAGCGCATGGATTTCAAAAGGATCTGTTAATTCTCTCAGAAACGGACTATGAGAGCCCAATCGACTACCGGGATCTTCACAAAACATATAGAACGGCATCTGAATGTGCGGAAATCGCGACAAGCTGGCTAGAAGTTATTTCTTCTGATAATTCTCAAAGCGCTCAAAGCCAAAGGAGAATACCTCAAAGAAGCCGCTTTAGCTTCTGATTTAAAGCATTTACGAGTAGGGGAATATATCGCTGAAAACGAGGAAGATGAGATCGAAAATTACTTTATTGAAACTTCAGCTTTTTTGGAAACACTTGCTGGTTGCCACACATTAATTGTTGGCAGAAAGGGGTCAGGCAAGACTGCAAATTTGTTCGTAATTGCTAAAAAATTAGCTTCAGACAAGAGAAATCTGGTATGTGTCATTAAACCAGCAAGTTATGAACTTGAAAGCATTATTAGACTTATTAAAAAATATACAGAAAGAGACGAGAAAGGATATGTTGTAGAATCTCTTTGGAAATTTTTATTATACACGGAAGTAGCCAAAAGTATTGTAACGCAACTTGAGAGTAAACCCTATGGGATTATTCCTAATTCACCTGAAGATTTGCTCATCAAATTGTTATCTGAACACGCCAACGAGCTAAGGCAGGATTTTGGAATACGGCTCGAACGGGCTGTAAACAATCTATCTGCTATTCCGCCCTCTAATACAGTAGAATCCTTTAGGATTGCTATTTCGGAAACACTTCATTCGGGAATTCTCAAGCAACTCCGGATTATCTTAGGGGAAGTTTTAACTAATAGAAACCGTGTAGCTATTCTTATCGACAACTTGGACAAAGCTTGGGACAAAAGGAATGATCTTGAGCATTTGGCGACGTTTCTTCTCGGACTATTACGCGTTTCTCGAGATGTTAAGCAAGAATTTGCAAGAAAAGATTACTGGCGAAATCCAGTATCTCTCACGCTGACGATATTTTTAAGAAGTGATATCTTTGCTTACCTTATAAAAATGGCACGCGAACCTGACAAAATCTCATACTCGAAACTAGTATGGGAAGATGGCGAACTCTTTTAAGAGTTGTTGATGAACGATTGAGGGCCAGCCGTGGTTCTTCGGTAAATCCAGATGTTATATGGAGAGAAATGTTTTGTCCGATGATAAAAGGCGTTCCTGTCAGAGAATACTTGATCACCCATGTACTTCCTAAGCCCAGAGATTTAGTTTTTTTTATTAGTGCAGCTCTTGCTACAGCTGTGAATAGAGGGCATTCAACATGTCGAGGAAAGAGATATTTTGGAAGCAGAAAAACAATATTCGCAGTTCGTATTCGATAGCATCCAAGTTGAAAATGGGATAACTATCCCGGAACTTGAGGCTATTCTTTATGAATTCGCTGGCCAAAAGATTATTTTAGGAGAGGAGGAAGTCATAAATTTAATTGCAAAGGCTGGCGTACCTGAAGAAAAAGGGAAGCTGGCAGTTCGGCATTTATGCACACTATCTTTCCTGGGAACTGAGGTTAGACCAGGAATTTTTGTTTTCTCAGGAGACGAAGAAGAAGCACAAAAAAATGAGGTCTTAGCAAGAAATCTTGCAGAATCTCGCGGCGGAAGACTATTTTTTAAGATTAATACTCCTTTTCATTCTTTCTTGGAGATTACATAGTGCGGAGGCCGGGACGTACGGCCAAAGTGAACTTTTTTTCCGCAGTCAGAATTGACTATTGAATTTCTGTGAATGGGACGGTTTGATTTTTCGGATTTGGGGCTTGAAGTTTACAGCGCAAGGTAACCGGGATGTTCGAACGCCAGCGGGACGTAGGTGCAAAGTGAACTTAGGGTGCGGGGGAGACGCTTTATACGTTTGCAGTTTAAGTGCGTGATAAGGGACTTCCATAATTTTGTAAAACTTTTCTTTGCAACGAACCATGGATCGAAAGATGTTGAAATCGAGAGCGTGCCTTAGGCTTCACTTCAATTTCTCAATAAAATGGGTAGGCGTCTGAATCGCTATCCTTTGAAAGCGGATTAATTTCAGTAGGTGTTTATCCCCGCTCAAAAATTCCGAAAGCTATACTCGCCTGATGCGAGTGGGGCCATGCAGATTATCGCCGAGGAGTCGAGAACCTGCCCAAAGCGCCGCGCAAGCCGGGACAGTTAGGGCTGTTTGGCAAGGAGGCGGAACCGTGAAAGAGAAGCCGACAAGCATTTCGAATAAAGAAAAGGTGCCTTTGTATGAGCGCATCCGGCAGATTCTGGAATCGGCCCGGACCAATGTGGCCCGGACGGTCAACACCACCCAGGTCGTGGCCAACTGGCTGATCGGGCGAGAGATCGTTGAGGAGGAGCAAAAAGGGCAAAGGCGAGCTGAATATGGCGAGCAATTGATCTTGCAGATCTGTCCGAGAACTTGAAGAGGATTTTGGCAGCGGATATTCGGAACAGAATCTGACGTTTCATCCGACAATTTTATCTGGCCTATCCCACTGTTACTCGTGATCGCGAGATTCGCCACGCACTGCGTGGCGAATCTGCCGAACATGGTCAATAGAATTCTCAGGCGTGCGACAGGAAAGTCCCACGCGTTGCGTGGAAAATCCATGCCCTGACATTCCCGACGCAACGCCTCGGAAATTAGCACCTGCCTCCGTTCCATGTCTTGAAATTGGCCACGCACCGCGTAGCGAATCCTGGCAACCGGGCCAACTGCATCCGAATCTGTCCTGGACGCACTATCGAACTCTGCTGCGCGTGGACAAAGTCAGAAGCCCGCGCCTTCTACGAGATCGAGGCCATTCAGAACAACTGGTCGGCCCGCGAACTGGAACGGCAGATCAACAGTCTGCTGTATGAACGGCTGGCCCTGAGCAAAGACAAGAAGGGCCTGATGCGGCTGGCGACGAAGGGCCAGGAGATACAAAGGCCCGTCGATGTTTTCAAAGACCCGGTTGTCATGGAGTTCCTTGGCCTGCCTGAGTCGCCGAAGCTCGTGGAGTCCGACCTGGAGCAGGCGCTGATCAACAACCTTCAGGCGTTTCTGCTGGAACTGGGCAAAGGGTTTGCGTTCGTCTCCCGTCAGGAGCGAATTACGCTCGATGGCGACCACTTTTACATCGACCTGGTCTTCTATCATACGGTCCTCAAGTGCTTCGTGCTCATTGATCTCAAGGTCGGCAAGCTGACCCATCAGGACCTGGGACAACTCCAATTGTACGTCAATTACTACGACCGCGAGCGCCGAACCGAAGGGAGACAATCCCACCCTGGGGTTGATTCTCTGCACGGACAAGAATGACGCCGTCGTCCGCTACACCCTCGGGCCGGACCAGGAGAAGAAAATCTTCGCCAGCCGGTATAAATTATATCTGCCGACGGAAGCGGAACTCAAGGCGGAGCTGCGGCGTGAATTAAGGCAATTGAGCCCAATTTCCAAACCTGTGAGGAATACATGAACGGCGGTTGGACCGGGACCTTCATGCTGAAATTGGCTCATAAATACAGGGCGTAACAGTCGGTGGGGGGGTTTTCGAACGCGGCCAGGAGATCGCCATGGGCAAGATTGAGAAACAAGAGGCAAGAATATCCGCGAATCTCGCGACTAAAAACTTGGCAGTCACCAAGGCAAAATTGAAAACCTATCTGCGGTATCTGAAAGGACCCCTTGAGTACCCCGTCAAAGTCAAGGGGATAGAGGATTTTGAATGGGAAGAATATTACGTTTTTGGCCCTGGCAGCGAAAGGGAATATGAGCAATTGAAGAAAACCAATCCGTCCTACACCGATGCTTTCAATTTGCTCGGTTTGGTTGAAGAGGTAGAAGACTGGGAGGGAATTCTCGCCAAATTGGTGAGGCTATCTGACAAAAAGAGGTTTACCCTTCCATTAGCCGACCTGAGAGCAACTGACAAAAGCTCAAAAAATTATGAATTGCTGGATGA
>CAWDJO010000008.1:0-308539 GCA_963802665.1 uncultured delta proteobacterium | reverse complement strand
AGGGAAAGACACTCAGCCTAATTACTAAGTAGCAATCTATGTGCCACGCAAAGAATTTCTTTAAGCCATTGTTTTTCTTAGCTTTATTGCCGGCAGAATTCTTGAGCAGGCAAAAAAATGACTGTACCCTTTATTTATCTTGACGCTGAGAAAGAAGAAAAAATGGGTTAAAGGAGACTGCTGGAGGCCAAATTTCTGAAAATCAAAAGGGAAATGCCAAAATCCAAAGACCGCAAGAGGGGGGGCTTTTCGCAAAAGAAGTGAGGTTTGAGGACTATTGGGCGATTTTTTGAAATCAACAGGAGAGCCGGTCCGCTCTACCCCCAGGCGGATATCTTATATTATCAATTATTCATATCTGCAAAAAATTGTCAAGGAAGAAATTGCCCGCATCACCTATAAGGTTACTCCTTTTTCCCGAGGCTTCTTTGAAAAGATGGCTTCGCCGTTAATCCCGGTCCCCTTGTAGGGGCACGATGCATCGTGCCCCTACGGCCGGATGAGGGGGGCCGCCGCCGGAATTGCCCGGGATACGAGGGAGGGGGAAGTCAGGGAATAAAAAAGGGTTAGCTGGATCTGCTAACCCTGAGGACTTTCCTGGCGTCCCCACGGGGATTCGAACCCCGGTTACCGGCGTGAAAGGCCGGTGTCCTAGGCCTCTAGACGATGGGGACCGCGAATTTTTTTCAAGTTATTCAAGCTACTATAAAAAATTGTCGATGTAAAGGAGAAATTGTGATAGGATATCTGCTATGAACCAAATCTCCAGATTTCTCATCATTGCTTCTCTTCTAGCCTTATTCGGGCTGCTCGCTTTGCCCTGGGCACCCTCGGCAGAGGCCGCATTCTACAAATATACCGACAAAAACGGGGTGGTTCACTTTACCGATCGCCCTGAATCGATCCCTTCGGAATATCGGAACCAGATCAAGGAATACAAAGAAATAAAGCAGCCCGAGGCGCCTCCCCCCCAGGAAAAGGGAGCAAGCAAGGATCCCGGGGCTACCGACAAGGAACGCCAGTTACAGGAGGCCGAGCAAAAGAAAAAAGAGGCTGAGGCCAAGGCCGCCCAGGAAAAAGCCGCCCAGGAGGCCAAGCAGAAAGCCCAGGCAGAGAAACAAAAACAGATTGCCGCATTGCAGGAACAACTTGCCGCCAAGCGAAAAGAAGCCGAAAGTCTTAGGACGAACTGGATGGTCTACGACCGGATCAGGATGAACCAGTTGAACCAAGATATCGCCTCCATAGAAAAGCAGATCGAAGCCATCCAAAAAGAGCCCTCCCAATAGCCCTGACCTCGCACCCATCCCCTTCCGCTTACCCTTGCCGGTTGCTCATTACCGGTTGCTCGTTACTGGTCACTGGTTACTCGTTATTAATACAAATGAAATAAATAGATTGCCATATTCCCCCCCACCCTTGCCCTCCCCCTCGAGGGGGAGGGTAGGGAGGGGGTGAAATAGCGATGCCTTCCGGGTTTAAAATGACATGTACAGAAATTACTAAGGAGTCCATTATAGTCTAAACATGAATTGGAGGACGTTGCCTTTTGAAGATATCCGTTCACCGAACTGGACTCCGGCGCCTGCCCTGGACTCGATCCGGGGTTCGCCGGAGTGACGAACCTAGAAAGGCAGACTGGTTGTCTTCCGGGAAGCGGATGATAGACGAATTCCGTCCGAATTAGGCTCATTGGCGTCATTCGTTACTGGTTCCTCGTTGCTGGTTCAATGGGCGAGAGGAAAGAGGGCTGAAAAAAAAGGTTGAGTATTTTCTCGGTTTTCTCTATATATGGGGCCAGGAATATTCAATTCTTGGAAAGGGGGAGCGAAGATGGCTGTCCAATTTTTCCGTGAAGAGCACGAGATCTTCCGCAGGTCCCTGCGCAGTTTCCTGGAGAAAGAAGTCAAACCCCATCAGGACGAGTGGCGGAAAAACCGCCAGGTTCCCAGGGAAATCTGGCGCAAGATGGGGGAACAGGGCTTTATCGGGTACTGGCTGGACGAGAAATACGGCGGCGTGGGAGCGGATTTCGCCTATTCCGTGGTCCTGATCGAAGAGCTCAGCCGCGCCGGCGTCCGGGGGTTCGCCGCCGGGCTCGGGGTGCACAACGACATCGTCATGCCGTACATCGAAATGCTGGGGACCGAAGAACAGAAGATGCGCTGGCTGCCCAAGTGCTGCACGGGCGAGTGCATCCTGGCCATCGGAATGACCGAGCCGGGAGCGGGGTCGGACCTTCAGGCGATCCGGACCACGGCGGTCCGTGACGGAGACAATTATGTCATCAACGGCCAGAAGACCTTCATCACCAACGGGTACTACTGCGACCTGATCGTCCTGGCGGTGAAAACCGATACCAAGGCCCAGCCGGCTTATAAAGGGGTCTCCCTGATCGTGGTCGAAAACGGGACCCCCGGGTTCATCAAGAGCCGCAAGCTGGAAAAAATGGGTCTCCATTCCTCGGACACGGCGGAGCTTTTCTTCGAAGATTGCCGGGTTCCGGCCTCCAATCTGCTCGGGAGAGAAGGGGATGGATTCGTCCCGATGATGCGCAACCTCCAGCAGGAACGGCTCGTCTCGGCACTGGGCGCCATCCTCAACACCGAGCGCATGCTCGAAATTACCATCGAATACTGCAAGACGCGCACGGTTTTCGGCAAACCGATCTCCCGTCACCAGCACAACGCCTTTAAGATCGTGGAGATGGCCACGGAGATCGAGATGGCCAAGGATTTCACCTACCACCTGGTGCAGGACCATCTTGACAAGAAAGACATTACCAAGAAGGTTTCCATGTGCAAGTGGTACAACGCCGAGCTTTCCAACCGGGTGGCCTACCACTGCGTCCAGCTTCACGGGGGCTATGGCTACATGGATGAGTACCAGATCTGCCGGGATGCCCTGGACATGCGCATGGGGTCCATCGCCGCGGGCACGACCGAGGTCATGAAGATGATCATCGCCCGGTTGATGGGGCTTTGACAATTGCGGATTGGCGATTGCGGATTGCGGATTGGAATAAAAAGGAAAAAATCCGTGGGGATTGCGGATTGGGATTGCGGTTGCCAATTGCGGATTCAGATCGGATTGTGGATTGGAATGAAAAACGGGAAAAATCCGTGGGGATTGCGGATTGAAGGGGTTGAATTCAGGTGAAGGGTTTGTTGGAAGAATTACGAAGATTTTCTTGACTGGGGTAAATCTCTGTAATAAGGTTAGGTCTAATTTTTTCGAGAGGAGGGAAATGATTATGAAGAAGGGAATGATTCTCGGGCTTGCAGGCTTCTTGATTCTCTCCCTGGTCGGCCTCAATTCCGATGTGGCTTCGGCCGCAGGGGAGATTGTCATCGGCAATGCTTCTTCTCTAACCGGTACAGCCGCCCAATACGGGATCTCCACCTATGAAGGGCTCGAGGTGGCCATGGATGAGATCAATGCCGCCGGGGGAGTCCTGGGCAAAAAGATCGTCATCCTCAAAGGGGACGACTCGGGGGATCCCCGGCAGGCAGTCAACGTGGTCCAGAAGTTCATTACCCGGGATAAGGTCCTGGTCATTATCGGGCCGGAGCTGACCGGGACCACCCGGGTGACCGCCCCCATCTCCAACCAGGGTCAGATGGTCCAGTTTACGGCTTCGGCCACCGGCGCCGGATTGACCGACAATCTCCCCTACGTATTCCGGAACGCCCTACCCGAAGCCTACGCCATACCCTTTGTGGTGGAAGCGGCCAAGAAGAAGTTCAAGACCAACAGCGTGGTGATCATCACTTCCTACAACCTGGACTACTCGGTGGATTTGACCAAGATCTACGAGAAGGCTCTGGCGGCGGCCGCGATCAAGGTCCAGGATAAAATCAGCTACGCCGAGGGGGACATTGACTTCTCCGCCCAGGTGAGCAAACTCAAGGCCCTCAACCCCGAAGCGGTGGTCATGACCGGATACTACCAGGAGAGCGCCCAGCTGATGATCGAAATGCGCAAGCAGGGGATCAACTGCCCCATCCTGGGCTCCAACGGATTCAATGACCCGAAGATCCTTGACCTGGCGGGAAAAGCCATGGAAGGCTCGGCCTGGGCCTCGGGCTTCTTCCCCGACAACCCGGACCCCAAGGTGAGAAAATTCGTGGCCCGGGTCCAGGAAAAGTACAAAAAGAAACCCAACCAGTTTCACGCCCAGGCTTACGACGCCCTGTACATCATCGCCGAGGCGATCAAAAAGGCCGGGGTGACGGAGAGCACGCCGGCGAACCGGACCAAGATTCGCGATGCCCTGTCGAGCATCACCAACTTCCCCGGAGTTTCGGGAGTGCACTCCTTCAAACCGGGGAAGGGGGATGCGGAGAAGTCGGTCTTCATCCTGACCCTCCGGGATGGAAAGTACGCTCTCCTGGATTGAATAGGCGAACCCGCAGGGGCCATCACGCCGAGGGGTGATGAATTGCCCCTGCGGGCCCCAAAGATGAAATCCTACCCAACATGCTAGCCCAGCAGCTCATCAACGGAATTACCCTGGGTTCCACCTACGCCCTCGTGGCCCTGGGGTATACCCTGGTGTTCGGCATCCTGGGGATGATCAACTTCGCCCACGGGGAGATCTTCATGCTGGGGGCCTACATGGCCCTCCTCCTGGTGACCATCGGGCACCTGGACATCTTCTGGTCGCTCATCGGAGCCATGGCGGGGGCGGCCGTTCTGGGCATGATCATCGAGCGGGTCTCTTTCCGACCGCTGCGCAAGGTATCCATCCTCGCCCCCCTGATCAGCACCATCGGGCTCTCCATCTTTCTGCGCAGCCTGGCGCAGGTCGTCTTCGGGGCCGAGTCCACGCGCTTTCCGGTGAGCATTAAGACCGAATTCTACCAGCTGGGCCCTTTCCAGGTTTCCCTCCTCCAGATCGTGATTCTGGCCATCAGCTTCGGGATCATGGCCGTCTTCCAGGTCTTTATCAAGAAGACCAAGATCGGCAAGGCCATGCGGGCCACCTCGGAGAGCCTGCACACGGCCGGACTCCTGGGGATTCCCGTGGACCGGATCATCTTATTTTCCTTCGCCGTGGCCGCGGCCCTGGGAGGAGTGGCCGGGGTTCTTCTGGGGCTGAATTTCAACGCCGTCTCCCCCCTCATGGGAAAGATGGTGGGGCTGAAGGGTTTGACCATCATCATTCTGGGGGGGATGGGAAACATCACCGGGGCCATGGTGGGCGGCCTCTTCCTGGGGTTCGTGGAGGTGTTGAGCGTGGGGTACCTGGCTTCTTCCTACCGGGACGCCGTGGCCTTCGCCCTCATGTTCCTGGTTCTCCTGATCCGGCCGACCGGATTGTTCGGGAGAGTCGTTCGATAAATGCGGAATGCGGAATTCGGAATGCGGAATTGAAACAGAATTGACACTGACACTCACACTCACACTGACACTGTTTTCTCATGTTTGACGCGTACACCAGCCAAGTCCTCACCTTTATCGGGATCAACAGCATCCTGGCGCTGAGCCTCTACATTACCGCCCTGGCCGGACAGCTCTCCGTGGGGCACGCGGCCTTCATGGGAATCGGGGCCTACACTTCCACTCTGCTCATGACCAAGCTGGGATGGCCTTTCTTTCTTGCCACGGCCTCCGGAGCCCTCGTAGGGGGCTTTTTCGGTTTCTGCATCGGCCTGCCGACGCTCCGCCTCCGGGATCTCTACCTGGCCATCGCCACCCTGGCCTTCAACATCATCTGGGTGGTGCTGGTGATGAACATCGAGGCCTTCGGCGGAGCGCTGGGAATTTTCAACGTCCCCAAGGCGACCAACAACACCATCGTGTATGTTTCCCTGGCCGTTCTGCTCCTCTTCTTCTACCGCCTGAAGGACTCCAGGCTGGGAAGGGCGTTCCGGGCCATCGAAGAAAATGAAGAGGCGGCGAGAGCCATGGGGGTGAATGCCGTCTATTACAAGGTGTATGCCTTTACCCTGGGTGCTCTTCTGGCCGCCTATGCCGGGGCGCTGTACGCTCATTTCGTCACCTTCATCTCCCCCCATGATTTCGAGGTGGACCGTTCCATCGAAATCCTCCTCTTCGTGGTTCTGGGGGGGGCCCAGACTTTCATCGGCCCGGTCATCGGCGCGGTGCTGCTTACCCTGGCCCCCGAGTTTCTGCGTTTCCTGGCCGAATACCGTCTTCTGGTCTATGGCCTCATGTTCGTGGTGATCATGTTGATCCGCCATGAAGGGCTGATCGAGGAAGATACTTTTTCGTGGAAGCGGTGGTCCAAAATCTTCCGGAGGGAAAACCGTGTCCCCGCTCCTTGAGGTGAACCAGGCCAGCAGGATCTTCGGCGGGCTGATGGCCCTGGACGGGGTCAGCCTGGAGGTGCGCGAAGGGGAGATCTTCGGCCTGATCGGCCCCAACGGGGCGGGAAAGACGACCCTCTTCAACCTCGTATCCGGGGCGCTTCCTGTTTCCGCGGGGCGCATATTCTTCAAGCAAAAAGAAATATCCATCCTCCCCGACTACCGCATCTGTCAGCTCGGGATCGCTCGCACGTACCAGAACATCCGCCTCTTCGGGAAAATGACGGTCCTGGAGAACGTCATGGTGGGCCGGCACACCCGCACGCGGGGCGGGGTGTGGTCGACCGTTCTCCGCCTTCCCGGGGATCAAGCGGAGAAGGTCCGATCCAGGAAGATCGCCGAGGAATGGCTGGAGTTTTTCCATCTCCTGGCGAAAAAGGAGGAGAAGGCCTCCAACCTGGCTTACGGAGAAGAGCGAAGGCTGGAGATGGCCCGGGCCCTCGCCACCGAGCCTTCTCTCCTCCTGCTGGACGAACCCTCCGCCGGCATGAACCCGCAGGAGGTGCGCGACCTCAACGATCTGATCCTGAAAATCCGGAGACAGGGGAAGACGATCTTTATTATCGAACACAACATGCGGGTGATCATGGATATCTGCGACCGCATCGCGGTCCTGGATTTCGGGCAGAAGATCGCCGAAGGGCCTCCGGCGGAAGTCCGGGCCAATCCACGGGTCATCGAAGCGTACCTGGGGCGGGAGGCCTGAATGCTCGAAGTGCGTGACCTCCATGTCCATTACGGTTCGATCCGGGCCCTGAAGGGCATTTCCCTGGAAGTCAAGGAAGGGGAGATGGTCGCTTTGATCGGGGCCAACGGGGCGGGGAAAACCACGCTGCTGAACACCCTCTCCGGCTTTAACCGCCCGAAGCAGGGGGAAATACTTTTCCGCGGCGGGAAGATCCAGGGGCTTCCCCCCAATGAAATCGTCGCCCGGGGTATGATCCAGGTCCCGGAAGGGAGGTCCATTCTGACCCAGATGACGGTGCTGGAAAACCTGGAAATGGGGGCCTACATCCGCAAGGACAGCCAGGAGGTCAGGAGAGACCTGGATAAGATCCTGGAAAGATTCCCCCGACTCCAGGAGAGAAGAAGCCAGCTCGGCGGGACCCTCAGCGGGGGCGAACAGCAGATGCTGGCCATCGGGCGGGCCCTCATGGGCAGGCCGCAGATCCTCCTCCTGGACGAACCCTCCATGGGTCTCAGCCCTCTTCTGGTCCGCGAGGTCTTCCAGATCATCCGGGAGATCAAGACCGCCGGGACCACCCTGCTCCTCGTGGAGCAAAACGCCCGGATGGCCCTGCGGGAGGCCGACCGGGGCTACGTGCTGGAGAATGGATCGATCGTTTTCCAGGAGTCGGCCGGGGAGCTCCTGAAGAGCCGCCTGGTGCAGGAGGCCTACCTGGGGGCTTGATTCGATTCTCGTTACTGGTTGCATAGTTCTGCGTCGAGATCAGTTCCGCGAGTCGCGGACCGAGAGCTGGTAGTAACGCAAATCCTTCAGAATGATTTCGCTTTCATTCGATGAGACGAGGATACGGGCAGCGCAGAGAGCGTTCTGAAGCCTTGGCCGTACCTCCGGAAGGTGGATTCCACCTGCATCCTGACCTGAGCATTTGGCCATTTCCGTGCTCCGCGACCTCTGCGGTTAGTTTTTTATCGAGGAACGAGGGGCTGTCCTTTGATTAGATGAAAATGATTTTCATCAGGCTAAAATTTTCTTGACAGGGAAAA
This sequence comes from uncultured delta proteobacterium, assembly GCA_963802665.1. GTDB lineage: Bacteria > Desulfobacterota > SM23-61 > SM23-61 > SM23-61 > SM23-61. The sequence continues at coordinate 300,476 of CAWDJO010000008.1, read as the reverse complement.
GGGGCTGTAATATGGTAAATTGAACTCGAGAAAAAACGGCGGTAAATTCCCTTTCTGCTCACCGAGAGATGAGGAAGGAAGATGTCACCAACGCCATTTTCCAGCGGAATGGACATCGCTCCGTTCCCCCTCTGTATTCCTTCCGAATATCTTTTCCCCATGCCTGATCCCTCCCAGAAATTCCCGGCGCGAAACCGGAAAAGAGGCTCCGTCTGGCCCGTTCGGCCGGGAAGAGAAAGGATTCCTTCATGCTGAGTCCCGATGTGCTGCAGAAATTGACCTCCATCGTCGGCCCGGAGCGGTGCAAGACTTCGCGGGAAGACCTGCTCACGTATTCCTATGACGCCTACGTCAATGAATTTCTTCCCGATGCGGTCCTCCTGCCGAAAGCCACCGCCGAAGTCGCGGAGATCATGAAGGTGGCCTCGGCCCAAAACGTCTTCGTCACCCCCCGGGGCGCCGGGTCGGGTCTGGGATCGGGTTCGCTGGCCAAACAGGGAGGGGTCGTCCTCAGCTTTTCCATGATGAACCGCATCGTGGAGATCAATACGGCCAACCGGTATGCCGTCGTGGAGCCGGGGGTGGTCATCGCGCGAATTCCAGAGGGCGGTGGAAAAATTGAACCTCTTCTATCCCCCGGACCCGGGCAGTGCCAACGTGGCCACCATGGGAGGAGCGGTGGTGATGAACGCCGGGGGAATGCGGGGGGTCAAATACGGAGTCACCCGGGATTATGTTCTGGGGCTGGAGGTCGTTCTCCCCTCGGGGGAGGTGATGCAGACCGGCACGATTACGGCCAAAGACGTGACCGGCTACGATTTGACCCGTCTGATATGCGGTTCCGAAGGGACCCTGGCTCTGGTGACCAAGGTCATTGTGCGCCTCCTGCCCAAACCGAAGACCAAGCGGACTTTGCAGGCCATCTACAACAACCTCGACGACGCCGGAAACACGGTGGCCCGGATCATCGAAGCGGGCATCATTCCCGCCACCCTGGAACTCATGGACAAGACCATCATCAAGTCCCTGGAGGATTTCGCCCACCTGGGCCTGCCCCTGGATGCAGCGGCGGTTCTGCTGATCGACGTGGACGGGGAGCCGGAAACGGTGGAAAAACAGGCCGCCGTCGTGGCCGAATTCTGCAAGAGTCAGGGAGCCCGGGATGTTCGCGTCTCCCAGTCGGAGAAGGAAAACGAACAGCTGTGGGTCGCCCGGCGGGCCGCCTTCGGGGCCATCGCCCGGGTACGACCCACCTGCATCATCGAGGATGCCACCGTTCCGGTGAGCCTTCTGGCTTCGGCCATCAAAAAGATCCTGGAGGTGGGCGAGCGGAACCGCGTCCAGATTGCCGTCCTGGCCCATGCCGGAGACGGAAACCTTCACCCCTTCTTCCTCTGCGATCAAAGGGACAAGGAGGAAATGGCCAGGGTGGAGAGGGCCATGGATGAGCTCGTGGATTACGCCATGTCCGTGGGCGGGACGCTCTCCGGGGAGCACGGGATCGGGATCGCCAAAGCGAAATATCTTCCCCGGCAGCTCAGCCCGGCCAGTCTGAGTCTCATGCGGGGCATCAAAAAAACCTTCGACCCCCAGGGCATCCTGAACCCGGGGAGTTTTCTGGAGCATCGCGCATGATCGCCAAGGAATTGAAGGAAGAAGTCTACAAATGCATCAAGTGCGGGATTTGCCTGACGCCCTGCCCGGTGTACAACCTGCTTCGCTTCGAAGGGGCTTCTCCCCGGGGACGGGTGCAGCTGATCAAGAAGATCCTGGAAGGAAAAATAGAGCTCTCCGAGAATTTTCAGAGCCTCCTCTTTACCTGCCTGCTCTGCGAAACCTGCACGGCCAACTGTCCCAGCGGGCTGCAAACGGACCGCCTCATGAAGGCCATGCGGTCGGAAATTCTGGAACGGCTCGGACCCGAATGGCAGAAACGGATGCTCGGGAATCTCCTGCGCGACAAACGCCGTCTTCCCTTCTTCCTATTCTGCGAGCGCACCCGGGAGAATCTCTTCTCCTCCCAGGAAGATAAATCGGGACTTCCTCGCGGATTCCGAGCTTCCCCGCCCGGATTCCAAGGCTCTGCGCCAGCAGGTCCCCGAGGTCAACCCGGTACCGGAACCGAAGGGAAAGGTTCTCTATTTCACCGGCTGCGCCACGAACTACTTCTTCCCCAACGTGGGAAAATCGGTGATCAAAGTCCTGAATCGGCTGGGCATGGAAGTCATCCTCCCCCGGGGGCAGATGTGCTGCGGCCTTCCGCTCATGCAGGCCGGGGGGCGAAAGATGGCCTTGAAGAATATCCGGGAAAACCTGAAACTCTTCAACCGGAAGGATGTGGATGCGGTAGTGGTGGATTGCGCCGCCTGCGGGGCCGCCCTGAAGAAAGAGTATGCCCATCATCCTGGAGGAAATGGGAGAGGATGCGAAACCGGCGAAGGAACTGGCCGGGAAGGTGATGGACATTTCCCAGATCCTGGCCCGCTACGACCTGGGAAAATGGCTGAAGACGGTTCCTGGGCGGGTGACCTACCATGATCCCTGCCATCTGGGGCGAAGCCAGGGAGTCAGGGAAGAGCCCCGCAACCTGCTGAGGCGGATCCCCGGGCTGGAACTGGTGGAAATGGCGGGAGCCGATGCATGCTGCGGCGGCGGGGCGGCCTTGCCGTGGGAACATCCCGACGTGGCGTCCGGCATCGGCCGAAACAAAATCCAGTCCATCAAGGAAACCCGTGCCACCGTGGTGGCCTCGGGTTGCCCGTGGTGCCGCCGGCAGATCGGGGAGAACCTGGGCGAAGAACCGATCCGCGTGGTTCATCCCGTGGAGGTTTTGGCCGAGGCCCTTCAGAAAAGCTAAATGATGAATGAAGAATATCGTATTCGTATTGACGCGACTGGACAGAGACTGGGTGTCAGAAGATTTCATATGATTCGCCTTCGGCATATGTACAGATCCTGCCGATTTCATCTGGGCTCATCCGTTTCGATAGACGTATAACTTGTATAAGTATAACGTGTAACGTTCTTCTGCGTCCATGCTTTTTTTAGGTCGATGGGGTGAACGTGGAAAGTGAAGTCAAAAAATTAAAGCTCGGGGAAAAGATCCGGGATTTGCGCCTGAAGAGAGCGAAACACCCTCCGCCAGGTGGCCGAGACGACCGGGCTTTCCATCCCCCTCCTTTCCCAGGTGGAGAATAATGCCGTCTCTCCCCCGGTGGCCACCCTGCTGCGGATCGCCAGGGCCCTGGATGTGGGCATCAGCTACTTTTTCCGGGAAGAGGAATCGAAAGAGAGGGCCGTGGTCGTGCGCAAGCACGAGCGCAAAAAGACCTTCCGGCCCATGCATGACCAGCAGAGGAACAGCGGATACACCTACGAAGCCCTGGCCTACACCAAGAACTCGAAGCACATGGAGCCTTTCCTGGTGGAGTTCGAGCCCAAGAAGAAAGAGGCGATCGTCTTACCTGAAGCATCGGGGAGAAGAATTTATCTTTCTATTCCGGGGACGACTGGCGTTTCATTACGACCAGCAGGAGATCCTCCTGGATCCCGGCGACAGCCTTTATTTTGAGTCGGAAGTCCCCCACGGTTTCCGGGCCCTGCGGGGCCAGCAAGGCCCAGGCCATTGTGGTGGTGTTTTCGGAAGAATAAGAAGCGTGAGTTGAGAGTTGGCGAGTTGGCGAGGTGTAAAGGAAAGGCCGGCGTTTTTTCAACTCTCAACTCTCAGCTGCCCAACTTACGGAGTTTTAAAAGGAGTTCCGACATGATCGAGATCCGCATCCACGGTCGGGGAGGGCAGGGGGCGGTGATCGCCTCGGAGGTCCTGGCCTCCGCCTTCTTCAAGGAAGGAAAATTCGTCCAGGCCTTTCCCGCCTTCGGGGTGGAACGCCGGGGGGCGCCGGTGACCGCCTTCACCCGGGTGGACGAACAGCCCATCCGCATCCGCCACTTCATCTATGAGCCGGACCATATCATCATCCTCGACCCCACCTTGATCGAGAGCACCCAGGTGGATGGAGGGCTGAAGGAAAACGGGTGGATCGTCATCAACACGGACAAGGCCCCCAAATCTTTCGGGCGTTTCTCCCGGTTCCGGGTGGCCACGGTGGACGCCAACCGGATCGCCATCGAAAACCGGCTGGGGTCTCCCACGGCCCCCATCGTGAACACGGCCATCCTCGGAGCGTTCGCCAAAATCACCGGGATGGTGACGGTGGATTCGGTCGTGGAGGCCATGGCCGAATTCGTCCCGGTCAACAAAGCGGGCAACGCCGCGGCGATCAAAGAGGCGTATGAGAAGGCAATCGCATAAAAACAGCAGTGCAAGGTAGCTGAGTCCTGAGTGCTGAAGAACTATCCAGCAAAGGATGGCATTTTTCTCAGCGACTCAGCACTCGCGACTCACGGACTGCTTTAAGGAGTTTTTATGTCCAAACAGATTCCTTTGTTGCGTGAAGGGGAGATGCCCTACCAGCCCATCTCCCTCGCTTCCATGGAGTGGAACAAGACCGGCAGCTGGCGCTATCTCCGTCCCCGGTTCGAAAACAAGATCCCTCCCTGCAACGAGGGGTGCCCGGCCGGCCAGGACATCGAAGGGGCCCTGGTGCTGATCGGGAAGGGAAGATATTTGGAAGCCTGGGACCTCTTCAAGGAAGAAAATCCTTTTCCGGCGGTCTGCGGGCGGGTTTGTTACCATCCCTGCGAATCCTCCTGCAACCGGGGAGATTTCGACGAGTCCCTCTCCATCAATGCCCTGGAACGGTTCATGGCCGACATGGCCTCCAAACACGGCCGGAAGCCCTCGCTGAAAAAGAGGGAAAAGCGGCCGGAAAAAGTGGCCATCATCGGTTCCGGTCCGGCCGGCCTGACCTGCGCCTACCACCTGGTGCGGATGGGTTACGGAGTGACGGTCTTTGAGGCCCTGCCGGTGCTGGGGGGGATGCTCCGGGTGGGAATTCCGGAATACCGGCTCCCGAAGAAAGTGTTGGGGCAGGAGATCGACCAGATCCTGGAACTGGGAGTCAAAGTGGAAGTCAACGCCCGCCTGGGAGACGGTCTGTCCCTGGACGACCTGAAGGAATACCAGGCCGTCTTCCTGGCCCTGGGGAACCACAAGAGCAGGAGCCTGGGGATTTCCGGGGAAGAGGCCCAGGGAGTCATGAGCGGGGTTGAGTTCCTCAAGGACGTGAACCTGGGAAAGAAAGTCGCCCTGGGAAAGCGGGTGGCGGTGATCGGCGGGGGGAATACGGCGATCGACGCCGCCCGGGCGGCCCTGCGCCTGGGGGCCAAACCCTTTATTCTCTACCGCCGGACGAGGGAGGAGATGCCGGCCTTTGCCGGCGAGGTTCACGAGGCCGAAGAGGAGGGGATCGAAATCTCCCTGCTCACGTCCCCGGTGCGGGTGATCTCGCAGGATGGGAGGGTCACCCAGCTGGAATGCGTCAAAAACCGCCTGGGCCCCCCGGACGAGGACGGCCGCAGGCGGCCCGTGGAGATCAAGGGATCCAACTACACCCTGGAAGTGGATCAGATCATCTCGGCCATCGGAGAAGAAGCCGACCTGGCTTCTTTGCCGAAGAAGCTGGGCGTCAAGGACAACACGGTTCCCACGGACGAGCGGGGGGCGACCAAACAGACGGGGGTCTTCGCCGGGGGGGATATCACCCTGCAACCCCATACGGTGGTCCACGCCATCGCCTCGGGAAAGCGGGCGGCGATCTTCATCGACTCCCACCTGAGAAAACAGAAGTGGGAGGGTCTCTTCGAGGCGCTGCGGGTCGGCGAAAAGGGAAGCCTGTCCATGAAACGGTACCTCCAGGACGAGAAGGAACGGGTCCCCTTGAGCGGCAAGACGGTTCTCCTGAAAGATTTGAACCTGGATTACTTCGAATACAAGAAGCGTCTCAAAATGCCCAAGGCCAAGGCTTCCCGGCGCACCGGGTCCTTTGAGGAGGTGAACCTGGGCTTCAACGAAGAGACGGCCGTGGAGGAGGCCCGGCGTTGCTTCAACTGCGGGGTCTGCAACCTCTGCGACAACTGCTACATCTTCTGCCCGGACGTGGCCATCCAGAAAGGGAAAGAAGGAGAGCTCAACATCATCGATTACGACCACTGCAAGGGCTGCGGGATCTGCATGGAAGAGTGCCCCCGGGACGTCATCGTCATGGAGGTGGAGGGAAGATGAAGAAGATCATGGTGGGCAATCACGCGGTCTCCTGGGGGGTCATGCTGGCCCGGGCGGAGGTGATCTCGGCCTATCCGATTACCCCCCAGACCATCGATCGTGGAAGAGCTTTCGGTCCTCTGCGCCGACGGAAGGCTGAAGGCGAGGTTCATCCCGGTGGAATCCGAACACTCGGCCATGGCCTGCTGCATCGGGGCCTCGGCCGCGGGAGTCCGGACGTTCACGGCCACCTCCTCCCAGGGGCTGGCGCTGATGCACGAGATGCTCCACTGGGCCACGGGGGCGCGGCTGCCCATCGTCATGGCCAACGTCAACCGGGCCCTGGGTTCTCCCTTCAACATCTGGGGGGAGCAGAGCGACAGCCTGGCCCAGCGGGATACGGGATGGCTGCAGATCTACTGCGAAAGCAACCAGGAGGTCCTGGATACGGTCATCCAGTCCTTCAAGATCGCCGAACAGGTCCTCCTCCCGGTGATGCTGGTCCTGGACGCTTTTATCCTTTCCCACACCGCCGAACCGGTGGACATTCCCGATCAGAAACTGGCGGATGAGTTTCTTCCCCCCTACCGTCCGGACCTGCGGCTGAATGCCAAGGACCCCCACATTTTCGGCTGCCTGGCTCCCCCCGAGTATTTGATGGAGTTTCGCTACAAGATTCAGCAGGCCATGCTCCAGAGCAAGGAAGTCTGCCGGCGGGTGGATGAGGAATTCGGCCAGACCTTCGGCCGGAAGTACGGAGCTGGTGGAACCGTACCGATGCGAAGGAGCGGACCTGATCCTGGTCACTGCCGGTTCGGTTACCAGCACGGCCCGGGTGGCCGTGGATGCCCTGCGGGAGAAGGGACGGAAGGTGGGACTGGTAAAATTGCGCCTCTTCCGGCCGTTCCCCAAGGAGGAGCTTTTGGACATCGCGGGGAAAGCGGACAAAATCGCCGTGCTCGACCGGAATTTCTCCGCGGGAATCGGCGGGATTTTCGCCCACGAGATCCGGGCGGCCTTCTGCAATGAAAGGGAGCGCCCCCCGATTTACAGCTACATTACCGGCCTGGGGGGAAGGGACACCACCCTGCAAATCCTGAACGAGGTCATTTACCAGACCTACGAGCGCCCCAAACCAGAGGAGCAGAGCGTCTGGGTGGGATTAAGAACCTGAAAACCTAGGGGGCAGGGTGCAGGGGGCAGGGTGCAGAAGGAACAATATTCCGCACCCCGCACCCTGTACCCTGCACCCATGCCTTTTGGGAGGGAGCTGTCATGCGCGAAGGATACGAGTCCACGGAGTTGATGTATTCGGGGCACCTGGCCTGCGCCGGCTGCGGGGCCACGATTTCCATGCGCTACGCCTTGAAAGCCCTGGGGGACGACACGGTGATCGTCCTGCCGGCCTGCTGCTGGTCGATCATCGGCGGGCCCTTTCCCTATGCGGCGGTCAAGGTTCCGCTGATCCATACGGCCTTCGAGACCGGGGCTTCCACCGCCTCGGGGGTCAAGGCCGGGCTGGATATGAGGGGGGAACCGGATACCACCGTCGCCGCCTGGGTGGGGGATGGGGGAACCTTCGACATCGGGATCCAGGCCCTCTCCGGCGCCGCGGAGCGGAACGACGACATCATCTATTTCTGCTACGACAACGAAGCCTACATGAACACCGGGATCCAGAGAAGCTCGGCCACTCCCTGGGGGACCTGGACCACCACCACTCCCACCAACCACCCGAAGGGTCAGCCGAAAAAGAACATGATGGAGATTATGGCCGCCCACCGGATTCCCTACGCGGCCACCTGCTCCGTGGCTTTCCCCGAGGACATGATCACCAAGATCCAGAAGGCCAAGTCGATCCGGGGGACGAAATTCATCCATATCTTCTCCCCCTGTCCCACCGGGTGGAAAGCCCCCTCCTCCCTGGCGGTGAAGATCGCCCGCCTGGCCGTGCACACGAAGGTCTTTCCCCTGTATGAAGTGGAGGGGGGACTGCGGTACCACATCAACCTGAACCCCAAAAACCTCCCGGTGGACGAATACCTGCGCCTCCAGGGCCGGTTCAACCATCTCTCGGACGAAGATATTCAAAAAATCCAGGAAAGCGTGGACCGGGAATGGGAGCGGTTGCTGAAGAAGGCGCTGGACACCATATGAGAAGGTGCAGGGCGCAGGGGGCAGAGTGCTAAGCAGACATCTTGCCAATTCGAACAGTCCGGAAGTCAGTCCGATTTTAGCAGCAAAGGGAAATTCTTTATCAGCCTGAAGGAGTCGTCTTATCCCTTAACCGTTTCTGCAAATCCGCGGGAACCACATTGTTGGCCGCTTCAAGGATAACTTGCGGTACGCCTCCGAAGGCCTGGTAGGCATAATTGAGAACCCTGTCGTCCCAAATGGCGTTGATATCGTCTTTGGTCGATTTTTCGGAAAGTAAGGCCGATCTCAATCCTCCCAATTTGCTGACGACGTAGTGATTGGCGAAGCGGGCTACCAACTTACTGCGGTCTATGAATTCTTGCTTTACAGACGGGGAAAAACCCTTCCTGTTTTCTAAGAGCCAAGCCAGCGAAACCATGTCATGAGCTACCACCGACTCCGACGCGATGACCAGGCCATTTTCCGGCTGGAAGACATCGCCTTCATCGGGGCCGAAAGTAATAAGGATTTTGTCTGCTGCAGAAAGGACCAGCCGCTGCTTTTTCCGCAAGGTTTCGACCGTATTGCCTTCGGCGGTTTTCTCCTGAAAAGTGGTTGCGTCTCGATGGTATTCCAAACGAGTGTCGGTGCGCCAATAGCCCACCGCAGCCTTCAGGCCGAGGGTGCTGCCTGCCAGCACATGGCGGCTGCAACGGGGCATGAGGATGATATGCGTAACCTCCTTAAGGATCTTGGGCATCATCAGGCCACGCTTCCAATAGCGGCCTGCGGCCGGGGGGTCTTCATAAAAGGCATTCCATCCGGCTTCTTCAAAAAAATGGATCTCTCCCCCGGCTGTTTGGACTGCTCGAGTCATGCCGGAAACTTCCATCAGGCGGCGGGAGCTGCCCGAAATTCCTTCCGGAGAGAGTCTTACATGTCCGATGCCGCACATGTCCCCGACAATCACCCGACTCGCTCCCTTTTCTTTCAGGAGCTCGACCATAGCGCCGATCGCAATCGGATTGGTTGTGGCCGGGTAGGGGTTGCCGGAGTTGAGGGCTGGTTTGATGAAGACCGTATCGCCTTTGGACAGCCAAGAGAAATCAGTCGTTGCTCCGGCGGCAGCACGAACCGCGGACTTCATCGTCTGCTCGGAAGGATTTCGGCCCACCCCGGCCAATGAGACTCGGATTTTTCGGCCCGGTTTCGGCAACACGCCGGCCCCTGGATTTTGGGGCATTCCCAGGCTACTCCTTGATTGGGAAATGAATAGGGCTGAAGCACCGCCCACAAATCTCAGAAATTCTCTGCGTTTCAAAAATTCCTCCCCATACCTGGAGACATTCTTATAGACAAGGCAGTTTTTTTATTAAACCTCATAAACCCCGCCCTGTGGGCGGGGAACCAATGGCTGGGTTTCCAAAGGGGCGCCGCATCCCTTTGGTCGAGGGCGGGGTTAATGCCCCGCCCGAGAATGCGAGCGTGCAAGGTGGCCGAAGGTCACCTTGCCGCGAGTTTACTTATGATAACAAGGTTGAAACTTATGTCAAGGAGGGGCGCTACCGATTCGGAATTCGGAATGAGAAATCCGGAATTCTCTATTTCTTTTTTTTTCATTCCGCATTCTACATTCCGCATTTTGGTTGCCCGCCCGGTCTGAGAACCAGTTCAACACTGTCTTGGACGAAGATGTCCAAAAAATTCAGGAAACGGTGGACCGGGAATGGGAGTGTTTGCTGAAGAAGAGGCTGGACACCATATAAGAGGGTGCAGGGGGCAGGGTGCAGGGTGCACGGAAAATCGCTTTTCGGTCCCGACAGCATCAAGAAAAGGCGCTTCATGCAGCCTCGCATGAAGCGCCCGGTTCAGCACTCCGTAACGCAGTGCAAGTTGGGCTCAGCCGTGGCATGCACGGATGCTATGGCTGGCAATAATTCAATCCGAGTCTCGCCAGATTAGAGCAAAAGGCATCGAGGTGATTCAGTGAGCCTTGCAACAGGTTGGTATAGACCTTCGTTATATCTCTACGCGTTGTCGTAACGATCCCCTCTTTCAGGTCGGCGATATCCGTCTCCTCTATAAACACACCCACCTTGAGCGCCTCAACCAGAGAGACGGTTCCATTCTGGATTAGTTTGGTGTACAAGTCCTGCATATCCTGGTTAAAAAATACGCCTTTCACATCCTGCCCATCCGGATTCAGGATGACCGGGTCCGGAATTCCATATCTGTCGAGCAGGGTCTTTATGGCATCCATGTGCCTCTGCTCGCTCACGGATATGTTGCTGAAGATGGGGGAACCCCACAAGTCCAATAGATAGAGGTAAACATCTCTCGCCAACTTCTCCTCCTCGCGGATATAAGTCAGCCAATAGATTTCATCGTCGGTCAAATCGACAGCCTGCACGTAACCGACGGAGGTGATGCTCAACAACAGCAGAAGCCCACCAACAACAAAGCACCTTTTTGCCTTACCTCTGAATGTGTCTCTCATAACCAAACACTCCTTTCGTTTTTTTCCCCGGCGTCACTCGGGCGCTGCATCCATAATAAGCAAGCGCCGTGCCATTGATGTATAATCCAATGAAATACCTTCTTCACCCTGTTTCTTCAGGTTGGTGAAGGATTGTGAGGTGTCCGTCCTATTCGCCCACCGCGACACTAAACCAGGACGACTTTCGACTTACAACTCACGCTTTTATACTCATTTCACCAGGCTGTTCATCTTTTGTAAATTCTGACCCGGCAGTAGAAATTCATTTGCTTGGTCTTGGATTCAGGAATCCGTCATGAATGATCTGAATCAAAGTAATTAGAAGCGGATATAGGCTGCCCGCAAAAATTGCAGAAGTCCGTGCAAAATTTGCATTCCTCACGCGATATTTCGCATGGTTGATGGGCAAAACTCAAAGGGATATTCCCCAAAGTCATTGGGTTTTTGGAGTCCTGTCTTCCATGGCATTGCTCTTGCTGCGGAAAGGGAAAACCGATCTTCTCCCCGATGAAGCGATTCGAGTTCGGCCAACGGGGCGCAGTCGGAGGGGAAAGATGGTGTTGCCGAATCGATTCGTGAAAAGGAGGTTACTATGAAGAGAGGGGTTAAATTTCTATCGGTTGTTTCGGTGGCCCTGTTGCTTTGCGTCGCGCCCTTGACCGACGCGCTTGCGAAAGGCGGCGGAGGTGGGGCCGGAGGTGGGCGCGGGAAGCGGCGGGGGAAGTGGTAGCGGAGGAGACGCAGGAAGCGGTGGCGGAAGCGGAGATGGTTCCGGAGGAGCCGGAGGTGCAGGCAGCGGCGGAGGAAGTCGGGTTCTGGAGGAGCCGGAGGCGCAGGCAGCGGAGGGGATCGGGCTCCGGCGGGCCAGGGCCGGCGGGCCAGGGGGCCCGGGGCCTTCCGGCGGGCCGGGGCAACCGGCCGGAAGAGGGCCGCAAACCGGGAAACAAATCCAGCAGCAACAGCAAATCCAGATGACCCAGCAGCAGCGGGCGCAGGTCCGGGATTGCGTTCGCCTGACGGAACAGACTCAGAGTCGGGTTCGCGATATGGTGTCCCTGTCCAACAAGACCAGCATGGATGTGGGCCGGGCCAGGCAACAACAGAGCCGGCTCCAGAACGAGGTCAAAACCATGATGCAGCAGCATAACCGCCTCATGGAGACCCTGACTCCCGAGCAAAAAACGCAGATGAGGAATCGGGTGCAGGAAATGGAGCAGACCCAGACCCAGGTCAATGCCCGGGTGCAAAAGATGAATGAGGAACTCAACCAACCGACCCCCAACCGGCAACAAGTTGCCCGGCAGGCAAAGGAAATGGAGCAGATGATGAATCAATTGCAGAACCAATATCAGGGCATGGAGACCGCGATATGGGGGGCGGAAAGTAAGGTAGAAGCCGGGTTCAATTTCTTTAAGGAGGTTTCCGAAAGGGCAGAGTCCAAACGACGCTGCCCTTTCTTTTTTCCTTCTTGCCAACATGTTGGTTTAGCTGGGGGCTGAGCAACGGGGAAAAATTCCTTTCCAAAGATGGCCTCCAGGCATAAACTAGGGATAGGGGGAGGAAAAGCATGGTAAAGGGAAAAGGAGCGGATATTTTCAGGCTGATCATCGCCGTTCTTGTCTGCCAACTCGCCGGGTTTATCGGGTCTTTTTTCACCCGGCCGGCCATATCCACCTGGTACGCCGAATTGAATAAACCGCGGTTCATGCCTCCCGACTGGGTCTTCGGGCCGGTGTGGATATGCCTCTATATCTTGATGGGGATCGCCGCTTTTTTGATCTGGCGCCGGGGCCTTCATCACCAGGTCGTGAGGAGGGCCCTGGCCTTTTTCGGGGTCCAGCTGGTATTGAATGTGCTTTGGTCCTTTTTATTCTTCGGGCTGCGATCTCCCCTGGCAGGCCTGATCGGAATCTCCATCCTGGGCATCGCCATCATTCTGACGGTTCAAAGTTTCCTCAAAGCGTCCAGGAACGCCGGCCTTCTGCTGATTCCCTATTTCCTCTGGGTTTCTTTTGCCACCGGTCTCAATCTGTCCATCTGGTGGTTGAATTGTTAAAGATGTTTCTTTCCCGTTGAATTTCAGGGGTTGCCCGGCCCGGAAGCAAGGGCGTTGCGCGAAAAAACCATGAGGCGCGCTTCACTTCTTAGACCGGGCGGGCAAGCCATTCTTTCCCCAAGAACAGGGGTATATCGTTGTAGGGGCGCCCGGCCGGGCAGCCGATAGGCCCGCCTCCAAATTGCGGATTGTAGATTGCGGAATGCGGATTGAAAAAGGAAAGCAAAAGAATCCGAAATCCGCAATCCGAAATCCGAAATAACTATGCCGATGCTTTTTCCGCGCAACGCCCTTGCTTCCGGGCCACAAGCTTGCTTTTTAGCAGAAAAAGGGAATCGCAAAAGTGAAGGGAGCTAGGACCAAAATTCATGTTGATCCCCCGCATCGAATCCGGTAAAATCCGCCCCATGGTTACCAAGAGGAAAAACATCGCTCTTGTGAGTTTATTGGTTTTGGCCGTCTGGCTTGGCGATCTCTCTTCTGCTCTCGCCCAGACGCAGGTGGGAGAGAAAGCTCCGGGGTTCATAACCACCACTCTGGAGGGGAAGAGGGTTACTTTGAAGGAATACTGGGAGCAAAAGGGGCACAAGGCCATTGTCCTCTCCTTTTTTGCCACCTGGTGCCAGCCGTGCAAGGAGGACCTCAAATACCTGCAGACGCTGCAGGAACAACTGGGAAGCCGGGGATTTCTAGTGCTCGCGGTTCATACCCAGGATTCTTCGGTCAAAGCGGAGGCGGTTAAGAAGTTTATAGACGACCTGAGAGTCAACCTGCCGGTTCTTTTGGACGAATACGGAATCATCGGCAAACGCTACGGGGTCACCGCTCTTCCCTGCAATGTCCTCATCGACCAAGAAGGAATCCTCCGGGCGAAATATCTGGGGTATGGCGACGCAGTGAAAAAGGACTTCGAAGGGCGAATGAAACCCTTACTTTCCCCTCCTTAACAAGACGATTGAAATTGCCACCGGAACCTTGAATCGGTTTGATAGAAGGGCCAGGGTTGTCCAAACCCTGGCTCGTCATATTTCCCCCCGATCCCGGACCTCCATATTCTATATCATTTCATTTTGGGAAAACCCCGGCTCTGGCGGAGAGGCATGGATCTTCCACAAACTTGAACGTTGCAGCGCGAAAAGGGCCTTCAGCGCTTTTTCCGGTGAGGGGAAGACCGGTACATGCTGGTCCTCCAGCCACCGGAGAGTCTCATCCCTTCCCGAGGGGAACCCGGGGAGCCAGAGAGCGATCGGCTTTTGCGCTTTCAGGGGCTGAATGAAGGGCTGGAAAAACTCCCTCGGGGCGTTTAAAATCCGGGGGGGAAGCTGGATGGCCAGGGCGTCCACATTCGGGTCTAGCGCCAGCGCCTCGAGAAGAGTGGAGTAAACCTTCCGGGGGTCGTGGAACTGGAGGGTGACTCCCAGGTCGAAAGGATTGCCGGAGATGTCCCAGGGAGGAAAAACCGGCTTCAACTTTTCCCGGGTCTTTTCATGGAGAGGAGGTAGGGAAAAACCGGATTGATGACACAGGTCGGTCACCACCACGGCCTCCCCGCCGGGCAGGGTGGCGACCGCCAGGCGGGTCCCTCGGAGCCGGTAGGGGCCGAATCGCTCCAGGGCCCGGGCTGAGATCGAAAAAATCTTCGATATTCTGGGCCCGGATGGCGCCGGCCTGTTTGAGGGCGGCGTCGAACACCAGGTCATTTCCCCGGACGATCACCCCCGTGTGGGAGGCCGCCATCTGGGCTCCCGCCTCGGTACGACCGGACTTGAGCACGACCACATGCTTGCTCCGCGATGCTTCCCGGATCAGCCGCAGGAATTCTCTTCCCTCTCCTTCAATGCTCTCCAGGTGAATCCCGATGACCCGGGTTTCCGGGTCCTGGGACAGGTAGGAAAGAGCATCGACCTCGTTCAAGTCCATTTTATTTCCCAGGTCGATGAGCTTGGCGAGATGGAGGTTGAAGTCGGTAAAAAGCCAATCCAGGCGGGGTTCGTAAAGGCCGGATTGGAAGATGAAAGAGAGCCCTCCGGCGTTTAATCTCGGAATGGGAAAGAAGCTGACGGCGAAATGGGTATGAGCGTTTATGGGGCTCAAGGCATTGGGCCCGATGGCCCGGGCCCCGTTTTGCCTGAGAAGGAGGGCCATTTCCTTCTGGACCTTCTTTCCTTCTTCCCCGGTTTCGGAAAACCCCCCGGCCACGATCGTAAACCGTTTGATTCCCCTGGCGATGGCTTCCTGAAGAAGGCCCGGGGCGAGGTTGTAGGGAACCGCGATCACCGCCAGGTCGATGGGCCCTTCGATGCTCTTCAGGTCAGGATAGGCCTTCACTCCGGCAATCTCATCCGTTTCCGGGTTTACCGGGTACACTTTCCCCTGAAACCCGAGCCGAACCAGGTTGGCCACCAGGTTGTGGTTGGGGCGCATGGGATTCCTCGAGGCCCCCACGATGGCCACGCTCTCCGGATGGAGAAATTTTTCCAAAAAGTGGTTTTCTCTCTTTTCCATGGAACCCTTTCGTCAAAGACGGATTGGGAAAAATCTCATGGGCGCTCTTGTCCCGCTCTCTTTTTATTAAATCCGAAGGGAAAATGCAAGCCCTTACGAATGCGGAATTCGGAATGGGGAATGCGGAATAAAACCAGACCGGCCCTTCGGGTCTTGAGGAGCGTCACCCCAAGGGTGTGACTCGAGGAGCGCTTCGCTCGAGGCAGGAGAAAAATGAAAAGGCGTTATTCGTTATTGGTTAATAGTAACTGGTTGCTGGTTACTGGTTATTGGGTAAAAGATCAGGGAAAACCGGAAAAATATTGAGTTTCAAACATCTTGTGGTATGCTAATCAAAAAGGTGTGGGGCCGCGAACACTTTCTTTCTGAGGAACCGGGAATGGTCGGAAAAGAAATAGAAGAGATCGATACCGAAGAAGAAACGGAAAAGATAGACGGCGAAGAAGAGGGCAGTTTTGCCGAACTTTTCGAGCAGAGCTCCCAGACGCCTTACGGCCGTTTTTCACCAGGAGACCGGGTGAAGGGCGCGGTGGTGAAGATCAGCCCGGATACGGTTTTCATCGACCTGGGGGGCAAGAGCGAAGGAACTGCGGAGGCCCAGGAATTCAAGGATAAGAACGGGGGCCTGACGATCCAGGAAGGAGATGAGGTCGAACTGCGAGTGGCCTCGGTCCGGGGGGGGATCCACCTGAGCAAGGCCATCAAGGCCCGGGGGGCCGAGGCGGTGGAGATTTTGCGGGATGCCTTCCGGAATCAGATCCCGGTGGAAGGGAGAGTCGCGGCGGTCAACAAGGGCGGGTTTGAAGTTGAGATCTCCGCCCTGCGGGCTTTCTGCCCGATCAGCCAGATGGAGCTCCGGTACTGCGAAAAGCCCGAGGAGCACGTGGGCGCCCGGTACCAGTTCCGGATCATGGAGATCAAGGAGAGAGGGAAGAATATCATTGTTTCCCGCCGCGTGCTCCTGCAGGAGGAGCAGGAGAAAAAGCTCCAGGAGACCCTGGCCGCCCTCAGGCCGGACCTCGAGCTCGAGGGCCAGGTGACCAAGCTGACCGACTTCGGCGCCTTCGTGGACCTCGGGGGGGTCGAGGGGATGGTCCATGTCTCGGAAATATCCCGCGCCCGCATTGCCCATCCTTCGGAAGTCCTCCAGCCCGGTCAGACGGTGAGAGTGAAAATTCTCAGGATGGAGCCGGACAAAAAAGGCCGCCAGAAGATTTCTCTTTCCATGAAGGTCCTGGAACCGGATCCCTGGGACGTGGGGGTGCCCTTTCAGGAAGGGGACGTGATTCCCGGCAAGGTGTCCCGCCTGGCTGATTTCGGCGCCTTTGTGGAAGTGGCCCCGGGATTGGACGGCCTGGTCCACAGATCCGAAATCAGCTATGAAAAAGTGTCCCACCCCAGCCGGGTGTTGAACGTGGGAGAGCCGGTTCAGGTTCGAGTCCTCAAGATCGATGAGCCCAACCGGAAGATCTCCCTGTCCATCAAGGACGCAACGACCTTCCAGACGGCGGGGGAAGGAGAAGCAGAAGCCCGTCTCGAGGTCGGACAGGTTCTGAGAGGAATTGTTGAGGACCAGAAAAATTACGGTCTCTTCGTGAGGCTCCCCCAGCTCGGGATGAGAATGAGGGGGCTGCTTCCCCTGGAGGAACTCCTCGAACCGGACCGGTCTGACGTGAAGAAAAAGCTGCCCCCCGGGATGGAAATTATCGTGGAGATCATCGCCGTCGAGGAGGGCAACAGGATTCGGCTTTCGCAGAAGTCCATCAAGGACAGGGAGGACCGGGGCGATTACGAGAAGTTTCTGAAGAAGCCGGGCCGGGCTGGATCGCTCGGGACCCTCGGAGAGATTTTCCAGAAGCTGAAGAAGTAAAGCCCCCCATCGGAAATGCGGGGAGGATGGCGCCGTCTTCCCCGCTCCCTCAGGAAACCCGTCTCACCTTTCGCGGCGCGGCCAGCCAGATGGCCGCGCCGGCCACCGCAAACAGAACCGTCGCCACCAGGAAGGCCAGGAAGTAATCCCCGGTCATCTCGAAAAGCCACCCTCCCAGCCAGGGGCCGATGGTGCCCCCCACGGCAAAAGCGAACCAGACCGCTCCCACGATGGGCCCCACCCGGGGGCCCTGGAAAATATCGGTCAACGCAGCGGCGATCGTGGGGGAGCAGAGGCCGTTGGCGACTCCCAGGGAGATGGAAAAGTAGTAGAGCATCCAGGGCTGGGAAGCGTCGCGAATGAACATCAGGACGATCATCCCGGAGATTCCGATGGCCGTGGCGAGCGTGATGGTCACTTCCCGCCCGATCCGATCGGAGATCAGGCTTCCCAGGGAGCCGATGGCATAGGTGAGACCGAACAGGGAAAGAACGGAAGCGGCGTAAAGCTTGGAGTACCCCATGTCGATGGCAAAAGCCACCTGATGGGCCAGAAGGATATTCTGATTGATTCCCCAGAGAGAGAAGGTTGTCAGGCAAATGAGCCAGAAGCGGCTGGTTCGTACGGCTTTCGACAGAGTCCAGTCTATGGCCGCCCAGGCCGGGTCCACCACCCGCAGCGTGCCCTTCCCCGAAGAGGTCCGCCCTTCCTGCGATTCCGGAAGCCCGTCGCGGAAAAGGCCCATGTCGCGGGGATGGTAGCGGACGACGAACAGGACGAGGGGAATCATGACCCCCCCCACGACCAGTCCTTCAATCAGGTAGGTGTTGCGCCACCCGGTGGTGTCGATCAGCCAGGCAACGACCGGGTAGCAGCCGAAGGCTCCCCCTGAGCCCAGAAAGAGCAGGGAGAAGGCCAGGCCCCGCTTTTTTTCGAACCAGTTGCGAAGGACCGTGGTGAAGGGGACCGCTCCAATCATGCAGAGGCCGGCCCCGGATATCAGGCCGAAGGTGATCCAGAAATACCAGAGCTGGTTTCCCCAGCGGGAGAGGATGAGTCCCAGGGACAGGAGGATCGTGCCCAGGACCATCGTTTTCCTCGGCCCCGTGCGGTCCACCAGGAACCCCGTAATGGGAGCCGCGATTCCGTAAATGAGGAGGTGCACGGAAAACATGGTGGCGGTGAGGTCCCGGGACCATTTAAATTCTTCCAGCAGGGAAGGGAAGATGACCGAAAAAGAAAAGCGGGAGCCGTACCCGAGTGCATAGGCGGTTGCCCCCACCAGGGCGATGTACCAGCCGTAAAAGAGGGGAGTTGTCTTTTTATCCATCTATGGAGTTTCCCACCGGGAATCTTTAACGGAGGGCAGGAAGCAGGCCATCCGACTTAGGATACCATGTTTAAGGTCTTGAAACAAAATATCTTTTTCGAGGGGTAGGTGACCGGCCCGCCTCCAGGATTCGTTCCCATGGGGTTCCATTTCTTCTTCCCCCCGATGCCCTTTGCTCTCTGCACTAGGTTTTTTTGGGGGGAATCGCGAGTTTTCTTGTACATTCTTCATATTTCAGTGTATTATATCCGGCGATTAAGTCGTGAAGTTCTGTGGAAAAATAAGGATGGGTACACGGAGATCGTCGGCCGCATTCCCATGCGGCGCGGGGGAAATCCTGAGGAGTTGGGAGGAATCGCTCTTTACTTGGTTTCCGAGGCATCCAATCATGTTACCGGGCAGACGTTGGTGATCGACGGGGGTTGGCTGGCCTATTAAAAAGGGGAGGGCAGAATGAAGGGCATCTATCTCACCGGTCCGAATCAGTTTTCGCTTCAGGAGTTAAACGACCCAGTCCCCGGCAAGAAGGATGTGCTGATCAAAGTTCGCATGGCCGGGATCTGCGGTTCAGATGTCCACTTACTGAGGGGACGGAACCCTTTTGCCGCCTATCCTCTCGTTCCGGGGCATGAGTACATGGGAGAGGTCCTCCGGGCCCCCAAGAATTCCGGGTTGAGAAAAGGGGAGAAGGTGACGGTCTTTCCCGAGGTGGGCTGTGGCAAATGCCCGGCCTGCAAGGAGGGGAGGCTGGTTCACTGCCCGGAGTTCAAGTTCGTCGGGGTGAGGCTGCCGGGGGGATGTTTCTGCGAAAAACTGGTGGTTCCCCGGGAGCGGGTCATCAAACTCCCCAAAACGATGAAAGACGAAGAAGGAGCCATGGTGGAGCCGACGGCCGTGGCGGTCCATGCCATACAAAGAGGGGGGGTCAAAAGGGGAGACCGGGTTGTGGTCGTCGGGGGGGGCACCATCGGCCTTCTCACGGCCCAGGCGGCCCGGGCCTTTGGCGCCTCCAAGATCGTAGTCTCCGAGCCCATCGCGGAAAGAAGAAAAATCGCCCAAATCCTGGGATTTAAACTCACCTGCAATCCCATGGAGCACGACCTCCTGGCCTATGTCAAAGATGAGATAGGCCTGGTGGATGTGGTATTCGATGTGGTGGGATTTAAGAGAACCCTGGAGGACAGCCAGGCCATGCTCCGGCCCGACGGAACCCTGGTCCTGGTCGCCCTGCCCCACATCGAAGGCCTGGGAGTTCCCTACCAGCCCATCTTTGCCAAAGAGCTCCGGGTCATCGGTTCCCGCACCTACTTCCTGAAGGACTTTCCCCTGGCCATCCGCCTCCTGCAGACCAAGAAGATCCGGGTGAAACCGATCATCAGCGAAGTCATCCCGCTGACACGTTTCCACGAGGGTGTAGAACACCTGGAAAGGGAACCCGATAAGTACGTGAAGGTCCTCGTCCGTCCGAACCCATAGGGCCTCGTTTTCATCTCCGGTCTCATTTTGCCTGCTGAATTCTGGCTTCTGCAGCCTGAGCTTCCAATGGGTCTGTGTTGATCTGCACTATTAAGTTGCAAGCTCTCTAAATTTTTTAAAGAATATTTGGTTGGGAAACGGGTCTCTGAAATCCCCCCAACCCCCCTTTAGAAAAGGGGGGCAAAGGGGGGATTTCTGGGATTGCCTGGATGCAAAAATCAGCCTTATGGGCCGGGGTTTTGCAGAGATATATGACTATCTTTCCGTTTCTTTTTTTGGTCAGGAATGATCCGTGTTTATCCGTGTTCATCCGCGTCCGAAAAAGTTCGGAGTTTTGAGTTCGGAGTCAAAGGCGATAAAACGCTGTTTTTCGCTCTTGACAATTTTAGGCATTTTAGGCATTTCGAATTTAAGGCATTTTTTTATCCGCGTTCATCTGCGTCCAACATAAAATGGAGAAATAAATGGAGGATTGGCCAAAGATCAAACCCTCCGGCGACAGCGCCGTGCTGGTCGAGTTCGAAAACCGCATCGACCCGGGAGTGAACCGTGCGGTACGGGCTCTGGCCCTGACGATTGAATCCGATCGATTCCCCGGAGTTCAGGAAGTCCTGCCGGCCTACCGGACTCTGATGGTGACCTACGATCCCCTGCAGATTGAATATCCCGTTCTGGTGGATAGGATCCAGGGATGCCTGGATCGGGCAGGCCGTATCGACCTTCCGCCCAGGCGTGTTTTCCGGCTGCCTACCGTGTACGGAGGGCCCCACGGGCCGGACTTGGAGCGCGTTTCTCAGATCCTCCATCTTTCTCCGGAGGAAGTAACCCGGGAATTTTCGCGGGCCCGCTTCCTGGTCTACTTCATCGGTTTCATCTGCGGGCTGGCGTACCTGGGGGGCCTCCCGGAAAAACTCCGTGTTCCCCGCCTGGCCACGCCCCGAACATGGGTGCCGGGAGGTTCGGTTGGATTTGCCGGAGGGCAGGCCAACGCCATCGCCACGGATCAGCCTTCGGGGTTCAACTACATCGGGAGAACCTTCGTGATCCTGTACGATCCCCGGACCTTCCCGCCCATTCCTTTTGCCGCCGGAGATGAAGTTCTGTTCCCCCCGGTTTCCGAAGAAGAGGCTCTGCAGGCCAGGGGAAGGCAGGCGGAGGATTTCCTATGAGAGCCTTCGAGGTGATCAACCCCGGGGTTTACACGACCCTTCAGGATTTGGGTCGGCCCGGTTCCATGAAATACGGGATTCCCGCCTCCGGAGCAGCCGACCGTTTTTCCGCCCGGGTGGCAAACCTTCTGGCGGGGAATCCCCCGGAGGCAACGGTTCTGGAAACCACACTCTTCCGGCTGGAGCTCCTGGCCCTGGAGGATCTGGTGATCGCCGTTACCGGCGGGGATCTCTCGCCGGGGGTGAACAAAGAACCCCTTCCCATGTGGCAAACGGTGCCGATCAAAAATGGAGACCGGATCTCCTTTAGCGGACGGAAGGGAGGATTCCGGGCTTTTCTGGCTGTCCGGGGAGGCTTTGCGGGTCCCCAATTTTTGGGCAGCCGGTCGGTCTTCGCACGGGGGCTGATGGGGAATCCTCTAAAGGCAGGCGAAATCCTGGAGACGGAAAAGAGCGGGGTTCAGACTCCTTATCATACCTCCCTCCCGGTGGATCTCATCCCGAATTTTTCATGCCGGACCCCCCTCCGGGTCGTTCTCGGCCCCCAGCAGGACCGCTTCTCAACCCGGGGAGTAGAGACCTTTCTCTCCTCGGAATACACGGTGAGCCCCCAGTCAGACCGGATGGGTTATCGGCTGGAAGGACCGAAAATCGAGCATACCCAGGGGGCAGACATCATATCCGAGGCCATCGCCCGCGGTGCCGTTCAGGTCCCCGGAGACGGTCTGCCCATCATCATGCTGTGGGATGCTCAGGTTTCGGGGGGATACACCAAGGTCGCCAATGTGATCTCGGCAGATCTCGATGGACTGGCCCAGGTCATGCCAGGGGAGAAATTGCGGTTTTCGGAGGTGACCCTGGAAGAAGCTCATCGGGCCCTGAGGGAAGAAAGGAAACGGCTGGCGACGGTTCGGACGCTGATCGAGGGCCTCCGCTAGGAGTGGAGCGAGCATCGATCGGGGGAAGGTCAAAGACCTGGTATTGGATCCTGTTTTTCCCCTGATTTTTAGCAAGGAACATGAGGCGGTCGGCGCTCCGGATGACCTCGTCTATGGACTCCGGCGGAAAGAGATAGACGGCCGCTCCCATGCTCAGAGTGACCGGAAACCCGCCTTCCTGCAAAGCCTCTACCAACCGGGTTCGAAGACGTTCAAGCGCCTTGGGAACAAGCTGCTCCCCGGTCTCCGGCATGAGGACGGCAAACTCATCCCCCCCCATGCGGGCCACAATATCGGTGGTCCGGGTATTGTTCCGAAGGGCGGCGGCCACCAGCCGAAGGAGCTGATTTCCGCCCTGATGCCCGAATTGATCATTCACGGCCTTGAAATTATCGCAATCCGTGTAGATAAGGGTCAGGGGATGCTGGTAGCGGCGGCAGCGCGCGATTTCCCGGGCGGCCAGCTCGCTAAAATATCGGGGATTGGCGACTCCGGTCAAAGAATCCGCTCGGGCTAGTTTCTTCTCTTCCTCCAGGGCCTCTTTTAATCCGGAGAGAGTAAAACTCATGATGAAGAAAAACCCAAACATCACCATCATGTTCCAGTAATGGATGAGGGGGTGAGAATACTCTCGCCCTGCGTACCAATCGGCCACATACCAGGCGACCGAACTGGCCAAAGCGATAAATCCGCCCTCTCTCCTTCCGGCGCACCAGCTTGCGAGCGCTACCGGCAACAAATAAAAAATGGAGGCTGAAATCTCCAGTCCGGCATGGTGGTTGGCATAACCAATCAGGATGACGGAGACGATCCCCACCCCCATGAGGTCGGTCTTCGGCTGCTGGCAGAGGTAATTGATTATTTTAATCATTTCAATGAGATAGATTGTTTTTGGGAAAGTCCGTTATGCCCAATTCATCGGCAGTCGTCCTCCAAAACTTCAAGAGATTCTCCTGCAAAAACGGTTATCCAGGGGGTTTCCCCTCGGGGGGAAATCGGATAGCAGGATTTTCCGCCCCCTATTTCCTCGGGCCTGCGGACTAATCCGAATTCGGGAGAAAATAGAGTCATCCTGCAGGAAGGGACATTTTTGAGTTGACAAATTTCCGCTGTTTTGCTATTTACACGCTTGTTGTAATAATGAAACACTCCCATGAATGAGCGATACCTGATCAATTCCATTCTCCGGGCGGGCGGCATCTTAAAATGCCTCTCCACGGAGCGGGCCAGCTTTAAAATCAGCGGGGTGGCCAGGCGTCTTCACCTGGACCGGTCCACCACGTACCGCATTCTGTTATCCCTGGAGAAATGCGGGTTCGTGGAAAAGGATGAGAAGACGGGTGAATACGCTTTGGGGCTGGGCGCTTTTGAGATTGGAAGCGCCTATCTGCGAGGGGTCGATTTGGCCCGGGCGGCCAAACCGTTCATGGATGCTCTATCCGTAAAGGTCCAGGAGACCGTCCACCTGGCGATTCTCAGCGGAACCGAGATTCTTTACTTAGACAAGGTGGATTCTCCCCGGAGCCTGGGGGTCATTTCCAAGATCGGGCAGCGGGGTCCCGTTCATTGCACCGCCCTGGGAAAAGTGCTGCTCGCTTTTCTCCCGGCGGAAGAGCGCCTTGGGATGATGGACCAGGTTCGGTTCCAGGCCTTTCACCCCGCGCACCATCACCTCGAAGAAGAAATTGACCCGGGAACTGAATCAGGTCCAGCGGCGGGGGTATGCGCTGGACCAGCGGGAGGTCGAGGAAGATGTGGAGTGCATTGCCGCCCCCATCCGGGATCATCTGGGCAAGGTGATTGCGGCCCTCAGCGTGTCCGGGCCGCAGAAAAAAATCGGAACCTCTCTGGAGCGCCGGGTGGTGAAGGAAGTTCGAAACGCAGCCTCCCAGATCTCGAGCCGGTTGGGTTATCTGGGAGGCCTTGAGGAAATGGCGGAGAAAAAATACGGTCGGAGAAAGGAGCCATAGATGGCCGAGAAAAAATCGAAGTATTATTTTTCCATCCGGGATATCCCTCTGGTCCCCCTGACGGACAAAGTCTCCACCCGGTTCCTGGCGGGGAAGAACATCCTCCTCAGTTTTATCGAACAGCCCCCGGGGGCCACCTTTGCCCTCCACCGCCATCCCGCGGAGCAAATTCTGATCATCCTGGAGGGGTCCGAGGAGCATGTGGTGGAGGGAGAGACTTTTGTGATGAAGGCTGGAGACGTGTGCGTCCATCCTCCCAACGCCGAACACGGAGGCCGCACCCCCACAGGCTTCAAAGGGATCGATATCTTTTCCCCGCCGCGGGAGGACTATTTAGAATTGATGAAAAAACACAGGAAATAAGGTCATCGGTGCGGTCCATAAAATTCCTAAATCCCAACCAAAGGAGGTAGCCATGAAAACGTTTTATCGAGTGATCGGGATCAGCTGTCTGGCCGTCCTGTTTCTCCTGGGCCTGATCCAGGGGTCCGAGGCGCAGGTCCTCCAGATGAGGTTTGCCCATTACGCCGAGGAGACCCATCCGGGAAACGTGGCGGCCAAGCAGTTTGCGGCCAAGGTGGAAGAGAGGACCAAAGGGCAGGTGAAGATCGCCATCTATCCGGCCAACCAGCTGGGATCGCCCCCGGAACAAGCGGAGCAGGTGAGGCTGGGCTCCATCGACATGAGCCTTCCCACCCAGGGAGCTCTGGACAAGTACGTGAAGGCGTTTTCCGTGGTCATGCTTCCCTTCGTGTACGATGGCTACGACCATGCCCACCGGACACTGGACGGACCGTCCATGAACTGGCTGGCGCCCCCGGCGGAAAAGGAAGGATTCATCGTCCTCTCCAACTGGGAATGGGGGTTCCGCAACCTCACCAACAGCAAGCGGCCCATCCTAAAACCGGAAGATGTCAAGGGTTTGAAGATCCGCACCCCGCCGGAGATTCAGCTCCAGGCGGCCATGGAGGCCTTAGGGGGCATCGTCACCAAGATCGCCTTCCCGGAATTGTACATGGCCCTTTCCCAGGGGGTGGTGGACGCCCAGGAAAACCCCATCGCCGTGATCTACCACAATAAATTCTATGAGGTCCAGAAAAACCTGGCCATCACCGGTCATGTGTACAACAACATGGTCCACGTGGTCAGCGTCAAGTCCTGGGCCAAACTGACAGCCGGAGCAGAAGAAAATCTTCCAGGAAGAGAGCAAAGTCGGCGGGGGCCTTGATGCGCAGGGCGATCATGGCCGAGGAGGCGGATCAGATCTCCAAGATGGAAAAGGCGGGGGTGAAGGTTACCCGTCCGAACCTCGCGCCCTTCCGGGCGGCCATGAAGCCGGCTTACGAGAGGATCGGCAAGTATGCCGGAGAAGACAACGTCAAGACCTTCATGAAGTTCGTGGAAGACGCCAGAAAGAAATAGACCGCCGCGCCGGAGGCGCAGATTAAGGAGCGCTTCGCTTTAGGCAACGCAACATCTTTTGCCTCAAGGGAGCCCAAGCTCCGCTCCTCAAGGGCGAAGGTCCGAGTACGCTGCAAGCGTGACGCTCTAAGGCGCAGCGCTCCTTCGGCATCTTCAGGAGGGGTTTTCAACCAATGATGACGGCAGCGATCTTTGCCGTGCTCGTGGGCCTGATCATGATCGGCCTGCCCATCGCGGTCTCCATGGGGCTCACCGCGGTGATCTTCTTCGTGGTGCTGGGGGAGATCGACACCCTGTCCATGATCCCGGCGAGGATGTACTCCAGCACCACGGGTTTTCCCCTCCTGGCCATTCCCTTTTTCATCCTGGTCGGCAACCTGATGAACACCGGCGGCATGACCCAGCGGATCTTCCGCCTGGCCCAGAACATGGTCGGCCACATCAAGGGCGGCCTGGGCCATGTGAACGTGGTCAACAGCATGATCTTCGCCGGGATGTCCGGGGCGGCCGTGGCCGACGCCGCGGGAATCGGAATGGTGGAACTGGAAGCCATGACCAAGGCGGGATTCTCCCGGCGTTTCAGCGCGGCGGTCACCGCCGCCTCCTCGACCATCGGCCCGATCATTCCCCCGAGCATCCCCTTCGTGATCTTCGGGAGCCTGACCGGCACCTCGGTGGGGCGTCTCTTCCTGGGCGGTTTCCTCCCCGGCCTCATCATGGGGATCGCCATGATGATCACGGTGTACATCATCTCCGACCGGAGGGGATACCCGCGGGAAAAGAGAGCAACGCTGAAGGAATTCTTTCGTCAGCCTGATCAGCGCCTGGTCGGCCCTCCTCTGCCCGGTGATCATCATCGGGGGGATTTTGATCGGCATCTTCACTCCCACCGAGGCTTCGGTGGTGGCGGTCCTCTACGCCCTCCTGGTCACCCTGGTGATCTACAAGGAAATCACCCTGCGGGATCTTCCCCGAATTCTGTGGGAGAGCATCGAGCACACGGTCCGGGTTCTTTTCATCATCTCCGCAGCGGGAATTTTCGGATGGCTTCTGATCCACCAGAGGGTTCCGGAGGCGGTGATCCAGGGACTCATGGCCCTGAGTCATAATCCCTGGGTCATCCTTTTAATCCTGAATGTCATTCTGCTCGTCCTGGGCTGTTTCATGGAGGGGATCTCCATCATGATCCTGACCATTCCCATTTTCATGCCTCTGATCAACAAGGTCGGAATCGATCCGGTCCATTTCGGCGTAGTCATGACTCTGAACCTGATGGTCGGGCTGTTGACCCCGCCGGTGGGGATGGTTCTGTACGCGGTTTCGAGCGTGGCGAAAATTCCGCTTTGGGAATTGGCCGACGAGCTCAAGTGGTATATCGTGGCCATCATGATTTCCCTGGGCCTCATCACCTACATCCCCGGACTGGTGACCTGGGTTCCGAATCTGGTCATGGGGGCGGCGAGATAAAGAAAGTGCCTAAAGTGCCTAAGAGTTCGGAGTGCCTAGAATGTTATTTTTTCCCGAAATCCGAACTAATTTTCTCCGGAGAGTTATGAAAAAGATCAAAAGGAAGATGACATGAGCCGAGGTTTTTGGGAGCGGGCTGACCGATTCATCGCCCTCTTTCTGCGGAGCGGCTCCATCGCCATGATGGTGGCGCTGGTGATTTTTGTAGCCGCCGGGGTCGTCGTCCGTTTTCTTCCCTTCGCCTCCATGGGATGGGCGGATGAGATCATCGAGCTGGCCTTCGCCTGGCTGGTTTTCCTGGGGGCGGCCGCTCTCTGGAGGGACCGTAGCCACTTCCGGGTGGACCTCCTTCCCACCAAACTGGGGAATTCAAAAGCAGGCCTGAGGCTGGAAATCGGCCTGGCCCTTCTGGCTCTCGGGTTTTTCCTGGTCTTCACCTACCAGGGGGGGTGGGTTTCCTATAAAGCGACGGATCGGTCTCCCATTCTGGAGCTCCCCAGGTATCTCTGGTATATGGTCATGCCTCTTTCCGGCGCCATCATCATTGGGTACACGATTCGGGACCTTCGGAAGTTCATTCAGGAAAAGGAATTGAATCTGGCAACATCCAACCACTCGCGATTCGGAGGAAAAACCATGAGCCTTTCCTGGCTGTTTCAGACAGACCCATCAGGTGAGAGGCAGGAGAAGATGGATTGATGAGAAGAACACCGGGCTTCAGTTTCTGAGGTACGGACGGATTGTCCTGAAAGGGGGTGAGAACCCGGTCTCTCTCGAGACCGGGAAAGAGGAGATCGGGCTGATCTGCCTTCGGGGGGAGGGAAGCGTAGAGGTAAACGGGCGGAGCTTCGAAATGAAAAAGTATGACGCCCTGTACCTCCCCATCCAGGCCCGGTGCCGGATTACCCCGAAGGAATTCTTCGACCTGGCCGAGTGCGCGGCCCCGGCATCCAAAGATTACGGGGTGCAATTTGTTTCCTTCGACGAGGTCCTGAAGAATCCCAAGCTGGTCAACCGGGCGGGCTTCGAGCCTTATTCCCGGACCATTCACACCCTAATCGGCGAGGCCAATACGAAAGCAGGCAGGCTCCTGGCCGGAGTCACCATGAGCAAGGAGGGCAACTGGACCAGCTGGCCTCCCCATGACCACTCGGGGGCCAAGGAGGAGATTTACCTGTATGTGGACCTGCCGGACCCCAATTTTGCCATCCATCTGAATTACTGGGATTTCCAGAATCCCGAGATCGTGGCCATGGTCCGGGAAGGGGATGCGGTGGCCATCAAGAAGGGCTATCACTATAATGTGGCCGCCCCGGGAACGGTGACCACCTTTGTCTGGATGATGGCCGCCATCCGGGAGGAACAGGACCGCGTCTTCACTCAGGTTACGGTCCAGCCGGAATTCGACGGGCGGTTCAAGCTGTTCTAATTCCTCCCCTAATTTATGTGCCTCAAACAAGTAGGGGCGATTCGCCTATCGGCCCGAGCTCAGGCCGAGGGCTGAATCGCCCCTACAGTTGTTTACCGTCTTTGGACCTAAATCCGCCTATTTCTTGCGGACGTACTCCACCCATTTCTTGGCCACTTTGTAGCTTTCCCAGTAATACTTGCCGAATTCCTCGGCCAACATGATCTTGACCGGCATGCCGGCGTTTTCCAGCTTGTCCATGTGTTCTTTGGTCATCATGGCTTTCTTGAAGATCTCCTCGAGCTTCTTCTATAATCGGGGCGGGAATTCCTTTCGGCCCGGCAATGCCCCGGGTGGAGGCGGAGAGAACCGTGGGCAATCCCACCTCAGCCGTGGTGGGCAAATCGGGATAGAACTTGGTTCTTTCCTTATCCATGATCACCAGCATGCGGATCCGGCCTGATTTCCACTGGCTGTAATTATCGGCCACGGTGCAGAAAAGGACATCCACATGTTTTCCCAGAAGGGCGGTGATGGCCGGAGCGGCGCCGTCGAAATAGACCATCCGCAGCTTAATCCCCGCAGCATCGGCAAACTGGAGGTAGCCGATCTCGTCGTCCTGGAGGTAACCCACGATTCCGGCGGAGATCTGGCCGGGCTTCTTTTTGGCTTCATCGATGAGGTCCTTCACGTTTTTCCAGGGGCTGTCCGGCCTGACCGAGATGGTGGTGGGGTCGAGGGCCTGGCTGATGATGGGGACGATGTCTTCGGCCTTAAAGACCGCTTTTCGCTCCGGGTCCAGGGCGGCGCAGAGAAGGTGGGGGAGGTTGATTCCGCCCAGGTAATACCCGTCAGGCTTCTGCCTGGCGAGTTCCGTCCAGCCCACCTGTCCGCCGGCCCCGGGTTTATTCACGACGACGATGGGCTGACTGAGTTGTTTCTCCGCGATGCTCGCCACGATCCGGGCTCCCACATCTGAACTTCCCCCTGCCGGGTAGGGAATCTGGATCGTGATCGGCTTGGTGGGATAATCCTGGGCGAAGGCGAACGCCCCGAACAACAGCAAAGACATCCTGACAGCAAACTAAACATCATTCTCCTTTTCATGCCGCTTCCTCCTTTTTTTCGGCTTCCATGATACGGGGAAACTTCCCCTTACATCTGAAATGGAAAGAACCTTGGGGGTTCGCTTTCCTAATCGGCCTTGCGGCCCAGCTCCATCAGCTTCCGGGTCGTTTGATGGAGCTCATTCATGTATTTGACGTATTCATCCCCCACCATGATTTTGACGGCCAGTCCCACCTTGTCCATCTTTTCCATGTGCTGGGGATCTTCCATGGCCTTCTTGAAAACCGCCTGGAGCTTTTTGAGGATGGGGTCGGGAATGCCCTTGGGACCCACGATGCCCCGGCTGGAAGACATGATGACGTTGGGGTATCCCTGCTCGACCGTGGTGGGAACATCCGGGCGGAACTTGGACCTCTCCTTGTCCATCACGATCAGGGGACGGACCTGCCCGCCCTTCACCCGGGCTGTCCAGGGCCCCCCCACGTTATCCACGGCCACATCGACCTGCCCTCCCATGAGGGCGGTGTTGATTTGGGCGCTCCCGTCGAAATGGACGATTCGGAACTTGACCTTGGCGGCGTCCTGCAACAAAAGGATGCCCAGGTGCTCGTTGCTGAAGATACCCGTGGTGGTGACCGTGATCTTCGCGGGACGTTTCCTGGCGTCCTCCAGCAGGTCTTTGAAGCTCTTGTAAGGGCTTTCCGGTTTTACGTAAAGGCAGACCGGGTCGACCACCTGGTTGATGATGGGGACAAAATGGTCGAGGGTAAAGGTGGCTTTCCGCTCGGGGTCCAGGATGATGCCTGTTCAAGGCCGGGGGGTTGACGAAGCCGATGGCATACCCGTCGGGCTTCTGCTTGGCCAATTCGGTCCATCCCAGCTGTCCTCCGGCCCCTCCCTTGTTGATGATCACGAGCGGCTGGCCCAGGTCTTTTTCGGCAATGGAGGCCACGATCCGGGCCCCGATATCGGTCTCTCCGCCGGCGGCATAGGCGACGATAACGGAAACGGGCTTAGCGGGATACCCCTGCGGGTACGCCGGAGAGACAAGAAAAACCGCCAAAAACAACGCGACCATCGGTAAGAAATCTCTTTTTTTCATCGTTCCTCCTTCCCCCTACCTGGCTTTGCGGGCCGCATCTACGAGGGATTTACACCTTTCCTGGAGGTTGCGGAAGTACTTGATGTATTCCTCGCCCATGATGGGCTTCACCGCCAGGCCGGCCTTGTCCATTTTTTCCATGTGTTCCGGGTTTTTCATGGCGTCCAGAAAGACTTCCTGGATCTTTTTTACAACCGGAGCCGGGACTCCCTTGGGTCCCATGATTCCCCGGGTCGAAGAGGAGATGACCGTGGGGAAGCCAAGTTCCACCGTGGTGGGTACATCGGGCAGAAATTTGGATCTTTCCGGGTCCATGACCGCCAGGCCGCGAAGCTGCCCCCCTCTAATCCGAGTCATGACGCTGCCCACGTTGTCAAAGGAAACGTCAACCTGTCCGCCCAGAGTCGCCGTGAGCTGCTGGGCTCCCCCTTCGAAGTGGACAATCCGGAACTGGACTCCGGCAACCTCTTCCATCATGAGAATGGCCAGGTGGTCGTCCCCCAGGATCCCCGTGGTGCTGGCCCGAACCGCCAGAGGCCGTTTCTTGGCATCCTCGAGGAGATCCTTGAGGGTCTTGTAGGGACTGTCCGCCTTCACCCAGATCAGGCCCGGGTCCAGAACCTGGTTGATGATGGGGAGGAAAGAATCGATGCCGAAGACCGCCTTGCGCTCCGGGTCCAGGATGATGGTATTGAGAGCGGGGAGGCTGACGCAGCCAAGGTAATACCCGTCGGCCTTGGCCCTGGCCAGTTCGGTGCAGCCCACCTGGGACCCGGCTCCGACTTTGTTGATCACCACGATGGGCTGGCCCATCTTCTTCTCCGCCACAGCGGCCAGGATACGGGCCCCCGTGTCTGTTCCCCCCCCGGCCACCCAGGGGACCATGAGGGTGATCGGTCTCGGTGGGATATTCCGCGGCGAACCCGCTGGCCGCCACGGCGGTGAATAATAGGGCGATGAAAATGATGGAGATTTTCGCCTTTCATTTTGCACCTCCATTTTTGGGAAAATTCTACCTTTTCAGCAACCAAGCCCCGGAGAATTCATCGATTGCCCATCAACCTCCTTCATCCTTCCCGGCCCGCTTCCCAAAAAGCCGAACCGCCGGGCTGGCCAGGACGATAACCGCGATGATCAGAAGAACGGCGGAAATCGGCCGGGTGACAAGAATACTCAAATCCCCCCCGGACATTTCCAGGGAGGTGCGCAAGGCCCTCTCCATCATCGGCCCCAAAATGAGAGCAAGGATCGTCGGAGCCAGCGGCCAATCCAGCTTCCGGAAGATATAGCCCAGAACGCCGAAAACTACCATGACTCCCACATCAAACACGCTCTGGTTCAGGCTGTAGGCGCCCAGGATGCAGAAGAGTAATATCCCGGGGTAGAGATACTGGTACTTGATTTCCAGGAGCTTGGCCCAGAACCCCACCAGGGGGAGGTTGAGGACGAGGAGCATCACGTTGCCCAGGTAGAGGCTGGCGATGAGACCCCAGACCACGTCGGGGCGCTCTTTGAAAAGAAAGGGACCCGGAGTCAGGCCGTGGATGATGAAGGCGCCCATGATCACCGCCAGAGTGGGAGACCCGGGAATTCCCAGAGTGAGAAGGGGCACCATGGCTCCATTGGCATAAGAGTTATTGGCGGTCTCGGGCGAAGCCACCCCCTCGATGACCCCGGTGCCGAATTTCTCGGGATGCTTGGACACCTTCTTCTCTACCACGTAGGCGAGGAACGTAGGAATAATGGCGCCGATACCCGGGATGAGGCCCAGGAAGAAACCGATGACCGTCCCCCGGCCGATGGCTCCGGCAGAAACCCTCCATTCCTCCCGCTTGGGCCAGAGATCGGTCAACTTGGTCTTGATGATCTCCAGCACGGGGGCTTCCATGCTCAGCAGAATTTCTCCCACGCCGAAAAGACCCATGACCACGGGGATGAAGCCAACGCCGTCATAAAGCGGCGGGAATGCCCAGGGTGAAGCGGGGAGCTCCCCGCACCGGGTCCATGCCGATCATGGCCAGCATCAGGCCGAACATGGTCATGATCAGGGCGGCCAGAAGCGACCTGCCGGAGAGGCCGGTCACGAGGGAGAGGCCCACGACCAGAAGGGCAAATACCTCGGGGGGGCCGAAACGCAGGGCGAAGTTGGCCAGGGGGAGGGAAACGACCATGAGGGCCATGGTAGCAAAGGTTCCCCCGATAAAGGAGCCGATGGCCGCGATCCCCAGGGCAGGACCTGCCCGGCCCTGTTTGGCCATTTGATAGCCGTCCAGGCAGGTGATCACCGAGGCCGCTTCGCCGGGCACATTCACCAGCACGGAGGTGATGGTGCCCCCGTACATGGCCCCGTAATAAATGGCCGCCAGCATGATGATCGCCCCGATGGGATCCAGGTTGAAGGTGATGGGGATTAGAATCGCCGTCCCGGCCGCCGGCCCCAGTCCCGGCAGCACGCCGATGAGGGTGCCCAGGATGCATCCGATGAAGGCATAGAGCAAATTAACGGGCTGTGTGGCTACCGTGAATCCTTGAATCCAGTATTGTAATGTTTCCAAGGTCTCCTCCCTAGAACCCCAAAACCCCCATGGGCAAAGGCACCTTAAGCCAGTAATAAAAGACGTGGAAAACGCCGAAGCTCCCCAGGAGGGAAAAGATCAAAGCAATAACCCAGTTGCGCATTCCCAGGGCAAGAGGCAGGAAGATAAGGAATAGGAAGAGGGTGATCCGGAATCCCAGGAGATCCAGGAAAGCCAGGCTCCCTACCAGGGCCGCAAGAATGATGAAAATGCGGATCGTTCCCGCACGGTCTTCCGGGAGGGGAGACCCCGGGGTGAAGGGGGTCTTCCGGGACCAGGTCACCTGGGCAAACAAGGCGAGAGAAAGACCTCCGGTGATGAGGCTCAGCCATACGGGGAAAAAACCGGGCCCGGGTCCCAGCCGGTCTTTATAAGGATATCCAAAGGAGCTAACGATGGTAATGATCGCTGCGGCTACAAAGACCAAGGACATAATCTGCCAGGCACGTTTCATCCCTGCTTTTCCTCGTTTCCCTTAAAGATCTGCTACCACTGCAGGATGGAAAGACCATCCGGCCGAACCGCGGCCGGGGGTTTCATCCAGCGGAGGTATTTCCTTTTTATCATTAAAGATGGCGGTGTCAAGGGAAATCTTAGCGGAAGAAAGCTTAGGGATTTCTTTTGGAAAAAACCCTGCCGGAGAATGGATTTAGTCGGACACAACGATGGCGAAGTCCGGGCAGAGGAGCGAGCACATGCCGCACTTTTTGCACTTCTCCATCTCTTTGCTCTCCGGCGGAAAATATCCCTTGGAGTTCATCTTTTTGGATTGCTTCAGCACCTTGGCCGGGCAGAACTCGATGCAGATCCCGCAACCCTTGCAATATTTTTCCTCTATGTGAAGTTTAGGCATAATCTCCCCACCTAGATAGAATTGGGAAAGTTTCAGAGATTGGAATAATGGAATGATGGAATAATGAGAAAAACTAATACAAAATGCTTTGATCGTTCTCGTTTCCTAATGCCCATTATTCCATTATTCCAATATTCCAGTTTTCGTTATTTCTTTAAATCGATCGATGATCTTCTGGTACGTCTCCAGCCATTCCGGACGATCCCGATCCACGAATTCCCCCACCCAGAACTGGTCCTTCTTCAAGGCTTCTTCCTTCTTCTCCGGGGAGAAACGGACTCCCTGGGAACGGTACTTCTTCATCATCTTGGCCGGCTCCTGCTTCCAGTGAGTGGGGCACTGGACCATGATCTCGATGAAGGACAATCCCTTCTTCCGGATTCCCTTCTCCAGGGCCTGGATGCACTGCTGGGGGTGGGCGGTGGTCCACCGAGCCACATAATTGGCCCCGGCAGTGATGGCCATTTCGCAGAGATCGAAAGTATTCTCCACGTTCCCATAGGGGGATGTCGTGGAAGGAACTCCGCGGGAAGTGGTGGGGGACGATTGGCCACCCGTCATTCCGTAGAGATTGTTATTCATGCAGAGGACCGTCATATCCAGGTTGCGCCGGCAGACCTGGATGAAATGGTTCCCCCCGATAGCCGCCGCGTCGCCGTCTCCGGTGACGACGATGGCTCTCAATTCCGGCCGGGCCAGGAGCGCGCCCGTAGCCACGGCCGGTGCCCTTCCATGGAGGGACCAGATGGAGTCAAACCCGAGATACTGGGAAGTCACCCGGGCCGAGCACCCGATTCCGGCGATGAAACAGAAATGGTCTCGGGGAATCTTGTCTTTCTTGACGATGCGGTCGACCGCATTCAGGGCGTAATTCAAAGCCTGCCCGATGCCGCAGCCAGGGCAGAAAATGGTGGGAAACCGGTCTCCGTAGGCTCCGCTTTCCTTTAAATATTCCAGCATGGGGTGTTTCATAGTTCCGTTTCCTTCAGGAGAGAAAGGTTAAGTTCGAGGTTAATTGAGTTCAAGGTCAAGGTCAAGGTCAAGGTTAAGGTCTAAGGTTATGGCTCAGGTTTGAGGCTAAGGTAAGATATTCTTTCCTCGAACCTTAACCTTCAGCCTTAACTCTGCATTCCTATTTTCCTATTACTTCGAGGATCTTCTCGATGATCAAATCCGGCGAATGCAGGGCCCCGAGGAAGGGGATGGGGATGAACTGCTTCGCCCGGTCCCGCAGGCTCTCCCTCAGGGGGTGGATCATATATCCCAGGTTCATTTCCGGGAAGAAGATATTTTCGAGCTTCCCGATCATGGACCGGATCTTGCCGTCCGGGAATGGCCAGAGAGTCTTCAAACGGAGAAAACCCAGATCCTTCTTTCCTTTATCCCGGAGTTCCTCTACGGCTTCGAAGGCCGAGCGGGTCACAGTCCCGTAGGCCACTACGAGATTCTTGCAGCCTTCCAGGTAGAGCCCTTCCACTTGGGCAATTTCGTCCGCATGATCCTCGATCTTCTGGTAAATCCGGCTCACGCAGGCCATGTGCATCTCCGGGCTGTACTTGGTCACGTTTCCGTCCGGGTGATGCACCAGCCCCACCACATTGACTCGGTATCCGTCACCCCAGGCGGGCATGGGCGGGACCTTTCCCTCATAGGGTTCATAAGGGAGATACTTCTCCAGGGGGATGCCCAGATCCTGGGGTTTGAACCGATTGATGATCTTGATCTGATCCCGGGCCGGGACCGTCAGTTTTTCCCGCATGTGGGCCACGGTCTCGTCGGCCAGCAGGATCACCGGGACGCGCCACTCCTCGGCATAGTTGAAAGCCTGAATGGTGAAGTCGAACATCTCCTGCACGGAAGAAGGAGCCAGGGCGATGATGGGACCGCCGCCGTGGTGGCCCCAGCGGGCCTGCATCACGTCTTCCTGGGAGGAGGTGATGTATCCCTGCCCGGGGCCCGGCCGCTGGACATTGACGATGAGAAAGGGGGTCTCGGACATGACCGCGAAGGAGACCGCTTCCATCATCAGGGAAAACCCCGGGCCGGAAGTGGCGGTCATAGCCTTCACCCCGGCCCAGGAAGCTCCGATGAGGGAGCAGGCGGAAGAGATTTCATCCTCCATCTGGATGAACCGGCCTCCCACCTGGGGCATCCTCTGGGCGGCTTTTTCCATGATCTCCGATGCCGGGGTGATGGGGTAGCCGGCATAATACCGGCAGCCGGCGAAGATGGCTCCTTCCACGCAGGCATCGCTGCCGAAGAGGTAGTAATCTCCCGGGGGAAGAGGTCCGCGAAGGGCCTTTTGGGCTCTCCTCCGATCAGTAGAGGTTCAAAGGCAGTCTCATCAACCTCGGACATATTCATTTCCTTTCTTGAACGCTTCCAGGTTCTGGCCCAGAGTCCTGGGAGGGACCGAGTCCTTGATCGCTTTCTCGAAAGCCTCCCGGGAAATCACTCCGGTCAGAGAGGCGAGAGCCCCGAGGGCGACCATGTTCTGGAATTTTTTGTTTCCCACCTTCAGGGCGATCTCCGCCGTGGGCACCTTGACGACCTTGACGTCGGTCCGGGGAACTTCCTTGATCACCGTCAGGGGGTCGATGATCAAGAGGCCCCCGGCCTTCAGGTCCTTCAGGTATATATCGAGGGCGGGCTGGGACAGGGCGACCAATACATCCGCGGTGCGCACCTTGGGGTAGTGAATCTCCCCGTCCGACAAGACCACCTCGGACTTGCAGGCTCCCCCGCGAGATTCCGGGCCGTAGGACTGGGTCTGCACCGCATTCTTTTTGTCATACAGGGCGGCGGCTAGCCCGACGATCTTCCCGATCGTCACCACTCCCTGACCGCCGAACCCGGCGATCCGGATTTCGTAGCGTTTCATCCGACTCCTTGTTCTCCTTTCTGATTGAGCGTGTTAGAGCGCCAAATGAATACCCTTATGTGCGATGGGAGCGAAATATCCTCTATCGAGAACCGTAGGGGCACGAGGCACCTCGTGCACCGGCTACCTCTTCCTTTTTATAGTACCCCATTTTGACGGAAACAATAACCATGGCCAAAATAATAGCCCCGATAAGATCGGTCACCCATCCGGGCTTGATCAGGCCCAGAGCAGCGACGATCAGAAGGATTCTCTGGGGCCAGGTAATGACCTTCAGGAACCAACCTTGCAATCCTCCGGCCAGACAAACCGTGCCGATGCAAGCCGTGACCAGGGAATAAATAATCTCACCCCAGGAACCGATCATCAACAGGGGGGGGCCGTAAACGAACATATAAGGAATAATGTATCCGGCGGCCGCAATTTTGACGGCGCACAGCCCGACCCCCCAGAGGCCGGTCCGAGCAATCCCCGCTGCGGCGAAAGCTGCCAGAGCCACGGGCGGAGTGATCGCCGAAAGACAGGCAAAATAGAAGATGAACATGTGAGCGGCCAGGGGGGGAACTCCCATCTGGGTAAGGGCCGGGGCGATGGTGCTGGCGCAGATCACGTAGGCGGCCGTAGTGGGGAGTCCCATTCCCAGAATGAAGGACACGATCATGGTCAGAAACAGGGCCAGGAGCAGGGAATTTCCGGAAAGGGCGATCAAGCCGGCGGAGATCCGGACTCCCAGGCCGGTCAAGGCCATCACCCCGATGATGATGCCGGCGCAGGCACAGGTAGCCGCCACTTCCAGGATCCCCTTGGCCCCTCCCTCCAGAGCCTCGCTGATCTTCGCCCAGCCCATGCGGGTGGCCCGGCGGGCAAAGCTGACCAGGACGATGGACAAGGAGGACCATAATCCTGCCCGGATCGGAGAGGTTTCCATGACGATGAGCGAAAAGAGGAGAACGACGATGGGGAACAGGAGATGCCCCTGCCTTATGAGAACCTCCGATGCCTTGGGCAATTCCGCCCGAGGAATCCCTTTCAGATTGTAGCGGAGAGCTTCAAAATCGATCATCCAGTAGAGGGCAAAATAATAGAGGATCGCCGGTATCGCGGCGGCGACGATGATCTTGGTATAGGTAACGCCCAGAACTTCGGCCATGATGAAGGCTCCCGCTCCCATGACCGGGGGCATGATCTGCCCACCGGTGGAAGCGACCGCTTCGACAGCTCCCGCCATCTGGGGCCGGTAGCCCACATTCTTCATCAGGGGAATGGTCATCCACCCGTCCACCATGACGTTGGCCACGGCGGACCCGGAGATGGTGCCGAAGAGGGAACTGGCGATAACCGCAATCTTGGCCGGCCCCCCCCGGGCCCACCCGGCCACGGACTTGGCCAGTTCGGTAAACGTGGTTCCGGCCCCTGAAGAGCTCAGAAAGGCGCCGAAGAGAATGAAGAGAAAGACATAGGTGGAAGAGACGCCCAGGGGAATGGTGAAGATCCCCTCGGTGCTGAAGAGGAAGCTCACCATGCGGGAGTAGCTATACCCTCCATGGCGCATGGCTCCGGGCAGGTATTGCCCCAGAAGCGTGTAGCCGATAAAAACGGAACCCAGGATGACCAGGGTGTAGCCGGTGGTCCGGCGGGTCATTTCCAGGACCAGGAGGACAAAAGCCGTCCCGAAAACGATGTCCCAGAAGGTTGGATCCACGCCGGTGCGCTGGATCAGGTCGTCGAAATCGATAAAAATATACAGGGTAGAGACAACGGCCAGCAGACACAAGGGGATGTCCAGAAAATGCAGGCGGTCGTCCTTCGAGGTTCGATTCACCTTAAAAATGAAAAGGGTCAGAATGAGGGTAAAACAGAGGTGAATGGCCCGGAGTTGGAAGGGGTCCATGGGATAGATGGCCAGGACAAAAACCTGCCACAGCGACATCCCGATGGCCACCCAGCGGACGATCTGGCTCAGGTGTTGGGAGAGTTTTCTTTTGGGAAGCCCCTCTTCCCCATCGGTTTCTTGAAGGGTTGGAATTTTTTCTTCTTCGGCCATGAGTCTTTTTCTTTCCGAATGGGAGATCAGCCATCCGCCATTTCATGGCCGATGGCTGGTCGCCAGATGGATCTTCCTTTTTTCATTTCGGGGGCAGGGCCTTATCCGGGACGGGAATTCCTTTGTCCTTGAAGTATTTGTAGGCGCCCGGGTGGAGGGGAAGACTGATGAATTTCTGATTGGCCGCCGTGACATCCTTGAGGGATTTGTGGGTCGCCACCAACTGGTCATAGTTGGCGAAGGATAGCTCGCAGAACTTGTAGATCAGGTCGTCGGGTACATCTTTGTGGGCAAAGATGGCCGACCAGTCGGCGGTCGCCGGAACGGGGGCGGCCTGGTTCTTATAGGTATTCGCCGGAAGCTCCGTGGGGGAAAGGAATGGATACTTGGCTTCGATTTTCTTAAGATCATCGGGCAGGAGTCCCACCACAACCCCGTCGAGGGTGGAGGTGACTTCGTTGGTCGCCCCGTGGGGAATGCCCCCGCTGTTCCAGCCCGCGTCGATCATGCCGTCCTGCAGCAGATTTACCGTATCGGAGAAGGGGACGGTGACCACGCGGGAATATTTCAAGCCCAGAAGCACCCCGATATTCCGCAGATACATGTCCGACGTCCCTCCCGGAGGCCCGCCGCTGACCACCTTCCCGTTGAAATCGCGGAAATTGGTGATGTTCTTCTTCCGCAAGGCATACCCGTGGCCGTAAGAGGGGAAAATGGCCATCACCGACCGGAGGTTGTCATGCTTCTGCTTGGCCCATCCCGTGGCCGTCCAGGCTTCATAGGCCGACCCCTGAGCAATGGTGGCGAAGAGGATCTGTTTTGACTGGATGAGCTTGGGGTTGTGCACCGAGCCTCCGGTGACTTCGACGGTGGCCTTGATCCCCATTTTCTCGAAGATCTTCACAAAAGCCCCGCCCACGTAGTAAAACGTCCCTCCCACGGAAGCGGTGCCGATGGAAAGGGTCTTCGGCCACTCGGCGGCCGGGGTATTCGTTCCATTCAATCCAACAAGCAAGAAGACAAGGCAACTCAGAAAAAGCCACTTTTGCAATTTCATAATCTCCCCCTTTTACCCGTCCTGGAAAAAGCGGAGGGGAAAAATTTGCCCCCCTCCGCAATCATCCTTCCGGGCTGCAATCAGAACGCTTCCAACCCTAAAAGCCGGGCCGGATTTTTCTTGGCCATCCAGTTGATCTGCTCCTGGGTAATGCCCTTACTCATCAAGCCCAGGATAAACTCCTTCATTCCATCGGCAGGAGTCGGGTTCATGTATTGCCCGAGGTCTGTGGCAATCACCGTGTTTTGCGCCCCAACTTCTTTGACGGCTTTGGCAAATTCATCGATGGAGATGTGCTTCCAGCCCTTCATCCAGCCCAATGCGGCCTGAGGCCCCATCAGGTAGGTCAGATAGCAATGTTCGATGAAGGCTCCCATTTCAACGCAGCGCTTCAAATCGTCGATGGACAATTCACCCGGGGACTGCATGGCATGGGTGACCAGGATTTTCCGGACCCCTTCCTCTTTGGCCGCCTTTACCGAGGCGAGAACCTCTTTCGCAGAAACATGGCCGGTGGCGAAAATAATATCTGCCTTGGCTATTATTTTCAAAACCTGACGGAGTTGGGGGATTACATTCCCAGAGCCATCAATAACCTTGATTCCGCCGGCATCAGGTTTTTTGGCGAAAAACGATTTATGGTTGGCCGCACCATGAGTGGGTAACCATACAATTTTTCCGCAGCCGCCGGTAAACTTGATCATCAGGTCCACTGCCTCGGGGTTGATCCCGCCCACCGACTCGTTGAGAGTAATTCCCCCGAAAACTTCTATCCCCGGGATGATTTGTCGCACCAGGTAGGCCCGGTCATTGGTGATAAACTCATGATTTTTGGTCACCACTCCGCGCATGCCCAATTCTTTGGCCTTCTGGGTCAGTTCGAAGTCATTCACAGAGCGGGAGGCCGTATCCGGTCCGGCATGGACATGCATGTCAATGGTTCCTACCAATGGGTTGGCCGCCACCAAGGTGGGCATTTGGGCCATAGCCTTCTGGGCAACTGCCACTGCCCCAATCGCGCCCGCGACTTTCAGGAAACCGCGCCTGCTGAGTCCCTCTTTTTTCTCCCTTTCCATGTTCAATCCCTCCTCCCTAAAAAGTGAGTAGTAAGTAGTGAATGTTGAGTGGAAAAAAGAGCCCGAAATCCTTGAGCCATGTACCTCCTTTCCCCCAGAGAATTTGGGTAGGATAACTTCATCTTTTGAGCGACCTGGCTCGCTCGTCTGCCTCCATCATTGCTTGGTAAAGCTTCTGTTCATCCACCGGGAAGGGCAGGTTGTGTACTGAGCTACCCTTAACGCAGGTTCGCTTGAGCCCCTCCCAGAAAAGCGGGTCCTCCACATTGGTGAGTCCGAGACTCTTCAAGGTTATGGGCAGTCCGAGCTGGGAGAAAAAGGGGAGGAGGACTTTTAGTTCCTTCTCATTTTTCTCCAGGCAGAGCTGGACGATGATCCCGAAGGATACCATTTCGCCGTGGAGATTCTGATGAACCTGGGGGAGGACGGTCAGCCCGTACAGGAGGGCGTGGGGAACGGCCACGCGGAACTTGGATCCTCCCAGGCCCCCGATGATCCCGGTCAGGAGGATGTTGGCCTGGACGACTTTCTCCACGGCATAGGAATTCTTCCTGGCTTCTACATCTTTCTTGGCGGTCAGGCCCACGGACAGAATCGATTCTTTGGTCTGGGTGGAAAGGCTCAGCGCGGATTGGGTCGCCGAGTCGGGTTCCTTCATCTGATCATAACAGGGCTTTCCCTCGTACCACTTGGCCAGGGCATCGCCCATTCCCGAGGCCAGCAGCCGGATGGGCGCCTGGGAGAGAATGGTGGAATCAACCAGGACCAGGTCCGCTCCTTTCCCGTTCACCGTGGCCTGGCGGATTCCCTTTTCATAAACGACGGCCACCGCAGAGGCCGCCGAACAGGTGGCCGCACTGGTCGGAAGGGTGATCAGGGGAAACTTCAGCTGCTCGGCGACCATGCGGGCGGTGTCGAGCGCCTTCCCTCCGCCGGTCCCCACGATAAAGTCTAGATTCTCCTTGCGGACAATCTCCGCCAGGCGGGCAATTTCAGACATGCTGCACTCTTCGCCAAAAAGGACGAAAAAGGGAGAAAGTCCCGCTGCCTTGAGGCGATCCTCCAGGGTGGGCCGGATGATGGAAAAAACCAGTTCGTCGCCCAGGACCATGGGGCGCCGTCCGAAGGTTTTCAGGTTGTTTCCGGCCTCAGCCAGCAACCCTTCTCTCTGAATATATTGTTTGGGGCCAAGAAAGATATCGATCATGGCTCGTTCCTCGCTGCTCGTTACTCGTTATTGGTTATACGTTATTCGTTATTAGACCCTCGTTTTTAGTGAATGGTGCCCGGTTGATTGATGCGGGTTATCCTTTTTCCTGTATGGCCGGCGTGAACAGAAGCAATTAGCAACGTATAACGAGTAACCAGTAACGAATAACGGTATTTAAAGATCCGCCTTCCGCCCGCCCCCGTGAACCTTCAAGGGAGAGAGATTCCCCTGGCTGTCGAAAGACATGGGCCTGGGGCCTTCCAGGACTTCCAGGTCAGTGCGTTTCTTCATTTCCTCCAGGTAGGCTTCTGAGGCTTCCACTTCGTCCACATGAAGGGTGTTCTTGATGCGTACAATCCTGCTTTTTTCCGGAGGGATCAAGCCGATCGACCCCAGGGCGATTCGGATGGCTTCCTGATCGGTGGGAAAATGCATGGGTACGGCGGCTTTTTCTATGCTGATCCCGGTAATGCAGTTCATGTAGGTCGCCTGGTAGTTGATCTTGTCCACCAGCCGCTTGGTGGTCAGGTCGGCGAGCCCCAGCCCGGTGGCGTTACCGTTGGAGTTTTCCGTCAGATCGCGCACAAAGAGGCGCTTCGCGTTGACCGGATGGGGAAAAACGCCCAGAAGGTCGCGGTTACGGCCGGTTACGTTGGGATCGATTCCTGTGCCGCTGATGTCTTTGCCCATCTCGTCCACGATGAGCAGGTCGATCTCGTTGAAGGGCAGGCGGGGCATCATCTGCTTGGCCAGCGCCAGGAGTTCCCGCTCCTTGGCCTCGATCTCCTGGGGGGGAATGGCGACAATCTTGGCCGTCTGATCATACCCGTTTTCCACCATTCCCAAGCCGCAGAGAATGGGCGTCTTCTTGATCACCTCCCGCCCCGCATCGACGATGATTTTTGGGAAGGTGTACTGAATGGCGGCCTTGTGGTAGTGCTCGGCGCCCTTCTGTTTTCCCATGCCGATGGCCATCATCTTCATCAGCCCGCTTTCGATAGGGGCCTTGAATTTTGTATGGGGCTTGATGCGGTTGGCCACGATGATCCAGTCGGCCTGAGAGGCGTTCTTGTCGATGTAGACCGGAACCCCGTCTTCGGTCTTACTGATCTCCACGACCTCCATGGAGGATAAAACCGGAGCCCCGGTGAACGCCTCGGTCACTTGGTAATGAGCCAGCAGGTCGGTTTGTCCCTCCGCCTTGGCTCCGCCGTGGCTTCCCATGGCCGGGAAGATAAAGGGCTTGGCCCCGATGGACTT
Source organism: uncultured delta proteobacterium (assembly GCA_963802665.1). Lineage (GTDB taxonomy): Bacteria > Desulfobacterota > SM23-61 > SM23-61 > SM23-61 > SM23-61. Next base: position 256,942 of record CAWDJO010000008.1, on the reverse strand, counting down.
GAGGTATTCCACCGCCGCTTTCAGGATGACGGCGATGTTGGCCACGCCGCGGCTTCCCGCGGTGAGGGCGACCCTCTGTCCCGGTTTGACCTTTTTGTCCAGGGCCAGTTTTTTCAATTCGGCCGTCACCGTCCCCGGAATATCCTGGACCTGGGTGCGGTCAAAGGCCTGACGAACATGGTAAATGTTCGGAAAATTCATGGTAACCTCCTTTGAGCAGAGAGCGGAGAGCAAAGAGCAAAAAGTTTGAAAAAGTTTTATTTACTAATGAGGCCATAATTATCTGGACAGAATCCGTCTTTTCATCATCCTGGATTCCGGCTTCCGCCGGAATGACAACCAAGAACCATGCCTCTCTAATGTTCGTCACTCCGGCGAAAGCCGGAGTCCAGTTCGCGGTTCTAAGGCACGTCCTCCAATGAACGTCTAGACTATATGACTCTGTAACTCTCCGCTCTTCGCTCTCGGCTCTGCGCTTCATTTGTACACTTCAATCGCCATATCCGGGCAGATGCGGCCGCAGAAGGTGCAGGACGTGCATTCGCTTCCGTCCTGGAAGATAATAAAATGATACCCTTTCTCGTTGAACTCGTCCGATAGTCGGATGCTCTTCTTCGGGCAGGTCACGATACAGAGCTGACACCCCTTACAACGTTCCTTATGAATCGCAATCTTTCCCATGATGGTTCCCATTAAAAAATTATGGGACACAGATTTACACAGATGAACACAGACGAAGGATAAGCATAAAAACCAGGGCAACAAACAGCTAATACCATATATTTTTGCAGTCGAGTTTTTTAGCTCCTTGATCTGTGTTTATCTGTGTTCATCTGTGTCCAATTACTATTGTTTTGCGGCGGTTTCCGCGCCGCGGCGCAGGGCCTCCTCGTTGACCGCCAGCAATTCCTTCCGGTGCTCCGGGATCATCCGCCGCAGGGCGACGATGACCGAATCCAGCGATACAACCCCTCTTCCGGCCACATAGGCTCCCAGAGCGGCCATGTTGGTCACCTGCAGGGTGCCCGCCTCTTCGGCAATTTTATTTGCCGGGACCTTGATGACCCGCAGATCGGCGCCGCGAAGGCTCCCGATCCACCAGGGAAGAGTTGATGACCAGAAATCCCCCCTGCTGAATCGCTTCCTCGAATTTGTCCAAAGAGGCCTTGTTCATGGCCACCAGAGATTGGGGGAAGCGGGTCACTGGAGACCCGACCCGGTCGGAGGAGATCATCACCGTGCAGTTGGCGGTTCCGCCGCGCATCTCCGGCCCGTAAGAGGGCATCCAGGTAACGTTTTTCCCTTCGTGCATTCCCGCGAAACAGAGGAGCTGGCCCATGAGCAGGATTCCCTGCCCCCCAAAACCCGACATGATCACCGATTCATTCATAAAAACTCCATTAAAGACCATTCACCACAGAGGCACAGAGGACACAGAGAAAAGATACTGGGGAATTGGAATGATGGAAGATTGGAATGTTGGGAAAACGAATTATTTATCCACCATTCCATTATTCCATTATTCCATTTTTTTAGCCTTTGTGATCTCTGTGTCTCTGTGGTGAAAAAATCAGTTTTTGATCGATCCGTATTCCCCCAGCGGATAATAGGGGATCATCTTTTCTTCCACCCATTTCAACGCCTGGACCGGGTTCACCTTCCACTGAGTGGGGCACATGGAGAGGTATTCCACCATGGAGAACCCTTCATTGTTCACCTGCACTTCGAAGGCCCGGCGGGTGGCCTTGGCCGCCTGGTTGATATGCTTCACATCGTGAAGGGAAACCCGGACGATGTATGACTCCGGCGAGACCACGGAAAGCATCTCGGACATTCTTAGAGGATATCCCCCGGTCCGGGGATCACGCCCCCCCGGGAAGCTGGTCGTCTTCTGACCCAGGAGGGTGGTGGGAGCCTGTTGTCCGCCCGTGGCTCCGAAGACGGCGTTGTTCACGAAGATCACCGTGATCCGCTCGCAGCGCGAAGCTGCGTGAACGATCTCTCCGGTGCCGATGGCCGCCATGTCCCCGTCGCCCTGGTAAGTGAATACGATGCACTCCGGGGCCGTGCGCTTCAGGCCGGTGGCCACCGCCGGGCCGCGTCCATGAAGTCCCATGGTCATGTCGCAGGCGAACTGTTTCCAGTTCCTCACCGAACAGCCTGCCGAAGTGACCCCGATCGATCGGCCCACGATCCCCAGCTGATCCATGGCCTCACCCACCAGGCGCTGCACGATCCCGTGACCACAGCCCGGGCAGTAAGGGTAAGGAAAGTCGGTCAGAGCTTCAGGTTTACCGAAAATCTTCTTCATTCAAAAACCTCCCAAGAGGGAAAAATCCGAAATTCGAATATCGAAACTCGAAACAAACCCGAAATCCGAATGACAAAAACAAGGGTTCGTTAGAGAGTCTTTCAGTTTTGAATTTGGAAAATTCGAATTTGTTTCAGATTTCGATATTCGGATTTCGAATTTAACCGGCTTCTACTTTATCAATTTCTTGATCTCTTCCAATACTTCATCCGGATAAATGATCTTCCCTCCGCCTTGCCCGAGATGGTGGATGGGAAAATCAGGCCCGATGACCCGCTCCAGGTCCTCCTGCATCTGACCGGCGTTCATCTCCACGTCCAGGAAGGCCTTGGCCGAACGGCGAAGTCTGCTGAAGGCCTTCTTGGGGAAGGGCCATAGCGTAACTGGACGGATCAGGCCGACCTTCATCCCCTCCGCTCGGGCCGTCTGGACCGCGTCCAGAGAGGCCCGGGCCGCGCTGCCGAAAGCAACCACGATTAGTTCGGCTCCGTCGGCCTGCACTTCTTCCCAGCGCTGCTCCTTCTCTTCGATCTGCCGGTATTTTTCCACCAGGTCCAGATTGAGCTGGATGAGACCGGGGTCGTCGAAAGGCGCGGCGTAGATCATTTTCCGCGCCCCGCTCCCCTTTCCCCGCAAAGCCCAGGTCTTCTCCGGGACCGGAAGGGTCTTCACCAGGTCGAAATCCACGGGCTCCATCATCTGGCCCAGCATTCCATCCATGAGAATGATGACCGGGTTACGGTAGAGATCGGCCAGGTAAAATGCCAGGTTGGCATGTTCGGCCATTTCCTGAGTGGAAGAGGGACCCAGGACGATGACATGATAATCGCCGTGTCCCCCGCCTTTGGTCACCTGCCGGTAATCCGATTGCGCCGGAGCGATCCGGCCCAGACCGGGCCCTGCCCGGGTGACATCCACGATGACGCAGGGGAGCTGGCCGGCGGCCAGCGTGGTCAGGCCTTCAGACATCAAGCTCATTCCCGGGCCGGAAGAAGAGGTCATAGCCCGCATTCCCGTGCAGGCTGCTCCCCAGATCATATTGATCCCGGCCACCTCGCTTTCGCACTGCAGGAAAGTGCCTTCCGCCTGCGGCATCCGCTTGGCCATGTATTCGAAGAGTTCATTCTGGGGGGTGATGGGATAGCCGGTGTAAAACCGGCAGCCGGCGCGGATGGCCCCCTCGGCGATCGCCTCGTTTCCGCGCATGAGTTCCAAAGCCATTCAAAACCTCCCGAATTCCATTGCCGATTTCAGATTTGAGAATCCGTTTTTCCGTTTTTTATTCCCGCTTAATCCGTGTTTATCCGTGTTCATCCGTGTCCAAAATAGTTCGGAGTTTTGAGTTCGGAGTCAAAAGCCATAATACCCTGATTTTAACTCTAGGCACTTTAGGCACTTTCTTCTCTGTACTACTGTTTTGCAAAGTCTTTAAATTTTGTTAAGCAAATGGTGATCCAAATCAGATAACCTATCGATTTTTTTACTTAAGGCACTTGAGCGCACTTGAGGCACTTAAGGCACTTTCTTTGGTTGCGGCTCTGCCGCGCTGTGTTTATCTATGTCCCATTAAATTTTTTTATTCCGCATTCCGCACTCCGAATTCCGCATTTAGTTCACCATTTTTCCGGCGCCAGGACCTTCTTCATCTCTTCGATCGAAGAGCCTTCTTCGATCACGTGGATCAGGTTTTCCTCTTTTTTCAGGGCTTCAATTGCCTGATGAATGACCTCTTTAACGAGATCCTGGGGGATGATTACGATCCCCGTATCATCCGCCACCACCAAATCACCAGGGTGGACGGAAACGCCGGCACAGACCACCGGACCGTTGATCTCCAGGGCCTCGAAGCGGAATTTCCCCGTAATGGGAGTGATCCCCCTCGACCACACGGGATAATCCAACCCGCGGATGTCCTGAATATCCCGCACCCCGCAGTCCACAATGTTCCCGGCGAGTTTATACTTTTTGGCCATAAGGGTGGAGAGCCCCCCCATGGCCGAGATATCACCCCTTCCTCCGCCGTCAATCACCACCACGTCTCCGGGCTCGGTCATCGCATAGGCATCCCGGTCGGCCAATTTGGCCCTGGCCTTGTCATGGAAAGACTGGGCCGGAGTTATCGGCTCGGGAACGTACTTCAGGGTCACCGCCGGGCCGGCGATTTTTTTCCCCTGGAGAACCGGTTTGAGCACGGATCCCGGGATCGCTCCCGCGACCCCCATGGAATCAAGAATATCGGAGAGGGTAGGGGTCAACCCCTCGTAGCCGAGGAGTTCCTGGATGAGTTCTCGCGGCGGTCGGGGAACCTGCCAGGTAATAATCCGTTCCACCGGGATCAAACCCATCAGACGCTTGCGGTATTTCTCCGGAATCCTCATAATTTCCCTCACTTTTCTCTTTATGAAGAAGGGTTGGATATATGAAGAAGGCTTGGATAACAGATGAAAGTCCACCTATTTTCTACCCGACCCAGGAAAGTTTGTCAAAGAGAAAAATCATAGGACCACAGGGTCTGATAGTCACGTAGTCGCATAGTCCGATAGTCAAAAAACGGGAAAGAAGACCAAGCAACTATGCCACTATCGGCAAATGAATACCGATCTATTGGTAAGAAGGGAATAGCCTTAGCTGGGCCGTAGGGGCACGCAGCGACATCGTGCCCCTACAAGCTTCTTTTCAAACCAGCCGAGTCACATCCTTGGCAACCTCCGGGTAGTTGGAGGTCATGAGAGGGTCATGCCCGGGGAAGAGGAGGTCAGGGGAAGAGGCTTTCTTCCGAAGCTTGTCGTAGGATTTCATCCAGCCCACCAGGTCAACAATCAAGCAGCTGGGCCAGTCTTCCTGGTAGTTTTGGAAAGTGTGGGCGCAGTCGGAGCCGACGATCGCCGTCCCCTTGGATGTTTTTACGGCCACTGCCTGGAGGGCCACCGTGTGCCCGGGAGCCAGGAGGCATTCGATCCCGGGAAGGATCTCTCGGTCTCCTTTTAAAAGGACCAAGCGCCTGGTCCCTTCAAGGGAGGCAATATAAGCCTTTGACTTCTGATCGGCCGTGGCCGCGAAAACAGGACGGTTGGCGATGGGGTCTTTGATGGCGAATTTGAACTCTTCTTCCTGGACATACACGGTGGCGTTGGGGAAAAGGACGACTCCGCTGGAGTGGTCCCAGTGGATGTGGGTGAGAACCAGGTGACGGACCTCTTCTGCCTTTACCCCGATCCGGGAAAGAACTTCCACCGGGTTCACATACCCGTTTAAATTCTTCGTTCTGGCCAAATCGGGAGGAACCCCGGCATCCACGATCACCGTTTCCCTTCCCCCGCGGAGGCACCAGAGGTAATAGTTCCTCTGCACCTGCTTCTCCCAGTCTTTTCTCCACATAATGAAAGCTCCCGAGCTGGTCAAGGGCCCGGCATACTTTAGGGCATAGATTTCATACTCCGGCATGGTTCCTCCTGTCGCCTTTCCGCCCATAAAGAATGGCGTTGGCATTCTCATGGGTTCTATTTTTCATTCTATGGGAAAACACGGAAATCCACAACTTTTCCCGGGCCATTTTTCTTGACACCCCGTTCCGGCCGATTATATGATTCATCTCGGCCTCTTCTCCATCCCCGAAACCCTCGAAATGACGCGGAGGTACAGCCAGAAGGAGTGAGCATGCCTGAAAATAATACGCCGCATCTGGAAAAAATCCCCTACGGCAGGGGAGAACTAGAGGTCAAGATTCCCCGGAAGAATCATGTCGCCACCTTGATGCCCCATTTCAAACCGGGATTGAAGGACGAGGCCGGGGCGGTCAGGAAGGCCCTGGAGAAACCGATCGGAACGAAGAGACTCAAGGAAATAGCCAAGGGAAGAAAGAGCGCGGTCATCGTGGTCAACGATATCACCCGTCCCACGGCCACTTACAAGCTTCTGCCTCCCCTTATTCAGGAACTGAAGGATGGGGGCATGAAAGAAGATCAGATTCAGTTCCTGGTGGCCACCGGCACGCACCGGGACAACACGAAAGAAGAGCTGGAAGGGATGCTGGGGAAGGACATCGTGCAGCGGTTCAAGGTGGTGAACCACCACTGCCAGGACGAAAAGATCATGGTGGATCTGGGCAAGACCAGCGGCGGAATCCCGGTGGTGATCAACCGCCTCTTCTGGGAGGCGGAGTTGAAGATCACCACGGCCACCATTGCGCCCCACCAGGGCGCGGGTTTCTCGGGGGGGAGAAAGAGCGTTCTGCCGGGAATCGCCAGCCTGGCCACCCTGAAACAGCACCATGGGTTCAGCATGCGTTCGGACAAACCGGCCATGGGCTGGGTGGAAGGGAATCCTTTTCACCTGAATGCCCTGGAAGCGGCCAAAATGGCCAAAACGGACTTCATTCTCAACACGGTCCAGAACGATCGCAAGGAAATCACCCAGGTGGTGGCCGGGGATGTGGAAAAGGCCTGGCTCGAAGGGGTAAAGGCCAGCCGCGGAATTTTCGAGGTCAAAGTCCCCCGCCCGGCGGATATCGTGATTACCACCCCCGGCGGGTTTCCCAAGGACATCGACCTCTACCAATCCCAGAAGTCCATGGCTTCCTCCGAGCTGGTGGTAAAGGAGGGGGGAACCGTCATCCTCCTGGCGGAATGCAAGGACGGGGTGGGGGCGCATGGGTTCTACGAATGGATGTCCGCGGCCACCTGCCCTCAGGATGTGATCGACCGCTTCATCCGGGAAGGGTACAGCATCGGGGCCTCCAAGGCCTGGTTGTTTTCCCGATGCCTCAAGAGGTCGGACCTCATCCTGGTCAGCAAGAGCATTGAAGACAAGACCCTGAAAGAGATGTTTACCCGAAGAGCGGATACGGTTGACCAGGCCATTCAGATGGCCCTGGCCAAGCAAGGGAAGAATGCCGAAATCATTCTCCTGAAAAACGGATCGGATATGATCCCTCGCTTTGAAGGAAGATAAAATGCCCACCGTAATGATCATGACCAAGAAATTCGCCGAAGTTTCCCGCGATCCCATCACCACCCTCCAGCAGGCCGGCTTTACCGTGGAAGAAAAGGACTATGACCGGGTCCAGCCTTCCCAGGAAGACGAGGTCTGCCGGGTCATCCAGGGAGCGGACGCGATCATCGTGACCGCCATGTTCCCGGCGACGCGCAAGGTCATCGAGAGCTCCGAGCCGCCTGAAAATGATCGCCATCCGCAGCGCCGGCTTCGAAGGATCGGATTTGAAAGCGGCAACCGAGAAAGGCGTCGTGGTAACCTGCAACCCGGGGGCCAATGCCGAATCCGTGGCCGACATGGCGATTGGATTAATGCTCTCCGTTGCCAAGCAGATCGCCAAGAGGGACCGGGGAATGCGCCAAGGATTATACCCCCGGGGAAGCGGTAGTGAGGACCTTTTCCGGAAAACCGTGGGGATCATCGGCCTGGGAAACATCGGCAAACGGGTCGCCAAACGCCTCCAGGGGTTTGAAGCCAAGGTGATCGCCAACGACATCGTGGAATACCCGGAGTTCCAGAAGCAGTACAACATTCCTTATTATTCCAAAGAAGAGCTGCTGCGGATGGCGGACTTTGTCACCATCCATGTTCCTCTGGATGACTCCACCCGAAGGATGATCAATGAAGAACGCCTGCGGCTCATGAAAAAGACCGCCTTTCTAGTCAACACGGCTCGGGGGGCCATCGTGGACGAGAAAGCCCTCTACAAGGCCTTGAAAGAAGGCTGGATCGCGGGGGCCGGACTCGACGTTTTCGAGACCGAACCCCCGGTCTTCCGGGACCACATCATGCTGGAGAATGTGGTGTCCACTCCCCACAGCGCCGGTTTAAGCAACCAGGCCTCCTACGCCATGGCCATGGAGACGGTAAAGAAGGTCATCGCCTTATTCAAAGGAAAGGTGCCGGAGAACGTGCTCAACCCGGATGTTTTGAAGAAGCTAAAGCTGAGCGCGTAAGGCCCTGTTCCCTTTCTTGACAACCTCTTCCTAATTGACTATATTCCCATCTGGATGGTTGCCATCCGGGAACTCCCTCTCCCCTTGAAGCAACGCCGACCCTTTCCACTCCGGGGGAGGGCAATGCGGTTCCATGGGATACCAAACCCCATTTCCCCGGCGGAGATGTCTTTTTCTCCGAGGCGACCCGAAAGATCCGCATGGGTAATCGCAAAAAAAAATGAGGAGGGAAAAATGCGAAATATTCATTCTGAAGGCAGGGCAGGTAAGATCAGGGTCCATTTTTTTCTCTTCGTATTGGCTCTCCTGCCGCTTTTGATTGTTGGCTGCAGTAAAGTTACCATCATAAAACCGGTCACCGGTTCAACCTTTACTTCCGGGCAGGGGGTCGAGTTTGAAGGCCAAGTAACCCGATCATTTGAAACCGGGGGGGCGGACCGTTCGGATGATTTGACGTGGAATTCCAGCATCGACGGTCCGCTTGGCACGGGAAAAAAAGTGACGGCGAATAAATTGAGTGTGGGAGCGCACGGCATCAAAGCCACCTGGCCGGAAAAAAACAGAAGCGACAGCATTTCCATCCGGGTAAATCCTTAGCGGTTTGCGCGGGCCTTGGGTGCCCGATAAAAATATTGAATACTCACCACGGGGAGGTGGGGAATGCCGATCGTAACCATCCGAGGTCAGCTGGGAAGCGGGGCGCCGGAGATCGGGAAGGGAGTCGCTGAACTTCTTCAGGCTGACTATGTTGACCGGGAGATTATCGCCGAAGTGGCCGCGCGGCTTCAGCGGGATGAACAAGACGTGATCGCCAAGGAGATGCCTGCCAGCAGTCTCCTGGGCCGTATCGCCGAAGCCTTGGACCGAGGCATCCCCTTCGGCGCAGGGGTTGAGGGGGCCTATTTGCCCGCCTGGGAAATCCCCCTGGATGATCGTCGATATTTGCAGGCGCTGGAGTCGGTCGTCCGGGAATTGGCCCGAAGCCAGTCGCTGGTAATCCTGGGAAGAGGGAGTCAGTTCGTCCTGAAGGGTTATCCCCATACGCTTCATGTGTTGACGGTGGCACCGTTAAAGATGCGGGTGAAGCGGCTCATGGAGGAGCGAAAGTCCAGCCGGGAGGCTGCGGAGCGGGAGATCGCCCGCTTTGACAGCGGCAGTCGCGAGTTTATCAAAAGGTATTTCCAGGCTGGGTGGGAAGACCCGATCCACTATGACCTGGTTCTCAATACGGAAAATCTCAGCTTTCAGGCAGCTGCTTCCATCATCGTCCATGCTCTTTCCATAAAGGCATGAGCCCCGGGTTGATGAACACAAAACTTCGAATATCGAAGCACGAATATCGAAACAAATTCAAATTTCGAATGACCAAAATTCCAAACAATCGCTCGCAAAATAATCGTTTGAGTCATTTGAAAATTCGGATTTAAGGATTGTTTCGGATTTCGGGTTTCGAATTTCGAATTCAATCAGTGACTCAGCTAAATCGAACAGCATCTCCGGTGACCAGCATCCCACTTATGGGTAAAGATCAGTTTCTCGAAAGGGGGGTGGGGGGATTTCAGAGAATTGTGGGCGAAGCAGTATTTTTTTGCAAAGTTTAAAGAGTCTGCGTGTCAGTAGTATAGGGGGATTCCATGAGGTTGAAAAACAGAGTGGCGATGGTTATCGGCGCCGGGCAGAGGCCGGGCCCGACCCTGGGGAACGGCCGGGCAACAGCGGTCCTGTTCGCGCGGGAAGGGGCGCGCGTCTTCGCCGTCGACCGCAATCTGGATTCGGCCGAAGAAACGGTAGGCTTAATCAAAAAAGACGGAGGAGAGGCAGTCGCGTTTGCGGCAGACGTCACCGACGAGTCTTCGCTCCAGGCGGCGGTGGCCGCCTGTCTGGACCGATGGAAGCGTATCGATGTTTTGCACTACAATGTGGGAATCAGCATCGCCGGCGGGGATGCACCGGTCACGGAGATCACCGCCGAAGCCTTCGACCGCATTGTGGCGGTCAATCTGCGCGGGATGGTGATGGCCTGCAAGCACACTTTGCCGGTCATGCGCAAGCAGCGGAGCGGGGTGATCATCCATATATCCTCCATGGCCGCCTGGTCCGATTATCCGTATGTCACCTACAAGACGAGCAAAGCGGCGGTCATCGCCTTAACCCAGCAGGTCGCCATTCAGAACGCAAAGTATGGCATCCGGGCCAATGTCATCCTGCCCGGGTTCATCGATACGCCGATGGCGGTGGATACACGCGTCGAGGTTAGCGGAAGGAGCCGGGGGGAGATCGTGGCCGAGCGGAACGCCAAGGTGCCCATGGGGAAAATGGGAACCGCCTGGGATGTGGCCTATGCCGCCCTGTTCCTGGCATCCGACGAAGCGGGCTTCATCACCGGGGTTGCCTTGCCGGTGGACGGCGGGCAAAGCGTTAACGTGAAATAGAATGAGGCACCGGCAGCGTCCTGGACGAGCCCGCCCGGCAAGACGAGGGACGGAATACGGATCGATCATGGAAATTGTAAATCTCGGGCAGAAGTTCTCGCTCTTCTCCGACTACTGGAGTCCGAAGATTGTCGGGGATCTGAATGGGCAACAAATCAAGATCGTGAAGCTCAAAGGTGAGTTCATGTGGCACCACCATGAAAAGGAGGATGAGTTGTTCCTGGTGGTACAGGGGTGCCTGCGACTCCGGCTGCGCGACCGGGAATTTCTCATTCACGAAGGGGAGTTCTTTATTGTCCCCAGGGGGGTCGAACACCTGCCCATGGCCGACGAGGAGTGCCACGTGGTTCTCCTCGAACCCGCATCCACGCTGAATACCGGCAATATTAAAAACGACCGCACCGTTGAAGAGCTTCAACACCTGTAGCCGACCCCGTTGAGCAAGAAGAGAGCCAAGCGACAGCAGCGCCTTTCCCGGGGAGATTGGAAAGGGGAGATGTTTTAGCTCAGCCTTGCCTCTGGCGCTATTTCCTCGCAGGCCTCTCTTTATTCCTCCAGCCCAACGACCACAAAAAACTGGGGATGGCCAAGGGACCTTTCGTCATTGATTTTCTAGCTGAGGTATAATAAAAGAAAGAGAAATAGGGAGGAGGGTCTCCATGAGCGGGGGCTATTCAAGAAGAGAGTTTTTAAGGAGATCGCTCGTCGGTGGAGTCATGCTGGGTACGGGCTTCGGGCAGCATCCCTTCGCCCATGCCCAGGCCAACCTGAGATTCAGCACCTGGCATGTGCCCGTGGGATACGAAGTCAAGACGGTCTGGGTTCCCATGCTCGAGGAACTCAAGAAGAGGAGCAAAGACCGCCTCGGGTACACCCTGTTCGCGGGAGGGGCCCTGGGCAAAGGCCCCGAACACTACGACATCGTGGCCAAGGGGCTTTCCGACCTCGGATACTTTACCGCCACCTGGACTCCCGGAAGATTCCCTCTGACCGACGTTCTTTCCCTGGCAGCGTGGGTGGACGGGAAAGACATCGCCACGGAAATCGGAAATGCCATGTATAAACGGATCCTCCATCGGGAGTTTCCGGGGGTCAAAATGGTGGAGATGAACGGCTGCATCCAGGCCTTTCTCTGGACGAAAGAGCCGGTGCGTACCCTGGAGGACATCAAGGGCAAGAAAATCCGTTCCCCTGGGGGGCATCAGACTCAGTACATCAAAGCCCTGGGAGCCGAACCCCTCTTCATGCCCCTGGGGGATGTTTACCTGGCCATGGAGACGGGTACGGTGGATGGGATCGTCACCTGCCCGCCCCTGGTGATCTCCTTCAAACTCCACGAGGTCGCCAAGTTCGGGCTGGTCACCACCTTCGGCTGCGTCTCCGAAGGGGTGATCATGAACGCTAAAAGCTGGGAAAGGATCCCCACCGACCTCAAGCCGGTGTTCGATGAAGTCTGCACCAACCCCTTCCACACCACGGGCGGACTGAACCGCGAAGTCTATAAGACGATGATGAAGGAGATTACGGACAAGAAGGTCGAACTCTACAACCTCCCGGCCAGTGAGGCGGAGCGGTGGTATGAAAGATTCCGGGGGGTGACTCGAAAATGGGTGACGGAGCTGGAGGGCAAGAAGCTTCCGGGGCGAGAGGTGGTCAGGATGTACAACGAGGAATGCGAGAAACGTGGGGTAAAGGTGGTGGCCTTCCCGCCAGAATGGCGCAAGGGATAAAAGGAAGAGGGTAGAAGGCAGAGGCACCCCCCCTTCGAGAAAAGGGGAGCGAAGGAAGGCTCCGTCGCTTCCCCGGTTGCAGGTGGCGATGGAGCTGATGGGCCCTTTTAGATCTGGGGAAGGCTGGGGGCGGGAGACCAGCAGGAGAGGGGAGACCTAGCAAGAGTGAAAAATGCCATCCAGAAGCTCAACCGGATCATCGCCGGCGTGGGCGCGCTTTTTCTGATCCCCCTGATGTTGCTTACTGCCGCAGATGTCACCGGCAGAAACTTATTCAACCGCCCCATCGCCGGAACGATGGATCTGTCTCAATACATGCTGGCCGTCTTCATCCTTCTGGGACTCGCCTACAGCCAGCAGGCCAAGGCCCATGTCAAGGTTTCCCTTCTGGTCTCCCGCCTCTCTCCCCGATCTCAGGCGTTGGCCGCGATCGTCTCCACCCTCCTGAGCCTGTCCATCCTCGGGGTCCTTGCCTGGCAGGGATGGGTGGTGGGCTGGGAAGAGAAGACGGTCTCCGATATGCTTCGAATCCCTCAGTATCCCTTCAGGCTTCTGCTTTCTATGGCCGCCTCCCTGTTCTGTCTCGAGCTGCTGATTGATTTGGGGGATGCCTTGAAACAACTGGTTCAGAGGGGCTAGTGGACCCCATCCTCACGGGCATTCTTGGATCGGTCTTTCTCCTGGTCGTTCTGCTGATCGGAGTGCCCATCGCGATCTCCCTCATGTTCATCGGGTTTCTCGGGGTCAGCCTTCTCTCCTCGGTCCACGCAGCGCTTCCCATGCTGGCCCGGACGGTCTACGAGACTTCTTCGTACTATCCTTACACGATCATCCCCCTCTTCATCGTCATGGGGGGATATGCGGAGATTTCCGGAATCAGCAACGAGCTCTACGATACCTTCGAGAAGTGGCTGCGAAAGCTGCCGGGGGGCCTGGGAATGGCCACCATTGCCGCCATCGCCGGTTTTTCCGCCATTTCCGGTTCCTCGGTCGCCTCTGCCGCCGCCTTCGGCAAAGTGGCCTATCCGCAGATGAGACGATTCAACTACTCCCCCAGACTCGCCGCGGGCACGGTGGCCGCCGGAGCTACGATCGATTTCCTCATTCCCCCGAGCCTGGGCTTCGTGATCTTTGGCATGCTGACCGAGCAATCGATCGGAAAGCTCCTCATTTCAGGGATTTTCCCCGGCCTCCTCCTCGCGGGGGCCTTCATGGCAATTCTCTATGTCTGGGTGAAAATGAATCCGGCCGCGGCTCCGAGCAGCGTCGAGGGCGCAACCTGGAAGGAGAAGATCGCAGGGTTGAAAGGAATATGGGAAACCCTGGCCATTTTTTTCCTGGTTATCGGCGGCATTTACCTGGGCGTTTTCACCCCCCATGAAGCGGCGGGAGTGGGGGCGACGCTGATCTTCGTCCTGGCGCTGGTGAAGAAGAAAATGGATCGAAAGGTTCTTTTTTATTCCCTTTTTGAATCCCTCCGGGTGTCGGTGATGGTCCTTTTCCTGGTGGCCGGGGCAAATGTATTCAGCTACTTCCTGGCCTTATCGACGATCCCCATGAATTTCTCCTCCTGGATCATGGGGCTGGCGGTCTCCAAATATATGGTTCTGGCGGCGGTCATCGCCATTTATATTCTGCTCGGATGTTTTCTGGACGCCATTTCCATGATGGTCCTTACTTTGCCGGTGATTTTCCCGGTCATCTTGAACCTGGGCTTTGACCCCATATGGTTTGGCGTCATATGCGTCCTCATGATGGGTGCGGGGTTGATTACCCCCCCCATGGGACTCTGTGTCTTTACCGTAGCGAGCATTGCCAAAGACGCGCCCCTGGGAGAGGTTTTCAAAGGCGCCCTGCCTTTTCTCATCGCCATTTTGTCGGTTACTTTCCTGGTCACCGTGTTTCCCCAGATCGCTCTCTTTCTGCCGGGCATGATGGGACGGTAACTGAGGAGGATGGGCCGGCCTGCGGGGAAAGGGCGGGCGTTAAGAATTGTGGAATGCGCCCTGAACCATGTAAGGTTCAGGGCTGCCCTGCACTCCACGTAGTGCAGGGCGGATTGCGGAATGATTGTTTGTCCACAGATTACGCAGAGACCACAGCGCGGCAGAGCCGCAACCCAGAGAAACCATCCCCTCCCTCCCCTCCCCCCTCGGAGACTGTGTCGTAATGGGGAAAACGCCGTCATTCCCGCGAAAGCGGGAATCCAGGTCCTTGAAATCGTTGTTGTCTCCAACTAACTGGATGCCCGCCTCCGCGGGCATGACGAATTATGACCCAGTCTCTCGAGGAGGAGGGAAAGGGTGGGGGAGATTTTTTCTTCACAAAATTTAAAGAGTCTGCACGTTAGTCATACAGAGATATAAATGACACCCGCAGGACTTTTTCAGCAACCGATCAGAGGTTGAAAGCGACCTGGAACCCTTCGTGAATCGCGTCGATGGCCTTTCGGGGTTTTGCGCAGTCTCCGATCTTGTAGAATTCGACCGACATGGCCCGGAGGGCCGCCTCCAGTTTGTCATTTGGCTGTGTTCCCGCGGCCAGGACGATGGTGTCGGCGGCGAGGATCTCCTTCCTGCCGCCGAACTCAACCTCTACGCCCTCGGCAAGAATAGCGGTGACCCTGGTCAAAACGCGGATCTTGGCGCCTTTCTCTCCCAGGCGGCGGAGGAGAACTTTCCGGTTGACCTTTTCGGCATCCGCGGCAATGTCGGGAAGCATTTCTAGGAGGGTCACATCCTTCTGGTGATCCAGCAGAAATTCCGCCGTCTCCGCCCCTACCGATCCCCCTCCGATCATAACAACTTTTCCCCCGACCTTTTCAGGATGGAGCAACGCATCCCAGGCGGTAAAAACATTTTTCCGATCGATTCCAATGACCGCCGGGATCAAAGGAAATCCTCCGGCAGCCAGGATCACCGCGTCCACCATCGCCTCTTTCAGCTTCTCCAGCGTGACCTCCTGGTTTAGCTGAATCTTCACCCCCAGTTTCTTCAACTGGCCGGAGAGATAATCCAGATAGACCCTGATTTCCCCTTTAGCGTCTGGCAGAGAAGCGAGATGAAACTGCCCGCCCAGATGATTTTGTTTTTCCGCCAGAATGACTTCGTGTCCGCGCAAGGCCGCAACCCGGGCCGCTTCCATTCCACTGGGTCCTCCCCCGATAATCAGGACCTTCTTTCTTTTTCCCGCAGGCTTGATCGAATACTCCATCTCCATTCCCGCCTGGGGGTTCACCAGACAGGTGATGGGAAGGCCCTGGTAGAGATGGTCGCGGCATCCCTGCAGGCAGGCGATGCAGGGACGGATATCCTCAGACCTTCCCTCCTCAGTTTTTTTGGGAAACTCGGGGTCGGCCAGAAGAGCTCGAGCCATGGCGATGAGGTCCGCTTTTCCTTGTTGGAGTATTTCTTCCGCCATCTTCGGGTCCACAATCCTGCCCACCGTACCCACTGGAATGTGGACCGCCTTTTTGACTTCTTCGGCCAGATGGACAAGGCAGCCTCGGGGAATGGCCATGGGCTGGATTTCCATCTCCACGGTATCATGGGTGCCCCCGGAAACATGGATGGCCTTTACCCCCCATTCTTCCAGGCGGCGGGCGATTTTTTGCCCGTCTTTCAGGGTGATCCCGCCGGGGATGAACTCGCTTGCGCTGATTCGCACCATCAGGGGAAAATCCTTACCGACCGATTCCTGGCAGCGAAGGACGATCTCTTGAAGAAACCGCAGGCGACGGCTGAAGGTTCCTCCGTATCGGTCCCGGCGGATATTCGATAAAGGAGACAGGAATTGGTGAATCAAATACCCATGGGCGGCGTGGATGAGAATGGCGTCGAACCCGGCTGCCAGGGACCGCCGGGCCCCCTGGCCGAAGGCTTCGACCAGCTCTTCAATCTCGGGGATCTTCAGCGTTCGGGGAACGACGGCTTCCATACCCGCAGGAAGGCTCGACGCGGAAACTGGATACTGGCCGCCCGTGTTCTTTACGTTGACCTGCCTTCCTGCGTGGTGGAGCAGGGAACAGATCTTGGCCCCTTCGGCATGGACGACGTCCACGAGTCCCTTGAGGCCGGGAATAAGCCGGTCCTCATGAAGGCCCATGCGCCGGGTTCCGCCCCGGCCCAGGGGATGGATGTATCCGGATTCGATGGTGATCAGTCCGGCTCCCCCCCGGGCCCGCTCGGCGTAATAATTCCTGAGTCTTTCCGTCACGGTCCCGGTTTCATCCGCGTAGTGGGTGGCCATGGGGGCCATGACGATCCGGTTCTTTAGTTCCAGGGATCCGATTCGAAGAGGGGTAAACAGCATCAGGGTCCTACCTTTAAAGGATCAATTCCAACTCCCAAGCACCAAATCCCAAATAAATTCGAAAATCAAAAATCCTATCCTCCAAGCGATGTTATTCGATCATAGGAAAATCCCTGCGGGAAAGCAAGGGAAAGACAAAAAGCGCGACAGTGCTGCAGTGCGAAAGTACCAGGGTGCGGCAGTGCAAACAGTTTTTTTTGAAGACGCAAGGACGTGCTCTCGGTTCTCCAATTTTCTTGACAAGCAGGAGGGAATTTACTATCAATGGGTGAACGCTTACCGCAAGTTGCAAGCCGGTCCATTTTCTTTTTCATTTTGAAAAATTTCGAGGGATTCACCGGCATACCCTTTCGCGGTGTAATTCAGTCACCCGCCATGGTAAGATACGCTTGGAAAACCAAACCCTTGGGGTGGATCCGATAAAACCTGATTTTCTGTGGGGAGCGATGAAAAATGAGATTCGAGTCGTTCAGTTTGGTATTGGGGTCATCGGGCGGGGAGTGACCAAGGCCCTGGCGAAGAAGAAAGACATGAAGATCGTGGGGGCCATTGATGTGGCCAATGTGGGAAAGGATCTGGGGGAGGTCGCCGGGCTCGGGCGAAAGCTGGGGGTCAAGATCTCAAATGATTTGAATAAAGCAGTGAAGCTGGGCAAACCCCGGGTGGCCATCCATACCACCAGCTCGAGCCTCAAAAAGGTTTACCCGGAGCTGGAGAGGCTGATCAAAGCGAAGGTTAACGTGGTTTCCAGCTGCGAAGAGCTGTCCTATCCGCACCAGAAGGCCTCCGCACTGGCGGCACGTCTGGACCGGCTGGCCAAGAAATACGGGGTCACGGTCCTGGGAACCGGGGTGAACCCGGGCTTCCTGATGGATGCCTGGCCCCTTTTCATGTCGGGCGTATGCACCGATGTGAAGGAGGTAAAGGTCAGCCGGGTTCAGGATGCCTCCCGCCGCCGAATTCCCTTCCAGGAAAAGATCGGGGCGGGAAAGACGAAAAAAGAGTTTCAAAAACTGGTCAACGAAGGAAAGATCCGCCACGTGGGGCTCCCGGAGTCCGTGGCCATGATCGCGGCCGGACTGGGATGGAAGGTGGACAAGGTTACCGAGACCATCGGGCCGATCCTGTACCGGAAGACGGTGAAGAGTGACTACCTCACGGTGAAGCCCGGCCGGGTGGCGGGGGTCAAACAGGTGGGGCGCGGGTGGAGAAAGGGAAAAGCCTTGATCACCCTGAACTTCGAGGCCTCCATCGGGGCCGGTGAGTCTTACGATTCCGTGTCCCTCAAAGGAACTCCGAACATGGAAGTCATGGTCAAGGGAGGCACGCACGGGGATATCGCCACCGTGGCCATGCTGACCAACGCGGTCTCCCGGATCCTGGAGATTCCTCCGGGGTTGAAGACCATGAAGGATCTGATCATCTCTTCGGTTCCCAACAAAGCCTAGGAAGAAAGGAGATTGCACCGCGTCGGGCGGATCGGGGGTAATCAGAGGTCCCAGGAAACTGAAAGGATGAATCGGGAAAAGATCACTGGAATTTTTCTCTTTGGGTTGGGGCTGGCGGTTTTTCTGAAGTCGCTCACCTACCCCCTCGGGACGCTTCGGAAACCGGGAGGCGGGCTTTTCCCCCTGATGGCTTCCGTTCTCCTCATGGGGCTTTGCGCCCTGCTGACCCTCCAAGTTTTTCGGGGGAAAGAGGTGGACAAATCTTCTCAATTCCCCTTTTTCCCGGAGAAGGAAGCGCCCCGGAGAATCCTCCTGGGGTTCGGCGGTCTGCTGGGATACCGGTATCTTCTCCCAGTGATCGGCTTTGCCCCTTCCACCGGCGTGTTCATCTTTTTCCTGAGCCGATTCCTGGGGAAGTACAGTTGGGTGATGAGCATGATCTTTGCGGTTCTGACGGCCCTGGCGGCCTATTATCTTTTCCAGGTCTGGCTGAAGATTCCCATGCCCAGGCCGGTCCTCGGGTTTTAAGGGATGGATGTTTTTCAGAATATGCTCACGGGATTCGGCATCGCCGTCACCCCGATGAATTTGATTCTATGCCTGGCGGGCTGTTTCGTCGGAACGTTGATCGGGGTCCTCCCGGGGATCGGTCCGGCGGCGACCATCGCCCTTCTGTTGCCCGTTACCTTCAATCTCCCCCCGGCCACGGCCATCATCATGCTCTCCGGGATCTTTTACGGGGCCATGTACGGAGGATCAACCACGGCCATCCTGGTGAACATCCCGGGGGAAGCGGCCGCGGCCATCACCTGCATCGACGGGTACCAGATGGCCCGCGGGGGAAGGGCGGGGCCCGCCCTGGGGATAGCCGCCTTTGGTTCCTTCATCGCCGGGACCTTCGGCGTGTTCCTCCTGATGCTCATCGCCCCTCCGGTGGCGGAGGCGGCGTTGAAGTTCGGCCCCCCCGAGATCTTTTCGGTCATGGTCCTTGGATTGACCATTCTCAGTTACCTGAGTTCGGGCTCTCTCCTCAAGGCTTTCATCATCGCCCTCGTGGGGCTGTTCGTCGGGATGGTGGGAATCGACATCGCCGGCATCTATCGTTTTACCTTTGGAATTCCCGATTTTTTTGACGGAATCGGCCTCGTTCCGGTCCTCATGGGCCTGTTTGGCGTAGCCGAGGTCCTGCTAAACCTGGAGCAGATCATCACCCGCCAGGTATTCGAAAGCAAAATCAAGGGGCTCCTTCCCAATCGGGAAGACTGGAAGCTTTCGGCCCTGCCCATTGTCCGGGGGACTTTCATCGGATTTCTGTTGGGAGTGATCCCCGGCCCCAGCAACACCATCTCTTCCTTTGTCTCCTACGCCATGGAGAAGCGCCTGTCCAAGAGTCCGGAACGTTTCGGGAAGGGAGCGATCGAAGGGGTGGCCGGCCCGGAATCGGCCAACAACGCCGCCTGCGCCGGGAATTTCATCCCGGTTCTGACCCTGGGAATTCCGACGAGCGCGGTTATGGCGGTGATCATGGGAGCCTTCATCATTCACGGGGTAACGCCGGGCCCCCTGTTGATCAAGAATAATCCGGACATCTTCTGGGGGACCATTGCCAGCATGTACATCGGGAATATCATGCTCCTCATCCTCAACCTGCCCCTGATCGGGATCTGGGTGAGAGTCCTGAAGGTCCCCTACGGCATTCTCTTTCCCCTCATCCTCCTTTTCTGCTTCGTGGGGGCCTATGCCAACAACAACAGCCTGGCGGAACTCAATGTCATGATTTTTTTTGGGCTGGTGGGGTACCTGATGAAGAAGACCGGCTTCGAGCCGGCGCCCCTGGTCATGGCTTACATCCTGTGTCCCTTCCTGGAGGAGGCCTTCCGCCAGTCGCTCATCAAGTCCCACGGGGATTTCTCCATTTTTGTCACCCGGCCCATTTCCGCCGCCATTCTGACTCTGGCTCTGGGGGTGATGGTCATGAACGTGTTCGGCGGGATGAAACAGAGGAGAATGAGTCTTTTGCGGAAGTTGAAAGAAGAAGCTTGAGAAACTTATCCAAGGAGGAGACCATGAATATCCGAGCAAAAAAAATCTGGACTTTTCTAGCGTGCGCAGCGGGGCTGGGGTTATGGGCCGGGACGGCTTTCTCCCAGGAAAAATTCCCCGACCGGCCCATCCAGTTCATCATCCCCTGGGCTGCGGGGGGAGGAGGGACCGTGAATGCCCAAGCCCTCCAGCCTCACTTCGAGAAGGCGATCCAGGGGAGCATCCAGATCGTCAACAAGCCGGGAGGGGGAGGGACCATTGGCTGGAACTACTTGGCCAATGCGGCTCCGGACGGCTACACGGTGGGGGTCACCAACCAGAGCTTTATCTTAACTCAATACACCACCCGGACCGGAGTGAGCTTCAAAAGGGTCGATCCCGTTATTATGGTCATCGACATGCCCGCGGCCCTGGCCGTCAAAACGGACGCGCCCTGGAAGAACTTCAAGGAGTACATCAGCTACGCCAAGGCCAACCCGGGAAAAGTTCAGATGGGCAACTCGGGCATGGGGGCCAACTACCATGTCTCCGCCCTGGGCATCGAAATGGTCACCGGGGTGAAGCTTACCCACGTACCCTTCAAGGGCGCCGGCCCGTCGATGACCGCTCTCCTGGGGGGGCACGTGGATTCCGCGGTGGCGGAGCTCCCCACCCTCCTTCCTTTTGTGGAGGGGAAGAAATTCAGGCTCCTGGTGGTCGGCGCCCCGGAGAGAAATTTCGCGGTCCCCGACGTCCCCACCATAAAGGAAGAGGGATATGAAGAGATATTGATCGGGGCCTGGTATGTCTGGAGCGTTCCCAAGGGAGTTCCGAAAGACCGGTTCCAGAAGCTGCATGACGCCTTCAAGGCGGCCATGGAAGCCCCGGAATACCGCCAATTATACCGGAAGCTCGGAGGGGTGGCGAGATATATGGGGCCCCAGGAGCTTCCCGCCTTTTATGAGCAAGAGGACAGGAAATTGAAGAGGCTCATCGACTACAGCGGTTTCAAACCGATTGATTAGGCTTCGCAAAGGCGGGTTTCAAACCCGCCCCAACAGGGTCTTGATTAAGAGGGCCAAGGAGGAGAGGAGATGAGCAGGTTCAGCCTTTTTTTGATTTTTGTCGCGTTGGGCCTTCTGGCTGGGATCGGATCGGCGCCGCCCGCGGGGGCGAATGGCAGAGTGGTCGTTTACAGCTCCAACCAGCAAGCCCAGAACGACATGATGGCGGGGGCTTTTGAAAAGGCCACCGGGATCAAGTGCGAAATGGTGCGGGCCGGGACCGGTGTGCTGGTAAAGAAAATGATGGCCGAAAAAAATCGGCCCCTCGGGGACGTGGCTCTGGGCCTGGGCAAGAGCGTCCTGATCAATAACCTGGATCTCTGGGAGCCCTATAAGGTCAAAGATTTTTCCGCCTACCCGCCGGAGTACAAGGACGCCAACGGAATGTGGATCGGCAAGATCGTCCATCTCATGGTTTTCATGTACCACACCAAGCTTCTTTCCCCCGCCCAGGCTCCCAAGGCATGGAGTGATTTCCTCGACCCCCGCTGGCAGAACAAGGTCGCTTTCTGCAATCCCAGCAACGCGGCCTCCTCTTACACTCAGCTGACCGCGATGCTTTCCCTCTGGGGGGACAACGAAGCGGGGTGGAAGAAGGCGGAGACCTTCCTGAAACATGCGTTGATCACCGAACAATCCGCAAACGTCTATACGAACGTGGCGAACGGAGAGGTCCCGGCCGGAATCACCATGGAATATGCGGCCTACCGATATAAAAAAGGGGGAGGCCCGGTCGAGATCGTCAATCCCGCCGAGGGCGCCGTGGCCTACGCCGAGGGCTTGGCCATTATAAAAGGGACGCAGAATCGGGAAAATGCCCGCAAATTCATGGACTGGGCCACCGGCCTGGAGGCCCGGAAGCTGGTCCTCTCCCAGTTTTTGCGCCGGCCGGCTCGGGAGGATGTTGACTTCGCCAGTCTGGCTCCGGGAATGCTTCCCCTGAGCAAGATCAAGCTGTTGAAAAGTTACGACGAAGACTACTGGATTAAGAAGCAGCCCGAAGTTCTTCAGAGGGTCAAAGACATTCTGCTGCGGGTGAAGTAAAGAGGGACGAGCCCACAGGGGCGGTCTTGATCGCCGGCGGATTGGGCAGCGTTTTTAAACCTCTGGCCGGGCCGACCGGCTGGTACTGGATTGGGACTTCCCCCCTTCGGCAGTGGTTTCCGGAAAAGGACCCTCCGCTCCTGATTCATCCGGGGGACAGGGTCATCTACCGTCCCGTGGAAAGGGAAGAATTCGAGCGGATTCAGAAGAGGGTGGAGAAGGGTACATTTGCGGCCCAAGTCACCCCGTGAAGCGGACCGCAGATTCACCGCCTGGAAAGCAAACGAAAACGCATTTCGTATATCCTGCAGGAAGGAGAGAGAATGGCTAAGCCGACCAGTGTAGAACAGTATGAAGAAAAATTTCCTCGCTCCAAGGCGATGTTTGCAAAAGCGGAGGGGATGGTTCCCCGCGGGGTGGCCCACGACGCCTGGCAGGCATCGCCATTCCCCCTTTTCCTGACTCGGGCCCGCGGGTCTCGCATCTGGGATGTGGATGGGAACGAATTCATCGATTACTTCGGGGGCCACGGTGGGAAGATGCTCGGCCATGCCCATCCGGTCGTGGTCCAGGCGGCAAAGGAACAGATGGAGAAGGGGGTTCAGTTCGGCACCTGCTGCGACCTCATGCTGGATTGGGCGGGGATCATCCAGAAGCTGGTTCCTTCGGCCGAGCGGATCGAGTTCACCAATTCCGGGACGGAAGCGATCATGCTCGGAGTCCGCCTCGCCCGGGCCTATACCGGAAGGAAAAAGATCATCCGGTTCCAGTTTCACTTCGCCGGGGCCTACGACGCGGTTACGGTGGGCTACAAGAAACCTTTCCAGGTGTCGGTTTCCGGGGGAATTCTCCCTTCAGCGGTGGAAGACACGATCGTGCTTCCCATGAACGAGGAAGCGGTCCTGGAAGAGGCCCTGCGGAACCGGGATGTGGCGGCGGTGATGGTGGAGGCTGCCGGCGCCAGTTCGGGGGTCATCGGCATTAAACCCTCCTTTTATCAAACCATGCGGGAATTGACGGAGAAATACGGGTCCCTGCTCTTATTCGATGAAATCGTGACCGGGTTCCGATACTCCCCCGGCGGGGTTCAGGCAGCGGTAGGGGTGACTCCGGATTTAACCACCCTGGGCAAGGGGATCACCGGGGTCATGCCGGGGGCGGGGGCCATCGTGGGGAAGAAAAACGTCATGGAGATGTTTCTTTTCAAGGATGAACACTGGAACCGGTACCAGCGGGTTTCCCATTTCGGCACCTTCAATGCCAACCCCCTGTGCGCGGCGACCGGAATTGCCTATCTGAACATCATTGCCACGGGGCAGCCGACCCAGGATGCCAACCGCATCGCTCGGAAGCTGCGGGACGGCATGCAGGCAAAACTGGATGAAAGGGAGATCCCCGGCTGCATTTACGACAGCAATTTTTCCGTGGTCCATGTTTATTTGGGAAAATGCGATCTCCAGGGGCAGTGCGACCGGGTGGTCTGCCTGAATGCCGGCAAAGAACGTCCGTCGGAAGTCGGCGAAGCCCTCTACCGAAATTTCGCCCTTCATGGGGTGAAGTCCGCGCCCCGAGGCTTTGACTTCTACGTATCCGCCGTCCATTCGGGAGAGGACTTGAAAAGAACGATGAAGGCCTTTGGAAATTGCCTGGACACGATGATTGAAGAAAAAACTTTAAGGTAATGTAAACCCCCAGCTTTGCCGGAGGACTCATAGATTTTGACATTTCCGATATGCCTGGGTCGTGGCCCGGGGGCAAGGAGCTTGTGCGCAAAAAGCATCGGCCGGGCCAGCCCTCTTCTTGCAAGGTTCGACCGGATTCCGCAACATGCGGCGGGCCGGTCGGGCGTTACCAATTCGGAATTCGGTTGGAATTACAACGCTTTATTCCTTCGCATTCCGCACTTGCATTCCGCGTTTGAATTCCCCGCCCGGTCCATGAAATGGAAGCTGCCTCATGGTTTTTGCGCACAAGCTCCTTGCCCCCGGGCCTGGCACCCGATCAAAGGCCACCTTCAGGTAGCCCTCAGTTGGAGGGCTTTGAGCGGTTCCCGGATTTTCAAGCCCCCGGCTCTGCCGGAAGTCATGGCTTATGGTTTATGGATAGAAAAACCCTGATTCTCTCCGCTTCCGAGGTCCTGAGCTGCCTGGACCTCGATGAAACTTTCCGCGTGGTGGAAGAAACCTTTCGGGAAACCGGTTTGGACCGGACGATCCTTCCCCCCAAGCTCTTCATGTACCTGCCGGGGGAGGGGCACAGTGATTTTATGTTTGCCGGGCCGGCGAGCGTCCCCTCGGCTAAAGCCGTAGGGGTGAAGATTGTCACCGGCTATAAAGCCAACCCGGAGAAGTTCGGATTGCCCCACATCCTGGCGCTCATGATCCTGACCAACCCGGAGAACGGCTACCCCCTGGCTGTTTTTGATGGAACCCATCTGACTACTTTCCGGACCGGGGCCATGACGGCCGTGGCCGCCAAATATCTTGCCAATCCGGATTCCGGGGTTTTGGCGGTCATCGGGGGCGGCACTCAGGGGAGGTCCACGGCGAAGGCGCTCAGCCGGGCCTTTGCCTTGCGGGAGGTTTACCTCTATGACCTCGTTTCCGGGGCAGGGGAAAAGTACCGGGAAGAAATGGCCCCCCTGCTGAATCTCCCCATCCGCCTTTGCTCCCATGCGAAAGAAGCCGTGAAAGGGGCTGACATCATCGTCACCGTTACCTCCGCCGAAGGGGAATTCGTCAGGAATGAATGGGTCAAACCCGGGGCGTTCATTGCCAGTGTGGGGTCCTATCCGGAGTTGGATCCGGCCTTGCCGAAAAAAGTTGAAAAACTAGTGGTGGATGACCGGACCCAGGCCCGCTACCGGGGCGAGTTGTGGAAGGGGTATGAAAGAGGAGAGTTTAATGACCGGATGATTCATGCTGACCTCGGGGAGATCGTGAGCGGAAAGAAGAAAGGAAGGGAAACGAGAGATGAAAGGACCCTGGCCTGTTTGACTGGGGTCGGAACTCTGGACGTGGCCGTGGCCCGGCGGATCTACGAGACCGCCTTGGCACGTAACTTGGGAAGTTGGGTAAGTCTTTGGTGACGCCCCCTATCAAATGCGGATTGCGGATTTCGGATTGCGGATTGAAAGAAACCAAAAGCGAATACATTGCGGATTGGCGATTGCGTTCTGAAACGTTACGGTTACTGGTCACTCGTTACTGTTCGGATAAAGCGGAGTGTGGAATGCGGAATGTTTTTGCTCTCAGCTCCTGGCTCTCTGCTCTCCGCTTCTTCTAAACCTTGACACGCCTTATCAAAAACGATAGCATGAGCCAGACTAGATCTTGATGGAGGAGGATCCCATGGGGAAAAAGCTCGTCGTCCTGTCGCTTATTTTTCTGGTTGTCGGCCTGATGGAGGGAATCCCTTCGGCACGGGCTGCGGAAGCAGTAACCGTTTACTCTTCCAACATGCAGGCCCTGAACGATCTGGCGGCGGCGGAATTCGAAAAAGCAACCAAAATCAAGGTCAACATGGTTCGCGCTCCCTCGGGAGTGGCGCTGAAAAGGATGAGAGCGGAAAAGGAAAACCCCCAGGGGGATGTATTCTGGGGGGTCAGCAAGGTGGTCCTCATGGCCAATTCCGATCTCCTGGAGCCCTATAAATCCGTTAATTTTGATTTGATCCCCGCCGAATTCCGGGACCCGGAGTATCGCTGGATCGGTACCAACCTCCAGATTCTGGTCCTCATGTACAATAAGAATCTCTTGAAGGATGGGGAGGCCCCGAAGAAATGGAACGATCTGCTGGACCCCAAATGGAAGAATAAAGTAGCCTTTCCCAACCCGGCGAATTCCTCCTTTGCCTTTACCTCCTTCACCCTGATGCTTCACATGTACGGCAACAACGATGCGGCCTGGAAGAAGATGGAAGCTTTCCTGGGCAACATGCAGGTGGTGGAACAGTCGGCCATGGTGCCCGGGGCCCTGGAAAAGGGGGAATTCCACGCGGGGGTGACCCAGGAGTACGTGGCCACCCGGTACGTGGCCGGGGGGGCGAAAGTAGGGATGATCTATCCCGAAGATGGAAATTCGGTTCAGGCCGAAGGGGCGGGAATCATCAAAGGAGCGAAAAACCGGAAGCAGGCCGAGAAGGTGGTCGACTTTTTTAATGATAAAAAGTTCCGGGAGCTGGTGATCAAAGACCAGTTCCGGCGGCCGGCCCGGAAGGATCTGGATTTTTCCAAGATCGTCCCCATGCCGCCCCTCTCCCAGATCAAATTGATGCCCGGGTATGTGGATACGGACTACGTGAAAGACCGCGATAAGATCCTGGCCCGGATCAAAGACATTCTGCTGAGGATCAAGTAGATCGTACTATTTCGACCCCAGGGCCTTCCGAGGTGGGAGCCAGGGAGGCCCTATTTTTTTGTCCGAGGGGAAAAGTGAGCATCCGGATTGTCGGCGTTAGCAAGAGATTCGGGAGTTTGGAAGCGGTCAAGAACGTGAGCCTGGAGATCAACACGGGCGAGTTCTTTACCCTTCTGGGACCCAGCGGCTGCGGGAAGACGACTCTCCTGCGCAGCATCGCCGGGTTCAACCAGCCGGAGGCTGGGGAAATATACTTCGGCGAAAGGCGGATCGACAGGATGTCCGCCCACAAACGGGGGATCGGGATGGTCTTCCAGAATTACGCCGTCTTCCCCCATCTCACGGTCCGTGACAATGTGGCCTACGGGTTGAAGGCCCGCAAGGTTCCGGGCCAGGAAATCGGCCCGAGAGTGGAAAAAGCCCTCCAGATGGTCCGCCTGGGGGGCATGGAGAGCCGCCTTCCCAACCAGCTCTCGGGGGGACAGCTCCAGCGGGTGGCCATTGCCCGGGCCCTGGTGATTGAGCCCCAGGTGCTCCTCATGGATGAGCCGCTGAGCAACCTGGACGCCAAGCTCAGGGTGGAGATGCGCGGCGAGATCCGCGAACTGCAGCGGCAGATGAAGATCACCACGGTCTATGTCACCCACGACCAGGAAGAGGCGCTTTCCATATCGGACCGGATTGCGGTCATGAACCTGGGGGTGGTGGAACAGGTGGGAAAACCCTGGGAGGTTTACAGTACACCCACGCAACCGGTTTGTGGCCGGATTCATCGGGACCACCAACTTCTTCGAAGGAGAATGGGCCGGCCCGGAAGGGCAGGTTAAGGTAGAGCGGAGTCCGGATGAAGATTTCCGGGCAGGCTCCGCCCGGCCGGGGAAAAAGTCTTTTTTGCCATCCGCCCCGAGGCCTTCAAGGTGGCCGAGCAGCTCACGGAGGAGGAGCGGAAGGAGATGTTCCGCATGCCGGCCAAGGTCGCCAAGGTGGAGTACCTGGGATACATGACCAAATACGACCTGGAGCTGGGGAAGAACCTGAACGCCAAGATGGTCTCCTACGATGTGCTTCCGGAGAACCTGCGGAAGGAAGGGGAGGCAGTGGACCTCTTCTACGACCCGAAAAGAGTGCTGGTCTACTAAGCCAGAAAAAAGCATAGAGCATGGAGCAGAGAGCGTAGAGTAATGCACAAGAATCACCAATCAAGTCTCGTCCCACTGCCCCCTTTCGCCAAAGGGAAGGTGTGAAAAAATTGATATTTCAGCCGTCACCCGTGAAAACGTGGTTCAGTGAATTCGTTAGAGCTGGAAAACACTCGATTCCGGCTTTCGCCGGAATGACGTGAAAAAGTAAACAAATCGAATTTGGTGACAATTTCCTCCCTCTGAAGCGAAAGGGCGAGGGTGGGGTGAGGATATGGGTGAGCTTTCCATGAAATCGTCTTTCTGGAGTTTGACCACCATACTGATCTTCATCGTCTTTTTCTTCTTCATGATCATTCCGGTCATCAGCCTCTTTACCGGAAGTTTTCAAACCGAGGAGGGAGGACGGTTCACCTTTGAGAATTATACCAGCTTTATAAAATACCCCTCCTACTGGAGGAGCTTCTCCCATTCCATCATCATCGGCCTGATCTCCGCCCTGGGGGCCATTCTCGTGGGGGTCCCCCTGGGTTTCATGGTGGCGAGATGGAACGTGATGGGCAAACCGCTCATCATCACCCTTTCCACCCTTCCCCTCATGCTTCCGACCTTCATCGCCGCCTTCGCCTGGATCATCCTCCTGGGGAGGGGAGGGATCATCACCAAGTACCTGGAGGCCCTGGGGATTCAAATCGGCTCCATCTACGGATACCCGGGGATGATCCTGGTCTTTGTGTCCCAGCTGTATTCCTACGTTTTCCTGATGACCCTGTCGGGGTTCAGCTCCATTGACGAATCCCTGGAAGAGGCCAGCCGGAACCTGGGAGCCAGCCCGATGCGGACCTTCATCAAGGTTTCCTTTCCTCTCGTCCTTCCCTCGATCCTTTCCGGGGCCCTCCTGACTTTCATGTCGGCGATGGAAAATTTCGGCGTTCCCATGGTCATCGCCCAGCAGACGCCGAACCTGGTGGTCAAGGCCTACGTGGAATTTACCAGCGAAGTGGGCAAGCATCCGGGCATGGCCTACACGCTCTCGGTGGTCCTCATCTTCATTACCATGGCCTCCCTCATCGTCCAGCGGTACTACCTCTCCAAACGCAATTTCATCCAGGCGGCCAGGGGGAAACCGCTGGTCAAGCAGCTCACGCCGGGTAAGAGGGTTGCGGCCAGCGCGATTATTTACGCCGTCCTCATCTTTACCCTGATTCCCTTCTTCGTGGCCTTCATCCTTTCCTTCATGGAGATGCGGGGTCCGGTTTTCTACCCCAAGTTCAGCCTGCAGAGCTACATCTACGCCTTTGAGCGCTCCGCCCGGCCCATTTTCAACACCTACTTCCTGGCCACCGTGGCAACCATCGCCTCGGTTCTCATCGGCGTCCCCACCGGCTACATTCTGACCCGGCGGAAGTCCGTTTACAGCAACATGCTGGATATTGTGATCATGCTGCCCTTCGTGATCGCCGGCACGATCCTGGGTATTGCCCTGATCACTTTCTTCAACAAGGGGTGGCTGGTCCTGACCGGGACCTGGATGATCCTGGCTCTCTCCTACGTCATCCGGAAGATGCCCTTCATCGCCCGATCGAGCGCCTCGATCCTCTACCAGCTGGACCCGTCGCTGGACGAGGCGAGCATCTCCCTGGGCGTCTCGCCCATGAAGACCTTCTACAAGGTGACCTTCCGCCTGATGATGGCCGGAATCGTCTCCGGGGCCATTCTTTCCTGGGTGACCATCATTTCCGAGTTAAGCTCCACCATCGTTCTGCAGACTCCCGGATGGTCCACCATGACCGTGGAGATGTACCAGGGGATCATCAGCGACGACCTGGGCAAGGCCGCGGCCTTCTCCTCGATCATGATCATCTCCACCGTCATCCCCCTGCTCTTTGTGACCAAATACTTCAGCAAAGAACAGACGCCCCTCCTGTAAGAATTGCGGAATGCGCCCTGAACCATGTAAGGTTCAGGGCTGCCCTGCACTCCACGTAGTGCAGGGCGGATTGCGGAATGATTGTTTATCCGCAGATTTCGCAGATTACGCAGATTAGACGGAGAACAGGCGCATTGCGGAGGTGCGCTACGCGCGCCCTTCGCTTTTTATCCCCTTTGAGAGTAGTCAATCCGTTCTTGCAGATAGGAAGTATCGGATTCTGGGGCAAATTCGCCCTCGTAGCCAAATTTCAAGTAATACACCTACAAACGTTCGCTCTGATAACGGCAGGGAGGGTAACGATTACGGATAGAAGCCTGTGATGAAAAAGGCAGGCCCATTTCTGAACCTGCCCTGTCCCAATCAAAATATCGCTTCAGTTTGGATCCTGGAATTTCACTTTCTAAAAACGTCGAACAACTTGTCCAAAATCGGTTTTCCTAGATTTGAAATGGACTCGAGTTCGCCGCGGTCAAGCCATATCCCTAGGCATGCTGAACATCTATCGACCCGAATGCCCCGGTAGTCGATCTCAATCAGTTCCATGCCGCATTTCGGGCACTTCATTCGATGCAGTTCCTGGCTCCTCTTCCTTTCTTCCTCCGAAAGTGCCCGTTGTTTTTCTTGTTCTAATTTTTGTTTCCTCTCGAATTCCTTTCTAGCAAAGTACTCTTCTTCCTTTTCAGTGGGTTTTACCGGCATCCTTCCTTTCCTCCTTTCCGTGCAGCATTCCCCTTCCACTCCTCAACACGGCCGTGCCGAAAGAAATTCCGTCGCCTAATCGCAGAGCCGGAGGGGACCATCTATGCATCCTGTTTGTAAATCGAGTTGTTGACCCGGCGATGAGCCAAGAGAGAGACTGGAACTGGTATGTTAGCCTTCCAACATCCTTTCCGATTTCCACCGCATGCCGGGGCAACCATTAGAAGAGGTCGCGTCCAGACATTGTTTCTGCCTGTCCATCCTTGAATATGACCGTACATCTCTAAACGTTCCCCATTTGGAATAATTGTAACCGAATTTGGTTATCAAAACAATGTATTCGAATTAGGGCTAAGCTGGCTTGGGCTCGAAAATATGTATCCGCTTATTACGACTTGAAATCTACATCGAAGCAGGAGTTTTTGAGAATCACTCCTTCAGGAAGAACTGGTTGTTTATGCCGAGGAAATCTGCCCTTGCCGCCTGATTTGACACTCCTGCCAAGTCAATACCGAGAATCAGAAAAAAGATTTGAAAATTACGGATTGAAAGCAATAACGTGCTCTTCGATGCGCGCGATCCTGCGCGTTGCCTCGGACGCCTTGTTCGAGCCTCTATTTCCTGATCAACGTCGTGTGTGAGGCTGCGGCCTGTTTCCGCCCTCACCCTAGGCAAGGGGCGGGCGTGAGGATCATTCTGCCTGCAGGGACGCGATGAACGCATCGGCCTGGGCGATGGCGCTCTCCATGTCGCGGACCAGTTTGTCCACATTCGTCTGAACACTGATCAGTTCGTTGCTCAGCCCGGCGATAGCCCTGGCGTTCAGGTTGTGCTTCATGAACAGGACCTGGTCGCGCAGGGGGGCCAGCGCGGGTTCCAGTTTGGCTTCGGCCTTCTTCATGGCCTTGATGAGTTCCGTGTATTTCTTCTTCGTAACGTCGTATTTCTGCTGGCTCGACTTCCGCAGCGTGTCGCTGGTGTACTGCTTGATTTCCGAGCGCCATTCGCTGAACAGCGCATCAGAGACATCCTCAACTGCACGGATGCGGTTACGCACGTCGGCGGCCTTGGACTCGCTCTTCTGCAGCGTCGCATTGAGTTTGTTGTATTCTTTCTCCAGATCGCCGCCCTGGAAGTTGACAACGCTCTTGAACTGCTCCATGGCCGTCAGGAACTGTTGTTTCGCTTCATTCTGCGTGTCGCGCGCCTCCTTGACGCGGTCCACCATGATGTCGCGCTTGTGTACGCCCAGCTTTTCCATGGTGCCGTAGTACATGGTGCTGCAGCCGCACGAGTCCGAGAATGATGGCGGGAAGAACGAGCAGTCGAACTTTCATGGACATCTCCTTTGTACCCGAACAATGTTTATACGATCTGTATAATTCGGCAAACACAGGCTGTTTCCTTCTTTAAAAAACAACCCCCCTTTTTATTCTCAGCCACAAAATGCTCCAAATTTCAGTATGATACCTTAAAATTTCCCAGAAGGGGCTTTGGGTTTATACAGACTGTATTAGACGGCTCAAATGGCGTCGATCACCTGGGCGCCGCGTTCCGGCGGGATATGGGGGGCAAATCCCGCAATCACCCGGTTTCTGATCCCGATGTCGCAGCGGGCTCGTAAATTCTGGCTTGGGTCCAGAACCTCTCCGCCCTTGATGATGAGGTCAAATGTATCGCCGGTTCCGACACCCTGCTGGGCGGAGGCGGGATCGCCAATGCCAGGCAGTGCAGTGGCGGCGGCTCCGGCCTTACGAAAAGATCGTCGGGAAATTTCGCTCATGGCCGCTCATGATAAAATAGAGAGAATTTGGTTTACCGATAGGTTGAAAATACAAAAATCGTCGGTTCGGTGTCAACCCAAAACTGGGGGTACCCGGGATCATTCGTTCGTGGTATGAATATAAATGAGGAGGTTTCAGGTTCAGCATGGAATTACAGTCGAAAAACAGGAAAGGGCAGGATCGGAGGGAATGAAGCGGCTGGAGGGGTTATGGAGTCTGGTTCTTGTCATGCTTTTCTCATCCTGTATGCATAACCCAGGGTCCTTTGATGAGGCGAAATGGCGGAAGCAGGTGGAGGGCCAGAGCGTTGAGAGGCTCTACGCGGCCCATTTCAACGACGGGCAGTATTTCAACCCCTGGATGCCCATGGAGCATGGAGGGTTCTGGCGTTTTCTAAAATGGAGGCTTTCCCAAAAGGCGGAATACACGAATGAGGAAAAAGAATATAAACCGAAGTTCATCCCCGACTTGAAAAAGCGGATCCAGTCGATGCCCGCCGGCGATTTCATCACCTGGATCGGTCACAGCACCTTTCTCCTGCGCCTTCAGGGGGAGTACTGGCTCATGGACCCGATCTTCTCGGAAAGGGCGCTGCTTCCCAAGAGAGTGACTCCGCCGGCCATGACCGGAGAGGAATTGAAAGATCTTACGCCAAGGGTCAGCGTGCTGATCTCTCACAACCATTACGACCATCTTGACGTGGAGAGCATTCGTTCTCTGCCCCGGGATTCTCGAATTTATGTTCCTCTCGGTCTCGAGAAATATGTGGAGTCTTTCCATAAAGGTTCGGTCCAGGAGCTCGACTGGTGGCAGGAAATCGATTTGGGGGAGGGGAAAAAGCTTATCTGCCTGCCGGCTCAGCATTGGTCGAGGCGCGTCGGCCAGGGACACGACGAAACCCTTTGGGCGAGCTTCCTTTTGATCACCGCCGAGACATCGATCTTCTATGGAGGGGACAGTGGGTACTTTATCGGCTACAAAGAATTCGGAAAAAAATTTCCGAATATCGATTACGCCCTCCTCGCCACGACAGCCTACCATCCCCGGTGGTTCATGCACTACGCCCACAAGAGCATCCCGGAAGCTATCGATGCGTTCCACGACTTGGGGGCCCGACATTTCATCCCCACCCAGTGGGGCACCTTCGCCCTGGGGGATGAGCCCCCCGGTTACCCGGCCCTGGACTTGAAGAGAACCATAAAGGAAAGGAATCTCGACCCGTCCCGCTTCCTCATCCTGGACATCGGACAGATCGAAACGATCCGGAAGGCGATCCGCGCGGGCAAAGGGTAGGAGTGGACAAAGAAAGGAGATTGTTTTGACCGAAGGGGAACAAAGAATTCGAAAGGCCGCGTTGCGCGACCGGGTCACAACCGCCAAGGAGGCAGCGTTATTTTTCAGGGACGGCATGGTCGTGGCGACGAGCGGGACGGGCGTATCCGGTTATCCCCGGGAAGTCTTCGGAGCCCTGAAGGAGAGAATCCAGAACGGGGATCCCCTCCGGATCGATCTCCTCTCTTCGGGCCCCCTGGGTCCGGAGATTGAGGACGCCCTGGCGGAAGTCCGGGGCATCCGGAGGAGGATCGGGAGCGTGGGGTCGAAACTACTGCGGCAGGCCATCAACCGGGGAGAAGTGGGATTCCTCGAGGGGAAAACAGGAAAGGTTTGCCAGTACGCCCGGCGTGGATACTACGGGAAGATCGATGTGGCCGTGATTGAAGCGGCGGGGATCAATGAGGAAGGGCAGATGATCCCCGGCACCTGCGTGTACGATGCCCCGGACTGGGTGGAATTGGCCTCCTCGGTGATCATCGAGATCAATCTGCGTCGACCCCTGGGAATGGAGGGAATGCACGACATCTACTATCCAGAGCCCGGCCGTTGCATCCCCTTGAATCATCCCCTGGAAAGAATTGGTTCCCCTTATATCCCCGTGGATATGGCGAAGATAAAATATATCGTCTTTGCCGATCGGGAAGACCGGAACATTCCCTCGTCTCCGCCCGGTGAGAAAAGCCTGCGCATTGCGAAGAATATGGAAGAATTCCTGAAAAAAGAGCGAGGAAGACAAGGAGAGCTTCCTCCCCTGGAGGTGGGCTTTGGGGATGCCCTGAACGGATTCCTTTCTCTTCTGGCCCGCAGTGACTTTTCCTCCCTCACCTTTTACCTGGCGGTGGCCACGGACCCGCTCCTGGATTTGATTGATGCGGGGAAAGTCAAAGGAATTTCCTGCAACAGCCTGCGCTTCTCCGGTTCAGCCCTGCAGCGATTTTGTTCCCGCCTGGAGCATTACAAACCATATTTCATCTTCCGTCCAGTCACGCTCACCAACTCGGCGGAAATGCTGAGCCGGTTCGGGGTCATAGCGATCAACTCTGGCCTGGAAGCCGACATCCAGGGGCAGGTCAATTCGAGCCACTCGAAGGGATCCCAGCTCATCGGAGGAGTCGGCGGGTCCTATGATTTCGCCCGCAACAGTTCCATCTCCATCTTCGCCCTTCCCTCCACATTTCAACAGGGAAAGATTTCCAGCATCGTTCCACGGGTATCCCACGTGGACCATACCGAGCACGAGGTCGATGTCCTGATCACCGAGCATGGAATCGCGGATTTGCGGGCCCTTGAACCCTACGAGCGGGCTCGGCGGATTATCGAAGAGTGCGCGGACCCGAAATTCCGGGAGAGCCTGAAAACATATGTGGAAAAAGCCAGGCTCCATCCGGGCCGGATTCCGGTTTTGCCGGGCGATGAATTTGATGGGTAAAGAGAAGGAAAAATCCGGATGATTCGGGTAGGGTGAAACGATGCTCGCGGACCGGTATCAAAACTCCTGAACCGAAGAAGAAGAAAGGAAGCCATGAAAAAAGGGCGCATCAAGGTGATGCAAGGAAACGAGGCCTGCGTGGAGGCGGCCCTCCTGGCGGGTTGCCGCTTTTTCGCCGGCTATCCCATCACGCCGGCCACCGAGATCCTGGAAGGGATGGCCCGGCGGCTGCCGCTGGTGGACGGCTTTTGCCTGCAGGCGGAGGATGAGATCGCCGCTCTGGTCGCGGTGGTGGGGGCCTCCTGGGGCGGGGCCAAGGCGATGACCGCCACGAGCGGGCCGGGCTTCTGCCTCATGCATGGAAGGGGTCGGCCTGGCCGCCAGCGTGGAGGCCCCGTGTGTCATCGTCAACGTGCAGCGGGGGGGGCCCGCTTCGGGCCAGTCCACCTCGACGGCCCAGGGAGACCTCTACCAGGCCCGCTACGGCTCCAACGGGGACTATTCCCTCATCACCCTCTGCCCTTCCACGTCCCAGGAGATGTTCGACCACACGATCCGGGCCTTCAACCTGGCCGAACGGTTCCGGATCCCAGTCATCATTCTTTCCGATGAGGTCGTCGCCCACATCCGGGAAAAGGTGTTCATCCCGGACCCGGACCGAGCTGGAGATCGTCGAGCGGAAAAAGCCCACGGTCCCCATGGAGAAGTTTGTTCCCTTCCAGGCGGGAGAGGATGACGTCCCGCCCATGCCGGCCTTCAACACCGGGTACAAAATCCCGGTGATCTCCCAGGCCAAGAGTCTCTCCGGGAACCGGGGAAACGCCAAGGAAGCCGAGGCGTTCATCCGCCGCATCACCCGCAAAGTGGAGGCCCACATCGCCGAATTCGCCGATGTCCGCACCTACGGCGACGAGAAGGCGGAGACCGCCTTCGTTTCCTTCGGCTCCGTGTCCCGGGCGGCGCGGAGCGCCGTCGACATGGGCCGGGAAAAAGGCCTCGCGCTCCGGTCCGTGGAAGTGAAAACCATCTGGCCTTTTCCCGATGATCTTCTGCGGAGGAAACTGGAGGGGGCCAAGCGCATTGTCGTGGCGGAGATGAACCTCGGCATGCTGCGCAACGAGGTGCAGAGAGTCGTCCGCGACCCGGAAATCACGATTGAGCTGTTCTCGAAAATCGGGGGCATTTATCCCGCTGCCGCAGGAGTTCCTGCGGTTCCTGGAGGAGAAGCGATGAACCCACTCGGCGAAAAATACCTGAGGAAGGATTTCCTTCCTTTCCTCTTCTGTCCGGGATGCGGCGACGGAATGATCGTCCAGGCCTTCCTGCAGGCGGTGGATGACCTGGGAATCATCGACGACCTGGCCCTGACCGCCGGAATCGGCTGCAGCGCCTGGATCGCCGTTTACATGCACGCCGACGTCCTCAAGGTCCTCCACGGCCGGGCCATCCCCGCGGCCATCGGCCTGAAGGCCACGAGGCCTTCCCGCAAGGTCGTCACCTTCACCGGAGACGGGGACGGTCTGGCCATCGGGGGCCTCCACCTGCTCCACGCCGCCCGCCGGAACATCGACATGACCGTGATCCTGGTCAACAATCAAATCTATGCCATGACCGGGGGGCAGGTGGCTCCCAGCACGCAGGTGGGATCCCGGACGCAGACCACCCCTTACGGGAACCTGGAAAAACCGCTGGACGGATGCCAGGTCGCCACCGCGGCCGGGGCCACCCTGGTCAGCCGCTGGTCCACGGCCCATCCCAAGGCGCTCACCCGGGCCTTCAAGAAGGCCCTGAACCACAAGGGCTTCAGCTTCGTGGAGGTCATCTCCCAGTGCCCGGTGCAGACCGGGAGGTACATCCTGGGCTCCGGCTCCCCCTCCTTCAACCTGCAGTGGCTCAGGGACC
This sequence comes from uncultured delta proteobacterium, assembly GCA_963802665.1. Lineage (GTDB taxonomy): Bacteria > Desulfobacterota > SM23-61 > SM23-61 > SM23-61 > SM23-61. Next base: position 220,053 of record CAWDJO010000008.1, on the reverse strand, counting down.
ATTGCGTGCCGGTCGAAGACCCTGCCAAGATGGCCGAGGTCGAGGCCCAGGGGAAGATTCCCATCGGGGATTTCCTGGAGATGGAGAAGCCGGAATTCATGGAAGAAGTCCAGCGGATGAACCAGAAGGCCAAAGAGGCGCGGGCCAAAGGAGGAGATCGTTGAAAGGCGCAGAACGAATTGAGATCGACCGCAGGTACTGCAAGGGCTGCATGCTCTGCCAGTATGTCTGCAAATACGAAGTGTTCGAGGCGGGACAGGAAAGGAGCGCTCTGGATTACCTCATGCCCCGGCCGGCGAAACTGGAGAACTGCCGGGTCTGCCGGCTCTGCGAGTCCCACTGCCCGGACATGGCCCTGGTTGTGGTCGCCAAAAAGAAAGGGAAGGAAAAGGAATGAGGAAGGAGATCATCTTCGCCGGATTTGGCGGGCAGGGAATCATCCTCATGGGCGTGATCCTGGCCCAGATGATGGAACATTTTCCCGATCTGCAGGTGGCCCAGGCCCAGGCCTACGGTCCGGTTTCCCGCGGGGGGGCGTGCCGCACCGATGTGGTCATCTCCGACCAGGAGATCCATTTCCCCAAGAGCGCCCGTCCGGACTTCATGGTCTTCATGTCCGAGGAATCGGTGAAACGGTACCTCCAGGAAGGAGACCCGGAAAAGACCCTGGTGATCTACGACAGCACCCTGATCCGGTCGATCCCCGCCCCCTACCACAAGACCTTCCCCGTCCCCGCGACCCGGGTGGCCGAGGAGGAGTTGAAAAGCCGGATCGTGGCCAACATGTTCATGCTGGGGGCGGTCATCGAGATGGTCGCCCCGGGGAGTTTTGACGTCCTGCAGCAGGTCGTCAGGAAAAGCGTTCCCCCCAAGAGCGAAGCCCTCAATGTGAAGGCCCTGGAGGCAGGCCATGAATTCGCCCGGACCCACGGCCCCGGGGTGGAATAGGGATAAACATTGCTGGTTGCTGGTTTCTCGTTGCTCGTTCCATCCTTACCCATTCTTTATTCTCTTAACCAGTAACCAGTAACGAGTAACCAGTATCGTTTTTTTTCATTCCGCATTTCTTATTGGTTAGGAAATTATGAAAATCTCTGCGCCCTCCGGGGATGAAGAAAAAATCAACCGCAGAGCACGCAGAGACCGCAGAGTTTTTCTTGGTAAAGACAAAAAATACAAATCATTCTATGGGTATGGACTCCTCTTTGCCTTTCGATCCTCCGGGGATGAAAAGAAGAGAATGAACGAAGAGGAGGCAGAGAGCGCAGAGATCGTTCTTTGAAAGCCCCTTGGCCATTTTGACCTTCCGGGAAGGGTGGAAAGAGGGCCGCTTTTCGCCCTGCATCCTGGCGCTGAGCTTTTGGCCATTTCTGCCTCTGCGTTCTCCGCGACCTCTGCGGTTAAGTTTTTTATGTTCGCGTTGTCAGAAGGCTGGTCAGTTCGGAGATGTCTTTCACCTTCTCCAGATTCTCGATCTTCTCCAGGATTTTTTCTATCCGGGGTGCTTTGAAGACCGTGCCGGCCAGCAGGCAGAACTTGTCATAGATATCGCCGGCCGTGCCCGGATTCTCCGGCTCCCCTTTGGCATCGAGAATGTTGGAGGTCAACTTTCTACCGTCTTTCAGAAAGATTTCCGCCCGGGCGCCGCGATGATCGGGAATCAGCTTGTCGAGCTCCGGGTCCGGATACACGTCGATCTTTTCCATAAGCGCCCGCACGTCCCGGTCGTTTAAAACTTTGGGCTTAAACTCACCCAGACCCACTCTCCCGCAGAGGATGGCAACGGCGGCAGCGTAAGGAAGGCTCATCTTGCCCGAAATGGGAGTGGTGACGTCCTTACCGCCGATGAATTTGACCGCCATCGTATAGGTATAAACATTCACTTTCTCGATATCCTCGAGGCGAAGGGGGGTCCGGTTGCGGATGTCCAGAATCGCATCGACCGGCGCGTGGCTGTGCCGGCAGGAGGCATGATATTTCACGTAGGTGGTCATGATTTCATACTTTTCTCCCAGTCCCGCAATGACCCGCTCGGGGTTGGAGGCATCGGCAAAGGCCTTGTAGAAACCCTGCTTGTCCTCGAGGATGTAGGCCGGGCCGGTGAACCCTTCTTTGGCCAGGAAGGCGGACAGGATTCCGTTCATGCCGGCCTTTCCGGCATGGAGGGTCTTGGTCATGGTCCCGTCGGCCATGAAGGCAAAGAGGCCGGCGGCCTGGGAGCCGGCCAATCCCAGGGCCGAGACCATCTTGGATTCGTTCAACCGGAGAAGCCAGCCCGCTGCCGCAGCCGCGGCGAAGGTGCCGCAGGTCCCGGTGGTATGAAAGCCCCGGTTGAAATGAGAGGGATTGCCCCCGGCGCCCACCCGGCCGAAGACTTCGTAGCCGGCGACGATGGCCGGGATCACCTCTTTGCCCCCCTTCTTTTCCTTCTCCGCCAGGGCCAGGACCGCGGGAATGGTGGCCACTCCGGGATGACCCTGGGCGTACCGGTTTCCGTCATCCAGCTCCAGGGCATGGGACATGATGCCGTTGGCCATGGCGGCTTCCAGAACTCCCACTCTTCCCCTTTCCCGTGAAGAGGGTGGATTCCTTCTTCGAGGAGAGTTTCTCGGCCACCTTCTTGGCGATGACCGCGTCCGCCGCCTTCGACCCGGCCAGCGCCGCCCCCAGCGTGTCCATCAGGCAGTGCTTGGCCTTCTGAATGACCTCGGGGGGTAGAGATTGGTATTTTAATCCGGTGATGAAAGCAGCCAATTTTCCGGTGAGACTGTTCATTTCGATTTGGCCCTCCCTCAAGATTCGGGTCCTATGGAAGACTCTCTCTTTTAGCGTCCATTTAATCACCGTTCCTTACGCCTGTCAACTTGCAGACTCGCAGACGGAGCCTCTCTTCACTCTTGCGATTCTCTTTCCTGGGTAAAAGCAAGCTTGTGGCCCGGGAGCAAGGAGCGTCTGCGCGCAAAAAGCATCGGCGGGAAAAGAATTCTATTCGGAGGATCCCCCGTGCTTCCGCAGAAAGAGGCGGGCCGATCGGGCGCCACGGCATTCGGATGCGCATTCGGAATTCTTTGCTTTTTTTTACCAACCGCATTCCGCACTCTGCATTCTCGCGGGAAGAAAGGCTTGCCCGCCCGGTCCAGGAAATGAGGTGCGCCTCATGGTTTTTGCGCGCAACGCCCTTGCTCCCGGGCCCGGCAACGCCTGGCATTCAATTCATCTTCCACCTACTTGGCGAAAAGTGAGGGAGCAGGGCTGACGGTTAAACCTGGAAGGCACCAAAATTCTTGACAAAGGAGCGGGGCTTGGGTAATTCTTAGGTAAGCGAATCAGCCTCGGAACCTCGGCCGGAGGTTCCTATTTTTTTAAGAGGATCCCCGAAAACTCGGAAAAGAGAATCGAGAATTCTCTTAATCTTCTATCACTTTTAAGGGTCAGCCATGGAAGAATTCGATCGCATCAAGAGGCTTCCTCCCTACGTCTTTTCCATCGTCGATGACCTGAAGATGAAGGCCCGGCGCAAAGGGGACGACATCATTGACCTGGGAATGGGGAACCCGGACCTCCCCACCCCTCCGCACATCGTGGAAAAGCTCATCGAAACCATCAAGAATCCCCGCACCCATCGCTATTCCGCCTCCCGGGGAATTCCCAAGCTCCGCGCCGCCATCGCCAACTGGTACGCCAGAAACTATGGCGTCGAAGTCGACCCGGATTCCGAGGCGATCGTCACCATCGGGGCCAAGGAGGGAATCGCCCATCTGATGCTGGCCACCATGGGGAGCGGGGATGTAGTCTTCGTGCCGACCCCGGCTTATCCCATTCACACCTACTCGGTCATCATCGCCGGCGGGCGACCTGCGCACCATTCCCCTGGTCAAGGGACGCGATTTCTTCGAGGACCTGCAGACGGCCACCCGGCAGATCTGGCCTCAACCCAAGATGCTGATCATCTCTTTTCCCCACAATCCCACCACCCGGGTGGTGGACCTGACCTTCTTCGAAAAGATCGTCGCCTTTGCCCGGGCTCACGACATGATGGTGGTCCACGACCTGGCCTACGCCGATCTGGTTTTCGACGGGTACAAAGCCCCGAGCTTTCTCCAGGTCCCGGGAGCCAAGGATGTGGGGGTGGAGTTCTTCACCCTGTCGAAGAGCTACAGCATGCCGGGGTGGCGGGTCGGTTTTTGCGTGGGAAACCGCAGAATGATCCACGCCCTGGCCCGGATCAAGAGCTACCTGGATTACGGGATCTTCACCCCCATTCAGGTCGCGGGGATCATCGCCCTGAATGAAGACCAAAGCTGCGTGGAAGAGATCCGCAAAATCTACCAGGAGCGGCGGGATGCCCTGGTGGACGGCCTGCGGCGGGTGGGCTGGAAGATCGAAAAGCCCAAAGGGACCATGTTCGTGTGGGCGGAGATCCCGGAGAAATTCAAGGAGATGGGGTCTCTGGAATTCTCCAAGCTGGTCCTCCAGGTGGGGAAGGTGGCCGTCTCCCCGGGAATCGGCTTCGGGGATACGGGAGACACCCACGTGCGGTTCGCCCTGGTGGAAAACACCCACCGGATCAAACAGGCGGTCAAAGGAATCAAGAAACTATTTTAACCACAGAGGACGCGGAGTTCACAGAGTGGAATAAGATGGAACAATGGAATTACATGCGGTCACAAAACTTCAAAATTCTTAAAGCCCAACGATTCCATTATTCCAATATTCCCATGGTTTTGAAAGTATTCTATCGATCTCCAGTGATTCTCTGTGGTTCACAGATTTCGAGGAGATATATGGATCGAATCAATATCGGACTCATTGGATTTGGGACGGTCGGCACCGGGCTGGTGAAGATCCTGCAGGAAAACGGAAAGCTGCTGGAAAAACGGCTGGGCATCCCGATGGTCCTCAAGCGGATCGCCGACCTGGATGTCAGCCCGGGACCGGGGGGTCAAAGTCAATCCGGCCCTGCTCACGACGAAGGTTTCCGACGTCATGAATGACCCGGAGATCTCCATCGTCGTCGAACTCATCGGCGGGTTGGAGCCGGCTCGGACCTTCGTCCTCCAGGCCATCGAGCGCGGCAAACATATTGTCACCGCCAATAAAGCCCTCCTGGCGGTCCACGGAGCGGAGATTTTCAAGGCCGCCGATGAGGCCGGGGTGGACATCGGGTTCGAGGGGAGCGTGGGAGGGGGGATCCCCATCATCCGTTCGCTGAAAGAAGGGCTGGTGGCCAACAAGATCCAGGTCATCTTCGGCATTCTGAACGGGACCTCCAACTACATCCTGACGGAGATGACTCAGAAGGGGCTGAACTTTTCCGAGGTTCTGAAAAAGGCCCAGGAACTCGGGTATGCCGAAGCAGACCCCACCTTGGATGTGGAGGGCATCGACACCGCCCATAAGCTGTGCATCCTCCTCTCCCTGGCCTACGGAATCCAGGTCAAGCTGGAGGATATTTACACCGAGGGGATCACCGGGATCACCCCCATGGACATCGAGTACGCCAAGGAGCTGGGTTACCACCATCAAGCTCCTGGCCATCGCCAAGTCGGACGGAGGACCCGTCGAAGCCCGGGTCCACCCGACGCTCGTGCCCGCCGATCACCTCCTGTCCACGGTGGGCGGCCCGTTCAACGCCATCTTTGTGAAAGGAGATGCCGTCGGGTCCACGCTCTTCTACGGGGCCGGGGCGGGCATGATGCCCACGGGAAGCGCCGTGGTGAGCGACCTGGTGGACCTCTGCCGGAACATCCGCCTGGGGGTCACCCGAAGAGTGCCCCTGCTTTCCTACCAGCGGGAACATCTGCGGGAAGCGGAAATCAAGCCCATCCAGGACATCTCCTGCACTTATTACCTGCGTTTCACGGTAGTGGACAAACCCGGGGTTCTTTCCCGCATATCGGGGATCCTGGGAGATCTGGACATCAGCATCCTCTCGGTGATTCAGAAGGGGCAGAAGTCGGAAAAGGCGGTTTACATCTACATGCTCACCCACGAGGCCCGGGAAAAGAACATGAGAAAGGCCCTGCAGGTCATCGACCAGCTGCCGGTCACTGTGGACAAGACGGTCCTGATCCGAATCGAAGACCCCTCGAACCTGGGCATGAAGGCCCACCTGACCTCGGATTACCGGTTATTGAAAGGATTTGACCTTGGGAAGAAAGTACATGGTGCTTTGCGGGGACGGGATGGCCGATTATCCCATTTCCGAATTGCAGGGGAAGACTCCCCTGCAGGCGGCCAAGACTCCCAACCTGGACCAGATGGCGAAGCGGGGGATCCTGGGGCTGGTTCGAACGGTGCCCCCGGGGATGGCTCCCGGGAGCGACGTGGCCAACCTTTCCATCTTCGGTTATGACCCGGCCCTGCTACTTCACCGGCCGTGCTCCCCTCGAAGCCGCGGCCATGGGGGTCAAGCTGAACCCGGAAGATGTGGCCTTCCGCTGCAACCTCGTCACCTTCGGGATTAGGAACAGACAGGAAACCATGGACGATTTCAGCGCCGGCCACATTTCCACCGGGGAGGCCCGGGAGATCATCCAACAAATCGGGGAGATTCTGGGGAACGATGAATTTCATTTCTTCCCCGGGGTAAGCTACCGCCATCTCCTGGTCTGGCGCAATGGAGAAAAGGGCCTGAAGGCAAGGACCACCCCCCCCCATGATATTTCCGGAAAAGAGATTGCCGAATTTCTTCCCCGGGGGAAGGGGCGGGAAGAAATTCTTTCCCTCATGGAAAAGGCCAAGAAGGTACTTCCCGATTTTCCGGTCAACCGAAAGAGGCTGGAGGCGGGAAAGAAACCGGCCAACGCCATCTGGCTCTGGGGCCAGGGGAAGGCTCCAGCTTTGCTTCCCATGACCGAGCGCTTCGGCTTGAGGGGATCGGTCATCTCCGCGGTGGACCTGACCAAGGGGATCGGATCGTATGCCGGTCTGGAGATCGTCAACGTTCCGGGGGCGACCGGCTACCTGGACACCAATTACGGGGGGAAAGCCGAATACGCCCTGCAGGAGATTTCCCGGAAGGACTTTGTCTATGTTCATCTGGAGGCACCCGATGAGGCTTCCCATAACGGGAACCTGAAGGATAAAATTCAGGCCATCGAAGACTTCGACCAGAAGATCGTGGGGCCCATCCTGCGGGGGCTGGAAAAAATCGGGGCCTTCCGGGTCCTGGCCCTCCCCGATCATCCGACTCCCCTCGTTTTAAAAACCCACTCTCCCGAGCCCGTGCCCTTTGTCATCTTTTCTTCCGAAGATTCCGCGAACTCTCCCCGGGAAGATCGATTTTTTGATGAGACCTGCGCCCGGGAAACGGGTTTGCTGCTGGAAAAAGGGCATGAGTTGATGGAGAAGTTCATCCAGGGGTTTTCCTCCCCGGTGTTTCCATGAAGCCCCTTATCCATCGCACCCAAGTCCGAGTGACCTATGCCGAGACCGACGCCATGGGGGTCGTTTATTACGCCAATTACCTGCGCTGGTTCGAGGTGGGGCGTACCGAGCTCATGCGCAGCCTGGGCGTCGCCTACAAGGAAATGGAGGATGGGGGAGCCTTTCTCCCGGTTTCCGAAGTCTTCTGCAAATACCATGTTCCGGCACGCTACGACGACATCCTGATCATCGAGACCGCGGTCGATTTCCTCAGGCGGGCCAGCATCCAGTTCTCCTACCGGATTTTTCGCCAAGTCGGATGGGACTCTGCTGATTACCGGTTCCACTCTGCATGCCTTCGTGGATCGGGAAGGGAAAATTGTCAAAGTTCCACCTGCATTGAGAGCAAAATTGAACATTTGACACAGGCAAAAAATAATTCAGAATTTTCGATTTTCCCCTTGCAATAGTTTTGGATCATGTGTAATAAAAATTCTTAGATCAACAAAGTCAGACCCTGAGTCATCAGGGGGCGAAAATCTGCGGATCCCCGGAGAAACCACGCAGGTGATTTTTCACTTGGCCGGTTGGAGGAATTACCAACCCCTCGAGAGAGGTGGACGGGCGAAACGAAAACCCCGGGATGGCCAGGTTGCCGAATTCGGACAGACCGGATTCCCGGGGGTTTTCTCTGCGCCGGGGCTCCGGTTTTTTGTGGGGGTGAAAAGCGGGAATTTTTTTTCCGCCGCTTCACAAGAAGGTCTTGACAGCCGGTTTATTTTTTATTAGTTTGGGTGAAGGTCGATAGGCTGGGTTTCTTTTTTCTCTCCTTTCAATTCCGATCCCGGAATTGCAGGACATTTCCATTTCCAGGAGCTTACTTTTGACCATCCAAGCGATTCATGCGGGCGGAATCTTTTTGCGCTCTCTCGAGGAAAACGTCCATGACTCCCGCTATTAAAAAGGAAGAAGAGGAAAAGGAAATTTCTCGGTTCAGGTCGCTCTACGAGATCACCAAGGTTCTGGGGTTCTCCCTGGAGCTGAAGGAGATCTATCCCAAGATCTTTTCCGTCCTGGCGCAGCAGATGGGCATGAAGCGGGGAGGCCTGCTCCTCATGAATCAGGAATCCAACGAGTGGGAGATGGGTGGATCGATGGGCCTCTCGGCGGAAGAGATGAAGCGGAGGAAGGAATACTTCGGGTCCGGGGTGATTTCCCGTATTTTGGAGAAGGGGCAGATGACCGCCGTGGTGGATGGAGGGGAAAGCCTCTGGGGGTACGACGGGAAAGGCAAGAGCGCTCCCAAGAGAGGAAACGTTCCCTTCCTCTGCGCTCCGGTCAAAGTTCAGGGAACCATCGCCGGGATTCTGGGGGTGGATCACTTTTACGAGGATCCGATTCCGGTCACCGAAGACTTGAATTTCCTGGCGGAGATCTGCCTCGCTCATCGAGGAGGCCATCGCCATGCGGAGGGCCATCGCCTCGGAAAACCGGGCTCTGCTGGAAGAGAACTGGAGCTACCGGAAAGAACTGGAGACCCTCGGCAAAAATCCGCCCAAAGTGCGGAGGAGAATTTCTCTGACCGAGATCCTGGAGGAAAGGATTTCCCGGATGATCGCGGAGATGAAGGTGGATCCCCGGTCCAACGGTTGCCTCTACAACGAAGTTTTAAACGTCGTCGAAAGAACCCTCCTGAAATCCTCCCTGGATAAGACCAAACACGTCCAGCTCAAGACAGCCCGCTTCCTGGGCATCAACCGGAACACGCTGCGCCGCAAGATCAAGGAGCTGGGAATCTGCGCCGAGGAGAAATAAGAATACCGTTACAAGTTATTCGTTACTCGTTTCAGCAGATAAAGGCTCGAAGGTGGTAGCGCGCTCGTACGCCCGGGAACCAGTCACGTATAACGAATAACGTATCAACTAGCAACCGTGTAACTAATAACGAGTAACCAGATTTTTACAGGAATCCCGCCGGTTTTTTCCCGGGCGCTTTTTCCGGGGGGGGGATCGGCCTCTCCGGTCTTGACCGGGGATTCCTTTTCTCCCACCTTGAAGCCGGAACTCTCCAGGACGAACTTGTCATCCCCGGGGTCGGGCTTGAAATCGAGCTGAAGCTTCTGCGCCTCTTTGATGTAAGACCCCTCCTTCAGGCGAATCTCTCCATCCGGCACGACGACGATGGCCGAAGTTCCTCCCACCGGGCACCTCGTTTCACAGAACCCGCACCCGTTGCATTTGGAGGCGATGACCACCGGTCGGCGATAGCCGTCGATGGTGCGGAAGACGATGGCGTTGTAGGGGCAGATTTCGTCGCAGATCAGGCAGAGCTTGTCCTGGGACCAGACCAGGCACCTTTCCTTGAGGAGGATGGCAGTGCCGACTTTGGCGTGGGTTTTTTCGTCCAACGAAAGGGAGCGGATGGCCTGCGTGGGGCAGACCTTTCCGCAGACGTTGCAGTTCTGCTCGCAGGCCGCAAAGCGCAGGTCCATTTTGGGGGTCCAGAGCCCGGAGAGGCCTGATTCCCAGAAGCAGGGCTGAAGGGTGTTGGTCACGCAGGACTTCATGCATTCGCCGCAGCGGATGCAGGTCCGCAGGAATTCATCTTCCGGCAGGGCCCCCGGAGGCCGCACCATCTGGTGCTTTCCCTGGACCGGGGTAAAGGGGCTCCGGTCGATGAGGAAAGCCGCGGTGAGCCCTCCGGTGAAGGAATAAAGGAAACCCCGCCGGGAGAGGTCAACCCGGGAATATTCTCCCCCGAGCTGACGGGTCCGGATAGTGGAGGGGAGGGCCGGGAAAGAGACCGCCTCTTGAGGGCAGACCTGGGAGCATTTGCGGCACTGGATGCACTCGGGCAGACCGCGTTTTTTTCGGGTCTTCCTCGATGGCTCCCATGGGGCAGGTCCGCACGCACTTGAGACACTCGTTGCATTCCGGGCTCACCCGCCGCTTGAAGAGGCCCAGGGGGGAGATCAGGCTCAGGAAAGCTCCCAGGGGACAGAGGTACCGGCACCAGAAGCGGGGCGTGATCCGGTTCAAGGCGATGATTCCGGAAAAGACCAGAAAGGTGATGAGCGCCATGTAAAAAACCGGCTGGGTATAGTGCTGATAGGACAGCCCCATCCATCCCATGGCCTGAGCCAGAGGGCGCAGGAGGTCCAGAAGGAGATTGATTATGGTAATAAGCAGGGGGTAGAGGAAAAAGGTGTAGAAACGGGTCAGCAGGGGAAGCGGGTCCATGAGGTAGGCGAGGGTGAGGCCCGCCAGGGAAGAGCTTAAGAAAAGAACGAGGACAAAGAACTTGACCTTCCTCCAGGAGGCCTCCTTCTTCATCCCCAAACGGCTCTTCTTGCGCCCCAGGAGCGGGTCCAGGAAATCAATGGCCGCGCCCATGGGGCAGACATAGCCGCAGAAGAACCGGCCCACGGCGAGAGTGGCTCCGATCAGGATGAGGGACCACAGCGCCCGGCCGATCCATTCCCTTGCCGACAGAATGGCGCTCAGCCCCAAGAGAGGATCCAGTCGGAGGTAAATGTCGGCGGGCAGCCACTCGGGGAGCTTGTAGTTGGCGAAGAAAAAGAAGAGGAGGGAGAAGAGAGCCAGGGAGAGGGCCTGGATGAATAGTCCTCATGCTTTCTCCTTCAGAATTTTAAGCTGCTCCAGATCGATCTTCCCCAGCCCCCTCTGGTGGGCGGCCAGAAGGTGCTTGACCTGACGGCCCTTGAAGTTCTGGCCGTACCAGGGGGTTACGCTGACCGCGTAGGAGTCCACCGCCACGGGATCGGTGCCGGCAATGATCAGGTTGGGCTTGACCACCTCCCCGGGGCCGCCGGGGCCGCCGGAGACCATGGCCCGGGTGGCATCCAGGATGGTTAACTGGGGTTTGATCACCGTGGCCAGGTCGGCGATCGCCTGGTCGATGTCATACTTGGAATGGAAGCTGTACCGGTCCCAGATCACCCCCATGAGCCCTTTGAGACCCAGGCTCACCCCGGTGGCGGAATGGGTTTTGGCCTGGGGAATGCTGATGAGAACATCGCTTTCCAGAACTTCCCTCATAATCTCCACCCGGTCGAATATTTTTCCCTGGGGGACCTTGATTTCCCGGTAGAATTTTCTCTCTTCCAGAGCCAGGACATGAACCCCTTTAAGGGACTGGAAAGCGTCCAGCATTCCGGATCGCTCCAGGCAGAGTTCTCCTTTGCGCAGGGGATAATCGAGGACCACGACCCGCTGGGCCCCGGCCTCCAGGCAGGCCCGGGCCACCGTGACCACCACCGCAGGATGGGTGGTCGATGCCCGGTCGGGGGGGTTGGCAAAAGACATGTTGGGCTTGAGGACCACACGCTGCCCTTTTTTCACAAAGCGGGAGATTCCTCCCAGGGCTTCGAGGGCTTTCCGGGTGGCTGCCGCCGGGTCGCCGGATATGACCGCCAGATCATAATCCTCTTTGGCCCATAACCAATCCGGTCTTGCGGCCAGGCCGATCGCCAGCCCGGCGCTCGCGGTTTTCAGAAAATCCCGTCGGGTGATCCCACATTCCTCTTTCCCCATCACCTTTCTCTTCCTCCTCGGCCAATCAGGTTTCTGCGAATCGTAATACAGTATCCGCTCCCATTCCAATTTTTCCTATGATTTCCATCAGCGGGAGACGAAGCATGGAAATAAGAGGGTTCCTCCTCCCATCTGCTCAGGGAAGGCACATAAAATGATAACCCACGCTGGATTGATAAAAAAGAGAAATTTCGGGGGTGAGAAGCGCCGTTAACGCCCCATTTTTTCCGGTCATCCAGCTGATTGATTAGATGATATGAATCATCTTTTCAAAATGCGGTGAAAGGGTATAATTCTGCCAAGCGGGGTTCGCTGGGCAGGGGCTGTTCTGCTTTGCGGTGCCCCCAGGTTGCCAGGTTACGATTTCTTTTCCCATCCTTGCTCCTCGGTCCTCGGACCTCGAAACCGTACCGGGGGGATCTTGCACTGACCACGGAGGCATTGGCCGATGGACCAGGATCATCAAAGAGCAGAGAATCCGGAATCGGTTGCCGGGTCGCTCAGCCTGAATCCTCTGTGTTCCCGCCGGCAGGCATTGAAATGGGGCGGTGTATCGGTCATCGGAATATCTGTTCTGGGCCCGGTCCTCGCCCGGGGAGCCACCAAGCCCCTGATTATCATGGAACAGGCCCAGGGGCTCGTGGTCGCGGACCCGATGAAGTGCGTCGGATGCGGCCGTTGCGAACTGGCCTGCACCGAATTCAACGACGGCAAAGCCTCGCCGGTCCTGTCGAGGATCAAGGTCAGCCGGAACCTTGACTTCGGGGACAGGAATGTATTCGCCTGGCGGAAGGGGGAAGGCAACTGGGGGAACGGTCTCATCGTGGCGGACCTCTGCAAGCAGTGCCCTCACCCTGTGCCTTGCGCCAACATCTGTCCGGAGGATGCCATTGTGGTGGCCCCTTCGGGCAAAGCGCGGATGGTCGACCTGGAAAAATGCAACGGCTGCAAGATATGCCTGAAAGCCTGCCCCTGGGAGATGATCTCCTTTGACCCGGAGTCCAACAAAGTAACCAAGTGCCATCTCTGTGACGGGAAGCCGAAATGCGTGGAGGCCTGCCCTTCGGAGTCCCTGAGTTATGTGCCCTGGCGTGACCTGACCGACAAGATCCCCCCCCGCGTGGCCAACGCCGCTGTGATTCCACCCCAGAGGGCCGTGGCCTGTGAACAGTGCCACTTGTTGGGGGAACGGAAGATCCTTGGCCAAGGCTTCCGCATGGTCCTGGACGGGGTCAAGGACGGCAAACCGATATCCTTTAGAGAGTTCGGCTTCAAGTGGATCGGCCTGGCGGGCACGATTTTGCTTCCCCTCGTGCTGCTCTTTGTAGTTGTTCATGCCGTGCTGCGGGCGGTGAAACGATGAAAAAAATCTACCTCCATCCCCTGCCTCTGAGGATCTGGCACTGGGTGAACGCCTTCCTCGGAATCACCCTCCTCGTTACCGGCATCCAGCTGCGCTTGCCCGGCATCGCCTCCCTGCAGCCGCATAACACTCCCCTCCTGGTGCACAGGTACGTGGGCTGGGCCATGGCTGCTTCCTTTGTCTTCTGGCTCGTGTACAGCCTGACCAGCCGTCACCTGAGCCGGCAATATGGGATCCGCGGACGGGACCTCAAAGGGATCTTCCGGCAGGCCAAGTTTTACCTGGTCTCTATTTTCAAGGGGGAGGAGAATCCCTTCCAGCCCACGCCCGACGAGAAATTCAACCCCCTCCAGAAGCTGGCTTACGGCGCGATCATGTGCATCTTCGCCCCGCTCCTGGTGATCACCGGAGTCCTCCTGAACGATAAACTCTTCTTCCGCGAATATATTCTCCGGTGGGACGTGGTCGGTGTTCTGGATGCCCTCCACGTGATGGGCGCCTACGTGTTCGCCCTTTACCTGGTTGTCCATATCTATATGGCCACCCTCGGCCGGACGGCTACTTCCCACATCAGGGCCATGATCGTGGGTTATGAGGAAGAGGCCGACGAACCCGAGGGAGAGGTCGCTCAAAAAGCATGAAGGAAGGAAAGACCATGGCCAAGTACGGAGGATGGGCCGGAAAGGTGCTTCACGTCGATCTATCGACCGGACGAACCTGGACCGAAGATACCGTAGAGAAGTATAAGGATTTTTTGGGCGGCACCGGGATCGGCTACAAGGTGATGTGGGATGAGGTGCCGGCGGGGACCCACCCGTACGACCCGGCCAACCGGATCATCTTCGCGGTGGGGCCCCTGGCGGGGACCGGTGCCCCCTGTAACGGCCGCATGGCCATCACCACCCTCTGGCCGACCTGCTGGCCCCAGCCTCTCGTGGGGACCGGACACATGGGCGGTCAGTTTGCCGCCAAGCTGAAATACGCGGGGTACGATGCCATCGTCATCCAGGGGAAGGCCGACCGGCCTGTCTGGCTGTCGATTGTCGACCGGGAGGTGCAGATTCAAGACGCCCGGCCTCTCTGGGGGCAGGGAATCCGCCGCACGACCGAGGCCATCGCCCGATCCATGGGGCCCGAGGCGGTCGTGGCCGCCATCGGCCAGGCGGGGGAAAACCTGGTGCCCATGTCCGTGGTGATGAGCTCCGTTTCCCACTCCGCCGGCGGAATCGGGTCGGTGATGGGGTCGAAAAACCTCAAGGCCATCGCGGTGCGCGGCACCGGCAGCGTCCGGATTGCAGGCGATAAGGAAGAGTGGGAAAAGCTGATCAAGTACCATCTCTCCCTCCTCGGGGCCAACAACCAGCATGTCGTCCCCAACTCGCCCCAGCCGTGGGCGGAGTTTTATGAAGCCCGAAGCCGCTGGGTGGCCTCCAAGGGACGGGCCTGGGGAGCCGCTCCCCGTCCCATCGAAACGGGAACCTGCGACCCCCACGACCTGAACCGGATCGCCTACCGGACGAACAACGCCGCCTTCTTCAGCGGGGACATTGCCTGGCAGTACACCGTCCGGGGAAACGGCTGTACCAGTTGTCCCATCCGCTGCCACACGATGATCAAGGTCCCTTCCGTGTCCGCGAAATACAACATCCCCGAGGTGGGACAAAACACCTGCGCCGGCCTCAACTTCGGCCGCGCCTTCTTCAAGGAATTTCCCGACGGCCCCAGGGGCATGACCAACCTGGAAGCCTGCATGGTCGGCATGCACCTGGCGGATGACCTTGGCGTCTGGTGCAACTACGGCCAGATGCAGCGTGACTTCAAGAAGCTTTACTATGAGGGTTTTATCAAGAAGAAGGTGGGAGAAAAGGAATTCAAGAGTTACTCCTGGGACAAATACGAGAAAGGAGACCCTTCCTTTCTCTTCGAGCTTTTTCCGCGGATCGCCTCCAAAGAGGGGGAGCTGGGAACCGCTCTGGGTCTCGGGACGGGCTATCTCCTGGAACGCTGGTCCATCCCGGAAGAGTCCTGGAAGAAGGATAAAGAGCTTTCCTACTGGAAGATGGGCCATCCCAAGCACCACTCCACGGAGGATACGGGCCAATGCGGGCTTCTCATCAATACCGCAGTACAACCGCGACGCCCAGTGTCACTCCCACACCAATTTTCTGCGGAATGGCCTGCCCCTGGCGGTGCAGAAAACGTCTGGCGGCGGAGATCTGGGGCTCCCCCGACGCCGTCGATGCGGTGGGAGCCTACACCCCGATGAACCCCTTCAAGGCCAAGATGGCCAAGTGGTCGCTCCTCCGGAAGGAGCTCCATGATTCGCTTTCCCTCTGCAACTGGATGGGGCCCTGGGTCGCCTCCCCGCTTAAAGAACGGGGTTACCGCGGCGACGACTCCATCGAGTCGATGCTCTACAGCCTTGCCACCGGGGACAAATTGGATCGGCAGGAGCTGGACCGGGTGGCCGAACGCATCTTCGTCCTCCATCGGGCCCTCACCATCCGGGACATGGGGACCCGGGAGATGCGCACCCGGCATGACACCATCCCCGAATGGGTGTTCACGGACAAGTCCGGGAAGGCCCCTTTCACCAAGGGGACGACCCACATGGATCGGAACGACGTCAAAGTCGCCATGGATATGTTTTACGACGAGATGGGTTGGGACCGGGTGACCGGGGCCCCGACTCTTCAGGCCTACCGCAAAGTCGGTCTGGTGAAGGTCGCGGAGGAGCTGGGCAAGCGGAAGCTGCTGGCTTAATCCAAAGGAATGAAAAGCGATCGGCCCTTCGGGCCTTGAGGACCGCCATGCCGACTGCATGGCTTAAGGACCGTCAAGCCTTCGGCTTGACTTGAGGAGCGCTTCGCTTGAGGGAAAAACCGAAAAATCCCGATACAGAATGCGGAAAGCGGAATTCGGACTTAAAAAGCAATGAGGCTTGGCGATGATTAGGGAGGAAACGGGGGTTGAGAAAAACATGGAGAAAGAAGCGGAGGCCGCGGAGAAGGCCATTGCTCTTATGATTCGGAAGAGCAGCGAGGAGGGCCAACTCATTTCCGAGGCGGAGATCCTTCGCCGGGTAAAAGATGCATCTATTTTAACTTCCTCCCCGGCAGATCCGGCGCAAGAGGCCGGGAGCATCCTCCGGGAAGTGGTTGGGCAGAGCGAAGATCTGCATGAGCTTTCCGCCGGGGATGGGTCCCGGCACTTTTATTCCTCGCAGTTCATGACCCAGGCTTATGCCTTGATCCTGCTCCAAAAACAGGGCGACCCCCTGCAACTCATCGCCTCGATCGTGCGGGAGAACTCCGCCCTCTACCCCCGCCCCGTGCCCCTGGACATCTTCACCCAGCCGCCCTTCGGCCTCAGCCGTCAGGAAGTCTTGAACGATCTGGACCGGATGGCCGTAGAAGAAGAGTACCGGGACATCCTGCCCGCGACCACCTCAACTTCCAGGGTCTTCCTTTATTCCACCCTCCACCTGGAGCCCGAGCATGCCTCCATGCTTGCCGAGTGGTTCGACGTGGGCCAGTTCGAAAATCCATAATACGCACGGCGCATCTCATCTCACGAATCTCGGCTAGAACATGCCATAAATTGCCCCAAATATTCCTCAAGCATGATGCAAATTCCGGGGACACCATACCTAATTGTCGCCTGTCATTCCTTTTGGCCCCGACTTCAGCCGGTTGAAGGTTCGTGTAAATCCCGACTCAAGCCTCTCGATGATATTGTCACTGCCCGGCAGAAAAAGGTCTGCATACGGCTGTTGCTTCACTGGGCGTGCTTCCACTTTTACGATTCTTTTCCCTGTGAAAAAGCAAGCTTGTGACCCGGAGTTCTCCCCTGCTTCCGGGACGGGCAAGGCCTGAAATTCAATTCAATTTACACCTGTTTGGCGAAAAGTAAAATGGCAAGTAACGAAGAATTCTTGACAAACGCACAAGCTTATATTATGAAAAGCTAACCAATCCGTATGATTTCAGGATAGAAAATGGCACCCCAGAGAACCCAAGTCCCCCTGACCAAGAAGCTGGAGGCCCTCTCCAAGATCAGCAAGGCCATCTCTTCCGATCTTTACCTGGAGGACATCCTGCGCCTCATCGTCGTGGTCACCGCGGAAGTGATGAAGTCCAAAGTCTGTTCCCTCTGGCTCATGGACGAAAGGGACAATACCCTGAAGATCCGGGCTACCCAGGCCATGAGCGAAGAATATCTGAAAGAAAGAAGCCTCAAGCTGGGAGAGGGCGTCGTGGGGTATGTTTTTCAGGAGAACAAGCCTCTGATGATCTACAACGTCCTGAAGGAGCCGAGATATAAAGAAAAGGAACTGGCCCAGAAGGAAGGGTTGGTTTCCATGCTCAGCGTGCCCATGTGCGTGAAGGACAAGGTCATCGGGGTCATAAACTGCTACACTTCCTACCCGCACCGGTTTGACAAGAGTGAGGTGGACGTCTTCACCACGGTGGCCAATCAGGCGGCGGTGGCCATCGAGAACGCCGGCCTGATCATGAAGGCCAAGATGATCGAGGATGAACTGATCTCCCGCAAGCTCGTGGAGAGGGCCAAGGGGATTTTAATGAAGGAACACCGCCTCACCGAGGAAGAAGCCTTCCGCCGCCTGCAGAAAAAGTCCATGGATCTTCGTAAATCCATGCGGGAGATCGCCGAAGCGGTCATCCTGGCCCACCAGGTTTAGATTTTTCCCGCCGTTCCTTCCCCCCAAACTTAGCTAAAGTAAACTTTCATTTATTTTATTCTATTCAACAGAAATCATTCATATTTTTAGCTAACTATAGGATCCGTAACGACCTCTAAAAAAAACCTTGACAATAAATTAGACAATATGCCTAAATATAACCCAATTTGCTTAACGGATCGCCGCCCAAAGGTGCGCGGCGGAACCAGACAAGGGCGTCCCATTGAGGAGAGGGAGGCCCTTTTTTATTTTTCGCTGAAGATGAGGGATCTAAAAAGGATTGCCTTCAGATATTGAAGCGGAGCAGATTTCATTTTTCAAAATAATAAGGAGGGCGAACACGTGTCCATAATCCAAGAGGTCATAACCAAAGCCCAGCGGCAGGATGCCGATCAGCCTGAATTTCACCAGGCGGTCAAGGAGGTGATGGAGACCCTCGAGCCCACGGTGGAGAAACACCCGGAATTTGTTCGGGCCAAGATCTACGAAAGAATCGTCGAGCCGGACCGGGCGATTCTTTTCCGCGTACCCTGGGTGGACGACCGGGGGGAGGTCCGGGTCAACCGGGGATTTCGAGTACAGTTCAATAACGCCATCGGCCCTTACAAAGGGGGGCTTCGTTTTCACCCTTCCGTAACCTTGAGCATCATGAAGTTTTTGGGTTTCGAGCAGACCTTCAAGAATTCCCTGACCACCCTGCCCATGGGCGGGGCCAAGGGAGGGGCTGATTTCGACCCCAAGGGCAAATCGGAAGAAGAGGTGATGAGGTTCTGCCAGGCCTTCACCCGGGAACTGTTCAGGCACATCGGCCCCGACACGGACGTTCCCGCGGGCGATATCGGCGTGGGAGGAAGGGAAATCGGCTATATCTACGGGTACTACAAGAAAATCGTGAATCAGCATGACGGTGCCCTGACGGGGAAGGGGCTGGATTACGGGGGAAGTCTCATCCGGCCCGAGGCCACGGGCTACGGGCTGGTCTATTTCGTGGCTGAGATGCTGGCCACCCGGGGGCTGGATTTTTCGGGGAAAGTGGTGGCCATCAGCGGGGCGGGAAACGTGGCCCAGTACGCCATGGAAAAAGTCAACCAGCTGGGCGGCAGGGTCATCACCCTGTGCGACTCCAGCGCCACCATCGTGGACGAGCAGGGGATCTGCGATGACAAATGCCAGTTTGTGATGGACCTCAAGAATGTGCGCCGGGGAAGAATCAAAGAATATGCCGATCAGTACCCGGTCCTCTGCTATATCGGCAAAAGCGTCTGGGATGTGATCCGGGAGCAGGGGATCCGGGTGGACATCGCCCTGCCCTGCGCCACCCAGAACGAGATCGACGGACCGAATGCCGAGGCGCTGGTGAAAAACGGCTGCTTCTGCGTGGCCGAGGGAGCCAATATGCCCTCCACCCCGGAAGCGATTCAGATCTTCCAGGACCGCGGCGTTCTCTTCGCTCCCGGCAAAGCGGCCAATGCCGGGGGAGTGGCCACCTCCGGCCTGGAGATGACCCAGAACAGCATCAAGCTGTCCTGGCCGCGGGAAGAGGTGGACCAGCGGCTCCGCCAGATCATGAAAAATATCCACAAAGAGTGCTTGGACGCTTCCCAGACCTACGGCCGCAAGGCCGACTATGTGATGGGCGCAAACATTGCGGGATTCATGAAAGTCGCCCGGGCCATGCTGGCCTGCGGGATCGTCTGAAAGCGGCCCCCCAGCTGCCGGGGCGGATCGCCGCCCCGGCCTTCCCCTCAGTGGAAGCAAACCACCTTCCGGGAGACGATATCCGCCAGAAGGGAAAGCCCCTTTCCCTCCACCTCGCAAACCTTCAGTACCTCGGCGTAGCGGATGCTTTCGGGGACGATCTGCCCCAGATCATTCGGTAAGGGATCCAGCCACGCCTTCCGGAAAAAAGCCTTTTGCTTTTCCGGGAAAATGGCCACGTAGAAGACATCGGTCTCCACCAGGTCCAGGAAAAAATGGGTCCCGAAAGAAAGCTCTGGCGTCTGGCTCCCGGTGGAGTATTCCAGCTCCACGATGGCCGCCATGTGATTGATTTCGGAGAAACGAACCGGAACTCCCAGGGAAGGAGTCGAGGTTCCCCATCTTCCCGGACCGATGAGCAGGGCGGGAACCTCCTCGCGGGACAGAATCTGCTGGTTGAGTTTGCCGATGAGGCGGGCGATGGAATATTTTTCCGCCAGCGGAAGCCGGTAATAATTTTCCGGATCTACATAAAGGATCCGTTTGAGGGGTTGATTCAGGCTTCCCCCCATGAAATTCCCCTCCGACTGAAAAAGGATTCTTTCGCCGGGAATCGTCTCCGGGATCGTGACCCGGGCTCCCTGTCCCCGGGTCTGGAACGGGCGGCATTGAAGGAGGTTCACCCGGGGGATTTGGTCGGGGCCGAAGTTCACGGTGAATTCGATATCCACCGGGTAGCCGTACCGGTCCTCCAGCGTTTTCAGCATTTTCCGCATTATCGCCGCGAAAGAGCCGGAGGATAGGAGGGGGTCGAAAGTGGGGATCCAGAAAACGCTGTCTTTCATCCCCCGTTCCCTCAGGTGCTGGGTCATTTCCGGGTCCCGGGTTCCGAGCACATCCACCTGGATCCCCAATTCTTCCGGGGGAAGATCCAGCAGGTGAACGGTCTCCAGCTGGTTGGTGTTGATATTCAGCAAGTCCACTTCATGCTGGGAGTATTTTCTCGCATCCCCCATCCCCGCATGGGGTTTCAGGAGGGGCGCATCGAGCGCTACCAGCCGGGGATAATCGTTTTCCACCCGGTTCACGGCCCGGGTCCCCAGCCCCACCACCAGCCGCAGCATCCCGGCCTGGGGGTCCATCCCTTCCTTCCAGACGAAGGGGTTGTGGGAAACTCCCACGCCCGCCAGGTCGGGGAAGAAGTAATGCCTGCGGTAGGAACCCGACACCCGCTGCACCAAAAGGGCCATCTGCTCGTCCTGCTGGTCTAACCCCCGCTGCCGGCGATAAGCGAGGGCGTCTTCATTCATGGTGCTGGCGAAAATCCGGCGAACGCATTCTTCGAACCGTCGGAACCGCTCCTCCGGGTCTCCCTGGTTGACGCAGAAGATGCTATCGTATTTGCCGGCGAAGGCGTTGCCGAAGGCGTCTTCCAGCAGGCTGCTGGAACGGAGGATGATGGGGGACTGGCCGAAATATTCGATGATCTGCCAGAAACCGTCCTGGATCTCCCCCGGGAATTTTCCCCCCAGCATCTGCTCTTTCAAGCTTCGGGCGACTTCGAAGTATCCCTCCCGGGTCCGCTGATCCATCCGCAGTTTCCACCACCCGTTTTCCACGATGTAGGTGTAGAAAACGTCGGAGCCGATGTAGAAGGAGTCGTGCGGCTCCAGATGGCCGGCCCAGGGGAAAGAGGAGTCCTCGGCCAGAATTTTGCGGGCCAGGAGCATCCCCGCCGACTTCCCGCCGATGAGACCGGTCCCGATCAGCCGGGTCTTGATGTTCAGCAGGTCTTCCAGGGAAAAACATTCCCGGGCCAGGCCCAGCATCCTCTTCTCCCGGCCGATCATGATCTGGCAGAGCTGATCGATCATCTTTTTCTTTTCTTTGCCGTAGCCGATCCGGTCCATCATGTCTTCGGCGTGTAAAAAGAGCCGGTCCCAGTAATCCAGGTTTCTCTTCATGGCCTCGGCCCTCTTCTGGGAGAGGGAGGAGAAGAGGCGGGTGGCGTCCAGGCTGCTGGTGACCGGGATGAAACGGTCCCCTTCCTTCTGGTGAGGAAGGAACATGGTGGGGGAGTAGCGGTTGGCGTTTTTGAGGGGATGGATGAACAGGTTTTCTTCCTCATGGTGGACGTCCAGAAGGACCTGGGTCGTTTCCCGGATCCGGGCCACGGTCTTATGAGAATGGGCGTCCCGCAGGAGGGCGAAGTAGGCCACGGTGTCCAGCTGGAACAGGTAGGGGCAGGTAATCCGGAAGAAGTTTCCGATCATCAAATCCGTGGCCCAGGCGGAAAGCAGGTCCGAGAGGCAATCGAAGACATAGTAGGCGCCCGGTCCCTCCCGGGTGGCAATGTGATGAACCTGGGTGGAGAAGGACTCAAACCCGCTGTGGGCATCCAGGGGATAAACGACCACCTGGGGTTGATTTTCCAGGAGGGGGGGGTGACTGGCAAACCGCAGGTAGTTGATTCTCCGGTTCTCCCGGGCAGTCCGCTCGGCCCAGGAGGAGACGAAAAACCGATAGTCTTCCAGGTCATCCACCTGCCAGACTACGTTGTCGCCCAACCTCAGGCCGTCCAGGATTTCATCCAGGGAATCCAGCCCCGTGCTGACTCGACCCAATCCGGACATGGAAAACTCCTTCAGGGTGAAGCCGATAACATTCCTCTCCGCCTTCTTCGAGGATAGCATGGTTTTGGTGCTCGGGGGCATACAAGAATTACAGGAGCCCCCGGGAGAAGAGGACGATCGCCTTTTTGAAGGGGAAAAGGATCCGGGGGGCAAAAAGCTTAAAAAGCGGGCCAAAAAGGAAAAAAGCTTGACAAAAAAAGAGCATTCTGATTATTATATAACCAAACTGAGATGGCGATGCCGTACAAGGGTGTGCGGCCTCCAGCAAGACGAAGGCGTCCAAAAAGGGAAAGGATGCCTTTTATTTTTTGGTCCATCGTTCATCGAACTTTTTTTTGACCGCTCGACGACGTGCGGCGAGGGAGTTGACAAAGGCGTCCGGAAGAAAAATCCAGGGCGCTTTTTCTTTTTCTACGACAGAGAAGGGAGCGCCGGAAAAATTTTTCTTAAGGAGGAAGATGAAAATGACTTACAGCAGACCGAATTCCAGCCCGGCGACCCTGAGCAAGAACCGGGTCGCTCCGGCGCCGCAATCGGGCATCTGTGTGACCTGTCTCGACGGCTGTCCGGGACCGTGTGAAGTGGGCCGCTCCGCTTTGCGGGGAAGGGAAATTCTCTATCCCCAGCCCTACTCCCGTATTACCGCGGGGGCCGAAAAGGATTATCCCGTTGACCTGTCTCATTTCAACATTCAGGGCTCCTGCGTGGGCGCCACGGGGGTTTCCGCCGACTCGGATCGCGCCACCTTCCCGGCGGTGGATATCTCGACCACGATCGGGGCGAAAGAGACCCTCAAGATGAAGGTTCCCTATTTTACCGGAGCCCTGGGGTCAACGGACATCGCCCGGATCCACTGGGAACCCATGGCCATTGCCGCGGCCCTCAGCGGAACGCTGGTCGTCGTCGGGGAAAACGTTTGCGGCATGGACCCGGAGGCGGAGTTCAAAAACGGAAGAGTGGTCCGGTCCCCGGAAATGGAGCGTCGGGTCAAAACCTTCCAACGCTGGTACAACGGCTACGGCGGGATCGTCGTACAGTACAACGTGGAAGACGGCCGGCTGGGGGTCCCGGAGTATGCGGTGGAGAAATTGGGGGTCGAGATCATCGAGCCCAAATGGGGCCAGGGCGCCAAGAACATCGGCGGAGAAGTGAAACTCTCGACCCTGGAGAGAGCGCTCCAGTTAAAAAGCCGGGGATACATCGTCCTTCCCGACCCGCAAGACCCGGTCATCCAGGAAGCCTTCAAACAGGGGGACTTTAAAGAGTTCGAGCGCCACTCTCGCCTGGGCATGGTGACGGAAGAGGGCTTTCACCAAGAAGTGGAGAGGCTGAGGAAAATCGGGACCAAACACATTTCCCTGAAGACCGGCGCCTACCGGGCGGCGGACCTGGCGCGGGCGGTGAAATTCGCTTCCGACGCCCGGATCGACCTTCTCACCGTGGATGGAGCGGGAGGCGGGACCGGGATGAGCCCCTGGAGAATGATGAATGAGTGGGGGATTCCCACGGTCTACCTGGAAAGCCTCCTCTACCAGTACCTGGATTACCTGGAGGAGAGGGGGGCTTTCATCCCCTCCTGCGCCATGGCCGGCGGGCTGGCCCTGGAGGATCACATCTTCAAGACCCTGGCCCTGGCGGCCCCTTACATCAAGGCCATCTGCCTGGGGCGGGCCTCCATGACCGCCGCCATGGTGGGGGGCACCATCGGGGAAATGATCAAGAAGGGAAAGGTGACTGCGGAAATCGCCAAGTACGGGACCGATGTGGAACACATCTTCATCCTGGCCGCCCAGCTCAAGTCCAAATACGGCAAGGATTTTGAAAAGATTCCCACCGGGGCCATCGGCATGATCACCTACTTCGACCGTCTGAACGCCGGACTGCAGCAGCTCATGGCCGGGGCCCGCAAATTCGCCCTGCACCATATCATCCGGGATGACCTGGTTTCGCTGACCCGCGAGGCTTCAGAGGTGTCCGGGATTCCCTACGTGATGGAGGCGGACCGGGAAGAGGCTTCCCGGATTTTGAGGGGAGGGCCGCGGATCCGTGATAGCCGGCCGGCAAGGGAAAGACCCTCCGTGGGCATTTCCCTGGATCAGGGGATCCCCTCTTAGTCCGTCCCCGAAAAACCCAGCCGCCGGGCTGGTTCGTTTCGCTCGACCACGGGGAAAGGCCTTCCGCCTTTCCCCTTTTTTTTTGCCCGCAAAAAGTGCTAAGATTCCGACGACTGCATAAAGAGCATGGAGCGTAGAGCACAGAGCGGAGAGCAAAGGCAAAAAAAATTAAGAAGAAAATGATTGATGGTCTCGTAAAAAGTCTCTTGAAGCGTCACCCCGGCGAAAGCCGGGGTCCAGACGTCGTCCCGACGAAAGTCGGGAACCATCTCAAAGACTGGATCCCGGTTTTCACCGGGAAACCTGGATTCCGGCTTTCGCCGGAATGACAGATTTTATAGAATTTCTACTTTTTACGAGATCATCAGGATTGGAAATGAATTTATCGGTTCGCCTTCAAATTCTTTTTCTCGTTTTTCTGCTGGGGTCCCTAGGGCTTACCGGCGGAGTTTTCGCCCTGGAGGGGGAAGCCGCCGGGAAACCCATCAAGACCCTGTCGGACCATGCCGCCTCCATGGACATGATGTGGACCCTGCATCGCCTCCTTCCTGATTTTTCTCATGCAGGCCGGCTTCACCCTGGTGGAAGTGGGATTCACCCGGGCCAAGAACGCGGGCAACGTGGTCATGAAGAACATGATCGATTTCGCCCTGGGTTCCTTCGGCTTTTTCCTGATCGGCTACGGCCTGATGTTCGGGACCAGCGCCGCCGGGCCTCTTCGGGACGAGGGATTTCTTCCTGAGCCATATCACCTCCGCGGGCAAGGTGGACAACTGGAAGTTCGCCAACCTGATGTTCCAGGTGGTATTTGCGGCCACGGCGGCCACCATCGTCTCCGGGGCCATGAGCGAGCGGGCCAAATTCATCGGCTACCTCTTCTACAGCCTCCTCATCAGCACGCTGATCTACCCCGTGGTGGGCCACTGGATCTGGGGGGGCGGCTGGCTGGCCCGCAAGGGAATGATCGATTTTTCCGGATCCACCGTCGTCCATTCGGTCGGAGGCTGGGTTTCCCTGGCGGGGGTACTGGTGTCTGGGACCCCGGCTCGGCCGGTACAATCGGGACGGGTCGGTGAATGTCATCCCCGGTCACAACATTCCCCTGGTCGCCCTGGGCGTCTTCATCCTCTGGTTCGGGTGGTTCGGGTTCAACACCGGAAACACCCTGTCGGCCACCAATCCAAGCATTGCCCTCATCGCGGTCAATACGATCCTGGCCGGAGCCAGCGGGGCCCTCTGCACCATGGCCGTCACCTGGGTGCTGCGGGGAAAGCCGGATGTGGGCATGACCCTGAATGGAGTCCTCTCCGGCCTGGTCTCCTGCACCGGGGGGGTGGCCATCATCAGCCCTTTCAGCGCGGCGGCCATCGGCAGCGCGGCAGGCTTTATTCTGTATTTTTCCCTCTCGGCCTTCGAGCGGCGCCGCATCGACGACCCGGTGGGGGCCATCTCCGTCCACGGAGTGAACGGGATCTGGGGAACCCTGGCGGTGGGACTGTTCGCGCAGGAGCAGTATGTGCAAAACAGCCTCGGATTTGCGGTCAACGGCCTTTTTTTCGGGGGGGGATTCGACCTTCTGGGGGTCCAGGCCCTCGCCGTGATCTCGGTCTTTCTCTGGGCTTTCCCCCTCTCCTGGCTTTTTTTCAAGGTTCTGGACAAGACCCTGGGACTGCGGGTCTCCCCCGAAGAAGAGGTGAGGGGGCTGGATTTCGGCCAGCATTCCATGACCTCCTACCCGGTCTTCGATGAATTCCAGAAGAAGCAGGAGGAAATTCTGGAAGAACTGGAACGGGTGAGAGAACTGTCCTTGCTCCACGATATCGGCCAGTCCATGCACACCCTCAACCTGGAGGAGACCCTGGAACTCATCCTCCAGGGAGTGGCCAAGGGGATCGGCTTTGATCGGGTCAGGCTCTACCTCCTGGAGGAGGAGAAAAGACAGCTCTTCTGCAAGATGACGGTGGGGATGGAGAAGGAGAAGATCCAGAGCCTGACTCTCCCCTATGACCGGGAGGATAACATGGTCTCCCGGGCCATGATGGAACGACGGCCTTTCATCGTGGAGGATGCCGGCCACGACCCCCGGGTCAATCCGGGACTGATCAGCTTTCTGGACGTGAAATCCTTTGCCGTGGTTCCCCTTCTTTCCCGGGATAAGGTGCTGGGGGGAATTTCCGCCGACAACCTCATCAGCCAGACCCTGATCACCGAAAAAAAGCTCCAGTCCCTGATGATCTTTGCCAATCAGGCGGCTCTGGCCCTGGAAAACGCCCTGATGTATGAGGAGCTGAAAGCCTTCAGCGGTCAATTGGAGGACCGGGTGCGAAGGGCTTCGGCGCGACTGGAGGAGACCCAGCGTCAGCTCTTCCAGTCGGAGAAACTGGCGGCCCTGGGGAAGCTCTCCGCGGGAATCGCCCATGAGATCCGAAATCCCCTGACCAGCATCAAGATCCTGATCCACTCGCTCGTGGATGAGCAGGCCACCGAAACCTCGCGGGAGAAGGACCTGGCGGTGATTGAGGCGGAGATCGGACGGGTGAACAAGATCATCAAGCAGTTTTTGGATTTTGCCCGGCCGCGGCCGCCCTCCCTGGAGCCCATGGAAGTGCGCGCGATCCTGGAGGAGACCCTGGCCCTGCTGGTGTACGAAATGGAGGCCCAGAAAATATCCCTGGAGCGCAGCTACGCCCCGGATCTCCCCCCTGTTCCCATGGACCGGGAGCAGATGAAACAGGTCTTCCTCAACCTCTTGCTGAATGCCATCCAGGCCATGGAGCGGGGGGGAAATTTGCGGGTCGCCATCCGATGGAAGCCCGCCCCGTCGGGGGACGGGGGCCGTTCGGTGGCGGAAATCGCCGTTCAGGACACCGGCCCGGGAATGGCGGAAGACATCCGGAGCAGGATTTTTGAGCCCTTCTTTTCCACCAAAGAGGAAGGAATCGGCCTGGGTCTGCCCATCGCCCAGCGCATCGTGGAAGAGCACGGGGGGCAGATCCGGGTGGAGAGCCGGGTGGGGGAGGGGACGATTTTTACGGTTACGCTTCCGATCCAGTAAAAGGGCGAAGAAAAGGGTGTAGGGTGCAAAGCTGAACACGTCCTCCCGGAGAATGAGAGCTAAATGGAACGTATTCTAATCGTCGACGATGACTCGAGCATGCGCTATTCCCTGAACCGCATGCTGGAAGGGCAGGGGCTGCGGAGTCTCTCTGGCCAAGAACGGAATCGAAGCTCTGGAACGGTTCGCCCAGGATCAGCCGGACCTGGTGGTCATGGATATCAAAATGCCCGGGCAGAGCGGCCTGGAGGTCCTGCAGAGAGATCAAGGAAAGGGATCCCAAGGCCCTGGTGATCCTGATGACGGCCTTCGGGACTACGGAGACGGCCATTGAGGCCATGAAGTTCGGGGCCTTCGATTATATCCTCAAACCTTTCGACATTCCCCAGATGCGGGGACTGGTAGAGCGGGCCCTGGAAGTCTCCCGGATGATGAAGAAGATGGTGTCTCTGCCGGACCGGGAAGAAGACCAGGGAGTCGGAAGAGACCCTGGTGGGGTCCTCCCCGGCCATGCAGCAGATCTACAAGATGATCGGCCAGGTGGCGCCCACCGAAGTGACCGTCCTCCTGCGGGGGGAGAGCGGCACCGGGAAAGAGATGGTGGCCCGGGCGATCTACCACCACAGCCGGCGCGGGGATAAGCCTTTCCTGCCGGTGAATTGCGCCGCCATTCCCGAGACCCTCCTGGAGAGCGAACTCTTCGGCCACGAGAAGGGAGCCTTCACCGGAGCCTTGACGCGGCGCGTCGGGAAATTCGAGCAGTGCCACGGGGGGACCCTCTTCCTGGATGAGATCGGCGACATGACTCCGGCCACCCAGGCCAAGATCCTCCGGGTCCTGCAGGACAGGCAGTTCGAACGCCTGGGGGGGGCGGAGCGGATCACCTCGGACGTGCGCGTGATCGTCGCCACCAACAAGGATTTGGAAAAGGCCATCCGGGAAGGGACTTTCCGGCAGGATCTTTACTACCGGCTGAAGGTGGTGACCCTTCACCTCCCTCCTCTGCGGGAGCGGAGAGAGGATATTCCCGAACTGATGCGCTACTTCCTGCAGCGTTTCCGGGCGGATATCAACCGGGAAGTGCTGGACATCGCCCCCAAAACCCTGGAAAACCTGATGCGCTATCATTGGCCGGGGAACGTGAGAGAGCTGGAAAACGCGGTCAAGCGGGCTCTGGTCATTGCCAAAAGCCACAGCCTCCTTCCGGAAGATTTTTCCCTGGAAGGGATGGAGAGGGAGATGGGGCCCGCGGAACACCTGGATTTGGAGCAACGGCTGAAAAAAATGATGGAGCCGGTCTTCAAGGAACTGCTCGAATTGTCCCGGAGAGGCCCGGGGACCGACCTCATGTCCGAGCTGGAGAAGATCGTGATCAAGAGGGCCCTGCAGGAGACCAAGGGAAATCAGGTCCAGGCGGCGGTCCTCCTGGGGATCAGCCGCAACACCTTGCGCTCCAAGATCGAAAGATATAGGATCAGGAAAGACGTGTCCATCGCGGAGGAGGAATAAGACGACCGCCCGCCAGAGGCGGGCTTGAGGAGCGTTCCGCCTTCGGCGTCACTCGAGGACCGCGCCTTCGGCGCTCGAGGATCGCGCAACTTCGTTGCCTTGAGGCAAAAGCCTCAAGCCTCGAGTGAGCGAAGCGAACGCTCCTCGAGGCCGTCAGGCCGGTCCTCAAGCCCCGCCCTTGGCGTGGCGCTCCTTAGGGCCCTTCGGGCCGATCGCCGTCAAAGGATTTCGCCAATGGGCAAAAATTTCCGCCTGGCTCTGGGCCAGGTCAACGTCACCGTCGGGGATCTCCCGGGCAACGCCCGCAAGATCATGGAGATGATTGAACGGGCCCGGGAATGGGGGGCAGACGTGGTGGCCTTCCCGGAGCTGGTCCTGCCGGGCTATCCCCCGGAAGATCTCCTCTTGAACTCCACCTTCGTTCGAGACAACGTGGAGGCTTTAAAAAAAGTCGCCCGGGCCACCCGGGGGATTACCGCCATCGTCGGATTTGCCGACCTGCAGGATGATATTTACAACGCCGCGGCCATCCTCCAGGACGGAAGGCAGGTCGGGGTTTACCATAAGATCTACCTTCCCAACTACGGGGTCTTTGATGAAGAGCGGTATTTTCAAAGGGGGCAGGATTTTCTGGTTTTGGAACTGGGGGGAGCGGTCGTCGGGGTGAATATCTGCGAGGACATCTGGTATCCCGGAGACCCCACCCGGACGCAGTGCCTCCAGGGCGGGGCTACGCTGATCGTGAACATCTCTTCGTCCCCCTTTCATGCCGGGAAAAGGGATTTTCGCCGCAGGATGCTTTCCACCCGGGCCTGGGACTATTCGGCTTACGTAGCCTATGTCAACCTGGTGGGAGGGCAGGATGAGCTGGTCTTCGACGGCGGGTCCATGGTCCTCAATCAACGCGGGGAGGTTGTCGCTGAAGCGCGAGCCTTCGAGGAAGAACTCCTGGTCGTTGACCTGCCCCTGGATGAAGTACTTCTCCACCGGCTCCATGATCCCCGGAGGAGAAAAGAAAAGCTGGGTTCCCTGCCCGAAGGAAAACTGAGGCGGATCCAGCTCCGGCCGCCGAAAAAGGAAAAGAGGAAAAAAAGCCTCCTCCCCGAACCACCGTGACCCTGGGCAGGCTGGAAGAGATCTACCGGGCCCTGGTTCTGGGGACCAGGGACTATGTCCGCAAGAACGGCTTCCGGAAGGTGATTTTGGGGCTGAGCGGGGGGATCGATTCCTCCCTTACCGCTGCCATCGCGGTGGATGCGCTGGGAAAAGAGTCCGTGGTCGGAGTGGGCATGCCCTCCATGTATTCCTCGCCGGAAAGCTTGGAAGATGCCCGATCTCTGGCGCAAAACCTGGAAATCGATTTCCAAGTCCTGCCCATCGATGAAGTACTGGGTTCCTACCTGAAAACCCTGGAGCCCCGCTTTAAGGGGAAGAAGCCGGATGTAACCGAAGAAAACATCCAGGCCCGAATCCGGGGGAATCTTCTCATGGCCCTTTCCAACAAATTCGGCTGGCTGGTCCTGACCACCGGGAACAAGAGCGAGATCGGGGTCGGGTACTGCACCCTCTACGGGGACATGGCCGGCGGTTTCGCGGTGATCAAAGACGTTCCTAAAACCCTGGTCTATGAGCTTTCCGCGTACCGGAATTCGACGGGTTCCCCGCCGGTCATCCCTTTGCGGATCATGGAGAAGCCTCCTTCGGCGGAGCTCCGCCCCAACCAGAAGGATACCGACTCCCTTCCCCCCTATGAAACCCTGGACCCGATCCTCCAGGCCTACGTGGAGGAGGACCAGAATCCGGAGACCATCGTCTCCCGGGGATTTCATCGCGAAATGGTGGAGGAGGTCATCCGCAAGGTGGACCTCAATGAGTATAAACGGCGGCAGGCCTCCCCCGGAGTCAAAATCACCCCCCGGGCCTTCGGGCGGGATCGCCGGCTGCCGATCACGAATCACTACCGGAGGAAGAGATAAAAGGATGATCGCTGTGCTTGAGGAGCATCGCGCCTGCGGCGTGATTCGAGGAGCGTTCGCTTCGCTCACTTGAGGTAAGGGTGAAAAGGGGAGGGAGGGAATGATGGAATAATGGAATGCTGGAATATTGGGGAACAGAAAAAATCTCCTTCCATCCTCGCTCTTTATTCACCCATTATTCCATCATTCCATTATTCCAATCTTCCGTAATTTCACTTGCGAAAGGAGAAGAACATGGCGCTGAATCTGGAGTCGGTGGGAAAAACCTGGGGACCTTACGAATTTACCTACAGCGAGAGGGACTTGATTATTTACGCCCTGGGGGTCGGGTTTACCAAGGAAAACCTGGAATACGTCTATGAGGGGGCGAAGGATTTTAAAGCTTTTCCTACCTACGGGGTCATCCTGCCGTCGAATGCCGGGGCCGAGGCCTTTTTGTCCACCAAGGCCAATTTCGCCATGGTCGTTCACGGAGAGCAGGGTCTGCAGATTCACAACCCCCTGCCCAAGGGCGGCACCGTGCAGACGACCACGACCCTGGAAGGGGTTTACGATAAGGGCTCGGGGGCTTTGATCGTCATGCGCTTCGATACCCGGGAAAAAGGCGGCGCTCCCGTCTGCACCAACTGGGTGAGCGCCTTTGTGCGCGGGTCCGGCGGGTTCGGGGGGCCGGCCCAACCGAAGAAGGATGTTCCCCCGATTCCCTCGAAGAACCCGGACTTCATCCTGGACGCGCAGACCGAAGTGAACCAGGCAGCCCTCTACCGGATGTCCGGAGACCGGAATCCTCTGCACATCGACCCGGCCATCGCCAAGATGGTGGGCTTCAAGGAGCCCATCCTCCACGGCCTCTGCACCTACGGAGTGGTCTGCCGCCGCTTTGTCCAGGAAGTCTTCAAGGGTGATTCGGGGAAGGTGAAATCCTATTCGGCCCGGTTCAGCAGCCCGGTCATTCCCGGGGAAAAGCTGCAGGTCAAGGTATGGCAGGCGAACCCCAACCTCTACCTATTGGAAGTTTTTAATGCCAAGGGGGATGCGGTGATCCGCAACGGGGTGATTGAGGGCAAATAAAAAACATTCACCACAGCGCGGCAAAGCCGCAACCAAGAGAAAGTGCCTCAAGTGCGCTAAAGTAAAAAAATCGAGAGGTTATTTGATTTAGATCCCCATACTCTTAACAAAATTTAAAGAGTTTTAACGTAAGTAGTGCAGAGGACGCAGAGGACATAGGAATCGGAAATTCAAAGGCCCTATATGAGGATCCTTTTCATGGAAGCGATCGCTAAAAATCTCCGAAAGGCGGCCTTCTGGCGAAAGAAGGGCCGGGTTGGGCGGAAAGAGCCGGGAGAAGAATACCGGGTGATGGTGGAAAACGCCGTCCAGGGGATTATGGTGTTACAGGACGGGAGGGTAAGGTACGCCAACGCCCGGGCCAGGGGTTTTTTTGACACTCTCAGGGAAGAGCTCACCCTTGAGTCCCTCGCGAGTAGGGTCCACCCGGATGACCGGCCCATGGTCCTGGCCCGTTATGCCCAAAGGCTCCGCGGGGAGGAGGTGCCCAAGGTCTATTCTTTTCGCGTGGTGGCCGACGATGGGCGGGTCCTCTGGCTGGAATTCAGCGTGAGCCTGATCGAGTGGGAGGGGCGGCCGGCGATCCTGGTGTTGGCCGAGAACATCACCGAGCGAAAGAAGATGGAGGCGGCGCTGGCGGATAGCCAAAAGACCATCCGCGCGCTCCTGGATGCGTCCCCGGCGGTGGAATTCTTGCTTGCACCAGATGGGAAGATTTTGGGTTACAATAAAAAATTTGAACGGTTCTTTGGAGGCGACGGAAAGCCCCTGATCGGCAGAGATATCAAGGACCTCATTCCCCCGGAAGAAGACCAGGTGAATCGGGGCAAATTCCTGGAGGTCCTGAGCACCGGGAAACCCGTTTCTTTCGAAGACTACCAGCAGGGGATGTGGCTGGAAAAAAGGTTCGACCCCATTCTGGATGAAGAGGGGAGAGTCGCCAAGATCGCCTGCTATGGGAAGGATGTCAGTGAGAAAAAACGGGCGGCCGATGCCCTGAAGGAGAATGAGCTGCGGTACCGGCTGATGGCCGAAAATATCTGCGATTACATCTGGTCTACGGATCGGAATCTGCGTCTCACGTATGTAAGTCCCGGAGTGACGCGCCTGCTGGGGTATACCCCGGAAGAATTGATGGCTAAGAAGCTGGAAGATCAGATGACCCCTGATTCTGTCGCCCTCGTGAGAAAGTTGTACGCCCAAGAGATGGCCAAGGAAAAGAAGGGGCCCAAGGAGCAGCCTCAGCCCCAGGTTTTGGTGGCGGAATACCGCCGCAAAGATGGTTCTACCTTCTGGGCCGAAATCCGGGTCAACCCGGTCTTTGATTCGGAGGGGAACATCGTTTCCATTGTGGGGATCACCCACGATATTTCAGATCGGAAGAAAGCTGAAGAGGAGTTGCGGGAGAGTGAGCGCCGCTACCGGCTGCTGGCCGAAAATGCCACGGATGTTATCTGGACCGCGGACCTGAATCTGCGTCTCACCTATGTCAGCCCCGCAGTCACCCGCATGCGGGGTTACACTCCGGAAGAGGTTATGGCCGAACCCCTGGAGAAGGCCTATTCTTCCGATTCCTGGGCCCTGATCCAGAAGGTATACGGGGAAGAAATGGCCGAGGAAAGGAAGGGATACCAAGGATTTTTCCCGGACCCTGACCCTGGAACTGCAACACCGTTGCAAGGACGGGTCCTTTGTTTGGGGCGAGACCAAGATCAGCGCCATCCGCGACGCCGAAGGGAAAATCGTTGAAATCCTCGGAGTCACCCGGGATATCACCGAGCGGAAGAAAGCCGAAGAGGCCCTGCGGGAGAGCGAGAAGACCGTTAGGGCGCTCCTGGATGGCATGCCGGCGGCGGAGATTTTGGTGGATACCCAAGGAACGATTCTGGCGACCAATCGAACCTTCGATCGCATATACGGGAGGGATGGAAAGCCTCTGGTCGGCAGGGATCTCAGGGACCTCATAGATCCGCAGGAATACGAATTCAGTCTGCCCAAGGTGAATGAAGTCATCCGCACGGGCAAACCCGTCTTTTTCGATGACCCGCAGCGGGGGCACTGGCTGGAAAAGGCCTTTTATCCGATCCTGGATGAAAAGGGGCAAGTCACCAAGATTGCCTGTTACGGAAGGGATATTAGCGATCGGAAGAGGGCCGAGGAAGCATTGCGCCGGAGCGAGGAAGCCGCCCGGCGGTGGGCCGAGGAAAACGCCGTGATGGCCGAGATCACCAGGATTATAAGCTCCAGCCTGAATATTGAAGAGGTCTACGAGCGATTCGCCGAGGAAGTCCGGAAGCTCATTGAATTTGAAAACCTAAACGTAAGCCTGGTAAATCCCGGAAAGAGATCTGTGACCATGACCCATGTTTCCGGGAAACCCATACCCGGTCGAGAAGTGGGAGCCATCATCCCCCTGGAGGGAACGGCGACGGGGGAAGTCTTAAAGACCCGGTCCAGCCTTTTCATCCATAAAGAGAACCTGGAAGAGGCGGTCAGGAAAGTTTCCGAAGCTGAGGCCTTGCGGTTGAAGCCGGCATTCAGTCGATGATCATTGTTCCGCTCATCTCGGAAGGCGGGTCATCGGGATTCTCAATTTTTTATCCTCCAGGCCGGATGCCTATACCCGCAGCCGATGTGGAAATCGCCGAGAGAGTGGCCACCAGATTGCCGGCGCCATTGCCAACGCCCAGCTCTTTCAGGAATTGCAGCGCACGGTGGAAGCCCTGAAAGAGTCGGAGCTGAGGAACCGGAGCCTGGTGGAGGCCGCGGGCATTTCCGGCCTGGGAATTGTGGTCTTCAAGGGCGATGAACAGAAAAGGGTGTTTTGCCGATTCGCCAACGAGGAGGCCCAAAAGATCACCGGTTATACCGAGGAAGAATTGGGCCGGATTCCTTTCGAGGAGATTATCCATCCCGCTCACCGGGAGGCCGCTTTGCGCGGCTACTGGGCCGGGTCGAGGGAGACCGGGAACCGTTTCTCGACCAGGTGGTCGTCCACCATAAAAAGGGACATACGGTTCTGATCGAAATTTCCGCCATCCGCTCGTTCTTCCATGGGGAAGGGTGCATGATCGGATTTTTCCGGGACATCTCCGAAAGGAGGCGGACCGAAAAGGAATTGGCCGACTACCGGGCCCACCTGGAACAGATGGTGGAAGAGCGGACCGCTCAGAATCCACCAGCTGGAGCAGCAACGGGGGGAAATCGAAAAAATGGCGGCCACGGGGGTACTAGCCGCGCGGATCGCCCATGAGATCAACAACCCGCTGGCGGGCATCAAGGGTTCCTTCATGCTCATCCAGGACGCCATCGCGCCGGATCACCCCTACCACCATTATATCGAGCGCATCCACGGGGAGATCAACCGGATTGCCCGGATCGTTCGCCAGATGTTCGAGCTGTACCGTTCCCCCACAGAGGATCAAGAAGAGTGGGGGATGGAGCAGATGATCCAGGATATCGTGGCCCTGTTAAAGGATGAGGCCCGCGAGCGAAAGGTCTCCTTCCAGCTCCCTGTCCTTCCCCTGAAAGTCCGGGTCCCGGCGGGGCCGATCCGGCAAGTGCTCTTCAACGTGATCAAGAACGCGGTGGAAGCGTCGCCGGTGGAGGGGCGGGTTCAGATCTCCGTCGAGGGGGTGGGGAAGCGAATCACCATCAAGGTGATGGATGAGGGGCCTGGAATTTCCGAGAAGGCCCGCCCCCATGTCTTTAAGCCCTTTTTCAGTACGAAGAAGGGCAAGCAAAAGGGGCTGGGCCTGGGGCTTTCCATCAGCAAAGAAATCGTAGAGTCTCTGGGCGGGTCCATCAGGTTACATAATGTACAAGGGAAAGGCTTGCTTTGTCAAATCGACCTTCCGAAGATAAAACCAATGAAGGAGAATACGGATGACTGAGCTGGGGAAAATTTTAATCGCCGACGATGAGGAAACCTTCCTGCTTTCCACGGCCGATTTACTGCGGCGCGACGGCTATCAATGCCAGGTCGTTCCGGACGCCGAGAGCGCGGCAAAAGCCCTCCGGGAAGGCGAATATGATCTTTTGATCGCCGATATCAAGATGCCCGGCAACGACGATTTGGAGCTGATCCGCCAACTGCCGACCCTTGCGGAGGGTCTTCCGGTCATCCTGGTGACCGGTTACCCATCCATGAAAACGGCCATCGATTCGGTACAGTTGCCCGTCGTGGCGTATGTGCCCAAGCCGTTGGAATATGAAGACTTATTGGGGCGGGTTCGGGAAGGGGTCCGGAGGTCTCAGGCCTTCAAAACCATGCGCAGGATCCGGAATCGGCTCCGGCACTGGGAAGAAGCGTTAAGGCAGGTCCAGGTTTCCTCCCCGGAATTGCGTCTGTCTGCGCCTGCGACAACGATGGATTGTTTCCTGACGATCACGTTTCAGAACCTGATCGATTCGCTGTGGGACCTGAAGAATCTGGCCCAATCCCTTTCGCTCGGCAAGAGCAATCAGGATGTCTGCCATATGTGGACCTGCCCCCGGTTGTCCTTTTTGAAGAAGGGACTGGAAGAAACCATCGAGGTTTTGGAGAAAACCAAGAACTCCTTCAAATCCAAGGAGCTGGGCGATTTGCGGAAAAAGCTGGAAGGATTGATGAAAAGCCTTTCCTGAAGGGGAAGAAAACTCTTACGGGGTCCGGGATTTAAATCATCCATTTACTGGGGAGAGAGGCCTATGATCAACACGCCATCCTTTACCACAACCTTATCTCCAACCTTAACGTCCCTGAGGTCCTTTACATCCTCTACCATAATGGCTTCCTGCCGGCCATAAAAATCCCTTACGGTCAATTTTTTCCCATTGATTCCGATAACGGAACAAGGGGGTGCAAGGGGTACATTTTTAGAAGACTCGTCCTTTAACTCTACGACCCTGCTTGCTTTTTGGGCAAAGTACCTAACCTCTCCC
Organism: uncultured delta proteobacterium; assembly: GCA_963802665.1. Lineage (GTDB taxonomy): Bacteria > Desulfobacterota > SM23-61 > SM23-61 > SM23-61 > SM23-61. Next base: position 183,087 of record CAWDJO010000008.1, on the reverse strand, counting down.
GGGGTAACACCCGAACCTTTTTCTTCCTTGGGCATAATCTCTTTCCTGGCCATACCCTTTAAATCTTCGATCAGACCGAAACTTGAAACGCCTTGCGTCAGCCATAAAAATACCAATAGGGTTAAAAACCTCCCAATCATTTTTTACTCCTTTCTTTGAAATGGTCTAACCATCCCGATGAAGATAGCCCGTTTCCGATTATTCCATTCCCCATTCAACTCTAATTTTCCAACCGCCTATCCTTCCAGTAAAGCAAGTTGGTCCTATTGGCAAGGGTCGGGGGCTCGAAATTTATCTTTTGAGTGCTGGCATTGGTTCCTGGCCCGCCGCTGATCGTCATATAAAGATCTGCCGGGGAGGTGGTTCCCGGGCTATACGTTCCAATGGGTTTCAGGGAAAGAACCGCGGCTGAAGGAATACCAAGGCCTATATCCCAACTTCGCGTTGATGCCCCGGCAACAGGATTGCCCGATGCATCCAATGGGGGTAAGATGCCGGCCCCCGTGGTGTAGTTTAACCCATATAAAGTGGCGGTTCCTGTCTGGTCGCAGGGGTCGCCGCTGGCCGGGGGGGTATAAGAAGAGAAGTAGACGACTCCGCCAAAGACGGTGGGCTCGGACAATATCTTTTCTCCTTGACCGGCAAGGTTGATATACCATCCGGGTTTTGTGGCTGATCCGGAGTATGTGCTCGAGGTAATATTTTCCAGGTCACTAATTGTATAGGTAGTAGATCGGTCATCGTCTTTTACGGCATAGAAATTTTCCTGGGCATTGGAGGTTGTGGGGTCGGTTTTATCCCCGGTCCCCCAATCGACCCAAAGATGGCCATTATAGTCCTTGGTTACCGTGGGCATTATGAAAATGGGTCCACGGGATGCTGCGAATAAACGTCCTCCGCTCCAGTTGGAGGTGTTGCAGGCGGACGCCCCTGCGCCACAGAATTTAAACCTCCACATACTGCCGCCCAAATCACCGATGTATGCCGTATCGATGAAACCATCGTTATCAATGTCAACAATGGCCGGCGATGCGGGAAGGCTGTAGTTCATGGTCGAATCATCTGCCCTGGTGTAGCTCCAAAGAATATTTCCGTTACTCAGATCTACCACATAAAATCCCTTGCCCCGCGAGTCGCATCCTGAGCCGCCCGAACAATCCGCGGCATTGTACCCTCCCCCTACGAAACCTACCCATTTTTCGTATCCATTAATTTTTACCCTACCCATCACCACCTTGCTCCAGGGGTCACCCAGGTAGGGGGCCTGAGAGGCGGTGGGACTTATGCGCCACTTATAGACGGGGTTCATCGAGTCGGTAAAGTCAAAGGCATAATAACCACAATAATTCGGGTAGGACGAGGTATAAGTTGGATTAAAATCCGAATCGCAATAGGCGGAAGAACTCCACAGGGTTGAGCCCCCGCCTCTCCCTTCTCCCGCCACCACCAGAGTCTTCCAGTCCGTGGCGGATTTGCTGGTACCGTCGCCCGTCCCCAGCCAGACATCCGCCCCCGAAACGAGACCGTCCACGAAATATTGATGGGTCAGGCCCACGGGGTGGGAGGCATGGGCAATATTTTTCAGCTTCGGCAGGAAGTTGGGGGGGATAAAGCTCCAGACCTCACTCCCGTCGAGGGCCTTAAGGGCGTGAAATTGTCCGTCATTGGCTCCCACTACGATAACCCTTAACCCATTGGCGGTTGTCCTTTGATGAGCCTGCCTGAAGGTTCCGAAGGCATAGTTGGCATCCCAGAAATCCTGGACATAGTTGGAAGGGCTCCCGATGGTGATGGGGTTGGAATGAAAGATATCCCCCAGCTTCCAATAATCAGGGTTATGGGCGGACTCCCCGCGAATATATCCGACAATGGCATTTCTCTCCTCATCCGTGGAAACCCCCAGGTTTTCTTTGGTTATGTTGGACGTCAGGAAGGGAGCGATAGCGCCCGACTTATAAGTATAGATATTCCTGCTCGACGGGTCCGTAGTCTCTAAAACATTCCCCGCATCCCATACCAGGCTGCCCACGGTTCCGTCGGAATTAATGTTGTATTTATTGAGATGGCCCCTCCAGAAGGGCTCATCATCTACAGGCTGGAATGCTGCCTCATATATGTAATTTTCATCCAGAGTTCTCTGGGAGGAAACGGATGCCATGGAGAATGAATAAACGGCTTCCCGGATCATATCGATAGTGTATCTCAGGGCATTGTTGAGTTCCTGGGCGGAAGCCGCCAAGAAGGCATATCCGGAGAGCGATTTTTCGCCGGGATCATTCGCACCGGCATAATAATGAGTCCCATCCCCCTCGATGCTGTGATAGCTTGCGGCGTCCGTCTGGCACGCGGTCACCGAAGAGGGGTCATAGGCATTGGTATCTCCGGAATTGCCGGCGAGGGGATTATCCGTTCCGCCGTAATAAGCAGCCCAGTTCAGGGTATTTCTTGAATAATGGGGCATGTCGGCCCCAAACCCCACCACAAAGACCTTATACCCTGCATCGGCCAGGGCCTTCGTTTTGGCTACGGTTTGTCTCCTTCTCTTATATTGGTCGGTTTGATCTTCATAGCCGGCTCCGCCGCACGCATAGGTGTCTGCCCCATCGGTAATCAGAATGACAAATTTTTGGCGACAGGCCGCGGCGCTGTCCAATCCTTTATGGTAATCAAGATAGAGTTTCGCCTCATTCAGAGCCCCGGCCAGGGGGGTCCCGCCGCTGGCGGATTCACCGCTGACACTGTCGGACACAACATCGGCAGGCGAGCATCCGGAAGAGCTGCTGCAGTAAATCTTGCTGTATTTCGTTCCAATTCCCCAGATGAGCTTATTGCAACCGCTGCCATAACTCCCACTTTCATCGTCGTAGCAAGCGTGAAACCTCATATAGCCGATCCGGATGTTGAGCGTCTTTTCATCCGCATCATTAATGGTACTGTCGTCGTTATCATCCAGAACATCGAAGAGGGCCCTTTTGGCAATGGCCAGGCGGCTGCATTCCGTGGTATATCCCGGATTGGCTAAGGACCTGTAAAAAGGTCCGGAACAGGATGGATTACTGTATTTGGGAACCGCTCCATATGGGTCTATGGAGCAGGCCTTGTCGTGACTCGGCGTGCTATCGCTGTAAAATGCGGCGCTGGATGAATCGCATAAAATGGAGGAATGGGTATACATGACCGAGCCGGCTGGGGTCCATTTCATGCTTCCGGATAAATCCAGGACGATCAAGGCATCGGGAGCCACCGAAGTAAAAAGGTCCGATTCATCATCCTGAGGATAAGCCTGGGCGCTGAGAAATAAACTCCCCAGGATAAACATTAATAAAAGATATTTCTTTTTAGGCCGCATGCTTTGCACCTTAACCTTTCCTTATCGATAGGCGGTCGTAATTTCAACGGGTCCGTAACCGACACCTATATTGACCTGGACGAGGCTATGGTATCTCGTATTGGTTCCGGATACGGCGGCATTGAACCTGTCCTGCCCCCATTGCTGCCCTCCGCCAATGGCGTAGCCGGTCAAGGGCAGCGCCGCAGGGCCCGAGGTAGGGCGGAACGGCGTCCCGACGGTATAACGCGAATCAGGATCGTTGGTTGAATCAACCGCAACGTTGCTAACTGCGGAAGCATCAAGATTCGCGGGGTCAAAACTCAGCATGAACCGGTGAATTCCGACCTCGGTGGCGGAAAAAGCTTTTTTTTCGCCGATCAGCCTGGAGCTGATCCTTATATCCTGAGTTGATATGGTAAATACAAGGATCCCCATCGCAGTAAGGATCAAAATCCCCATAAGGGCGGCGATAAGGGCAAACCCGTTTCCCGAATGCGCCTGGGAGGTCATAAAAACGAACCCCTTTTTTTACTAGTTGATTGCATGGTTCCTGGGAATCACACTGGTTGAATAGATCATCCTTCTTCTCGTTCCCGTATCGGGAGTAACCATTTCGGTTTCCACCGCCAAGGTGATTTCAATCCTCCGTATATTGGGGATACTGTCGGGCAGGGTTCCGGCAGCAATTTCAGATCCCAGGCCGTCAAAGTACCTAAACATGGGAATCCCCAGAGTCTGGTTGATTACCCTTACGCTTCTGGCATTTCCCGGGACGTCTCCCAGAAAGGGTATGGCCCCTCCGCAGTTTACATCCCGGGTAAGCCGCTCATTGGCGAAATCATAAACATACCCGATGATCTCGTTGGGGTTATCCCCCACGGCGCTGCTTTCCATGAGGTCCATTTCCAAGGTGATTGAATTCGCAGTTGCCGCCTGAATTCCCTTATAGGCCTGGTTGGCAGAAATATTCACACAGTCGCCCGGGTCACGCCAGAAGTTCGAGGCAAAGGTTGGGTTGAAAGAGGCCATGGCGATCTCCGTGGTCATGATTTCAAGGATTGCTCTGGCATCCTGGTGAGCCACCGTTTTGCGTTCAATGGCCACAGACGACCTTTGCCCGGATACCACGGAAATGTAGACGACCCCTAATAATAGGAGACCGACGAAAAGGGCCATGAGGATCTCGATTAAGGTGAATCCTTTAATATTTTTCATCCCGTTCCTATCCTCAAAACCTGAATGGTTCTTGGCGGATTACGGTGCGGGTTTCCGAGATACCGTTGGGGTTCGCGGGCCAGGTAACCCGCACCCGAACCGACCAATGGGTAACGTTATCCTGAATGGTCGTCTGCACCCCAAAGGTCGCATCTCCAGGCTGGGGTGTGTTTTGACCGCTGGCGTTAACATCCTTCGTGCTGACGAAAGGGTTGATCGCAACGCAGGGGTTTGGGTAATTGGGGTTCATGAGCATCCCCTCATTCGTCTCCAGCTCTTGATGCAGGATTCCCCCGGCCCGGCCCAGTCGATCGGATTTCCCGCTCAAACTCCAGGCTGATGGCTGCAGAGAGAGAAGGGCCAACATCCCCACCGAAGTAAGGAACAGGGCGATCAAAACCTCAATCAGGGTTAACCCCTTGTTACCGTAAATTGAACTGGACATTTTGCCTTCCTGAAGGAGAAATATTTATGGTGGCCGTTGAGCCTCTGCCGTTTCTCAAAGCGATCGTTCCACTGGTAACAATTCCCCTGGGCTGAAAAGAATAGTCCATAACCGTGGTGGACCCGGAATCAAAGTCTATATTCCCTGCAAAGCCCATGAAATTTTTGATCTGAATCGGAGCCCAGGATGCGCACGGAGAGCCGGGGGCGTTGCATTGCTGTAAAGTGTAGGTACCACCGGCAAGGTTCAAGGATATTCGATACATCCGATTTTCGGCGAGGGCCCTTTCCTTCAGAAGGGCCACATCGGAGGCCAGATCCCTGACCGCCGATTTTAGGTGTCCGTTCACAGCCATGTGATGAAAGGAGGGAAGGGCGATGAGCGCCACGATGGACAGGATAGAGAGAACGATTATGATTTCCGTGATCGTGAAACCTCCCTGGCGGATGGTTCTTATCCCCCTGCCTTTCATGTCGGTCATGTCCCTAAATCCCATTGGCTGCCCCCTTCCCCCGCTAAAAAATAAAAAAGGCATAACCGCCATCCATGATCGCTTGGGATCCTGGAACGGTTATGCCTTCGACTTACAGCCCTTCGGCTCTGCCCGTCAAGGCGGGCAGGGGATTGATTTTCCCCTCCCCAAATTTCTTATCGGCGGGCGGTCTATCGTACTTAAATGTATTTCTTTTTCCCCGGATTCCCATTCGTCCGGACCTTTCCCGATCCTTTCCGGGGGGACCCTTCCCGCTGTCCTTTTTCTTTCGCCGGCGGAAGCTCTCTTTCCCCGCCGGTCTTTTCAGGTTGGCAAAAGGGTCTCGATCGATTCTTACCCCGCACCCGCCCCCACTGCGCTATGCGGAAGGCGAGCAGGAAGGCTACGAGAAGCAATTTCCCGCAGATTTCCATAAAATATTCGATCCATTGATCCGGAGTTGGGAGGGGTTGATGAAAACCCTTTCCTGAAGGGGAAGAAAACTCTGTCGGTCGGCGTTCTTCCCCTTTCGGTATGCCGGCTGCCGATCGCAAGCAGGAAGAGGGCGATCCGCAGCTCGTTCAGGCCTATGCCTGTTTTATCGAAGGTTGATTCGAACACGGGTCGTTCCGGTTGCATTTACCTGGAGGGTGGCCATGGAGCCGCGGGCGTTGACCAAGACAACGACTCCGGGGCTAACGAGGCCCCGGGGTTGAATATAGAATTCATTCACTCGGGTGCCCCGGGGGTCAAAACAGAGGTCATTGGAATTCGAAGATAAATCTCTCACCAGAAAGGTGTCGTATCCCGGGCAAACAAACCCTGAAGTGGTGCATCGCTGCAGGGTGTAGCGACTGCTGAAAATATCCAGAGAAATTCGATACATCCGATTTTCAGCCATGGAAGTCTTCCGCAGATTGGATATATCGGATGCAAGAGCGTCAGCCACCGACTTGAGGTTACCGTTCAGAGCACTCCGTTGAAAGGAGGGAACGGCCATGAGGCCAACGATGGTCAGGAGAGAAAGGGCCAGTACAAATTCAAACATCGTGAATCCGCCCCGGCGGATCGTTTTCTCCCCCTCCTTTTCGTCCCGGTCCGGTCCCCAAATTCCATTGGCTACCGCCTTTACCCGGCTAAAAAATAAAAAAGGCATAACCGCCATCCAGGATCTCTTGGGATCCCAGAACGGTTATGCCTTCGACTTACAGCCCTTCTGGCTCTGCCCGCCAAGGCGGGTAAGGGATGATGTTTTCCCTTCCGGAGTTCCATATCGGCAGTCGTGCTTCATTCCTTAATCTATTTCTTCTCTTTGGCGCCGGGGCGACTGGCCGGTCAAAATGAAACATCTTGAAAATTTCCAAGAAATCGCGTTTTGACGGATGCCTCTGAAATCCTCCCTGCCCCACTTTAATAAAGGGGGTGCAGGGGGGATTCCTACCAGAGCAGTGGTCCTAAGGAAAATCCTGGCTATTGGATGCGGCCCTGCCAATTTCGAAGAGCCGTTGAAAAGTGATGAATCACATATTTTTCGGAAAAAGTCATAAAAATAATTAAGGCGTAAAGTATGATCCGGGAAAGGACGATAAGGGTTCTGAAGAAAGAATGACAAAAAACTGAGCTGCCTTGGCGGGCAGAACCATCGGTCTGTAAGTCGAAGGCATGACCGTTCTCCATGATGCGGGATGAACCTGGAGGGCGGTCATGCCTTTTTTTTTGCCCGGGAAGCCATACGAGTTGCGGTCCTCGCGAGGGGAAACAAACAATATCCCCGGTCGGCGGTTTTGCTGAAAATCTTTCGATAGGTCAAGATCCGAGGGTGGATGGAAAAAAGGAAATGGAGAACCGGGTGAGCAAGAGAGCATGGGTACCCACATTTTCTCTTTCGGGGGATGAAAATGGATTCGTTCTCGTGTATGGCCTCCTTGTTTTGCTGGTCCTGGTCATCTTAAGCATATCAGGGATGCTGAGCTCAACTACCGAATTACGGATGGCGACCAATGACCGGTCGGCGAAAGAAGTCTTCTTCATCGCCGAGGGGGGAATCGAAGACGCCCGGTCGCGCCTGCAGGCCAGCGCCAGCGCTTCCCCGATCTATGACCATTTTCCCTCCAATGCCAACTGGAGGGTCTTCATCGGCAGCGAAACCAGAGCTGTGGCCAAGGGATTCCAGGGGGCCAATGGCAATCATACTCGGTACGATCCATTGAATTCCTCCGTGGATTATGTTGTCACCATAACCCATAAATTGGACCCTTCCGGCAATATTCTCAAATGGGGAGACAGCAATGGCGATGGAGCCCAGGAAGAAAATACTTCCGTGGGCGAGAATATTTATGTCATTACCTCGGAGGGACGGACCCCTTCGGGAGCGGAGAAGACCATAAGAATTGAGGCGGTCCGATTTCCTTCCATCCTGGCCCCGGCGGCTCTTTACACCAAAGCCCCCACCAGCATCCAGGGAAATTCCACTTCCGTTCTGGGAATCGATCCATGCGGGGGGACAGATGTGCCGGGGGTTCTTACCCAGGCGACGGTTTCCCAGATTGGACTTCCCACGATCACCGGGTCCCCTCCGATCGTGGAAAATTCGGGCCTGGGCCTCGACATCTCAACCATGGTCAGGCAATTCAGCCAGAACCCCCAATACGCTTATAACGTGAGCAGCGCGACTTTGACGAATATGGTTTGGGGTACCCCGGTTCCGGGAGCGACTCCCCAATCTGCTTCCAGCTGCAGCCAGCGGAATGTGGTGTCTTTCAACACCAGCTCCACCTACGTAAAACTTGCCGGGGGGACCTCAGGGTGCGGCATTCTTATGGTCGATGGAGATCTTCACATCAATGGGGGATTCCATTGGTATGGGATCATCTTGGTTACCGGATCGGTCGTTTTCTCCGGGGGAGGAGAGAAGAATGTGACCGGAGGGATTTTGGCGGGAGGAACGGTTTCGGCTGATACTATGGGGGGGGATGCCAGTATCGTGTACTGCAGCGCGGCCGGGAATCAGACCCATTATCTGCCGCTTCTGACCCTGCGCTGGGTGGAGCTGTTTTCATAGATGGTTCGAAACCCAAACCGATCGGCGGGGATATTTTGCAAGGGGCGGGCATCATAGGTAAAGCGGGGCTATAAAATGGTTTTTGGAAGACTCCTGGGACAATCTTTCAAGTCAGGCGGCCCTCCGAGGCAGATGGATCCGGCGGATGCGGCGGCCCATATTGAACGCTTGGAGTCGGCTTTCTTCCAGATCAGTTCCGTATTCAGCGCTCGCCGGGATTTAAACACGGTTTTGGAACACGTGGTGCGAGAATCCTTCACCTGCCTGCGACCAAACCGATCCACCCTTTTTCTTCATGACCCAACCAGCGAGGTTCTAAAGGCCCAATTTACCCATGTCCTCGAGCCCCGGTATCAGCAGGTGGGGGTCGTGGAGGAAAAGGAGATCGCCAAGAGGTCCCTCCGGCAGGGCAAGCCCCTGTTGCTGGCCGGCACGGGAAGTTTTTCCGACTTCTTCAAATACGAGGAGCGGGAAAATAAAATCACCTCGCATCATGAGTGTTCCCCTTTTCGTCAGGGGAAAAGCCATGGGGGTATTGAGCGGTCTGTTGATCAACGAAAGATACGATTTCGATGAGAAGAGCCTGCGGTTCTTTTCCAGCTTTGCCAATCTTGCTTCCACCGCCATGGAATTGGTGCAATTGCAGGATGAGGCTAAAAGAGGGAATGATTTTCGGATTACTTACGAGCAATACCTGGATACTATTCTGGCCCAATTGCAGAGCCTCTCCAACCGGGAACAGCAGCGAATCCAAAATCATATCTCCATCATCCAGGCGGAGGCGGAAGGCGGAAGACCCGGAATTCCTGGAAAGCAAGGGCGACGAAATGGTGCCGTGGGCGCAAGGAGCGATCCTTCTCCAAGATGAACCGGGCATCGAGCGGCGGAAGGATGAACGGATTGAAGTGATGGTCCGGGTGGAGTTTGAAGAGGAATATTGTTGTTTTACCGGAGACTTGAGCCGGGGAGGGGCTTTTGTCCTGACCCAGAACCCGTTGGATCTGGAAGACGAGTTTACCCTGAAAATCCACGTGCCTGATGGAAGGGAGCCCGTCGAAGTGGAGTGCAAAGTGGTCTGGACGAACAAATATGGCAAGGAATCCAAAGGATTACGCCGGGGAATGGGGGTGAAGTTCTTAAAACTTCAGCCCGCCGAGCAAATTCGAATCGAAGAATTCATCAAGGCCTATAAGCCCAAAACATCTTCCTAGAGAATGATAGACGTGGATCGGGGTTAAAGATTTCGCCCTTAAAAATTTAAAGGAGCGTGACTACGATGATCAAAGCGGATGAAACCTTAAAAAAACTTGTGAGCATTGAAAAAGCGGTCAATGAAATGGTGACCGTGCGCCAGGGAATCCTCGAATTGAAAGAGTCCGAAGCCCAGCGGCAAGAAGCCCTGGAGGAACTCGGGGCTGCTGGAGAAAAATTCCGAATTCTCATGGATCACCTTCCCCAGAAGATATTCATGAAGGATAAGAACTCCGTCATATTTGTTCTGCACCCAAAGCTACGCTGCGGATTTAAAAAGGAAACCCGAGGAAATAGCCGGGAAGACCGATCATGATTTTCACCCGGCCGAATTGGCGGAGAAATTGGTAGCCGAGGATAGAAGAATTTTGGCCGCAGGATCCCCGGAGAGCAGGCAAGAGCAATTTTTGCGCGAAGGACAATCCATCCTTTTGCATTCGTTCAAAACGCCGGTCAAGGATGAAAAAGGGGAGCCCATGGGCATCCTGGGCGTTTCCTGGGAGGTAACCGACCCGGAGAGGAAGGAGGAGGACCTAAAAAAAATCTGCGAACACCTGGAGGAAACTCTATCCGGGCGGGAGGCAGAGCTTCAATGGGCAAATAAGCTTCTCCAACAAGAAATGGCGGATCGGCGGAGGGCGGAGGAACGGCTGAAAGGAGCGGAAGGGCTCCGAAAAATATTCGAGAAAATGGCCGCCCCCGTGGTCATGATCGAAGAAAATGGGGTCCTATCCCTGGCCAACTCGGAATTTGAGAAGCTCTCCGGTTATTCAAAAGAGGAGGTGGAGGGCAAGAAGGGCCTGATGGATTTCTTTTCTCAGGTGGATTCAAAAAGGATCGCTGAATATTATGGAGGGCAAGAGGCGAATCCGGAGGCTGTCCTGCGGGACGCGAAGTGCCAACTCCGGGTCAAGACCGGCGATCTCCGGGACGTCTCTTTAACGTTATCCATGATCCCGGATAGCAAAAGGAGCGTAGCCTCCCTGATGGATATGACCGAGGCCCAAAGGACCGAGGAAAGGGTCGAAGAATTGGAGGAAATTTTTGATTCCATAATCCAGAACATCCATGAAAGCATCGCTTTGGTTCAGGACGGCGTTTTAAAATTCGCCAACCCGAAACTTTTCGAAATTTTGGGTTACACGACCGAAGAACTCTCCTCCCGACCCTTTCGAGAATTTGTTTTCCCGGAGGACCGCAAGACGGTTGAAAATGAGCCGGAGAATTGGGGCGAGCAAGAGCCCAGCCGTCCCAGTTCTTTTCGCATGGTTGACAAAAATGGCGGCCTTCATTGGGTTGAAGATAAGAGAACCGGCATTAACTGGGAGAAGAAAAAGGCGGTATTGCATTTCCTGACCGACAACACCCGGCGAAAGCATGCCCAGGAGGAATTATGCACATCCATCGAACCTTTTCGAAGACTGGTGGATGCGCTGGAAGGATATTTGTTTCCTTCAAACGGAAACGGCGCGAAACAGGAACGGCTGGAATGGAGTTGAGAGGAAAGAAACCCCTGGGTCTCCGAAGGAGAAGACCAAGACCCGGCGAGCCATGCCGGACTTCCGGTTTCTTCGCCGGAAACAAAAGAAAGCCCCATGGAAATTGAAGCGAAAGAAACGAAGCCCGCTCGCGGCTGGGCCGGCAGGGAAAGAAGGAAATATCCCCGGATTGCGGTCAACCTGCCCGTTGAATACTGGTCGATGAATGGGTCCAGAAGCTCTCCCGGGCATACGGTGGATGTCAGCATAGGAGGGCTCCGGCTTTCTCTTCCCCAAACGATAGAGGTCGGGCAAAAATTAGGGTTAAGCCTATTTTTCGATGCGGGGTTTCATTTTATTTCGATTGAAACAGAGGTAGAGGTGGTCTGGAGGGATAGGGACTCCGGAAATGGAAGAGACCATAAGGTGGCGGTGAAATTCGTGGATATTTCCGCGGAGGATCGGGAAAGGTTGAAAAGGTATGTGAATAATTTCTATGGTTTGAATCGTCCGCCGGTATGATGATTCGCGGATCCATCAATCCGAAAGGGAAGGAGCCTGCATGGAAACAACTGATTATTTTCTTTCCGGAATACTACTTGCTGGTCGTGCCTTTTTTTCTTGGTCTGGCCTCATTTCTTACCAGACGCGCTTAAAATTTGGATCATCTCCAAATTATAGCGAAAGACTTGTTAAAGTGGTCATTGCCAGGAGCGAAGCGACGCGGAAATGGAGATGAAAATGCAGGAGCAAGAAACAAAGCGACGCTTCGGGACGGTAAATTTTGAAAGAAGGAAACATCCTCGATGGGCAATCGATTTGCCGGTGGAATACGGGTGGATAGGCAGTTTTAAAAACCGTCCCGGCCGTACGGGAGATCTGAGCGAAGGCGGGTTACTGCTGTATCTCCCCGAGGAAATAGAGGTAGGTCAAGATCTATGGCTGAAGCTATTTATGGGGACGGAACGAGAATTGAAGTCCATCGAAGCAACGGTTCAGGTCGTTTGGAGGGATTTCTTAGGGGCGGAAAAGAATGATTTTCGGCGGGTGGGGGTGAAAATCATAGATATTTCGCCCGAGGATATGGGTAAGCTTGAAAATTTCCTGAGAACGCTGATCATCAGAAAAGCCACACCGGCATTGAATATTCCGCCCAGGCTTTTATCCGCCCTGGGATTATCGAATTTAAAGATGGAGGCCATCGATGATTGACGAATCGATCGAAGAGGAATGGCGATCTTTTCCCCTTGCTGTCTCCAAGGTGGTGTTTGCCGAAATCCTTTTAAAAGTTGAAGAATCCTTGGCTTTGGCCAGCTTTGATCGAGGCCCCTTCTGGCTAAAATCGCCTGTCCCTCCTCTCTTCCCGGCTGGGCGACCCTGAGGGTTGCTCCGAGCGCCTGCCAGCCGGGAACCCTCCTTTCCCGACCCACCCCCCCACGGGAACCTTCCCCGGCAGGCGCTCTTTTTTTCAAGGAAGGGAGCGGGAAGGAAGTCATAGAAGCGTGGGGAAAAGGGCAGGAGGACGGAGGGGAAAGAACAAGGCTTGAAATGGAAAAACATAAAAATTTGGCCTTTGTTCAATCGGTTGAAAAAAAGGATTCCGCGAAAGAGGAAGCCCTTCGCCGGAGGGTGTTGGAAGAGGAGCTCCGCGGCTACCAAGAGAAATGCAAACTGCTGATCGGGTACATGACCGAGGCGATAGGGGTGATTCAGAAGCTGGGAAGCCAGGCTCAGAGGACACCCAGGATCGAGATGATGGGGAAAGCAATGGTCGCCGGCCTCGCTCATGACCTCCGAAACCCCCTGGCGGTCGTTCATTCATGCACTCAATCCTGCCTGGAGGGCGGGAGGCTTTCCCGGTCGGTTCGGAGAAACCTGGAGATGATCCGGGAAAGCAGCCAAAAGGCCAATTCCCTTCTGCGACAGTTTTTGGATTTTGTTAAATCCGGACTGAACCGGCAACGGACGGATGTCAATGAACTCCTCCTCCGGACATGGGATGCCGCCCGGCTGGATGCAAAAACTGACCGGGTGACCCTGGAATCCCTTTTTTCGGAAGATCTTCCCCTTCTATCGGCGGACCCGGAAAAATTGGAGCGAGTGTTCATTAACCTCTTTTTGAATGCCCTCCGGGCGGTCGCCTCGGGGGGAACGATTACCATCCAGACCCGGTTCCTGGGCCCGGAAAAATGCGTGCAGATTGAAATAATCGATGATGGCCCCGGGATTCCCAGTTCCCAGCGAGACCGGGTCTTCGAACCCTTCTTCTCGACCCAAAAGGACGGCATGGGATTGGGCCTGTTCCTTTGCCGGTCCTTCATTCAGGATCACCAGGGAGAAATCTCCATCGACGGCGGCGACGCCGGAGGAACGAAGGTGACCGTGAAGCTTCCCGTGATTCCAGAAAATTCCCCTTTCTATCCCCCCTCCTGATCCGAAGAATTTCATTGAAAAGAGACGGGCAATTTTGTAGATTACAACTCAGGCTCCCCGGAAGCGGGGGTTTTCGGGAAGAAGGTTATCCCGGGACGCCTTGGCGGGCAGAAGGAAGGGTCTGCAAGTCGAAGGCATAATCGGTCCTCTTGGGCCTTAAAAAGGGGGCCGGTTATGCCTTTTTTTGACCGCGGAGGGGAAGGGATATGGAACTTCAAAAAGAAGCAGCCAAGCTTTTTGATGAATTATTCCTGGTGACCTTTAAGGAACTGGGTCTCATGGGCATTCAGGTCGAGCCAAGCGATGTGGTCGAGAGAGTCATCAGTCCGGTCAAAGATGCGTACCTAAAAGGATTACTGGATTTGCTGGCCCTGATGAGCCAGCGGCAGAATGAAGGGAAATCTACGGACGGATCCTCCTAGGGCCCGGGGAAAATCCTTATTCCTCATCACTTCCCCTCTTTCTTCCGGACTCCCCGCGGGCGACCGGCCAGTTGCCCCTCCTATCCTCCCTCTTATGCGGGAATGACCTCCGGCGGCCTCACTTCCTTCATGGTGATGGCCTCGGTGGGACAGGTGATCGTGCAGACTCCGCACCCGACACATTTCTCGGGAATGATCTCGGCCTTGGGTTCATCCCCCTCCATGCGGATGGCGTCGAAGATGCACCGATCCAGGCAGCCCTGGCAGCCGATGCATTCTTCGATGTTGACCACCGCCTGGAACCGGCTGGGAGCGACCAGCTTGTGCCGGTTGGGAAGGCGCCAGTTGATGCAGCAATCCCGGCAGCAGTTGCAGATGATGTGATCGACCTTCTGCCGGTTGTCGACGATGTGGACCAGTCCTTCCTTTTCCGCCGTATGGAGGATCCGAATGGCCTCCTCCTTGGAAATGGCCCGGCCGGTTCCCCGTTGAAGGGCGTAATCGGCGGCCCGGTTGACCTGGATGCAAACTTCCACGGGTTTCCCGCACTTTCCATCCACGACGCGACAGGTGCAGGGAGCGACCGCCAGGTTCCTGGCCTGCTGGACAATTTCCCGGACGTCCTCCATGGCCAGGACTTTGGCTTTGGATTCAATGGTGGCCCCCACGGGGACGACCCGGATCGCCGGCTTGGGCAGAAACGCTTCGATGACCCTGCCGAAGTCCGGCCATTCTTTGTCCGTGTAGTCCTTCCATAGACGAAGAAATTCCGGAGTGGCCCCCTTCCAGAGGACCGAACTGTCGTGGAACTGAGGGACCGTTTTGACCCGGTAATAACGGGGCTCGCCCTCTTTCTTGGAGAGAAAAATCAGGCCTTTTTGAAACAGGTCTTCCACCATGACCTGAATGACCTCCCCGGCGATGTCCGTCTTCCCCGAGAGCTCGGAAACGGTAGCCGGCGGGAAAGCGGCCAAGAGGACTCGGATCTCTCTCTCGTCGGCAATTTTTTGCAGAATCTGCGGAAGAATCTTGGAGTCGGGAGCTCCCAGCATTTTGGAGAACTCCTGATAAAGGCTTGAGCCGTTCATTCTATTTTCTCCTGGGGCCGATTCATTTTTTCGGATGTTCTTCTCTCTTGGACAAGAAAGAAGGCGAGAAGCCTCTCGCGAGCTTTAAAGCTACTAATTTTTGAAATTTTCGTCAATGATAAATTCGCCCTTTTCCTCCTCCTGCCCCTATTTTGCCCATCCTGGTCAGAAGTCAACAGAATAATCTAAATTTTGGTTATTGCTAATTTATTTGCTCCGGCGGGTGGCCCACTCCCTCCGCGGTGGACCAAAATTCAGCATTTCCCCCGGCTGACCCCGTTTTCCCCAAGTTTCCTCAAACCAATGATTTTTCAGCAGATCCATGCCGGATCGCGGAAGACGGATCCTTGGCACAGGAGTTGAATAGCATCCCCAAAATTCGGGGAGGGGAAAATGTATTCCTACCCCCTGTCGAGTGCGGCGAAGAGAAAGATCCACGGAAAATCCTACAACCCCACGAGGATCTCGATGATTCCTGGATCTTCGGGGTACATTTGAAATTCTGGAACTGAAGTCCTGGAGGTGACTATGAAACGGGAAATAAGCCGGGCCCTGGCCCTGGTCCTGGGCCTGATCTTTTGCGGTTTGGTTCTGGGGGGGCCGGTTTGGGCGCAAGACCCGTCGAAGCCCTCCGCCGCCCCGGCGGGCGTGGCGGAGCAACCCAAACCGGACTCCCAAGCCGCAGCCCCACGGGCAGCCCAGGCCCCGCCGAAAATCGACACGGGAGATACTGCGTGGGTCCTTATTTCTGCCGCCCTGGTGCTGTTGATGACCCCCGGGCTGGCCCTCTTCTACGGAGGGATGGTTCGATCCAAGAATGTCTTGGGAACGATCATGCAGAGTTTCATGGTGATTGCCATCATCAGTGTTCAGTGGGCCCTCTTTGGCTACAGCATCGTCTTCGGCCCTACCCTGGGGGGAATCATCGGAGACCTTTCCTGGTTCGGCCTGCGGGGGGTGGGCCTGACCCCCAATCCCGATTATGCCGGGACCATTCCCCACCAGGCGTTCATGATCTATCAGGCCATGTTCGCAGTCATCACCCCCGCGCTCCTCATGGGGGCGATCGCCGAACGAATGAAGTTCAGCACTTTTTTTGTTTTCACTCTCCTCTGGAGCACCTTGGTTTATGATCCGATTGCTCATTGGATCTGGGCGACGGGAGGATGGATTCGCAAGATGGGAGGCCTGGACTTCGCGGGAGGGATTGTGGTGCATCTCAGTTCGGGGGTTTCCGCCCTGGCTGCCGCTTTGCTGGTGGGCAAACGAAAGGGCTACGGAAAGGAGGTGATGGCCCCCCACAGCCTTCCGATGACCCTCACCGGGACCGGGATTCTGTGGTTTGGATGGTTCGGCTTCAATGCCGGAAGCGCGACTGCCGCGGGGACGCTGAGCACCAGTGCCTTTGTGGTGACTCACTTCGCCGCCGCCGCCGGGGCTCTCTCCTGGGGGCTGGTGGAATGGATCTACAAGGGGAAACCGACCACCCTGGGAGTGGCCAGCGGAGCGGTGGCCGGATTGGCCACCATCACGCCGGCATCGGGTTTTGTTTCTCCCCTAGCGGCCTTGTTCATCGGGCTGACAGCGGGGATCTTGTGTTATGGGGGAGTGGTAGCCAAGAACAAATTCGGGTATGATGACAGCTTGGATGTGGTGGGAATCCACGGGGTGGGCGGAACCTGGGGGGCGCTGGCCATCGGGCTTTTCGCCACGAAGGAAGTGAACGAGGCTGGGAATAACGGCCTCCTTTGGGGGAACCCCGATCTCCTGGGAATTCAAGCGCTCGCGGTGTTGGTTTGCTGGGTCTATGCTTTTGCCGTTACCTTTATCCTCCTGAAAGGGCTCGACTGGACGATGGGGCTGAGGGTGAGCGTGGAAGAAGAAGAAAGCGGCTTGGATTTGAGCCAGCACAGCGAAACGGGGTACAATTTCTGAATGCGGAATGCGGAATGTGGAATGCGGAGTGAAAAGGCTTTTCCAGTTCCGCATTCCGAATTCTACATTCCGAATTCGAGAGGGGGGTTGGGATGAAAAAGGTCGAAGCGATTATTAAGCCTTTCAAATTGGATGAAGTGAAGAGTGCCCTTACGGCGATGGCGGTGCAGGGAATGACCGTCACCGAGGTCCGGGGGTTCGGGAGACAGAAGGGGCACAAGGAAGTGTACCGGGGGGCGGAATATGTGGTTGAATTGGTGCCCAAGATTAAAATCGAAGTGGTGGTCCCCGACGGTGCGGTGACCCGGGTGGTGGAAACCATCGCCAAGGCCGCCAAGACCGGCAAGATCGGAGACGGAAAGATTTTCGTCCTCCCGGTGGAAGAAGCGATCCGGATCCGGACCGGGGAGCGGGGCGAGGGAGCCCTGTAAGGACAGGTTCGAGGCACGAGGCACGAGGCAGAGGAAGACAAAATCCTCGAGCCTCAATCCTCGGGCCTCGCGCCTTTTCCCGCGCAGTCCAGAATTCACCCCCTGAACTTTTTTTAAGCGGATGGGATAGTGTTGGATCAGTCTATAGATAGCCTCGAAGACATCGAGCGGTTCTTCCGCAAGGGCCAGGAGTGGCTGAAGAAGCAGCATGAAGAGGGACTGCCGGGGGGAGAGTACTGTCAGAGCCGCTCCGCTTTAATGGACAGCGTTCTCCGGCGTCTCTGGAAAAGGGCGATGATCTCCCCGGACGAAGGAGACCGCCGGGCGGGAGTCAGTCTTCTGGCTACCGGAGGATACGGCCGGGAGGAACTCAACCCCTTTTCGGACATCGATCTCCTTTTCCTCCACCTGCCCGGAAGGGGCAAGGAACTGGAGACGGGAGTGCAGGCGCTTCTCCATCCCTTGTGGGACTGGGGGCTGACCGTGGGGTACACGGTGCAGACCCCCCGGGAGGCCTGGCGAAAAGCGCAGAAGGATCTGGAGATTCTCCTGTCTTTTCTGGATACCCGCTGGGTGGCCGGAGACAAAGAGCCGCTCTTGCAGATGGAGGAGGAATTCTCCCGGGGGCTCAAGGGAGGTCGGGAAAGGGAGGTTCTTCTCCAGATTCAACAAGAGGCGGCCAATCGCCACAAAAAATTCGGAGACTCGGTTTTCGTCCTGGAACCAGAGGTCAAAGACGGAAAAGGGGGGCTGCGGGACTATCACTCGGCCTACTGGGCAGCAAAGCTTCGGTATCGGGTCCGGTCCCCCCGGGAAATGACCGAGCATCGTCTCCTGAGTGAACGGGAATGGGGAAATTTTTCCCAGGCATTGGGCTTCCTCTGGCGGGTCCGGACCCAGCTCCACTACTTCCACGGCCGCAGAGAGGACCGGCTTTCCTTCGAAGACCAGGAAGCCGTGGCTCAGGCCCTGGGCTACCGGGGAACGGATTCCCTTCAGGCCACGGAATCCTTCCTGAAAGGATATTTCCACCAGGCCCTGCAGGTTCATCAGCTTTCCTGGAATCTGCTGGAAAAATGCCTGAACGAGGGTTTCCCCGAATCCCGGGGGGGGCGCAAAAAAAACCTTCCCGAGGTCGCCCCGGGATTCTTTCTCTTTCGTGGGCGTCTGGCCTTGACCGATCCTTCCACCCTAGATCGGAACCCCCTCCAGGTCTGGAAAGCCTTCGAGACCATCCACCGTTACGGGATGGGAATGAGCGCGCCCCTGAAAGAAATCCTCTCGCAGCACCTGAGCCTGGTGAATGACCGCTTCCGCCTGGCCCCGGAATCCATCCGCTCGTTTCTATCCCTGGTCGAAAAGCCGGGCCATCTCCACCAAGTTCTCGAGGAGATGTATGAGACGGGGTTTTTGCGAACGTTCCTCCCGGAGTTTGAAGGGATCCACTGTCATATCCAGTACGATCGTTACCACCTCTACCCGGTGGACGTTCACTCCCTCTATGCCGTACGGGAGCTGGAGATTCTGGAGCGGAGAAACCCGTCTCCTCCCTGGCCTCTTTTCCAGGAATTGATGAAGGAGGTCCGGGACCCCGGCCTCCTCAAACTGGCCGCGCTGATCCATGACCTGGGAAAAGGGGAAGGCTCTTCTCATGCGCTGCGGGGGGAGAAGATCGCTGAAACCATCGGGGGGCGCCTGGCGCTCTCCGGGGAAAGGATCGATACCCTCTGCTTCCTCACCCGCGAGCACCTGACTTTGCCGGAAATGGCCCAGCGGAGGGATCTGAACGACGAAAACCTCATTCTCCGCCTCGCCCAGACGGTAGGCAGCAGCGACCGGTTGAAGATGCTCTACCTGCTTTCTTTCGCCGACCTGCGGGCGGTGGGGCCCAATGCCTGGACGGCCTGGAAAGACACTCTCCTGCGGGAGCTCTTCCTCAAGATCCTCCATCTTCTGGAGAAAGGGGAAGGGCTGCGGAAGGAAGACCAGGAACGGATCATCGGGATCCAGCGCGAAGTGATGGATCTCCTGAAAGGACAGCTTCCCGCGCCGAAAATATCCGAGCACCTGGCCAGCATCCCCCGGCGCCACTACCAGGTTCATGAAGCCCGGTCCATCGGTCGGCAGATTCTCATGGCCGAAAAGCTCGCCGAGCAGGCGGTGGCGGTGGACGGGGAGGAAAGGCCGGAAGAAGGGGGGGATGAAATCACGGTGGTGGCCCGGGACGAGGCCGGCCTCTTCGCCAAAATCTGCGGGGCCCTCACGGCCAATCACCTGAATATCCTGTCCGCCCAGATCAGCACCTGGGAAAACGGGATTGCCGTCGATCAGTTCCGGGTCCAGAGCCTGATCGAAGAGGCCCTCCTCCAGCCCCGGAGATGGGCCAAGCTGCAGGACGACCTGAAAAGAGTCCTGGGGGGAAACGTCGAAGTCAACCAGCTCCTCCAGGAGGTCATTCCGCCTCTCTTCCACAGATATTCCCCGATGCGCTCGGCCACCCGGGTGGAAATCGATCTCGAGACTTCTGATTTTTATACCATCGTGGAAGTCTTTACCCCCGACCGTCCGGGACTCCTCTACCTCATTGCGCAGAAGCTTTTCGAGATGGGCTTGAACCTGTGGATGGCCCGCATTTCCACCAAGGTCGATCAGGTCGTCGATGTTTTCTACATTCAGGACCTGAGCGGGGCCAAGATTGAAGACCAGGAAAAAATCGGGATGATCAGGGAAGAACTCGTGAAGTTGCTGGAGTATGCCGAGAACTGAATTTTCGCGCCCCCGGAGAAGATGGACATGCCCCGCGCCCTGACCGATTTTGAGCATTATGGTTATTTTCCATACAGTCTTGTAACCCGTCGATATAAAATCATTTGCGAGTTTCTTAGGGCTCCGGTCTGATAATCGTGCCCAATAAATAAGCAAAAAGGCGAAAGGAGGGTCAGAACGGCCTACCCGGCCCGGCCGGCCTTTCTTGGTAAGCAATTGATTTAATTCGGAATAAAAAAATGGGAAAAATCATTGTTGGTATCCGGATTGCTTAAGAAAGGAGCAAAAATCATTCAGGGTGGTTGCTATGGGAGCAATTTTGGTGATCAAAGATGATCACGAACTCGAGGGCTTGATCGAAAAGATCCTGCCCGCGAACCGAGCGAGGGTGGCCGGGAAAGACCTTCCCGAACCGTTGCAGCGTCCGCTCTCTTCAAAAGAGCTGAATATCGAGGACCCGACTCAAGCGCTGGCCGAGGTGGTGCGGGAGGTTCTGAAGTCCGAGACTGACACCGGCAATGCCAACCACATCCACGAGTCGGTCATCGGCAAAGTAGAAAGGGCGCTGATCGGGATGGTCCTGGAAGAGGAGCGGGGCAATCAGGTGCGGGCCGCCCGCCGGTTGGGAATCAACCGCAACACCCTGAGAAAGAAAATGAAAGATCTGCAAATCACCACTCGTGTGGTTACGAGTTAAAAAAACAGGAGGATCAAATGGCGAAAGAAACGGCAGCCAAAGTTTTGAAGAAGATGGAGGAGAACGATATCAAGTTTGTCAAGCTCTGGTTTACCGATATTCTCGGGTTTCTCAAAAGCTTCAGCGTGCCCTTCGAGGAAATGGAGAAGGCCTTTAACGAAGGGATTGGTTTCGACGGGTCGTCCATCGAAGGCTTCGTCCGGATCGACGAAAGCGACATGGTGGCCATCCCCGACCCTTCCACCTTTGCCGTTCTGCCCTGGCGTCCCAAGGAAAAAGGGGTGGCCCGGGTGTTCTGCGACATCGTGACCCCCGACGGAAAGCCGTTTGAAGGGGACCCGAGATATGTATTGAAGAAGAACCTGGAGAAAGCCAAGAAGATGGGCTTTACCTATTACACCGGGCCGGAACTGGAATATTTCTATTTTAAAGATTCCCACTCCACGGAAGTCCTGGACCGGGGGGGCTACTTTGACCTGATCCCCCGGGACGAGGCCATCGACCTGCGGCGGGAGACGGTCCTCTTCTGCGAGACCCTGGGAATCAAGATCGAATATTCGCACCATGAAGTGGCCCCTTCCCAGCATGAAATCGACATGCGCTATGAAGACGCCCTCACCATGGCGGACAACGTCATGACCTACCGCCTGGTGGTGAAAGAAGTGGCTTACCGGCAGGGGGTGTACGCCACCTTCATGCCCAAGCCCCTGTTCGGGGAGAATGGGTCGGGGATGCACACCCACATGTCCCTCTTCAAGGGACCCCGGAACGCTTTCTTCGACGCCAAGGGACAGTACCACCTTTCCGACACCGCCCGGTATTTCATCGGGGGGCTTTTGAAGTACGCCCCGGAGCTTACCGCGGTCACCTGTCAGTGGGTCAATTCCTACAAACGTCTGGTCCCCGGCTACGAGGCCCCGGTGTATCTTTCCTGGGCCCAGCGGAACCGCTCGGACCTCATCCGGGTTCCCATGTACAAACCGGGCAAAGAGGAAGCGACCCGGATTGAGTACCGCAGCCCGGACCCGGCCTGCAACCCCTACCTGGCCTTCTCGGTCATGCTGGCCGCCGGCCTGGCCGGGATCGAGCAGAAGATCATGCCGCCCGACCCGGTGGAGGAGAATGTTTACAAGATGAGCGAGGAGGAAAGGCTGAAACGGCGCATCCGCCAGCTGCCGGGAAGCCTGCTGGAGGCCGTTCAGCTCACCGAAAAGAGCCAGATGGTGCGGGAAGCGCTGGGGGACCACGTTTTCGAACACTTCATCGAAAACAAAAAGGTAGAGTGGGACCGGTACCGCATCCAGATCACTTCCTACGAGATCGATAAGTATCTCCCCCTGTTGTAGACTGAGCATGTCCCATATCTTTTGCCGGGCACTACGGGTATGGAAGGTCAAAGGGTTGATGAACACAAAAATTCGAATATCGAAGCACGAATATCGAAAATAAATTCAAATCTCGAATGACCAAAATTAAAAACGATCGAGTCGTAAGAAAATCGTTTCGGTCATTGGAAAATTAGGATTTGGGGATTGTTTCGGATTTCGGGTTTCGAATTTCGGATTTAAGCGATGCCATAACTGAAAAGAATAAGAGCCCCTGTGTCCAGCAAACCAGTTATGGGTAGGGATCAGTATTGAAGAGGAGGGGCGCAAGCCCCTCCCCGACCCCCAAAGAAAGGAATAATGGAATACTGGAACAGTGGAATAATGGGTAAGAACAAAAATACCTAAACCCAATATTCCATCATTCCATCATTCCAATTTTCCAGTCTTTCTCTCTGCGTGCTTCGCGGCCTCTGGATTTAAATTTCTTATCCAAAAGGGTTTTGCCAGGACCTGCGGGAAAGGTCTGAAGGGAGGAAATCATTCTCATCGCCGATCGCGACTATCGAATGCCATCCGCCTGCGGCCTGGCGGGGATCATGAACCGGGAGGGAAAGGCTTTTTCGGGGGAAGGGATCATCCGGGCCATGGCCAGCATGCACGAGCGGTCCAACGGGCTGGGAGGGGGGTTCGCCGGTTACGGGATTTATCCGGACCATAATGACGATTATGCCTTTCACGTCCTGTACGAAACTCCGGAGGCGCGAAAACAGACCGAACCGTCTCTGGAGGAGAATTATCATCTCGTCAAGGAAGAACCCATTCCCACCCGGCAGATCGATGCCGTTCAGAATCCCCCTCTGGTGTGGCGGTACTTTCTGCGCCCCCGGATGGAGAGACGGATCTCCAGCGTGGAGGCGGAGGAAGATTTCATCGTCCGCACGGTGATGGAGATCAACCAGAAAAAGACCGGGGCCTTCATCGCCTCCTCCGGCAAGAACATGGGGATCTTCAAGGGGGTCGGATACCCGGAGGAGATCGCCCAGTTCTTCCGCCTCGAAGAGTACCGGGGGTACCTGTGGACCGGTCACGGCCGGTTTCCCACCAACACCCCCGGGTGGTGGGGCGGGGCCCATCCGTTCGGACTTCTGGACTGGTCGGTGGTCCACAACGGGGAGATTTCCTCCTACGGCACCAACCGGCGGTACCTGAAGAATTTCGGGTACGACTGCGCCTTCTACACCGACACGGAAGTCATCACCTACCTGTTTGACCTCCTGCACCGCAAGCATCAGCTGGCCTTCCCCGTGGTGGCCAAGATCCTGGCCGCTCCCCTCTGGGATGAAATCGAGAGGATGGAGGAGAAGGATTTCCATCAATTCCTGCGGGCCGTTTACGGAAGCGCGCTGCTCAACGGCCCCTTCGCGGTGATCGCCGCCCACCACCGGGCCATGGTGGGGCTGAACGACCGCATCAAATTACGGCCGCTGGTGGCCGCCGAGTGGCGGGAGAACCTGTACCTCGCTTCGGAAGAATCGGCCATCCGGGAAGTCTGCCCCGATCCGGACCGGGTCTGGGCCCCGGAGGCCGGAGAACCGGTCATCGGCTATTTGAGGTGAAAACGTGGCCAAAGGAAAGATTACCCCAGAATTTAAGATCCTTCGGGATATGGAAAAGTGCATAAGCTGCCAGGTTTGCCACCGGATGTGCTCCAATGACGCCCATCTCTATGACCCGGAGGCCGGGGTGGTGACCTCGGAGGACAGCCGCTGCGTGGGCTGCCATTTCTGCGAGAACCTCTGCCCCACGGGGGCTCTGGGGATCCGCCGGAATCCTTCGGAGATCAAGCTCAATGCGCTCTGGTCCGGTAGGGCCCTGGAGGATATCGCCCGCCAGTCCGACACCGGAGGGGTTCTGCTGACGGGAATGGGGAACGACCGTCCCTTTCCGGTTTATTTCGACCACCTCCTGTTGAATGCTTCGCAGGTTACGAACCCCTCCATCGACCCCCTCCGTGAGCCCATGGAGCTGCGGACGTACCTGGGGGGGAAACCGGACCGCCTGGAAGTGAAGGAGGGTCAGAAGCCGGAGGAAGTCCTGAAATCCTTCCTCTCCTCCCAAATCCCCCTGGAGACCCCGATCCTGTTCAGCGCCATGTCCTATGGCTCCATCAGCCTCAATGCGGTGAAGTCGCTGGCCATGGCGGCCAAGGAAGCGGGGACCCTCTGGAACACGGGGGAAGGAGGATTGCACCCGGACCTCTACCCCTTCGGCCCGCACCTGGTGGTCCAGGTGGCTTCCGGGCGCTTCGGGGTGCACAAGGAGTACCTGGAGGCGGGGGTGGCCATCGAGATCAAGATCGGGCAGGGTGCCAAGCCGGGAATCGGGGGACATCTTCCCGGGGAAAAAGTCACCGAGGAGATCTCCCGCACCCGCATGATCCCCGAGGGAACGGATGCTCTTTCTCCCGCCCCCCACCATGATATCTATTCCATCGAAGATCTGAAGCAGCTGATCTACGCGCTGAAAGAAGCGGTGCGCTACCGCAAACCCGTGGGGGTCAAGATCGCCGCCGTCCACAACGTGGCGCCCATCGCCTCGGGGATTGTCCGGGCGGGAGCGGATTTCGTGGTCATCGACGGCCTGCGCGGGGGAACCGGCGCGGCTCCCCGGGTCATCCGCGACCATGTGGGAATTCCCATTGAACTGGCCATCTCGGTGGTGGACCAGCGGCTGCGGGAAGAGGGCCAGCGGAACCGGGCCTCCCTGATCGCCGCCGGGGGTTTCCGCAACAGCGCCGATGTGGTCAAGGCCGTCGCCCTGGGGGCGGACGCGGTCTACGTGGGGACCGCCGCCCTGGTGGCCCTGGGGTGTCATGTCTGCCAGAAATGCTACACCGGAAAGTGCAACTGGGGGATCGCCACCCAGGACCCTAATCTGACCAAGCGCCTGAACCCGGAGATCGGCGCCCGCCGGCTGGTCAATCTGCTGCGGGCCTGGTCCCTGGAGATCAAGGAGATGCTCGGGGGAATGGGAATCAACGCCCTGGAGAGTCTGCGGGGAAACCGGGAACAGCTGCGCGCTGTCGGCCTGGCAGATACGGACATGAAGATCCTGGGGGTCAAACCGGCAGGGGAGGCCTGGTAAGATGAAGAAGATCTTTATCCATGAAGAATACTGCATGAACTGCCGCCTCTGCGAGGTGCACTGCATCGTCCAGAATTCCAAGACCCGCAACATCATCAAGGCCTACAAGGGGGAATACCCCAAGGCCGTTTCCCGGGTGCTGGTGGAGGAAAAGGGATATCTCTCCTTCGCCCTCCAGTGCCGCCATTGTGAGGACGCCCCCTGCCTGGAAGCCTGCATCACCGGGGCCATGCACCGGGACCCGGAGAGCGGCGCGGTCCTGGCCGAGGAGGAGAAGTGCGTGGGCTGCTGGATGTGCATCATGGTCTGTCCCTTCGGGGTCGTCTCGCGCAACGTGGAGGGCAAACGGGTGATCTCCAAGTGCAACCTATGCCGGGGGGAAGAGATCCCCGTCTGCGTGAAAAACTGCCCCAACGAAGCCATCGTCTTTGAGGAAGAATCATGAGATATGTCATCGTCGGCAATGGACCCGCCGGAACCGCCGCCGTGGAGGGAATCCGCGAGATGGACCCCAAGGGGCAGATCACGGTGATCTCCGATGAAGGGGTGGTGAATTATTCCAAACCTCTCCTCTCCTACCTGCTGGCCCGGAAAGTGAAAAAGAATCAGCTGGCCCACCGCCCGGAGGATTTTTACACCCGGAACGGGGTGGAGCTACGGCTGAAGAAAAAAGCGGTGAAGCTGGAGACCTCGGAGAATCGGGTGATCCTCTCCGATGGCCAGTCCGTTCCCTATGACCGGCTCCTGATCGCCACGGGCGGCGTGCCCATCCCCCTGCGGGTTCCCGGGAAAAAGATGGAGGGGATCTTTTCCTTCACCCGGTTGCAGGAAGCCGAGGAGCTGGCGCGTTACCTGAAAGACAACTCGGTCCGGGATGCGGTGGTGGTGGGGGGGGGATTGATCGGCCTGAAAGCCACGGAGGGGCTCCTGGGGAGGGGGGTCTCGGTGACTCTGGTGGAGCTGGCCGATCGGGTCTTATCGGCGACCTTCGACCGCCGGGCGTCGGAAATCATCGAAGGGGCGCTGAAAAAAGAGGGCTGCCGGGTGTTCCTGAAGAATACCGTGACCAAGATCAGCGCGGATCGCGCCGGGAAAGTGAAAGAAGTGGTTTTGCCGAATCGGGTCAAGGTCCCCTGCCAGGTCATCATCGGAGCCATCGGGGTCCTGCCCAACCTGGACTGGGTCAAAGGAACGGAGATTCGCTCGGACCGGGGGATCCTGGTGGATGAGCGCCTCAAAACCTCGGCGGCGAATGTTTTTGCCGCGGGGGACTGCTGTCAGGCCCGTGATTTCTTCGGGGGGGCTCCCCGGGTGGTTCCCATATGGCCCAGCGCCGTTAGGCAGGGGAAGGTGGCCGGGTTCAACATGGGCGGGGGGAAGAAAGAATATGAGGGACCGCTGGTCATGAATTCGGTGGAACTCTGCGGCATCCCCACGATTTCAGTGGGTCTCACCGATCCCCCGGAAGGGAATGGCTATGAGACCATCGAATCCCTCCAGGAGAAGAAAGGAATCTACAAGAAACTGGTCCTGCGGGACAACCGCATCGTGGGGGCCCTTTTCGTGGGCGATATCAGCCGGGCCGGGGTCTACACCGGGCTGATCCGGGAGGCCATGAAGATCGGAGACCTGAGGGATCACCTGCTGAAGGAGAGCTTTGGCCTCATCCATCTGCCCCGGGAATACCGCAAACATCATGTGACCGGAGAAGGGATTGAAGTATGAGAATATCAGCCCGGGGCCTGCATTACCGGGTCCTCAATGAAAAGGTCCACCAGGCGATCGCGACCGGGGAGAAGGAGATCTTTCTCGACCAGGTCAACGGTCAACGGTACATCGGAGACGGAATCCGGGACGGGGATGTGCAGATCCACATCCAGGGAACCCCGGGAAACGACCTGGCCGCCTTCATGGACGGGCCTTCCCTGACCGTCCAGGGAAATTCCCAGGACGGGGTCGGCAACACGATGAACGGGGGCAAGATCGTCATTCACGGCAGTGCGGGCGATATCACCGGCTACGCCATGCGGGGGGGGAAAATCTACATCCGGGACAATGCCGGATACCGGGTGGGGATTCACATGAAGGCCTTCAATGAATTCTTCCCGGCCATCATCATCGGAGGCCGGGCGGGGAACTTCCTGGGAGAATACATGGCCGGGGGCTTGATTGTGGTGCTGGGGCTTCGGGGGGAGGTGGACAAGTCGCCCGTGGGCACCTATGTGGGGACCGGCATGCACGCGGGGAAAATATTCGTCCGGGGGTCCGTGAGGAATTACCAGCTGGGGAAGGAGATCATGATTTTCGACATCAACCAGAGTGACCGGCAAGAGCTGGACCCTTTCCTGGCCGAGTACTGCAGCGATTTCAACCTGCCTTGGGAAGAAATCCGCCAGGGCCCTTTCGTCAAACTGATTCCTTACTCCCATCGCCCTTACGGGAAATTGTACGCCTATTGAGATGAAGGCCGACCGCTACGCTCGAGGAGCGTTCCGCCTGAGTATTGGTTATTCGTTATAAGTTATTCGTTAATAGAAAAGCCTCTAAGGCAAGTGAATAAAGGAAAAAATAACGAATAACGAATAACGTATAACGTATAACCAAATCCCGCGGCCGGTCCTCGAGCCCGAAGGGCGCTCCTCACCCCTGATCCCTTGCCCCTACTCCACGCTCCGCGCTCCCTGCTCTGCTCTCTGCTCTCTGTGGTTTGACACCCTCTCCCCTTTCGTCTATAGTAAAAAAAATGGAACCGAGGCAGAGGGGACGGATGAAATTGAGCGACAGAATGTGCCGGTGGATTCGGAAAAGAGTCAAAGAAACCGGCGCCGCGGGGATCCTGGTGGGATTGAGCGGAGGGATCGATTCGGCTGTCGCCGCAGTTCTGGCCCAGAAATCGGTGGGGGACAATGTCCTGACTCTCCTTTTGCCCTGCCACAGCCTTCCCCAGGATGAAAGGGACGCTCTGCTGGTGGCCGACCGTTTTCAGCTGCGACGGGAACGGGTGGACCTGGCTCCCGTGTATGACGCGTTCCTGAAGCGACTCCCTTCCGCCGGTCGAATGTGTCAGGCCAATCTCAAACCGCGCCTGAGAATGGCCGCTCTCTATTACTATGCCAACCGGTTAAACTACCTGGTGATGGGGACCGGAAACAAGTCGGAACGAATCATGGGGTACTTTACCAAATACGGGGATGGGGGGGTTGACCTGAATCCCCTGGGGGACTTGACCAAAACTCAGGTTCGCGGGCTGGCCAGGGAACTGGGAATCCCGGACCGGATCATTGAGCGACCGCCGAGCGCCGGTCTGTGGGAAGGGCAGACCGATGAACAAGATATGAACATCCGCTATCAGGACCTGGACCGGATCATCGAGGGGCTGGAAAGGGGGAAGGAGCCGAGGGCCTCCAGGGAAAAGGTGGGCTACGTGAAAGGGATGATAGCCCGGTCCCGGCATAAACGTCTA
This sequence comes from uncultured delta proteobacterium, assembly GCA_963802665.1. Taxonomy (GTDB): domain Bacteria; phylum Desulfobacterota; class SM23-61; order SM23-61; family SM23-61; genus SM23-61. The sequence continues at coordinate 154,127 of CAWDJO010000008.1, read as the reverse complement.
TCCCCTCCCGTTTTCCGTTTAAAATCTGAATGATTTCATTGTTTAAGAGGAATGAACGGAAAGCCGATAAATAGAGAGAGGGACCAGGGGGTTAGAAGTTGTTTTCCCTCTGCCGGAATGATATGATTTAGCGGCTAAGTGCGGAGGCAGTCGCCTGCTCTTTCAACCAAACGTCATGCGGCAGGAGAACCCCTCTACCCCAGAGCGGAGGTCCCCATAATTCGACGAAGGCCGGGCAAGCCGGGATCATCGAGAGGGAATGAGTGGCTTCTAGGAAATCCTCAAAAAAAAACCTTAAACCTGATATTCTTACAAAGGATTTTGATAAGGACATCGCCGAGGCCAAGTCCCTCCAGGACATCGAACGCCTGGAAAAAAAGGACTTCCATCTCTGGCTTCTGGCCGTCTTCATGATCCTGGTGCTGACCCTCTTCATCCTCGTTAAAGATTTTGATACCCTGGCCCTTTCTCCCCGGGAAATCGGGGATAGGCTGATTGCCTTCCGTTTCTCCGCGCTGATTTTTCCCGCCACGATCCTCCTGCTCCTTTTCTGCTCCTATGTGATCTATCAGAATCGGGAATTCCGGAAGAAGCGCCGGGAGGTGGTCATCAACCGAGTCAGGCTGGAACGTTCGGTGGGGAGCATGGATGAGGTCGTGGCCCTGGCCGAGATCGGTTCGGCGATCCTTCATCATAAGGATTTTATGTCCATCCTGGAGATGATCGGGCGGGAGTCCCTGAACTGCCTGAAGGCCCATCGTTCCACGGTCTATCTCATGGAGGAAAAGAGCGGGATTCTCAAGACCCAGTTCACCTTCACCTCCGAGCCGCAGCACGAGCAGGTGGGTTTGTTCGAAGAGAAGGAGATGGCCCGGAAAACGCTCCGCTCGAAAAAACCTTTTCTCCTGCGGGAGCCGGCGGATTTTTCCGATTTCCTGAAGTATGGAGAAAGGGATCGGAAGATCACCTCCCTCATGAGCCTCCCCCTGGCCTTGGAGGATAAGTCCCTGGGCGCACTCACGGTGGTCATCATCGACGACGACCGGAAGTTTACCACCAGAGACCTCCAGTTCCTTCTGGTCATGACCCACCAGGTGGCCATCGCCATGGAGCATTCCTCCCTGGCGGAGGAGGTGCGCAAGGGGGCCGGCTTTCGTAAAAGCTACGAGCAGCACCTGGACACCATCCTGAATCAGCTGCAGACTCTTTCCGATGTGGAGCGGAAGCGCATCGAGGACCATATCGGGAAACTCCTTCCCGCCGCCATCGCCGAGGCCAATCCTCCCCTCTCCGAACAGACGGAAGAACTGGTGAAGGGGACGCTTCCGGTGATGGAAGCGGAGGCGATCAAGGCGGAGGATCGGGTCACCAAGATGCTCAAAGTGGACATGGATGGGGAGCCTCTGGCCATTTCCCACGACCTGGGGGACGGAGGCGTTTTCATTCGCACCCCCAACCCCCTGGAACTGGGAGAGGAATTCGTGCTGAAGCTCCACCTGGCCGAAGGGGAAGCGCCCATCGAGGTGGCCTGCAAAGTGATCTGGTCCAACAAATACGGGAAGGAAAGCCGGCAGCTGCGCCGGGGGATGGGGGTCAAATTCATGAATCTCTCCCCGGCACTTCAGAGCCGGGTGGAATCATACATCCAAACCCACAAGAACAAGCAGTTCTCATTTGCCGAAGACCAGCATCATCTGTCCTTACAAGACTGAAAAAAGGGATCCTCTCCGAATTCGTTGAGAGCCAAAGAGCTGGTATGCTCGAAATGTCAGGTGATTCCAGGTTTTCATGAAATATTCGATCCACTGATTTGGAGATGATCCAAAAAGGGAAAGGGGCATCCCGTCATGGCAATCTTCACCTTTCGGGCGGCAGGAGAAATTACGTTCGGAGTCGGGGCGGTCGAGCGGCTGGGAGCCGCCATTCGCAAGACCGGTGGTAAAAAGGTCCTGGTGGTGGTGGACCCGGGTTTGGCCAAGGCCGGAACCTTCTCCAAGATCACCCGATCCCTGGAGCGGGAGAATCTTCCCTGGGTGGTCTTTGACGGGGTGGAACCCGAGCCGCGAACGATCATCGCCGACCGGTGCGGGGAGACCGCCCGGAAAGAGAAGTGTGACTTTGTCCTGGGGGTCGGCGGGGGCAGCGCCATGGACACGGCCAAAGCGGCAGCGATTCTGGCTACCAACGGAGGGCAGGCCAGGGACTATCAGGGGCTGGACAAGGTTCCCCGCCCGGGCCTTTTGAAAGGAATGGTCCCCACCACGGCGGGCACCGGAAGCGAAGTGACCTTCACCGCGGTCTTCATCAATGAAGAGGAGAAGAAGAAGGCCGGGATCAACAGTCCCCATCTTTACCCGGAAATGTCGGTGCTCGATCCCGAACTGACTTTATCCCTTCCTCCGGCCCCGACGGCTTTCACCGGGATGGACGCTCTGGCTCATGCCGTCGAATCCTACACCTCCAAGGCGGCCCATTCTCTCTCCGAGATTTTCAGCCTGGAAGGCATCCGGCTCATCGGGAAGAGCCTGCGAAGGGCGGTGGAAAGAGGATCCGACCTGGACGCCCGCGCCGACATGCTTCTGGGGAGCCTGCTGGCGGGAATCGGCCTGGCCAACGCCGGAGTGACCGCCGTTCATTCCCTTTCCTATCCTCTGGGGGGGCGTTTCCGAGTTCCCCACGGGGTGGGCAACGGACTCCTGCTCCCCGCGGTCATGGAATACAACGCCCTTTCCCTTCCGGAGAAATTCGCTAAAATCGCCGAGGCCATGGGGGAGGAAGTGAAAGGGCTGCCGGTAAGAAAGGCGGCGCTTCTGGCCGTTGAATCCGTGAAACGCCTGGCCCGGGATGTCCAGGTTCCCCTGCGCCTGAGCGACCTGGGAATCCCCGAGTCGGCCTTCCCGGGCATGGCGGAAGAGGCTTTGAAAGTCACCCGCCCGCTGGAGAACAATCCCCGGCCGGTCTCTTTCGAAGAGGCCGTCCAGATCTACCGCAGCGTCTTATGACTTTCAGATCACCTCCAAATCCTTTGAAAGTCAAAGAGCGGGTCTTCCCAGAATTTCCGGTGATTCCAGGGGCCCGGAAGAAAAGTCATTTTGCTTGCAATCATGAGGCGCCTATCTCTCCCTACCTGTGGCGGGGGGGTTCTGCTATTTCTTCGAAGCTTTCCGATCACGCCCCCGCTGCGCTTTGCGGATGACCGGCAGGGAGATTAGGGAAAGCGGATATCCCGCCGATGCTTGCTGCGCAAACTGACTTTCCTTCCGGGCCCTCGACGAGCTTTCATGAAAAATTTGATTAACGGATTTGGGGATGAGCCTAACTTTCCATCTTGTCCTGGCGGGGGAATTCGGGGTAAGATGCGATGTAAAGACAGTTCAGAGTAATTTCGTGCGGAGTCCGGAGTCATCAAATCCGGTTCGGAGGTTGGAGTTCGGAATTCGGAGTAACCACCACAAGGAAATCAGTTGCGGGTGGGCGAAAGGTTTTTACTCCCAGCTCCGAGCTAAATTGCTCCGAACTTTTTAAGGGAGGACCGCAGATGGGTGGAGCAGAGTTGATCGGCAAGGAAGAGCAGGAAGCCGTGTCCGAAGTCGTCGGCCGGGGCGTTCTTTTCCGGTACGGCTTCAATGAGAAACGAAAGAACATCTTCAAGGTTCTGGATTTCGAAAGCCAGTTTTCCAAATACGTGGGCTGCAAATACGCCCTGGGAGTCTCTTCCGGGTCGGCCGCGGTGCGCGTGGCCGTGGCCGCCCTGGGAATCAAGAGGGGCGATGAGGTCATCACCCAGAGCTTCACCTTCGTGGCCACGGTGGAGGGGGTCCTGGAAGCGGGGGCCACTCCCGTGCTGACCGAAGTGGACGCTTCCTTGAACATGGACCCGAAAGACCTGGAGGCCAAGATTACGGATAAGACCCGGGCCATCATGCCCGTTCACATGCTGGGCGTCCCCGCCCGCATGGACGAGATCCTGGCCATCGCCCGCAAAAGAAACATCCCGGTGATCGAGGATTCCTGCCAGGCCTGCGGGTCGGGCTACAAGGGAAAGAAGACGGGGACCCTCGGGGCCCTGGGAACCTACAGCTTCGACTATGTAAAGACCCTGACCACCGGGGAGGGGGGGATGGTGGTGACGGACGATAAAAAGCTCTACGAACGGGCCTGTGAGTACCACGACCACGGCCATGTTCATAACCCGGAAGTTCCCCGGGGAGAGGATCCGCACCGCATCACCGGCTTCAACTACCGGATGACCGAGATCCAGGGGGCCTTCGGCCTGGTCCAGCTGGACCGTCTGAATTATGTCTGGCCGAGCAGCGGAAGAACAAGGGGGAGATCAAAAAGGCCATTGCCTCGATCCCCCAGGTCCAGTTCCGCGACCTTCCCGATCCCGCAGGGGATGGAGGGGACACCCTGGCCTTCTTCCTCCCCGATGCCAAGGTGGCCAGGGCCTTCAATGATCATCTGGCCAAATCGAAGGTCGACACCAAGATCCTCCCCTCGGCCATGAACTGGCATTTCGCGGGCCACTGGAAACACATGATCCAGTCCCTGCCCCCCGTACCGGACGGATGCCTGGCCGAAGTCGGAGGCCCTGCTGAAGCGGGCCATCGCCCTTCCCATCTCGGTCAAGATGAGCGACGAACAGAAGGCCCGGGTGATCGACGCGGTTCTGAAGGCGGCGAAGGAAGTACTTTAAAAGCAGTTCACCGCGAGAGCGGAGAATTAGAAAGTTCCGAAGTCTGAGCATCGAAATTCCAAATAGAATCCGAACTCCAAATTTCAAACGAGCGTCAATTTGGCGTAATTTGAATCTGGGATTTGCTTGGGTTTGTGATTTCGAGCTTGGAATTTCGATCTTTCCGACTTGAGACTCTGTGGTGAAAGAATATTATGAAAGTCTATGGAATTATCCCCGCCCGGTATGGTTCCACCCGTCTGCCCGGAAAGATCCTGGTCGATATTGCCGGCAAACCCATGATTCAGCACGTGTACGAGCGGGCCCGGCGATCCCCGTCCCTGGACCGCTTGATCGTGGCCACCGACGATGACCGGATCTACCGGAAGGTCATCGAGTTCGGGGGGGAAGCGGTTCAAACCTCTCCCCGCCATCCCTCGGGAACCGATCGGGCCGCGGAGGCCGTGCAGATCCTGGGGGCCGGGGAGAACGATCTGATCGTCAACATCCAGGGGGATCAGCCGCTCTTCGAACCGGGGATGGTGGACGAGATCGTCGATCCCTTCCGGGATGACCCGGAATTATTGATGGGCGCTCTGGTCTACCCCATCCGCACCCGGGAAGAGCTGGTCAACCCCAGCGTGGTGAAGGTGGTCGTGGACAAGCTGGGTTTCGCCCTCTATTTTTCCCGCTCCCCCATGCCCTACGTCATAGCTTCGGCGGCGACTCCGCGCTATTTTAAACATATCGGGCCCTATGCCTACCGCACGGGTTTTCTGGTCCGGTTTACGAGGATCGAACGGGGGGAGCTGGAACGGGCCGAGTCCCTGGAACAGCTGCGGGCCCTGGAGAACGGGTACCGGATTCGGATCGTCGAAACCCGGTATGACTCCCGGGAGGTGGATACGCCGGAAGACCTGGAAGAAGTGAGAAGGCTGATTTCTGAGGGATGATTCTTTGCCCGGTGATCTTCGGTATGCCTATTTTTCATAAAATGGGGGTTTTGCGGGAAATCCCAAATTCCAAATCCCAAAATTTCAATGATCGAAACATTTGGGTAAGAGGAGTTTGGAATTGGTTTGGTGCTTGGAATTTGGTGCTTGTTTGGGGTTTGGTGCTTGGGATTTGTGATTTACCAATCCCCTTTCATGGGGGCAAGGACGGAAAGGACAGAAGGGACAGGGGGCCAAGGTTCCGTCCTGAGAATCAGGGGCACATCCGTCTGTGTATATTCTCTATAATCTCCTTTTGATCTTCTTTTCACTCGGCGCGCTTCCGCTATTCCTGGCCAAGGTCATCTTCTCCCGAAAAAAGCGGAAGATCTTTGCCCAGAAACTGGGGTTCCTTCCCCGGGCAACACTGGAGCGAATGAAGGGCGAACCCAGGGTCTGGGTTCATGCGGTTTCCCTGGGAGAAGTCGGCGCCGTCCATCCCCTGTTCCGCGAACTCCGGAAGGTTTATCCGGGCGCCTGTTTAATGCTCTCCACCGGAACGGAGAGCGGGCAGAAGATGGCCCGCGAGCGGGTGACCGAAGCCTCGGGGACTTTCTTCTTCCCCTGGGACTATCCCGGGGTGGTCCGAAAAGTCATCCGCCGTCTGAGGCCCGACCTTTTCGTGATTGCCGAAACCGAACTGTGGCCCAATTTCCTCCGGATTGTGAAAGCCGAGGGGGCCAAAGCCCTGCTGGTGAACGGCCGGATTTCCGACCGGTCCGCCGGCCGGTACCGCAAGATCCGGTTCTTTTTTACCGCGGTCCTGGACCATTTCGACGCCATGTCCATGATCCGGGTCCAGGACGGGGAGAGAATCATCGCCATGGGGGCAAACCCGGTTCACGTCTTCGTCAACGGAAACTGCAAGTTCGACCAGGCCGCTGCTTCCGTCGATCCCCGCCATCGGGAAGAGATGAAACAGGTCCTGGGGATTGGAGAGGAGGACCGGGTCTGGGTGGCCGGAAGCACCCATGAAGGAGAAGAAGAAGTCGTCCTCCGGACCTTTCGCCGGCTTCAGGAGAGCTTTCCGGAAATGATTCTCCTCCTGGCCCCCCGGCACGTGGACCGGTGCGAACGGGTGGAAAAAATTCTGGAGCGAAATGGAATTCAGGAATGGGTCCGGCGCAGCCGCCTGAACGGGGAAGGGCGGAAGGGGGCCCGGGTGGTGCTGTGGGATACCTTCGGGGAGCTCTTCAAAGTCTACAGCCTGGGAACTTTCGTTTTCTGCGGGGGCAGCCTGGTCCCCAAACGGGGCCAGAACATTCTGGAACCCGCGGCCTGGGGAAAAGTGGTCCTCTACGGACCTTCCATGGAGGATTTCCTCGATGCCCATGCCCTTCTCTCGGGCGCGGGTGCGGGGATTATGGTGCGGAATGAAGAGGAATTGGCGGAGCGCTGCCTCCATCTCTTACACCATCCCCGGGAACGGGAAGAGCGGGGAGAGGCGGGAAGGGAGGCCCTTCTGGCCCAGCGGGGGGCGACGCAACGAAACCTGGAACTGGTCAGGAAGCTGCTGAATCGATGAAGAAAGAAAAAGCCGTTCTGGCCCTGGAAGATGGAAAGGTATTTGACGGGCTGGGCTTTTGGCGCCGGGGGCGAGCGCGCGGGGGAGGTGGTTTTCAATACCTCCATGACCGGCTATCAGGAAGTTCTCACCGACCCTTCCTACAAAGGCCAGATCGTCACCATGACCTACCCCCTGATCGGGAATACCGGGGTGAATGAGGAAGACCTGGAATCCACCCATCCCCATGTGGAAGGGTTCGTGGTGAAGGAGAACTGTCCCTTTCCCAGCAACTGGCGCTCCCAGGGGAGCCTGAGCGACTACCTGAAGCGTTGCGGGATCGTGGGCATCGAAGGGATTGACACGCGAGCCCTGACCAAACACATCCGCACGGCCGGGGCCATGCGGGGAATCATTTCCACGGAGGACCTCGATCCTCCCTCGCTGATCGGAAAGGCGCGAAGCTCGCCACCCATGGAAGGAAGCGACTGGGTCCAGGCCGTGACCTGCGGGGAACCCTATGAATGGGGGCAGGGGGAAATCGGGAAGAAAGCCGCCCGGGGGACGGGGCTTGGACTCTGGGAATGGGGAAAGGGACAGGCCATAGCTCCCACGGTGGAGAAGAAATACCGGGTGGTGGCCATGGATTTCGGGATGAAGCACAACATCATCCGCCATCTGGCCAGCCGGGGATGCCGGGTGATGGTCGTTCCGGCGCGGACCAAAGCGGAGGAGATCCTGGCCCTGAAACCGCGACGGGATTTTTCTCTCCAACGGGCCGGGAGACCCGGCGGCACTTCCCTACATCATCGAAACGGTCCGGGCGCTCCTGGGCAAGAAGCCGATCTTCGGCATCTGCCTGGGCCACCAGCTCCTGGGCCTGGCCATGGGGGGGAAGACCTATAAATTGAAATTCGGCCACCGGGGGGCCAACCAGCCGGTCAAGAACCTGCTCAACGGAAAAGTGGAGATCACCGTCCAGAACCACGGTTTCTGCGTGGACCTGGACAGCCTGCCGGCGGGGCAGGTGGAGATTACCCACATCAACCTGAACGATCAAAGCCTGGAGGGAATGCGCCACCGCTGGCTGCCCGTCTTTTCCGTGCAGTATCACCCCGAGGCTTCGGCCGGCCCCCACGATGCCGCCTATCTCTTTGACGAATTCATAACCCTGATGGAGAAATATTCGAAGGAATAATGCCCAAGCGAACCGACATCCACAAAATCCTGATCATCGGCTCCGGGCCCGATCATCATCGGCCAGGCCTGCGAATTCGACTACTCCGGGAACCCAGGCCTGCAAGGCCCTGAAGGAAGAAGGGTTCGAAGTCGTCCTGGTCAACTCCAACCCGGCCACCATCATGACCGACCCGCAGATGGCGGACCGGACCTACATGGAGCCGGTCACTGCCGGAGGTGGTGGCCAAGATCATCGAGCGGGAGCGCCCCCAGGCGCTTCTGCCCACCCTGGGAGGGCAGACCGGCCTGAACACGGCCATCCAGGTGGCCGAGACGGGCGTCCTGGAAAAGTTCGGGGTGGAGATGATCGGGGCCAACCAGGAAGCCATCCGCAAGGCCGAGGACCGGGAGCTCTTCAAGGAGGCCATGCGGCGCATCGGGCTGGAAGTGCCGCGGAGCGGCTTCGCCCATAACCTGGAGGAAGCCCGGGAAGTGGTCCGAGAGATCGGGCTGCCGGCGGTCATCCGGCCGAGCTTCACCCTGGGCGGGACGGGCGGGGGCATCGCCTTCAACATGGAGGAGTTCGAGCGCATCGTGGCTCAGGGGATCGAGCTCAGCATGATCCACGAGATCATGATCGAAGAGTCGGTGATCGGCTGGAAGGAATACGAGCTCGAGGTCATGCGCGACCTCAAGGACAACGTGGTCATCATCTGCTCCATCGAAAACTTCGACCCCATGGGGGTGCACACCGGGGACAGCATCACCGTGGCCCCGGCCCAGACCCTGAGCGACAAAGAGTACCAGCGCATGCGCGATGCGGCCATCGCCATCATCCGCGAAATCGGGGTGGAGACCGGAGGGTCGAACATCCAGTTTGCCGTCCATCCGCGGGACGGCCGGATGGTGGTCATCGAGATGAACCCCCGGGTATCCCGCAGCTCGGCCCTGGCCTCCAAGGCCACCGGGTTCCCCATCGCCAAGGTGGCGGCCAAGCTGGCGGTGGGCTACACCCTGGACGAGATTCCCAATGACATCACCCGGGAAACCATGGCCTCCTTTGAGCCGGCCATCGATTACTGCGTGGTCAAATTTCCCCGCTGGGCCTTTGAAAAATTCCCCGGGGCGGACCCGACCCTGACCACCTCCATGAAGTCCGTGGGGGAGGCCATGGCCATGGGCCGGACCTTCAAGGAAGCCCTGCAGAAGGCGGTCCGTTCCCTGGAGATCGGGCGCTTCGGCCTGGGGATGGATGGAAAAGGGGAGCCGCGCGGGTTGAATGGATCAGGGAGAAATTGGCGACTGCCCACTGCCGGAACGGATCTTTTACCTCCGGACGGCGCTCAAGACGGGATCTCCCCCGGGGAGATCGCCGAGCTGACCCAGATCGACCGGTGGTTTCTGGAGAACATGAAGCAGATCTGCGACCTGGAGGAGGAGATCCGGCCGTTCGGCAACGAACGGCCGGGAGCTCCGGAATCGATCCCCGGAGACTGCTGCGGCAGGCCAAGGAGTACGGGTTATTCCGATGTCCAGCTGGCCCACCTTCTGGGGTCCGATGAGATGACCGTTCGGGAGCGGCGAAAGGCACTGGGAATCCAGCCCACCTTCAAGCTGGTGGACACCTGCGCGGCGGAGTTCGAGGCCTACACCCCCTATTACTACTCCACCTATGAATCGGAAGATGAAGTCCGCCCCTCGAACCGGAAGAAGGTCATGATCCTGGGGGGAGGCCCGAACCGGATCGGCCAGGGGATCGAATTCGATTACTGCTGCGTCCATGCCTCCTTGGCCCTGCGGGAAGAAGGGTATCGAGACCATCATGGTGAACAGCAACCCGGAGACGGTCTCCACCGATTACGACACCTCCGACCGGCTCTACTTCGAGCCCCTCACCCGGGAGGATGTGCTCAACATCGTGGAGAAGGAAAAGCCCGATGGGGATCATCGTCCAGTTCGGCGGGCAGACCCCCCTGAACCTGGCCGTTCCCCTGGAGAAGGCCGGGGTGCCCATCCTGGGCACCTCGCCGGACAGCATCGACCGGGCCGAAGACCGGGAGCGGTTCAAGGACCTGCATCCAGAAACTGGGGCTGATCCAGCCCCAGAACGGAACGGCCACCTCCTTCGAAGAAGCCCGGGCCGTGGCCAGGGAGATCGGCTACCCCGTGGTGGTGCGGCCCTCCTACGTCCTGGGCGGGCGGGCCATGGAGATCGTCTACGACGAGGAGACCCTGGAGCGTTACATGCGAGATGCGGTGAAGGCCTCCCCGGAGCACCCCATCCTCATCGATAAGTTCCTGGAAGAGGCCATCGAGGTGGATGTGGACGCCATCTCCGACGGGGAGCGGGTGGTCATCGGCGGGATCATGGAGCATATCGAGGAGGCGGGCATCCACTCCGGGGACAGCGCCTGCGTCCTTCCCCCATACACCCTGAGTGACGATCTGATCGAAGTCATCAAGCAGAATACCTACGCCCTGGCCAGGGAGCTGCAGGTCAAAGGGCTGATGAACATCCAGTACGCCATCCGGAACGATCGGGTCTACATCCTGGAGGTCAACCCGCGGGCCTCCCGGACCGTTCCCTTTGTCTCCAAGGCCACCGGTGTGCCCCTGGCCAAACTGGCCGCCAAGGTGATGGTCGGAAAGACCCTGGAGGAGCTGGGATTCACCCGGGAAGTGGAAGTGAACCATGTATCGGTGAAAGAATCGGTCTTTCCCTTCAACCGCTTTCCCGGGGTGGATACGCTGCTGGGCCCGGAGATGAAGTCCACCGGGGAAGTCATGGGCATCGACCACGCCTTTGGAATCGCTTTTGCCAAGGCCCAGCTGGCGGCCGGGCAGATCCTTCCCCGAAAGGGACGGGTCTTCATCAGCGTGAAGAACCGGGACAAGCGGGCCATCATCTTCATCGCCAAGAAACTCTCCGATTTCGGGTTCCAGATCGTGGCCACCCGGGGGACCGCCAAGGCTCTGTCCCAGAACGGAATTCGCGGTCGAAGGGGTCAACAAGGTCCATGAAGGAAGGCCCAACATCGTGGACCTGATCAAGAACCGGGAGATCGACCTGATCATCAACACCTCCACGGGGCATCGGCCGAAACGGGACCAGGTTTCCATCCGGGCCGTGGCCGTGGCGCACAATGTCCCCCTGATCACCACCATCTCCGGGGCGGCGGCATCGGTCCACGGGCATCGAAGCCCTTCTGCAGGAAGAGATTCAGGTGAAATCGCTGCAGGAATATCATGCAAGTAGAGGAATGCAAGATAGACCAATGAGTCAATGGCCAATCGGTCAAAGTGCATCAATGACAACGAATAACGAATCAACTAGGATAACGACATACCATGAGAGATTGACCCATGAAGTATATTCGACCGACCCAAGGAGGAATGCGGGATCTTCGGAATCTTCGACCATCCCGAGGCTTCTCATCTGACCTATCTGGGGCTCTACGCCCTCCAGCACCGGGGGCAGGAGAGCGCCGGGATCATCACCTGCGACGAGGGGGAACCGAAGAGCCACCGGAGCATGGGGCTGGTGGCGGACGCCTTCGACCCCGACACCCTGCGGGCGCTCTCCGGGAATTCGGCCATCGGTCATGTTCGCTATTCCACGACCGGGTCTTCGCTCTTGAAGAACGCCCAGCCATTTCTGGCCCAGCGGCGGAAGGGCTTCATGGCCGTGGCCCACAACGGCAATTTGGTCAATGCCCGGCCATTGAAGGAAAAGCTGGAGGCCCAGGGGTCGATCTTCCAATCCACCATGGACAGCGAGATCTTCGTCCATCTGATCGCCCGGTCAAAAAAGCCCGGGTATCTGGAAAAGACCATCCAGGCTCTGTCTCAGGTCCGGGGTGCCTATTCCCTGGTCCTTCTCACCGAGAACGGGCTCATCGGGGCCCGGGACCCGCACGGGTTCCGTCCTCTGTGCCTGGGGAGGCTGAACGGCAGTTTTGTCCTGGCCTCGGAGACCTGCGCCCTGGATCTGGTCGAGGCCCGGTACATCAACGACATTCAACCCGGCGAGGTGGTGCTGATCGACAAACACGGGCTGCACTCCGAAAAGCCTTTTCCCAAACCGAAGCCGGCCTTCTGCATCTTTGAATACATCTACTTTGCCCGCCCGGATAGCAACATCTTCGGGGAGAATGTGTACCTGGTGAGGAAGAAGCTGGGCGCCCGTCTGGCCGAGGAAGCGCCGGCGGAAGCGGATTTCGTCATGCCCATTCCCGACTCGGGGAACTATGCCGCCCTGGGATTCGCCGAGAAACTGGGCCTTCCCTTCGAGATGGGGATGATCCGCAACCACTATGTGGGCCGGACCTTCATTCAGCCTTCCCAGAGCGTGCGGGATTTCGGGGTGAAGATCAAGCTGAACCCGGTCAAAGACCTGCTGCGGGGGAAACGGGTGGTGGTCATCGAAGATTCGATCGTCCGCGGGACGACCAGCCGGACCCGGATCCGGGCCCTGCGGGATGCGGGCGTGAAGGAAGTCCACATGCGGGTCAGCTGTCCTCCCCACCGCTTTCCCTGCCATTACGGGATTGATTTTCCCACCCGGGAGGAATTGATCGGCTCCTCCCGCTCGGTGGAGGAGATCCGCAAGTTCATCGGGTTGGACAGCCTGGCTTACCTCAGCCTGGATGGAATGGTGGGGGCCATGCCCCAGCCGAGTAAAACCTTCTGCCTGGCCTGCTATAGCGGGAAATACCCAGTTTCGGTCTCTCCAAAAACGGGTAAATTTACCCTGGAAGCGTAATCAGAACCCCTCTTGTAGAATCATAACCGACCCTTCGAGAATAATCTTCCAAACTCCTTAAATCCTTTTCCCAGCGAAAAATTAATAATTCCCTTAAGGTAAACCCCCGGCTCTGCCGGGGGCCCCGTATCGAGTACAGGGTTGACATTTCCGGGATGCTTGAGTTGTGGCCCGGGGGCAAGGAGCTTCTGGGCAAAAAGCATCGGCCGGGCTGGCCCTCTCCTTGGAGGCTGCGACCGGCTTCCGCAGGATGCGGCGGGCCGATCGGGCGACCGGCCGGTCGTCCCTACGAGGAGAGGACCCCTTCATCGGAGGTTGGAATGGTTGGCCCGCCTGGTCCATGAAATGGAAGCCGCCTCATGATTTTTGCCCAGAAGGTCCTTGCCCCCGGGCCTGGCATCTGCCCGAAGGCCACCTTTAGGTGGCGCCCATTTCAATCCGCTTTGAGCGGTTCACTGTTTTCATACCTCCGGCTCTGCCGGAGGTCATGTTTAACAAAATCAGATAGTTAGCATTAAGGTCGGGGGAACGGCCTTTTTTTTTGAAAATAGAAAAAAAAACTTGACAGCCCTAAATGCCTGTGTTAAATATCCGTTGAATGAATAATCATTCATTAAGAAAATTGAAGATTTCCCGTAGTATCCGGACAAGAACTGCTGGTTGGGGAGAGAAGGATGATTCTCCGATTGGCTCGGGAATGAAAAACTGCCTATGAAAGACGAAAACAAGCACCAGAAGATCCTCCAGGCGGCCATTAAGGTTTTTTCCGAAAAAGGTTTTTATAATTCCCGCGTTTCTGAGATCGCCAAAGAAGCAAGCGTCGCCGACGGGACGATTTACCTGTATTTCAAGAATAAGGACGATATTCTCATCTCCCTCTTCGAGGAAGAGTTCGCGAAGATTGTTCGGGACATGCGCACCGAGCTGGCCCGAGAGAAAGACGCCCTGCAGAAGATCAAACGCTTTGCCATCACTCACCTTTCGATTGTATCCAACCACCCGCACCTCGCCGAAGTCATGGGGGTCGAGGTGCGGCAGAGCACGAAATTCATGAAGGAGTACATCAATCAACCCTTCATCGAGTACCTGAATATCATCCGCTCGGTGGTGATCGAAGGGCAGGAGAAGGGGCTCCTGCGGAAAGACCTCACGCCGGGGGTGATGAAAAGGGCGCTCTTTGGCGCGCTGGATGAGATGGCCCGCTACTGGGTCCTATCGACGAAAAAGAAGCACAGCATCGACGAGGCCGCCCTGCAGATCAGCGATATTTTCATCCGGGGGATGATGAGCGAGGAAGCGAGAAAGACCTACCCCTGGCCATCGTAATCATCATTGTATTGGACACAGATGAACACAGATAGACACAGATAAACCCAGATTCGCAAAGTCCCCAGGACGGAAAAGCTTAGCGGAATGAAAAATTCTTTATCTGTGTTCATCTGTGGAAATCTGGGTCCCCTATAAAAAATGGAAGAAGGAGGTCCAAGGTGAATGTCATTGTTTGCATGAAGCAGGTGCCGGATACCGAGACCCTGATCAAGGTGAAACCCGACGGGTCCGGGATTGTGACCGACGACATCAAGTACGTCATGAATCCCTACTGTGAGTACGCCGTCGAAGAGTCCTTGCGAATCAAGGAAAAACAGGGCGGCGCGAGTGTCCTGATCACCATGGGTCCGGCGCGGGCGGTGGAATCTCTGCGCACCGGGCTGGCCATGGGCTCCGACCGATCGATCCACCTGAACGACCCGGCTTTCGAGGGAGCCGACGGTTTCGCCACGGCCAAGGCCCTGGCCGAAGCCATCAAGAAAGAGCCGTATGATCTGATCCTGTGCGGCAAACAGGCGGTCGATGACGACATGGCCCAGGTGGGACAATCCCTGGCCGAGCTCCTGAATCTTCCCCATGTCACCCTGATTACGAAACTGGAGATCAGCGCGGATAAGAAAAAGGCCAAAGTCGAGCGCGAGGTGGACGGGGGCAAGGAAGTGATCGAAGTCACCCTGCCTGCCGTTCTCACCTGCCAGAAGGGATTGAACGAACCCCGCTATGCATCCCTCCCGGGGATCATGAAGGCCAAGAAGAAAGAGGTCAAGGCCATTAACCTGGCAGCTCTGGGGCTTCCCGCGGATCAGGTCGGCGCCGCCGGAGCCAAGGTCAAAATCCTGAAATACAGCTCTCCTCCCTCCCGTCCGCCCGGAAAGATCGTCACCGGAGAAATCCTCGAGGCGGCTCAAAAGCTCGTGAAACTGCTCCGGGAGGAAGCCAAGATCATCTGAGGGCCTTCGGATCCAGCAGGATGGAAAGACGGAATCGATTCGGATAACTTTTTGGATACCAAAAAAGGAGATCATCCATGGCCAAAGGAATATGGGTTTTCGCAGAAGTGAAGGACAACAATATCCGTAAGGTCACCTTCGAGCTTCTCAGCCAGGGAAGGAAGATGGCCGGGAAACTGGGAGAAGAGCTGGTCGCCGTGATGCTGGGGTCCGGAGTGGAGGGTCTCACCGGCCGCCTGGCCGAGTATGCCGACAAGGTCTTCTGGGCCGATGACCCGGCCCTGGCCCAGTACACCACCGATGCCTATGCTTCGGTATTGGCGAACCTGTTGAAAGAGCATCAGCCCTCCATCTTCCTGTGCGGGGCCACGGTGATCGGGAAGGACCTTTCTCCCCGGTTGGCCGCCCGCCTGCAGACCGGACTGGCAACGGACTGCACCGCCCTGTCCATCGGCGATAACGGGGGGCTGGTGGCCAAAAGGCCGGTTTACGCCGGCAAAGCATTCATCGAACTCGGCTTCCCCGTGGCCCGTCCCCAGATGGCCCAGGTCCGGCCCAACGTTCTGGAAATGGTGCCGCCGGACGGGTCGAAGAAAGGCTCGATCGCCAAGGTGGATGCCAAGATCGATGCCGGAAGCCTGCGGACGACCGTGCTGGAAGTGGTCAAATCGGCCGCGGCCAAAGTGGACCTGACCGAGGCGGAGATCATCGTGTCGGGCGGCCGGGGCATGAAATCGTCGGAGAACTTCAAAGTCCTGGAAGATCTGGCGAACGTCATCAAAGCCACCGTGGGCGCCTCCCGCGCGGCGGTGGACTCCGGCTGGCGGGAACATGGCGATCAGGTGGGGCAGACCGGAAAGGTCGTGACTCCGAACCTCTACATCGCCTGCGGCATATCCGGGGCCATTCAGCACCTGGCCGGAATGGGATCTTCCAAAGTCATCGTGGCCATCAACAAGGACCCGGACGCGCCGATTTTCCAGAAGGCCGATTACGGGATCGTGGAAGATCTCTTCAAGGTGGTCCCGGTGTTGTCCGAAGAGTTCAAAAAACTCCTTTCGGAGAGCTGATTTCCCAATGAGGTGCTCTCCTCCGGGGGGAGCGCCTCGTCCTGTTTTCTGCTCCGCCAAGTTTCTTGCCTTACCCCCTTTCCTTTCATGGAAGGAAGGCAGGCGCCAAGCCGCTCACCCTGGAGTCAACCGGCGGTCTGACCGGTTGCGCGGAATCGAGGACCAACATGCTCAGTTCATTCGACCTTTTCCTGCTCTTCATCGTGGCGGTGGTATTCCTGTACGGGATGTTCCGCCGATACCGGCTGTGGATGATGGGCAAACCGGAGAAGAGGACCGATCAGCCCAAGGAGCGTCTGAAATCCGTATGGGCCTACGTGATGGGGCATAAACGGATGCTCCGGGACGTGTATCCGGGATGGATGCACCTGCTCATCTTCTACGGTTTTTTGGTTCCCTTCGTGGTGGTGGTAATCACCCAGGCGAATTTCTCCCTTCCACGCGCCCTGGCGCTTCCGCTGTCTTTATTATTCGACCTGGTGGGAACGCTGGGGATCGTCGGCCTCCTCATGGCTTCCTACCGCCGGTATGTGCAGAAGCCGGAAAATCAGACCTACGACAACTACTGGGGCAACGCGGCGGCCCTCCTTTTGCTGCTGGGAATCTTCGGACTGGGCTTCTGCATCGAGGGGTTGCGGATCGCCCGAACCCAGCCCGAATGGGTGGCCTGGTCGCCAGTGGGATGGCTTTTTTCCCAAGTGTTCAGCGGTCTCTCCGACACCCACCAGATCCTCCTGCACCGGCTCCTCTGGCGCCTCCACCTGTTTCTGGTCCTCGGATTCATCGCCTTCATCCCCTATTCCCGCCTGTTGCACATCGTTACCGGCCCGGCCAATGTCTACATGCGTTCCCTCTCCCCCAAGGGGGAATTACCCCCGATCCTGAATTTTGAGACCGCCGAAACCTTCGGGGCCTCCAAAATCGAGGAATTGACCCGCAAGCAGCTCTTTGACCTGGATGCCTGCACGCGGTGCGGACGCTGCCTGGACCACTGCCCCGGGTCGGTGAGCGGGAAGCCCCTGGCGCCCAAGAAAAACTGGGACACCCTGCGGGCCCACATGGAGGAAAAGGCGGCCCTGAAGCGGAAGGGAGTCGACCCGTATGCGGAAGGGCAGACGAAGCTGATCGGCAGCGGGGCAGGGGATGGAGTTTCGGAGGATGTGATCTGGGCCTGCACCAACTGCCTGGCCTGCGCCATGGTCTGTCCGGTGTTCATCCCCTGCGTGGATAAATTTTTGGAGATGCGCCGTTATCTGGTCCTCATGGAAAGCAACTTCCCCCAGGAGGTGCAGCTGGTCTTCCGCAACATGGAGAATAACAGCAACCCCTGGGGCGTGGGTTCGGGACTCCGGGCCGAGTGGTTGAAAGGCCTGGAGGTCAAGACCATGGCCGAGGACAGCGAGATCGACCTTCTCTTCTTTGTGGGGTGCGCGGGCAGCTTTGACGATCGCAACAAGAGGGTGGCCACGTCCCTGGTGAAGATCCTGAAGGCGTCGGGGGTGAAATTTTCCGTCCTGGGGACCGAAGAGGGGTGCTGCGGGGACTCGGCCCGCCGGATCGGGAATGAATATCTCTACCAGACCCTGGTCCAGGCCAACATCGAAGTCTTCAAGAAGTACGGAGTCAAGAAGATCATGACCATGTGCCCCCACTGCTTTAACACCCTCAAGAACGAATATCCCCAGTTCGGGGGCAAGTACGAGGTCTTCCATTATACCCAGTTCCTGGCGGATATTTTGGGGAGCGGAAAGCTGAAGCTGAAGAAACCCATGGAAAAAGTGATTACCTACCATGATTCCTGCTTCCTGGGGCGGGCCAACGAGGTCTATGAAGAGCCGCGGCGCATCCTCCAGGCCATCCCGGGCCTGAAACTGGTGGAGATGGAGCGCAACCACATCCGCAGCTTCTGCTGCGGGGCCGGAGGCGGTCGCATGTGGATGGAGGAGAAGCTCGGAACCCGGATCAACCAGCTCCGCACGGATCAGGCCGTCCAGACCAAGGCCAGCCTGGTGGGGACCGCCTGCCCCTACTGCCTGACCATGATCGGCGACGGAATCAAGGAGAAGGGGCTGGAGGAATCCATGGCCGCCCTGGACCTGAGCGAGCTGGTGGTCCAGGCCATGGACTCTCCCGCCGCGCCGGCAATCACGGGACAAAAAGCAGAGGGATAAAAGGGTCCTGTACCCTCTTCCTCCCCAGCACTCACCTTTCACGGTATTTGAAGAGAGGACACGGAAATGGTCAGAAGGGAAACGCGGAGCCTTGGGCAGTTCAGTCGAACTCTGTTGCCGGTTTTGGCTTTATGCTTCTTCTGGACGGGCGCCGCCCTGGCCGCCGATAACGCGGAATGTTTCAAGTGCCACCAGAATCCCAAACTCAGCAAGGGAAAGAAGGACGGCTCCCTCCTTGCCCTCCAGGTGGACGAAAAGGCCTTTGCCGCGTCGGTCCACGGGGCGGCCGGGATGGGATGCACGGACTGCCATCAGGAAGCCAAGCCGAACGTCCATCCCGCGGAAGGTTTTCCCGAAGTCGGATGCGTCAACTGTCACCAGGATTCGGCGGAGGCCTACAAGCAGACGGCCCACGGGATGATGCTCGAAAGCGGCATGGAACAGGCCCCCAAATGCCAGGATTGCCATACTTCCCATTACATGCGCAAGATCGCCGACCCGCAATCCCCGGTAAAGGCTTCCCGCCTGCCGGAGGCCTGCGCCAAGTGTCATGATGTCGCCAAACCGCCGAAGGGCTTCTTTATGGCCCTGGCCACCTACCGGATCATGGGCCACCCCAAGACCAACCTGGGGCAATGTTACGACACCCAGGGATGCGCCAACTGCCATCCGGAGAACGCGGGGCATCCGCAAAAGAAGGGCCTCGGCCCTTCCTGCGTCAAATGCCATGACCCCTCTACTTCCAAACCGCTCCTCCTGGGGCCGATCCATTTCAAAGTGTCCTTCTGGGAGCAACCGGTTCCCTTCCTTCTGCGGTTTCTCTACGGGGCCGGCCTGATCCTCGCCGTGTTGGCCTGCGTCGGGTTCTTCGGCTATCGGACCTACACCAGAAAAAAGGCCCGGAAGGCGGAGAGGGAAAAGCCCGCCGAGGGGCAGGGAACTCCCTCCTGATGAGCGCTTCGCTCCCAGACCGGCCTCCAAGACCTTGAGGCTTTGCTTGAGGATTGAGGCAAGAAGAAAGAACGGGATTTTTTCTTCTTGCCTCTTTTTTTGCCGGGTGTCTTGTCACCCCACCTGTGAAGTGGTATAAGAATCAGTACTTGCATTATTACCTGGGAAAGCAGACGCTACGTCAAAAAACATATTTCAAGGAGGAATGATTATGGATTTTCAGTTTTCACCCCAGCAGGAGCTGCTCCGGAAAAGCGTGCGGGAATTCGCCGAAGGGGCCATCGCTCCCAAGGTCCAGCACATGGAGGAGACGGATGAGGTCCCCTGGGACCTTTACCGGGAGATGTCCAAACAGCTGTACATGGGCATGCTCATCCCCAAAGAATTCGGGGGGACCGCCTTCGGGCATCTGGCCCGGATGATCATGCTGGAAGAAGTCGGGCGGGTTTCGGCGGCCATGGCCATGGCCCTGCAGATCTTCCATCTGGGAACGGTGCCCATCGTGGATTTCGGCAATGAAGCCCAGAAGAAAAAATACCTGCCGGCCCTGGCCAAAGGGGAACGCCTGTCCACCATCGCCGTCACCGAGGCCACGGGGGGGTCGGATCCCACGGGCATTCAGACCACCGCCAAGCTGCAGGGGGACAGCTATATTCTCAACGGCCGGAAGTGCTTCATCACCCACGGCCACGTGGCCGATGTCATGACCATCATGGCCAAGACGGGCGAAGGACCCAAAGGCTTCAGCGCCTTCATCGTGGAGAAGGCTTTCCCGGGATTCAAGCTTGGGCGGAAGGAGAAAAAATTCGGCCTCCACGGGTGCAACACCGGTGAGATTGTCATGGAGAACTGCGTCGTCCCCCGGGAAAATCTGCTCGGGAATGAGGGAGACGGGTTGAAAGTCTCCATGGCCGCCATCAGCGAAGTGGGTCGGGCCGGGATGGCGGGATGCGGCCTGGGGGTGATCAACGCCTGCCTGGAAGCCTCGGTGAAATTCGCCAACGAAAGGCTCCTGGGGGGCAAACCCATCAGCCAGCACCAGGCCATCCAGTGGATGATCTCGGACATCTACATGGACCTGGAAGCCAGCCGCCTGCTGGCCTACCGGGCCTCCTGGATCAAGGATCAGAAAATCCGCTGCGACACGGACATGGCCATGGCCAAGTACTACGCCACGGAGGCCGCGGTGCGCTGCGCCAAGAAGGCCGTGGACATCCACGGCGGGTACGGGTACATGATGGAATACCCGGTGCAGCGGTACTACCGCGACGCGGAAATCCTGATCGCTTCGGCGGGCACCTCGGAAATCCAGCGGATCGTCATGGCCCGCAAAGCCCTGACTTCGTTTAAATAAAAAATTTCACCACAGAGGCACAGAGAACGCAGAGAAAAATACAAAGAATAATCGTAAATAGGCTTTCAGCGAATCTTAGCTTTGACGTTTTTTCAAATTTTTCTCTGTGTCTCTGTGTCTCTGTGGTGAATTTTTTATGAATATTATTGTCTGCGTCAAGCCGGCGCCGGATCCTAAGCGCTGGGACAGCATCCAGCTGGACCCCAAGACCAAGGCCCTGCGCCGGGAAGGGATTCCCAGCGTTCTGGGGCCTCTGGACAGGCGGGCCCTGGAAGAAGGGCTCCGGATCCGAGAAAAACGCGGCGGGAAAGTGGTGGTCATGGCCATGGCGCCTCCTTCCGCCCGGGACAATCTGGTGGAGGCCCTGGCCATGGGAGCGGATGAAGCCTGCCTCCTGAGCGACCGGGGATTCGCCGGGTCCGACACCTGGGCCACTTCTCTCGTTCTAGCCAGGGGAATTCAGAAATGGGGAAAGGTTGACCTGGTTCTCTGCGGGGAATGGAGCCTGGACGGATCGACGGGTCACGTGGGAGCACAGCTGGCTGAATACCTGGGAATTCCCCATGTCAGCCGGGTCGTGGCGGTCGAGAGCCTGGAAGGCGGAATCCTGCGGACCCGAAGCATGGTTGAACTGGGCAACCGGATCATGGAGTCGACCCTTCCGGCTTTGATCACCGTGACCCGGGACATCAATACTCCCCGTTTTACTTCCCTGCTGGGGGTGATGGAGGCGGAAACGAAACCTCTGATCGTCTGGTCCGCGCGGGAAATGGGAATCCAGCCGGAGGAAGTCGGGTTCAGCGGATCCCCCACCCAAACCGGCGATGTCTTCCTGCCGGAGATGAAACGGAAGGCGGAGATGCTCAAGGGGGAGCCGGAGGAGATGGTACCGGAAATCATCCGGAAGATCCGGCAAGCACTGGGATAATAAATCCGAAATTCGAATATCGAAATCCGAAACAAACTCGAAATTCAAATGACCCAAAATACAGATTTCGAACATTTGAATTTCGAACATTTGATTTTGTTTCGAAATTCGTGCTTCGGATTTCGAATTTTGATGGAAATTAAGCGATGATGGTGGATCGGAAAGATTTGGAGGATTGGAAGGGAATTTGGGTTTTCGTTGAGCAGGAAGAAGGCTGTGTGGCCGAGGTCTCCTTTGAGCTTTTGGCCGCGGCGAAGCAGCTTTCCCTGAAGAGGGGAGGCGCCGAAGTCGTGGCCCTCCTTCTCGGGCACGGAGTCAAAGGGATCTCCCAAGAGCTGCTGACCTATGGCGCGGACCGGGTTCTCCTGGCGGATCACCCTTCTCTGGAAAAATATCTGACCCTACCCTATACCCGGGTGATCAGCCGGTTGATCGCCGAAGGCAATCCCGAGATTTTTCTTCTCCCGGCAACCTCCGTGGGGACTGACCTGGCCGCCCGGGCGGCCATCCGGGTCCATACCGGCCTTTCCGCCCACTGCACCCAGCTGGACATCAATTCCCGGGGAGAGCTCATGCAGGTGGTTCCCGCTTTTGGCGGGAAGGTCATGGCCACCATCCTCTGCCCGAAGCATCGCCCCCAGATGGCCACGGTTCGGCCGGGAGTCTATCGCCGGGGAGAACCTTGCCAAACGGGGGGCATCATCGAGGAGCGGACCGTTGAAATCCAGCCCGAGGACCGGAGGCAGAAAGTAATCGAGGTCCATTGGGAGAAAAAGCCCGCCCGGTCCATCGAAGAAGCCGAGATCGTGGTGGCGGGAGGGGCCGGGATCGGCAACGGCGAAGACTGGAAGTGGATAGAAAAACTGGGAGAGACGCTGCAGGCCGCCGTGGGAGGGACGCGTCCCCCCCTGGACGAAGGATGGATCTCCGAGGAACAGATGATCGGCCAGAGCGGCAAGACCATCCGGCCCAAGCTCTACATCGGAGTCGGCATCTCGGGGGTCATCCAGCACGTGGTCGGGATCCAGGATGCCCAAACGATCATCGCCATCAACCAGGATCCGAATGCGGCCATCTTCCAGTCTGCCGACCTGGGGGCCGTGGCCGATTTCCGCAAGATCCTCCCCCTCCTGGTCGAAGAACTGGGGAAGAAATAGAGGAAGCCCCCTGCAGCACCCATCCCTTTTTCTTCTTTTCGTTCCCGGTTTTGGGGGAAGAGCAGAGGGGAGGGGATTTCAGAAATCGATCGACAGCTTTGGGAAGGAGAGAAATGAAGATTGACCCATCGACCTTAGACCGGAAAACCGCGCACGACCTTATGGTAGGAACAGCCCTGCCACGACCCATCGCTTTTGTCTCCACCGTAGGGGCGAATGGGATTTACAACCTTGCCCCTTTCAGCTTTTTTATCCCCCTGTCGGTGAGCCCGGCCATCGTGGGCGTGGGCATCGGCCGAAAGAGGGACGGTGGTAAAAAGGATACCTTGGTCAATATTGAGTTGACCCGGGATTTTGTCATTAACGTGGTCACCGAATCTCTGGCCGAGGCCATGAACCAGACGGCTGGCGAATATCCCCCCGAGGTGGATGAATTTCAGGTGGCGAAGTTGACCCCCGTGAAAGCCGACTTGGTGAAATCACCGATGGTGGCCGAGTCTCCTATCAAGATGGAGTGTCGCTTGCTCCAGGTTTTGGAGTACGGTGAATTCCCCCGAATTAACAATTTCGTGATCGGGGAAGTGATTCGTGTCCATGTGAAGGACGAATTTTGGGTGAATGGAGAAGTCCAATCCCCCAGGCTGAAAACAATCGGGCGGATGGGCGGGGATCTTTACTGCCGAACGACCGATATATTTGAAATGAAGAGGCCCGTCATCGCGGGCAAGAAGGAGGAAAAGAAAGATCGCTTACCCCCGGAAGGGGATTAACCTTAGCGCTGTTTTCGCTCCCAAGCCGAGGGGAATAAAAAATCCCCCCGCCCCCCAGGAAACGAGGGGCGGAGGAATTCTTTTCTTCACGAGATGGTTTTACTTCAGCCTTCGCTCGGCGGCCTTCCAGTCGATATTCTTGAAGAAAGCGGCGATGTAATCGGGTCTCTTCAGACCGTAATCGATCATGAAGGCATGCTCGAAGACATCCAGGATGAGGATGGGGTTGCAGCCGGCCAGATGGCCCACATCGTGCTCGTTGATCCAGCAGTTGCAGAGGGCCCCGGAGGCGCTGTCCTGGTAAAGGATGTCCCAGCCGATTCCCCTCATGGTTCCCACCGCTTTAAAATCCTTCTCCCACTCTTCGTAGCTTCCGAAGGATTCGGAGATCTTCTTGTAAAGCTTTCCACCCTTGTCAATGGCTCCCTTGCCCCCCAGGTTCTCAAAGTAGTACTCGTGAAGCCTCATTCCGTTGAACTCCCAGCCGAACCGCCTCTTCAGTTCGGCGAATTCAGGGGTGGCGGTCTTCCCTTCCTTCAGCATCTGGCCCAGGGTCTCCATCAGCTTGTTGGTGTTGGTCACATACCCTTGGTACAGGGTGAAGTGATTCTTCAGCAGGGTTTCGCCGAAACCTTCCATCCCGATGAGTTTGCTGTAATCTTTGGCGGTGTAGGGCATCTTGGACTCCTTTCTCGCTTGTGCGAAAGCAATATTGGTTTTTCCGGCTAGAAAATAGAGCCCCCCCATGGCGGAAAGGGCCAAAAACTGGCGTCGGAGCAAAGAAATAGTTTTCATGGAGACTCAGGATTCCACGGGGAAGTATGAATTCAGAATACTAGATCAGGAGGGTGATGAGAATGGGGTGAATCCTGTATTTTTAGCCGGGAAACAAGGTATTTTACCGAAGGAACAGACCCTTCCCCTTATCCACCATCTAATGGTGGCCTTCTTCTGTTGCCAGACCCAAACATCCCGGAAATGTTAAACTCTAATAGTTTCCCGGCAGAGCCGGGGGTCTACCTTAAGGAAATTACTTTTTGCGTCCCTTCTGGATCAGCCTGGGAATTTCGTATTCGCAGGGAACTTTCGTCTGGCAGAGGCCGCAGCCGGTGATTTTCACCCCGTATTCGGGTCTCTTGAGCGATCCGACGGTGTGATAACTGTATTCCCAGCATTTATCTTTGTCATGGCCCTTGGCGGTGATGGCTCCGGCCGGACAGCGGGTCGCGCAGACCTTGCAGGTTCGATTGACATAGTAGAGGCAGTTGGCCCGGTGATGGGGATATTTTTTGACCGAAGGCTTCAGGGGAAGGTTGGTAACCACGCTACCTATCCGGATGGCTTTGCCTTTCGGGGTGATGAATCCATCACTCAGCCCGAAAGTCCCCAGCCCGCAGGCGTAAGCCGTATGTCTTTCGGACCAGCTGGATGCCCACCCGACCCGGGAATATCGGATCCTTTTCCAGTGGGGGGAAATCATGGGAGCCACCGCCTGATACCCTTTCTTTTTCAGGAGACTCTCGACGTGTTTCCGCAACTTGACATTGAATTGCTCGCCGAAGTCCCGGGCATGAGCCCAGAGGCGGGAAGGGTATCGGTTTTCCTTCCGGTTGCTTTTCCGGATTTCTTCCACGTGAGGAAGAATCCAGGAAATCACGGAGAGGGGCTGAGGTTTCTTTTTTTCCCCGAAAGTGAGGGAAAAAATTTCCTGCGGGGTAAAATGAAATTTCCCGATGATCTTTTTATAGGCCTTGAACAGGGGATCATCCCCCGAGGCGAATCCCACCAGGGGCCGGTCCCAGTACTTCCCCCGGCCTTCCTTGCGGCGGTTGGCCGGGCTTTTCTGGACGAATTGGACAATGGCTCTTTCGATAAATTTTTCCGGGTTCTTGGCGAAGCTGATTCCTTTCTTGCCTTTCATGGCGCCCCCTTCCAGGAAGAATCAGTATAAAAACCCTGTACCATGAATTTCTCGCCGGGGCAAGGCCCTTTGAATGCGGAATCCTGAACCTTGTGAAGTTCGGGGCTGCCCTGCACTCCGGAACGTAGTGCAGGGCGGAATGGAAAATATAAAAGCATTTCTGGGCTCCCGCTTTCGCGGAATTCTGCGGATGCTGCTAAAGCCAAATGACTTGCTTTGAAGCCGGGCATGAAGCTCGCGAGAAACTCTCTTGCGGGCGTTCCGATGTATCGTTTTTTTAGCTCCGAACTCCGAACTGAATTTCTCCGCATTCTGTATTTCGCCTGTCTTGACTTTCCCCCCCGATTCGATAGAAAAGATTAAAACCCGAAGCTTGTCAGATGTCCTCCGGTCAATGCCTTCCGCGTTGCCGGAATCAGGAACGGAGAGGGTAACATGATTCTAGAGGGAATCCGGGTCTTGGACATCTCCAACCTCCTGGCCGGGCCTTACTGCGCCATGATTCTGGGGGAGATGGGGGCGAAGGTTATCAAGATCGAACATCCCCAGGGAGGAGACCCGGCGCGTATCTTGGGGCCTCCCTTTTGGCAGGGGCAGAGCGCTCTGGCCCTCAGCGTGAACCGGAACAAAAAGAGCCTGACCCTTGACCTGAGCAAGGAAAGGGGGAGAGAAATATTTCTTCTCCTCCTAAAGAACGCTCAGGTGGTGGTGGAAAATTTTCGTCCCGACATGGCCGAGGAGATGGGCCTGGGCTTCTCCAGCCTCAACCGGGGCCGGCCGGACCTGATCTACTGCTCGATCACCGGGTTCGGGGAACGGGGCCCTTACCGGGACAAGGCCGGTACGGATACCATCTTCCAGGGAATGGGCGGGGTGATGACGGTTTCGGGTGAACCGGGGGATCCCCCCCTGCGGCTTGGATTTCCCGTGGCGGATGTGGTCACCGGCGTTTATGCCGCACTGGGAGTGATGGGAGCGCTGTATCACCGGGCGTTGACGGGAAAAGGACAGAAGGTGGAAGTGAATCTGCTGGATTCGCTGATCGCCCTGCAGACCCCCCGGGTGATGGAGTATTTTATCACCGGCGAAAACCCTCCTCGCACCGGCCGTTCGAGCCCTTTCGGGGCTCCCATCCAGTTCTTCGAGACGAAAGAGGGGTATATCAATCTCTCCGTGTTCGTGGACAAATTCTGGCGCAAGCTCTGCAAAGCCCTGAATCGGGAAGACCTGGCCGAAGACCCGAGGTTTGCCACCAATCCCGACCGGATGAAGAACCGGAAGGAGCTGGAAAAGATCCTGGGAGAGATTTTTCTCCAGAAGACGGCGAAGGAATGGCAGAGAATCCTGGAAGAGCACGATGTGCCCAACGGGCCTGTCCACACGTACCAAGAGATGTTCCGGGACCCCCAGGTTCAACAGAATCAGATAGCCGTGGAGTTGGATCATGAAATCCTCGGGCCCATGCGATACGTGGGGCTCCCTTTTCACCTCCTCTCCGCTCCCGCGCGAGAGCGGACCGCCCCGCCCATGGCCGGGGAGCATACGGTGGAGATCCTGAAGGAGGAGGGGTTCAGTCCGGCGGAGATTGAAGAATTGAAGAGGCAAAGAATTGTCTGAGAGGAAAGATATGGTTACCAAGAAATCATCCGAGATCCCTCCCTTCATCGTCATGGAAGTCATGGAGAAGGCCGCCTCCATGGAGCGGAAGGGGGAAAACATCATTCACCTGGAGGTGGGAGAGCCGGATTTCGACACCCCGGAATGCGTCAAAGAGGCCGCCATCCGGGCCATCCGGGAGGGGAAAACCCATTACACCCACAGCCTGGGGGTGGTTGAGCTGCGGGAGGCCATTGCCGAAGACTACCACAAGAGATACCGGGTGGAAGTAAGTCCGGATCAGATTCTGGTGACCTCCGGGACTTCGCCGGCCATGCTCCTCCTCTTCATGAGCCTGCTGGAGGCGGGGGAGGAAGTCATCCTGCCGAACCCCTATTATGCCTGCTACCCGAATTTTGTCCGCATGGTCGAAGGAACGCCGGTTTTTGCCGACGTATTCGAAGAAGACGGCTTCCAGTACCGGCCGGAAGACATCCGGCCGCTCATCGGCCCGAAGACGAAAGCCATCTTCGTGAACTCTCCGGCCAACCCCACCGGGAACCTGACCCCCCCCGAGCGGATGAAGGCCATCGCCGATTTCGGCAAGACGGTGGTTTCCGACGAGATTTACCACGGGCTGGTCTATGAGGGGAAAGAACACAGCATCCTGGAATTCACCCGCAACGCCCTGGTGATCAACGGCTTCTCCAAGCAATACGCCATGACCGGATGGCGGCTGGGATACCTGATCGTTCCCCCGGAATTCATCCGCCCCCTGCAGAAGCTCCACCAGAATTTCTTCATCTCCGCCAACGCCTTCGTCCAGTGGGCGGGAATCGCCGCCCTGAGGGAGGCGGACGCCGACGTGGCCCGGATGAAGAACCTGTACAACGACCGGCGGAAATTCATCATCAAAAGGCTGAGAGAACTGGGGTTCGGAATCACGGTGGAGCCCACGGGCGCGTTCTATGTCCTGGCCAACGCGAAACGGTATGCCCAGAAATCCTTTGATTTTGCCTTCGACATTCTGCAGAAGGCCAAGGTGGGGTGCACCCCGGGGATCGATTTCGGAAGCAACGCGGAAGGCTATCTGCGTTTCTCCTACGCCAATTCCATCGAAAATATCCACGAGGCCATGAACCGGCTGGAGGCCTACTTGAAGGAAAACTTCTGGGCCCGGGAGAAAAAGCCATGAAGGTTCTCTCCGCCGAATTCGTCAAGAGCGCCACCAAACCCTCCGAGTATCCTCCGGGAAACCTGCCCGAGGTGGCCATCGCCGGGAAATCCAACGTGGGCAAATCTTCCCTGATCAATACCCTGGTGAACCGGAAGAATCTGGCCAAGACCAGCTCCCAGCCGGGAAGGACGCAGACCCTCAATTTCTTCCGGGTGAATGAAAAACTCTCCCTGGTGGACCTTCCGGGGTACGGGTTTGCCAAGGCGCCCCTGGAAGCCCGGAGGGCCTGGAAACCCATGGTGGAGACCTACCTCCAGACCCGGGAGGCGATTCGCCTGGTCATCCTGATCCTGGACTCCCGGAGGGGACTGTCCCCCGAGGACTCGACCCTGCTGGACTGGCTGGAGTACCATGAGATCCCCGCCCTGATCGTCCTGACCAAGGCGGACAAGCTCTCCCAGTTTGAACGGGCCAGGCAGAAGAAAGGATTGGCGGCCATCCCTCTGCTGGAGGGAAGACCCCTGCTTTTCTTTTCAGCGCTCACGGGGGAGGGGAAAGACGAAGTGTGGAGTTTGATTCAAAAATCGGCAAGCGGAGATGCGGGTAGGGGCGATTCGTGAATCGCCCCTACGGGGACTTTGCTTTCAGGATTCTGATGAGCCGGTCCGGATAATTGGTGATGATCCCGTCCACCCCCCACTTCACGAACTGCTCCAGTTCCTCCTCCGTATTCACCGTGTAGACGTTGAGCTTCATTCCCTCTTTGCGGATTTTGTCGACCTTTTCCCGGGTAAGATGAATATTCCGGAGGTTGAGCACCTGGTATTGCCTTTCTCCGGTGATTTCCGCAAGGGAACTCCAGGGCCGGTGGTACAAAAAGGCCACCCAGGCCCGCGGCTCCGTCTTCTCGATATACTCCAAGGAGACGGGATTGAAGGAGGAAAAGATCACCCGGTCCATCATTCCTGCCTTTTTCACTTCCTTTAGGGCCTTGTCCGCCAGTTCGGTGATCGGATACTGGCCGTAGGTGGGATCTTTGATTTCGATGTTGACCAGGACCCGCCCCTTGGCCAGGTCCAGAACCTCTTGCAGGGTGGGAATCCTCTCCCCGGAAAATTCGGCTCGGAACTTGGAGCCGGCGTCGAGCTTTTTCAGCTCCTGCAGCGTGTGGTCCGACACTTTGCCCTGGCCGTTGGTGGTTCTTTCCAGGGTTTCATCGTGGATCACCACGATCTTCCCGTCTTTAGACAGCTGGATGTCCAGCTCGATCATGTCGCTGCCGACGTCGATGGCCTTCCGGAAGGCGGCCAGGGTGTTCTCCGGGGCCGCCCCGGAAAACCCCCGGTGAGCAATGACCATAATGGGAAACTTGCTTTTCCAGTAAGGAACTTTCGTTTCTTCACCCTTTTTCAACGCGCAACCCATCTGCCCTCCGAAGGCCGGAAGAATGGGAGAATGGAATAATGGAGTATTGAGCGGATCTGCCGTTCATCCAATATTCCAGCATTCCATTATTCCAATTTTCCAGTCTTTCTTCTGCGTAATCTGCGAAATCTGCGGATAAACTGTTTTTATTTTTCGGTTTCCAGCAGCCCATGCATGAACCAGCGCTGCATGAAGAGGACCACCAGGACGGGGGGAATCAGGGCCATCATGGCCACGGCCATGACCAGGTTCCATTCCGGGGGCTGGGTTCCGGTGGGGATGGTGGAGGCGATTCCCACGACCACGACCTTCATCTTGTCCGAGTTGGTGGCCATGAGCGGCCACAGGTACTGGTTCCAGCCGTAGATGAACATGACCACGAAGAGGGCGGCGATGCTGGGGCCGGAGTTGGGCAGCAGAACGGACCAGAGAAAACGCAGCGGGCCCGAGCCGTCGATCTTGGCCGCGTCCACGAGTTCATCGGGGATGGTCAGGTAGAACTGGCGGAAGAGAAAGGTGGCCGTGGCCGAAGCAATCAGGGGTATGATCAGGCCCATGTAGGTGTCCACCCATCCCAGTTCGCTGATCACCTGGTAGGTGGAAATGATCCGCACGGGAACCGGGAGCATGAGGGTCACGAAGATCATCCAGAAGAAGAACTGTTTTCCCCGGAAGTTGAAATAAACGATGGCGAAGGCGGAGAGGATGGAGATGGCGATCTTCCCCAGGCTGGACGCCAGGGCCACCACGGCGCTGTTGAAGAGAAGCTGGCCCATGTCGATCCGGTTCCAGATCTTGACGTAATTCTCCAGGAGATGGTTGGAGGGCCAGAGCTTCTGGGGCGTCACCATGACCTCTTCCATGCTCTGGGTGCTGAGGACAAAGGCATAGTACAGGGGGAAGCAGATGAGCAGGACGGCGACGATCAGAAAGAGGTGAATGACCACCTTCGTCCAATCAAACTTTTCTTTGGGGGACCGTTGAATTCGAAGTCTTCATCAATAGAAAACCTTCTTCTCGGCGTAGCGAAACTGCATGACGGTTAAGAAGATGACCAGGGCCATGAGGATGACGGATTGGGCCGCCGATAGGCCCATCCGCAGATGGACAAACCCGTCCACGTAAGCCTTGTAGACCATGATGGTCGTGGCGTCCCCCGGGCCTCCCTGGGTGACCGCGTGGATGATTCCAAAGGTCTCAAAGAAAGAAAAGACCATGTTCATGATGAAAAGGAAGAAAGTCACCGGGGATAACAAGGGGAAAGTGATCGAACGGAATAGCCTCAAACCGCCGGCCCCGTCCACCCGCGCCGCCTCCACCACCGCATTGGGGATGGTCTGCAGGCCCGCCAGGAAAAAGGCCACGTTGTAGCCCAGATGAGCATAGCTGGCGGCGAAGATGACCAGAAGGAGGGCGATCCAGCCTTTGAGCAGCCAGTTGAACTCATACGTGGTGATCTGCGCCAGACCGTAACTCAAGATTCCGTAGGAAGGATGGAAGATAAAGAGCCAGATGATCCCCGAAATGGGCGGGGCCACACCAAAGGTCCAGAGAATGGCGGACCGGTAAAAGGCCGAGCCCCCGGATCTTCTGGTTTACCAGAACGGCCAGTAAGAGGGATACGGCCAGGCAGGAGAAGGTGACCCCCAGGGAGAAAATAAAGGAATGGTACACGCTCCGGTAATATTCCGGGGAGGTGAGGAGATCGATAAAGTTATCCAGGCCCACAAAAATCATCCGGTCGCCGAAGGGGGAGACATTGAAAATCGCCAGGCGAAGGGAGTCAAAAGCGGGCCAGAAGAAAAAGAGCGGTGACGACGATCAGTTGCGGTGCGACCAGCAGGTAGGGGAGGATGGGATTTTTGAAGATGCTTTTTTTCATTCCGCGAAAAAGTCCCTCGCGCCTTTCCGGAAAGGGTGCGGACGGAAACGGGATTGTAGGGGCAGTTCGCGAACCGCCCCTACAGATTTCCCATTACCGCAGGGTTATTTGTACAGAGAAGCAAACTCCTTCAGGGTCTGATTTCCCTTCTTCACCGCGTCATCCAATCCCTGCTTGGGGGTCTTTTTCGCGGAAAAGACGTTTTCCATCTCCGCTTCGATCGTATCCCGGATGGCCAGGTAATTCCCCAGGCGGATCCCCTGGCTGTTGGGAGTGGTTTTGCCGCTGGTGATCTGGGCAAAGGCGGTCCAGAGGTTGGGGTTCTTGCGGAAATGATCCTCTGGTAGAGCCTTTACGGAGGCCCTAGTCAGCGGGAAATAGCCGGTATTGGAATGCCACCAGGCCTGCTGTTCAGTGGCTCCCAGAAACTCCAGGAACTTGGCAACCCCTTTGTACTGCTCTTTTTTATGGCCCTTGAACACCCACAGGGTGGCTCCCCCGATGATGGAATTGCCCTGCGGATAGCCGGTCGAGCTTGGGCAGGTTTCCCGTTCCCCAATCGAACTTGGACGTCCGGGTCATGGTGCCGACGAGGGCAGTCGAAGCCAGACCGATGGCCGCCTCGCCATTGATAATCGGCTGATCCCCCTTGCTCCCCCGGCCGGAGTAAGTATAAATCCCCTCCTTCTGCCACCGGGTGAGCAGCTCCAAGACCTGGATCCCCAACTTCCCGTTGATCTTCAGCTCGGTGGCCATGGCCGAAAAGCCGTTGTCGTGGTTGGCAAAAGGCTGATCGTTCCAGGAATGCATATTTTCCATGAGGGTCCACGAGGGCCACGCCGTGGTAAAGCCGATCTTGGCGGCGCCCTTGGAAACGACTGCCTTGGCCGCCTTTTCGATGTCCTCGAAGGTCTTCGGGGCGACCTGGGGATTCAAACCCGCTTTTTCAAAAGCCGTCTTGTTATAATAAAGGATGGGAGTGGAAGAGTTGAAAGGCATGGAATAAAGGTTCCCCCCCTTGGAATAGTAGGACTTCACCACGGGAAGGAAATCCGCCCAGTCGATCTTGATCCCCTGATCTTTCATCAACTGGTAAACGGGATAGATCGCTCCGGAAGACAGCATGGTCTGGGTTCCCACCTCGAAGACCTGGATGATGTGCGGGGGCGTCTTGGAACGATAAGCGGCAATGCCGGCGGTCAGGGTTTCCGGATAGCCCCCTTTGTGGACCGCCTTCACCTCGTATTCGTTCTGGCTGGAATTGAATTTGTTGGTGATGTCATTAACCCTCTCTCCCAGGAACCCGGTCATGGCATGCCACCAGATGACCTCGGTCTTGGCCCAGCTTGTTAAGGGCAAAGCGAGAACGCCTGCGATGAGTACCAGAACCATCCAAGCCTTCGCCATTTTCATGATCTTTACCTCCTTGTTGAATTTAGCCCTGAACATTTTATATTTTAAAAACAAGAATAAGGCAAGCATTTTTTCTTTTTCGACGATTTTGTCGAAGCGGATGGTTTCGTCGAAATCGAAAAGAGGTCCCAGGGATTTGGAATCATTCAGATTCCTATTCCGCTTTCCCGGGGGGCCTCGACAATTTTTTCAGGTTCCGTGACGAAGGTTTTTTATCCCGGGAAAATTTTAAGAAAAATTATTCCATGATTGCAAGGGCTTAAAGAAAGGAATTGCAAGAACCGGATCTTTGGCACGGGGGTTGCTAACCTAGATAGGCAAAGGCAGAAGCAAACAACAAAAAAGCAAAGCAAAGAAAAGAGAGGAGAAAGAAAATGAAAAAGATGATCGTTGGATTGATGGTAGTCGCCCTGCTGGCCACTGCTGGCATGGCCATGGCCCAAGGTTGGGGAAGAGGCATGGGATACGGGCCTGGTCCCGGCGCCGAGTATGGTCCCGGATCCGGAATGGGATATGGACCCAAGGGTTCCTGGGGGCCTGCCCTGAATTTAACCGCCGAGCAGAACCAAAAGATCCAGGCCATGCGCGAGAGCTTCTTCAAGGAAACCCTTCCGCTGAGGAACGAAATGCAGATCAAACAGCTGGAACTCAGGACTCTATGGGCCCAGACCAACCCCGATCAGGAAAAAATCCTGGCCAAACAGAAGGAGATCAACGCCCTGAGAGCGCAGATGCAAGAGAAGGCTACCAAGAATCGCCTGGAAATGAGGAAAGTTCTTACCCCTGAACAGCAAGCCCAAATAGGGGCCTTCGGACCCGGTTTCGGTCCGGGAGCTGGCCCGGGAATGGGGATGAGAGGCGGATTCGGACCTGGTCGTGGAATGGGAATCGCCGGCTGCCCCCGGTGGTAACCTGAAACCTTCATTCACAACCTCCTAGCAAGGGAGAGCCGAGAAGGCTCTCCCTTTTTTGTCTTTTCCATGCCTTTTCCGCTGTGTTATAGTCTTATGTAGAGTCATCGAACTGCGGTGCCCGGCCCGGGGGAAAGGACGTTGCGCACAGAAATCATGAGGCACCTTTGATTCCATGGAATGGGCGGGCAAACCGTTCTTGGCCCCCGGATACACCTTCAGCCCTCGTAGGGGCGACCGGCCGGTCGCCCGATCGGCCCGCCTCATTTTGCGGAAACCGGGCAGAGGTTCTGATAAAAGCCATTGCCCGGCCGATGCTTTCTGCGCGCAACGTCCTTCCCCCCGGGCCACGAGTCAAGCATCCCGGAAATGTCAAACTCTATGACTCTTCTCGCAGAGGCTGGGGTTTGCCCAAGGGAAATGATCGGGGCGGGGGCTTTCGTCCCTGCCACGGAGATTAGGAGGGAAAAGCGTGAATCAGGAAGAAATCATTGCCAAGTTGAAAGATGCGGCCAAGGACGGCAAAATTCCCTGCGCCATGGCCTTTAAAATCGCCAAAGAGTGCAACGTGTCTACCAAGGAAATCGGGAACCTGCTCAACCAAGTGAAGATCAAGATCAGCAACTGCCAGCTCGGCTGTTTTTAACAAACAACCGGTTTCGGGTTCCGGGTTAAAAACACGAAACCCGAAACGTCGAAACCTTGGGTGGGGTATGAAAGGCCGAATCACCATCATCTGCGAAAATACGGTTACCGTCAAAGGCGGAATCGGAGAGCACGGCTTTTCGGCCTACGTGGAAACGGAGAGGGGGAATTTCCTCTTCGACACCGGCCGCGGGGATGCCCTTATTCTTAACCTTCTGGCTTTTGACAAAGACCCCCTGGCCATACAAAAGATCTTCCTCAGCCACGGGCACCAGGACCACACAGGCGGGCTGGCCGCCATCCTGGGGGTCCTGGGAGGGGTGGACATCCTGGCCCACCCGGATATTTTTTCCGTACGCTACAACATCTCGAAAAAGGACGGCAAAGAGACCCGCCGGTATGCGGGTTTGAAATTTGTCCGGCCCTACCTGGAGAGTTTGGGAGGAAGGTTCATCCTGGAAAAGGGGTTCCGGGAAGTCACCCGGGAAATGTTCCTGACCGGGGAGATCCCGCGGCTCACGCCTTTTGAGAAGGGAGACCCGAGGCTCTTTGCCGAAAGAGACGGGCAGTTGATCCCCGACCCCTTTCTGGATGACCAATCCCTGCTGATATACACGCCGCAGGGGCTGGTTGTGCTTCTGGGATGCGCCCACTCGGGGATGATCAACATCTTGAACTATGTGATCGAAAAAACCGGCCGGGATAAAATTTTTGCCATCCTGGGGGGAACCCATCTTGATTTTGCCTCCCCTGCGCAGATGGAGGAGACGATCGAGACGCTCAAAAAATACCGGGTAGAACGGGTGGGGGTTTCCCACTGCACGGGACCGAGGGCGGCTTCCCGCCTGCTGGCAGAATTCGGCGACCGGTTCTTCTTCGGCGCGGTGGGAGAATCCTTGGAGTTTTAAATGGCGGGCAAAAATTATAGGGTTATTTTGCTTCTATTTTGCTTCGTGCTGATCGCGCAGGCAGCCCCAGCCCAGGGACCCCCGGGAAAAAGAGGGTGGGAGGACCGTGGCGGCCGGGGAATGATGATGGGCCCCATGCATTCCCCCATGATGGACTGGGCTGGCCAGCTGAATCTCAATCCGGACCAATCCGCCAAACTCCAGGAATTGCGGGAATCCTATCTGCGGGACACCCTGCCCTGGAGGAACGACCTGATCGTAAAACGATTCGACCTCCGGGACCTGCTGCGAAACCCGCAGGCCGGCCCTCAGGTGATTCTGGGCAAACAAAGGGAGATCTCCGACCTGGAAGCCAAAATCCAGGAGCGGGGGCTGCTCTTGCACATCGAGATGCGCAAAGTCCTTACCCCCGAACAGATCAAACTCCTCCCCCCCACTGGGGAGGGATGCCCGGTTCCCCCGGGATGCCGGGACGGGGCCGGGGGATGGGTAGAGAATACTGACGGAGCGGCACACCGGTTATGGCCTTCCTCCCGAAAGGGCCGGATCGCAGGAAGCGTTGGGTCTTTCGTCCCCTGTTTCTTCTGATCATCTGGGGCCTCCTGGCCCTTCTCCTCCTGATCAATGGAATCTACGAAACCAAGAGGTTGAAGGACAACCTCTACCGCCTTCTGGTTGATGAGGGGTCCGCCCTCATCGCCGGCCTGGAGAAGAGCGCCCAGACGGCTTTTGCCTCCGCAGCCGCCCTGGAGGCTTTTCCCGAAGCCTCAGCCCTCCTGATCCCGTCTCCCTCGAATCCCCTGGCATTGGATGATTCCGTGGTCGATCTGCTGCTGGACCTCGCCTTCCAGATGGATCGGCAGGTGGGTTCCCGCGCTCCGGAAGAAAAGGAATTGGCCGGCATCGCCAAGGCCTGGCATCTGTCGTTGGTGGCCTGGGTCAGCCCCCGCCGGACCCTGAGCTATCCTCCATCCCGGGAAGGGCCCGCGGAGAAAGATTCTTTTTACCGCCCGCTGTTGGAAGGGAAGGCCTCTTATAACATCCAGCGATCGGAAAAGAAAAAAACCGGCCAGATGGAACACCTCTCCGTGGCCATCGTCCGGAAGGCGGGAGAAGGGATCCTGGCGGTTCGTGCCGACGAGGCCTCCATTCGAACTCTCCGCCGGAGAGTGCTCCTCCAGGGGCTCGTGGAAGAGTGGCAGGGAAGGGGAGAACTCCGTTATATTATTTTCCAGGGAGAGGACCTGGAGATCTGGGCCGACACGGCGCCGGAGCGGATCGGGCAGAAAGAGGAGAGCGATTTTTTGCAGCAGGTGCCGGTCCGGGGGGGCGGGGAAACCATGGCCCGGGAATTGGGGGAGCAGAAAGTATTGGAGATGGCCAAGCTGGTGATCCTGGGGCCCGACAGCCGGGGGATCCTCCGGGTCGGGCTCTCCACCGAACGGGTGAAAGAGATCCTCGAGACCGACCAGAGGAACCTCCTGCTCTTTAGCCTGTTTCTCCTCATCTTCGGGGGGGCGGGAATCGCCTTCATTTCCCGCATGGAAAACCGCCACCTGGCCCGGGTTCAGGAGATGGAGGAAAAGGTCCGCCAGTCGGAAAAACTTTCATCCCTGGCCAACCTGGCCGCCGGCGTGGCCCATGAAATCCGCAACCCCCTGAATGCCATCGGCATGGCCATCCAGCGTCTGCAGCGGGAGTTTGCCCCAACCCCGCCGGACGCGCAAAAGGAATACCTCCGCTTCACCGATGTCCTTCGGGGGGAAGTGAAACGGGTCAACCAGATCATCGAGCAATTCCTCTTCTTCGCGCGGCCGGCCCGGTTGGACCTTCAAGCCGTTCAAATCCGGGAGGTGTTGAAGGATCTTCTGCTGCTCGCTCGGGAGACCGCCGACCAGCACAAGATTCAACTGATCGACAGCATCGCCGCGGAAATCCCCCCCCTGAAGCTGGACCGGCAGAGGATGCACGAAGCCCTGTGGAACCTGGTAAACAACAGCCTTCAGGCCATGCCCCAGGGGGGCCGTCTGGAGATCTCCGCCCGGGGCCATCAGAGCGAAAAAGAAGTAATCATCGAAATTTCGGATACCGGGGAGGGGATTCCGGAAGACCATCTGGGCAGGATCTTCGACTACTATTTCACCACCAAAGAGAAGGGTATGGGCCTGGGCTTGTCCCTGGCCCACAAGATTATCCAGGACCATGGGGGAACCATCGAGGTGCGGAGCGTCGTTGAAAAAGGGACGACTTTTCGGGTTACCCTGCCGGTTCCCGGGGAGGAAGGATGAGGGGGACTCCAAAATTCCGGATCCTGATCGCCGATGATGAGCAGGTCCAGCGGGAGATGCTGGAAGGATTTCTGGTCAAGCAGGGATATGGGGTCGGGATTGCCGCAGACGGGTCTCAGGCCCTGGAAAAATTCAAAGGGGGCGCCTTCGACCTGGTATTGACCGACTACCGGATGCCGGGGATGGACGGGGTTCAGCTGCTCAAGGCACTGAAGCGCTTGAACCCGGAAGTGATGGTGGTCGTCCTCACCGCCTTCGGGACCGTGGGAACGGCCGTGGCCGCCATGAAGGAGGGGGCCTACGATTATCTGAACAAACCCATCGACCTGGACGAGCTCCTCCTTCTGATCCAGAGGGTGGAGAAGGAAGTCGGCTTGAGCCGGGAAAACCGGGAGCTCAGGGAGCAACTGCGGGAGAAATTCAAGGTCGATTTTATCATCTCGGCCAGCCGACGCATGGAAGAGGCCCTGAACCTGGTCAAGCGGGTGGCCTCCAGCCCCGCAACGGTATTGATTCTGGGAGAGAGCGGAACGGGGAAAGAGCTCATCGCCCGGGCCATTCATTATTCCAGCCCGAGGGCCGAGAAGCCCCTGGTGAAGGTAAACTGCGCGGCGCTGCCCGAGAACCTTCTGGAGAGCGAACTCTTCGGTCATGAAAAGGGAGCCTTCACCGGGGCCGTGGGCCGGAGGATCGGGCGCTTCGAGCAGGCCGACCAGGGAACGGTCTTTCTGGATGAGATCGGCGACCTCTCGCCTTCGCTGCAGAGCAAGCTTCTGCGCGTCCTCCAGGAGAAGGAGTTCGAGCGGGTGGGGAGCAGCCAGACCCTCAAGGTGGACGTCCGGGTCATTGCCGCCACCAACCGCAACCTGGAAGAAGCGATCCAGAAAGGGACCTTCCGCGAGGACCTTTATTACCGCCTCAATGTGGTGACCGTCTCCCTTCCGCCCTTGCGGGAGAGAAAAGAAGATATCCCCCCCCTCATCGAGCATTTCCTGAAGAAATACAGCCGGGAAAATCAAAAACCGGTGGTCTCTCTGTCGAAAGAGGCAAAAGATCTCCTGATGAATTATCATTACCCCGGCAATATCCGGGAACTGGAGAACATCATGGAGAGGGCCGTGGTTTTGTCCCGCGGAGATTCGATCACCACCCAGGACCTGCCCCTGAACCTGCGGGAGAGCAAGGTCGAGGACCTGATGAAAGAGGCGGCCGGGGGCCGGAGCCTTCGGGAGACCCTGGAGGAGATCGAACGACTGCGGATCACTCAGGCCCTGGAGAAAAGCCACGGCGTTCAGACCAAGGCGGCGGAGGAACTGGGGATCAGCGAACGGGTCCTGCGGTACAAGATGAAGAAGTACGGGATCGGGGAGAAAGACTAAGTACCTGTTGCCGGTTTCCGGTTCCCAGTTGCCCGTCAAAGGCCGATACCTGCCAACCGGCAACGTAGGGGCACGATGCATCGTGCCCCTACTTATCCGTGTTCATCCGTGTCCGAAAAGGTTCGGAGTTTTGAGTTCGGAGTCAAAGGCGCTAAAATCCTGTTTTTAATCTTTAGG
The DNA here is from genome assembly GCA_963802665.1 of uncultured delta proteobacterium. GTDB lineage: Bacteria > Desulfobacterota > SM23-61 > SM23-61 > SM23-61 > SM23-61. Next base: position 114,613 of record CAWDJO010000008.1, on the reverse strand, counting down.
CACTTTAGGCATTTCGAATTTTAGGCAATTTCTTATCTGTGTTCATCTGTGTCCCATAAAAGTTTTTATTTCGGAATGAAGCTCATCCCCTCCCGCAGCAGATAGATGAATTCCACCAGCAGGTCGCAGGTGGCATCCAAATCTTTCAGGGACAGAACTTCGGCCGGAGTGTGCATGTACCGCAGAGGGACGCTCACCAGGCCGGTGGCCACCCCTTTGCGGGAGAGCTGGATGACGTTGGCGTCGGTTCCCGTGGCCCGGGGCGCTCCGAGGATCTGCACCGGGATTCGTCCTCTTTTGGCGGCTTTCACCAGGAGTTCATAGACCAGAGGATTAATATTGGCCCCCCGGGCGACGATCGGGCCTGCGCCCAGCTTGTACTCTCCCACCCTCTTCTTGTCCACCTCGGGGTAATCGCTGGCGTGGCCCACTTCAACGGCAATCCCCACATCCGGCTGAATCTGGTAGGCGCTGGTCGTCGCTCCCCGCAGGCCGATCTCTTCCTGCACCGTGGAGACTCCATGGACCGCACAGAGGGGGCGCTCTTTTCTCCCGTGAATCCGGCGGAGCACTTCTCCGACGACAAAACTTCCCATCTTGTCGTCGAATCCCCGGGAAACCACCCGGTCTCCCTGCAGTTTCTCCAGGCCCACGGCAAAGGTAATGGGATCTCCGATTTTCACCAGCTTTTCCGCTTCTTTCTTGTCTTTGGCCCCGAAGTCGACGAAGAGGTTGTGCATCTGGACCACCATCTCCCGCTCCTTGGGATCGATGAGATGGATGGGCTTTCTCCCCACGACGCCCACCACAGAACCTTTGGCCGTGTGGATCCAGAGCCGCTTTCCGGGAAGGAGTTGAGGGTCCACCCCGCCGATGGGGGCAAAGTATACATAGCCATTGTCGTCGATGTAGGTGACCATGAATCCAATCTCGTCGCAATGGCCGGCCAGCATCACCGTGGGTCTGTTCTTCTTCCCCCGGATATAGCCAAAGGTGTTCCCCAGGACATCGGTTTTCACTTCATCCGCGCAGCCCCGGATATATTCCCGGAACACCTTCTGGGCGGGCTGTTCATACCCCGAGGGACTGGGGGCTTCGGCCAGGGCTTTCAGAAATTCAAAAGACTTGGGTCTCATTCTTCCTCCTGCCTTCAAGGGTCTTTTTTGGGCCGAGGGTAAGCCGTTCTTCTATTTTAAAATATCCCATCCCCCGGCGGTTGATCAAGGCCCTAGTGCTGTTTTACTAATGAGGCCATAATTTTCTGGACAGGAATTCCGTCTTTTAATCATCCTGGATTCCGGCTTCCGCCGGAATGACAACCAAGAACCATGCCTTTCTAATGTTCGTCACTCCGGCGAAAGCCGGAGTCCAGTTCGAGGTTTTCAAAAGGCAACGTCCTCCAATTCATGTTTAGACTATAATGGACTCCTTGGTAATTCGCCGTATTGAATTCCTTGTGCTCTCTGCGTAATCTGCGGATAAAAAGTTTCCAAAATCAAAAACTCCTTGACCCGTCTGCGCCGGTTGGGGATAATGGGGCAGCATGGATAGAGGGAGGAACCTTACTTGAAGCTCATCGACACCCATGCTCATCTGGATGAGGTTCCAGACCTCGAGGGAGCCCTGAAAAGGGCGCAGGACGCCGGGGTCCTGGCCATTGTCGGAGTCGGGACGGACCTGGCATCGAATGAAAAAATCCTCCAGCTGGCTGACCGGTTTCCCAACTTTGTCCTTCCCGCAGTGGGGCTCCATCCCTGGCGTCTGGATGGGGTCGATCTCGAAGCCAATGCTCGTTTCATCGAAAAAGAACTTTCACGATGTGTTGCCCTGGGAGAGGTGGGCCTCGATTTCGCGGTCAAGACTCCCCGGGAAAAACAGGAAGAAGTTCTGCAAAGACTGTTGTCCCTGGCCTTCCGGGAGAGGAAACCGGTGCTTCTTCATGCCCGGAGAGCCTGGGGAGAGGCCTTCCAACTGCTGAAATCCTTTGCCCTGGAAAGGGCGATTTTCCACTGGTACAGCGGCCCCCTGGATGTTCTGCAGAAGGTTTTTGAACAGGGGTATTTCATCTCCGCCACTCCGGCGGCGGCCTACAGCGAAAGGCACCGGGCGGCCATTCAGGCCGCTCCCTTGTCTCAGCTGGTGCTGGAAACCGACGCGCCCGAAGTGTACCGGGGAGTCCCGAGCGAACCCGCGGACCTCCGGAAAACGCTCCAGTCGGTGAGCGAGGTGAAAGGCATGAAGGCGGAAGAGGTGGCCCGGCACACGTACCGGAACGCAAGCGAGATTTTTCAGCTAACCCAGCCCTAGGAAAAAAAATGAAAGAAGAGGAGTGGAATCAACTTCTGCAGCGGGGAAACGGCCAGTTTTTTCAGATGGTAAGCTGTTTCCGGAAAGGCCCGAAAGGGAAGATCTACCCCCGGTCCCGGAAGGAGCTTCTCCGGACGGTGGCCGAATCTCTGGGGGCCATGGCCAACGCGGGCGGGGGCACGGTTCTTATGGGCGTCGATACCGGAGAGGAGACCCTGGGGGTTTATTTCTCCGAACCGGAACGCCGGCTCTTTCACGGCCTCCTGCGGGGAGCTTTCGAACCTTCCCTGGACTTTCAGATTGTTTCGGAAGAGCTCCTGGGAAAAACCCTGCTTCGCTTCCGGGTTCCGGCCAGCCCCGTCCTTCATTTTTTGAAGAACGGCAGGTGCTTTCTCCGGGTCGCCTTCCAGAATGTTCCTCTCTCCCGGGAGAAAGCGGCGGCCCTGCGGGAGGACCGGGTCGAGACCGGCCATGAACGGGAAATCCTGCCGTACAGCTCCCTGGAAGATCTGGATCAGGATCTGCTCGATGAGTTCATCTCCCGGGCCGGCCTGTCCGGAAATGCGGAAGAGATCCTCCATCGCCCCTATGGCCTGATCGAATACCTGAACGGAAAACCCCTCCTCACCCGGGCGGCGGCTTACCTTTTCGGCCGCGACCCCCTGCGCTGGCATCCGCGGCCGGGAATCGAGTTCGTTCGTTTCGAGGGAACGGAAGCCCGGAGAGGGGAAGGGTACAATGTGGTTGAGCGGATCCGCCTGGAAGCCCCCCTCTTGAAATTGATCCGGGAGGTGGAAGCGTTGGTCGGAGAACGGGTGAAGGAACGAATCCTGCAGCGGGATCTTTTCTTCCGGGAAAAATTCGAATACCCCGCCTTCATCTGGAAAGAAGCCCTGGTCAACGCCCTCGCCCACCGGGACTATTCCCTGGAGGGAAGCGCCGTTTCGGTCTGGATGTTCGATGACCGTCTGGAAATCCGCAGCCCGGGCCGGCTCCCGCACCCGGTCAGAGCCGAACAGATCCAGCGCCACCAGAGGGTCCATTACTCCCGCAATCCATTGATCAGTCGGGTTTTGACGGACGCCGGGTACATGAGGTCGCTGGGAGAAGGGATCCTGCGGATTTTTCAGGAAATGGAACGCCATGGATTGAACCCCCCGGAATGGCGCGAGGAAGGGGATTTTTGCTGCCTGGTTCTCCGGAACACCCCGGTTCTGGATGATTCGACCCTGGAATGGCTCAAGCAGTTCAGCCTGTATCCCCTGAGTCCCAGGCAGAAACGGATCCTCACCTACGCGCGGGTTCACGGCGGGATCTTCAGCAGCTCGGATTATCAGAAGTTCGGGGTGGACCGGGATGGAGCTTACGTGGAAATCAAGGCCCTGGTCCGACAGGGACTGGTGGAGCCCCTGAAAAAACACGGCAAAGTGTACCGGGTTCGGGAGATTCGGGAAGGAGAATCCTCTCTTCCCGGGCTGACCTGGGTCATGGAGTTCTTGAAGGAAAAAGGGTATTTCACCTTCCAGGAGTTAAAACTGCCTCCCTCCCTTTCCCGGAAAAAAGCGCGCGCCCTCATCCGCGATCTGGTGGATGAAGGATACTTCATCCCCGCGGGAAAAGGGAGGACGATCCACTACCAGATGACCGATAAACTGAGGCAGCTTACTGGAAAAGAAGGATCCCGCCGGAACCCTTTCCTCCGCCTCATCCGAGGAGGGGAAGGATAAAATTTGAAGCATGGCGCCGAAGGACACGACAGGTTTTTGCCCCTCCTACCTGGATCTGCATGAAAGGGGAATCCTGGAGGAGCGGGCGGCGGAAGCTCGGGAGCGTATGAAATCCTGCCGGCTCTGCCCGCGGGAATGCAGGGTAAACCGACAGGAGGACGAAAGGGGATTCTGCCGGACCGGGCGGAATAGCGAGGTTTCCAGCTACAGCCCCCACTTCGGCGAAGAAGACCCCCTGGTGGGGAGCGGGGGATCGGGAACGATCTTTTTCACCCACTGCAACCTTCTGTGCCTCTTCTGCCAGAATTACGAGATCAGCCACCTGGGAGAAGGCCGGGAAGTTTCCCCGGATCGACTGGCCGGGGTGATGCTTCACCTCCAGGAACAGGGATGCCACAACATCAACTTCGTCTCTCCCTCCCACGTGGTCCCGCAGATCCTGGCCGCTCTCCCCATGGCGATTGAGGGTGGATTGAAGGTTCCCCTGGTGTATAATACCGGAGGCTATGATTCCCTGGAAACCCTCCGGCTCCTGGAGGGGGTTTTTGACCTCTACATGCCCGACCTGAAATTCATGGACGGGGAGGTTTCTCAACGCTACTGCCGGGCCAAAGACTATCCGGAGAGAGCGCGGGCGGCGATCCGGGAGATGCACCGGCAGGTGGGAGACCTCGCGCTGGACGCCCGCTCCATCGCCCAGCGGGGGGTGCTGGTGAGGCACCTGGTTCTGCCGGGGGGGGTGGCGGGCACGCGGGAGGCCATGCGATTCCTGGCCCGGGAGGTATCGCCGGATACTTATGTCAACGTCATGGCCCAATACCACCCTTGCGGGGACGCCATGGAGCATCCTCCCTTGAACCGCAGGATCACCGGCAAGGAATACGAGGAAGCCTTGAACATCGCCCTCGAGGAAGGAATCCACCGCCTGGACCAGAGGAGAGGAATCCGGACGATTCGTTTTATTTGATTTTTTAGGGGACACAGATAAACACAGATGAACACAGATAAAGCAATAATGAATACTGGATGCAAAATAAGGCAACTCTGAGATTGCATGCGAATCCAGGCATTCCAGGAACTTTGTCTGTTTATTCGCGTTCAAATAAGTTTTTGCTGAAATCTGTGTTTATCTGTGTTCATCTGTGTCCAATTTAGTTTTTTAGGAGTGAAAAATGAATGTGAAGGATATGTTCGATCTGAAGGGCAAAGTGGCGATTGTAACCGGCGGGGGAAGGGGGATCGGGCTGAAAATGGCCGAGGGGCTGGCCGAGGCAGGGGCCCATATCGTTCTCTGCTCCCGAAAAGTGCAAGCCTGCCAGAAGGCCGCAGGGGACCTGGCCCGGCTGGGGGTCAAAACCCTGGCTCAGGGCTGCGATGTGAAATCGACTAAAGAAATCCAAGCGGTTGTCGATGAGACTCTTAGGACCTTCGGACACCTGGACATTTTGGTGAACAATTCCGGCACCAACTGGGGGGCCACCCCCGAGGAGTACCCCCTGGAAGGGTGGCAGAAGGTCATGGACACCAACATCAACGGCCTCTTCCTTTTCTCCCAGATTGCCGGGCGGGCCATGATCCGCCAGAAGAGCGGAAGTATTATCAACATTACCTCCATCATGGGGATCGTGGGAACGGAAGCGGAAGTGGCGGACGCCATCGCCTACAGCGCCAGCAAGGGGGCGGTGATCGCCTTTACGAAGGATCTTGCCGCCAAGTGGGCCAAGTACAATATCCGGGTGAATGCCATTGCGCCGGGATGGTTCCCCACGGACATGAGTCAATGGGTACTGGATCAGCACCGGGATCGAATCCTTGGCCATATTCCCATGAAGAGGTATGGCGAGGGGGCGGAATTAAAAGGGGCGGCGGTCTTTCTGGCCTCGGAGGCCTCGACGTATGTGACCGGAATCATCCTTCCGGTGGATGGGGGATACCTGAGCATATAAGAAAATTCGAAATCCGAATTTCGAAATCCGAAACAAAACCAAAGGTCCAAAATTCAAATAACCGGGGCGAACGAATCCATAGGATGGCCCACCAGAAAAACACATAGAGTTCTCATTGTATGCAAGGGTCATTGGAAATATTCGAATTTGCGGGTTCTGTTTCTGCTTGAATTCTGCGATATTCGGGATTTGCGACGATATTCGTCTTTTAGGAGGGGTGGTGGGCGATGCGGGAGTTCGAACCCACGGCCTTTGGTTCCGGAGACCAACGCTCTATCCATCTGAGCTAATCGCCCATGCGTAAAAATAAATTATCATTGAAACCCGGGCAGGTCAACTTTTTTTAAAGGGGTACTTCCTCCCCGACGATTCCGCCCTATGTGCGGGAAGGGGCGGGGAGGAAAAAGATTGACAAACCACTGTTAAAACGAGAAGATAGGGAAGAATTAGGAAAAAGGGAAAGGATTGATGGCGGAAGATCTGGAATTGGAGAAAAAAAGCCTCGACGTCAGCGATGAGATCGCTTCCTTCGAAGGGGAAGAGGTTGAGGAGGTATTTCTCCATGCCCGGGACTTGATGAATATTTTTGTCAAGACGATCAAGGCCTTCCGCATCTATCCGCCGGAAAACCCTTCTCTGGTCGGTTTCCGTGAACTTCTCTTTCGCAAGTTCCAATTCTTCCTGAAGCGGTATCACGTTTTTTCCTTCAAGATCGGGGAGTATGAGTTCAGCTTCAACAACCGGATGATGTACGAAAACAAAGACCTGAAGGGCAGCCTGGCCTTTTTCCTTTACAAGGACGGTTTGCGGGAATTTCGCTTCCTGGAAGGGCTGGAGGAATGGGAAATCCAGGGATTCCTCGACATCATCAAGCGGGGGGACAAGATCAACAAGCTGGAGGACGACCTGGTGACCATGATCTGGGAGCGGGACTTTGTCCATATCAGCTACCAGGCCACGGACGAATATCTGGAAGACACCGCGGTCATTATTCCGGAGAACATCGAACAGTTCCGCAAGAACCTCATCTTCCAACCGCTGGCCCACCAGGTCGACCCCGACTACCTGGACGAAGAGACCGGGGAAGAGGTCAACTATTATGAGGCCATGACCCGGGCGGCCAGTCCTCCCTCCGTGGCCATGAACCGGGACGTTTACTTTCTCACCCCGCAGGAACTCGAAGGGCTGCGGAAGGAAGTGGAAACGGAGACCTCTCCCGCCTTCCTGTTCAACATCATCGACATCCTCTTCGAAATCATGGCTCTGGAGAAAAAGCCGGAGCCGTATCAGGACGCGGTCACGGTTCTCAACAAACTTCTGGATGCCCTGCTGACCCTCGGGGAATTCCAGAAGGCCACGGACCTTTTGGGCCGGGCCTTTATCATCCTTAAAACGTACTCCCTGCAGGAATGGCAGCTCAAAGCCATTCAGCAGCTGGCGGAGAGCGCCGGCGACCCTCAGAGGATCGAGCGGATCGGCAAGGTCCTGGAGAGGCGGGAAGGGGTGCGCCTGGATGAGGTGAGCGGTTACCTCAAGCTGTTGAAGCCCAACTCCCTCCAGCCCCTCATGAAAGTGCTGGGCGATCTCGGGAATCCCAAAGCCCGCCGGACCGTCTGTGACGCGGTCTGTGAAATCGGAAAGAACCAGATCGATCAGATCCTCCCCTTCCTCGAAGACCGCCGCTGGTACCTGGTGCGGAACGTGGTGTACATCCTGGGCCGCATCGGCAAGGAGCCGGCCATTCCCTCCGTGCAAAAGGCCCTCGGCCACCGGGAGATGCGGGTGCGCCGGGAGGCGGTCCAGGCCCTGGGATTTATCGGGGGAGCCAAGGCTTTCCATCTTTTGATCAAGGCCTTGCAGGATACGGATGTGCGGATCCGGTGCGCCACCGCCCTGAACCTGGGCAAAGTGGGGCGGAAAGACGCTCTGCCTTACCTGTTGGAGGTCATTCAGGCCAAGGAATTCGCCGGGAAGGAGGCGGCGGAGAAGAAGGCCTTCTTCGATGCCGTCGGGCTGGCCGGCTCCAACGACCCCATCCCCCTGCTCCGGAAACTCCTGATGAAGAAAGCCTGGTTCCGCCGGAAAAAAGTGGATGAACTCCGGCAGGGGGCGGCCAGCGCCCTGGCCTTGATCGCCTCCCGGGAAGCCAAGGCGGTTCTGGAACAGGGGCAGGAATCCAAGAACGCCCGCATCCGGAAGGCCTGTCAGCAGGCCCTCCGGCGGCAGGTTCCGACGGAACAGAGGTTCTAATGTGCGCAGAAAGGCAAGGAAAGAGCAGGAGCGATGAACTGATGGACGTCCGGATCCCCGCCGGCCAGGAACATCTCCCCGAGATGATGGGGACCGAGTTCATCTTTCGTTTCTACCGCCTGTTGAAGGGCGCCACCCTGTATGACCGCAACAACGCCACCATCGAAAAGCTGACCCAGGAAGTGCTCCAGACGGTCAACCCCTTTGTGCAGTCCCAGGGCCAGCTGTACCTCAAGCTCGTTCGGGATAATTTCTTTTTCAACAACATCCGGATCCCGGTGAAAGCCGACCGTTATTCCATCTTCAAGATCTTCTCCCAGGAAATGGGCAAACGGATGGTCGGGGAGCTCGAATTCAGCGAGGAAATCGAAGGGCCGAAGCTCAAGGATTTTGTTTTCCTCCTCGCCAAGCTGGATGACGGCAACGAGAGCAACTACCTCTACGTCAACCGGCAGCTGGAGTCCAAGGGGATCCGCGGAATCAGCGTGGGAAAGCTGGAGTATGTGCGGGATGAGGATCTCCTCATCGACTCGGAAAAGCAGAAGCGGTATTCCAAGCAGATCTATTTCAAGACCGTCAACCTGGTCAAGGAGGTGTCCGAGGGAATCCGGACCCAGAAACTGATCAACGTCCGCAAAGCCAAGCACCTGATGCAGAGCGCGGTCAACTCCATCATGCAGGACGAGTCCGCCCTCCTGGGGTTGACCAACATCAAAAACTACGACGATTACACCTTCAACCACTGCGTCAACGTGGCCATCTACGCCATTGCCCTGGGGCAGCGGATCGGCATTCCCAAGAAACACCTGTCCCACCTGGGCATGGCCGGCCTCTTCCATGACATCGGCAAGGTCAGCATCCCCAAGGAGGTCCTGAACAAGACGGATAAACTCTCTCCCCAGGAATGGGCCATGATCCGCTCCCATCCGGTGGTGGGGGCGGAGATGGTGATCCGCCTGAAAGAGTGGGGAGAGCTCTCGGCGCGGTTGATCGACGCGGCCTTCGAACACCACCTGAAGTTTGACCTGACCGGCTATCCCAAGCTGGCGCGCAAGCGCAATGTCACCCTCTTCGGCAAGATCATCGCCATCGCCGATTTCTACGACGCCCTGGTGAGGCCCCGGGTCTACCGTCAGTACCCCTATGTTTCGGAGAAGATCCTGGGGCTGATGCTCGAGCGGGCCGGCAAGGATTTTGACCCGGCCCTGGTGAAGGTCTTCATCAACATGATCGGGATTTTCCCCCTGGGAACGCTGGTCCTGCTGAACACCAATGAGATGGGGATCGTGGTGCAGACCCAGGAAGATCCGGACCTGATCGACCGGCCCAAGGTATGCCTGCTCCAGTACGGCGAGGGGGAGTACCGGAAGGGAAGGATTGTGGACCTGCGGGAGATGGATGAGGGGAGCCGCGCCTTTAAGCAGTCCATCGTGAAGACCCTCGACCCGAACGAATACAACATTCACGTGGCCGAGTTCCTCATTTAAAACCCCTCTTCATTGGCTTTCTTTTTATTCTTTCGGGATCTTTTCGATTCGTCCTTTTCCCCATCGGTATTTATCCGGGTTCATCCGCGTCCCAAAAAATTATTTGACCACCAGCCCCCGGCCTCCCCACCGTATTGCCTCGGTCAGGCTGACCGTCAAAGTCCATCGGATAGGTGTACACGAGAAAGTCCAGGTCCTGGACCCAGAAGACGCTGATCGTCAGAGAGTTGGCGGTCTGGGTGATGCGGATATTCTTGGGGGTAAACCAGAGTCCGGCTTCATCGGCGACCCGGGCGATGACCCTTTTAACGACCTCCCCTTCATGCTTGGGCTGCCCGGCCACGGTCCAGGTCAGAACCTCCCGGACCTGTTCCCGCACCTGGTAATACTCCCAGTACGCGGAGCCGAATCTGAATCCCGCAAATCCCAGGACCGCCAGGAGGACCAGAAACATCAAGCAGCCCGGAGTCGTCATGCCCCGACTCCTTTCGGCCGGCCCTTTCCTTTTCCCGAAGAAAATAGATCCGTTCATGGCTTCTTCAATCCTTTGATCTCGGGTTTATCCGGAAGAAAATCCCGGAGGGCCCAATATTGTTTGAGCTCTTTTTCTTTCTCCGCGTAGAGCTTGTGGAACTTTTCCGGAACCAGGAAGGAAAGCCCCCGGGCGATGGTGAGAGCGGCCGGGGAAATTTTCGACTCGAGAAGGACCTTGCTCTTGGGGGGCAAGAAAGCGGTAAGCACGAGAAGGATGATGGCGATGAGAAGGACGGCCTTGAGGAAGCCGAAAGCGGCCCCTCCCATGCGGTCGGCCCAGCCGAGCCCCCCCTTGTGGATCAGCCGGGAAAGCAGGATGCCCAGCAGGCTCACGGCGATGGCCACGAGCAGAAAGAGAATGGCAAAACCGAAGATCTGGGCCAGGGTTTCCTGCTCCACCCAGCCTTTGAGCCATTCCGCCGCCCGGGCGTACCCGTAGCTGGCCCCGAAGAAACCCAGGATGATGGCCAGAAAAGAAAAAATCTCCCGGACCAATCCTTTGACCAGGCTGTAGATCACCGAGGCGGCGATGAGGACGAGAAAGATAATATCGAGGGTATTCATGCGTTGCCTTCATGAATTTTTATATAGCAGACCGGGAAATTATTCAAGCCTAAAAAGCAGACCGGTCCGGGAGAGAGGAATTTCATCTTGCGGGGGGGGGCCGCTTTTTGTTATTTTAAATAGGGATGTTGGCAATTTGAAATGCTGGAATGCTGGAAATGGAATAATGGGTTTAGGCATTTTATTTTTTTACCCATCATTCCAATATTCCATTATTCCTTTTCGTCCCCTGCCGGTGGGGGGCCGTCCATCGGGGAATGGAGTTCTTGATTTGAGTCGCCCGAAAGATCTGTCCGCCATCTTTCAACCCCGCTCTATAGCCCTGGTTGGCGTGCCCCGGGGTTTTGAGCCCGGGAGAGTGTTTCTGCAGGGACTGCTGGACCAGGGATATCCCGGGAAAATCTTCCCCGTGAACCCCCGGGCGGATTTCATCGACGGACTGCGCGCCTATCCCTCGGTGAAGGAAATTCCGGAAGACATCGACCTGGCTATCCTCCTCGTGCCGGCGCCCCTGGTTCTGCCGGCCCTGGAGCAGTGCGGGGAGAAGAGGGTAAAAGCGGCCGTGATTTATACCTCCGGATTTGCCGAAACGGGGGACGGGGAGGGGAAGAAACGGGAAGAGGAGATTCTCCGGGTCGCCCGCAAACTGGGCATTTCCCTTATCGGTCCCAACTGCATGGGGATTTACGACCCGAATCACCGCCTGGCTTTTTTCCCGGGCCTGCCCCGGGAGGCGGGGAAGGTGGGGATGATTTCCCAGAGCGGATCTCTGGCGATCCTCTTCAGCCGGATGGCCGAGGCGAGGGGAATCCATTTCAGTAAGATCATCAGCAGCGGAAACGAGAGCGACCTGAACAGTTCCGACTTCCTTTCTTTCCTGGGTCAAGACCCGGAGACCGAGATCATCGGGGCTTATCTGGAAGGGGTGAAAGACGGCCCCGCCTTCCTCGGAGCGTTGAGGGAGGCCGCGAGGAAAAAGCCGGTCATCCTCTGGAAGGCGGGACGCACTCCCAAGGGGGCCAGGGCAGCCTCTTCGCACACCGGATCGCTGGCGGGGTCCAGGATGGCCTGGGATGCACTGAAAAATCAGGCCCGGATTTTCATGGTCCGGGATGCCGAGGAGTTCCTGGATTTTCTCACCGTTTTCTACTATTTACCCCGGAGAGGGGGAAAAAGGCTGGCGATTCTATCCGGACCCGGGGGGCCGGCCGTGGCCGCCGCCGACGCCTGCGAGGAGTTCGGGCTGGAGGTGGCCGAGCTGCAGGAAGAAACTCGAAAAGAGCTGAAGAACGTAATCCCTCAGACCGGGACCAGCGCCAACAATCCTGTGGACCTGGGATTGGCCTCGGTCTTCCAGGTGGACCTTTATTGGCGGGCGGCGGAAATCGTGGGCCGGGATCCGGGGGTGGACACCCTCATCCTTCAGGGGCGCGGGGCAACGGCGGAGCTCGACTTCCAGTATGCGAGCGGGGTCATCGAAGCACACCGGAAAATCGGCAAGCCCTTCATCGCCATTTCCCTGGGGGGGATGTACCTGGAGGATAAATCCAAAGAGGCTTTGCTGAAAGCGGGAATCCCCATCTTCCCGTCGGCGGAACGGGCCCTATGGGCTTATTCCCATCTGGTGTTGGGTCCCGGAAATAAGCTGACAAAGTCGGACCCTGATGCCAGGAGCCGAGGGTGAGATCCACTTGCACCCCCAAAATAGGCGGTGGTTCCTCCGGAGCCTACGGGGACCTTACTGTGGAAGATGGCAATGAGTCCGCTTTCGGGGTACTTACGAAGAGGTAGCCCGCTTGGCCGGGTTCCTTTGCGGTTTGAAGATTAGAGAGAATTCCAAAGAGACATGAGCCTAAGAGATTTTTGGCCATTCCGAAAGAGAGAAGTTCCCTCCTGGACCTGGGAGGGGGAGCCGGATCCCTCCGCCCCTCCCCGCAAGCCCAGGGTCATCTGGAACATCGTATTATTTATCCTCACGCTGATGACCACCGTTCTGGCCGGGGCCCTGCAGGAAGGGGTGAACCCCCTGAAAGACCCCGGCCAGATTTCCCGGGGATTCCCTTTTGCCCTGGCTCTGATGGGGATCCTCCTGGCCCATGAGCTGGGGCACTATCTGGTGGCCAAGAGGCATGGAATGGATGTTACTTTACCTTACTTCATTCCGGCGCATCCTTTCATCGGGACCTTCGGGGCTTTTATCAAGATGCGGTCCCCGGCCAGAGACCGGCGGATGCTCATGGACATCGGGGCGGCCGGGCCCCTGGTGGGGGTGGTGGTCTCCATTCCCCTGGTGGCTTTAGGGCTCAGCCTCTCCGAGGTGAAAAATATCGAGGGACAGGTGGGTATAAACCTGGGAGATTCCCTGCTCCTGTGGGCGATCAGCAAGCTGGTCGTGGGGAATCTTCCTCCCGGACACGATGTGATGATTCATCCCGTGGGCTTTGCCGGGTGGATCGGCCTCCTGGTGACCTCGCTGAACCTTCTTCCCGTGGGCCAGCTGGATGGGGGGCACGTTCTTTACGCTCTTCTGGGAGAGAGGCAGATCAAGATCTCCAAATTCGTTTTTGCCGGTCTTCTGGTTTTGGGGGTCCTGGGGTGGGAAGGGTGGTTGTTCTGGGGGCTTCTCCTCTGGATCATGGGATTTCGCCATCCTCCGCCCCTGGAGTGGTGGGTTCCCCTGGACCGGAGGCGGAAAATCATCGGATGGGCCACGATGGCGGTTTTCATCCTGACCTTCATCCCCGTGCCGTTCAGCGGATTTTGAAAAGCAGCACGGCGTGATCAGGGTGTCGGGGGTGAGGAAAAAATAGGCAAAACTGAGCGGACTCCTCATAGGTGGATTTGAATGAAGAGGCTGGAAGTCGGCTCTTTCGAAAACATTTGCTATGTTCTCATCTGTCCGCGCAGCCGGGAAAGCGTGATCATCGACCCGGCGGCCGAGACGGAGAAGATCCTGCGGGCGGTCAAGGAGACCAAGGTCAAGTATATCCTCATCACTCATGGGCACATGGACCACATCGGAGCGCTGGAAAAAGTGCAGGATGAGACTCAAGCCCCAGTAGGGATCCATGAGCAGGACGCGCGAGCCCTGGGCAGGAAAGCGGACTTTTTCCTGCGGGAAGGACAGACGCTGACGTGTGGTGATATCTCCCTGAAGGTGCTGCACACTCCGGGCCATTCTCCCGGCGGGGTCTGTTTCCTTGCCGGAAAGATTCTCTTCAGCGGGGATACCATCTTTCCCAACGGGCCGGGAAACACGGCTATCCCCCGATCGGATTACCGGGAAATCTTGAGGTCCATCCACTCTAAAATATTCACTCTCCCCGACGATACGATCATCTATCCGGGGCACGGCCGGGAGACGACCGTGGGGAGGGAGAAGGCCGGCTCTTTCTACCCCCTCCCGCAAGAAGCGGAGAGGAGGCCCTGAATGGGCGTGGAGATCATCGAGGGGAATCCCTTTCCCGAAAACCTGCTGTCCCTGTGGGAAACGCTCCTCCAGAAAAGTCCCTTTCAAAACCCTTTTCTCACCCCTCTCTGGAGTCAACTCTGGCTGCGTCACTTCGGAAAAAACCTGGAGGTGAAGACGCTCCTTTCCCGGTCCTCCGGCGGGGATCCTCTCGGGCTGGGGGTTTTTTCCGATTCCGGAAGGGAGGGAGGAAAAAAGGGACTGACCCTGCTGGGGAGCATGGATGTCTGGGACTACCGGGACCTGATCCTCCCCGCGGGGAAAGAAGAAGAGGCCCTGGGCGTTTTGGCCCGTTTTTGGGGTGAGGGGCCCTGGGAGGAGCTGGAATTCAGCGGGATTTCCGAATTTTCCCCCACCCTCCGATTCCTGCCCGCGCTTCTACGGGTCTTTGGCTTTCAGGTCACCCAAACGGTCCAGGAAATTTCGGTCTACCTCAACCTTCCCCCGGCTTGGGATGATTTTCTGGCCCATCTGGACTCCAAGGACCGCCACGAACTTCGCCGCAAGATGCGCCGCCTGGAGAGGGAGTCTTCCTTCGAAATCAGGGAAGGACGGGAAGAAGACCTGGCCGAGAGGATGGATGCCTTTTTAGACCTCCATCGGAAGAGCCGGAGGGATAAAGCGGAGTTCATGACCCCGGAAATGGAGGATTATTTCCGGGAAATCGCCCTCCGGTTCCAGGAAAAGGGCTGGTTGAGCCTTCCCTTTCTCCGGGCGGAGGGAAAGGATGTGGCTGCGTACTTCTCCTTCCGGTATCAGGGGGTGGAATACGTTTACAACTCGGGTTACGACCCGGAGTACGCCCGTCTGAGCCCGGGGATCGTGCTGGCCGCCGATTGCATCCGGCGGGCCATGGAAAGAGGGATGACCGTTTTTCACTTTCTCCGGGGGCAGGAAGACTATAAATACCGCCTCGGGGGAAAGGAAGAGAAAATCTACCAGATCAAGGCGGTGAAGGGATGAGACGGGTCGCGGTCCTGAGCGTTCACAGCTGCCCGCTGGCCGCCCTGGGGGGAAAAGAGACCGGGGGGATGAATGTCTACGTGCGGGAGTTGAGCCGGCAGATGGGCCGCCTGGGAATCGGGGTCGATGTCTTTACCCGCTCGCAGAACCCCCATATCTCTCCCATCGTTCCCCTGGGCCAGAATGCCCGGGTGGTCCACATCAAGGCGGGGCCCGAAGAGCCGGTGGCCAAACACCGGCTCCTCCGGTACATGCCGGAATTCACCTCGGGAGTGGCCCGCTTCGCGCGGGAGAGCGGAGCGGCCTACGATCTCCTCCATTCCCATTACTGGTTATCGGGCTGGGTCGGCGGGCAGCTCAAAAAACTCTGGTCCATTCCCCTGGTCCACATGTTCCACACCCTGGGAGTGTTGAAAAATACGGCCGGGGAGGGAAGCGGAGAAAAAGAACCTTCGAGAAGGCTGAAAGTGGAAAGGGAAATAGGGGAATACGCCGATTGCATTGTGGCCCCGAGCCCCTGGGAAAAGAAACAAATGGTCCTTTTGAACGGCATCCCCGCCGGCCAAGGTGAAGGTGATCCCCTGCGGGGTGGACCTGCGCCTCTTCCGCCCCATCCCTTCTTCCCGGGCCATGAAGTTCCTCGGCCTCAGCCGGAGGAATTTTATTCTCTTCGTCGGGCGCATCGACGCCATCAAGGGGATCGATGTTCTCATCCGGGCGGTCCACCGATTTGTCCTGCAGACCGCAGGGGGAAAAAGGGGAACTGGGATTGACTCATCATCGGAGGGGAGCTGGATGAGGACCCGCGAGAGGGAGAGCCGGGAGATGCAGAGATTGCGGGAGATGGTGCAGGAGCTGAAATTGCAGGACCGGGTCGCCTTCTGGGGATCCCAGCGTCAGGACCTGCTGCCCTACTTTTATTCCGCCTCCCAGGCCCTGGTCCTTCCCTCGCGCTATGAATCTTTCGGGATGGTGGCTCTGGAAGCCATGGCCTGCGGAACCCCGGTGATCGCCTCCCGGGTGGGAGGATTGAAATATACCATCGAAGACGGCCGCACCGGGCTGCTGGTGCCGGAAGGCAATCCGGTCCTGCTGGCCGATCGGATCTGCCGGGTGGTGGAAGATCCCGCGGAAAGGAAAAAACTGGTCAAGGCCGCCCTGGCCAAAGTTCAGCGGTTCAGCTGGCCGCAGATCGCGCAGAAGATCCTGTCGGTGTACCGGTCTTTGCCCGCCGGTTCCGGGAAAGGGAAGCCGAAGGGAACGGGAAGGGGCAAAGGGTGGAACCCGGGGGAGATCGAAGGCCTCACGTCTTTCCCCTCCGGAGAATTTTCATCATCTCCCGGTGAATCCGGCTGTTGCTGGCCAGTACGCGCCTTCCGTCCAGGCCCAGAGGCCGGCCCTCAAAATTCGTAACCCTTCCTCCCGGCTTCGACGACCATCAGGCTTCCCGCGGCCAGGTCCCAGGGCCCCAGCTTCATCTCCCAGAAACCGTCGAAACGCCCCGCCGCCACGTAGCAGAGGTCCAGGGCCGCGGACCCGCACCTCCGCACGGCATGGGTGCGGAAGGCAAAATTCCGGAAGTGGTCGAAGTTGTTGACCGGACTCTCCCTCAAGTCGTAGGGAAATCCCGTGGCCAAAAGGCTCCGGGAGAGCCGGGAGGTGGAGGAGACGGCAATCTTCCGCCCGTTCAGCCGGGCCCCCTTTCCCTTCTGGGCGACGAAGAGTTCGTCCCGGGAGGGATCGTAGACCACGCCCAGGATGATGTCTCCCTCCTTTTCCAGGGCGATGGAAACGCAGTAAACCGGAAACCCGTGGGCGTAGTTGGTGGTCCCGTCCAGAGGGTCGATGATCCAGCGATAGGGGGAACCGGTCCGCTTCCGGGCCTTCTCTTCGGCCAAAAAACCATGACCGGGGTATTTCTTCCGAATTTCGGAGACGATGATTTTTTCCGATCGAAAATCCATTTCCGTGACCAGATTCACCGCGCCCTTGTAATCGATCCGCTTGATCCGGCCGAGCCGTTTCTGCAAGATTCGGCCGGCCTTCTGGGCGGCTCGGATGGCCAAATCCCTGAAGGACTCCATGGTCGTTCACCCCTCTCCTGAGGCAAGACGCTCTAATCGCCTATTAAATTGCTTTGGGTAAATCTCCGGCTCTGCTGGAGGACTGACAGCGTGACATTTCCGGTTGCTTGGGTTGTGGCCCGGGGACAAGGACCTTCTGCGCGAAAAGCATCGGCCGGGCTGGCCCTCTTCGCGGCGGCTTCGACCGGCTTCCGCAGGATGCGGCGGGCCGATCGGGCGCTACCAAATTCGGAATTCGGAATGTGGAATTCGGAATTCTTTGCTTTCTTTTTTGCCATTCCGCATTCCGAACTCTGCATTCCGCATTTAAATTGCCCGCCCGGTCCATGAAATGGAAGCCGCCTCATGGTTTTTGCGCAGAAGGTCCTTGCCCCCGGGCCTGGTACCCGGTCGAAGGCCACCTTCGGGTGGCCCCCATTTTAATTTTTCCGCAAATCGCCCCCTTAGGAGACCAGGGAAGGTATAACCCGGACCACAGGTTTTGTCAAATCTCCGGGGTGAAGAAGGCGAAAGGATGCTGATTTCTCTCCGGGTTATGGCTTGAAAAATGTTGAGGCCTGTGATAGGGTTCAGAAAATTTGCCCAAGCCCAGATGTAAAAAAATCGTTCGAGGTGAGCAAATGGCGGACGTGACGATCAGGGGAACGAAAATTCACTACCTGGAGGCGAAGGGAAAGAACGCGTCCAGAGAGTGGCCGGTTGTCTTCATCCACGGGAGCGGCGGGAATGCCGGCCTTTGGCGGAAAGTCATGGAGGAGCTGGAAGGAGAATACCGCTCTCTGGCCATTGACCTGCCGGGACACGGCCTTTCGGCGGGGGAAGGGTTGAAGGGCGTGGCGGAATCGGAAGAATGGGTGAAAGATTTTCTGGAAGCCCTGGGCTTAAAAAATGTCGTCCTGGGAGGACATTCTTTCGGGGGGGCGGTGGTTCAGGATATGGCCCTTCGATACGCCCAGAAGTTGAAAGCTCTTTTGCTGATCGGGACCGGGGCCAGGCTAAGGGTTCTCCCCGAAGCCCTGGAGATGATGCGCAAGATGGCCTTCGGGGAAATTCCGCCGCAGTTCCATCCCTGGGGATTCGCGGAAAAGGCTTCCCCGGAAATCATCGCCGAAGGAGAGAGGGAGTGGGCCAAGACCGGATCCCTGGCCCGTTACAACGATTTCGTCTCCTGTGATCGATTTGATATCATCGGCGAGGTGGAGAAAATCCGCCTGCCGGCCCTGATCGCCTGCGGGAGAGAAGACCGCCTGACTCCGGTCAAGTACTCTGAATTCCTGAAGCAGAAAATTTCGGGGTCTACCATGGAGGTCATCGACGGAGCGGGCCATCTGGTCATGCTGGAGAACCCCCGGGGGTTGAGCCAGGCGATTTTGCGTTTCCTTCGCGGACTCTGATTCTTATCCTGCGGCCCAGGGAATGAAGAACCGCTCCATTTACGAACTCAACCACCTCCCGCCCGAAGAGCGGACGAAAGTCTACCGGGCCCTGATTCCACCTTCCCTCTTTCCCTCCCTGGCAATCGACCGAAACACCCTCTTGAACCGGCGGGGTGAAAAGGCTGTTCAGTTTCACACCCCCGAGTCCCATGGGTTCGTTTCCGTCGATGTCAAGGAGAAGGCCGAAGACCAGGACTCGGTCTTTTTTCTCCAGCTCTCGGACACGCCTTTCATGGATAACCTGGAGCTTTCCTTCGTGGTGATCAATGATCCCCGGGGAGAGCGGTTCAACATCGACCGGGATGCCCAGGGGAGGGATACCCTTTTCGGAACCACCCTGCGAAACATCGCCGAGGAGGAGAGGGCCATGAAAGCAGGCTTGGCCCCCGGGCAGGTTCGTCCCGGCCTCCATTTGCTCCGGGAGATGCTGCGCCTTCTGGAACGGTTTGCCTCCCGTTTGGGAACCTCCATCATCTCCTGCGAGGCGCTTTTCTACCACAACGCCGTCCAGTATGAAAGATATGGATTCGGATATTTGGAGGGGCGGAAAAGGATGGAGGAGATCGACCGGGAATTCCTCCCCGGCGGAAATCTGTACGAAAAGCTGGATCATTCCACTCCTTTTCGGAGGAAAGGGGCGGAAAAATCCGCCCGGGGCAGGAGCTGGGCCATCCAGGACGGGATTCTGGGAAAGCCCTGGACTTCTCCCAAGCTTTATAAGCCCGTCGGGAAACTCGTGGGGGTGAATACCTTCACCGGACACGAGTATTGAGAATTTATTTCCCTTTTCCCGCCGGCAGATTCCCGAATCCTCCCAATTTGATTCTCCTTCCCAAAATTCCCGGAAATTGCGCAATCCGTCAAAAGTGTGAATTATCATGTGAGCGTTAAGTTCAAAAATGGACATTTGCCCACATGAGTGTAAAAAGAATTAAAATTCAAGGGGTGGCTAAAAAGCATAAAAGGGGAGGAAAAAAATAAAAATAATTTTTCTTGATTTTTTCCCTATATTTAGGTATACAGGGCTATTGGGAATTAGAGCTTTCCGTGGTTATCATAGGGAAAGCATTCATACGATTAGCGAGGGCTTCTATTCATAACTCAGGTCCGCAAGGGTAACGGCCATCAATGGAAATCCGCGGACCAATCCAGCTCATCCCTGTGAAGCCTCTGGTCTCTAACTCAGAGAAACATCTGAGGATGAAAACGCAGTGAATATGCGCGTAGCGGTCACCGGGGTTGGTGTGGTCTCCCCTATCGGCACCGGCAAGGAAGCATTCTGGAAATCTTTGATCTCCGGAAGGTCGGGAGTCGGCCCGGTCACCCATTTTGATGCTTCTTCTTATCCGTGCAAATACGCCGCTGAAGTAAACGATTTTCAGGCCACCGACTTCATCAGCCCCAAAAGCGCCCGCCGTTTATCCCGTGGCACTCAGTTTGCAATCGTTTCCACCCAAAAAGCGATCGAAGATGCGAACCTCGACCTGAGCAAGGTTGATCCCTATCGGGTCGGGCTGAGCTACGGTACCGCCCTGGGACCCATGGATATTTATGAAAAATTCGGGGCCACGTTTTATGAACGGGGGTTAAAACGGGTCAACCCCTTCTTCCTGGGGCTCATGAATCATAACGCTCTGATCGGGGCCATGGCCGATTCCTTCAACATTCGAGGGTATAATACCTCCATCTCCGCCGGGTGCTCCTCGGGCAATGTAGCCATCGCCAACGGGTTTCATGTGGTAGCCGGGGGGAGGGCGGATATCCTGATCTGCGGAGGGGTGGACACCCCGATCTATCCCCTCACCTTTGGCCTGTATGCCGCTTCCCATGCCATGACCTCGATTAACGGCGGCGACCCGCGAAAAGTTCTGTGCCCCTATGACAAACGGAGATCGGGCTTTGTACTGGGGGAGGGGGGCGGTACACTCATCCTGGAGGAGATGGAACACGCGCAGAAAGAGGGGAGCGAGGATCTACGCCGAAGTTTTGGGGTGCGGCCTGACCAACGATGCCGATGATTCGATGGTTTTCAGCCCTCAAACCCGGGACACCCTGAAGGCCTTTGAGTTTGCCTTGGCCCAATCCCATCTAAATCCGGAGGACGTTGACTATATCTGCGGGCACGCCCATTCTTCCGTGGTCCTCGACCGGAAAGAAGCGGAAGTCATCAAGACGATATTCGGGGAACATGCCTACCGGATCCCGGTGAGCTCGATTAAAGCCATGGTCGGACATTCCATGGCCGGAGGGACGGCCATGCAGAGCATCGCGGCCTGCCTGGCTCTGCACCACGGGATCATTCCTCCCACGATCAACTATGAAGTCCCGGACCCCGATTGCAATCTTGATTTCGTTCCCAATCAGGCCCGGGAAGTGAAGATTCAGGTCAGTCTGGTCAACTCCTTCGGCCTGGGGGGGACCAACGTGGTGATTGCCTACCGGAAAGCATGATCTCTTTCCCTTGACCGCCTTTAAAGGAAGGACGATTGAGATTATTACTGATTCAACCATCCCAGATCATTGATGGAGGGAAGGTTTATAAATCAAAGAAAATCATGTTTCCCCGTCTCAGCCTTCCGGTTCTTGCCTCTCTATGTCCTCCCGAAACCGAGATAAAAATAATCGACGAATACTTTGAAGAAGTCAATTTTGGTGAACCGGTTGATCTGGTTGGAATTTCCTTTATGACTTCCCAAGCCCCCCGGGCTTACCAGATCGGGGATGAATTTAAAAAAAGGGGAAAAAGGGTGGTGATGGGAGGGATTCATGCTTCGGCCCTTCCCGAAGAAGCCCTGATCCATGCCGATGCCGTAGTCGTGGGGGAAGCGGAAGGAATCTGGCCGACCGTTTTGCAAGACTTTAAAAAAGGGGTAATGAAAGGGGTTTACCGCTCTCCCCAATTCCCCTCTTTAACCGGCCTTCCCATTCCCAGGTATGACCTTTTACAGAAAGACCGGTATCGGCTTTTAAAAATTAACTTCCCCATTCAGGCCAGCCGGGGGTGCCCTTTCCATTGCGAATTCTGTTCTGTGTCCCGTTTCTGGGGGAACCAATTCCGTTTCCGGCCGGTGGAAGAAGTTGTCCAGGAGGTCCAGAAAACAAGCCTCAAGAAGATATTTTTTATTGACGATAATATTACAGGACATCGGGCTTATGCCCGGGAGCTCTTTCGCGCCTTGATTCCTCTGAAAATACGGTGGGTTGGGCAAGCCCCTTTAAACTTGGCCAAGGATGAGGAGCTTCTCAGTTTAGCGGCAGAAAGCGGGTGCGCCGTTCTTTTCATGGGGATCGAGAGCCTTTCGGAATCCAATTTGGCTTCGATCGGAAAAGGATTATTCAAGGCCCAGGAGATTTCCCAGCTTTTCCGCAGATTCCGCGAGAAGGGAATTCTCATTCATGCAAGTATCATCTTTGGCCTGGATGATGACGGGCCGGATGTGTTTCATAAAACCGTAGAATTTTTGATTCACGAGAAAGTCGCTTACAGCGAGTTCTTCCTCTTAACTCCGTTGCCGGGAACCAACCTGCGAGAGAGACTGGAGGCCGCAGACCGGATTCTCGACTACGATTGGTCCCATTATGATTGCTTTCATCCCGTCTTTCAGCCCTTGAGGATGGATCGAGAGTCTTTGGAAAAAGGGCTTTGGGATGCGTACCGTGAGTTTTACGCAACGGGAAGTATCTTCCGGAGATTAAGCGGAAACGCTTGGGGGCGTCGGAGCCTCAGGACGATCTGGTCAAATTTCTACTACCAGAAGTTGCTGAAAAAAGGACGGTACCCTTTCCTGGGCGAATAAAATCGCTCCGCTGGATACATCCGATGGCGTTTAAAACCTGCGCTCTTTCTAATCTCTCTGGGCCGTGGTGATTCCGCTGTATGTCGCTATCGGGTTTTCAAATCATCTTTGCTTTTTATGATATCCCCCGGATCTTCTCGAACGTAAAGCCATGAAGGGAAAAAGGGAAAATTGGCTGTGGAATTGGATGGCTTTTTTTTATGATCAATTTTACCGGAGGTTTTCTCCTTACCAGGGCCTCCAGCGGCAAATTGTCCAAACGTTGCCGAGTTCACCCCCGAATTCGGGATATATCTTGGACGCCGGTTGCGGTACAGGGCTCTTGAGTATCGAACTGGCTCGTCGGGGTTACTCGGTAGTGGGGATGGATCGGTCCCCGGCCATGTTGAAGCGGGCGCGGGAAAAAGGAAAGAAAGAGAACCTGGGAAACCTTCATTTCTGCGAAGGGGACCTGAATGAAAAACTCAATTTTCCAGAATATTCTTTCCAGAGGATGATTTTGGTTCACTCGCTCTACCTCATGAATCACCCCCAGGAGACTTTGAAGAACCTTTCTTCTCTTCTTCCTCGGGGGGGGGAAATGATCCTGTGCAATCCAAGTCGGCTGTTCACCACCGCCGAACTGTGGGCGGGGGGACGCTCCTTTCTAAAGGAGGCCTGGCGGGAAAAGGGCGGGCTTTCCCTTGTAGGGATCCTGACGATCTTCCTGGCCATGGGCGCTTTAAACGTAATGATTCAGAGGAGGAAAAAAGCGCTCTACCATTGCTGGAATGAGGAGCAGATGCGAGAACTTATCGGGAGCTGTGGCCTCC
The DNA here is from genome assembly GCA_963802665.1 of uncultured delta proteobacterium. GTDB lineage: Bacteria > Desulfobacterota > SM23-61 > SM23-61 > SM23-61 > SM23-61. The sequence goes on along the minus strand of CAWDJO010000008.1, from coordinate 91,237 downwards.
AAATTCGGTGGTTGAAAAAAAGTTGTCTGGCCGACAGCCATCTCCTGATTTGGGCAATAAAGGAAAGGTGAAGTGAACATCTATTCGATCATGGCCACCCTTGCCGCACTCATCTACCTTCTGGTGGCTTTTTTTGTCTACTCCAAAGCCAAGCGCAACCCGATGAACCGGTCTTTTGCCATCCTGTTATTATGCGGGTCTATCTGGAATGTGGACATCGCCGGGATCCTCGGCGCCCCCAATCCAGAGTTCGCTGATCTTTGGGGAAAAATCTTTCGGAATGGACTTCTCTTCATCCCCCCGACCTTTTTGCATTTTATTCTTATTTTTACCCATCCCCAAGGGATTCCCGGGCGAGCCCGGAAGATCCTCTGGGGGGCATATTTGATTTCTTGCTTTTTTGCCGTGATCAACTGGACACCCTACTTCACCAAGGGGGTTCGTACGTCTGCGTGGGGATATCATGTGGTCAGCGGCCCCCTCTATTTTCTCTTTACGATTCAATTTATCCTCTGCCTGATCTTCTTCCTGTACTATCTGATCCGCGGGTACATCCATGCAGGCAATTACCGAAGACATCAGATCAAGTTTTTTTTCCTGGCCGTCGGGGTGAGCATTATTCTGGGGAGTTTGAACTTCCTGGCCATGTTCGAGTTGCAGGATTATTTCTTCGGGTCCCTGGCCGTTACCCTCGGGCTTCTAATCGCCGCCTATTCCGTGGTGCAGCATCGCCTGATGGATGTGAGTGTCTTCATGGCCAAGGGATTGGGCTACATCCTTACCTTTGCCATTCTCGGGGTTCCTTTCTTTTTCATCATCCTATTGTTGGAAGATACTTTTTTCCGGCGGGTTGATGTCACCTTTGCCCTTGTCCTCATCCTGTCCGGCGTCGCTTCGATCCTCCTGTTCAACTTCATCAAAGTGCGGGTGGATCGAGCCATGCACCAGATAATCGTTAGGGACAAATACAAGTATCATGAGGTCTTGGAAGATTTTAGCCGCCGCCTAGTCACCATTATCGATTTGAATCGTCTCCTCCATATGCTGGCGGATACCGTCGAAAAGAGCATGGGGGTCAGGCAGATCTCCATATTTCTGAATGAACCGGAAAAAGATATGTTCCGGGCGCGTCTTCTTCGGGGTTCCCCCAAGGAGGAAATGATCAAGATCAGCCCTCCGGGTTTGGAATTCCTGCAGGGAAAGAAAGAGGCGATTCTTCTGGTGGACCTGGAGCGGGCCGGGGCCTCCGCGGCGGAGAAGGAGGTTTTGAACATCATGGTTCGTCTGCAGGCCGAAGTCTGCTTGCCCCTCATCTACATGAACCGGCTGATCGGGTTCATCAACCTGGGATCCAAAGTGCCGGAGAAGATGTATTTCCAGGAAGACCTCGATCTTTTATATCCCCTGGCCAACCAAGTCGCCATAGCCATCGAAAACGCGAACCTGTATGAAAATTTAAAGAAGTCCCAGAACATCATGCGCCGGGCGGACCGGCTGGCTTCCCTGGGCACGCTCATCGCCAGCCTGGCCCACGAAATCCGCAACCCCCTGGTCTCCATCAAGACCTTCACCCAGCTCCTCCCCGAGCGGATCGAGGACGAGGAGTTCCGCAACTATTTCCTGAAAGTGGCCTCGGGGGAGATCGACCGGCTGACCGGGCTGATCAACGAACTGCTGGGCTTTGCCCGTCCCTCGGAACCCCGGCTGGAGGGGGAGGACGTCAATTCTCTCATCGACAAGATGGAAATCCTGGTGGCTACGGAGGCCAGGAAAAAGAACGTGACCCTGAACAAGAATTATGCCCGGGACCTTCCGCAGATCAAAGCCGATGCCGAGCAGTTGAAGCAGGTCTTGCTCAACATTCTCCTGAATGCCATTCAGTCCACCAAAGGCGAAGGGAAGATCTGGATCGAGACCCGCCAGGTCCAGGTTCCATTCGAGGACAAGGTGGAGCCCTTTACGCAGATCGAAGTACGGGACACGGGGGTGGGGATTCCCAAGGAGAACCTGGAGCGCATCTTTGACCCCTTTTTCTCCACCCGCCCCGAGGGAAGCGGACTGGGCCTGGCGATCAGCCACCAGATCATTCACGACCACGGCGGTTTTATCAGCGTGGAAAGCGAAGTAGGGAAGGGGACGAGCTTCAAGGTCCATTTACCCCTGAAACCGGGAGGGAAGGGTGCGGACCCGAATTAAAGGGCAGACCCCGAAGGAGGGCGTTCCCCGGGCGGGATTGCCGGAGGCCGGCGTTCTCTCCCAAGCCCCTCGGTCCGGGGATGAAAAAATCTTCCGCTGGCTTCATTCCTCCCGGATTCCGGGGGAGGACCGGGAAAGGATTCTGAAGTTCGCCTCTTCCGGTCTGCCCGTCTTCCTTCTGGGAGAAGAAGGAACGGGCAAGGGGGAAGTGGCCAGGGCCCTCCACTTTCTGGGGCCCTGGAAAAACAGCCCCTTCCTCCATTTTTCCTGCCGCGGGCTGGCTTCGCAAAAATTCGTCGAGAAGCTCTCCCTCTGGGGGAAAGACCGGAATCCCGGAGAGAAAGTGTCCCTGGCCCTTTATCTGGAGGACGTGGAAAACCTGGATGAGGATCTGCAGACCCTTCTGCTGGACCTCCTGACCGATCAAAAAATTCATTGGCCGGGTCTAGAGGCGCTTTCTTTTGAGGCTCAGGTGATCTCTTCCTCTTCTTCTTCCCTGGCCGAAGCGGTGACCGCGAAAAAATTCCGGGAAGACCTTTTTCGGACCCTGGAGACGCTGAGCATTCATCTCCCCCCGCTGCGGGACCGGAAAGAGGATATTCCCCGGCTGGCCCAGGAAATATTGCAGGGAAGATACCCGGAGGGAGAAGGGACGAAATCCTTTTCCCCGGAAGCCCTGCAGGCTCTGCAGGAATATGATTGGCCGGGCAACCTTCCGGAGCTGGAGAGCCTGGTTCTCCGGTCAGCCGCTTTACGGGAGGGAAACCTTCTGGGCTCCGAAGACCTGGTCTTCAGCCCTTCCCGCGGGCCTATGGGCGAGAAGACCCCGCTGAAGGGGGAGAAAGAATCCTGGTTCGATATAACCATCCCGACCCTGGCCCACGAGATAAAAAACCCCCTGGTGGCCATCAGCACCTTCGCTCATCTCCTGCCGGAAAAATATGACGACCCGGAATTCCGCGAGGAATTTTCCCGGCTGGTGAACCAGGATGTCCGCCGGATCAACGAGGTTCTGGAGAATCTTCTGGAGTTCGCCCAGCTTTCCGCCCCCCGTTCCAGCCTTCACGACCTGAATTCCATCTTGGCCGAGGCTCTCCGGCAGCAGGAGAAGGACCCGGGACCGCCGGCGAAAGAAGTCCAGACGGACCTGGCAAACGGGCTTCCCCTGATTCTTTTCGATAAATCCCATCTGGGGTTTATCCTGCGGAACCTCCTGGAGAACTCTTTCTCCAGACTGAACCCCCAGGGCCCCCTGCACCTCTCCACCCGCTTTTCCCGGGAAGAGGGGAGGGGGGGGCCGAAAGAATCGGTGGATTTGATTCTATGGTACAATACCCCCGAAGGGGTCCTGCGGAACTTCTCCAAAGTAGCGGGATTTGAAGCCGAAATGGATTTCCAGAACCTGAATATGGCCCTCCTGCTGACTCGCAAGATCATGGTCCGAAACCGGGGGAAGATGCAGGTCCTTCAGGAGGAGGACGGAGGAATGACCATCCGCCTCCAGTTCCCTCCGGGGAAGCGAATGGAAGGGCGCTCGAGAGAAAACCATGCGTAAGATATTAGTGGTCGATGACGAGTTGAGCGTGCGGGATTCCCTGCGGATGATTTTCAAGAAGGACTACCAGGTCATCGCGGCGGGCAGCGCCAGGGAAGCCTGGGAGAAAATCCTGAGCGAGGAGCCGGACCTCATCTTTCTGGACATCATCATGCCCCAGAAGGACGGCATGGAACTGCTCAAGGAGCTCCGGGAAAGCCAGCCCCTGATCCCGGTGGTCATGATCACCGCCACCAAGACCGTGAAAACCGCGGTGGATGCCATGAAACTGGGGGCCTACGACTACATTACCAAGCCCTTCGACGTGGAGGAGCTGAAGATCATCGCCGACAAGGCCCTGGAGAGCAGGGACCTGAAGAGCCGAGAACCGCCGCCTGCAGACGGAGGTGGAGGAACGCTACCGCTTCGACAATATCATCGGCAAATCCAAGGAGATGCGGGACATTTTCGGTACGATCCGGCAGATCGCCGAAAAAAATTCCACCGTCCTGATCCACGGGGAGAGCGGAACCGGAAAGGAGCTGGTGGCCCGCGCCATCCATTACAACAGTCCCCGGAGAAACAAGCCCTTCGTGGCCGTCAACTGCGCCGCCATCCCCGAGACCTTGATCGAGAGCGAGCTCTTCGGCCACGAGAAGGGGGCCTTCACCGATGCCCAGAACCGGCGCATCGGGCATTTTGAATTGGCCCATCAGGGCACGCTTTTCCTCGATGAGATTTCGGAGCTCAGCCTGCCCACCCAGGCCAAGATCCTGCGGTCCCTGCAGGAGCGGGAGTTCGTGCGGGTCGGAGGGGGCAAGAATATCCAGGTGGACGTGCGCCTGATCTCGGCGACCAACAAGAATCTGGAGGAGATGATGAGCCGGGGCGGTTTCCGGTCCGACCTGTACTACCGGATCAACGTGGTTCCCCTGACCATTCCCCCCCTGCGGCAGCGGAAGGAAGACATTCCCCTCCTGGTCCAGCATTTCCTGGAGAAACACGCCGGACCGGGCCAGAAGAGGATCACCCCGGAGGCCATGGACGTTCTGGTCGCCTACGAATGGGCGGGGAACGTGCGGGAGCTGGAGAACATCATCGAACGGGTCGTCGTCCTGAGCTGCGCGGATCAGATTACGCCCAACGATCTCCCCGCGAGTTTGAAGTCCACCTCCCGGGTGGAACAGATCAAACAGGGAGTCCTGGACGGACGGATTTCTTTCGACGATGCGGAACGGGATTTTGAAAAGGATATCATCCTGGAAGCTTTAAAAAAGACGAACTTCGTCCAGACCAAGGCCGCCGACCTGCTGGGAATCAGCCGGCGGATTCTGAAATACAAAATGGATAAATACGGGATCGCGGCCTCCTCGGAGGAAGCAGCCCCAGCCCCCAACGCTTCCCCTTCCTGATTTTCGTCGTTCTTCCTCGTTCTTCGAACCTCGAATCCTCTCTCTTCCACATTGACGGGCCGGGTCCACCTTCGTATGATAAACTCATCTGAGGAGAGACGCACAGGATGGAAGAAAGACGGGTCATTTCTGCCAGCCGGAGAACGGACCTGGTGGCCTGCTACCCGGAAGTCCTGCGGGCGCGTCTTAAGGAGTATCCTCCTGAGTCCGTTCATTCCCTGGTGATCTGGACGAAGGACCCGCAGAATATGCTCACCGAGGGGCCCCTGAAAAATATTCTCCGGGATTACCGGCAGGTGTATGTGCATCTGACCCTGACCGGCATGGGAGGAGGGGAGTTTGAACCGATGATCCCTTCCTGGGAGCGGACCGCGGGGATGATCGGCCCCCTGATCGAACTGGTAAAAGACCCCGTGCGCATCTCCTGGCGGTTTGACCCCATTCTGGAGGCGGAGGGAAAAGGGAGAAGGTACAGCAACTTCAGCCTGTTTCCCGAATTGGCCGCCGCCATCGGCCCTTTCGGAATCAAGACCTGCCGGGTGAGCTGGGTTTCACCGTATCGGAAGGTGGTTGCCCGTTTGGAGAAGAAGGGGTGGCGCCTCCTTCCAGCGGATCGACAAAGAAGGGAAGATCAGGCCGCGGAATTGAAACGGATTGCCGCCGGGCAAGGAATGGAGGTCCACTTCTGCTCCATGGAGGGATTCCCGGTGTCGAGCTGCATCGACGGGGAACTCCTGAGCCGGCTTCATCCGGATGGCCTCAACTGCTCCCGGCAGAAGGCCCGGGGACAGCGCCCGCTCTGCGGCTGCACTCATAGTCTGGATATCGGATGGTATTCCCTTAAATGCGGGCAAGGGTGCCTGTATTGTTATGCGACTCCGTAAAGGGGCAAGAAGGAGACAAATGCATTGCAGACGAGCAATGCCCATTGATCATTGATCATTGACCTGCAATGCCATTGGCCATTGCTCATTGACTAAGGACGACGGACGGATGAGGATGGAAAATAAAGGCGGATCCGGGCTCAAGGTGTACGGTTGGATCGGGCTGGCGGTCATCGGAATTTCGGAGATCCTGCTTTTCGCCGGGGTGCCTTTCGTGCGTACCTTTTTTACTCCCCTGGTCTGGAGCGGCTACATCCTCTTGGCCGACGGCCTGGTTTTCCGGCAGAAAGGGAACTCCCTGATCATGAGCCGGCCCCGGGAGTTTCTCCTCCTCCTCCCGCTCTCCATCGGGTTCTGGCTGATCTTCGAATTCTACAATCTATACCTCCGGAACTGGCACTATGTGGGACTTCCCGAGGAACTTCCTCTCCGCCTCCTCGGGTTATGCCTGGGCTTTTGCCACGATCTGGCCGGCCATCCTGGAGACTGCAGAACTGCTGGAAGGGTGGGAAGGAATTTCCCGGCGAAAAATTCGCCCCTGGAGGATCCGGAAGGGACATCTGGTTTTTTCCGCTGGTTTTCGGGGCCTTCTGCCTGATCCTTCCGCTCTTCACCTCTCTTCGCGTAGCCCACTACCTGGCGGCCCCGGTCTGGCTGGGCTTTATTTTTCTGCTGGACCCGCTCAATTACTGGATGGGAAGGGATTCGCTTTTTCTGGACCTGGAAAAGGGAGATCCCCGGAAGCTTTACAGCCTGCTTCTTTCGGGCGTCCTTTGCGGATTCCTCTGGGAGTTCTGGAATTACTGGGCCGGCGCCCGGTGGCATTACACCGTCCCCATCGTGGGGCACATCAAGATCTTCGAGATGCCGGTTCTGGGATACCTGGGGTTTCCCCCTTTTGCGGTGGAGTGTTTTACCCTGTGGGCCTTCGTAAAGAATGGGTTCCGCTGGGCAAGAGCTTCCCATGGATGAAATCTTCGGGCCTTCCGGCCTCCTGGCCCAAAAAATCAATTTTTACGAGCACCGCCCGGAGCAGGGCCAGATGGCCGAGGCGGTCAGCCGGGCCCTGTCTCAGGAGCATTTTCTGGTGGTGGAGGCCGGAACGGGGACGGGAAAGACCCTGGCCTACCTCATTCCCGCGGTCCTCAGCGGGAAACGGGTCGTCGTGTCCACGGGAACCAAAACCCTGCAGGAGCAGCTTTTCTTCAAGGATGTTCCGCTGGTTCAGGAAAAGCTCGGGTACTCTTTCAAGGCCGCATTCATGAAAGGAAGGGGAAACTATCTGTGCTGGAGGAGGTTCCGTCTGCTCTCCCGTCAGCCCATGTTCCACACCCTGGAAGAAGTGGACCATTACCAGCGGATCAAGAGATGGGCCGGGCGGACCCATACCGGAGACCGTGCCGAACTGGCCGACCTTCCGGAAGACCTGAATGTATGGAAAGAGATCTGCGCCTCTTCCGACACCTGCCTGGGGCAGGCCTGCGAGTTCAATGATTCATGTTTTATCACCCGGATCCGGCAGGAAGCCGCCGGGGCCGACGTTCTGATCGTGAACCATCACCTCTTTTTTGCCGACCTGGGCGTGCGCCTGAAAGGATACGGGGAAGTCCTTCCCCGGTATGAGGCGGTCGTCTTCGACGAGGCCCACCAACTGGAAGAAGTGGCGACTCAGTACCTGGGGACGGTGATCAGCAACTACCGCTTTGAAGAACTGGCCCGGGATCTCCGCCGCGAGGCCTCCGCCGCCAAGTTGAAGGACGCGAGTCTCAGCCGGACGGCCAACGACCTGCTGGAATTCGAGGAAAGGTTCTTCGACCCTCTGCGGCAGGGAGAATCGCGTTTCGCCCTGAAGGAGGAGCATCTTGGCGGGAAGGTCCGAGGAGGCCGCCGAAGGGCTGAGCCAGAAGCTGACCGATCTTGCCGCTCACGTAGGGGGAATGAAGGACCCCCCGGAGGGCCTGCGGGCCTGCGGGCGGAGGGCCGGGGAGCTGAAAGAGGAACTGCAGGAACTGCTGTCCCTTTCCCGCGCGGAAATGGTCTACTGGTGCGAGAGCCGGGGGCGGGGAGTCTTTCTTCATGCCTCCCCGGTGGACGTTTCTTCGCACCTCCGGGAGCACCTGTATCCCCGTTTGAAAACGGCGGTCTTCACCTCGGCCACCCTTTCCACCCAGAAGAATTTCGGGTTCTTCAAGGCCCGGATGGGTTTGACCGGGGGGCTGGAGGAGGCCACGGAAGACCTGATCCTGCATTCTTCCTTCAACCTGAAGACTCAATCCCTCCTGTACCTTCCTCCCCATTTGCCCGATCCCAATCATCCCGGGTTTCTGGCCCGGGCCGTGGAAGAGATTTCCACCCTCCTCGGACTCACCCGCGGGAGAGCCTTTCTCCTCTTCACCAGCATTAAGAACATGGAAGAGGCCCATCGCCGGCTCAGGGAGAAGATCCCTTTTACCACTTTCCTGCAGGGCGAACGGCCGAAGACGGTCCTGATTCAGGCCTTCAAGGAGGACATTCATTCAGTCCTTTTTGCCACGGCGAGCTTTTGGGAAGGAGTGGATGTGCAGGGCGAGGCCTTGAGCTGCGTGATCATCGACCGTCTTCCCTTTTCCCCTCCCAACGAGCCTATTCTGGAAGCCCGGCTGGAACGAATTGCCGCGGCCGGGGGGAGTCCCTTCTGGGATTACCAGGTTCCTGCGGCGATTTTGCTTCTCAAGCAGGGGCTGGGGCGATTGATTCGCACCCGCCAGGACCGCGGGCTTCTGGCCATCCTGGACACCCGTCTTTTGAATCGGGGGTACGGGAAGGCTTTTCTGGAAAGCCTGCCCCCCTGTCCCGTGATTCACGAGGTCGGTCCCATCGCGGATTTTTTCAAGGCTCCCTGAGGAATCTCAATGAGGGTTGTATTTTGGGCTTGAGAAGGCCAAGAAACTTTAAAGGAAATGACTTTTTCAGTCGATAAATTTTATAGTACCCCGCGCTTTCTCCGGTTTTTCTTGGCAAAGATTTTTCAAAGAGCACAAATACTTAGCTCCCTTTCCGTTGACGGATGGGGGGTCAGGTATTATAATGAATTGTAGGCAAATTTGACCCTTTACCTTTCATGGTGTGAATAGCTGGGGAGGAAAGAATGGGAAATATCCTTGAAGATGAGCAGATGAAAATTCCAGAAACTCTGCCGATGCTTCCGGTTCGGGATACGGTCATCTTCCCGTACATGATCCTGCCGCTTTTTGTGGGCCGGGAGAGCTCCATAAAAGCCGTGGATGAAGCCCTGGCCAAAGACCGGATGATCTTCCTGGCCACCCAGAAGGTGTCCACGGATGACAACCCCACGCCGGAAAGTATTTATTCCGTGGGAACGGCGGCCATGGTCATGAAGATGCTGAAACTGCCCGACGGCCGCGTGAAGATCCTGGTCCAGGGGCTGGCCAAGGGAATGATCAAGGAATACGTCCAGGAAAAACCCCTGTTTGTCGTCCGGGTGCAGAAAGTGGTCGAGCCTTCCATCGGAGATGTCACCCTGGAGACCGAGGCGCTGATCCGCAGCGTGAAAGAACAGAGCGAGAAGGTTCTTTCCCTGAAGGGGATCCTCTCTCCGGACGTGCTGGCCATTCTCGACCAGATCGAAGAGCCGGGCCGGCTGGCCGACCTGGTGGCTTCCAATCTGAAGCTGAAGATCGAAGAAGCCCAGAAAATCCTGGAGACCTTCAATCCCCTGCAGCGCCTGAAGAAGGTGAACGAGTTCCTCTCCAAAGAAGTTCAGGTCTCCACCATGCAGGCCAAGATTCAGTCCCAGGCCCGGGAGGAGATGAGCAAGACCCAGCGGGAATACTTCCTGCGGGAGCAGCTGAAGGCCATTAAAGCCGAGCTGGGGGAGATTGATGAGAAGGCCCAGGAGGTCAACGAGCTCCGGGAGAAGATCAAAAAAGCCAAGATGCCCGCGGAAGTGGAAAAAGAGGCCAACAAGCAGCTGAACCGCCTGGAACAGATGCACCCCGAATCGGCGGAAGCCACCATCGTCCGGACCTACCTGGACTGGCTGGTGGAAATCCCCTGGAGCGTCAGCACCGAGGACAACCTGGACATCAAGAAGGCCAAGCAGGTCCTGGACGAAGACCACTACGACCTGGAAAAGGTCAAAGAGCGGATCCTGGAATACCTGGGCGTGCGCAAGCTCAAAGAAAAGATGAAAGGCCCGATCCTGTGCTTCGTGGGGCCCCCGGGTGTGGGCAAGACCTCCCTGGGCAAATCCATCGCCCGGGCGCTGGGGAGAAAGTTCACCCGCATCTCCCTGGGGGGAATCCGGGATGAGGCCGAGATCCGCGGCCACCGCCGGACCTACATCGGTTCGCTGCCCGGCCGGATCATCCAGGGGGTCAAGACCGCCGGGTCGAACAACCCGGTCTTCATGCTGGACGAGATCGACAAGGTGGGAGCGGACTTCCGCGGTGATCCCTCGGCGGCCCTGCTGGAGGCCCTGGACCCGGAGCAGAACTTCGCCTTCAGCGACCATTACCTGAACGTTCCCTTTGACCTCTCCAAGGTCATGTTCATCACCACGGCCAACATTCTGGACCCGATTCCGCCGGCCCTCAAAGACCGCATGGAGGTCATCAACCTGGCGGGCTACACCAGCGAAGAGAAACTGAAGATCGCCAAGCAGTTCCTCGTGCCCCGTCAGCTGGAGGAGAACGGGATCACCAAGGACAGCCTCACCCTCAGCGATGAAGCCCTCCTGCGGATCATCTCCCAGTACACCAAGGAGGCCGGGGTCCGCAACCTGGAGCGGGAGATCGCTTCGATCTGCCGGAAGGTGGCCCGGAAGATCGCCGAGGACGAGAAGGGACCCTTCCAGGTGAGCAGCCTGAACCTGCATAAGTACCTGGGTGCGCCCAAGTTCCTGCCGGAAGAGGAGCTGGAGGTCAACGAAATCGGCGTGGCCACGGGACTGGCCTGGACCTCGGTGGGCGGGGAGATCCTGCACGTGGAGGCCACCACCATGAAGGGCAAGGGGAACCTTACCCTCACCGGGCACCTGGGGGATGTGATGAAGGAATCCGCCCAGGCGGCCCTGAGCTATACCCGGTCCAAAGCGAAAGAATTAGACCTGGATCCCGAATTCTATGAAAAGCTCGACCTCCACATCCATGTGCCGGCGGGAGCCATCCCCAAGGACGGCCCTTCGGCCGGCGTGACCATGGCGACCTCTCTGATCTCGGCCCTGACCCGGATCCCGGTGCGGAAAGACATTGCCATGACCGGGGAGATCACCCTGCGCGGACGGGTTCTTCCCATCGGGGGGGTCAAGGAGAAGACCCTGGCCGCCCTGCGGGCCGGGATCAAGACCGTCATTATCCCGCACCAGAACCAGAAAGACCTGGACGAAATCCCCCCGTACATCCGGCGGAGGGTCATTTTCCTGTTTGTCAAAGACATGGATGAGATCCTGAAAAAGGCCCTGGTGCCGGAAAAGGTTCAGCCGAAGGCGGCGGAGAAGGAGCCCGGGGGGAAGAAGGGGCGGTCGGAAAGCGCCCCTCTTTCTCTGCCCGTCTGACCTTTCCTGGCGGACCATCCGGTGAAACTTCGCGAGATCGGCGAGTTCGGCCTAATCGCCCGCATCAAAAAATCCTGGCCCGCGTCTTCCCCCCAGGTTTTCCAGGGGATCGGGGATGACGCGGCCGTTTGTTCCCTCCTGCCGGGAAACGATCTGGTTTCCACGGTGGACCTGCTCATCGAAGACGTTCATTTCGGCCTGTCCTGGATCACTCCCCGCCAGCTGGGACGGAAATCTCTGGCCGTCAACCTCAGCGATATGGCCGCCATGGGCGCTACCCCCCGCTGGATGCTGATTTCCCTGGCCGTTCCCTCCCGCCTGGAGGTGGAATTCATCGATGACTTCTGCGCCGGATTGAAGACCCTGGCTGAAGCCCACGGGGTTTCGCTGATCGGGGGAGACACCTCCTCTTCTCCCGACCGGCTCTTCATCAGCATCACCCTTCTGGGGGAGGGGAAGAAGGAATCCCTCCTTTACCGCCACGGAGCCCAACCCGGGGATGACCTCTACGTGACCGGAACCCTGGGCGATTCCATCCTGGGGCTTCGCCTGGCCAGAGATCTGAAGGGCCGATCACCGTCTACCGAGGAAAGGTTCCTGCTGGAGAGACACCTTGATCCTGCACCCCGCCTCGGGGAGGGGAAAATTCTCGCCGAAAAAAGATTGGCCGGGGCGATGATCGATGTGAGCGACGGGCTCCTCTCCGACCTAACCCATATCTGCGAAGAAAGCCGGGTGGGGGCTGTCGTCTGGGCGGAGAGAATTCCCCGCTCGAAAGCCTTCCGTGCCCTCGCGCCCGGGCCCTCCGTCCAGAGCTGGAAGTGGGCTCTCCAGGGGGGCGAAGACTACGAACTCCTCTTCTGCTCTCCTCCGGAGAGAGCTTCCGACCTCCAGGCGCAGGCCAAAGAATGGCCCTGCGGAATTACCCGCATCGGAAGAATCGAGCCTTTGGCCCATGGGGTGGTCGTCCGGGATGAAAAAGGGCCTGTTGACCCCTCCGAGCTGAAAGGGTATGATCATTTTGTCTAGCGATTCACCCTGACCCCCAAAACCTCCCTCCGTGCCATGCCCATAGATCAGGATTCAAGAAGGCTGTTCGGGAAAGAAAATAGGGAGTGACCTCTTGGAAATCGATGCTCCGTTGCGACTCTACCTGATTTTCTTCCTCTTCTGGGGGCTTGTCTTTTTCACCTCCTCGGAGGCCTCTCTCTTTGCCCTGGGACGCCTTCGCCTCCGCAGGCTCAAGGAAGAAGGCCACCCCAGCCATCCCCTCATTGAGCATCTCCTGAGCCGTCCCCGCAGGCTCATCATTTCGCTCCTCATCGGGAACGAAACGGTGAACGTGGCCATATCGTCCCTGACCAGCGCGCTTTTCATCGGGCTGTGGGGGGATGCGGCCAAGTGGCTGGCCATCCCGGTGGTGGTCATGGGGATTCTGCTTCTGGGGGAAGTCATCCCCAAGACCATGGGGGTCCGTTATCCGGACAGAATCGCCCCGGCCGTGGCTTATCCGGTGGACCGTTTTGTAAACCTGGTCCGTCCCCTCCACTGGATGATCCGCAAGGTGGTGGACGTCATTTTCAGATTGGCGCGGGTGAGTCCCGAGCCGCCCTCCTCCTACTTGACCGAAGAGGATTTCAAGGAACTGGTCGAGACCAGCCAGAGGGAAGGGGCCCTGGAGGAAGGGGAGAAGCATCTCATCCACCGGGTCTTCAAATTCAGCGACCAGACGGTCCGCCATATCATGACCCCCCGGGCGGCGGTCTTCGCCCTTCCCCTTGCCACGCGGGTCAAAGAGGCGGTGGAAGCCCTGCGGGAGAACCGGTTTTCCCGCGTCCCGGTTTACGAGAAGACTCTGGATCGGGTGGTAGGGGTTCTCCATGCCCGAGAGCTGCTGCGCGTCAAGGGACAGAGAGGGGTGGATGACCGCGGGCTCAGGCCGTTCCTGAGAAAGGCCCATTTTGTTCCCCTCACCAAGAAACTGGATGTCCTTTTCAGGGAGTTGCAGAAACAGCGGAACCACCTGGCGGTGGTGGTGGATGAGTACGGAAAGACCGCCGGGATCGTGACCCTGGAAGACCTCCTGGAAGAGCTTTTCGGGGAGATTTACGACGAGCTGGATGAGGGGCGGCGGCGCGGAAAAAGAATCTTGAAAAGGGCCGGGGGTCCTTCTTACCCCCGGATTTCCAGACCTCCCGGAGAGGAGAGGTAGATGGACCCTTACCTCCTTCTGACCCTGATCCTGGTGATCGTCCTTTTGCTTCTCCTGGAAGGATTTCTTTCCGGCTCGGAGATCGCCATGGTGGCGGCGGACCGGAAAAAACTGAGCCGCTTTGCCCACGCCGGTTCGCGGTGGGACCGCCTGACCTTCCGGATCCTGAAGGAACCCTCCTGGTTTCTCTCCACCACCCTGGTGGGGAGCAACCTGGCAGAAGTGGCCAATGCCGCGCTGGTGACTTCCATCCTGATGGGTTTCTACGGGTCCAGGGGGGATCTTTACGCCTTTCTGATTCTCACTCCGCTCATTCTCATCTTCGGGGAGATCCTTCCCAAGACGCTCTTCCAGCAGAAGGCCGATCCGTGGGTGAGAAAGATCGTCCCCGCCATCTGGGTCGTTTCCCTCCTCCTGTATCCTTTCGTATGGCTCATGTCCAAGGCGACGCAGGCCGTCTCCCGGCTCCTGAAGCAGGAAGGGGAAGTTCGGCCCCTGGTCACCCGGGAGGAACTTCAGCTCCTGCTGCGCGAAGAAGGGGGACGGAGCGACATCAATCCCCTGGAGCAGGACATGATCCGCCGCATCTTCCGTTTCTCCACCACCCGGATTAAAGAAGCCATGATTCCCCTGGTGGACGTGGTCGCCCTGGAAGAGACCTGCACGGTGGAGGAAGCCATTGCCTCGGTGCGCCAGGAGAACTATTCCCGCTATCCGGTCTACCGCGATCGGGTGGACAATATCGTGGGAATCCTGTATAGTCTGGATCTTCTGGATGCAGAAGGGGAGGGGAGAACCATCCGGCCTTTCGTTCGCCCCATTTCTTTTTTCCCGGAGACCAAGCCGGTCGATGAATTGCTGCTGGAAATGCAGCGCAACCAGGAGGCCATGGCCGCGGTGGTGGATGAGTACGGGGGGACGGTGGGGATTGTCACCGTGGAGGACATCCTGGAGGAAGTGGTCGGCGAGATCGAAGACGAATACGATGTGAACCAGCCATTCTACCGGAGGACCGGACCCAAAAAATTCTGGATCAACGCCCGCATGGAGATCGATCACCTGAATGAGATCCTGAAACTCGGCCTTCCCCGGGGCGATTACGAAACCCTGGGAGGGTTTGTCCTGGAGCGGCTCGGAAGGGTTCCCCTGACCGGCGAGGTCTTCCGGTACAAGAAGATGCTTTTTGAAGTGTTGAAATCCAACGAGAAGTCGGTCCTGGAAGTGGCGGTGACGTTGAAGGAATAATCGGGTATCTCTGACCATGCGCCCGAATGAATACCCGTCGCAGAAATCCCCCCCCTTTGATAAAGGGAAGCTGTGAAAAAATTGGTTTTCAGCCGTCACCCCGGTGAAAACCGGGGTCCAGTAAGTTCGTAAGGTGTTGAAAACGCTGGATTCCGGCTTTCGCCGGAATGACGTGCAAAAGGACTAAATCGATTTTTTTAACAACTCTTCTTTGATAAAGCGGGGCGAAGGGGGGAGGGAAGGACAAAACCAACGATGAACGTCGATCACTTGAAAAAACTGCTGGAAGGGGTACAGCGGGGGAAGATACCCGTGGAGAAAGCCCTGCAGGAGCTGAAGCAATTGCCCTACGAAGAGATTGACTGCGCCACCATCGATCACCACCGGCATCTGCGTCAGGGAGCTCCCGAGACCATCTTCGGGGAGGGGAAAACGGCCGCGCAGGTAGTCTCCATCATGAAGAAGATGCAGGAAAAAAAGAACAACATCCTGGTCACCCGCCTGGATCAGGAAAAAGTACCGCCCATTAAGCGGGCGTTTCGCCGGGCCCACTATTACCCCCAGTCCCGCGTCCTGACCCTTCTGAACCATCCGGTTAAGATCACCGGAAAGGGGACCATCCTGGTGGTCTGCGCCGGGACCTCGGACATTCCCGTGGCCGAAGAAGCGATTCTGACCGCCCGGATGCTGGGAAACCGGGTGGAACATTTGTATGACGTGGGAATCGCGGGAATTCACCGGCTCATGAGCCAGAGAGAGCGGTTGAGGGCCGCCAGCGTGCTGGTCGTGATTGCCGGGATGGAAGGCGCCCTCCCCAGCGTGGTCGGAGGACTGGTGGACCGTCCGGTGATCGCCGTCCCCACCAGCGTCGGGTACGGCTCCCACTTCGGCGGAATCACCGCCCTCCTGGCCATGCTGAACTCCTGCGCCTCGGGCGTGACCGTGGTGAACATCGACAACGGCTACGGCGCGGCCTTCGCCGCCAGCCAGATCAACCGGCTCTAATAAGTGGATGTAGGGGCGCATGGCATGCGCCCCTGTGGGCAAATTGAAAAACGGAAGGAGTTCATGAAAATCCTCTACTTCGACTGTTTTTCGGGCGTGAGCGGCGACATGACCCTGGCTGCGCTCCTGGACCTGGGACTGCCCCTGGAAAAACTTCAGGAGGAGCTGAAGAAGCTGGGTTTGGAAAACTATTCTTTGGAAGTTCGTCCGGGGAGCCGGAGCGGAATCGCCGCCCTGAGCGTGGAAGTCAAGGCGGGCCCCCATGAGGAACACCACCGCCATTTCTCCCACATTCGCGAAATGATCCTGAAAAGCATGCTGGACCCGGAGGTGAAGGAGATAAGCCTGGCCGTTTTCCAGCGCCTGGCGGAGGCGGAGGCCCGGGTGCACAAGAAGACCGTGGAGGAGGTCCATTTTCACGAAGTGGGGGCCGTGGATTCCATCGTGGACATCGTGGGAACGGCCATCGGGATCCATTACTTCAAGCCCGATAAGATTTATGCTTCCGAGCTGCCCATGGGAAGGGGTTTCGTTCAGTGCCAGCACGGCCGTCTTCCCCTCCCGGCCCCGGCCACCGTGGAAGTGCTAAAAGGATACCCGGTGAAGAGCGTGGATGTGGAGGGAGAACTGGTCACGCCCACCGGGGCAGCGATCGTGGCCGCACTGAGCTCGAAGGTGAGCCCTTTCCCGTCGATGATCGTCGGGAAGATCGGGTATGGGATGGGAAAGAAGGAATTTCCCGACCGTCCCAACCTGCTGCGGCTGGTTCTGGGGGAAGCCTCCGAGGCCTATCTCACGGACCGGGCGGTAATCCTGGAATCGAACATCGACGACATGAACCCGGAGTTCTATGACTACCTGATGGAGCGGCTCTTTCAGAAGGGAGCCCTCGATGTCGCCCTGTCTCCCCTCCAGATGAAGAAAAACCGTCCGGGCACTCTGCTGCGGGTGATTGCCGAGGAAAAGGACGCGGAAGCGCTTTCCGAGCTGATCCTGCGGGAATCCACCACCCTGGGAGTCCGCAGCTTTCCGGTCAACCGGAAGAAGCTCCCCCGGGAAGTGCGCGAGGTGGAGACCCGCTACGGCAAAGTCCGGGTGAAAGTGTCCGGGGAGATTCGCTTCCAGCCCGAGTACGACGACTGCCGCCGCATCGCCGGGGAAAAAGGCGTCCCCATTCAGGAAGTCTACTGGGAGACCATGAAAAAAAGACCATAACAACTGAACCGCAGAGATCGCAGAGAACGCAGAGGCGAATGATTGGTATGTTTAAAGAAATGATTCCGGATGAAAGGAACCCGGGCAGGATCCCTTTATTAAGCAGGTCAAGAAGTGGAATCTCGACTTCTCATTGTTTAGGGAATTATAAGAATTTTTTTTCATCCGTTTTTACCCGCGTTCATCCGCATCCAAAAGAGTTCGGAGTTTGTAGGGGCGTGCTGCTGCGCGCCCGTACCGAGTTCGGAGTCCAAGGCGATAAAGCTCAGTTTTTAACTTTGGACACTTTCTTATCTGTGTTTATCTGTGTTCATCTGTGTCCCAATAGTTTTTTTCTATTTCTTCCATTACTCTGCGTTCTCTGCGATCTCTGCGGTGAAATATTTTTAGGATGGAGTTTTCGATGAATTTTGACTGGGAAAAGGTAAAGGAAGAAGCGGTACAGATTCTCAGCCGATACCTCCAGGCGGAGACCACCAATCCGCCCGGGAAGGAAATGGCCGGCGCCAGAGTCCTCCAGCAGGTTCTGGAGAATGAGGGGCTGGCCACGACGCTCCTGGAATCCCAGCCGGAAAGGGGAAACCTGATCTGCACGATGAAAGGGAAGGACGGCCTTTCTCCCCTCATCCTTCTCCATCACATCGATGTGGTTCCGGCGGAAGCGGATAAATGGAAGCACCCGCCTTATTCCGGGGCCGTCGTGGACGGCGAAATCTGGGGGCGGGGGGCGCAGGACTGCAAATCCCTGGGGATCATCGAGCTCATGGCCTTTCTGCTCCTGAAGAGAGAGGGTTTTCAGCCCCGCCGGGATATTGTCTACATGGCCACGGCCGATGAAGAGACCGGCGGAAAGTGGGGCGTGGGCTGGCTCTTCGAAAACCATCCCCGGTTGATGAAAGCCGACTATGTCATCAACGAAGGCGGGGGTGTGGGCATGGTCGTGGGGCAGAGGAATGTGTACACCTGCCAGACCGCCGAAAAGGGAATCTGCTGGCTGAAATTGACCTTCAAGGGAAAACCCGGCCATGCGTCCGTTCCCCATGCCGATAACTGCATCGTCAAAATGGCCAAGGCCATCGAGAGAATCGCCGCCTACCGTTCCCCCTTACGCCGGAACCTGACGACCGAGCTGTTCATCAAGGGGATCGCTGAAGAACAGCCTTTCCCCCGCTCCTGGTTCATCCGTCAGCTCCTGAACCCGCTTCTTTCCCGGCGGGTGGAGAAGCGGATTCCCGATCCCGGTTTCAGAGGAATGGCCGGGGCCATTTTGCGGAACACTTTTGTCCCCACCGTAGTCCAGGGGGGACAGAAGACCAACGTCATTCCCAGCGAATGCTCCTGCCAGGTGGACTGCCGCATTCTGCCTGGGGTCACCCCGGAGATGGTCAAGGCGGAGATCAATCATTTATTATTCGACCTGCGGGACTATGAGATTGAGATCCTCCAGACCTCGCCGGCATCCGAATCGCCTTCGGATAATCCCTTTTATAGGGCCCTGGATAAAGTCCTGAAAGAGACGGACCCCAAGGCCAAGATGATTCCCACCATGCTCACCGGGGCGACCGATTCCAGGTTTTTCCGGGACAAGGGAGTTGTGGCCTACGGGTTCCAGCCCATGATGCCCATGGCCAACCTTTCAGAATACTTGAGCCGGGTTCACGGCCACAACGAGCGGATCTCGGCCGAAGACCTGCTCTTCGGCACCCGGGTCCTCTACCAGGTTATCAAGGAAGTCTGCGGTTAATCGCCAACAAGAAAGCTGTTTTATCCCTCCTCCAGATCTTGCTGGTCTTGTAATAAGTCTCTTGGATCGTCACCTCGGCGAAAGCCGGGGTCCAGAACATCTTGAGAAAACTGATTCCGGCTTTCGCCGGAATGACAAATCTTATGGAAATTCGGCTTCATACGAGTTCATCGTTCTTAGGCTGTAATCGAGGAATCCAGCAACCAGTAACCGGCAACCGGCAACCGAACCCTGATGAACGGTAACCAGCAACCAGAAAGGATGAGAAGATGGACTTCCTCAGATCTTACCAGGTTCGATTTCCCCGGGGCGTTCATTTCGGGTTGGGGGCGTCTGAAAAAACAGGGGAGATTGCCAAGGGGTATGGGGGTAAAAAAGTTTTGATCGTAACCGATCGGATCTTAGGACCCTCGGGAATCATCGAGAAGATCTCCCAAACCCTTTCCAGGGCGGGCTTGCAGCCGGTGATTTACGACGGGGTGGTAACCGAGCCGACGACCCAGCAGGTTCAAGAAGGCCTGGAGTATTTATAAAAAAGAAGGCTGCGACGTGATCATCGCCCTGGGCGGGGGCAGCTGTATAGACGCGGCCAAGGGGATTGCGGTTCTGGCTACCAACGGGGGCCGCCTGCAGGATTACGAAGGGCGGGGGAAAATTAAGAAACCCAAAGCTCCCCTGATCGCCATTCCCACGACCGCCGGCACGGGATCGGAAGTAAGCTGGGGCGCGGTGATTACCGATACGGAGCGGAAGGTCAAATTCATCGTCCACAGCCCGCTGAACATCCCGGAAGAAGCCGTCGAAGATCCCTTGCTGACCCTTTCCATGCCGCCGGGAATCACGGCATCCAGCGGAATGGATGCCCTGACCCATGCCATCGAAGGGTTCATCTCCATGCGGGAGGCCAACCAGGGCTACGGCTCGCCTCCCATGATCCAGTACTTCGCCCTCCCGGCCATCGAACTGATCAGCCAGAACCTGCGACAGGCCTGGGCCAACGGGAAAGACATCCAGGCGAGGAGCGATATGCTGCTGGGGCAGCTGCTGGCCGGTTTCACTTTTGCCAACAATGGAACGACCCTGGCCCACGGCATGGCCCGTCCGCTGGGGGCTTATTTCCACGTGCCCCACGGATTGGCCAACGCGATCTGCCTTCCCCGGGTCATGGAATTCACCTGGGTGGCCGTACCCGAGAAATTTGCCCTCATCGCCAAAGCCATGGGGGAAGAGGTGAGCCACCTGTCTGCCGTGGAGGCTGCTCAGAAGGCCGTGGAGGCGGTCAAAAAGCTGTGCCAGGACATCCAGATTCCGAAACTTAGCAGCCTGGGGATCAAGCGG
Organism: uncultured delta proteobacterium; assembly: GCA_963802665.1. Taxonomy (GTDB): domain Bacteria; phylum Desulfobacterota; class SM23-61; order SM23-61; family SM23-61; genus SM23-61. Next base: position 70,898 of record CAWDJO010000008.1, on the reverse strand, counting down.
GAAGAATACCTGAAGGTTCTAGTTCAGATGGCCAAAGACGGCCTGGCCTCCGGAACCCCCCAGGTGAACCCCCGCATCCCCACGGAAAAAGAGATTGTCGAACTTTTCAATTTGGTATACGATTAATAATAGCAATGTAGCTCATAGCAATTTGGCTCATAGCTAAGAGCTGATTGCTGGACGCTTTTGGGCTGGGATTTTGAATTAAGGATCCAGGATCCAGAATCCAGAATGCAGTATCCAGTATCTGTTTTTTTGAGCCGTAACTAATAACTAATAACGAATAACGAGTAACCAGTCTTATCCAGTATCTAGTATCCAGTATCCAGCATCTAACATCCGTCTTTTTTCCGGTGGGGGCATAGCTCAGCTGGGAGAGCACAGCGTTCGCAACGCTGGGGTCGAGGGTTCGAATCCCTTTGCCTCCACCAATCACTCGCTAAAACCAGTCTAAGGATCACTGATTTATTTAGCCGTTTTGAGGTTATCGTTTCCAATGGGGACCAAAGAGCTTTTAAAGAAAAAGAGAGAAGAAATCCTAAGCATCGCCGCTAATCGGGGAGCGTACAACGTGCGTATCTTTGGCTCAGTAGTGCGCGATGAAAGCGGCCCAAGCAGTGACATTGATTTCCTGGTGGATCTGGAGCCTGACCGCAGCCTTTTAGATGTCGGGGGGCTGGTAATGGATCTGCAGAACCTATTGGGCCTTGAAGTAGACATCGTTACCGAGAAGGGACTGCACTGGTACATTCGCGATCGTGTTCTAGCGGAAGCACGGCCCCTATGAAGGACGATAAGCTTTATTTGATTCACATCCGCGAGTGCATTGAACGTGCTGAGAAATACACCGCCGGCGGTGGTAAAAATGCATTCCTGGCTTCCACGCTGATCCAGGACGCAGTTATGAGGAATCTCCAAACAATGGCGGAATCAACCCAGCGTCTGTCGGATGCTGCCAAGGAAGCCCATCCCGAGGTGGATTGGTATAAGATTTCCGGTTTTCGGAACGTGCTCGTCCATGGATATCTGGGGGTGGATCTTGAAAGAGTGTGGATAATCGTTGAGCGAGACCTGCCCAGTCTAAAACGCGCAATTACTTCTATGCTAAAAGAACGGGAGTAAGGCTCCCGGGAGGGATTTCTCAACGCGTCGAGATAGGGGTCCGAGATAGGGGTCAAGTCTGCTCTTGACTCATTTGGATGGTTGACATGAGATGGTCAACCTTTTTCCGTAGCCTTTCATCTCTTTCTATCCGAACCTTCATCCTCTCCACAATTGTGCTAACCGTACTATACCGATCGATTTTGAACGCCTCCCCAATTTCCTTCAGTCGATCCCCCCTCAGTCGTCTCGTAAGATAGATTGCCACATTCCTTGCCTCATTTCCATGCCCCCGCCTAGAATAAGATAAATCCTTCCCCTCAACCCCGTAACTTCTTGAAACAACCCCTACCAATAGATCCAAACCCGGAGCCAGCTCCTTTCGCTGCGGAATCTCGGAATCGGCCTTCCTCGGAAAAAATCTCCCCCTCAGCCGGGCTATAAAATTCTCCGACCCCAAAATAACCGGCCAACGCTTCCGGGAGAATAATTGCCGTAATTCCTCACTATCTTCCCGCCCGACAAATCTACGGTAGGCTTCAATCCTTTCCGCAGGTTTGGCCGCAAGCATGTCCAAAACCCCGTCTTTATAAAGCCATTTCCATTTGGAACTTCTGGAAAGGTAGCCTTGGTGGCTGCTCCAAGGGTAATCATTCAGGGTCTTCGCCAATCCCGCCTCCAAAGGGTTGCGATGAATATAACGGACGAGCTGAAGAAGATACGGATCGGCTTCGATGAGCAGGGCCTTGTACCGGCCTCGGAATAAGGGACCATCGTGGCCATGGCGGCGATTAAATCTTTGGGTGTAGACCCCGTCGATATGCCTCAGACACCGGGAAAGATTCGCGTTTGGGGTCTGAACCAGGAGGTGATAGTGGTTGGATAGGAGACAAAAGGCGGCGACCCGAAGATGCCAGAATTCACAGGCCTCCTGAACGGTTTGGAGGAAGATCTCGTAATCCTTTGTTTCCTGGAAAATCGATTCGCGCCGTCGTCCGCGGTTCAGGACATGATACCAGGCATCGGAAAATTCGATCCGAAGAGGCCGAGACATAGGCTCACTCTATTCGAAAAGTTAAAATGAGTCAAGAGCAGACTTGACCCCTTCTCGCGGAAAATACTAGCAAATATGGGGAAGGTAGTCAAGTTATTATTTTATTAAGAATGGCTTTACTGATTTCTTTTATTTTTAATTATTAAAAGGCTTTCCACTCATCTCTTGTTCTTTACTGTCCAATGTGCTCTGCTGGCGGGGTTTTTCATTTGATTCCCTAAGAATGTGGGAATCTATAATAGGGTAGGGGACGGTCATGAAAATATAATTATGTCTCTCTGAGCAGGTGTGATATAGGATTGATTATGCCACGGAAATCACGGATTGATGCACCCGGTACCCTTCATCATATCATTTGGGCCGAGGCTGGGTATAACGCAGCCTGGGGTTTGCCGGGCGGTTAGGCGAGGGGAGGAATTTGCAGTAAGTGAGAACATGGAATTTCCTGCTGAGAGAAATTTATAATTTCATGACCGTCCCCCATTGCCAAGGGGTTTAGATTTGGGAAAATTGCCAAGGCGGGCGCTTTGCTTAGCCTTTTCTATTCCGAAACCCGGTATATTGGTAAATTAAACTCGCCACCCGCGAGGTTTGTTCGGGCCACTCGAAACACGGGATTTCCCCCGATTCCAGGATCTCCATGTTCGCGATATATTCCCGCGACGAGGCCCAGCAGACATAAGTGGGCTTCCGGATCCCCTTTTCCCGCTGACAGCGGTGGACCGCATCGCGAACGGCCGCGGATACCTCCCGCATCATGGCCGACCGGTGAAGCAGGATGGGTATGACGATGTCGATTTCCGGGGATTCATAGAAAGACTCGATACACTTGGGGTATACCTCGACAAACCTCGGCCAGATGGTGGTCATATCCACTGGATTTTTCACCGTGGCGTAGGCCGGCATCAGGGATTTTAGCTTTTCCTGAAGGTTGGAAGAAAGTTCCGGCACCGAGAGGCCTTTTTCCGCGCAAAAATCGGTGAGTTCCACCGCGGTTCCCCCCGAATTGGTGACGATCGCCACGCGATCCCCTTGCGGGAGGGGCTGCCAGGCCAATGCCTTGGCCACCTGGAACATTTCCACGCCGTTGGCGACCCGGATCATCCCCGCCCCCTCGAAGGCGGCCCGCTGGAGAGCGAAGGAGCCGGGAGCCGTTGCGGTGTGGTACTGGATGGACCGCTGGCCCTCCGGGGTCCTCCCCTGTTTGCAGATCACAATCGGCTTGCGAAGGGAAAGTCGCTTCGCCTCGGCGAAGAACGCCGATTCCTCTTCGATGGATTCACAATAAAAACCGATGACCTGAGTTTCGGGGTCTTCCGCCAAATACCTCAGGATTTCATCATCCTTGAGGTCACATTTATTCCCCAACCCGACGATCTTGGCTACCTTTAAGTGGTGATCCCGCGCCAGAGCGCAGACGGCCATTCCATAGGCCCCGCTTTGCACCACAAAAGAAATCTTCCCGCCCCCTTCGGGCATGATCACGGCAATGGAAGCGTTGAGCTTGGCGGTACAGTTGAGCACCCCGAAACAGTTGGGCCCCATCAGGCGAAGACCCCACCCTTTGGCCCGCTGCGCGACCTCGTCCTGAAGGGCCTTTCCCGCCGGCCCGACTTCCGCAAACCCCGAGGTAATAAGGACTCCGCCGGGGACTCCTTTCCGCCCGCATTGGTCGATTACGGATCGCACTGCTTCCACCGGTACAATGATAAAGGCCAAATCAATCGGGCCCGGGACTTGATCCAGGTTCGAATAGGCCGGCAGCCCGAGGATTTCTTTTTCTTCGGGATGGATGGGATAAATCTTTCCAGGATAGGCCCCTTGGAGGTTTTTGAGACAGACATAGCCGACCTTCCCGGGCTGGTTCGAAGCTCCGAATAAGGCAATACTCTTCGGGTTGAGCAGGGCATCCAGAACTTGAAATTCATTCTTCAGGGGATCCGGGACATTCTTCAACCGATATCTCCTCCTTTGGGTCGTTTTTTCAGCCCGGGAATAAGCGGGGAAACGAGCAGGAAAATGGCTCCAGCAAAGAAAAATAGGGCGATCGGCCGGGTAACGAAAATCGTAAAGCTGCCGTGGGACATAATCAAGGATTGCCGGAGGGCGTTTTCCATCAGGGGGCTCAGGACAAAGGCCAAGATCATCGGAGCCCCCTCGTACTCGAACTTTTTCATCAGAAAGCCCACGATGCCAAATAGGATCATGATCGCCACTTCCACGACGTTGTTATTCAGGCTGTAACTTCCAATCAGGCAGAAAAGCAGAATCAGGGGGAACAGGATCGGATAGGGGATTTTGAGGATCCGGACCCAGATCCCGATGAGGGGTAAATTCAAGATGAGGAGCATTACGTTACCGAGATACATGCTCCCGATCACCCCCCAGAAGACGTCTCCGTGCTGCTTCATGAGAAGGGGGCCGGGTTTGATCCCATGGATCAGAAGCGCTCCCAGAAGAATGGCCATGACGACATTCGCCGGGATTCCCAGGGTTAGCAAAGGGATAAAAGCCCCCTGGCTGGCGGCATTATTGGCCGACTCCGGGGAGGCCACCCCCTCAATGGCGCCGGTCCCGAACTTTTCCGGATGTTTGGAAATTCGTTTTTCCAGGGCATAGGCGCCGAAGGAGGCGATGACCGCCCCTCCCCCCGGCAATATCCCGAGGAAAAAACCGACGAGGCTGCCCCGGATCATGGGGAAGAGCGAGACCCGCCAGTCCTCCCGGGTCGGCAGCAAATTGGAGATTCTGGTTTTGAATACCTCTCTCTCCGTCGCCTGCTCGTCGATGTTGAACAGGACTTCGGAGATCCCGAAGAGTCCCATGATGACGGGCACGAGGCCCAGCCCGTCCATGAGGGTATAGCTGCGATAGGTAAACCGCTCCAACCCCGAGATGGTATCGGTCCCGATGGTTCCCAGGAAGATGCCCACGCAGGCCATCATCAAGGCCTTTACCATGGATCCGCTCGCGAGATAGGTCAAAACGGTCAATCCCAAAAACATCAGGGTGAAGTATTCCGGCGGACCAAATTTCAAGGCCAAATTCGCCAGGGGCGGGGCGATGAGCATGATGAGGATAACGGCCATCGTACCCGCAATGAAAGAGCCGAAGGCCGCGATCCCCAGGGCCGGCCCCGCCCGCCCCTTGCGGGCCATCTGGTAGCCGTCCAGGCAGGTAACCACCGAAGCGGCTTCTCCGGGGATATTGACCAGAATGGAAGTCGTGGATCCGCCGTACATAGCCCCATAATAGATTCCTCCCAACATGATGAGCGCCGCCACAGGGGTGATATGGAAGGTGGAAGGAAGGAGAAGGGAAATGGTGGCCACGGGCCCCAACCCGGGCAAAACCCCGACGAGGGTGCCGATCAGAACGCCCAAGAAGCAGAAAAACAGGTTGTTGGGCTGAGCGGCAATGGAAAAGGCCATATAGAGATTATCAAAGAATTCCATGGTTAAATCCCGAAGATGCCCTTGGGAAGCTGAGTTTTCAACCAAACCTCAAAGACGATATAGGAAGCAATGGAGGCCAAGGCGCTGCCCCCAATGGCCACGACCCAGCGCTGGGGCTCCACGAACCGAAAAAGCATGACCAGAAGAAGGAAGGTGCTGACCAGGAATCCCAGGAAATCCAGGAACAGAGCATAGCCGAACAAAACGCCGAGGATGACCAGGAGGCTCTTCCATCTCTCTTGGGAGTACCATCCCTTGCGAGTCCTTTCCTCCGTCCGGAATCGAGCCTGGGAAAAAACCGTGAGCGACAAGATGGCCAGACCGATTCCCGCCCCCAATGGCAAGAACCCGGGCCCCGGATCCCGCCATGAACCCAAAGGCAGCCGCAAGGACTCAATGCCGATATAGAAGGCAAAGGCCAACCATAGTAAGCTGCTCATCTGGTCATATTTTTTCATTTCCTGAAGGCTCCTTTGCAGACCCTGAAAAAGGCTTTCCCGACGATGGGATGCGTCCCGGGGAACCCCCTGGACTCCCCGGGACCGTTAGGAGCTATTTGGCTACCACCCCAATCTCTGAGGCTACCTTGTAGATCAGATCGTATTCCCGGGAAAACCGGGCGGCGGTCTGCTGGGGCGTGTGGGGAGACGTCCATACTTCCACCCTGGCCATTCCTGCTCTAATCTCTTGGCCGTATTTGGCGAAGGCCTTCTCCTGGGCCGCGACTAAGGTATCGACGACCCCCTTCGGCGTTCCCTTGGGCACACACAAGGAGTACCAGGCGGATAGGGAGATCGGGTACCCCATCTCCTTGAAGGTCGGAATATCGGGAAGGGGCTCGAGCCTCTGATCGGTGGCCACCCCGATGATTTTGATCGACCCGGAATCGAGGAGTCCCCCTGCCCCGGTCGTAAAGGATGCCTGCACATGTCCGCCCAGCATGGCGCTGATCGCTTCCGCCGTCGATTTATAAGGCACATGGGTGAGCTTGATTCCCGCTTGTTTGCTCAGCATCTCGATGACAAAATCCGCGGCGGTGAGCTTTCCATAGGAGCCCACGATCACACTCCCCGGCGATTTCTTGGCGGCGTCCACCAGGTCCTTCAGCGTGCTCCATGGAGCATCTTTCTTTACCGGTACCCATATGGGAGTCCCGCCGTAAATTCCCATGTAAAGGAAATCCTCCCATCGGTAATCCATTTTTTTTACGATGGGCGAAAGGACGAGGGGGGTCGAGCTTCCCACCAGGACGGTATACCCATCCGGTTTGGCCTTAGCCACAAAGGCCGCCCCTAGGGACCCGCCCCCGCCCGGCTTGTACTGGCTCATGATGGGCTGTCCTAAAAACTCGGCCATCTTTTCGGCCAAGACCTTACTGCCAAGGTCGGCGGCTCCCCCTGGAGCATACGGTACGATCAGGTTGATCGGCCGGTCCGGGTACTTTTCCGCCCCCGTCACAGGTCCCGCAGTGATTCCACCGGCCATGAAGCAAACGAGAAAAATGATGCCTACCCGGACCAGACCCTTTTTAACCATCCCTTTCATGTTTCCCTCCTTTTTTTTGCATTTTAGAAACGCAGAGACCGCAGAGAAAGCCGAGATCGCTGAGGCCATTTCTTGCCTTCCCCTCCCCATTCCATCAGCCCTTGCACTTCGCCCTATTTGGAAACCTCCACTTTCAAGGCCAAGGCGTCTCGGCCCAATTCCTTAACTTTTTGAGCCGTTCGCTGCGTATTCTCCAAATCCACATCGCTGAGGGCCAGAGGGGCGCCCTCCTCGGCCAACGCGACGGCCATGGCCCGCCCAAGCCCACGGGACGACCCGGTAATGATCGCCGTCTTTCCCCAAAGTCTCCGGGTATTCATTTTGTGAATCCAATGGTTTAAAGAAGGTTCATCAAATACCTAGAACCCTTCAGATCCGCGTTCTAAGGTTTTAAGGGTTTGGCCGAGCCGGAAGAAAGCGCGGCTTGAGAGGGAGGTTCGGGAACGCCGGCAATATCCCGGGCGAAAATCCTTTTTTCTTCCATGTCGGTGTAGCGGCCGATCATCATCTTGTTGGCGAAGGGCGACCCCGCACCGTGCATGCAAACCAGGAGGGTTCGACCGCAGGTCATCCGCTCGATGAGGCGAATCATGCGCATGCGATGCTCGGTGGGAACGCTGGCCACCCCTTTAAGGTACTTTTCGATCAGGGGGCCGACCTCCGGATTCCGATAGTCCTTCTCCGAGGGCATGGTTCCGATGATCCCCCCACAGATGTCCTGGGCCAGCCGGGCGATCTCATAGGGGAAGCGGGTCACGTTGAGCTTGGTCACATAGGAGAGAAGCCTATTCATGACCGCAACGCCGGATGGGGTGATTTCTCCCTGGGATGAACAGGCCAGGGATCCTTGGTACATGGTCTCATTGAGGGCGCACATCTCGACGAGCTTATCTTTCACATGGAAAGCATTGGCAATGCCGTTGTATTCCGCAATGAGCGACGTCGCTCCGATGAGCACGTCCATCCCTCCCGCCGAACAGGCTCCGTAGTTCTGCCGGTGCAGACCGGCAAATCGTTCCACGATCATGCTGGCGAACTCGATCTCGCCGCACAGGAAAACCCGTTCCCAGGGAACAAAGACATCTTCGAAAAAGAGCCACATGGCGTAGCGGCCGAACTTCGTGTTCCCCATGTCGAACTGATTCCCCTCGAGGAGCCGGTCATCCATGGAATGGCGGCCGAACACATACGTGATCCCTTTCGTATCCACCGGGAGGGCAAAGGAAACGGCATAATCTTTATCCTCGGGGCGCAAGGAGACCGAAGGCATCGCCAGGAACTCTTCGTGGTTGAGGATCCCGCCCTGGTGGCTCTTGGCGCCCCGGACCACGATCCCGGTTTTGCGCCGCTCCACAATCCGGAGGTAAAGGTCGGGATCCTTCTGGGCGGCCGGCTTCAGGCTGCGATCGCCCCGGGGATCGGTCATGGTCCCGTGGACCATAACGTCGTTTTTCTGCACCCAATTCAGGTACTCCTTGAAACGGGAGTGGTAAGGGGTTTCATACTTCCGGTCGGTTTCATAGGAAGTGCTGTAAACGGCATTCAGCGCATCCCAGCCCATGCAGCGCTGAGCGCACTCTCCCGTTTTCTGGGCCACGAAGCGGATCAGCTTCACCTTATCCATCAAGTCCTCGATGGTGTTGTGAATGGAAACATAGCGGTTCACCGGTTCATCGACCAACGGGGAGTGAATGGTGAAGAGGTCGCGGGTTGCCGGTTCGTTGGCATAGCGGAAGGTGAGCGCCGCCCCGCTCGCGGATCCGTGAATTAAGGGATGATCGATCACCTTCTCCACCTGTTCCCCCATGATATAGACCTTTGGTTTCTGCTTGCGAATACTGTCCCAATACTGCTGTTCCGTACGAATACCCATGGCCCCTCCTTTTGGTTATTTCGGTTGGATGGATTTGGTCGTTTGACGAACCATTAACTCTACGGAAAACATGCGATCCTTTTCGGAAAGGGTTCCCTCTCGAATCCAGTCAATCAACAGGCGGCACGCCTTCTCTCCGATTTCGATGAACGGGATCCGGACGGAGGTCAAGGGGGTTTCCAGCATCCCGGCCAGAGGGATATCCCCGAAACTCACGACCGAGACTTGGTCCGGAACCCGCAAGTTCTTTTCCTTCATCGCGGACAGGGCCCCGATGGCGACGATGTCGGCCGCACAGATGACCGCCGTGGGATATTCCTGCGACGAAAAAATTTCCATCGCTCGTTTATATCCCGCCATCTCCGAAAAATTGGTTTCGACGATCCACCGCTCATCATAAAAAAGACGATGTTGCTGGAACGCCTTCTGGTACCCTTGAAGGCGCTGCACGCTGTATTTGGAATTCTTGATCCCGTTCAAAAAGGAGATCCGCCGATGACCGAGGGAAAGGAGATGTTCGGTCGCCATAAATCCGGCCGCCACATTGTCGATATCCACGCTCGGAAGAGGCGATTGCCGGAGGAGCCCGGGGATCAAGACGGCCGGCAAGGCCCTTCTCTCCAGCTCATAAATATCGGGGTCTTCGAGCAGGTTCCCCAGGACGATGATCCCGCTTGCCAAATTCGTTTTATAGAGAGGCTCCCGGGTGTTCTTGCCATCCAGGAAGGAGATGAGGAGATGGTAGCCATGGGCGGTGGCGATCTTCCCGATCCCCTGAATGATCTGAGGGAAAAAAGGATTGGACATGGCGAATTCGGAACGCTGAGGGATCATGATCCCCAGGATATGACTCTTCTGGGTTACCAAACCTTTGGCAAAAAGATTGGGAGAGTAATCCAGGCGAGCCGCCGCGCTTAGGACCTTCTCCCTCTTCGTCTTGCTCACCCCGCTCTTATTGTTAAGGGTCCGAGAAACCAGCGAGGGAGAAACGCCGCAAAGTTTTGCGATATCTTTTATGGTTAATTTTTGCAAACGTTTGCCACAAATATCGTAAGGTATCGTAATTTAAGGCTAGCTTAAAAGAAAAACATTCTACGTGTCAAGGAGAAAAAACAGAAATAGCCCTTAATTCGGAAGTCTTCTGCAATGAAAGAGATGACAAGGAAATCGCTTCCGCTTCCGCGCTTCCTGCTTCCGGGTCGGACCTGGCTAAATATCGGATTATGCACAAGAACACCACGGAAAAGTGTTATTTGGGGACCTTAGAGGGCATTTTTGAACCCCGAATCATCCATCTAAGACGATAGAAATGCAAAGGGGAAGGCGGTGCTTTTTCCCCGGTTGTTCCAAGGCACATGCTATGAGTCTGGTTTGAGTTTCAACCGCGCGCGTGACCAAGGTCTCCCGATCTTGGTCGTCCATGAAGATTTGAATTTTTCGACGCCCCGCAGAATGATATAGTGCAGGGCTCCCGCTATATCCAGCCTGGCTTGAAGCGACATTTCTCTCACTCTCCTTTCCTTAGAATTTTTTCCTGCCGGTGGGATGATTAAAGTCATCGCCTCTAACTGGCCAGGAGGTTGATAATAGAGTTTCTTTGCCTGGGGAAAATGGTTACTCCCTTGTCCTGTGAGGCTATAATTATTTCCGGACGGCATTGAATCGTCGACCAGAAACGAAGGTCAAACAGAAATTCAATGAGCCTATTTTTTCTCACCTTTTTCTCCCTGTATACCAGTCTCCATTACTACATCTTTACTAAGATCCGCGATGCCTTTTCTTTGACGATCCTTTCCAGCATTTTACTTCTGTTTTTCATGTTGCTCATGGTCGTTTCTCCTCTCCTCGTTTGGTTCTTGGAGAAGCATGGCTACGAGTCTCTCGCCCGAATGACCGCTTACGTGGGATACACTTGGATGGGATTTGCCTTTCTGTTCTTCGCCGGCTCCGTGGCGATCGATGGTTACCGCCTCATCCTTTACCTCGGCGGTCTCATCCTGAAAAAAGAAATCGGGGCTCCGTCCTTGACTTTACGGTTCTTCATCCCTTTCTTTTTCGCCTTGGCCGCGGGAGTTTATGGACATTTTGAAGCTTGGAATATTCGCACGGAGCGGGTCATCGTGAAGAGTCCAAAAATCCCCAAAGATATCGGCATCCTGAAGATCGCTCAGATATCGGATGTCCACCTGGGAATGATTGTTCGGGAGGAACGGTTAAGGAGAATCCTGCAGAAGGTGAAGATGGAAAACCCTGACATCTTCATTTCAACCGGCGACCTGGTGGACGCCCAGATTAATCACCTCGACGGGTTAACCGAACTTCTCCAGGAAATTCAGCCCAGGCTGGGGAAATTTGCCATTACCGGGAATCACGAATATTACGCAGGCCTGCGGCAGGCGTTGGATTTTACCCAGCGTGCTGGCTTTCGACTTCTCCGAGGAAAAGGGATCACCATTGGCGGGGTCCTCAATATGGCAGGAGTCAATGATCCAACGGGCCTCTACTATGAAGAGAATGTCTCAGAAAGAGATCTCCTCGGCGGCCTCCCCCGGGATAAATTCACCATTCTCCTGAAACATCGTCCGGTGATCGATAAGGAATCTCTCGGCCTCTTTGACCTACAGATCTCCGGGCACACCCACCGGGGCCAGATCTTTCCTTTCGTTGTCCTTTCCCGGTTCTTCTTTCCTTACAATTCCGGCTTATTCCAGCTTTCCAACCAGGCCATCCTCTATGTCAGCCGGGGCTCGGGGACCTGGGGCCCGCCCATCCGCTTCCTGGCTCCGCCGGAAGTGACCATCTTCGAGTTGCATTCAGGCCGCTGATTGAAAACCCGAATGGGTTACCCTTCCCTTACGGTGAGACCTTAGGACGGATAAGGGGATGGTCATGAAAATATAACTTTCTCCCTCTGAGCGGGTGTGATATAGGCTTGATTATGCGACGGAAATCATGGATTGATGCGCCCGGTACCCCTCATCGTATCATTTGGCGCGAGGCTGGGTATAACGCAGCCTGGGGTTTGCCGGGCTGTTAGGCGAGGAGAGGAATTTGCGGTAAGTGAGAATTTGGAATTTGCTGATAAGAGAAATTCATAATTTCATGACTGTCCCTCATTGCGCCTTCGACGGTACCGCCTCGAAAGTTTGATACCCACAGCATTGTGCAGCTTCATTCATCCGGTCTTTAAAGGAGACCAAAATGAAACGACACCTTGTTTGCCTGACCTTCGATTTTGATGCCATGTCCGGTTTCATCGCGCGGGGCATGACTTCCGCTACACCTGTGTCGCGCGGGGAATTTGGCGCCGATGTGGGAACCCCACGGATCCTCCAACTCCTGAAAAAATACCGTATCCTTAGCTCGTGGTATATTCCCGGGCACACCCTGGAGACCTATCCCGATCGATGCAAGCAGGTATACGATGCGGGCCACGAAATCGCCCACCATGGCTGGAGCCACGTGCCGCCGGCCCTGCTAACCCGCCAGGAGGAAGAAGACGGGCTCGTACGCGCCAACGAGCAGATCAAAAAGCTTACCGGGCGCTACGCGCGCGGCTACCGCTCGCCATCCTGGGACCTTTCTTCTCATTCGGTGGAACTGTTGCTCAAGCATGGTTTCATCTACGACAGCAGCATGATGGGCAACGATTTCACGCCCTATCGTGTGCGCCAGGGCGATTTGATCACCCTCGATAAGCCGGCGGTATTTGGCAAGACCACCAAATTGATTGAGATGCCGGTCAGCTGGACCCTCGATGACCATCCGCATTTCGAATTCATCCGCACCAAGGATTGGATCCTGCCAGGGCTGATGAACACGAAACTGGTGCTCGAAGACTGGATCAACGATTTCAACTACATGAAGAAAACCATGGAATGGGGAGTGATCATCTACACCTTCCATCCGTATGTGATCGGACGCGGCGGGCGTATGTTGATCCTGGAAAAGCTAATCAGAAAGCTAAAAGATAGCGGGGCTGTGTTTGCGACTGTCGAGGCCGCTGCTGCCGAATACGAAAAGAAACAGCCCTTCAAAGGGTGATGCGGGGCGCAAGATGAGAACAACCGCTGATTTACACCCGAATCCATATCGCTTTCGCGACCTTCATCCGGCGATTCTCATCGGAACCGCTAGTGATCGTTATGCCGGATGGATCGGGCAGATTTATTCAGAAGGGCGATACGAAAAGGGGATTACCCGTAGGAGCCACAAAGTCGGGGACAAAACCTTCAACGAAGAAACCCTCCCGGTTGAAAGTGTAGCTGAATACTTCGAGCATTTCGGCCTCCTGGAAATCGACTACACCTTTTATCGTCTGCTTCTGAAAAAAGATGGGAAGGCCACCCAGAATTTCCATGTCCTCAAGAGCTATCGCCAGCACATGAAGGAAGGAGACCTGCTTCTGCTGAAAGTCCCGCAGGTAATCATTGCCCGAAAGCTCCGAAGAGGGTCTGGATTTGAGGTAGGCAGGATAACCAGGAGATTGAAAAGATAAGGATGCAGATATGCTTATCGGGGTTTGCAAAAAATGAAAAATCGGTTAGAATATGATAAATGGATAAGACGGGTGCAGGCCTTGACCTGCTCATGGGCGGGGAAAAAGATTTTTGGTTGAGCGCTAAGGGCTTAACCCCGGATACATTGTAAGTTTTGCCCTGGGAGGTGGATGATGGCGGAAGCGGAGCCGATTCGGAAGATCGGCACGAAGATCGCGATGCAATGGAGGGACAGTAAGACGGCTGAAGTAGGGGGCACGGAGCGGGTCCGGAAACTCAATCGATTGCTCCATTCCTTCCGGCCCTCTTTGGACCTCCATCGGACGCGTTGCTTCACCAAAATCTACCAGGAAATGGAAGGGTGCAGCGAAAAACGAAAGATGTATTTCGCCATGGCGGAAACGATCGCCACCCTCCCGGTCCTGATTTATGACCACGAGAGAATTCTGGGCTGGCAAGGGAAGAAACCCCGAACGGAAAACGTTTCTATCGAACAACACGCCCACTGGATGGTAGAGGAGTTGGATATCATCCCGACCCGAACCTACGACCCCTTCGAAATCGATGAAGAGGACAAGAAAGAGCTGAGCGAGGTCCATCTCCCCTACTGGGCGCCGAGAACCTGCGTCGCGAAGTGGTCCAAGCGGGTTCCTTTTCCTGAAAAAATGCAAGGCAGCGGGATCGCCTATGTCGGCAACTACCTCCACAACGCCGGGTCCCATTTCCTGCCGGATTTTCCGGGCCTCTTCCAGACCGGCTTCAAGGGCTACCACGAAAAGGCCCAAAGACTGCTGAAGGACTTGGATCCCAATGAACCCGAGTCGATCGACAAAAAGGATTTTTATGAAGGCCTGGTAGCTGTCCTGGAGGCCATCCGGACCCTCGGGGAGCGATACGCCGCGGGAGCCGCCCAAAAGGCCAGGGCGGAAAAGAATGCGGTCCGCAAGAAGGAACTGGAAGAAGCCGCCGTCATGTTAAGCCGGGTGCCTTGGAACCCTCCAAAGACTTTTTATGAGGGCCTCCAAACGGTGTGGTTTGTCCAATTGCTTTTGAGTATCGACGGCACCGGCCCCTCGAACAGCCTGGGTCGTTTTGACCAATATATGTACCCTTTATACAAGGCCGATGCTGAAGCGGGGCGCCTGAATGAAGATTCAGCCAGGGAAATGCTGGAGGAATTCTACATCAAATTGACGAACATCGTCGACGTGACCCCCACCCAATTGGCGATCAACGGACGCGGTTATTTCAGGTTCCAGCAGCTCGATGTGGGAGGGGTTGACCGATCTGGCAACGATGCCTCCAATAAGGTGAGTTACCTGGCGATCCAGGCCATGCGGGAAGTTCACACGACCTCCCCTTCCGTATCCCTGCTGCTTCACTCGAAGACTCCGGATGATCTGCTTTATGAGGGCGTCATGCTTGCCGCCCAGGGCATGGGACATCCCAGTTTCTTCAACTGTGAAACCCTCTGGCAGCAGCTCATGGGCCGCGCCGCCGGCCTAAACGGCCCGAGCAAGTACTCCTTCGACCAAATACGGGAGTATGGGGCTTATATCGGTTGCGTGGAACCCGGGGTTCAAGGGATGCAGTACGGCCACACGGACAGTTGTATGCTCAATATGAGTGCGGTGATGAGCCTGGTGTTGAACAACGGGGTCAAACCGAAGGGCGCCCCGGGCTGGGGGGCCGGGATGCAGTGTGGTCCCCAGACGGGAGATCCCCGGGATTTCAAGACTTTTGAAGAGTTTGTCAAGGCCTTCAAGATTCAGCTGGCTTACGCCATCAAGGAGTCCCATGCTCACATGATCGTGGGCGAGAAGATCCGGTCCGAAGAGCATTTCAAACCCGTTTACACCCTCTTGACGAAGGGTACGATGGAGAAGGGCCTGGACGTGGAGGAAGGCGGGGCCCCCGTGAATGTGGGCCCGGTCATGGCCGTTTTGGCCACAGCCGATGTGGCCAACTCGCTGTACAATATCAAGACGATGGTCTATGAGAACCCAGAGATCACCATGGACGAACTCTTATCGGCCATCGACGCCAATTTCGAGGGCCATGAGCGGTTGGTAGAAAAGCTGCGAAATTCCCCCAAGTACGGCAACGACCTGGACGGGCCGGACTCGCTGGCGCGGGAGGTCCTGGATTTTTACGCTTTGGAGACCAAAAAATATAAGACCTATCTCGGTCATTATATGGATCCTTCCATTCAAATGGTTGCGGCCAACGTGAGCTTCGGCAAGAAAACCTGGGCCCAACCCAACGGCAAGAAGGCCGGCGTGCCGCTGGCCGACACGATTTCTGCGGAGCAACATACGGATAAAGAAGGACCGACCGCAGCGATCAAGTCCTACGGCAAGCTGGACCATGCCGGGCAGACCAACGGGACGATATTAAACATGTGGATTTCCAGGTCCGAACTGGTCGCGAGCTAGACCGAACGGGTCGCGCCGCGATGAGCGAGTGCCTATGAAGAAGGGGGTAACATGAAAGCCAGCAGGAAACTCAGCCCGGCATCTGAAGAGGGTGACCTCTTGTACGACAAGTTCAGCGACTTGCATTTCAAGCGGGAAGGGCTGAAAAAGTTCGCCAACCTGATCCGCACCGCCTTGAATGACCTGGGCATCGCCCACATTCAGTTTAACTGTATCAACAAGTCGGTCTTGATCGACGCCCAAAAACACCCCGAGAATTACCCCACGCTGATGGTCCGCGTGGCCGGTTACAGCGCTTACTTCACGGACATCGGGAAAGACATCCAGGACGATATTATTTCCCGCTCCGAGCATCGGTTCAATTCATAAGAAAACCAATGAACCATCCCTGTCCCCTTCGTTTGCCAGGGCGGCCGCGGAGGGCCGCCGCGGCAAACGTCCCGTCTGAAATCCTCATCAGGGGGAATCCATTTTCTTTCCCCCCTGAACCGCCATTTATCCAATTGGAAAAGGTGGAGAAGGGCCGCCCGGGTTGCCTAACGCGGGAAAAGAACATCACTCCATGAAGTCTGGCAGGAAAAATCCTGATCGATCTTCGGGGGGGCGGGGAATCGTTTTCAACGCCACCAAATATATGCTCGAAGACGGGCCGGGCATTCGCACGGTGGTGTTTCTCAAGGGCTGCCCTCTCCGATGCCTGTGGTGCAGCAGCCCTCTCTGTCAGACGACGGAGCCCAGCCTGGTCTATCTCAAGCATAAGTGCATCTCCTGTCAGGCCTGTTTGCCGGCCTGCCCCGAGCAGGCCCTTTTCCTGGATGAAGAAGGAAAGATCGGACGCAACTTTGAAAGGTGCGCCAACTGCGGGAATTGTGCCAAGGTCTGCCCGGTGGGAGCCCGGGAGATGCGCGGGGCGACGATGACGGTGGAGGAAGTTCTGGAGAAGGTGGGAAAGGACCGCATCTTCTACCGGCGAGGAGGCGGAGGAGTGACCCTTTCCGGGGGTGAAGTCCTGATGCAGGCCGCCTTCGCCGCCAACATCCTGCGGCAGTGCTGGGATAAGCTCATCCACACGGCGATTGAGACGTGCGCTTTCGGCAGATGGGAGGATTTTCGAGCCATCCTCAGCTACACCAACCTGGCCTTTATCGATATCAAACATTCCGATCCGTTGATTCACAAAAAACTCACCGGTCGTTCGAATCGTCAAATCCTGGAAAATATCCGAAAAGCGGCCGCCTATTGCCTGGAATTCAAGAGGCACCTCATCCTGCGCTTCGCGGTCGTGCCGGGGATGAATGACTCCCGCCAAAACCTGAGGGACATGGCTCATTTCCTGAAAGCTTTGCCCGGCGGGTGGGAGCTGAACCTTCTCCCCTACCACAAGTATGGAATATCAAAATACGACTGGCTGGGGAGGGAATATAAGCTCGTTGACGTGGAGCCTCCCTCCCGGGACCGATTGCTGGAGATGGTTCGGTACTTCGAATCTTTCGGCATATTGTGCAGCCTGGGCGGCGCGGAGATCCGGAGCGTGTCGGTCTGAGAAGTCCTTTCACCTTCCCGCCGTGGAGAGATGGAGCCTGCCAACGAAAGAAACGGGATGCGATGCCGATCCTGATGGCAGGCCTTTTTCCTTGACACTTAAAACCTCGTTTTCCTATACTCAACTCACCCAATTGGAGGCAGCCTTTTCCTTGACCTAAAACCTCGTTTTCCTATACTCAACTCACCAAATCAGAAACGCTCTCCGAACTGCTACCGTTGAACCGCCGGATGGGAGAAGGGAGGAGGTGACCCAGAGACGGACCGAAAAATTGGATCTCCTAACCGAGTGAAGGACGACAGGAAGGCATGTGAACATTTCAAAAAAGAGCCTTGAAAGGAGGCTGGACAATGGCAAAGATCTTGGTTGATAAACGGATCCTTATATCCATCGCCCTGGTGGGCATGCTGGTTTTCTTCACAGCCGTCCCGGCCAAGGCGGCTGGACCGGTGGTTCTTCGGGCCGGAGCCTCGGACCCCGAAGGGACGACGGCACCCGCCTTGTCCATCGGTAAGTTGTGTGAGCTGGCGACCAAGCTGAGCAAAGGCGAGTTGAATGTCCAACCGTTCTACCAATCCCTCGGGGTAGAACAGCAGCTGGCGGCGGGCATAAAGGCCGGCACCATTGATATCGGCTTTACCGCCACCCCTAATTTGGCACCCTTCACGGATGCCTACCTCCAGTTCGACCTCCCCTTCCTCTTCAAGAATGACCGGGCCTATATCGATGTTCTGGAGAACCATCCGGCCGGGAAGAAAGCGCTGGCCCAGTTCGAAAAGGACCTGGGGATCAAGGTGCTGGTGATCACCAGCCACACCTACGACGCCCCGGTCAGCGGCACTGACCTGATGACCCGGAACAAGCAGGCGAAAGTCCCGGCCGACATCAAGGGGATGAAGATTCGCACCTCCAGCACCCCGGTGGAGATTAATTTGATGAAGGCCTACGGCGCCAACCCCACTCCGGTGCAATACGGCCAACTCTACACCGCGCTCCAGCAGGGCGTGATTGACGGCAACGCGGCGACCCCCCTGCCTCCTTGCGCGTCCATAAAGCTATACGAGGTCACCAAGTATTATACGGCCATCGGCTTCCGGTTCAATCTTCTGCCCATTTACATGAACCGGAAGAAGTTCGATTCGCTCACCGCCTCCCAGCAGAAAGCCATCCTGGATGCCGCGGCTCAAGTCAAGCCTCTGGCCGGGCAATGGGCGAGGGACAAGGTTAAGTCTTCGATCGCCGAGTACGAAAAAGCCGGCGTCCCCATCTACTATCCAACGAAAGATGAGATGGCGCAGTGGGTATCCGTGCGGGAGAAGGTTTGGAAAGAGATCGCCGAGGCCTTTAAGGGCAAGATCGACCTCGGGGTGGCTAACGAGATCTATAAGTTAAGCCCCCGCTAGGCAGGTCTCCTGTAGATAGGCCAGCGGCGAAAACCAGTAATGTTTAGGCCGGTCCTCGGGGGTGGGGGAGCGCAGTCCCTGAGCCACCCCCGGGGCCGCTGGATCTGTCGGTCATTCTCCCGAACGGAGGAGAACCGGCGGCGCAGAGTTCAACGAGAGCCACCGTCGAGGCGGCTCTTTTGGCTTCGACTGTAAGAGGAGGAGAAATGGGAGCGATGGAGGAGGGTGGAATCACGCCTCCGCCTGCCGACGCCTCGACCGCCTGGGGACGATCTGTCGTAGCGCTGAGCGATGGTGTGGACCGGGTCTGCACCTTCTTTTTTGTGATGGCCACCGTTGGCTTCGGCTTCACCATGCTCGGGGGGGTATTTTTCCGGTATGTGCTGAATCAGTCCCTGAGCTGGTCCGACGAAGTCGCGCTCATCTTCTTCATCTGGGGCACGCTTCTGGCCATCGCCTCCGGCTATCTGCACAACAAGCATGTGAATCTTGACCTCATCACTCGCAAGCTGCCTCCGGACTGGCAAGCCGGAGTGAGTATGCTGGCTGAAGGTCTCACCCTCGGTTACCTGTTTTCCCTGACGGTCTCAAGCTTCCAGCACGTCCCGGTGATGGCCGAGATGATTACCGATGCCCTCCGCTTACCGATGACCATCCCCTTTTTCTCCATACCGGTGGCCTGCCTGATCATGGACCTTCACTGGGCACGCCGCAATCTCGCCGCAGGAAAGGCCTGGGTGGCCGCCGTCAAACTGCTGATCGCGGTGGTTTTCGTTTCCCTGGTCATGCTGCCCTTCGGCCAATTTGTGCAGCTCACCGGCATTTCCCGGGCGATCGTCATGCTCATCGCCCTCTTCGGGCCCATGTTCATCGGAGTGCCGGTGGCGATCTCCCTGGGATTCATGGCTACCTTCTACGTCGGCGCCGTCGGAGACGTCCCCTTCAATGTGGGGGCCGAGCAGATCTACAACGGGGTCAGCATCATAGCCCTGATGGCCATCCCGCTGCTCATGCTGGGGGAAAGCTGATGCACGAAGCGGGTGTGGCCCGGTACATCGTGGATTTTGCCCAGGTGCTGGTGGGGCGCCTCCGCGGGGGGCTGGGGGCCGCCAACGTGGTGGCGAGCTTCCTCTTCGGGGACATCTCGGGCTCCGCCGTCTCCGACACGGCGGCCATCGGCTCGCTGATGATCCCCCAGATGAAGCAGCGGGGGTACCGGGCCGGCTTCTGCGCGGCGCTCCAGGGGACGGCGGGGACGCTGGGGATGATGGCCCCCCTGGCCATCACCATCCTGATGTATGCCACCGCCACCATGGCCTCGGTCAGCCGGCTGGCCGCGGCGACCATTATGCCGGCGTTCCTGCTGGCCGGAAGCTTCATGCTGGTGGTCCTGGTCCACGCACGGCGCCATAACTACCCCCGGGAGCATGTGCCCCGCGAATTGATCCTGCCCCGCACTCTCAAGGCATTGCCCGGCTTATTCGCCGTAGTCCTCCTGGTCGGGGGAATCCTCGGCGGCGTTTTCACCCCGGCGGAAGTGGGCTCCGTTCTCGTGGGCTACGTCATGGTGCTGTCATTCTTTTACCGGACGGCCCAGCCCAGGCGCCTTTACCGGGCAGTGGTGGATGCCGGCCACATCAGCGGGATGACTTTGTTTATGGCCTCGACCTCATCGTTCCTCGGTTTCATGCTGGCCCGGGACCTGGTGCCGCACCATGTGGTGGATTTCATCACCGGAATCAGTACCGATAAAACCGTGGTGATCTTCATCGTGAGCGGAGTCTTCATCGTCCTGGGCATGATCCTGGAGCCCCCGGCCATGACCTTCGGCTTCCTGCCCTCCTTCCTGCCCCTCCTAAGCAAGGTCGGCGTGGACGTCATCCACTGGGGGGTCCTGTTCTGCACCAACATGGGCCTGGGGTGCATCATCCCTCCCGTGGCGTTGAACCTGTTCATTTCAACCCAGTTGGCAGGGGTGCGCTACGGCGAGGCGGTGCGGGCCACCATCCCGTTCATCATTATCATGATCATTGACCTGGCGATCATGGCGTTATTTCCCATGATCCCCCTTATGCTCCCCCACCTCCTGTTCGACTACCCTCTGCCCAAATAATCACTACCGGGATTGTCAGGTAAAGTGCCTAAAATGCCTAAAGTGCGCTAGAGTGCCTAGAATTGAAAAAAGGAAATTCCTATCCAATTCATTTATCCCCCTAAAAGGAGCAATGAAAATGGGTAAAGCGGATGACTTGCTGCGCGGCGCCATCGATATGCATTTCCATGGGTATCCGGAATTCAGCTTTGATGTGCCCCGTCGGTATACGGATGAGGAGAGCGCCGGGTTGATGGTGAAGGCCGGAGGCCGGGACGTAGTTGAAAACATGCCCTTTGAATTTGAATCCGGGTCGGACCTGGCTAAGTATTGGATACTGCAAAGTGGGCGGGGACGTCCGTGCAGAGCGTGCTTAGAGAGGAAAGCTTTATCTTTGCGTCTCGGGGGGAACGTTTGTTGAATGGGCCCGGGGGAAATGCTAAGATAGGTTGAAAAGCCGCAAGAAAGGAGAGGTTATGGTTAAGAGCATTTCGATCGAATACTGCAATGATTGAAACTACTATCCCGAGGCTGCCGGTCTGGCAGAAGCGATCCAGAAGAAATCGGGGGTGGAGGCGAAACTGATCAAATCCCACGGCGGTGTTTTTGAAGTCGTGGCGGACGGAAAGCTGATATTTTCGAAGAAAAAGGAAAACCGCTTCCCGGAGCATTCGGAGATCCTGGGAAAATTGAAATAACGAACCAGCGGAGAGGGTTCCGCCCGGTGGAGGGAAGAAATGAAGATCACCAGCGTGGAAAGCTTCATCGTGGATGCGGGGTGGCGACCCTGGGTTTTTGTCAAGGTCGAGACGGACGAGGGGATTGTCGGCTATGGGGAATGCAGTGTTTCCCGGGCCCCTTTTGCCGTGGGCGGCGCCATAGAGGACCTGAAGCCTTTGCTCCTGGGCACAGACCCGAGAGCTTACGAGATGAGGTTCTGGGAGATGTCGCGTCATGCGATTGCCGAGCCGCTGGGAATCCGCGCCAAGGCCATTGCCGGGGTCGAACTGGCGCTCCTGGACATCAAGGCCAGGGCGCTGGGCATATCGGTGGTGGAGCTCTTCGGCGGGCCTACGCGGGACAAGGTGAGATTATACTGGTCTCACTGCGGCACAACGAGAGCGCTGTACCCTGAGATGGGAACCCCTCCCATAAGGACCATGCGCGATATTTCGGAGCTGGGGAAGGAAGTTGTCCGCCGGGGCTATACCGCTCTCAAGACCAATATCGTCTTCCCGGGAGACCCTGCCCGGGTGCATTTCGACGGCTTTGGAGGCGGGCTGGGCCGGGCTGTTTCGACGGATCAAGTGGCGTCCAACAGCATGCTGAAGCATATTGAGACCCTGATCGGTACCTTCCGGGAGGCGGTGGGACCGGAGGTGGACATCTGCCTCGACCTGAACTTCAACTTTAAGCCCGAGAGCTGCATGCGGATCGCCAAGATCCTGGAGCCCTATAACCTGCTCTGGCTGGAAATCGACATGTACCATCCGGAAGCCCTCCGGCAGATCAAGGACTCGACGAGCACGAAGATCTGCACCGGCGAAAACCAGATCTACATGCAGGACTTTCTTCCCTATTTCCAGGCCCGATGCGCCGATGTTTTCATGGTGGATGTGGCCTGGATGGGTTTCAGCCAGGCGAAGAAAGTCGGCGACCTCGCCCAGATCTTTGAGTTCAACGTGGCACCCCATAACTATTACAGCCACCTGTCCACGTTCATCAGCGCGAGCCTCTGTGCCGTGCTGCCCAACGTCCGGATCCTGGAGATTGACGTCGACGACGTCCCGCTGCAGAGAGGAGCTCGTTACCCGCCTTCCCGAAATCAAGGAGGGCTGCGTGAAGATCCCCACGGGGCCGGGCTGGGGAACCGAGCTTCGGGAAGATGTGGCCCGGAAGAATCCCTGGCACAAGCCGAAAGCCCGCTGGTAGGGGATTAGCCATTCGATTCATCATGGGGCTCTTGATTTCCGGAAATCACGTCACTTTGATGCAACATGCGGGTTTCTGCAGGATCCAGAAAAGGAGACTTTCATGAAGGGAGTGGTATTTCTCGGCGAGCGGCAGCTGGAACTCAAGGAATTCCCCGAACCCAAACCCGGTTTCTCGGAGGTCCTCATTGAGATGCGCGCCTCAGGACTCTGCGGAAGCGACTTTCGAGCTTTCCGGGCGCCCCGGAGCGAGCGCGGAGACCCGGCGCAACTCAGGGCAGTGGGACATGAGCCCTGTGGCCGGGTAATCGAGGTGGGCCCCGGGGTACAAAACGTCAAGACCGGTGACCGGGTGATCATTCATCATTATCTTGGCTGCGGCCGTTGCCGATGGTGCCAGATCGGGTATTCCCAGATGTGCATCGATCCAGGGGCGAAAAAGCTCTACTACGGCAGAACGAATCATGGAGGCCATGCCGAGCGCATCGCCGTCCACGAGACCGCCTGCGTGCCGATGCCTGAAGGCCTCAGCTACGAAGAAGGGGCTGCCTGCGCGTGCGGGACGGGTACCGCCTACGATGCGTTGAAGAGGCTCGACCTCTCCGGCAGGGATACCTTCGCCATTTATGGCCAGGGGCCTGTGGGCCTCAGCGCAACCCTTTTCGGCGTGGCGACAGGCGCTCGAGTCCTGGTGGTGGAACCGGTAGCGTATCGGCGGGAGCTGGCGAAGAGTTTGGGATGTGATGTGGCCATCGATCCCCGCGAAGGGGACCCGGTGGAGGCCATAAAGAGCTTGACGAACGGGGAGGGGGCGGACGCCACCCTCGACTGCACGGGGATTCCCGAACCCCGGGTGAATACCGTAAGGAGCGCCAGGATCTATGGCCGGGCCTGCTTTGTCGGAGAGGGGGGCGAGACTTCTTTCGACGTGAGCCGGGACATCATGCACAAGCAGCTGACCATACACGGTTCCTGGACGATGAGCACGATCGGTTTGGGAGAGGTGGCAAGGTACGTGGCCGAACGCAAGCTCCCGTTAAAAAAACTGATCACCCATCGTTTCCGCCTGGAGCAAGCGGCCGAGGCCTACAAGATCTTTGAGTCAGGGGAAACGGGGAAAGTGGTGTTTACCTGGGCCTGACTGAAAAACCTGCTCTCCTGTTCCCCGGGGGACCAAGATAACGCTCCATAAAGCCATCCGCAGCATCGATCGGGTGGAGCAAAAGACATATTTCTTGATGATGTAAGAGCAAGGGGGCAATTCTTTAGCATCATTGGCTGCGCCCTCATTTCTTTTGAAAATGACCTCGCCTTATTCGGAAAGCAAGACCCTGAGGAGGATGGCATGGGCGATTCAAGGGAAGATGCGGATAAAGGATGGCTGGATGAGGTAGAGGAGCTTCGCCTCCGCGAGTCTCTGGCTTCCCAGATGGGGGGGCCGGAGAACCTGGCGCGCCACCGTGCCGCCGGCCGGCTGAATGTGCGGGAGCGGATCGACAGGCTGCTGGATAAAGGAAGCTTCCACGAAACCGGGGCCATCACCGGGATCCCCACTTTTGAGGGAGACCGTCTGGTCAAGCTGTTTCCTTCGAACTTCATCATGGGGACGGGAAGGATCGATAACCGCAAAGTGGTGGTGGGAGCGGACGATTTCACCATCCGCGGAGGGGCGGCCGACGCGGCCATCGGGCGAAAGGCGCCCTATGCCGAGCGGATGGCCCTGGACCTCCGCCTGCCCATGATCCGCCTGGTGGACGGAACCGGCGGGGGAGGGAGCGTGAAATACCTGGAGAAGATGGACCGCACCTACATCCCCGCCAACCCGGCCATGGAGATCATGGAACCGCTCCTCTCCACCGTTCCGGTCATGAGCGCGGCCCTGGGATCGGTGGCCGGGCTGGGAGCGGCCCGGGTCGTCTTTTCTCATTTCTCGGTCATGCCCCAGAAAACAGCCCAGCTCTTCGTGGCCGGGCCCCCGGTGGTGGAAGCGGCATTCGGGCAAAAAGGTGGGGAAGGAAGAGCTGGGTGGCTCCCAGATCCATACCACGCGGATTCGGCGCGGTAGACAACGAAGTGGCTTCGGAGGAAGAGGCCTTCGAACAGATCCGGCGCTTTCTCTCCTACATGCCGGATTCAGTCTATGATCTGCCCCCGGTAAAGGAGGCCGCAGACCCGCCCGACCGCCGCGAGGAAGAGCTGATCCGGATCATCCCCAAAAACAAGCGTCTCCCCTACCCGGTGCGGCGCATCCTGGAAATGGTCCTCGACCAAGGATCCTTTTTCGAGATCGGCCCGAAGCATGGGCGTTCGGTGGTCACGGGCTTGGCCCGGCTGTCGGGGCGGCCCGTGGGGGTGATGGCCCACGACCCGAAGTTCTACAGCGGGGCGGTTACCGCCCATGCGGCCGACAAGATGGTGCGCTTCATCGACCTGTGCGACACCTTCCACCTGCCGGTGGTCTATTTTGTGGACAACCCGGGCTTCATGATCGGCGTCGAGGCGGAAAAAGAGGCGACCATCCGCTTCGGCGCGCGATACATATTTGCCGTGTACCAGGCCACGGTTCCCTGGTGCTCCATCATCCTGAGGCGGGTCTTCGGCGTGGCCGGGGCGGCCCACGGGAACCACTCGCGCCTGAACTTGCGCTACGCCTGGCCTTCGGGTGATTGGGGATCCCTTCCCATTGAAGGGGGCGTGCAGGCGGCCTACCGGCGCCAGATCGAAGCGGCGGAGGATCCGCAGGCGCTCCGGGAGGAGATCGAGAAACGGTTATCCAAGGTGACCTCCCCCTTTCGCACGGCCGAGATGTTCGGGGTCGAGGAAATCATCGACCCGCGCGACACGAGGCCGCTGCTCTGCGAGTGGATCGAAACCGCCTACCGGCTGCTTCCCAGCGAGCTGGGGCCGAAAAAAAGGGGAATGCGGCCATAAAAGGCAGGGTGCAGGGGCCGTGGGGCAGGGTGCTAGGGTGTAAGGGGAAATGCAAGGCAGGGAAATCCCCGCATGTCCCTCGCGGGAGATGATCAGGGTGGGAGGAACCGGATGCTTACCGGGTCATTTAATCGAGTGGATTTCCTCCATGACCGTGATCTCGGGCCTTCCGGCCATGAACGCGGCGCTCTTGGGCAGGAAGGCTTTAAAATGGGGCGAGGAAGAGTGGGCATCCAGGGCGGCCTTGTCCTTGTACCGCTCCATGACCACCAGGGTGTTGGGAATGGATTTCCCCTGGTTGATGGTGTAACTCAGGGTGCCTTCTTCCTTGGCCACCTGGACCATGAGCTCCTTGAAGACCGAAATGGCTTCCTCCATTTTTCCTTCTTTCACCGGTATCTTGGCAATCAACGAAATCATTTACGTACCTCCCTTTCTCTTTTTGATCCCGCCACCCCATGCCTATCCCTCGAGGACGGGGGGGGGAGAGGAGACGATGCGGAAATTCTGGCTTTTTCTACGTCAAACGACGGGAAGGGGTTCACTGCTCGGGGGGTAATTTCGACCCAATACCACATGGATTCTTTCTTGCGTCAAGGAAAACGAAACGGAAACGGAAAGAAGTTTCACCGCTCGGGGGGCGATTTCGGCCCGCTTGATAATGAAGGGCTGATTCCGGCTCGAGCCGACTCAGGGAGCCATAACCCAGGTGGCAGGTCTGGTCAAAGGCTCATCCGCTTATTTAATGTTTCTCTGACGGAGAAATTCCTGGGCCTTCTGTCTCAAGGCGGGGGCCACATCTTTGTCGTGGGATAACGATTTGAGGTCTCTATCCTGGAGGTGGGGCAACATATTTATGGACAGGGAAAGAGGGGTTTTGGGATTGGTGACGAGGGCCAACTTCATGGGGTAGCTCTTTTTCCATTTCGGGTCTTTGGCGATGGCGGAGACCACATCTTCAGGGAGATCTTTTCGCTGGGCGTACGCCAAAATTTCTTTTTCATTGACCCTTTGATTCTTCAAGACCGCCAGGGAGATCATCCTTTTCGGGTCGTGGATGAGCAGGTTCCGTACTTCCCGGTTGGCAAAGATGGCCAGCCGAAACTTATCCGCAGTGTTCATCGCCAGGATTTTCTGGTACAGGCTCTGCCGTTGCTCCCTCGGTGCAATTGTCCTGCGAATCCTGGATCATCTCGGAAGAGAATTTCGCGGCATCTCCTTCCCGCACCTCGATCCCGTTTAAAGAGGCTTCCTCTCCCCCTTCGTGGAGAAGCTGCCATCCATCCTCTTGAAGCAATTCGTCGGTCATCTAAGCTCCCTGACAAGGGAATCGAATTCCTACGGGGGAGGCAATTAGATCCCCTCCCCGGTCCCTCAAATATTCTGTTTTTTCTTTTTTGACGCCCGCAGCAGGAGAATATACCAGCCAACCGCAACCGGAACGCAGTAGATATGGCCCAATTGCTTGGCGGCGGCGATCCCGACGATGAATAATCCAAGGATGAAGACTACCCAGCCAATCATCGTTTTTCCTTTCCGCTTCCATGGGAATGTAAGTCCTTAGCTGCTTTATCGGCAAGTTTTATTGATTCATTGAAAAAAAAGGATAGAAATGGTTCGCCGTTCCCCATCGGCCTTCTTTTGAATCCCTTTCTATCCTCCCGATTTCTTTCCAGACTCAGCCCTCTTGCATGTCCAGGTCTTTTATTCTATGGTTGGATCACCTAAAAGGAGGAAAGGAGCAAACGTGGGACGGATGGAGGAAACATGATGGAAAGCGATGCCGGCTTGTTTGATTATATCTTCAATCCGGGGTCCGTGGCGATCATCGGCGCATCGCCCATGGATCTGGCCACCCTCGCGCAGATGAACACGAAAATCAGAGACCGCCTGTTTCTGGTGAACCCGAAATACACGGAGGTCCGGGGCAAGAAGTGTTACCCCAGCCTTTCGGCCGTGGGATCCGGGATTGACTACGCCATGATCATTGTATCCGCCACTGTTGTCCCCCAGGTTTTGGAAGAGTGCATTCAAAAAGGAGTCAAGGTCGCGCAGATATTCACCGCCGGCTTCAGCGAGACGGGAATTCCCGAGAGGATCGAACTGGAGAAGCGGCTGAAACAGGTGGCGCAGGGCAGGATCCGGGTCATCGGCCCGAATTGCTTCGGGGTCTACTGCCCCCGGTCGGGGCTGGCCATCGTCCCGGAGGCGCCGGAAGAAGGGGGCCATATCGGAGTTGTGGCGCAAAGCGGAAGCGTGGCCGAATCCTTCTCCTATTTTGCCAAGACCAAGAACCTGCGGTTCAGCAAGGTGGTGAGTTACGGGAATGCCGTGGACCTGGACGGTCCTGACTTCCTGGAATACCTGTCCGACGATCCGGAAACAAAGATGATAGCCTTTTACATAGAAGGAACCCGGAATGCCGGGCGCCTGAAAAGGGCTTTAACCCGGGCGGCGGGGCGAAAGCCGGTGATCGCCATCAAAGGAGGGATGACCGAGCCCGGGATGAGGGCGGCCGCCTCCCATACCGCTTCCCTGACGGGAGTTCCTCAAATCTGGAGGTCTCTCTTCAGGCAGACCGGCGTGATTCAGGTGGAAAGCTTCGATGAGATGGTGAACACGGTCATGGGCCTGGACCGATCTCCTCTTCCTTCGGGCCGGGCCCTTTCCATCATCACCAACTCCGGTGGCTTCAGCGTGATCCAGACGGACCTGTGCCTGAAGGCGGGGATGGAAATTCCCCGGTTTTCCCAGGAGACCCTGGAGGCGCTTCGCGGGCTGGTCCCCCTTGCAGGAACCAGCATCGGGAATCCTCTCGACGCTTGGCCCATATACTACAATGTATCCACCTCGGGGAATATCGCCGACATCATCCGGATCGTGGCTTCAGACCGCAACATTCACTCCCTGGTTTTTCAATTCGATCAGTTTCGGTATCTGCGGCGGGCTCTGGGGCAGGGGGTCGAGGCCCACATGAAGGCATTAATCCCCCTCATGATGGAGGGATGCGAGCATGCCCGGGACAAGGAGAGAAAGCCGGTGCTGATCTGTGTTTCCCTGGATCCCTACCTGGAAGACGAGGAGGATCGGCACTACAACCTCATGATCAAGAGGGCTTTTTCGGAAAAAGGGTTTCCGGTCTATCCGAACCTGGATGCAGCGGTAAAAACTCTTTCCCACCTATACAATTTCGGGCTCCACCGTCTCCCTTCCCCCTTTCTTTCTTGATTTGTGCGTCGTGTAGTGATAACCTTATAAAATAATTAATGAATAAAAAACCAATGAGACGCAGATGAACGCAGAGAAAAATACTAAAAATTGGAATGATGGAATATTGGAATGATGGAATATTGATGGTCTCGTAAAAAGTCTCTTAAAGCGTCACCCCGGCGAAAGCCGGGGTCCAGAACATCTCTGAAATAACTGGATTCCGGCTTTCGCCGGAATGACGAATTTTATCGAATTTCGACTTTTTACGAGATTATCAATATTGGAATGATGGAATATTGGAAAAAGAACTGCTTTACCCACCATTCCATTATTCCATTGTTCCATTATTCCATTTCTTCTTTGTTTCTGCGTAATCTGCGAAATCTGCGGATAAACAGTTTCAAAAAAGGGAAAAGTATGGGACGGAAGGCGAAGGTCGAGCGGAAGACGAAGGAGACCGAGGTGGGGGTGGATCTGAACCTGGATGGGTCGGGGAAACACCAGGTCAAAACTTCCATTCCCTTTCTCGATCACATGCTGAGTCTCTTTTCCGCCCACGGGCTCTTCGATTTAAAGGTGAAAGCCCGGGGAGACCGGGAGGTGGATGATCATCACACGGCAGAGGATATAGGGATCTGCCTGGGAAATGCTCTCAAACAGGCCCTGGGGGGAAAAGAGGGGATTGCCCGATACGGGTCGGCCTTCGTCCCCATGGACGAAAGCCTGGCCTCGGTCCACGTGGACCTTTCCGGAAGGCCCGGTCTGGTTTTTGACCTTCCCCTCCGCCGCCGGAAAATCGGGGATTTTGATACGGAGCTGGTGAAGGAATTCTTCCAGGCCTTGGTGAACCACGCGGCCATAACGATTCACGCGAAGGTTGTTTACGGGAGCAACGGACACCACATGGTGGAATCCCTTTT
Source organism: uncultured delta proteobacterium (assembly GCA_963802665.1). Classification (GTDB taxonomy): domain Bacteria; phylum Desulfobacterota; class SM23-61; order SM23-61; family SM23-61; genus SM23-61. The sequence continues at coordinate 40,906 of CAWDJO010000008.1, read as the reverse complement.
CAAAGCCCTGGGACGGGCTCTGCGCCAGGCCGTCTCCCGGGATGAAAAGATAAGAGGAATTCCTTCCACGAAAGGGAAGCTGTGATCGTCATCGTTGATTACGGCATGGGAAATTTGCGGAGCGTCCACAAGGCGCTGGAGCGGGTGGGATTCCCGGCGGTGGTGACCCAGGACCCTTCGCTGATCGGCAGGGCCGACGGTATGGTTCTGCCCGGAGTGGGGGCTTTCAAGAAGGCCATGGAGAATTTGGAGCATCTTCGCCTGGTCGATCCGATCCTGGAATTCATCCAGAGCGGAAAGCCTTTTCTGGGAATCTGCCTGGGTCTGCAGCTCCTCTTTTCTGAAAGCGAGGAATTTTCTTTATGCCGGGGACTGGATGTTTTCAGGGGGAAAGTAATCCGCTTCCCCTTTTCCCTGCCGGGAGCCCCTCGAGGCCAGGGAACCCCTCAAGGTTCCCCACATGGGCTGGAATTCGGTCCGGATCAGGAACCGGAGCCCGGCGCTGGAGGGAATCGAAGAGGGAACCCATTTTTACTTCGTCCATTCCTATTTCCCGGTCCCCCAGGATCCGGAGATCATCGCCACGACCACCGACTACGGCGGAGAATTCGCTTCCAGCGTGGGAAAGGGCAATCTCTTTGCCTGCCAGTTTCACCCGGAAAAGAGCCAGTCGGCCGGGCTCAAAATCCTCCGGAATTTCGGGCGCCTCGCACAGCCATGAGATATTACCCTGTATTTCTGGACCTCAAGGAAAGGCCCTGCGTGGTCATCGGCGGGGGCCGGGTGGCGGAGCGGAAGGTCAAAACGCTCCTGAAGGCGGGCGCCCGGGTCAAAGTCATAAGCCCGCAGCTGACGGCTCCGCTTGCCCGGCTGAAGGAGCAGAAGAGAATTTCCCATCTTTCCCGGCCCTACAGGCAAAGCGATCTGCGGGGGGCGTTTCTGGCCATCGGGGCAACCGATGACCGGTCCATCAACGAGCGGATTTTCCGGGAAGCGGCCGCGGGTCGGATTCCGGTCAACGTGGTGGATGATCCGGCGCACAGCAGCTTTATCGTCCCCTCCGTCGTCAAGAAGAAAGACCTCCTGGTGGCCATTTCCACATCGGGGAAGAGCCCCGCGCTGGCCCGGGTTCTCCGGCAAAAACTCGAGAAAGAAATCGGCCCGGAATATGAGGGCTTCCTGAAACTGCTGGGAAGGGTGAGAGAGAAGCTCCTCCCCCTGGGCCTGGGGCAGCCGAGGAATCAGAAGATCTTTCGGAAGCTGGTCGGCGAAGACCTGCTGCCCCTGATCAGGGGAAAAAAATTCCGGGAGTTGAATCGGCGTCTGGCCAAAGTCCTGGGACCCGGGTATTCGTTGAAAGAATTGGGTTTGAAGTGGGGAAACAGACAAAGAGCAAGGAGCAGGGAGCAGGGAGCAAGGAGCAAAGAACATAGAGCATAGCGTTAAAAGGAGGGAATTCCGTATTCAAATGTCTTTTCTTGGTTTGCTGTTTTTGAACTTTTGAATTTCGAATTTGTTTCGTCCCGCGCTTCGCGGGATTTCGATATTCGGATTTCGGATTTATCGATGCCTCGAACCCATTTGGTTCCGGCTTTGCCGGGTTAGGAATATTAAGGGAAGATATGGATAACCCAACAAGGAAGATCGAACTTCGCCTGGGTACCCGGGCGAGCCTTCTGGCCCTCCAGCAGGCCCACTGGGTAAAGAAGCGGGTGGAGGATCTGAATCCCGAGGTCACCGTCACCCTGGTCCATATCAAAACCACCGGCGACAAACTGGATTTTCCCCTCTTCAAGGTTGGGGGGAAGGGATTATTCGTCAAGGAGATTGAGGAAGCCCTGGCCCGAAAGGAAGTGGATCTGGCGGTGCACAGCGCCAAGGATCTGCCGGCGATCATTCCGGAAGGTTTGGATTTAATCGCCTTTCCCGAAAGGGAAGACCCCCGGGACACCCTGGTGTCTCGGGGCCAAAAGAGGTTCGGAGAAATCCGCGGGGGGGGGAAGGTTGGAACGGGAAGCCTCAGAAGGCAGGCTCAGCTTCTGAACCTGAGGCCGGACCTGGAGGTCGTTCCTATCCGGGGCAACCTGGACACCCGCCTCAAGAAGCTCACCGCCCTGGACCTGGATGCGGTGATCCTGGCCTCCGCCGGGTTGCACCGGATGGGCTGGGAGGATCGGATATCGGAATTTTTCGACCCCGAGACGATGATCCCGGCGATCGGCCAGGGGGCGCTGGCCATCGAAACCCGCGAGGAGGATGAACGGGTTCGAAAGGTTTTGGAACCGCTCAATCATCTTGCCACCCAGATATCGGTCCTGGCGGAAAGGGCTTTCCTGCAGAGGTTGGGGGGTGGATGCCAGGTTCCCGTTGCCGGATATGCCCGGATCGAGTCGGGCAAACTCATATTGACCGGGCTGGTGGCGGGGGTGGACGGCAGGAAGGTGGTGAGGGGAAGAGAAGAGGGGCCCCTGGAAAAGAACAAGGAACTGGGCGAGCGGCTGGCCGGGGATCTGCTGCAAAGGGGAGCCGGGGAAATTTTACAAGAGGTATATAAAAAGGCATGAGCTCGGGTATCGTTTACCTCATCGGAGCAGGGCCCGGGGACCCGGGACTGATAACCGTCAAGGGGCTCGGGTGTCTGGCCAAGGCGGATGTGGTCGTCTATGACTACCTGGCCAATGAGGAGCTGCTCGGCCACATCAAGGAAGGGGCGGAAAAGATCTATGTGGGGAAGAAGGGGGGCGATCACACCCTTCCTCAGGATCAGATCAACGATTTGATCATCACCAGGGCGAAAGAGGGGAAGTCGGTGGCCCGCCTGAAAGGGGGGGACCCGTTTATTTTCGGCCGGGGGGGAGAAGAGGCCGAAGAATTGGCCCGGGCCGGGATTCTCTTTGAGATCGTTCCGGGGGTCACCTCGGCCATTGCCGCGCCGGCCTATGCCGGGATCCCCCTGACCCACCGGGATTTCACCTCCACGGTGGCTTTTATCACCGGCCACGAGGACCCGACCAAAGGGGAGTCGAAGATTGCCTGGGACAAGATCTCCACGGGAATCGGGACGCTGGTCTTCCTCATGGGAGTGGGAAACCTGGGCCGCATCGCCCGGGAGCTCATGAAAAACGGCCGCGACCCGGAGACTCCCGTGGCTTTAATCCGCTGGGGAACCCTCCCCGAACAGGAAACCGTCCTGGGCACACTCTCCAACATCGGCGAGGTGGCCCTGTCCCGCAAACTCAAACCGCCGGTCATCATCCTGGTGGGCGAGGTAGTGGCGCTCCGGGATAAGCTGAACTGGTTTGAGACCCTCCCGCTATTCGGGAAGAAAATCCTGGTGACCAGGGCCCGGGAGCAGGCCAGCGACCTCTCCGAGAGACTGCGGGTCCTGGGCGCAATTCCCATCGAGTTTCCCACCATCGAAATCCTTCCCCCGGAAAGCTGGGCTGACGTCGATCATTGCCTTCAACAAATGATGATGTATGATTGGATCATATTTACCAGCGCCAACGGGGTGAGGTTTTTTGTGGACCGGCTGCTGGCCCTGGGGCGCGATGTGAGGAATTTGAAGGGCCCACGGGTCTGCGCCATCGGCCCGAAGACCGCCGAGGCGCTGGAAGCCCTGAAAATCCGGGTGCGCTTCGTTCCCCGAGAATACCGGGCCGAGGCCATCTTTGAAGGCCTCAAGAAGGAAAAGCTGAAGGGAAAGAACATTCTGATCCCCCGGGCCAGGGTGGCCCGGGATGTCCTTCCGGAGGAGCTGAGGAAGGCGGGTGCGGCGGTGGATGTGGTGGAGGTGTACCAGACCGTCCTTCCGAAAGAGAATGTTTCCAAAATCCGGGAGCTGCTGAAGAAGGGGGAGATTTCGGCAGTAACCTTCACCAGTTCTTCGACGGTGAGCAATTTCGTGGAGATGCTGGGGAAGGAGGAAGCACGGTCGCTGACGGCCGGGATTCCGGTGGCCTCCATCGGCCCCATTACCGCGCAAAAGGCCGGAGAATTGGGAATCGAGACCGCGGTCATGCCCCGGGAGTACACCATCCCGGCGCTGGTTCAAGCCCTGGCGGGATTTTTTAAAAACAAAATTTCACCGCAGAGGACGCAGAGAACGCAGAGATAAAATAGAATGTATAAAGCAAAAGGGGAGAGAAAGAAAATTTGTTTGGGTCTTTATTTTGAATGCCTCTGCGTCCTCTGTGATCTCTGCGGTTAAATTGCTTGGTTTTTTTATGATCGGGATATCGAAATTATACTGCGGCACAGTGGAAGCGTCCGATCCTTTGCGCTACGGGCGCCAGTCGGGGAAGCTTCCTTCCCACCTCCTGCAATTTTCGGAGGACAAAAAGCCGGTGGTCGTGTGGAACGTGGGCCAGCGGTGCAACCTGAAATGCGTCCACTGTTACTCTCATTCCCAGAACCGGGAGTACACCGGGGAGCTGTCCACGGAAGAGGGAAGGGCGCTCATCGAAGACCTGGCCCGCTTTGGCTCGCCGGTCATTCTCTTTTCCGGAGGAGAACCCCTTCTGCGGAAAGACCTCCCGGACCTGGCCCGGCTGGCCACGGACCGGGGAATGCGCGCGGTCATCTCCACCAACGGGACGCTCATCACCCGGGACATGGCTCGGAAGCTGAAAAGGATCGGCCTTTCCTACGTGGGCGTGAGCCTGGACGGGATGGAAGAGACCAACGACCGGTTCCGGGGAGTGGAGGGAGCCTTCCAGGCCGCGCTCCAGGGGATCCGCAACTGCCGGGAGGCGGGCATCAAGGTGGGGCTGCGGTTCACCATCAACCGGCGAAATGCCCAGGACATTCCCGGGATCTTTGATCTCCTGGAAAAAGAAAATATACCCCGGGTCTGCTTCTACCATCTTGTCTATGCGGGCCGGGGAAGCGAGCTCATCGGGGAAGACTTGGACCACGGAGAGACCCGCAGGGTGGTCGACCTCATCATCGATCGGACGAAGGATCTCCACGGGCGGGAAAAAGCCATGGAGGTTCTTACCGTGGACAACCACTCCGACGGGCCTTACCTTTACCTGCGCATGCTGCGGGAGAGATCTCCCCGGGCCGGAGAGGTCCTGGAGCTCCTGCGGATGAACGGGGGAAACAGCTCCGGGGTGGGCATCGGCTGCGTGAGCTGGGATGGCTCGGTCCACGCCGATCAGTTCTGGAGGCACTACTCCTTCGGCAACGTGCGGCAGCGTCCTTTCAGCCAGATCTGGACGGACCTGGGCCATCCTCTGATGGCCAGGCTCAAGGAGAAGAAAAAACACGTGACCGGGCGCTGCGCAGCCTGCCGATTCCTGGAGGTCTGCGCGGGAAATTTCCGGGTTCGGGCGGAGGCGGTCACCGGAGACCTCTGGGCTCCCGACCCGGCCTGTTACCTGACGGATGAGGAAATCGGGATCGGGCAAATAGAAAATGAATTGGACACAGATAAACACAGATACCACAGATTCATAGCAAAGAACAAAAAATAAGGATCCATGGGACGCGGATGAACGCGGATTACACGGATGAAGCATGACGAGTCAATACGAACATATGTTATGAATCTTATTTGAGTTTTGCGGGGGTAAAACTTTTCTGATTCTAAGCATTTATATCTCTGTGCTCTCTGTGTCCTCTGTGGCAAAGGTTTTGGGATTTTAGGATTGGCTGAGTGGAGAAGATCTTGGAAAAACCTCCCCTTGTCAAACCGGCGGAAGAATCACCCAAGAGCGTTCCTCCTTTGCGCATGATCGCCTGGGAAGTGACCCGGAGCTGCAACCTGAACTGTATCCACTGCCGGGCCGCCGCCGAAAGGGGACCCTATCCGGGTGAATTGAGCACGGGAGAAGCACTCCGCCTGATTGAGGAGATCGTTTCCTTCAGCCAGCCGGTCGTGATCCTGACGGGGGGCGAGCCCCTCCTCCGGCCGGATATCTATGACCTGGCCCGCTACGGGACACAGAAGGGGCTCCGCATGGTCATGGCTCCCAACGGGACTCTTCTGGACGCGGAAAAGGCGGCCCGCCTGAAAGCTTCGGGGATTCAGCGGGTCTCCATCAGCCTGGACGGGGCGGCGGCCGAGAGCCACGACCGTTTCCGCCAGGTGGAAGGGGCCTTTGCCGGGGCCTTGAGGGGGATCCAGTTTTTGAAAGAAGCCGGGCTCGAATTTCAGATAAATACCACGGTGACCCAGAAGAATTTCCAGGAGCTACCCGGAATCCTGGACCTGGCCGTAAAACTGGGAGCCGTGGCCCACCACATCTTCCTCCTCGTCCCCACTGGCCGGGGAAAGGAAATGAAAGGGGAGGCCATTGAGGGGAAGGAGTACGAAAAGATCCTCCACTGGTTTTACGATCAACGGGAAAAAACGCCGCTCCAGCTCAAGGCGACCTGCGCCCCCCATTACTACCGGATTCTCCGGCAGCGAACGCGGGAGGAAGGAAAGAAGGTGACCCCCCAGACCCACGGCCTCGATGCCATGACCCGGGGATGCCTGGGAGGGATCGGCTTTCTCTTTATATCCCACGTGGGTGATGTGCAGCCCTGCGGCTATCTGGAGGCTTTCAGCGGAAATGTGAAGCGGCAGAGGCTGAAAGATATCTGGGAAACTTCCCCGGTTTTTCTGCAGTTGCGCGATTTCTCCGCTTACCGCGGCCGCTGCGGGAGATGCGAATACATGAGGGTGTGCGGGGGCTGCCGGGCCAGGGCTTTTGAGCGGTCCGGAGACTTTATGGCCGAAGAACCCCTCTGTATTTACCAGCCGGGAGGGAACCCCGCTCCCGCTTCCTGATTTCGCTCCTAAACAGTTCCCCGGCAGCCTTTCCCCCTGAGGATGGACCGGCAGAAAACCTCCTCCGCCCCCCATTTTGAACGTAGAGCCCCTCGGCCCTGTACAAATATGGCCGAATTTGCCGCCCCGGATTAACCATTTTTTCCTAATTTCAAAAATCAAGAAAAGGCCGAGCCTCCCTTTCTTTTTTCCAATAACCTTCTTAATATACTGGAATTTATTTAGATATTTAAGAATTCCGGGCTCATACAAAAAGCCTTGCTCATGTTTTTTTATGCCGACTTGCGTATCGGCATAGAACTTGCCCCTAAGATTATTGCCGCTGGAGGAATCGGTTATTTCCTCCGGCACTTTGGGCTAGCAAGGAGATCGGAGATGCCGCATACAGAAAGTTTCTCCCAGAGTGATCATCAGATTTTTCCGCTGAAGCCTCCGGAAACTGCACCCGGGATCCTCCATCCGGCCATGCGAACCGAGAAGGGGACGGCAGCGGAAAAAGTCGGGCAAGCTCTCCGGGGTGCTGGGTTATTTCTTCGGCAAAGAGAAGGGCAAATCCGGAGAATCTCTACAGGAATACCTCGATCTCTCCGAGAGATATCCGGAAAATGCCACCTACCAGATGAAACTGGCCGAGATCTACCAGAAAAAAGGAGAAGAGGAGAAAGCCATCGCCAAGTATCTCCAGGCCGCTGAAATATTCAGCCGGGAGAACTTTTTCCCCCAGGCCATGGCGATCTACAAACAGGTCCTGGCCATGAATCCTCATCTGATCCAGGCCAACCAAAAAATCGGGGAGATCTATCAAAAGATGGGGTTCCTGGCAGACGCCATCGCCCAGTACAGAATCGTGGTCAAACATAACGAAACCTGGGGAAGAAAAGAAAAAATTCCCCAGATCATGAACCTGATCCAAGAATTGGAAAACGTGAAGAGCGCCCGGGAAAAGAAAGCCCCGGTCGCGGAGGAAGCCAGGAAACCACCCGAACCCAAGGCCGATCCTCCTCGCCCGGCTTTACCCAGATCCGGGCCGCCGCCCAAAGCCCGTCGCGCAGTCCCCCCCCAGGAGGGGGGAAAAGACGATTTCTATGATCTCCGGGCTGAATTGACCACCGGCGACCCGGGGGATTTGAAAGACATCAAGGAAATTTCCACGGATAAGCTCTTCGGATTTGAAGAGATCTTCAAAGAGCTGCAAGAAACGGTGATTCCGGCGGAGGTGTACCCCAATTTCAATTACCATATGGGCAAGGCCTGCCGGGAGATGGGATTCAATGACGGGGCGATCGAGCAGTTGCAGATCGCCATGCAGAAAGGGCAGAACCCCGTCGAAGCGGCCAAAATTTTGAGCAAGTGCTTCCGGGATAAGGGATGGTTTCATGAGGCCCAGAAGTATTTCGAAAAAGCCATGGAGATGGAGAACGAATCCCGGAAGAAGCAAACCCCCGGCTTCGAAAGCGAAATCGTCATGCTTCCCTCCTGATCCTTTCAGGTCCGGGACTCGGCCGAGCCCGGACCTCACCCCTGAGCCGCAAAGTCCGAAAACATTTTTTTCTTCCCGCTACCTGCGCGTCCCCGGGTCTCCGCGTCCGTCTTTGGAGGGTACTTGCCCATCCCCAGTTTTTTGTGCTTGTTGGGGCTACCCCCTCTCTCTTCCGGGTTTTTCTCGGCCATGGGTTCTTTCCTCAAAAACTCGGGTGGGCAAGTTGGGGGGTAGGGTTGACGGTGCGCTCTGATTTGGCTATCATGATACGCGAATGACAGGAAGGGGTAAAGGCTCCCTCAGAATCAGAGTAGAATACCTTTATCCCCGCATGATGGCCGGGTCATTGATCCCGTGGTCCAGGCCCCTAAGGATCATCTCGGGAATCGCCAAAGGGTAGCTCCGGTCACGGGAAAGGTTGCTGTTTTGGCGGATACCCACCCCGGACGCAGAATACGCGGCCCGGAGGCTTGCAGGAATCATAAATAAGGGGTAAGATCACCAAGGGTTCCCTCGCTACCATTTCTCAGGGGCAGTCCCCCTCCCGGCCCGGCGCCAGAGAGAGGGATTTTTCTTAAGTTTTCCATAAAATCGACCGAAATCATTAGCAGTAACCCTCAGAAGACACGGATATTCCGGGGAACCCTTCCGCCTGAGCTTCCAAAGAGGGTTGCCGGTCTCCGGGCGTGCAAAGACCCGGGGAAGGAGGGGAGGATGGTTCCTACCGAGAGGATCCGGAATGTCGAAATCTTTCAGGGGCTCAAAGATGAAGAGCTGAAAATCGTGGCCCAGTTCTGTCAGGAGCTCCAGGTTCCCGAGAAAAACGCGCTTTGCGAAGAAGGAGCCCGGGCTGACAAGCTTTTCATCCTGGAGGAAGGAACCGTTTCCATACGATTCCAAAAAGGGGCGACCTTCGAGATTCACGGTCCGGGGAAGATCCTGGGCTGGTCTTTTCTCGTCCCCCCGAACCGTTACACGGCCTCCGCGGTCACGGTCACCCCTTCCCGACTCCTGATGATTAAAAGCCCGGATTTCTATGAGCTGGTTCACAAAGACAGCCGGCTGGGCTTGAAAATCATGGACCGCCTGGCGCAGGTGGTTTCCGGTCGCCTGAAGGCTTCGGTCGAAATTCATTGAACCGGGATTCCGCCCCGGGGAAAAAGCCAGCTCCGGCGACGGAAGATTGCAGGGGGATGAACTGTCCTGCCTCGGGGCAGGCCCAATCGGGGGGAGATTCCCCCCAGGCGAGAGATCTATGGGAATCATCGATAAGTTCGGAGATATGCTGAAAGGAAAGTCCAAGGCTCAGGAACCGTTCGACCGCTTAGCGAACCTGGTCAAGAAAGAACCGGGGAACGCCAAAGCCCACCTGAAATTGGCCGAGCTCTACCAGAAAAAAGGGGACAAGAAGAAGGCCATCGCCGAATACCTGATGGCTGCCGAGATTTTTCTGAAAAACCAGTTCTACGCCCGGGCCATGGCCATCTACAAGCAGGTTCCCAAACAGGACCCCACTCTCGACCACGTCTACCTGAAGATCGCCGATATCTACCGCAAGATGGGATTCACGGGAGATGCCTTTGCCCAATACCGGATCCTGGTCCAGCATTACGACGGCCAGGGAATGAAAGACAAGGCCCTGGAGGTCTTGAGCCTCATGGCCGACATGGACCCCCGGAAGACCGACCTGAAAGAGAAAATCAAAATTGCCAAAACCCAGATGGGCGCAGAAGAAACATCCGGCGCGGGCGCAACGGCCGGTGAAGGCTTCGTCCCGGGCGGACCGGCGCCCCTTTCGACCGAATTCCCGGCAGTGGAAAAGAAGAAGTCGGACTTCTTCGACCTGGGAGCCATGCTGGAATCCGCGGAAGCTCCCCAGGGATCCGGTCTGAAAGAGATCTCCCCCATGGAGAAGATCTACGGCTTTGAAGAGATCTTCAAAGAGCTGAAAGAGAACAGCGGTCCGAGCGCGGTGGACCCCAATTTCAACTATAACCTGGGCGTGGCCTCCCGCGAGATGGGTTTCATGGAGGATGCCATCGAGCAGTTCCGGATCGCCCTGGAAAAGGACCAGAACCCCTTCGAGGCGGCCAACATGCTGGGTCTTTGCTACAAGGAGACGGAGCAGTGGGACGAGGCGGTCCAGTCCTTCCAGAAGGCCCTGCGCATGGAGGGGATTCCCCGGAATAAGATTCTGGAGGTCAAGTACGAACTGGGGCTGATCTACAAACAGCAGGGGAACAAGGAAGAGGCGCTGGGGCTGCTGCGGGAAATTTCGGCCGTGAATACGAAATTCCGAGAAGCCAAAAAAGAGATCGCCCTTCTCCTGGCGCAGGAGCATCAAAAGGGAAAATCCACGGTCTAAGCAGGATTGGGAGGGTAATGGGATGGCGGTCTTCAATTATGCCAAGAAAGAAATCGATGCCAAAATCGTGTACTACGGTCCGGCGATTTCCGGAAAGACGACCAACCTGCAGTTCGTCCACGGGCACCTGAAGCCCGACCAGCGGGGCAAGATGGTCTCTCTGGCCACCAACGAAGACCGGACCCTGTTCTTCGATTTTCTGCCCATCGAGCTGGAGTGCGTCCGGGGCTTTAAGACCCGTTTCCACCTCTACACGGTCCCCGGTCAGGTATATTACGGAGCGACCCGCAGGGCGGTTCTCACCGGGGCCGACGGGGTGGTCTTCGTGGCCGATTCTCATGCCGACCGGATGGAAGACAACCTGGCCAGTTTACGGGACCTGGAGGATAACCTCCGCTATTACGGGAAGAAGATTGACACGGTCCCTCTGGTCATTCAGTACAACAAGCGGGACCTCCCCAACGTTCTCTCCGTGGAGGATCTGAACCAGAAGCTCAACCGTATGAACACCCCCCATTTCGAGGGCGTCGCCGTCCTGGGCAAGGGGGTCTTTGAGGCCCTGACCATGACCTGCCGTCTGGTTTTAAAGGCCATCGAAAACGGAGTGGAATCCCGCCGGACCGTCTCCGGCACGGAAAAGACGCCCCCGCCTGCTGCGCCGGCAAGCCCGAAGGGGCTGCGCCTGGAAAAGCCCGCGGGGCAGGCGGAATCCGCTCCTCCCCGGCTTGAAACAATGGCCGGCAAGGGTTCGCTCCCGGGAAAAGAGGCGCCCCAGGCCAAGCCCGCCGATCCCGCTTTTGAAATGCTTCGCACCAGAGCCCTGCGGCAGGAAAAAGCACCGGCCCCCTCCGGGGGGTAAGATTCCGTCCCTGTCCGTGGAGAAACCGGATAAGAAGGGAGAGGAAAAGAAGATTCTGGAGAGCCCGCCTATGGCCGGGAAGACCCCGGAGAAGCCGCCGGAGAGGAAGAGGCCGGAACTGCCCTTCAGACCGCCGGACAGAGGGGTGGGGGTGGGGGTGGCCAAGAAAACGGCCGCGGCGAAAGAAAGCCTGCGTATTCTCTCCTGCGGTCAACCCCGGGTCTCTTCTCCCGGCAGCGTGGAGATTCCCCTGACCCTGGAAGTGGACGGGTCGGAAAACAGCGGCCCCCTCAGTATCAACCTGTCCATCAAACTCGAATCCATTGAACCGGAAATTGATTAAAGGGTACCCTCAGAGATTTTTTTCCATGGAAAAGATCTTCCTGCGGCTCTCCTTCCACCCGGCCCGGAGAAGATTAGGCCTGTCCCTGCTCGGGATCCTGGTTTTTTCGACCGGTTTGATCCTGGGAGGTCTTCCCGTATGGGCCCAGTCCCGGCCATCCCCCCTGCAGCGGGAAACTCCGGCGCAGACCACAGGGAAGGACCGGGAGGAGGTCGACCGGGCCTGGCTCTCCCACCGGGAATACCTGGAAAAAGGAGATTGGCCGAAGAGCCAGGGAGAGCTGGAAAAAGTCTACCAGCGGAATCTGGATCAGGGGATCCGGAACGATTATGCCTACTCCATGGCCCTGCTCCGGGAGAACTCCCAGGCGCACCAGAGGGGGATGTCCATGGCGAAGGGCGAGCTCCTCGCCTATGCCAACCGGATGGCCCCGGACTACTCCGAAGTGCTGCAGACCCGGGCATGGTGGCTCCTGACCCAGATCCCCAGCAACTGGGAGAACGCCACCCGGGCGGTTTCAACCTGGGGGAAGGGCGTTTTCCTCTCCTTTGCCAACCAGGAGGAGGCTTTTCCCCGCCTGGCGAATATCAGCTTCTGGATCCTGCTCAGCTTCATCCTCACCTTCGCGGCTTTCGCGATTTCTCTTCTCTTCCGCCATTACTTCTATTTTACCCATCATTTGAAGCACCTGATCCGGCTGGACATGAGCTCCATTCCCCTGATGGCGCTGAGCTTCCTCTTTCTCTTCTCTCCCTTTTTCCTGGGCCTGGGCTGGATGTGGCTCTTTGTCCTGTGGGTCCTGGTCTTCTGGATCTACGGCAGGCGGTCGGACCGGGTGGTGACCCTGGTCCTGCTGGGCCTGCTCCTCCTTCTCCCCCTGGGAATTCGTTTCCATTCCTCTCTGGTTTTCTCTCTGACGGGAAACGGCATCCCGGAAATTCTCCGGGCGAACAACGGAGCGTGGAGCGAGGATTTACACCGGAAGCTTGTGAACCTGAACAATGCCCATCCCCAGGACCCCGATATTCTTCTGTCCCTCGGACTGGTGGAGAAGCGCATGGGGAAGTGGAATGAGGCGGAGCAGCGGTTCCTCCAGCTTCTGCAGCTGGATCCCCGATCGGCCGCGGGCCTGAACAACCTGGGAAACCTCCTCCTCCTGACCGGCCGCCCGGATCAGGCCGCGGAGGCCTACCAGAACGCGGCCCGTCTGGAGCCCTCCCGGGGCAGAGCCGCCCTATAACCTGGGACAGGCCTATCTCCTGAAACTCCGGATGAAGGAGGCCGAAGGGGAATTCCAAAGGGCCCAGCGCCTGCAGCCGCAGAAGATCTCCTATCACACCAGCATCTCCTCCAAGAACCCCAACCGGCTGGTGATGGACTGGACCATCGGCCCTCTCCAGGTCTGGAAAAGAGTATGGACCCCGAGCCCGGAACGCGAGCGGATCGCGCGGGGGCTCTGGGAGTATCCTGTGGAATGGGGTTCCCCTGGAATATGGCAGAAATCGCCATGGCGGTCCTTTTCGCCCTGTTGGGAGGGATCCACCTGGCGTCGCGGCGATTGTCGCTGATCCGCAGCTGCGAGCGGTGCGGGACTCTGATCTGCTCCCGCTGCACCCGGTCCAGGGTCATCGGGAACCAGTGCGTCCAGTGCCTGAACGCTTTCACCGCCAACAGCAACGCCGACCCGAAAGTTATCCGGAAGAAGCGGGCCGCGGTGGCCCGCTACCAGTCACGCTTGAATTTCCTGCCGCAGAGGCTGTCATGGCTCCTGCCCGGGGTGGGACACCTGATGCGCGGGCGCACCATTGAGGGGATCCTGTATCTCTTCGCGCTGATCCTTTTCCTGACCCGGGCGATCTGGTGGTCGGGGTGGATACCCAACCCTCTGGCGCCGGATTCGTCCCTCGGGATCCCCTGGCTGGTCATTACGGTGGGCCTGTTCATCTTTTTCTATCTTTTCGTTCAGTACCGGATGAATCGAATCCGTCTGCAAGGGGGAATGGCCTATCTTCGAAGGAGCTAAAAACGGGAAAGAAGGCGGGCTCACCGGGTCCCTGAAAGAATTCGGTTTGACGGACCTTTTCCAGGTCCTGGGCCAGCAGCGGAAGACTGGAATCCTAAACCTGGAGGGGGATAAAAAGGCCGTCCAGGTCCTCTTCGACGAGGGCCTGATCGTCGGGGTGGCCTTCCCGGGGGATACGGGAGAGGAGACGGCCCTGGGGAGACGGCTGATCCGCGGCCGGGTGATTTCGGCGGAGAACTGGCACAGGGCTTACCAGCAGCACCAGGAGAACCTGGCAGGCCTGGAGAAGGTGCTGGTCAGCAACGGCATGGTCACCAAGGAGGATCTGACCGCGGCCCTGCGCCTCCTTACCGTGGACACCATCTACGGCCTCTTCAAATGGAAGGGAGGCAACTTCCGTTTTGAGACCAAACCGGTCTCCTACGATCATGAGTTCGTGGAGCCCATGAATTCGGAATTCCTCCTCCTGGATGTGCTCCGCATGGTCGATGAGTGGCCCATGATCGCCGAGCGTCTTCCCAGCTTTGATATAGTCCTGCAGAAGCTCAACCCCATGTCCACCCTGGATGTCCTGAGTGGGGACCCCCTGGGAAAAGAACCGCACCTTCCAGATGGAGGTCATTTATGACCTCATCGACGGTCAGCGCCCGATCCGGGAAATCATCGAACTGAGCTTTGTGGAAGAGTTCGAGACCTGCAAGAACCTCATCCTCCTCATGGATGCCGGGCTGATCGAATCGACCTCGATCAAAGCCAAGAAGGAACGAGGGGAGGGAAGAAAGTGGCAGGTGGCCAAATACCTGGCCGACGCCGCCGCCTACCTCCTGGTGGGGATTTTCGGTCTACTCCTTTTTTTCCAGTTCACCGCGACGCGCCTGGTCCATTTCCCCTTCAGCTACGGGGAATTGCAGGGGTGGCATTCGGTTCAGGATTCGGTGAGAAAGGTCTATGACCTGAAAATCAAGAATGCCCGCGAGGTCTTTTTCCTGGAAGAGAACCGCTACCCCAAAGACCCCTCCGAGATGGTGGACCGGGGTCTCCTGCCTCGCTGAACGATCAACGAAAAACGTTCCCTGAACCGCCCTACCGGGATCGAGGACCGGCCTTCGGCTTCGAGGAGCGCTTCGCTTGAGGCAAATACAGATTCCATCGGACAACGGTCAGGTGTCAGGCTTTTTCTTTCGCTCAAGACTGAACACCATGGGGCGCGCGCCGCGCTCAGATCTCAACCCGGGCACGCGCCGCGTGCCCCAACATCCTCCGAACTTCTCCCCCTGAACCCTATTTCTTTTCCCTAAGGACAAGGTGCTCGAGAAGAAGGACGGCCACGATCCCCACCACCAGCCCGTTTTTCAAAAAGGCCTGGGCGCTGAAGGAAAGGGTCCGGAAGAAATCTTCCGGAAGCAGGGTGATGATTCCGGCCAGCAGGATGGGCAGGCCGACCACCAGATAGTCCCGGCCCTCCAAAGAGCGTCCCGTGCGGGTGAGGACCGAGATCCCGGCCCCCACCTGGGAAGCCATGGCCGTGAGGAGGGCCGCCCCCACCACCGAAGGGGGAATGGAGATGAGGAGCATGAGAAACTTCTGGAAAAAAGCCAGGAGGCAGAGGAAGACCCCGCAGAGGGTCAGGGGAAAACGGCTTCCCACCCGGGTAATCAGCACGACGCCGGGGCTGATGCCGAAACTCACCGTGCCGATGGACCCCAGAGCCCCGGCCACGATGCCTCCCGCACCGGTCAATCCGATTCCCCGGGCCACCCTTCTTCCCATGTTTTCTTTGCCCACGATTTCCCCGATGCTGTACATGCTTCCCACCCCGTTGATGACCACCGCCAGATAAGCCACCAGGAAAGGGAAGAATGGCCGAAAGGATAAAACGGGGAGGTTCGGATACCAGGGAGGTAGGAAGGGCAAACCACTGGACCTCAGGCCGGACGGAAAAATCCAGCCGGCCGAGAAGGCCCATCAGGAAGGTTCCCAGCAGGATTCCCCAGAGCAAGGAGAGAGTCCTGAGAAAGCCTGCGAGCCTCTGGCTGAAGAGGGCAATGGCTGTGACCGTAACCAGGGAGACTCCCAGAATCCGCAGGTCCCCCCGGGGGCTTCCCGGATGCTGACCGATGATCAGCGGCGCCAGATAGGGCAAAAGGGTGATGGCGATGAGGATGAGGGTTACCCCGACCACATTATCAGTGAAGAGGGCTTCCACATACCGCATGAGCCGGAGGGCGCCCAGAAGGACGAGGAGGATTCCGCCGATGATCATTCCCCCCTGGATGGCCGGCATTCCTCCGGGGGCCAGAACCAGGAGGGTCAGGAGAAGAGCCGAGGAAGGTCCGTCCAGAAGGGGGTAGCGGTGTCCCCACAGAGTCTGGAGGATCATGATCCCTCCGGTGGTCAAGAGGACCCGCTGGAAGAAAAGGATTCTCTCCCTCTCCTGAAATCCCAGATACTCGGAGGAGATGGCCGAAAGAATCATCAGGGTGGGCAGGAAGATGATCATCCATTGGAATGCGTAGGCCATGGCCCGTGGCCAGGGTGGCTTCTGGTCCAACCCGAATAACAGGTCGTGATGAATAGCCCCTCCGCTTCAGTTTAAGCTATTGCGAAACGGATGAACACCGCGCGGCGCAGCCACAAAAAATTTCTTTTCAGGAACATATTTTTTTAAGGAGTTAATCCGCGTGAATCCGCGTTCATCCGCGTCCCAAAAAGTTCGGAGTTTGTAGGGGCGCGCTGCTGCGCGCCCGTACCGAGTTCGGAGTCAAAGGCGATAAAGCCCTGTTTTTAATTTTAGGCACTTTAGGCATTTCGAATTTTAGGCAATTTCTTATCTGTGTTCATCTGTGTCCCGTTAAATTCTTTTCTCAGCCGGTCAATTCGCGGAAACGCCGATTCCTCGCCGGGTCGTCTTTCCGGGGCCACTGATTTTTAGCAATGGCCGACTTGCTGCTGGCCAGACGCTCATTCATCCCGGGATGGGTAGCGAAGATGCCCTGTTTCGACCCGCCGGTCTGTTCCCGGGCCATTTTCTCGAGGGAGTCGGTGAGACCGTAAGGGCTGTACCCGAGGCGGTTCAGAAAAGCGAGGGCTCCGAGGTCCGCTTCCATCTCCTGCTCCCGGCTGTAACCGTTGACCAGGAGGGTCTTGGCCACATCATCCACCGATCCTTCGAAGAGCGAAACCAGCTTGGTCATCTCCGCCCCGCCGAGTTTCCGGGCAGTTTCCGATCCCAAGATCGACAAAGCTTCCACCCAGCGAGCCTTCTGAATTGAGGCCAAGCCGTCCTTGTGATTCACATGGGCCACTTCATGGGCCAGGATGGCGGCCAGTTGGTCCTCGTTTTGGGCTTTTTTCAGCATCCCCCGGGTGATAAAGATCATCCCCCCCGGACAGGCCAGGGCGTTCGCCTCTTCCGTGTCCAGGATGGCGAAGTGATAGCCTCCGAAGAGGTAGGAACGGTCGGAGGCCAGGGCGAGGGCCTGGCCGATGGAGTTGACATAAGCGGTCAAACGTTCATTCGAATAGAGCCGGTAGCGGCCAAGGATGGTGGCGGCCACGGCGCGGCCCACGTAATATTCCTCCTGCTCGGTCATGGGCCTGGCCGCTTTGGCGGTTTGCTTGGCCATCCGATCAATGGATTCCCGGTCCTCCTTGGATATTTTCCCCATTCCTTCCCCCACGGCCGTGCCCATCTGCACGACCTCTGCACAACCGGTCAGGAACAAGGCCAGCAGGAAAGACAGGGCCGCGGAATAGAAAACACCTTTTTTCATGGCGCACCTCCCGGTTCCCGAAGGTTGCCCGCCCGGATGAAGGCCTGCAGCCTCTGTTCCTCCACTCGATAAGCCTGCACCTGGTTCACGAGGTCATACCGCATCTTTGGATTCTTGTCCCGAAACGCCTTTTCCACCTCGGGATTGAAACCCTTTCCCGCCAGGGCTACTTCATCCTGGGAGGCTTCTTCGGCCTGCCCTCCGGCCAGGGAAGAAAGCTGGAATTTTTGTTCCTGGACGGCGCTCTTGTGAATCCAGCCCTCTTTTCCCTGGTAGCTGACCCGGAACCAGTCTCCCTCCCTCCCCGATTCCTGCAGGGCCGCCCCGAAAGGAGCCCGGACCAGGGCGGGAGCGAAGAAACGTTTGTCCTTGCGGATCATCGCTTCCTGGGTGATGACCTTCACCGTCGCCGCGGCCGCGACCGACGAGATGAGGCACAGCCCCAGAAGAATAATCCAGGTCTTTGCTTTCATACCGACCTCCTTGCTAAAGAGAATGCCTAAAATTCGAAATGCCTAAAATGCCTAAAATCAAATCAAGAAAAACCGCCCTCGCAAACTGGCCATTCTCTCTTTTCTCCGTTTACGCAAGTTGGACCTCAGGCCTGAAACAAATTTTAGTGCATTTTAGGCATTTCGAATTTTAGGCATTTTCTTTTATTTGGTCGTCAACCGATACACTCCGTCCCAGCCCGGGCCGGGCGGATTCCCCTTGTAGGCTTGGCATCGGCGGATAAGAGTTTTTGCCGGGCCGTCCTCGGGCTTGAGTTCGAGGACCTGTTGAAGCCGGCGGACAGCCTCATCCCAGTCCTGTTTCCGGTAAAGGGTCAGCCCCTCCGCGAAAAGCTCGCCAGCACGCCTTTGGTCGGGGTCGAGACCTCCCTTTTTGGCCATCAGTTCATAAATGCGGACCGGCAGTTGCTTGCCTTTCACCTGGAGAAGATCCAACTCCCTTACTTCCACCGCGGCCTGGGCCTGGCGATAGGTCTCTTCGCTGATGAGGATGGCGGTGCCGTATTCTTTTCCCGCTCCCTCCAACCGGGAGGCCAGGTTGACGCTGTCGCCGATCACGGTGAAGTCGAACCGCTGGCTGGACCCCAGGTTGCCGATGATCATCTCCCCCGTGTTGATCCCGATGCGGGCATGGACCGGAGGCAGGCCCAGTGCGGATGAATTCCTCCCGCAACTCTGCCAGACGGGCCTGATTTTCCAGGGCCGCCAGGCAGCCGCGGGCGGCGTGGTCTTCCTGGGGGAGGGGAGCTCCCCAGAAGGCCATGATGGCGTCCCCCTCGTATTTGTCGATGATCCCGCCGCTGGCCAGGATGATGTCGGTCATGGCCGTGAGGTAACGGTTCAGCAGGGTCACCACCTCTTCGGGAGTGAGTTTTTCGGACATGCTGGTGAATCCGGCCAGATCGGAAAAAAAGACGGTGAGGACCCGCTTTTCTCCCCCCAGGCGGAGTTTTTCCGGGTGCTTTAAAAGGTCCTGGACGAGGAGGTCGGACATGTAATGGGAGAAGGCCTGTTTGATCTGGCGTTTCTGGCGTCCTTCGGTGGCGTAGCTGAAAACCGTGCTCACGGCAAAGCTCAGCCCCAGGCTGGAGGCCAGCAGCACTCCATCCATCCAGAGGCTGTGCCGAAAAGAGGTAAAGACCAGGAAAGCCAGAGCTCCTCCGTAGGCCAGCAGAAGGAGGGCCAGCTGCCAGAGGCCGGGAACCAGGAGCACGGTGACCGACATGGCCAGGGCCAGAACCAGGGCCAGGCCTAATGCCAGGTAGGGTGAAATTCGAACCCGAAAATCCCGGTGAAGAAGGTTGGCCAGCAGCGTGGCGTGAACCGACATGCCCGGGGTTACGGAACTGACCGGGGTGGGCTTCAAGTCGAAGAGTCCCGGCGCGGTGAACCCGACGAGGACCATCTTATCCCGGAGAGTTTCCGGGGGATAAAGGGGTTTTCTTCCTTCCTGCAGGGCCAGGGAAGATTGAATGACATTGAAGGCCGAGAGGCGGCGAAAATCCTTTTCCGGGCTGTAATAAAAGAGAAGGAAATTCTGCCGGAAGTCCAGGGGGAGAGAGAAGTCTTGGAGGCGGAGGGAATTCTTCTCCAGCACCGCTGTTTTCTCGCTCCGGAGATAATTGAAAACGGCCAGGCCCAGGGAAGGGATCCAACGCTCCTGGTAGGGGAAGACTACGGGGATGCGCCGGTAGATGCCGTCGGAATCGGGAACGATGGCTACGTTTCCGAGTGCCCGGGCATTCTCGGCCAGGATTTGGATGGGGGGAAGGGAGGAAAGATAAGACACCGGATCCTGACCCGAGTCGTTCTTCAGGGGGAGTGAACTTCGGTCCAGAAGACCTTTTTCATACGGCAGAGGGGGGCGTTTCTGCCGGCTGAGAAAGAGGGGCAAGAAGGCGTGCCCGTTGGACTGGAGAGCCTCGGCCAGCAGCTTATCGTCTTCCACCCCGTAGGAGGAGGGTTCGGTAAAAAGAATGTCGAAGGCCACTGCTTTGGCTCCCGCCGCGGCGCAAAACTGCAGAATCGGCGCATACATCTGCCGTGGCCAGGGCCAGTTGATTCCCTCCTTCCGGGCGGCCTCCAGGCTGTTCTGGTCCACGACGATCAGAACCACCTCTTCTGGAGCGGGGGAGCGATTTGCCTCCAGGCGACAGAGTTGATCGTAGGTCTTGAGTTCGTAGGATTCGAGGATATTCCCGGAATAGAGAAGAAGAACCAGGACCCAGGCCAGGAGACCGATGAGGATGCCACAGATGATTTTGCCTTTTCGAGTGGTTAAGAGCTGATAGAACAAATTCGATCCCTCACTCTCATTGAGGCAATTTAAAAAGCTTAACCGCAGAGGTCGCGGAGAACGCAGAGAGAAAGACTGGAAAATTGGAATGATGGAATGTTGGAATATTGGGAAACCAATTGTATTCCCCCCCTCCCATTATTCCATTGTTCCATTATTCCATTTCCTTTTTTCTGGTTTGGCTCTGCGATCTCTGCGCACTCTGCGGTTGATTTCTTCTTCCTCCTCGGAGGGCGCAGAGACTTTTATAATTTCCTAAGCAATAAAAAAATTATACCCGATTGCGCCCCCATTTACCAGAGACCGCATTTGGAATGCTCAGCGTCCGCGGAACAGCAATTGGTTTTTAAGATTGTAAAGGCGATTCATGAACCGCCCCTGCAGGGTGGCGAAAGGGCGACAAAAAAAGTTTTCTCTCCCGGTTGATTATGTTATGGTACGGGCGGTTGAAATGATGCGTGCCGGAGGAGAGAATTCATGAGGTCGATTCGAGAGATCTTGGATGCCAAGAGCGTGGCGGTCATCGGCGCCTCACGGGATCCGGGAAAGCCGGGAGCGCAGCTTCTCAGAGTTCTGAAGAAAGTGGGTTTCCGGGGGCAAGTGGCGGGGGTCAACCCCCAGGGGGGCGAGGTCTTCGAAACCCCTCTGTATCGCAATCTGGAAGAGGTTCCTTTTGCCGTGGACCTGGCGGTCCTGCACATTCCACCCCGGTTGATTCCGCCGGTTTTACAGGACTGCGCCCGCAAGGGGGTCAAAGGGGTGGTCATCTCCGCCGAAGGGTTTGCCGAGACCGGGGCGGAAGGGGCCAGATACCAGGAAGAGGTAAAGAAAATCCTCCGATCCTCGGGGATGAGAGGTTTCGGCCCGAATACCCTGGGGCTGGTGAATACGGCCACGGGCCTTACCACGTCGTACTATTCCGGGCCCCGTATGCTGCGTCCCGGCCCCATCGGATTTGCCGCCCAGTCGGGGATCTTCGTGGGAGCGCTTCTCCGATATTTAAGCTCCTTCGAGGGATTCCAACTTTCCAAGGGGCTCGGCCTGGGGAACAAGGTGGATGTGAACGAATCAGACGCCCTTTCTTACCTGATGGAAGACGAGCAGACCCAGATCATCGGAATGTACCTGGAAGACGTGCGGGACGGACGTCGCTTTCTGGAAATCGCCAAACAGGCGGTGGCCAAAAAACCGGTGCTTTTGATCAAGGGAGGACGAACCCGGGAGGGCGCCCGGGCTACGGCCTCCCACACGGCCAGCATGGCCGTGGAAGATACCGTATTCGAGGGGGCCGTCCGGCAGGCCGGAGTGCTGCGGCTGACGGGAATCGATGATTTCGTGAGGTCGCTCAAAGGATTTCTGAATATGCCCCTCCCGCAGGGGCGACGCCTCGCCTTTGTCACCTACAGCGGGGCCCAGGCCATCATGAGCATCGATGCTTCCGTGGATCTCGGATTGCAGGTGGCCCGCCTCGAAGAATCCACGCGGGAGAGGATCGGCCGGGTGATTGCCACTGCCTCCAAGACCCAGAACCCGGTGGACATCTTTCCCGACTGGCTGGCCAGCGGGTTTGAAAAGACCACCACGGAGATTCTGAAGGCTTTCCTGGAGGACAAGGGCGTGGACGGGATCATCTTCATCTCTTTTGCCATTTCCGGCCCCGAAATCTACCAGCCCATGGTCGAGATTCTCAAGGGGGAACGGACCAAACCAGTCTTTTTCTCCCTCCTGGGGGCGAAAAAAGACATCGACGCATGCCAGAGCTTCCTGGAAGAGAACCGCATTCCCTGCTTCGACTTCCCGGAGATGGCCGTCCGGGTCTTCGCCCAAATGAGGAAATATGCGGAAATAAGGCAAAGAGCATAGAGGGAAAAGCTCATAGCTAAGATAGCTCATAGCTAAAGAAGAACCACTAACTACGGATGGGGGAAAAATGACCAGGGAAGAGATGCGTGAAAAGGCCATGCAGATGATGATGAAGCGGTTCCATTGAAGCCAGGCCGTTCTTGCGGTCGGGCAAGAGAAGCTGGGGAGGAAAGACGACGAAGTCATCAAAGCCATGGGAGCTTTCGGCGGCGGCCTGGGGGGAAATGGAGAGGTCTGCGGGGCCCTTGCCGGTGCCCTGGCGGTTATGGGACTGAGATTCAGCCGCGCCCGGGAGGATGAAAAAGAAGACCCCAAGATGTGGTCCTATGCCCAGGAGGTTCTCCAGCGCTTCCGGGAGATCGCCAAGAAGCACGGGGGCATTACCTGCCGCGAGATCGCCGGGGTGGACTGGAAAGACCGGGAACAGGCCAAGGCCTTCTACAAAAGTGAAAAGGTCCTGGAATGCGGGCGGATTGTGGGGGACACCGCTCAGCTGGTTGGAGAACTCTTAGAACGATCGTAGGGGCACCTCCCAATGAGCAATGACAATGATCATTGACCATTGGCCATTGAATATTGATCATTTCTCAAGGTCGATCCGTCATGGCCTTCGCGGGATCGCCCCTGCAGGGGGAATTCTATTGGACAACCTGGTACCGCGGCGGGGAAATCGACTCACTCTTGCAGAGGGGGCACCGGCTCGGGGTATTGAGCCGGTCCCTTTTCTTGAAGGAAAAACCGCATTCCAGACAGGCGGCGGGTTCCATTTTCAACCGTGCCGACCGGGCTATATGCTGGAGGTGATCCAGAACGTCCTTCTCCCGGATGCGGAAAAGCTGGGAAATCTCCCGCAGGTCCATCGGCCCATCCTCAAGCGCCTTCGCAATTTCCTTCCTTAAAGTCTGCGGTTTTTCATCCATTTTTTTAGTTAAGGCACCTGAGGGCACTTGAGGCACTTAAGGCACTTTTCATTTTAGGCATTTTTTATCGCCTTCCGATTCTCCAGCGTCTCCATGAACGCTTCCACCCGGGTCTTCACCTGGGCATCGGAGTACACCCGGGCGTCGGTCATGTCGGCTTCGAGAACCAGGCTGGGGGTGCCCGTTTTATCCAGTACGATCCGCTGGATGTCATACTGCCCGAGAGAATAGGGCTTGCAGCTCCGGTTGGAGTGAATGACCAGGCCGTCGACGGAGAACCTCTTCATCAGGTTGAGAACCTTTTCGATCATGAGGTCGATGCTGATATTCAGGTAAATTTTCGTATAAGCCCGGGACAGGCCATCCAGGGGGTCCAGGGTCTCGAATCCTTCAAAGACCCACGCGCTGGTGTACGTGTCGGCAACGAGGCAGGCTCCAAAGGAAGAAAAGAGCTCGGACAACTCCCGCATCTTGTACCAGATGGGGATATTATCCCACAGGAGGCGGAACCTCTCCTCCGGTACGGCGCTGATTCCCCGGGCGATCCGTTCCTGGAGCTCGGATTTCATGTCCCGATAAAAATCAGTCACTTCCTTCGTCCCCCGGAGGGTGACGATGGGGGCCATGTTGATGAAGGCGTCAAAGCAGCTCATGGGCGAGGGGCGATGGGCGCACAGGTCCAGCACCTCTTTCCAGAGGAGGGCCGATTCTCCCGAATGGCGCAGGACCTCCGTCAAACGGTCCCGGTCGAATTTCTTCCGGGTGATGGACTCGATGAAGCCGATCAGCTCCTCAAACTGCCGCCGGACGTAGACCAGGCTTTCCGGCACGACCTGGTGATGGATGAAAGGGGTGTCCAGGAGAAAGAGGGGGACGTTGAAGATGCGGCTCAGGGACTGATACCATTTCATGACCGTGCCGCAGATGTTGTTGCAGGCCAGAAGGAAGTCCGGCTTGGGCAGGCCCCCGGGGATGGGGCTTTTCTTGGTCAGGACCGATCCAATGTCTCCCCGGGCGTAGGAGCAAAGGTCCCGGGAGTATCCCAGGCCTTCGGCGACTTCGCAGAGCTCCACGGACATGCGGGAAGCTCCCAGCATGGCGCCGTGGTTCTCCGGGTAGATGGGGATGATGTCCGCCGCGATCAGCGGCTCTACCGGGCCTCCGCTGGTGATCCAGGCGATCTTCTTGTCCGTCCCCTCGGCCATTTTGGCCCCCATGTAATAGCGGGTCATCAGCTCCTTCATCTTCTGAGAAGCCCGAAGACGATTCTTGTCTTTTTCTTTTGGATCTTTCATTTCCTGGGCCATCTCGACCTCCCATCCCGGCGATGCCGGCATAAATCCGAAATTCGAATCCTTCCAAAGAACCTTGATCTCGCGAAAGCGTCACCCGGCAAGCGGGTATTCCAGAAAGTCGGAATTCCAAAATCCGGTTCACGGAAAGATCCGGCTTTCCCGGAATGACAAATGGATGCTTTTCAAGATCATCTTGTTTCGGTCATTGAGAATTTGAACCTTGCCTTTTGTTTCGAATTTCGTGCTTCGGATTTCGAATTTTGACTCTCAAGTTAGTCCAAAATGTTCATTTCTTCTCAAAGGCTCAGGGTTTCGACAAAAGCGGTCAGCCTCGTTTCCATGGCTCCCAGCGGCAATCCTCCCGATTCGATCTCCAAAAGCAGGCTCGGGATCTTTTCCTTGTCCAGCCTCTCCTTCAGGTATGGATAATCAAAAGCGTGAGGGTCGCAGAACTTGAGGAGAAGGAAAACCACCCCCTGGGTCCCGGCGGCCTTCACCCGCTGGAGAAGCCGATCCGCGCGGTCGATCTCGGGGTTGAATTTGCAGGGGCACGGAACCTTGCGGATAAGCCGGTCAGCCAGGGCGACGATGGGGTCTCCTAGGGATGAAACGTCTTCGGCGAAATACCTCCAGCCCGTGCAAAGATCGTCTCCCACCAGCGATGCTCCACAGGATTCCACCAGATCATAAATTTTGGGCTGATCGCAGACGCTCCCCGCCAGGAAGAGGCGCACACCTCCGGAACGGGAAGGCTGCCCGTCTCCCAGTTGGGAGACAAATTCCTTTAGCAGGGGATTGTGCTCTTCTTTGGCCATGAAATTGGCCGTTTTGATTAGGGCGTATAAGTCAGAGGGAAGAATCCGACCGGGATATTGGGCTTGGTAGCGGGAGATCTCTTTCAACCAGGAGCGGTTTTCGTTGAAGAGGGCAATGGCCTTGCGGAGGTCTTCATCCGACACCGGGCGGCCGGCGAAATCTTCCAGGCCTTTCCGGAAACGGCGGAGTTCTTGGATCAGGTAAGTCCTGGCGCTTTCGGTGTGCAGTTTCACCGGTAGGACGAGGTCCCAGTGGAAAGGAAAACGAAGATTTTCCGCCCAGATGTCCGAGAGGCGCTGTATGGAGTCGCAGGTGTGGGGAAAGACCGTCCCGTCCAGGTAGCTCAGTTCTCCCCGCAGGCCGGACTCCAGGCTGCTCTGGACCAGGGAGCAGCTGTAACTCTGGAGGTGTCGGGAAGCCAGGGAGATAGTATCCCGGGAACTCAGGATTCGCACGGGAAGGAAACCGGCAGCCTGAATCATCTCCTCCGGCGTGTTCGTACAGAAATAGCCGAGGATTTTCTTTCCGGTTTTGGCTTTCCATTTCTTGAGGTAGGCGGAAGGATCGGCCGCGTATTCCTTTAATGCCTCGAGGGCTTTTGATTTTTCCATAATCCATCCCATGAATTTTTGATCGCATTCTACAAAAAATCGCCCTTTTCGTCTATGATAAAAAACTGAACCGCAGAGGTCGCGGAGTACGCAGAGGGAAAACGGCCAAAGTCTCAAGGTATAAGGTATAATGAAAAAAATGATCCCATTTCCAACAGTTTCCGGAAACCCAAAACTCTCAAGGGACTTTCAGAAAAAGACCTCTGCGTTCTCCGCTATCTCTTGGTTGATCCTCTTATTTTCATGCGCGGAAGATCCAGGGAAAGAAAGAGCTTGATTCCCAAAAGGTTAAAAGGACCACAAACCGCAGAGATCCGGGCGGACGCAGAGGGGTTAAAAGATCCATAAAAAGATTCGTGTTTTTGGTCTTTTGGAAGAAAGCACTCTGCGGTCTCTGCGTGCTCTGCGGTTGATATTTTTTTATTTGCTTAGGATGCAGAGACTTTTATGATTTCCTAAGCAATAAAAAGACGGATAAAGATTAGGGGGCACAGAGAGATTTGAGTCCAAAAGAGAGGATGACGAGGATCATCGCCCCGGTTGCATAAGTGGGGTTGAATGTTAGACGGAAGGGTAGGGGCGATTCATGTCGAGACTCGAGTCTACGAGAATCGCCCCTACGATTATGGTAAATCCTTAAAGAGGCCTTGCATAATAAAGGGAGTACCGGGGAGTAATTTCCGCCAATGCCGCAGTGGGCAAGTTTTTTAGTTTTTTTCACCATCGTCACATCCATCTACAGCGCCGGGCATTACTACATTTACTCCTGGCTCGTCCGGTGGGCGGAGCCCGCCCGGCCTTTGGAGGCGTTCGATCCAGCTCGGCTTCCTCCTGCTCATCATTTCTTTCCCGGCAGCGCGCATCCTGGCCCAGGTCGATTATAACCCCTTTACCTACTCATTGACTCTCGTCTCCTCGGTCTGGATGGGGTTGGTCCTCTACCTTGTTCTGCTGGCTCTGGGCATGGACCTGGTTTGGGCCCTCCTCCGGGTATTTTCTCTCCTGGGGGGGAAGAGGATCCGGCTCCGGGTAACCACCAAGAGGGTATTGGCAGTCTGCATGGGACTCACGGTTCTTTCGCTCGGGGGCGTCGCCTGGCTGGAAGCGCATAATTTAGGAGTGACCCGGCTGGACATCCCCCTCAGGGGGTTGCCGGCGGAAATGGATGGTTTTACAGCTGGTTCAGTTGTCGGATTTGCACTACGGCATGCTGACGGAAAATGGAAAGCTCTCCCGGGTCATGGAGCGGGTGAACGAACTAAAACCTGACCTGATCGTAATCACCGGAGACCTGGTGGATGAGGGCGTCTCCCACATGGAAGAGATGGCCCAGCCCCTGAAGCTGCTGAAAAGCCGTCACGGGGTCCTGGCTGTTACCGGAAACCACGAGTACTATGCCGGGGTGAACCGGGCGGTGGAGATCATGAAAAGCGCGGGGATCGAGGTTCTGAGGAATGAGATGAAGGTCCTGCCCTCCGGCTTGCAGATCCTTGGCGTGGATGATCCCACGGGGTCGCGCCGAATGGGGGAGCCAGCCGCCGACCTGGAAAAACAGCTTTCCCGCCTGGACCGGGAGAAGCCTTCCATCCTGCTCTACCATCAGCCGATCCACTTCGAAATGGCGGCTTCTTTTGGGGTGGGCCTTCAGTTGAGCGGCCACACCCACGGGGGGCAGCTTTATCCGATCATTTACATATCCAGGATGATTTATCCCCGAATCCCCGGGCTTGCATCAGATCGGGGAGAGCAAAATGTATGTCAGCCGGGGAGCCGGAACCTGGGGCCCTCCCATGCGCCTGGGCTCCCCGCCGGAGATCGTCCAGATCACGCTGCGCAGACCAAAGTAGGGGGCAGGGTGCGGGGTGCAGGGGTGCAGGGACAGGGAGCAGGGTGTAGGGTGTCGGGGGTAGGGTGTGGGAGGGCGGAGTTGGGGCGATCACGCGAAACGCTTGACGATCGCCCGTTTGTAGGGGCACGCGGCCGCGTGCCCGTGCGGAGGCCGGAGCAAAAAATAGACTGTTGATTATTCAGCGGTCAGTGGTTGGCCTAATACTTGCAGTTAAAATTTCCTTTTGGCCAAATAATTTTTTGATCCGAAGGAGTTAACAAATTGCGGGCTGGATATTTTTTCATCCCCACTCTCATATTCATTGCCAACTTTTATCTTTACAACTGGATCGTCCGGCTGACCCAGCCCTCGGCCTGGGTGCGAAGGGCGATTCTTTTCGGGCTGCTCTTCCTCCTGGTTCTTTTCCCGGTGAGCAGGGTGTGGGCGACCCATGATTTCAACTCTTTGAACCGCTTCATCACCTTTCTTGCTTCGAGCTGGATGGGATTTTCTTTCCTCCTTGTCCTTTGTGCAGCCGGAACCGATCTGGTCCGGTTTTTCCTGCGCCGGGCAGGCCTTTCCCCCAAAATTGCCCTGTCCCGGGTTCTTTACTACCGGCGGGTCCTGGCGGCAACTTCAATCATGGTATGCCTGGTCATTGGGGGGTACGCCTTCTGGGAGGCCCGTAACATCCGGGTGACCCGGATTGAGATCCCCCTGCGCCATTTGCCCCCGGACCTGGATGGCCTGTCGGTGGTTCATCTTTCCGATGTGCATTACGGCATGCTGCATGAGAACGGGAGACTGTCCGACCTGGTGCGGCGGGTCAATGAGCTCCGGCCTGATTTGGTCGTCTTCACCGGGGACCTGGTGGACGCGAAGGTGTCCCATATGGAAGAGATGGCCGGGCCTCTCTCCGGGCTGAAGGCACGCCAGGGTCTCTTCGCCGTCATGGGAAACCACGAGTTCTTTGCCGGGGCAAGCCGGGCCGAGGCGATCATGAGGCAGGCTGGGATTCAAGTTTTGCGCGATACAATCGAGGTTCTTCCCGGAGGATTGCAGATCCTGGGCATCGACGATCCGGGCATTGCCCGCCGCAGCGGGCACCCTCTACCCGATTTTGAAGGGCTCATCAAAACGCTTGATCCCGGAAAACCATCCATTTTGCTCTACCACCAGCCCCTCCATTTCGAACAATCGGCCGCCACGGGGGTCGGCCTGCAACTAAGCGGCCACGTCCACGGACCCCAGCTGTTGCCCATGGTTCCCCTGGCCAGAATTTTTTACCCCCGAATGCAGGGGCTTTTCCGCTTGGATGACAGCTATCTGTATGTCAGCCGCGGGGTGGGAACCGGAGGCCCCCCCATGCGCCTGGCCTCACCGCCGGAGATCGTCCATATAACCCTGCGCAGACCGAAATAGGGAGCAAAGAGCAGGGAGCATGGAGCAGAGAGCAAGGAAAAGGGGGTAGGGGCATGTTTGAAACCCGCCCTTCCTTTCTCCCATTCAAATACCCCTTTCAACGGCTTCGCCTACTGTTGAGTTGAGAGGTGCTATTGGGATTAAAGATTGCCAAAAGAAGTTACGCATCCCAATTCAACGAATGGAAAGCATAACAAAATCTTTTTGGAGATCCCAAGATAGAAAATAGATAGCAGCTTCATGCAATTCAAATACTTATCCGAGTAAAAAGGCAGAGCCTATTCTGACCCTGCCTTTCTAATTCAACTCTTGGATCATTTCGGCTATCAAACCTTCTTCTTCCGGGTCTGGGCAAGGCTGAACTTTTGGAACCAGGTACTATCCGCGCCGCCTCCCATGCGGGCTACGTCAACATCAATTAAAAAAGGAGTGCCAGCCCGAACCGCTTCGATCCCGCGCTTTAAAGCGGGACGGAGATCGGCTGATCTCTCAACGCGAATGCCATCCCAGCCCTGGGCTTTGACAAGCCCTACGAAATTAATAAGCGGATTATCCAGCATCATCCCCGTAAACCTATTTGCGGCCTTCATCTTGCCGTTGTACTCCACATATGACATACGCACAGTCTCATAATTATGATTGTTCGACACGACGGCAAGGACCGGAATTTCGTACCGCGCCATAGTCCAAAAACCTGAAGCAGAATACATCATTGAACCATCACCGATGCTCAATATGACCTGGCGATCGGGCGCGGCTATTTTGGCGCCAAGGGACGCTCCGACGCCCCAGCCCAAGCACCAACCCCTGTTTTGGATTAACGTTTTCTCATTCTCGCGGGGCCCAAGAGTGTAAAATTTCTTTATACTCCGAATATTTTCATCAACAATAATGCAGTCTTTATCCAGTTCCTCCTCCATGACTAAACCCAATTCCTCTGGATGGATTGGGGAAAGACCTATATTTTCTTTTTTGGCTATGGCAGCCTTGTTTCCGGCATTGGGCTCCTGACCTTTCCGGCTGGCCGCGATTTGTTTGATTCGAGATTCGGTTGCCATGCTCTTGATCGTGTCAATTAATCCTCGAAGCGCGAGTTTCGTGTTGGCTACCATGGCGATATTGAAAGGATGGATGCGACCCAGAGAATCTTCGTAAGTCGAGCAGCAAATCATCGGGGTATCGTCACTCATACCCATCCGAGAACCTCCGGTCATGTTATTATTATGGCCAAACATTAGGATGAGGTCCTTGCCTTTTCCGTTATACCAGCCTGCAAAAAGAGGATGCTTGCGTGGGAAGTTAGGAAAATTACCCCACCCCCATTGATCACAGACTGGAATAGATAAGAGTTCGGCCAGTTCAAGCGCCTCTGCACAACCCCTATCTTTAGTCACTTGATCGCCCAGCCACAACACCGGTGACTTAGCGTCGAGCACAGCCTTAGCAGCCTCTTTGAGCTGATCCGGGTTGGCGGGAATGTTGTTGGGAATTATGAAATTCTCCCGATCATAGATCAGGGCGGTTACATTCTTCTCCGTCTGGGCGGCTTCTGATAGGGCGAGATATACAGGCCCGCCGGGTTCAGTTGTGGCCACCTTGAAGGCACGTCGAATCTGGGCTGGGATAGCCTTAGCGTCACGCGTTTGCCAGGATATTTTCGTGAACTGGCGGGGTATATCTTTCATATCCCAACCCGGCCTCGCGGCCAAAATTAAATCATCGCTTAATGACTCATTATCGCGCATACCTGCAGTCACAACTATAGGTGTCTGATCAACATGGGCGTTATACAACTGACCTGCTGCCTGCGCAGTAGCGACGACATGAACGTTTACAAAAGCGGGCTCTCCAGATACTTTGGCGTATCCATCGGCAGCCGAGATCACGATACCCTCGTGAAGACAAAGGATTAATTGTATTGGCTCATCCAAAGAGGCATCGAAGAAACCGACCTCGTAGGACCCGGGATTAGTGAAGAGATATTTAACACCAGCAGCTTTCAGTTGCTCGATGATGAGTTGCCCACCGGTTCCAGTAAACGAACGCGCCTTCAAGGGGGCTACGCCCTTCTCGACCGCCTCCGCAGCTTTAACCAAGGAAGAAATTCCTACTGTCGATACACCAACGGCTGTTAGTGCCTTAACAAAATCTCGACGGGAAATGCCTTTGTTCAAAAATTGACCTAATATCTCATTAATTGCTCCGTTCTTACTCATTTTTCCCTCCTCTCCTTTTGTCTTGGCCA
The DNA here is from genome assembly GCA_963802665.1 of uncultured delta proteobacterium. GTDB lineage: Bacteria > Desulfobacterota > SM23-61 > SM23-61 > SM23-61 > SM23-61. The sequence continues at coordinate 9,477 of CAWDJO010000008.1, read as the reverse complement.
TCCGTTTGCTGAGCCGCACCGTGTAAAAACTGAAATCATCACCCATTAAGTGAGCCGCTTCCCACAACCCTAACTCACAAAGAAAGGCTCCAAAGGGAAACTCTGAATCCCCTTGGAGCCTTCATATCGGAACCTTCCGGAAAATCCATTTCATAAATCCCCCAGAAGTTTGGGGTTAGGGTAAGTAAGGCTATAAATTTAGAACGCCTGATTTAAAAAGGACGAAACGGGAAGGCACCCCCAAAGGGAAATCTTAAGCCCTTTGGAGGCTTCACTTGATCATCTTTTGGTAACCCCACCTTCTCATTTTACGCCTCAGAAGGTTAGAGGTTGGGTTGGGAGGTTTTTTGTGAACGAGGATAGTCTAACAGCGCGAATCTTAGCAAGTACTGCAAATTCTGTCAAGCTGATTTTTGGCCTATTTTGAGAAATACCATATCTTGGGGGCCCCTTGGGACCGATCAAAAAGTGACATGAAGCGTGCCACTCTCCGCACCTGGCCAAAATTCAGGAACTAAAAGCATATCCAAACCTCAATTACCGATGAAGTTGACACCATTGTCAAAATTGTCACCTGAAGAGTCAGGAAGAACTCCTCTTGTTATTTCCGGGAATTTCCGGCCTTCTGGCCGATTCAACGAGTTCACCTACTTATCTTTAACGCCAGATGGTTGTGAACCCCAACTATTAAGGATAGAAATGTTTATATACAAAGGAGGCAAAGGCATTTTCTGACCCTGCCTTTCTTATCAGAAATAGGATGGGGTTATTTCTTCATCCTTTTCCTAAGCCCCACATAATACCGGACCATCTGCTCCCCCCTGTCCGGGATGTGGGAACACATGGCGGCCAGCCATTCCAGGGCATCGAAGACCTTTTCCCCGCTTCCGTCTTTCGCCCGGTAAACAACCTTTGACGGTTCAGCGAAATACTTAGGGGGCATAATAGGGCTGGGATAAAGCCAGGCGAGGGTTAAAGCAGAATATGAAAACAGCGCAGGCAACGAGTATCATTGTCCGTGTCATCTCCCATCCCTCCTTGCATTCATCCCAGATAATAAACCCCCAAACCGGGACAGAATTGAAAAGCCACACTCGTTTTAATTATCCCGAAAAGCAAGATGAATGCACACAAAAAAGGGGTTAAGTGTAATCTTGGCTCTTATTCTTTCAACCCTGCTACTCATCGAGCGGTACTTACTCATCGGGCCGCCAGCTGAATTGCTTTGCCCCCTTCCTCTTCTAACCGAATCTTTTTAAGCCGGGTTTTTCTGATCATCCCTGTTTCTCTTTTTTCAACTCTTCATCCCGCAGGACCCGCCGCAGGATTTTGCCTACCGCGCTTTTGGGGATCTCTTGTCGAAACTCGACGGACCGTGGAAATTTATAGGCGGCCAGCCTCTCCCGGGTCCAGGAAACGATTTCCTCTTCTTTGATTTTCCCCCGGAACTCGTCCTTCAGCACCACAAAGGCCTTGATATTCTCCCCGGCCAGGGGATCGGGAACTCCGATCACCGCAGCTTGGCTGACTGCGGGGTGCTGGTATAGAACTTCTTCCACCTCGCTCGGATAGACGGAATGGCCTTTGTACTTGATCAAATCCTTATAGCGATCCACGATCGTCAGGTAGCCGTCTTCATCGAGGATACCCATATCTCCCGTGCGTAACCACTTTTGGCCGTCCACCCGGAGGAATACATCCGCAGTCTCCTGGGGTCCCTGCCAATAGCCTTTCATCACCTGGGGACCATGAACGATCACTTCCCCCGGCTCTCCGGGAGGTCGGAATTCCCCCGTGTCCGGGTCAATGATTCCTTGCAGGGTGTTCGGAATGGGCGGTCCGACTGAGCCGATCTTTCGTTTCAGGTAAGGGGAGGTGGTGTGGGTCACCGGGCTGGCTTCAGAGAGTCCGTAACCCTCGACGATTTCCACGCCGGTAATTTCTTCGAAATTCTTGACCACTTCCGAGGGGATGATGGTTGCTCCATTATTGCACCATTTCAAGGATCTCAGGTCATACTCTTTTAGCCGGGGATGATTGAGGAAGGATACGAACATCGTGGAAACCCCCATAAAAATATGGGCCTGGGTCTCCTGAATGGTCCGTAAAACCAGATCCACCTCAAACCCTGACAGGACGATAAGAGTCCCGCCGCCGTACAGCGTCGAGGAGAGATCGACGGTCTGCCCATAGATGTGGTACCACGGAAGCACGCTGATGACCGTGGGCCGCATGACTCCATCGACTTTGGCCATCATCTCCCAATAACCTCGATTCTGGGCGATATTGGCCACGACATTTTGATGGGTGAGCATGGCGGCCTTCGGCCGGCCGGTTGTTCCACCCGTATACTGAAGCACAGCCACGTCCTCTTCGGGATCGATCCCCACCGGCGGCGGCGAGGGGAGATTCGCCGTTAAAAGATCATCGAAGAAATACACCTTGGGAAACTTCGGCAGCGCAGGCTTTTCTCCCCGCAGATTGACGAAGATGACCTCCTGGAGATCCAGCTTAGGGAGCACCGGCTCCACCCTCGGCCAGAATTCCTGCTGGACGACCAGGGTCCGGGCATGGCTGTCCCTGAGCTGGAATTCCACTTCCGGAGACATGAAAAGGGGGCTGAGGGCCGTGACCATTGCCCCAATTTTCAGCGCCCCGTAATAGGCGAAGGCAAACTGAGGGCAATTGGATAGAAAGAGGGCTACGGTTTCACCTTTCTTCACGCCCCATCTATGGAGCACGCTAGCAAAGCGGTTGATCCCGTCCTGCATTTCGCTGTATCGTATCTCTCTTCCCGCATACACCATGGCGACCTGATTCAGGTTGTTTCTCATCCCTTCCTCAAGGAATTGCGCAAGAGAAACCCTGGGGATGAAGACCTCTGGAGAGAGATCCCGGGGGTATGATTTCAACCAGTATTTAGCCTTGATGTATTTCGGTATAATCACCGCCAGTTGCTGCTTCGCGTACGCTTCGCCAGCCGGGCAAGAACCTCTCACCCCCTGCACGTCCAGCGAGAAGTTGTGCGTGTACTCTTCCATATTGACCTCCAGTCGTGAGCTTTCCTTTGGGACTATGCGTTGGCTCCATGGTTAATGAGCCTCCGAGTGTAGTGAGCGGGTTTGGAGGCTCACTCAAGAGTCAGGCTAAACAAACACCTACCACATTGTGGTAGTTTCTGTCAAGGAGATAATTTTCCAGAGGAAAATATCTATTTTCGCAATTAGGCTTACTTTTCAAGTCCAAATTGATGATTTCGGTTCGAAGTATTGCATTCTGAGGGATAAAAGCAAAAACAAGACTTCAGGAAGGAAGATTGCACGGACCCGACCAAAATCTCCCCGGAAAGAAGGCTCTCGGCGCAATATTTTTTGGGTCCGTGCCCCGACGACTGAAGAGTTCCAAGGATAATTGATGGGCTTAAAACTTCCCTCCGATATTCCCCAAAGGAATCCCTACGGACCCCCCATTGACTTCAGGCGGTAAGAGCCAATTTCCCGGGCGTGTCCCCATGCGGTAAGGTCGTTTGGGGCAAGTAAGGAAAATTAAAAAACCGCAAAAGAAAACCGAGAAAAATCAAAGGCCGCAATCGGGAACAGATGGCAAATTTTAGCAAGCTCTCCGCAAAATTCACCTACGAGTCTTCAGTGGTAGCTTGATTTAGGAGTTGAGGATTACCGAAAGAAATAAACAAAAAAGGCAGAGCCAAAGATATTGACCCCGCCTTTTCCCTCTTCCGTTCTCTGTCGATTTACTTCTTAAACGACTTCTTTCTCGCGTATCCTGCCAGTTCAATCAACCCAGAACCAAGAAGGAGTATTGTGGCGGGTTCGCGAACTGGAACAGCGCCGTCTTTCTCTTTCCTGCGATACTCTTGGCCGCCCTGCGAAACGGACGGAGGAAATGGCTCGATCGAGGTCACTCGGGATAGAAGCCCGACGCGACTAAGCTCGGAACCCCATCCACTTTAACCGCCTTCACGTAAGCCCATTTCTGCGACGGTTGGGTCTGTCCTGGTTTCGGGAACATGTAGTCAACCCAGCCCGATCCCTTGGATTCAGCCATCTGAATAAAGTCGTGATGGAATAACTTGCCATTGGCATCTTTCTGACCGGTGGTGTTGGTCCCTTCGCGCTCTGGAAATGCAGCATTGAGCAATACGTTCGACTTCAAATCGTAGACGAACAAGTATGTATCACCGCTGAACCATTGGGTGTCCTTTTTTCTGAGCTCCGGGAACGATGCCTTCCCTTTACTCTCGATCAGGGCCGCGGCCTTGCTGACCAGCACTTCAATCTGTTTTGCCTTTTCGGACGTCGGTGCAGACAATGAATCAGGATAGAAACCCGCACCAACCAATCCCGCAGTTCCATCAATGTTCACCGCCTTCACGTAGCCCCATTTCTGCGACGGTTGGGTCTGTCCTGGTTTGGGGAACATGTAATTAACCCAGCCCGCCCCTTTGGATTGAACTGTCTTCACAAACTCGTCATGGTATAGCTTGCCATTGGCATCTGTCTTGCCGGTCTGATTTTTTCCCTCGTTCTGTGGAAAGGCGGCAACGAGCAACACGTTTAACTTCAAGTCGTAGGCGAATAAATATGTCTCACCGAACCACCACTCGCTCCCCTCTTTTCTAAACTCGGGGAAGGCTGCCTTCCCTTTACTCTCGATCAGGGCCGCGGCCTTGTTGACTAGGACTTCGATCTGTTTTGCTTTCTCGGAGGTCGGTGCAGACTGCTGCGCAATGGCAGGATTGACCATCGCCATGATGACAAACGCGGTGCAAACCAAAACGTGCTTAAACATAATTTTCTCCTTGTAAAGAGGCGGGACAGTTGAGATTGGCCGCCATGTGTGTGTCCTAGCACACGGCCGCTTGGTGATGAAGTTGAATGGGAGGGTGGTATCTGGGCGGCGTTAGGTAAAATGATTATTGTTCATAAGGATCCTCCTTCTAGCCCCTCTTTATAGAAAACCCTGGCAGGCCTTGTAATTTCTCTACTTGGTCTTTATACCACATTGTGGTATTTCCTGTCAAGGAAATAATTTGCCACAGGCCCAGGAGAAAATTCACTTTTGCAAATAGACTTAGTTTTCAAGGCCAAAATGAAGATTTGGATTTGAAATGTTGCATGGAAGGTCGAAAATTGAAAAACAACATTACAGGAAGAAGTAAATACGCTATCATTAAACCTTTGAGCATGATCACCCGACGGGAAATTTCTATTTTCCGTAAATATAAGTAAAATACTGGCCTTCTCTTTCACATCAGTTTCTCAAGGGTAACCCTTGTAGCCCATCTAAGAAATACCAGAATATATTTGCCGCCGGCTAAATACATCCCCAGTAAAAAAATCAGGTGAGCCACAACCAGAAGGACTGGAGCTCCTATGACCAGAAGCAACGGTTCGCGCCAGTGGATGGACAAAACTCCGATCAGCCCTACCGCCGGCCAACCAATCATGTAGCTACCGGCCATTAAAAAGATTCCCAATAGATTCTGGACTGTAAGTTTCTTCTTAAAGGCACTCAGGTCTGCACCTTCATCGATGGCCTTTCTGGCAAAATTCGTTTTCGCGATGCGATTGGCTATTTTCCGGATGATGTTCATTGAAAAATCCATTCATGAAAACCTTTCCATGAATCCTTTTCAAGACCAGCAGACCGACCGAACCGCACGTATAGAGCCTCGCGACGATGCAATCTGGACTCTTAAGGTTGAGGATTTGATTTTAGGATGATTGGGCACGGTTAAGGGGATCATTCCGAAACCCTGATTTCTCGAGAGCCCTTACCCCCAGGCGCGGAAAGAAGGAAAACCGACAAAGACGCCAGAGATCACGGTATGGCTGTCAGTTTCTGGATGAGGACCAGGATTTCTTCCCGGTTCACAGGTTTCGAAAGGTATCCTTCCGGGGGAGGGACTTGATGGCGGGAGGAGAGGAATTTACGCATGTCTTCCGAAACCCCGGTGACGATAATGATGGGGATCTTCTTCCAGCGGTCGTCGGCCTTCATTTCCCGGTAGAACTTGATCCCCGACTTTTCGGGCATGGAGATATCCAGGGAGATGAGGTCGGGGGAATTCGCTTCGACCTGCTTCCAAGCCTCCTCTCCATCCTTGGCCAAGAGCGTTTCGAATCCCTGATCCCCCAGGAGGGTGGAAAGATAGGTGCGGATATCCTCCTCGTCGTCGACGATCAGAATTTTTTTCCTGGAAGCCATGATCCCCTCCTTCAGGAAGGTTTGGGTGAAACGGTTCTGGACATGGGTCCTCTCCGAGGCAACTTGATGGTTACCCGGGTCCCTTTATTCGGTTCCGACTCCAGCTGAATCTTTCCCTGGTGGGCCTGGACGATTTTGTTGGAGATAAAGAGGCCCAATCCTGTCCCGTCCCCGGCTTTGGAGGAGAAGAACAGGCTGAAGGATTTTTCCCGGGTTTCCTGATCCATGCCGATTCCGTCGTCCGATACTTCAAACTCGATGGAGTCCGGGTATCCCCTTACCCCCAGTCGAATCTGATGGCTGCCCTTCTTTTTGTCCACCCGGCAGGCGTCCAGGGCGTTCTCCACCAGATTAACCAGCAGCGAGCGGACCGCTTTCGGGTCGGCCGACAGGTCGCCGGCCATCGGGTCGATATCGGTTAAAACCTCGATGCCGACCTCCTTGGCTTTTTCCCGGACAACCCCGCAGACCTCCTCCACCACGGATTGAGCGGGGAACCACTGCAGCGCCGGGTCCCGGTCTTTGGCGTAATAGAGCAGGTCCAATACCATGGTCCGGATCCGGGCGATGTTCCGCTCCACCATTTCCCAGCCCTGTTTGAGCCGCGCCGGGTTGTTCTTTTCCATGCCCGAGTTGACCAGGTAGATGCCGCCGTCCAGGCTGGTGAGCAGCCCCTTGATGCCGTGGGAGATGGAGCTGATGACCAAGCCGAGAGAAGTAAGCTGAGATTGCAGCTGGCGGATCGGGGATATATCGGTGCTCATCTCGATCACGCTTTTGATCTGTCCCTCGGCGCTGCGGATGGGGGCCGTCGAGACCAGGACGTTCCATCTGCCTCACCGCTCCGGACAGTCACCACTTCCTCGGTCTGATGAACCTGCCCGTCCTGAAAGGTCTCTTTTACCGCGCAGGGAACGCATTCCTCCGATCGGTGCATGTAGACCTGGTAGCATTGGCTCCCCACCACGTCGCCGAAATCCTCCCGGACCCTCCGGTTGGCTTCGACGATCCGAAGGTCCCGGTCCTGGATGGTGATGTAACAGGGAACTTCCTCGAAGAGATGGCGGTAGCGCTCCCGGCTTTCCCGCAGTTGATTCTGGAGGAGTTTGATCTCGGTGATGTCCGTGGCCATCTTTAGGACCGCGGTGATCTCCCCGGTTTCGTTGCGGATGGGGGTGGTGTAGACGATCAGGGCCACTTCCTGGCCGTTGACCTTCTTGAACTGCTCTTCAATTCCGTGCCGGAGGCCGTCCTGAAACGTCCTCTCGGCCGGACAATTCTGACACGGCTCCGTCCGGTGGCGGTTGATTTCGTAGCAGTAGCGCCCCTCAAAATCGCCGAAGTCCTTCCGAAACCGCTGGTTGGCCTGAATGACCCGCAGGTCCCGGTCCAGGATGGTGAGGTAAGCGGGCATGACTTCGAAGAACTGTTTATAGTTGAGATCCATAATGATTTCTCGGGCGGGTTTGAAACCCGCCCCTGCTTATTTCTTGCTGGTTCCCCGGATGAATGGTTTTTTCAGTGTGCTTTCTTCCCGTCGTGGGAAGTCTCCAGAATCTTCCTCACGTTCATCAGCAGGCTCTCTTCGTTAATCGGCTTGTCCAGGTAGCCTTCCGGGGGCGGAACCGGCCGGTCATAGATCAGGCGGCGAAGCTCCGGTTTCCCGGTAATGATGCAGACCTTAATGGAGGAGAGTTCCGGGTTATTCCTCAGCTCCTCGAAGACGAACCCCCCGTTTTTGCCTGGCATGGAAAGATCCAGGGTGATCAGGTCGGGCCTTTCCTTCAACGCCAGTTCCAGGGCCTGCTCTGCGTCGGAAGCCTGGACGGCGACAGCTCCCTGATCCTCCAGGACCGTGGAGATGAAGGTCAGGATATCCGGCTCGTCGTCCACGACCAGAATTTTGTATCCCTTCAGGGGCAGGAGCTCGACGGGTTTGACGAACTCCGGGACGGCGATGATCTCTTCGATCACCAGGGCGTTGGACACCAGGTTGACCAGCTGGGCGACTTTCATCCCCAGCTTGTAATGCCGGATCACGTCGGTCAGGGCATCCACGCAGTTGTGGCAGGTGGTGACCACGAGTTTGGCCCCGGTGGCCTTCAGCTGGTCCGCCTTGACTTTGCCCGCCTTGAGGCGCAGGGGCGTGTATTCGGACATGGACATGGCCCCTCCCCCGCCCGAACAGCAGTAGTTCTCCGCCCGGTTCGGGTGCATTTCCCGAAACTCGGTCACCACCAGGTTCAGGAGTTCCCGGGGCTCCTCGAAAAATCCGCAGCTCCTGGCGTTGTTACACGAATCATGGAAGGTGACGGGAAGATTGTTCCTGGCCTTATCGACCCTGATCTTTCCTTCCCGGATGTACCGGAGCATGGTGATGACGGTGCTTTCCATCTCAAAGGGAACGTCCATGCCCGCCCAATTCGGGCCTTCGCAGCGGGTCGCCCGGTACCCATGGCCGCATTCCGATAATACCAGCTTCTTTCCCCCGAGTTCAATGACCTTCCCGAAGAGCTTCCGTACGACGGAAGCCCCGAGTTCGTCGTCTCCGGAGAAAAGACCGAAGTTGGTCATATCCCACCCGTCGCTGGCCATGGTCCAGTTCTCCTCGGCCAGGTAGAAGATCCGGGCCGCATCTGAGATGGTGCGGGGGTCGTACTTGATCTCCCGGGGGTTGATTGCGTAAACGACATCGGCATTTTTTTTGTCGATGGGGATCCGGGCGGCCGGGTCTTTGAATTCATTCTCTAGTTCATCAGAGAGCCATTCCAGGGTTTCCAGGTAGTCCTGCGGGAGAACTCCCATCTGGTTTCCGATCTCCCACTGGTCCTTGCTGACCACGGCCACGCCTTCGGGCATCACTCCCACCGCGGTCAAAAGTCCCCGCGCCATGCGGTTGAGGGTGGCGAAATCCACTCCCATGGGGCAGTTGATGGAACACCTCCGGCAATTGGTGCACTTGCCGAAGACGATGTCTTTCAACTTCTCCAGTTCTTCGTCCGTGTAGACGTCCTGGGCCTTGACCCACCAGGGAAAAACCTTTCCGGTCCAGTCGAAATGGCGTTTGAAGATCTTCCGGATCTGGTCCGCCTTGTAGGCCGGGGCGAAGGTGGGATCGTCCGGGTTGGCCAGTACATAATGACAAGATTGGGTGCACATCCCGCAGTGGACACACCCCACCAATGAGCCCACCATCTGCCGGTTGAGTTTCTTCCCCATCCTCTCAATGACTTTTTTCACTTTATGGGA
>CAWDJO010000007.1:0-209738 GCA_963802665.1 uncultured delta proteobacterium | reverse complement strand
CCAACCGATTGAAGAGCATCGATGATTTTTGGGGGCTCCGGGACCGGTTGCGGCTGGGCCGCGATCCTGGAATCCCGATCATCATTATTCCCGCGGGAACCTGCGGGCAGGCCAGCGGGGCCAATGACCTGATCCGGATCGCCAAACGGGAACTCCTGGCCAGAAAACTCACCGATCAGATTCACCTGTGCATCACCGGCTGCCATGGATTCTGCGAGACGGAACCCTGCGTGGTCATCGAGCCCCACGGGACGTATTATCCCAAGGTGGGGATCCGGGAGATGGAGAGAATCATCCGGGCCATCAGCCAGGGGAAGGTCTGCGAGGAGCTCCTGTACGTGGACCCCGATTCGCGGGAGAGGATTGAAAAGAAAAGGGATATCCCCTTTTTCCGGACCCAGGCCCGAACCCTCCTGTCCCGGGGGAGAAGATCGACCCCATCCGCATCTACCATTACATCGAAAACGACGGTTACTCCGCGCTGGCCGCGGTTCTGGCCAGAAGAGACGCGGCGTGGGTGCTGGAAGAAGTGAGGGCGTCCGGGCTCCGGGGCCGGGGCGGGGCTGGCTTTCCCACCGGCCTCAAATGGGAGATGCTGTCCCGCCAGCCGGACGGCCGGGGCAAGATCCTGGTCTGCAACGCGGATGAGGGAGACCCGGGAGCCTACATGGACCGCAGCCTCCTCGAGGGAAACCCCCACAGCATCATCGAGGGGATGATCATCGGCGCCTTCGCTACGGGAGCCACGGAAGGAATCCTGTACGTGCGCGACGAGTACCCGCTGGCCATCAAGCATCTCATCATCGCCCTGCGGCAGGCCCGGGAGCTCGGGCTCCTGGGAGAGAACATCCTGGGAACGGGCTTCTCCTTCTCCCTCGACCTCATGAGAGGGGCCGGGGCCTTCGTCTGCGGGGAAGAGACCGCCCTGATCCAATCCATCGAGGGGAAGATGGGCGAGCCCCGGCAGCGCCCGCCTTATCCTGTGCAGAGAGGGATTGACGGAAAGCCCACGGCGATCAACAACGTGGAGACCTGGGCCAATATCCCGGTCCTCTTCGAAGCGGGGGCCGCTTCTTTCAAACGGACGGGAACGCCGGGCAGCTCCGGCACCAAGATCTTCAGCCTGGTGGGCAAGGTGCGGAACACGGGCCTGGTGGAGGTCCCCATGGGAGCCTCCATCCGGGAGATGGTGTACGAAACCGGCGGCGGCTCGCCGGGCCGGGCGGCCATCAAGGCGGTGCAGACCGGCGGCCCTTCCGGGGGGTGCATTCCCGCGGAGATGTTCGACCTTCCCATCGACTATGACAGCCTGGCCAAGGCCGGCGCAATCATGGGGTCGGGCGGGATGATCGTGGTGGACGAGCATACCTGCATGGTCGACCTGGCGCGTTACTACATGGGCTTCCTCAAGGGGGAGTCCTGCGGCAAATGCTTCCCCTGCCGCAAGGGGACGCAGAGGATGTACGAGATCCTGGAAGACATCTGCACAGGGAAGGGAACGCTGGAACACTTGGACCTCCTGGAGGAGCTGGCCCGGGTGGTGAAGGACACCACCCTCTGCGGCCTGGGACAGACTGCGCCCAACCCCGTCCTCTCCACCCTCCGCTATTTCCGGAATGAATACCTGGAGCACATCGAAAACCGCCGCTGCCCCGCCGGGGTTTGCAAAGACCTGGTGGGAGCGCCCTGCCAGTCCGCCTGCCCCCTGGGGACCGAGGCCTGGCGGTACGTCGCCCATATCCAGAGGGGGGAATATGAAGACGCCTACCGGGTCATCCGCGAGGCCAATCCCTTCCCCTCGGTCTGCGCCCGGGTTTGCCACCACCCCTGCGAGGAACGGTGCCGCCTGGGAAGCAGCGGGAGCCAGCCGGTGGCCATCCGGGCACTCAAGAGGTTCATCATCGACCGCGTGGACCCGTCGGCCTATCGCGCGCCGCCGGAAAAGAAATCCGGAACAGAAGCTCTTCCCGTAGCCGTGGTGGGGGCGGGGCCGGCAGGGCTGACCGCGGCCCACCTCCTTTCTTTAAAGGGATACCGGGTATCGTTGTATGAGTCTGCGGCCGAGCCGGGGGGAATGCTCATGGGAGCCATCCCCGCCTACCGCCTGCCGAAAGACGTCCTGCGCAAGGAGATCGATTCCCTCCTCAATGAGAACATCACCCTTCATACCGGCAAGGCGCTGGGCCGGGATTTCACCCTCGAGAGCCTCTTTGCCTCCGGGGTAAAGGCCGTCTTTCTTTCCACCGGCGCCTGGGAGAGCAGGGAACTGGACCTGGGACAGGATGGCCTCCCGGGGGTCTATGAGGCCTTGCCTTTTTTGCAGGCCGCCAATCTGGGAGGAAAAGAACTGGCCCGGGGAAAGGTGGGGGTGATCGGAGGGGGCAATGCCGCGGTGGATGCGGCGCGGATGGCGCGACGCCAGAAAGGGGTGGAGAGCGTCACCATTTTTTACCGAAGGAGCCGGGAAGAGATGCCGGCTTTTGCCGAGGAAGTGGAGGCCGCAATCCAGGAGGGAATCAAGGTCGAGCCTTTCGTATCTCCCCTCCGGATCATATCCCCAGGAAGGAAGACCGGCTGGTTTGCTGTGCCTCAAGAACCGGCCCGGCAAAAGGGAGATGGACGGCAGGAGAAAGCCCGTCCCGGCGCCGGGCAGCGAGCATACGGTCCCGCTGGACACTTTGATCATCGCGGTGGGAGAAGTGCCGGAGCGGAAGGGGCTGTCTCCAGCGGAGATTGAAATGACCGCCCAGGGGAACATCCGGGTGGACCCGGTGACCCTGGAGACCGGCCGGGCCGGGGTCTTTGCCGGGGGCGATGTGGCCACCGGGCCCAACACCGTGGTGGAGGCTATTGCCGCAGGCAAAAGAGCAGCCCTCATGATTGACCGGTATCTCCGCGGGGTGAAGATGAAGCAACCCGGGAAAGCCAGGCTCCCGGACGTTTTCCTCGAACTCCCGCCTTCGGCAGCCCCGGATCCCCTTCCATCGCGAAGGGTGAAAATCCCTTTCCTGCCCGTGGAGGCAAGGGTTCAGGGTTTCGCCGAGGTGGAGAGCTGCCTTTCCGCGGAAGAGGCCGGGACGGAAGCCAAACGATGCCTGCGTTGCGACCTGGAATTTACGCAGGTTAAAAGCCTTGAAGGGGAGAAGGGGGAGGGGAAAGGAATCCCATGATCAGCCTGAAAATGAACGGCCTGGACGTTTCCGTGGAAAAAGGAACAACCCTTCTGGAAGCGGCCCAATTTTACGGCTTTCCCATCCCTACCCTCTGCCACATGGAAGGATTGTCTCCCTACGGGGCCTGCCGGCTGTGCGTGGTGGAGATCGGGGAAGGGGCCAAGGCCAAACTGGTCGCATCCTGCACGTATCCAGCGGAAGAAGGACTGGTTGTGCGGACCGGCTCCTCCCGGGCAGTCCAGGCCCGCAAGATGATCATTGAACTTCTTCTGGCCTCCTGTCCCCAGTCCAAGCAAATTCAGGACCTGGCTTCGGCCTACGGGGTCCGCCGGCAGCGCTTCCGCCAGGAGCACGAAGACTGCATCCTCTGCGGGCGCTGTGTCCGGGTCTGCAAGGAACAGATGATGGCCGGGGCCATCGGTTTCCACGGGCGGGGGGAGAAACGGGCCCTGGGCACCCCCTTCGACAAGCAATCGGATGTCTGCCGCCTGTGCGGGGCCTGCATGTACGTCTGCCCCGCCTGCCAGCTTCGTTGCACCTATCAGGATCCGGAAAAGGCCATCTGCGGGGGATGCGCCAATTTGGAGGCCCCCTGCCTGGAGAAGGATCCCTTTGATGACCGGATGTGTTTCCTGGACCCCTGCATGGCCTGCGAGATTCGGAAAGAGGTTAGAAAGGAGTAGGAGAGGATGAGCTACACGTTTTCCCGCGTGAATTCTTCGGCAGCGACCCTGACCAAGAACCGGACCGAGGGATCCGTCGTCCCCACCTCGGGCATGTGCGTGACCTGCGTGGACGGTTGCATCGGCATGTGCGAGATCGGAAAATCGGCCTATCGGGGCTCGGAGGTCATCTACCCCCAGCCCTTCGGGGTCATCACCACGGCTGCGGAAAAGTCTTACCCCGTGGACTATTCCCACTTCAACATCATGGGCACGGTGATCGGCGCCCACGGCATTGAAGCGGACAGCGACAAGGCCATCTTCCCCGCGGTAAGCCTGGAAGTGGCCATCGGGCAGGACTGGGGCCTGAAATTCCGGTACCCCTGGATCATCTCCGCCATGGGGTCCACGGACGTGGCCAAGAACAACTGGGAGGGACTGGCCATCGGGTCGGCCATCGCCGGGACCGGACTGACCATCGGGGAAAACGTGGCGGGCATGGACCCGGGGGCGGTGATCCGCGACGGGCGGGTGGTGGATACGGTGGACCTGAAGCGGCGGGTCAAGCTTTACCAGGAATACCAGCGCGGCGGCTACGGGGCGATCGTGGTCCAGGCCAACGTGGAGGATGCCCGTCTGGGGGTCCAGGAGTATGCCGTCGCCAAGCTGGGCGTCCAGTGCGTGGAGCTGAAGTGGGGACAGGGGGCCAAGGACATCGGCGGGGAGGTCAAGATCCGGGACCTGAAAAAGGCCCGGATTCTCAAAGAGCGGGGCTACATCGTGCTCCCGGACCCGGATGATCCGGATGTAACCCGGGCTTTCGAGCGGGGGGCCTTCAAGGAGTTCGAGAGGCATTCGCGGGTGGGGATGGTCACCGAAGAGTCCTTCGCCCGCAAAGTGGAGGAGCTGCGCCGGGCCGGGGCGAAATACATCTTTCTCAAAACCGGCGCCTACCGGCCGGCCGATTTAGCCCGGGCCCTCATGTTTGCCACCCGTTACAAACTGGACCTCCTGACCGTGGACGGGGCCGGAGGGGGGACGGGCATGAGCCCCTGGCGGATGATGAATGAGTGGGGCGTGCCCCCGGTGGAGCTCCATTCCCTCCTTTACCAGTATGCCAAACGGCTGACGGAGAAAGGGGAGAAACTCCCCGCCCTGGCCGTGGGGGGGGGGTTTTCGTTTGAAGACCAGATCTTCAAGGGGCTGGCTCTGGGGGCTCCCTACGTGAAGATGATAGGCATGGCCCGGGGGCCCATGGCCGCCACTATGGTGGGAAAGACCATCGGGAAGAGGATTGAGGAGAACCAGATTCCCGTTTACGTGGAGCGCTTCGGCCGCACCAAGGAGGAGATCTTCGTCACCGCCAGCTCGCTCCGCAAAGAGCTGGGCCAGGAGATGTTTGACAAACTCCCCACCGGCGCGCTGGGACTTCTGACCTACTTTGAACGGCTGGCCCAGGGGCTGCGCCAGTTCATGGCCGGGAGCCGCAAGTTTTCGCTGGAGCACATGTCCCGGGGCGACCTGGCCGCCCTGACGCCGGAGGCTGCGGCGGTCAGCGGAATCCCCCACATCCTGGAGACCGACCGGATGGAGGTGGACGGGATTTTGAAATCCTGATCCTTAGAGGTCAGAATGAAAAGACATCTTTCTCTGGAGACGGAAGCCAAGGCCTTTTTGAAAGATTCCCTGCCTTCGATTTCGGATCCAAGGCAACGCCT
This sequence comes from uncultured delta proteobacterium, assembly GCA_963802665.1. Classification (GTDB taxonomy): domain Bacteria; phylum Desulfobacterota; class SM23-61; order SM23-61; family SM23-61; genus SM23-61. The sequence continues at coordinate 204,185 of CAWDJO010000007.1, read as the reverse complement.
CAAGGTCAAAGAGGCCGTCCAGAAGATCACGGTCGCCGGGGAACAGCGCATCAAAGAGCTCCAGGCGGAACTCGACTCATCCAGGGAAGAGCTGAAGCAGGAAAAGGAAAAACGGGCCCGGGCGGAGGAAATCCTTGGCCAACGGGAGCCCCTGCTCACCGAGCGGGTGAAGGAGATCAGCTGCCTCTATTCCATCGTGAGCCTGATGGCCGACCGGAGCTATCCCTCCGAAGAGAAAAAAATCCAGGACATCGTGAAGCTTATCCCCACGGGCTGGCACGACCCGCAGGATGCCTATGGCCAAATTATCCTCTGGGGAAAGGAATATAGAACGGATAACTTCCAGGACACGCCGTGGAAGCAGATTTCCTCCATCATCGTGAACGGGGAGCCTGCCGGCACCCTGGCCGTGGGGTACCTCAAGGAAAAACCCGTCCGGGAAGAAGGCCCGTTCCTGCTGGAAGAGAGAACGCTGATCGATGTCTTGGCCAGACTGATCGGCGAAATCATGGGTCCCAAGCTGATGAAAAAAGCCGGTGGGGGAGCTTAGAGGCAGGGAAGGTGCTGGAGAATTCGATTGCCCGGCGATAGGCCCGGATGATTCCCGGGCCTATCGCTTTTTAGGGCGATCGGTTTTCATGGCTCAGCAAGGGAGCCCGATGGAAGGGCCCAAAGATGTCCAGGTTCAAGATGACTCGGATCAAGGGGGGTTGACAGGAATTTGCTATGATAGAATGAAGAAAAAGAAATTCATTGGGCCTTGCAATATTCCGGATGGGTTGATAGGAGAGAATGGATGTCCTCGATATCGGTTATCATCCCGACCTTAAATGAGGCCTACACCCTTGATTCCTCCCTCCGAAACCTCTTTGACCAGCCGGGGGAATTTGAAATTGTCGTGGCCGACGGGGGCAGCTCCGATGGCACCCTGGAGAACCTGAACGATCTTCCCGCGGTCAAGTTTATCCGGTCGAGCGGCGGGCGGGCCAGACAGATGAATGAAGGGGCGCGGGAGGCCCGGGGGGAGATCCTCCTGTTCCTCCATGCGGACACGACCCTGCCCCCGCATGCCCTCCTGAAGATCGAAGAGGCCCTGGCGGATTCATCCGTAGAGGCGGGGAGCTTTTCTTTGGAATTTGACCATCCGGGGGGATTTCTCAGGATTCTGTCCAGCTTCAGCAGGATCAATCACCCTTTCTTTACCTACGGAGATCAGGGATTGTTCCTGCGGGCGAGTACTTTCCGGAGAATCGGAGGATTCAAGGAAATCCCGGTTATGGAAGACGTGGAAATCCAGGAGCGGTTAAGGAAGATCGGTAGATTCATCAAACTCCGGGAGCCCGTGGTTACTTCCGCGAGGCGATACCTCCGAAACGGCCCCCTTCGACAGCACCTGATTACTACCGGGGTTGTGCTGCTCTATCACCTGGGGGTGTCCCCCCATTTTCTCGGGCGCCGGTATTACGGGAATCATCGCCCAGGAGAAACCCATTGAAAAAAATATTTTCTATGGGAAAGGGTGTTCAAGTACCCGACGGCACGAGGGTCTTTTCGCTTCTCAATTGCCGGGATTCCTCCAGCGGGCTCCCCGGACATCTTCTGGAAGATTTCAGCCTGGCGGCAGGGGAAATCGAACCTCATCAGCGTTCCAAAATTCACGTCATGCCGCTGGTGACCCAGGTGACTTTCGTTCTTGAGGGAAAACTGAAAGTGTGGATGAAAGATGCGGATCAACTTGAGCCCTACTCCCTCCGGTTGGAAGCGGAACAGGCCATCCTGACGCGTCCGGGGACCTTCCTCCAATTCCAAAACAATAGCCATGCCCCTTGCCGGGTGTTGTACATCGTGAGCCCGGCCTACGTTTTCCTCATGGAAGAAGGGAGGGTGGTCTACGACGACTCGGTTGCACTGGAGGAGGATTGGGAGGAGTTGAAAAGAGTGAATTGGGCGCCGGAGAAGCTGCGGACATCCCGCATAACTTTCGAGACCCGCCGGGCAGCAGAGAAACGTCTTGCCAACCGGGGACAACCTCCATCTTGACAATTTGCCGGCGTTATCTTACTTTGCTCCTAGGTCTGGGGTTCAAAATTCCTTACCAGGGGGTAGAGGGAAACATGGATTACAAGGCATTCGTGGAGGAACAGATCGGGTCGTTGAAAAAGGAAGTGGGGCAGGGCGTGGCCATCAACGCCCTGAGCGGCGGGGTGGACAGCTCGGTGGTCACGGTCCTGGCACATCGAGCCCTCGGGGATCGGCTGAAGACCGTTTTTATCGACAGCGCCCTCATGCGCGAAGGGGAGCCGCAGCGGGTGGTCAAAACCTTTGCGGACATGGGAATCCCGGTCCGGCTGGTGGATGCCCGGGCGGATTTCCTGAAAGCCCTGAAAGGCTTGACCGACCCGGAAGAGAAGCGCAACGCAGTTACCAAAACCTTCTACTCAACGGTGTTCGGAAGACTGGTCCGGGAGACAGGGGCGAAGTTCCTCCTCCACGGAACAATCCTGACGGATATTGAAGAAACCGTGGCCGGGATCAAACGCCAGCACAACATTCTCAGCCAGGTGGGGATCGATCCGCAAAAGGAATACGGGTACAAGGTTCTGGAGCCTTTAATGACCTTGAGGAAAGACGGCGTCCGGGAAGTGGCCAAGGCCCTCGGCCTGCCGCCGGAAATCGCCCAAAGGATCCCCTTTCCGGGGCCGGCATTGGCCACGCGGGTGGTCGGAGAAGTGACGGAGGAAAGGCTGGCGGTGGTCCGGGCGGCCACGGCCATCGTCGAAGAAGAGTTGAAAGACACCGGGGCCTTCCAGTACCTGGCCGTCCTTTTAAGCGATCGGGCCACGGGAATCGTGGAAGGGAAGCGGGAATTCGGGCAGATCATCGTGGTCCGCTGCCTCCACAGCGTGGACGCCCGGACCGCCACCTCCGTCGATCTCCCCTGGGAGAAACTGCACCGGATCTGCAAGCGCATCACCGCCATCAAAGGGGTGAACCGCTGCCTCTACGACATCACCCCCAAGCCTCCGGCGACGATTGAGTACATTTGACAGATTCTTCCTGGCAGGGGCGACCGGCCGGTCGCCCCTACGATAGCCGATTTGATAACCTTAAGGTAACCCCTGGCTCTGCCGAAGGTCATGACTCTTCCGCCCCTGGGCCTCTGACCTTTCTCCGCGCTCAGAAATTTTCTCTCCCGAGATCCTGGTTGACAGGGACCGGAAGGGATTCCTAAGATAGAGAGAGCCCTTTTCTGCCTCTCTTCTCTTTTCTCATCCCCTCTCTTTCCCATTGGCAGGAACGGCGACAGAAAGGTTCCTGGGGAGTGACCGCCCATGGCAGAACAAGACCTATCCAAGTTGACCATCGATAAATCCAAAGCAGCCTTTCGGCCGGCTCGGGGGAAAAAAGTCCTGTACCTGGTTTTTCTGCATCCTTGCTTTGCTGACGGCGGGGTTCCTCTACCGGATGGGAATATTCACCCCGCCCGTTCAGGTGCAGCTGGCCAATGTAACCCAGGTCTACCCCTCTCAGGCCTACACCGTGCTGACGGCCAGCGGCTATGTGGTCCCGCAGCGGAAATCGGCCCTGGCCTCCAAAGTGACCGGGCGCCTGGTCTGGCTGGGGGTGGAGGAGGGGAGCCGGGTCAAGAAGGGCGATGTGGTGGCCCGCCTGGAAAGCCAGGACGTGGAGGCGGCCAAGGCCCAGGCCGCGGCCAACCTGGAAACGGCCCGTTTCAACCTGGAGAACGCCAGGGCTGAACTGGCGGACGCGACCCTCAACCTGAATCGGAGCAAGGAACTGGTGGATAAGAATTTTATCGCCCGCGGAGAGTATGACACGGCCGTGGCCCGGCACAAGAAAGGCGGCGGCGGCGGTCAAAGCCGCGGAGGCGGTGATCAGGGCGAACGAGGCGGCGCTGGAAGCGGCCGCCATCCAGCTGGAATACACCCTGATCCGGGCCCCCTTCGATGCCGTGGTCCTGACCAAGAACGCCGACATCGGGGACATCGTAACCCCCTTCAGCGCGTCGGCGGAGTCCAAGTCGGCGGTGGTCACCATCGCCGACATGGAATCCCTCCAGGTGCAGGCGGACGTGTCCGAATCGAGCCTGGGGCAGGTGAAGATCGGGCAGCCCTGCGAGATCCAGCTCGACGCCCTGCCGGACAAGAGATTGCGGGGGGCCGTCCACATGATCGTGCCCACCGGGGACCGGAGCAAGGCGGCGGTGATGGTGAAGATCCGGTTTCGTCGACCGGGACCCCCGCATCCTGCCGGAGATGAGCGCCAAGGTATCTTTCCTTTCCAAACCCGTGTCCAAGATGGATCAAAGTCCCCAGGACCGCGGTGAATCAGAAAGCGCTGGTGGCCCGGGGCGAGGGGAAGGCTGTATTTCTGGTGAAAGGAGACCGTGTCGTCGAGACATCGGTGAGGACCGGAGCCCAAATCGGCGACATGGTGGAGGTGCTCATCGGCTTGAAAGCTGGAGACCAGGTGGTGCTGGAACCGCCGGCAAAATTGAAAAGCGGGGCGAGGATCAAGGCAGGAGAATAAAGATTGCGGATTGCGGATTGAGCGATTGAAAAAAATAAAGGGCAAGAAAGGTAAATGCGGAATGCGGAATGACCATAAATCCGAAATCGAATTTCGCGAAACGCGGGACCGAAACAAATTCAAAATTCGAATTTTTCTAAGTGATCAAGGAGAATTTTTGCTCCTGATTGGCGGCCTTTGGTTTCGGTCATTCGGAGTTTGAGAATTCAGAATTGTTTCGAATTTCGTGCTTCGATCTTCGAATTTGACCGACCCGGGCGGTGCAGAAAAGACCTCCCCAGAGCAAATCATGGCAGATATAGATATGGAAAGGTATGCCTCCCATCGTTGAAGTCCAGAACGTGAGCAAATCCTACCGCCGGGGGGACCGGCGGGTGCCGGTGCTGCAGGATATCAACCTGGAGATCCAGGAAGGGGAATTCCTGGCTCTCATGGGGCCCTCCGGGTCCGGGAAGAGCACCCTCCTCAACCTGATTGCCGGCCTCGACCAGGTGGACAGCGGGACCATCACCGTGGGGGGAGTGGATATCACCTCCCTCTCGGAGAGCGAGCTGGCGGCCTGGCGGGCCACCCATGTGGGTTTCATCTTCCAGTTCTACAACCTGATTCCGGTCCTGACCGCCTTCGAAAACGTGGAACTTCCCCTGCTCCTCACCGGCCTGTCGCGGGGGGAGAGGAGGGAACATGTGGAGCTGGCCCTCCGGGTCGTCAACCTGGAGGCGCGGATGGACCATCGTCCTCCCCAGCTCTCCGGGGGGGAACAGCAGCGGGTCGCCATTGCCCGGGCCATCGTGACCGACCCGACGATCCTGGTGGCGGACGAGCCCACGGGAGACCTGGACCGGGTTTCCGCCGAGGAAGTCCTGAACCTGCTGGAAAGGCTGAACCGGGAATCCACCAAGACCATCATCATGGTCACCCACGACCCGCGGGCGGCCAAGAAGGCGGTGGTCATCCGGCACCTGGACAAGGGATTTTTGAACGATGTTCATTCTCAAGCTCCTGTTTAAGAATGCCTTCCGGCAGCAAGCTGCGCACCTTCCTGACCCTCCTCAGCATCGCCATCGCCATCATGGCCTTCGGCCTCCTCCGCACGGTGGTGAGCGCCTGGTATTCGGGGGTGGAAACCTCCTCGGCCAGCCGCTTGATCACCCGAAACGCCGTGTCCCTCATCTTTCCCCTTCCCCTGGCCTACAAGGACCGGATCCGCCAGGTTGAGGGGGTCACCCCGGTATCCTACGGCAACTGGTTCGGCGGGATTTACATCGACCGGAAGAATTTCTTTCCCAATTTTGCGGTGGAGCCCAAGACCTACCTGGACCTCTACCCCGAATTTATCCTCTCCCCGGAGCAGCGCCAGGCTTTCCTGCGGGACCGGAAAGGGGCGGCGGCGGGCAAGAAGCTCGCCGAAAGGTTCAAGTGGAAGATCGGGGATTTGATCCCCCTGCAGGGAACCATCTTCCCGGGCAACTGGGAGTTCGTCCTCCGGGGGATATACCGGGGAAGGGATGAAAACGTGGACGAGACCCAGTTTTTCTTCCACTGGGACTACTTGAACGAAACCCTGAGGAAGACGGTCCCCTCCCGGGCGGATCGGGTGGGATTTTACATGATCGGGGTGGACCACCCGAACAATTCTCCCATCGTGGTCCAGGCCATCGACCGGACCTTCAAAAACTCCCTGGCCGAGACCCTCACCGAGACGGAGAAGGCCTTCACCCTCTCCTTCATCTCCATGTCGGAGGCCATCATCGTGGCCATCCAGATCGTTTCCTTCGTGGTCATCGGGATCATCGTCGCGGTGGTGGCCAACACCATGTCCATGGCGGCCCGGGAACGGACCTGGGAGTATGCCGTGTTCAAGACCCTGGGGTTCGGGGGCTGGCATATCGCCGGGCTCATCCTGGGAGAATCCCTGCTGATCACCCTGATGGGATGCGCCCTGGGGATGTCTATTACCTTTCCCGCGGCCTATATTTTCAAGAAGACCGTTCCCCTGTACCTGCCGGTCTTCCAGGTGGAGGAAACGACTTTATACCTGGACCTGATCGCCTCCCTCGGGGTGGGGATTCTTTCCGCCCTCCTTCCCGCCTGGCGGGCGATTCAGGTTCGCATCGCCGACGGCCTCCGGAGGATCGGCTGAATGGGACTGCCCCTTTCCTACAGCATCCGCAACCTCTGGACCCGCCGCCTCACGACGATTCTCACCGCCTCCGGCATGGCCCTGGTGGTTTTTGTCTTTACCGCCATCCTCATGATGGCCGAAGGTCTGAAGAAGACCCTGGTGGAAACCGGCTCCCCGGATAACGTCGTGGTCCTGCGCAAGGGCTCCTCTTCGGAAGTGCAGAGCGGGGTGGAGCGGATTCAGGCCTCCATCATCGAAACCCAGCCGGAAGTGGCCGTCGGGGCCGACGGCCGGCGCCTTCTGGCCAAAGAGGCGGTGGTGCTCATCAGCCTCCCCAAGCGGGAGAACAACAAGACCGTTTCCAACGTGGTGGTCCGGGGAATCGGGGAAAGTTCCCTGGCCCTTCGCCCGCAGGTGAGGTTGGTCCAGGGGAGGATCCCCCGGCCCGGATTGCCGGAGATCATGGCCGGCCAGAAGATCGCCGAGCGGTTCCAGGGAGGGGGCCTGGGAGAGACGCTGCGCTTCGGCCTGCGGGACTGGACCGTGGTGGGAGTGTTCGACGCGGGCAATACGGGATTCAGTTCGGAGATCTGGGGGGATGCGGACCAGCTGATGCAGGCCTTCCGCCGGCCGGTCTATTCCTCGGTCATCTTCAAGCTCCATGACCCGGGTGAATTTCTTCCCTTCAAGCGGCGCATCGAAACCGACCCCCGCCTGAACCTGGAGGCCAAGCGGGAGAACCGGTATTATGCCGAGCAATCGGAGATCATGTCCAAGTTTCTGAACATTCTGGGGCTTTCCCTCACGATCATCTTTTCCTTCGGGGCCATGCTGGGGGCCATGATCACCATGTATTCCTCGGTGGCCAACCGGACGAGCGAGATCGGGACCCTGCGGGCTCTCGGGTTCCAGCGGGGAAGCATCCTGCGGGCTTTTCTCTACGAGTCCCTTTTTCTCGGTTTGATCGGGGGCTGTGCGGGGGTTTTCCTGGCTTCCTTCATGCAGCTCATCACCATCTCCACCATGAACTTCCAGACCTTTTCCGAGCTGGCCTTCTCCTTCGCCCTGACCTGGGAGATTGCCTGGAAAGCCCTGGCCTTTTCCCTGGTCATGGGCTTCGTGGGCGGCTTCCTCCCCTCCCTCCGGGCCTCCCGAGAATGAACATCGTGGAGTCTTTGCGGGCGCAGTAATAAAAATGCGGAATACGGAATGCGGAATGCGGATTGAAAAAGCCAACCAAAAAGATCCGAAATCCTGAATCCGCAATCCGAAATAACTGGGCCGATGCTTTTTCCGGGCAACGCCCTTGCTCCCGGGCCCGGCGATACCTGAAATTCAATCGGCCTAACGCCTCCTTGGCGAAAAGTGAGGTGAGCCGGGTCAGGCCTTGAATTATCACTTTTTTTGCGGTAAGAATTCAGATTAGGGCCAGACCGCCCATTTCGAATACGGCTGCAAGCTGTCCGAAATAGCCAGCCGCGTGGACCTGCATTACCCAACGATCAGCAAGGTTATAGATCGTCAGGGGAAGAAGTTATCCTTCAAGACCTTACCCCGGAGGCGTAGAATGGATGAGAGGAATGGAAAATTGTCCGAGGCGAACTCCCCCCCCACGCGGGACCTCACCCGCACGACGCTGGCGGTGCTGTTGATCGGGATTCTCATCGTGGGCAACTTCTGGATCTTGAGGCCCTTTCTGCCCTCCTTGTTATGGGCGGTCATGATCGTTGTGGCCACCTGGCCGCTCATGCTGGGAGTGCAGGCGCGGCTTTGGGGCAGACGCGGGCTCGCCGTGGCGGTGATGACGTTGGCCCTGCTGCTGGTTTTTATCGTCCCCTTCTCCCTTGCCGTGGGGACCATCGTGGACGAACGCGGACCAGATCGCCGACTGGGCCAAGTCTTTGAAGTCGCTGGCCCTGACGGCCCCCCCCGACTGGGTGGGGAGGATCCCCCTGGCCGGCCCGAAGTTCTCAGCCGCATGGCAGGAAATCGCCTCTGCCGGGCAAGAGGGATTATTGGCCCGTCTGACGCCTTACGCCGGCAAGCTGGTGCAGTGGTTTGCAGCCCAGGCCGGGAGTGTGGGCATGATGGTAGTTCAATTCCTGCTCACCGTGGGGATCGCCGCGATCCTCTACTCGAAGGGAGAGACAATAGCCGAGGGGTTGCTCCGCTTTGTCCGGCGGCTTGCCGGACCCCAAGGCGAGGAGGCTGCCATTCTTGCCGGGAAGGCGGTCCGGGGCGTAGCCCTCGGTGTCGTGGTCACCGCGCTGGTCCAGTCGACCCTCGGCGGCATCGGCCTGGCGGTGGCGGGGGTTCCGGCCCCGGCGCTTCTGAGCGCCATCATGTTCATGTTCTGCGTAGCCCAAATAGGAGCCGGAGTTGTCCTGATCCCCGCGGTGATCTGGCTGTACTGGAGCGGGCACAACGTATGGGGTACCGTTCTCCTCGTGGTGACGATCTTGGTTTTAAGCCTGGACAATTTCCTGCGTCCCATGCTTATTAAGAAGGGCGCCGACCTGCCGCTGTTCCTGATCTTTGCAGGGGTGATCGGCGGTCTCATCGCTTTCGGCATCATCGGAATCTTCATCGGGCCGGTGGTCCTGGCCGTCACCTTCAAGCTGCTCGGAGCGTGGAGCGAAGGGGACATGGGCCAGTCAGTGACGGGAAACACCGGCAAGGCTTGAGGAAACCCGCCTTGGATCCCGCGGCCCGGGACGCAGGGCCCATTCCATCCCCATGGGCCCGGCAGTCTAGCATTCGAAAAGGAATGGGGATATGTGCTTCGGCCCTCCAGTCCTTGTCGCGGGAAAAAGGGAATGGCGGGGAGAACCGAAAACTTTTATAATAAATGAAATTTCCCTGGGCCTTATTTGTGACCCATGCCCTGGCATGTAAAACCAGGCCGGAAAGGAGAAGGAGATGGATAGCAAGATGAGAAAGATCGTTCAGTTTTTTGCGGTTGCGGCGGTTTTCGGGTTTCTTTTGGGAGGGTGCGCTTCCAACGGCACCCTTTCCGCTCAGAAGATATCGGCGGGGGATAAGGCTATCAACGATGCCAAGATGAGCAACGCATCGCTGAATGCTCCTGCCGAACTGAATATGGCCGAGGGGAAAATGGTCCAAGCCAGGGAGGCTTTGGCCAAGAAGGAATATGAAAAAGCTACCCGCCTGGCGGAGCAGGCCTCGATCGACGCGGAATATGCACGCACGAAAGCGTCCACCGCGAAGACCAAAAAAACGGTGGAAGAGATGCGGAAAAACATCGATGCCCTGCGCCAGGAAATTGAGCGCCTCTCCCAAAAGTAAATCGATAAGGAGGAAACAGACCATGAACCATATAATTTCCAGATGGATGAAAAGAGGTTTCGGCTTGCTGATCCCGGTCCTTTTTCTGATCGCAGGTTGCGCCAACTCCCAGCAGGAGATGGTGGCCAAGGACCAACTGGAGCGCGCCCGTTCCGCCTATATGCAGGCCAAGTCGAACCGGAATGTGGAGGCTTTTGCCCCCCTGCCCTTTGTCGACGCCGGCAAAGCCATGCAGGCCGCGGAGCAGGCCAGGGGTGCGGAAGAGGTGGAGCAGTTGAGTTATATCGCCGAGAAAAAGTCGCTCATCGCCATCTCCGCAGCTGAGGGGAAAATGGCGGAAAACGAGATGGAGAAGCTGAACCGGGAGACGGCCAATATCATCACCGAGAAGCGGACCCAGGAAGCCAGAGTCGCCCAGAAGGAAGCGGAAAATGCCAGGCTTCTGGCCATGTCCGAGACGGAGAGAGCGGCCAAAGCCAAGAAGGAAGCCGAGGAGGCCCAGTCGCTGGCCGCCAGGGCCAAGGCGGAGGCGGAACAGGCCAGAATGGCGGCCCGGGCGGAAGCGGAGCGGGCGGCCAAGGCCAAAGCCGAGGCGGATCAGCTGATGAGAGAGCTTTCTGACCTCAAGGCCAAGCAGACCGAGCGCGGGATCGTATTGACCATCGGGGATGTTCTTTTCGCCACGGGGAAGGCCGATCTGTCTTCCGATGCCCTGCGCAGCGTGGATAAACTATCGGATTTTCTGCAGAAGTATCCCAATCGCAATGTGCTGATCGAAGGCCATACGGACAGCGTGGGCAGCGAAGAATACAATCTGACCCTTTCCGAGAGGCGGGCCGACTCGGTGAAAGAATCGCTGACCTCCAGGAGGATTCCCGAGGGGCGGATTGCCACCAAGGGGTATGGAAAGAAATATCCCGTGGCCAGCAACGATACCGCGGCCGGAAAGCAGCAGAACCGGCGGGTGGAAGTGATTATCCTGAATGAAGGAGTGAAAGCCGAGACCCAGTTTCGGCAGTAGCAAGGTTGAATTCCGAAGTCCGATGGAAATCGAGGGCCGGGAGGGAAAGATGAAGAGGATCATGCTGGCGTTGACCCTTTTATTCTCTCTACTTTCATCGCCTCTCTTCGCTCAGGTCAGTCAGGAATTTGAAAAGACCCGGGAGGAGATGCAGAGGCAGAAGGATGCGGTGATTGCCGCGGACATGAAGCTGGCGGAGCAGGAGAGCAAGGCCTTCTGGCCGCTCTACCGGGAATACCAGGAAGCCCTGCGCAAGCTGCAGGACCGGTCCTTCAAGCTCATGGCCGAATACGCCCAGGAAAGGGAAAACGAGACCTTCACGGATCAGAAAGCCAGGGCCCTGTTGGACGAATACCTGGATATTGAAAGAGAGGACCTCTGGCTGAAGAGAGCCTACCTGGAGAAATTCAGCAGGATATTGCCGGCCAAGAAGGTGATGAGGTATTTCCAGTTGGAGAACAAAATCGCGGCCATGGTCAATTACCAAATGACTCAAGGGGTCCCCCTGGCGAAATGAAGATCGGGCATTTCCCCGAGTTTTGGAGCGGTTATCCCTTTGGGGGGTGCAAGGAGGTCTACCGTGAGATGGAAAAGAATCGCCGGCCTGGTCGGCTTAGTGATCATCGCTTTGGTCGTAATCCTCTACGTCATCGTGACCACCTACGACTTCAATAAACTAAAGCCCAGGATCGTACAGGCGGTCCGGGATGCCACTGGCCGGGAACTCACCCTGGGTGGAGATTTCAAGGTGAGTTTCGGACTTTCTCCCTCCGCCTCGGTAGAAAGAGTAACCTTCCAGAATGCGCCCTGGGGGTCACGGCCGGAGATGGTCAGGGTGAAGAGCCTGCAAATCCAGGTTTCCCTGCTGCCCCTGATCCGGGGAGAGATTGAATTCAAACGGCTCATCCTCATCGAGCCGGAGATATGGATTGAAACCGATCCTTCGGGAAAATCGAACCTGGAATTCAAGCCAGCGGAGAAGCCCAAGGCCGAGGAGAAAAAGGCGGAAGGCGGGACCACCCTTCCCCCCCTGATTTTTGAAGAGGTCCGGGTTGAAAAGGGAGTCCTGACCTATCGCGACGGGAAAACAGGGAAGACCCAAACCCTGAACCTGGACAGCCTGGCCGCAGCCATTCCGGGAGGGGAAAAACCTGCCGATTTGCATTTGCAGGGTTCCTTTAACGGTCGAAAATTCGAAGTGAAAGGGACGACGGGACCCATCCGTGACCTCTTCTCGCCGCAGAAGCCGTGGCCCTTGAATCTGACCGCCAAATTGGCCGAGGCGACCCTCGGGGCCGAGGGCAGCATCCGGGAGCCGCTGAAGGGCAAGGGGCTGGACCTGGCGGTCCGGGCCGAGGGGCCATCGATTCGGGGGACCGCTGAATTCGCCGGATTGAGCGACGTTCCCGAACTGGGGGCTTATAAAGTTACGGCCCGGATAAAGGACCCGCCGGGGAAAATCGCCATCTCGGACCTCAAGGCCCAGATCGGCGAAAGCGACATCGCCGGTTCGGTGGAAGTGAACCTTTCCGGCCGGCGCCCTGGGATCGGGGCCAACCTCTCCTCTTCCAAATTGGACCTGCGGCCCCTTTTCCCGCCCAAGGCCAAAAAGGCATCGCCGACAACCCCATCGGCCAGACCCGCCGCCACCGGGAAGGAAAAGGTGTTTCCTTCTCAACCTTTGCCCCTGGGCGGGCTGAAGGCTCTGGATGGGGAGGTGAAAATTCAGGCGGGACAGATCCTCGGCCTTCCGATGACGGTACAAAAATTCAACGCCCGGGTCCTCCTGCAAGACGGAAACCTTCTGGCGAAGCCCTTTCAAATGGCCGTGAGCGGAGGTTCTCTCAGCGGCCTTTTTAACCTGCGCACCCAGGGGAAAGAACCCTCCTTCAACTGTGATTTCAAGCTGGATCAGCTCGATGTGGCCTCTCTGCTCAAAGACCTGGGAACCCAGCAGGTCCTGGAGGGAAAGGTCAGCGCAGAAGTGGACCTGAACGGGAAGGGCAGGTCCATCGCCGAATGGATGGGGGGCCTCAACGGGAGGACCTTCGTGAACATGGGGAAAGGCCGGCTCAACAACAAATACCTGAACGTGATCGGGGCCGACATGGCCGAAACCATCCTGCGGCTGATCAACCCTTTAAAGAAAAGGGAGGATTTCACCCCGGTCAATTGCTTCGTGAACGGGTTCGACATTCAGAATGGCTTGGCCGTCTGCAAGGCTTTGGTCCTCGACACCCAGGTGATGAGTGTCATCGGAGAAGGCAATGTCAACCTGAAGGAGGAAAGGCTCAACCTGTCCATCCACCCGACTCCCAAGGAAGGGTTGGGAGCGGGAGAATTGGGAAAGATCAGCCTTAGCTTGAGCGAATTGACCAAGTCCTTCAAACTGGGGGGAACCCTGGCCAAGCCTTCCCTGGCCATCGATCCCACCCAAGCCCTGGCCACCGCTGGCAAAGCCGTTGGAGGTGTGACCCTGTTCGGCCCGGCCGGAATCCTGGCAGCCCTGGCCAGCCCCACCCCGGGGGATCCCAACCCCTGCCTGACCGCCTACGAGAAGGTTAAAAGAGGTAAAACCCAGCCGGCGGAGAAGGCGGAGAAAAAACCAGGGGAAAGCAAGAAGAGTTTAGAAGAGGTAGGAAAGGGCGTTGGCCAGGAACTCAAAAAACTGCTCGGGAAATAGGCCCTTTCTTCCAAGAATAGCCCAGGCGCTTTGCGCTTATCTTGACTGACTTTCTCCTTTTCAACCGTGGGAGGGGCTTTATGAGACGTTTCAAACCCCGTTTCTAAACCAGAGGCGGGGTTTTTGTTTCAGAAACAAATTTATTTTGTACGGAATTGTGGTCAGTCTTAATGATTGAAAAGGGCGAGGGTTCGGCCGCGAAACCTACAAAGGCGAGGAATCAACTCAATCTTTAAGTCAGATTCCCAACACTAGGGAAAATTTGATTCGCAATACGAAATTCAGAAAAGTTATTTACTTATGCCTGATCCCATTGCCATCTCCATGGGAGGATCGCAATCAAGGGGCGCGGGTCGATCCGCCTTCCATTATTAGATTAATCGATCAACTCTGAGAATGAAACCGGAAGAGGGCAGATAATGAATAATGCTTTTAAAATCCTTTTTATTCTTTTTTTCTCTTTCCAATCTTTTGGGAATGCAACAGAACAAGAGAAAAAAAATACAGCAGCGGAATGGGTTGAGAAAGGAATAAAGGATTTCTCCAAAAATGAAGACGATGATGCAATAAAAGCATTTACTACAGCACTCTCCCTAGATCCAAATAATGCAGAAGCTCACTATAATCGCGGACTTGTTTTATTTTGGGTCGGTAAGCGGAATCAAGCAATTGAAGATTACAATAAAGCAATTGCGTTAATCCCCAATGAAGCTAAGTTCTATAGTAGCCGTGGGTATGCCTACGCGAGTACAGGTCGAGATGATCAGGCCTTGGAGGATTATAATAAAGCGATAGCTCTAAATCCAAAGATCGAAGAGGGCTATCTTATTCGTGGGGTTATCTATTTTGGGATGGGTGAGTATGATAAAGCAATTGAAGATTATAATAATGCGGCTGTGTTAAATCCAAATGATACTAAAATCTATTATCAACGTGGAAAGGCCTATGAGAAAAAAGGTCAATATGACAGAGCCGTTGAAGATTATAAGAGAGCGGGCGTCTTTAACAGAGGAAAATGAGCGTAAGCATGGTTAGGGACTGAAGGAGGGGACGTTGATTGTTACGGGGCATAACTTTTTTCGCCATTAAACCATCCAAAAGTCGGGGGACATCACACCGATCTTCCCCATCTCTATTCCCTTCCAACTCATGTCTTCTTTAAGCCAAGCGGCTGCTAATGCAGAATGCGGCCCGAACCCTCTGTCGAGGCCGACGGAACTTTGCCTCCCGACAGGTCTTCTCCCCATTACCCATCTCCATGAAGAAGATAGGTACTCTTCTCCTGGGGAAAAAAGAACCGGCTTGCATATCGGCCCGGCTTTATTTGATCAGTTGCGCAGATACGTCTTTCCACCTGCCGTGAGCCTGTTGCCCTCGATCTGAATGTCGAAGGCGAGCTGGCCTTTCGTCCCCTTCACCACCAAAGTGCTGCCGACGACCGTGTAGGTTCCGCGATCCGCATCGCTCGTGGCCCGTGCTGCGTCGCCGGTGTAACCCGGAGTCGTGACCGAAACGGACGTTGAGGACTGCCACTGAAAACTTCCTTGCCCATCGAAGACCACCGTTTCCTCATGGCTGTGCGAAGCAGAACCGGTGCTTGAGGAGCCCCCGCGGTACCCGCCTTGGTAAAGGACCCAAGTTCCTGCCAGGGCCTGAATGGCCTGGCGGTTGACGGAAGGCGGGTTCGCGGTAACGCTTGCCGCCAGCCGCTCCAGCGTGCCCCCGAGCCGGGGCATCTGCTCGGGCGTTGTCATGCCCAGAATGTTAAGCCCGGTGCCATGGGGGGTGAGGAGCGAAATGAACCGGCCGTGGACCGTGCGTCCCATCTGATCCACGCTGGCATAGGTGGCGACGACGGCCCGGAGGCCTGCGATGGTGGTGCTTTTGGGGGGCTCGACCGGAACCCCCTGGAGGTTCAGCGACTGGTAGAACTGCGAGAGGTCGGCAATCGCCTCCTCGGCGCTGCGGTACATTCCCGGAGCAAGGAAGATGGCACCCGCGTCGGTATTCGAACCGAGCACCTGGAGGCGACCCAGGGTTTGTCCCACCTGCCACCCCTGAGGGAGCTTGTACTCGATATTCCATCGCGGAGAATCGGCTTTGGCCGCCGACCACCGGCCCGCCCGATTTGAGGGATTCGGGCAGACCTTCACCGTAGAGAATGCCGAGAAGGGCGAAGATTACCATGCCAATTGTTAACCAGAAACTTCCTTTCATAGCGACCTCCAAAGTTTTCGAGGAAGAACAAACCTCCTCCTTCTATACATGGCCACATAAATCCCAGCAAAAGTCGTCCTTCCCGCGAAAGCGGGAATCTAGGAAAAAACTGGATTCCGGAGCCTGCCCCGTACTTGATACGGGGTCAAGCCCGGAATGACAAATGCGAGAAGATCTATGTCATCGTGTATAAAATCCATCTGAAAGGGCAAAAATAACTCTTTTAATTTTGACGATCTCGTAAAAAGTCGCAATTGCATAGAATTCGTCATTCCGGCGAAAGCCGGAATCCAGTTATTTCAAGATGTTCTGGACCCCGGCTTTCGCCGGGGTGACGATCCAAGAGACTTTTTACGAATTCATCGATTTTAGGTGCTTTTTTTTGACGGTAGGTTCTCCTGAACCGCTTATTCCGAGTGGCACCAGGGGAACTATTCTATATTGCAACGTCGTCGGGGGGCAAGGGAGGAATGTGGCTTGACCCGCAATCTACGGAAAGCTATTATAATTTTGAAACCCTATTCCCCGGTTCGCAGGGAAGCGCATCCAAGGGAGGCGGGTATGAAAGGAGAAAAAATGCAGCTGGGGATGATCGGCATCGGCAGGATGGGCGGAAACATGGTCCGCCGTTTGATGAAGGGCGGACATCAGGTCATCGTCTATTCCGCCCGCGCCGAATCCCGGGAAAAATTCGCCAGGGAGACGGGTGCAACGGCGGCTTCCTCCCTGGAGGATTTTGTGGCCAGGCTTACCCCCCCTCGGGTCGTCTGGATCATGGTCCCGGCGGCGGCAGTGGACCAGACCCTGAACGAGCTGGCGGCCCGCATGCAAAAGGGGGACATGGTCATCGACGGGGGGAATTCCCACTACATCAACGACATCCGGCATGCCAAAGAACTCGCCCCCAAGGGAATTCACTATCTGGACGTGGGAACGAGCGGGGGAATCTGGGGACTGGAGAGGGGTTACTGCATGATGATCGGGGGGCCCAGAGAAATCGTTCAGTACCTGGACCCGATTTTCAAAACCCTGGCCCCGGGAAGGGGAACGATCCCCCGCACCCCCGGCCGGGAAAAAATGGGGGGAACGGCAGAAGAGGGGTATCTGCACTGCGGTCCTGCCGGAGCGGGTCACTTCGTCAAGATGATTCACAACGGGATCGAGTACGGGATCATGGCGGCCTATGCCGAGGGATTCAACATCCTGCGCCATGGGAACGCGGGAAAAGCCGGACCCGCGGTGGATGCCGAGACGACACCCTTGAGCCATCCGGAGCATTTTCAGTATGATTTCAACCTCCCCGACATCGCCGAATTGTGGCGGCGAGGCAGCGTCATTCCCTCCTGGTTGCTGGACCTGACCGCCATGGCCTTGACCGAGAATCCCGACCTATCCAACTTTTCCGGGAATGTTTCGGATTCCGGCGAGGGGCGATGGACGATCCTCACGGCGGTAGAGAGCGGAACCCCCGCGCCGATCCTGAGTACCGCCCTTTATCAACGTTTCGGCTCACGGGGAGAGGATGATTTCGCCCGAAAGATCCTTTCGGCCATGCGCTACAAGTTTGGAGGGCATGTGGAGAAGTCCAAGGGGGGATGAGCTTCGGGGAAGAAAGGTGGCAGCCTCCCGGCTCATCCTGACTCCCCCGTTGCTAAACAACGCCAAATGTGTTCTATTTCCGGTGACGGGAGAGGAAAAAGCGGAAACTCTACGGAGGGTGCTCGAGGAGAAAACCAGTGAAGCCCTTCCGGCGGGGCTCATCCGGCCCACCCATGGAAAGTGCCTTTGGTTGGTCGACCGCTCCGCGGCCAAACTTCTAAAAGACAATTTCACCACAGAGACACAGAGAGCACAGAGATTTAAAACAAATGGAAAAATGGAATAATGGAATGGTGAACAAGGCAGGGAATGATCCGTGCTTATCCGTGTTCATCCGCGTCCCATTAGGCGCTTTTTGCCTTTAAGTCTTTCGCCGATATCAAATCTGTGTTTATCTGTGTTCATCTGTGTCCAATATAAGATCTTTGGTTCCGGCTCTGCCGCGCTGTGCCTCTGTGGTGAAAAATAGGAGGGATTATGATCAAAATCGCGCCGTCCATCCTTTCCGCGGATTTCCTGAAGCTGGGCGAAGAGATCAAGGCCGTCGAGCGGGCCGGGGCCGATCGGGTGCATATCGATGTGATGGACGGGCGGTTCGTTCCCAACATCACCATGGGCATCCCGGTGGTGAAGAGCCTGCGGCGCGGGACCCGGCTTCCTTTAGAAGTCCACCTCATGATCGAGCAGCCGGAGAACTACATCGAAGCCTTCAGCCAGGCCGGGGCGGACATCCTCATCGTGCAGCAGGAGAACTCGGTTCACCTGGACCGGACCCTCCAGGGGATCAAGGATTTGAAGAAGAAGGCGGGCGTGGCCTTGAACCCCGCCACCCCGGCCGGGGTGCTCGAAGAGATCATCGAAAAACTCGATTTGATCCTGGTCATGACCGTCAACCCCGGTTTCGGGGGGCAGAAATTCATGGAGTACCCCTTGAAGAAAATCCGGCAGCTCAAAGAGACCCTGGGCAGAAGAAATCCGCGGTGTGAGATCGAAGTAGACGGCGGGATCGACCCCCAGAATGCCGCCCGAGTGGTGGAGGCCGGCGCCGACGTGCTGGTCGCCGGGACCTCTGTGTTTGGACATTCCGGGGGGCCGGAGGCGGGGGTGAAGTCCTTATTACAGGCAACAAAGGGAAAATAACTTTCCCGACCCGCCCCCATCGAAGCTGAGCGTGTCCCATATCTTTTGCTGGATACCGTGGGTATGGGAGGTTAAAGGGTTGATGAACAGAAAAATTCGAATATCGAAGCACGAATATCGAAACAAATTCGAATCTCGAATGACCAAAATTCCAAACGGAGGGGTCGTAAGAGAACCGTTTCGGTCATTGGAAAATTCGGATTTAGGGATTGTTTCGGATTTCAGGTTTCGAATTTCGAATTTGATCACCGATTTACCTAAACAGAATGAGACCCCCTGTACCCAGCAACCCAGATTATGGGTAACGATCAGCATCGAAGGGGGGAGAGTCGGTTCGAGGAAGCCATGAGCATTCATCCCCTGGCCGGCAAGCCGGCTCCTCCGGAAGTGTTGATTGATGTCGCCCGATTGGAGAGAGCCTATTTTGAGAAACGGCCCGACATGGAAGACCCCGGCCAGAGGGTAAGCTTCGGGACGAGCGGTCACCGGGGGAGCGCTCTGGAGGGTTCCTTCAACGAGGGCCACATCCTGGCCATCTCCCAGGCGATTTGTGATTTCCGCCAAAACAGAGGAATCAGCGGCCCCCTGTTCATGGGCAAAGATACCCACGCGGTATCCGGCCCGGCGCAGAAGACGGCCCTGGAAGTCCTGGCGGCCAACGGCGTGGAGACCTTCATCCAGAGCCAGGACGGATACACTCCGACTCCGGTTATTTCCCACGCCATCCTGGTTCACAACCGGGGACGGAAGGAACGAATCGGAGACGGGATCGTCATCACCCCTTCCCATAACCCCCCTTCCGACGGGGGCTTCAAATACAACCCTCCCAACGGCGGTCCGGCGGATACGGAGGTGACCGGATGGATCCAGGACCGGGCCAATGCTCTTCTCCGATCCGGAAACCGGGGAGTCAAGAGGATTTCCTGCGGGCAGGCCGTCCAGGCGTCAACGACGAAGGAGATGGATTTCATCGACCCTTACGTGAAGGATCTGTCGAACGTGCTGGACCTGGAGGTCATTCGCTCGGCAGGGATCAAGATCGGGGTGGACCCCCTGGGCGGGTCCTCGGTCGGATATTGGGAGCCGGTCAAGGAGCGTTATAAACTCAACCTTACCGTGGTGAACTCCCGGATCGATCCGACCTTCCGTTTCATGACCCTGGACCACGACGGCAAGATTCGGATGGACTGCTCCAGCCCCTATGCCATGGCCGGGCTGGTGGCGCTCAAGGACCAGTTTCAGGTCGCCTTCGGGACCGACACGGATTCCGACCGGCATGGGATCGTGACCCGGACAGCGGGTCTCATGAATCCCAACCATTATCTCGCCGCGGCCATTGCTTATCTCCTGACCCATCGGCCCGGGTGGTCTTCCGCGTCGGCGGTGGGCAAAACCCTGGTCAGCAGCAGCCTGATCGACCGGGTGGTGGAGAAGTACGGGAGGAAACTCTTCGAGGTTCCGGTGGGGTTCAAGTGGTACGCGGAGGGCTTGCTCGAAGGTTCCCTCTGCTTCGGGATGGAAGAGAGCGCCGGGGCGAGCTTTCCTGCGCATGGACGGCACGGTCTGGAGCACCGATAAAGATGGGATCCTGCTCGGTCTTCTGGCCGCAGAAATGACCGCCCGAACGGGAAAGGACCCGGGGGAATATTACCGGGAGATTACCGCCCGGCTGGGGGTTCCCTACTACCTTCGCATCGACGCTCCGGCGACCCCCGAGCAGAAAAATCGGCTGAAAGGACTGGCCCCGGAGGCGGTACCCGCCCGGGAACTGGCGGGAGAGCCGATCCTGGCCAAACTGACCCGGGCCCCGGGCAACGGGAGTCCCATCGGCGGCCTGAAAGTGGTCAGCCCGAACGGATGGTTTGCCGCCCGCCCTTCGGGAACGGAAAATATCTACAAGCTCTACGCGGAGAGTTTCAAAAGCCAGTCCCACCTGGAAGCGATCCTGGAGGAAGCCCAGAAGATCCTTTCCCGGGTCCTGGAAAAATGATATATGGGAAAATCATATCTCTCGCAGAGGCCGCAGAGCACGCAGAGAAAACAAATTGGAATAATGGAATAATGATTAAATCGAATAGCAAAACAAAAAATCGTTATTCGTCCATTATTCCTTTCTTCCTTATTTCTGCGCCCTATGCGCGTTATGATCATTTTTATTCACACTTCATCCGTGTTTATCCGTGTTCATCCGCGTCCCATTAGGTCTTTTGTCATTAAGTCTTGGCGAATATGAAATCTGGATTATCTGTGTTCATCTGTGTCCCATTAGGGTGTTTGCTGTTTTTTCCCCGAACTCTCTTAGGAAAGGAGACCGGCCATTTTTGACCTTGCCATCTTGGGGGGAACGGTCGTGGATGGGACCGGGGCCCCCGGAAGAAAAGCCGATGTGGCCATCCAGGGAGATCGAATTGTTCGTATCGGTCGGGTGAAAAAAGGGGAGGCGGTCCGGGATTTTTCCGCCACCGGAGCCGTGGTGGCCCCCGGATTCATCGATACCCACAGCCACTCGGATCTCATGGCCCTGGTGGAGCCGGCCCTGCTCCCCAAGCTCATGCAGGGAGTGACCACGGAACTCCTGGGGCAGGATGGAATCGGCGCCGCCCCCATGAGAAAGGAATACGTCGCTCCATGGCGGCAGTATTTATCCGGGCTGAGTGGAGATCCTCCCATCGCCTGGGACTGGGAGTCTCTCGGCCAGTATGCGGAGCGGCTTTCGGCGAGGCCGACCGGTCCTAACCTGGCCCTTCTGGTTCCCCAGGGAAATATCCGCATGGTGGTGCTCGGGCTGGAAAACGTGCCGGCTGATATCTTCCAGATTCAGGCCATGAAGGAAGAGGTGCGAAGGGCCATGGAAGAGGGGGCGGTCGGAATCTCTCTGGGGATGATCTACATGCCCTGCACCTATTCCCGTCGGGACGAACTGATCCGGCTTTTCCATACCTGTGGACTTTTGGGGGGCTTCTTCGTGGTCCACATTCGCAGCGGGGGCGACCTTCTGCTGGAGTCTATCGAGGAAGTGGTCACCATGGCAAGAGAAGCGGAGATCCCCCTGCATATCTCCCATTTTAAGGCATCGGGCAGACAGAACTGGCACAAAATGGAAGCGGCCTTGGAAGCGGTGGATCGGGCGCAGCGGGAAGGACTGGACATCACCTTTGACATCTACCCCTACACCGCGGGAAGCACCATGTTTCTGGCCATCCTGCCGTCCTGGACCATGGAAGGCGGGGTGCCCAAAACTCTGGAACGGCTTCGGGACCCGGACTTGCGGGCCAAGATCCGGGAGCAGTTTCTTAACCCCCCGCCTCCGGAACCGGACGGTCCCTCATGGGAGAATTACGCCAATAATGTAGGATGGGAGAATATTATCATCTCCTCGGTGGCGAGCAAAGAAAACCAAAGTTGGGTGGGGCGATCGGTGGCCGACATCGCCGAGGGTGAGGACAAGGATCCTGTGGAGACGGCCTTCGACATCCTCCTGGAAGAAAACGGCCGGGTGGGGATGATCGTTTTCGCCATGGATGAGGAGAAAATGGCCATGGGCCTGCGCCATCCCCTGGGCACCATCTGCACCGACGGCCTCCTTGGCGGAAGACCTCATCCACGGGTTTACGGAACTTTTCCCCGGGTACTGGGGAAGTATGTACGGGAGAGGAAGGATATGCCTCTCGAGGAGGCCATCCGAAAGATGACTTCCCTGCCGGCGCGGCGGTTAAGACTCAAGGATCGGGGCGTGCTGGCGGTGGGAAAGGCCGCGGACATCGTGGTGTTCAACCCCGTGGCGATTTTGGACCGGGCCACTTATGAAGACCCCAGGCAGTATCCTCTGGGAATCCGCCAGGTGATTGTGAACGGGGTTCTCACCGTTGAAGGGGGGCAGCACACGGGAAAGCTGGGGGGAAGGGTCCTGAAAAGATGATTGCGGATGTAGGGTGCAGGAGAAGGAAAATGCGGAATGCGGAATTCGGAATGCGGAATGAAAAGAGACAAGGGGGTAGGGTGTAGGGGAAGGCAAATGCGGAATGCGCCCTGAACCAATAACCAATAACCAATAACGAATAACGAATAACGTATAACCTATAACCTCTTACCTCTAACCCCATACTGCATGCCCCGCCCAGAGGGTTGACCTATGAAAATCAGCTCCATCGAATCGGCCGTATATAGCATCCCCCTGTCGGTTCCCGTCTCCGATTCGACTCACGGGGAGATGGCCTTTTTTGAATTGATCACCGTCAGGATCAGGGATGACCAGGGATGCGAGGGCCTGGGCTACACCTACACCGTCGGGGTGGGCGGGCTGGCCATTCATGCCCTGATCGACCGGTACCTGAAACCCGGCCTTCTGGGGCAGGATCCGGGGCGGATCGAGCAAATCTGGAACTGGATGTGGTGGAAACTGCACTACGTCGGACGAGGGGGGCCGGCTTCCTTCGCCATCTCGGCGATCGACATTGCGCTTTGGGACATGGCCGGGAAGAGAAAAGGAGATCCCCTCTGGCGGCTGCTGGGCGGCCACAACCCGCGGGTGAAAGTCTACGCCGGAGGAATTGATCTCCACTTCACCCTGGACGCTTTGAAGGAACAAACCAAGAAGTTCCTGGCCCGGGAATACGGAGCCATCAAGATGAAAGTGGGGCGGCCCAAACTATCCGAAGATATATCCCGCGTGGCCGCCATTCGCGAATTCATCGGGCCGGATATTCCCCTTATGGTGGATGCCAACATGCGCTGGACAGTAGAACAGGCTGTCCGCGCCTCCCGGGCCCTGGCCGAGTTCAACCTCTACTGGCTGGAGGAGCCGACCATTCCGGACGACCTGGCCGGCCACATCCGGATTGCCAGGGAGGGTCCCCTGCCCATCGCCACCGGGGAGAACATGCACACCCTTTATGAATTCCAGAATTTCATCACCGCAGGAGCCGTAGCCTTCCCCGAGCCGGATGTTTCCAACTGCGGCGGGATCTCCGTCTGGATGAAAATCGCCCACATGGCCGAAGCCCACAACCTCCTCGTGACCTCCCACGGAGTCCACGACCTCCACGTCCACACCCTTGCCGCAGTGCCCAACGCCTCCTACCTGGAAGGCCACGGGTTCGGTCTGGAAAAATACATCACCCGCCCCCTTCGCATAGAAAAGGGAGAAGCCATCGCCCCGGACCGGCCCGGGCATGGAGTGGAACTGATCTGGGACAAGCTGGAGGAACACCGGATGAAGTGAAGATTAGGGTGCAGGGGGCAGGGGCGGGGGCGGGAGCTGGAGAGGGAGCCGCGGCAGGGAGCATGCGGAATTCGGAATTCGGAATGCGGAATGAAAAAACAAGGGGGCAGGGCGGAATCAAAACTGCTCGGGATAGAGAAGATACTGGGAGCGGAGCTGGCGGAACCGGGCTAGAGAGTCCTGCCAGAGGGGGGGAATCTCTTTGGGATCTCGACCTTCTTTGATGGCCTGGAGCACAGAACGGGAACCGATCAGGGAGAAAGTCTTGTCGATCTCGAAATCCCGGGGGTACAGGCGGTAGAGGGCGGAGATGATTTCGATCCCCAGGGTGGCCGAGTCGAGAATCTGGCGATCGGTCAGGATCACCTGAACCCCATAACATACCCGGCCTTTGAGGCGATTGCCGTCGGGCATGAAGGCCGCCGGCTGGAATTCCGCCCCCGGAATTTTCCGCCCCTTCAAGTAATCCGTGAAGTCCTGGGCCTTGACCCAGGGAGCCCCGAGGAGCTCGAAGGGCATACCGGTTCCTCTTCCCACGCTCACATTGGCCCCTTCCACCAGCGCCACGCCGGGGTAGAGAATGGCCTGGGTCAGGGAGCGTAAATTCGGGGAAGGGTTCACCCAGGTCAGGCCGGTTTCGTCAAACCAGGCGCTTCGCCGGTAGCCCGCCATGGCCATCACTCTCAGCTTCACTCCGATCCTGTTCTCCTCGTTAAACATCCTGGCCAGTTCCCCCACGGTCATGCCGTGTCGGAGGGGCAGCGGAAAATAGCCGGTGAAGGATTTCAAGTCTCCCTCCATCACCGGCCCCTGCACCACGGAGGCATTGATCGGGTTCGGCCGGTCCAGGACATAGAAGGGGATCCCCTGCCGGGAGGCGGCTTCCATGGCATAGCCCATGGTGGTGATGTAAGTATAAAAACGAACCCCTGCGTCCTGCACGTCGAAGACCAGGGCATCCAGACCCTTGAGCATCTGGGGAGTGGGTTGGAGGGTGTCGCCGTACAGGCTGAAAACCGGCACTCCTGTGGCCGCATCCCGTCCCGGGGGAACCTTTCTCTCCGCCTGGCCGGATAGGCCATGCTCGGGGGAAAAGATCGCCCCCAGCTTCACCTTCGGAGCCTTGTGAAGGAGGTCGATGGTTCGCCTGCCGTTCGAGTCCTTTCCCGTGTGGTTGGTGATCAGCCCCACCTTCTTCTCCGTCAGAGGGGCGAACTTTCGGGCCGCCAGAACCTCGATCCCGGTCTTTACGCTGGCACGGGTGGCGGATTTTGAAACGTCGGCCTCCAGCAAGGCGCTTTTCCCGGACAGGCTCTCGTGTGGAGCCCGGCCGGTGGCCTCGGCCACGAGAGCGAATACCCGGTCCCGCACCGTCTCGAGGTTTCCGTTCCAGCCGGGATAAACCCGGTTGGTCAGCACAATCAGGTGGGTATGAGAGACCGGATCGATCCAGATCAGGGTGCCGGTGTATCCCTTGTGCCCGAAGGATCCCGGGGGGAGCCATTCACTCCAGTTCGGCCCGGATTCCGAAATAGGAGGAGAGTAGATGGCCCAACCGAGTCCCCGGAGGGGGATCTGGTCGGCGGGCGAGTGGGGGAGGACCATGTTTTCCACGGTCTGGCGGGCCAGGACCTGCCCGCCCGGGGAGCTGCCGCCGTCGAGGATGGCCTGGGCAAAGAGAGCTAAATCGTCGGCGGTGGAGAAGACTCCGGAATGGCCCGCAACGCCTCCCATCCGCTGGGCCGTGGGGTCATGGATTTCCCCCAGACTATCCTCTTTTGTCGCCGCCAGGCGGTCATACAGGGATGGGGGCGGACAGAAATACGTATTCCTCATGCCCAGGGGTTGAAAGAGGTGATGGCGGCAATAGACATCCAGCGGCTGTCCCGATACCCGTCGGATGATTTCCCCCAGGATGATAAAATTCAGGTCGCTGTACAGAAACCGGGAACCCGGGGGATGAAGGGGTTTCTCCCCGGCGATTTTCTCCAGGGCCGTTTCGTACCCCGACCATTCCGGCTTGACCCGGAGACTGGCCCGAAGCCCGGAGTAGTGAGTCAGAAGCTGGCGGACGGTGATCCCCTCTTTTCCGTGTCCTTTGAACTTCGGCCAGTGTTTGACCGCCGGGTCATCCAGACTCAGCTTTCCCCTTTCCACGAGCTGAAGGATCGCGGGAGCGGTGGCCACGACCTTGGTTAGAGAGGCGATGTCGAAGAGCGTATCCCGGGACATGGGCTCCCGCCGGGGTTCATAGGTGCGCCAGCCGAAGGCCTGACGGAAGACCATCTTCCCCTCATGGCCGACGAGGATGACCGCTCCCGGAATCTGACCCGCGCGAATCGCCTCTTCAACGAGCGGGGCAATCTCGTAGAGACGTTCTGCCTGAAAGGCCTGAGAATGGACGGAAACAAATCCGGTCAGGAAGAAAATCAATAGGCCCAAGAGTAGATGCAGAGGTAACCGTCCCCTTTGGTTCATTTTCGGTAACCCTTCTGTCTTTCGCTCAGGCTATCTTATAAATTTTCGGGAGGAGAAGCAAGACCGGTCACCAAAGTGGGAATTTTTTCTTTCTTCAGCGCTTCGGCGGAATACACATTTCCCGGGTTCCAGAGCATCCATCCCTGGGAGCCGAATTTTTCCGCGGCGTTGATCTGGTCCCGGATTTCTCTGCCGTTGAAGGCTCTCCGGTCAAAGGCGTAGTCGCGGAACGCCTGCAGCCACGGGCGGAAGCGGATGGAGGGGTGGTTGGTTCTTTCCTGGGCTTTCTTAAGGGAGAGATAAACGATTTCATGGGGATTGGTCAGGGGATTGCGGTATCCCGGGATCCCGAACTGGTAGCCCGAGGGGTAGAGCATGGGGGAGAGATAATCCACGGGAGCGACCAGGGACTCCAGCTTCTGCCCGATGTTGGTGTCGTTCAGGTTCCAGCAGACATACCCGAAGATGTCCGCGGCCACAAAAACGTTATAGGGAAGAAGGCGCTGGTAGGCCTGCTGGAGAAAACCGGAGACCGCCTTGACCCGGCTCTCTTCGGTGCTCGCCTGGGAGAAACGGGGAGACGAGGAGTCCGGGAACCGGACATAGTCAAACTGGATCTCGTCAAAACCCTGCTGGGCGGCCTCGACGGCGATCTGAATGTTGTACTCCCACACTTCTTTCCTGAAGGGGTCCACCCAGGCCAGGTTTTCCCGGTCTTTCCAGACCTCTCCTCCCGGGGTCTTCACCGCCCAGTCGGGCCGGGCGGTGGCCAGGGGATTATCTTTGAACACCACGATCCGGGCGATGGTGTAGATTCCCCTCTCCTTGAAGGATTTCATCAATCCGGGCATGTCCCTCACGGTGGTGATTTTTGTGGCTCCCACCTCGGCGGCCAGCGGGAATGGTGCTCTTGTAAGGAATCCAACCCCGGTCCCCCTTCACGTCTATGACCAGGGAATTCAGCTCGGTTTCATCGATCAGCTTCAAAGCCGGTTCCCGCAGGGCCTTTTCTCCGACCCCGTAGAAGGAAAGATAGAGCGCCTTGGGATTCAGGGGCATGAGCCGGATCGTTAGGGGGCCGGGAGGAAGGGAATCGGGGAAAGCCTGCTCGATTCTCTGGTACCCGTGGGCCCGTACCCTTATTTTTCCGCCGGCTTTGGCGATGGGGAACAGGTTTTGCGCGTCGGCCAGCAGAACCTCGTGGTCCAGAGTCACTTTCGCGTCCAAAACCGGCTGGCCGGTCTGGTAGTCCACTATCTTCAGGCAGGGATAATCTCGCCGCGGGGCCTGCCGCGGGAAGAAAGCCTAGAGCGAAAACCAAAAGCAGAACGTTTCTAACCCCTTTTTCCCATTTCCGTTTCCCTTCTTTCCAGTGACGGTATAACCGTCAACGATTTTTTCGAAAGCCTTCCCCCGGTCGGCGTCGATCATGAGGTATCGGGGAAGGGCCATGGGATGGTCCTCCCTGCTGGCGGCAAAACGCTCGATGGTGAAGGCCGCCGTGTATCCTGCTTCAGCGGCTTTGTTCATCAACCAGGGGTCATGGATGCCGAAGGGCCAGGCCAGCATGTCGGCCTTGACCTTCAATTCTTTCTCCAGCTTCTCCCGGGATTTCCGGAGCTGCATGTCCACCAGCTTCTCGAACTCCGCGGCGGACAAGTCTGGCCTTCTCCTTTTTGAAATTGGGGTGCCAGTAAGTGTGGGAATGGAAATCGAAGAGGCCGGTGGCCTTCAGCTCGCGCAGTTGATCCCAGGTCATGGCGTAGGAAGCGTTCGACACCGCCGATGGGTAGACAAACAGAGTTACCGGAATCCGGTACTTCTTGATGAGCGGAAGGGCGGTGGTGTAAACCGACAGGTGGGCATCGTCGGCGGTCATTACCACCAGCCGGGAATCCGGGGGGAGAACGGTCTTGCGATGATGATCCAGCATCTCTCGGAGCGATACCACCCGGTACCCGTTCTCCTGAAGATATTTCAAGTGAGATTCGAAAACCGGAGTGGTTACCGTCATGCTGTCGGAAACCACGGGGCCAAATCGGTGATAGGCCAGAACCGGGATCCCCTTTTCCACGCCGGGGGAAAGACCTCCGGAGGACGCCACTCCAGAAAAAAGGAAAAATAAGACAGGGAAAGAAAGCGCAAGAAATGCTTTGGTTTTCATGGAAGACTCGTTTATTTCTATATCGTCAAAAAATCCGAATGGTTTAGCTAAATTTATCGATTTTCCAGAAAGTTTTCCGGATGGAGGTATTCAATAATAAATACAAGGGACTCTGTTTTGATAATCTCGTAAAAAGTCCGAAAGCCCCTTTTCCCGTCATTCCGGCGAAAGCCGGAATCCAGGGTTTCCCGTGAAAACGGGAATCCAGATTTTCTTTAATGGTTCCCCGCTTCCGCGGGGACAATGTCTGGACCCCGGCTCCCGGCTTAAAACATGCCGGGACAGGTTTCGCCGGGGTGACGCTTCAAGTGACTTTTTACGAGACCATCTGTTTTCTATTTCCCAGGATAGAATAAAGATAAGGGAGGGTAATAGCGGGGGGGGATCGATTCAATGCCGGGGGACAAAGACGGGCGAAAAACAAGGATGCCCCTCATAGGCCGACTGATCTTTACCCATAACTGGTTTGTTGGACATAGGGGGTCTTATTCTGTTCGGTTAAATCATTGATCAAATTCGAAATTCGAAACCCGAAATCCGAAACAATCCCTAAATCCAAATTTTCCAATAACCGAAACGCTTTTCTTACGACTTTATCGTTTGGAATTTTGGTCATTCGAGATTTGTTTCGATATTCGTGCTTCGATATTCGAATTTTTGTGTTCATCAATCCTTTGACCTCCCATACCCGCGGTGCCCAGCAAAAGATATGGGACACGCTCAGATAGGCCGAAGGGGGAAATCTGCTGGAAAGGGGATCGATGAAGAAGAATACCCGCAGGGGGATGGGATTCATCCGCGCTGGAGTGACTTCCCGGAAAGCGGCCATCCATGGCCGCTTGCTGATCTTCATCCCCCTTTCCCCGCGTTCTTGGGAGGCTCGGCGGGGAAGAATTATGCGTGGGGTATTTCTGAGTCCGGCATGTGGAGAAGGATCACTTCCGCCAGCCGGTCATTGGCCTCCTGCAGGTGCTGGTCGATTAATTCGATGACGTTGGCCAGGTTGTTCAGGTGGGCCATAAGCATCTGAATTCCTTCTTCGCTTTCCTGCCGGCACTGGATGAGCTTTACCTCCCGTTCCCGGCACTCCTGAATCAGCCTGTCGTGAATTTTCTTTTCTTCCTTCGTCAATTTCATTGCCTGCAGAGATTCTTCCACGGTCTTGCTTCTCATCCCAGACTCCTTTCGATCCGCAAGAATACCCCGCTCGCTCCAACCATTCAGAAGGAAACGCCAAACCTCCGATAGTCCCGCCCAAGAGTTCCAATCCATGATTATCCTCCAAGATTCTTTTCCGGATTACAGGCCCAAAACACCGGATGGCTTGCCTTGTTCATTTCCACCTCGACTACCTTTCGCTGACCATTTCCTTAGCAAGACTTGTTCCATGATCCGCGCATCCGGTCATCAATCAATGATTCCTGATGGTTATGGACTTTTGTCGGTTTCGGACCGGGAAAATAAATGGAAGCAGTTTTCTCTTTTATCCCCAATTTTTTCCGCAATGGGAGAAAATCAATTTCCTTTTCCAGCGAGGATCACGCTGTTGGCCTGAAAGATTGAAATCCTGCTGGGTCCCTGAAAAAGCGCTGAGCGTTTTTTCCACGATTCCATTTGTTCCATCGCGAGGAAGAAGTTGGAGGCTGCAAATCAAATCGAGCCGGGGGGGACGGCCGGAAAGGATCGGAGCCGAGATCATTTGAGGTTTGCAGGAATACCCGGATGTATTATAATGGCCTCATAAAAAAAGGCTGACTCGGAGGTAAGAGGCTCGTCTTCCAGAAAAATTATCATGCTTAGAATTCCCTGCCCTAAATGCGGTACCTACGTTTTTATTTCGGACGCCGGTTCCTTCATTCCTTGCCCCCAGTGCGGAGCCATCTTCAGCGGAAAGCACGGCCCGGATAAGCGAAGAGAACCCCGGATTCCGAAAAAAATCAATTTTTCCCTTTCCCTCGAGGGTCGAACCTATAAAGCCGCCACCTCAGACCTTTCGGCAGGCGGGGTGGGGATCCAGGTGTTCGGCAGACCCCCGCTGGCCCAGGGAACGCTCTTGACCCTCCCCATCGGCAGGCCCTTCATTCAGGCCAAAGTAAGGTGGGTGAAACGGCTCCCCGATCAATCCCTGGCGGGCCTTAAAAAAGTTTAATCCTCTTTCAAATTATGAGTTGAATCCCCTTTCCGATTCTTTCCGATCTGCGGGCCTCCCCCTCTTCTTTTTTCATTCTCTGGAAGGGGCCATATCGTTTATAATCAATGGAAATCCATCTCCAACGGTCTTTGATTGATTCCGCATTCCGCATTCGACATTCCGCATTGGGAAAGGGGTTTATGGTCCAGAAAAGCAGGCTCGATGACGTGGCGGTCACCAAATACCTCCAGACCTGCGACATACCGGTGGAAGAGTTCAAGATGGAACCTTTCACCCTGGTCATCTTCGGGGGAACCGGCGATTTGAGCAGGAAAAAACTCCTGCCCGCGCTCTATCACCTTTCCCTGAAAAACGAACTCCCGGAGCATTTTTCCATTCTGAGCCTGGGAGGGTCTCAGCTTGAAGAAGACCAATATCGGGTGCTGATCGAACGGGCCCTCCGGGCGTCCGATGAGGTCTGTTTCAGCGAGGAAAAGTGGGCCGAATTCCGCCGCCACCTGTTTTACCTGTCGGGGAACCTGGAAGAAGAAGGGACGTACCAGAAGCTCTGTACCCGGCTGGATCAGATGGTGGTTCCGACCCAGGAGGGGCACAAGGATGTGGTTTACTACATGGCCCTTCCCCCCCAAACGACTCCCATGGTGGTGAACCTGCTGCACGGGCACGGGCTTTGCCGGGGGCCGCTGGACACCAAGATCATCGTGGAAAAGCCTTTCGGGAAAGACCTCTCCTCGGCGGCGCAGCTCAACCGCCTCCTGACCGGCGCCTTCGACGAAAGGCAGATCTACCGCATCGACCACTACCTGGGCAAGGAGACGGTGCAGAACATCATCTTCTTCCGTTTTTCCAACAGCATCTTCGAGCAGATCTGGAACCGCCGGTACATCGACAACGTCCAGATCACGGTGGCCGAAGACCTGGGAATCGACGGCCGGGCCCGCTTCTACGAGCAGGCGGGGGTGATCCGGGACATCGTCCAGAACCACATCCTTCAGCTCATCGGCTTGATCGCCATGGAGCCCCCGGTGGGGTTCGAGGCCGATTTCATCCGCGATGAGAAGACCAAAGTGTTCCGATCCCTGCACCCCATGCGCGAGGAGAAGGTGGACCGGTTCACGGTCATCGGGCAGTACGGGCCGGGGAAGATCAACGGGAAGGAAGTCCCCGGCTACCGGCAGGAGAAAGGGATTTCCCCCGATTCCAACACCGCCACTTTTTTCGCCGGGGCTTTTTACATCGCCAACTGGCGCTGGGCGGGAGTTCCTTTCTATGTGCGGACGGGAAAGAGGATGGCCAGGCGGATCACCGAGATAGCCATCCAGTTCGACCAGCCCCCCCTGAAGCTTTTCGGGCGCACCTGCGACGTCCTGGAACCGAACATCCTCCTTCTGACGATCCAGCCGGAGGAGAAGATCTCTCTCCGCTTCGGGGTGAAAGTGCCCCACATGGCGAACCAGATTTACCCCATCGACATGAAATTCAGCTATCAAGAGACATTTCACACACCCGCTTCCCCGGCCTACGAGCGATTGGTCCTGGATTGCCTGAAGGGGGACTTGACCCTCTTCGTCCGGCAGGATCAGATTGAAGCCATGTGGGAGGCTGTGGACCCGATCATCTCCTGCTGGGAAAACCAGCCGCCGAAAAACTTCCCCAACTATGCCGCGGGAACATGGGGACCGGCGGAAGCCAAAGGGCTGCTGGAGAAGGAAGGGAGAGGGTGGATAACCTCCTGAAGGACAAATCCGAAATATCGAATATCGAAATCCGAAACAAATTCAAATTGCAGAATTTCTTAATGACCCAAACCAAAGGTTGGTGGTCTCGCAAAAAGTCTCATGATGCGTCACCCCGGCGAAAGCCGGGGTCCAGAACATTTTGAAATAACTGGATTCCGGCTTTCGCCGGAATGACTGAATTTATGGAATTTTGACTTTTTACGATATCATCAAAGATTAAATTCTCAGGGGAAAAAATACCCGGACTTTTCGGGTTTCGGTCATTTGAATTTTAGGATTTCGGGTTTGTTTCGAAATTCGTGCTTCGGATTTCGATTTTTTAATCAAATCGATTCAAAATGGGGAATCGTGATGAAAGGATCACCTTTTAGAGGAAAGGGAAAATGGGCCATCGGAATCGACCTGGGGGGAACCAAGACGATCGTGGGGCAGGTCGACGGGCAGGGGAAAGTCCGGCGGAGGCTCCTGCTTCCCACCGACGCCCCGAAGGGACCGGCCTCGGTCAAACAAGCGATCGCCAGTGCGGTTCAAACCCTGGTGAAGGATGCCGGCAGCCTGCCCGCGGGGATCGGGGTCGGCGTCGCCGGTCAGGTGGATGCGCGGAAAGGGGCGGTCTTATTTGCCCCCAACCTGGGCTGGTGCGATGAGCCTCTCCGGGAGGATCTGGCAAGGGCAACCGGACTTCCGGTCCTGATCGAAAACGACGTCCGGGCGGCGACCCGGGGGGAATGGCTTTATGGCGCGGGGCGGGGATGCAACGATCTCATCTGCCTTTTCGTGGGAACCGGAATCGGGGGCGGGGTGGTCAGCGGAGGCCGGGTTTTGGCCGGCTGCTCGAACACGGCCGGAGAACTGGGCCATATCACCATCGACCTGGACGGCCCTTCCTGCCGTTGCGGCAACCGGGGTTGCCTGGAGGCTCTGGCCGGGGGATGGGCCATTGCCCAGCAGGCCCGGGAGTGGGCGACCTCCGACCCGGAGGCCGGGGGGGTTATCCTTAAAATGGTGGAAGGACAACCGGAGAAAATCACCGCAAAGATCACGGCCGATGCCGCCAAGGCCGGAGATCCGCTGGCCCTCTCTCTTTTTGAACGGGTGGCCGGGGCCCTGGCCGCCGGGGCGGCTGGATTGGTCAACGCCTTCAATCCCTGCCGCATGATTTTTGGGGGGGGAGTCATCGAAGGATGCCCTTGGCTGGTCAAAAAGATCGCTGAGGGGCTGGAGGAGCGGGCTTTGCCGGCGGCTCTGACCTCTTTGCGCGTGCTGCGCTCCCGGCTTCGCCAGAATGCGGCAGTGGTGGGCTCCGCCGCCCTGGTCCTGCACTCCTCGAAAAAAGCTTAGTCCTTCTCTTTCACGTATCGGAGAATAGCCTTACATTGGCTCTCTCCGTCCAGTCCGGCCTCGGCCATGACCTGGTCGGCCTGCCCGCTTCCCAGATAATGGCCTTTCTGGAAAGGATGGAGCGAGTGCTTACGTCCCCGCCCGGAAAGAATCCAGCGGTCCAGGGTGGGCAGGGTGAACCCGGTGATTCCCATGGCCTCCCTGGCGCGGTCCACCGGGAATATCTTTTCCTGCTCCGCGGGAGAAAGGAGATCGAAGAGCTCCGCGCTGGCCACGTAGTAAGCATCCACATCAATCCCTTCCTTCTTCAGGAGGGGCAGGGCGTGTTCGACAAAAGCGTAGCCCACTTCGCTTCCCTGGAGAACGATCGTCCCCGCCCGCTGGCTCTGAGCGCGGTGTAAAAGATACACACCTGAGGCGGCCGCCGTTGCCGGAGCGAGTCCCAGGGCCTGGCGGTCGATCACTTTTTCACTAGGCCGGGTGACAAAGGGAGCGATCACCGCGGGTCGTTTGGCCAGGGCAGCGGAAACCAGGGTCCACATCTCCTGGGGGTCCCAGGGGGTAAGAGTGATCAAGGTCCCCAGGGGGAAATTTCCCTGAAGGAGCTGAAGGGCCTGGGGGTCTGCGTGGGTGGGCCCGTCCTCGCCGGTCTTCACGCCCGCGTGGGCGCAGACCAGGATCATGGGCCGGTAGGGCTCCTGAACAGATGGCCTGCCGGGACTGGTTGCCGATGGAGTGCAGGCGGGCGGCGATGTGGCCCAGGGGGGCGATGAAAGCGCTGTAGGAGGAGCCGACCCCGATGTGATTCCCGAAGGTGGAAATCCCGGCCAGGATTCCGGACATGGCGTCCTCGCAGATTCCGCCGATGGAGAGGAGCCTTGCGCCAGGGTTGGTGGAAGCGTTGTAGTAGCCTTCGGGAAATCCCTGGGCGGCCGTGTTCACGCTGGTCGAGCCGAGGAGGTCCGCGGCGGCGATGAGAATCGCCCCGTTACTGGCCTTGTTGTAATAGTGAAGGACCCGTCCCAGTTCGCCGCGCAGGGTGGCGCTCTTCCCGGGCTGAAGGACCAGCTCCGGGGGAATGACCCCTGCGGCCCCCTTGGCCGTTTCAAAGACAGATTCGACCATCGGCCCGTTCGTGCGCGGCTTGCGTCCTCTGCGGTTCAGACGTAGACGGGCATTGACCAGCCTCTGGGCCAGGGCTTCGACCATGGGCCGGTTCTTTTCCAGGGTGCTGCGAATCAGCTGGAGCGCTTCCCAGAAACATTCCTCCATAACCGCCTTGTCCTTGCCCGCCTGGCAGCGCTGGCTGCCGCCCTGGCAACGGGGCAGAGCGCCCTTCATGAGGTCGGTGAGCGGCTTCAGGGCCTGATAAAAGCCGTCGGTGCAAAGGCCATGACCGGCGCCGTGGGAAGCTTTCCCTTCGACCCCGTATCCCCACCCCTTCTGGGTCCGGTAGACGATAGCGGTGGGCTGGCTGTTGCGCATGCGCAGGGCGGCCTGCTGGGCGGCGAAGATCTGCTCGAAGGCCAGTCCGTCGGGGACCCGGATGACGTTCCAGTCGTGGAGATAGGCGAACTCCAGGGGGTCCCATTGGACATAGTCGCCGGGGTCGTCCCCGTCCCGGCAGACCCGGTTGGAGTCGATGGAAGCCTGATTCCAGTCCACGTGGAGGATGACATTTTTCAAGCAGGCGGTTCCTGCCGCGGCCATGGCTTCGCCCACCCGTCCGGGGGTCATTCCACCTTCTCCCTCAACGATATGGACCCGGGGCGCTTCTTTGCCGTAGGAGTCCATGGCCCCGAAGGCCAGACCGAGGGAAGCGGCCATGCCCACGCCGGACGCTCCGGTGGAAAGACGCAGGAAAGGGGTCGCCGGGGTCGGATGGCCGTCGAGAGGCTTGGAGTTGAAGCGGGAAAACAATGGGGTCTTGGTGATCGGGTTGCGGCGGAACCCGAGGAGGTCTTCCAGGCGGAGCTGGTAGCGAGCCTCCTTGGGGAGAAGCTGGGGAGCCCCGATCCGGATCACCTCGTTCCTCAGGGCCCACATGGAGTAGAGCCCCAGGGCCTTGTGACCGGCCGCGTAGGAGACGAGGTCAGCATCCTGCCGGTCGGGGTTGGAAACATCGTAGTCCATGGCCCCGAAGAGAATCCCTTCCACAAATCGTCCCGAGGAGATCGATCCCCCGGGATGGCCGGAGGCAGGAACATAATTATAAAGCAAGGGCGCACAGGGAACGGTAAATCAGGTCAAAATCTTCAAAAACCTTTTTCTCCTCTCCAGAGAGTCCTTCCCCTTTCATTTTCCTGGAGATGTCCGTGTAGGTTCCTCTCCTCGGTCCGAATTTGAGCGCCATCCCAGCCCCCTTTCGTTCTTAAAAATTTATCCCTCTTAGGCAGGCAGAAAAAATATACGATGGGCCGGACCCCCGTGTCAAACCATAATTCCCTCAAAGTAAACCCCCGGCTCTGCCGGGGGACACACAAAGTTTGACATTTCCGGGAAGCCTGGGTCGTGGCCCGGGGGCAAGGGCCTGGTGCTCAAAAAGCATCGGCCGGGCGAGCCCTCTTCCTCGAGGATTCGATCGGATTCCGCAAAATGAGGCGGGCCGATCAGGCGACCGGCTGCGCCACTACGAAGAGATAAGACCTCCACCGGGGAGAGAAAGGTTGGCCCGCCCAATCCATGACAATAGAGGGTGCCTCATGATTTTTGAGCACCAGGCCCTTGCCCCCGGGCCTGGCACCGGAGCGAAGCCACCTTCGGCAAGCATAAATCCTCCAATCCTTTCAAACTTGACACTCAACGCCCTTGACCCTATAATCCCTTTATTCGCGACTCTGAGCGGGGCTGCCTAACATTCAGACAGGAAGCCTGCTGATCATCACCGCAGCCGATCTGCGGGCGACGCATTTCATCAGCAGAACTTCTCCTTGAGTCCAAAGGAGTCAAAGCCATGACCATGCCCATCGCCGAACGAATGAGCCGAATCGGAACCGAGACCGCTTTTGCGGTCTCCCTGGAGGCTTCGCAGCTGGCCCAGAAGGGAGTGAAGATTTACCCCTTCCACCTGGGGGACATGAACATCATCACCCCT
The DNA here is from genome assembly GCA_963802665.1 of uncultured delta proteobacterium. Taxonomy (GTDB): domain Bacteria; phylum Desulfobacterota; class SM23-61; order SM23-61; family SM23-61; genus SM23-61. The sequence goes on along the minus strand of CAWDJO010000007.1, from coordinate 167,354 downwards.
TCCAATGTGATGGATGCGGCCATCGAGGCCATGAAAAAGGGGAAGACGGGCTATTGCCCCACGGCCGGGATCCCGGACCTGCGGGAGGCCGTCGCCAAAGACGTGGGGGAACAGCGCAAGCTGAAGCTCACGGCGGACAACGTCTCCATTCAGCCCGGGGGCAAGCCCACCATCGGCAAATTCATCCTGGCGTCCATGAACCCCGGGGACAAAGTCCTTTATCCCAACCCGGGCTACCCGATCTACGAATCGCAGATTGAATTTCACGGCGGCGCGGGCCTTCCTTACGGATACAAAGAGGCACGGGACGGGTTCATCCTGGACATGGATGTCATCCGCAAAGGGATCCGGGCGGGGGCCAAGATCCTGATCTACAACAACTACCAGAATCCCACCGGAGCCTCCTCCCCGCCGGAGGAGATGGAAGAACTGGCTTCCCTGGCGGTGAAGAACGACCTCTTCGTCCTGTCCGATGAGGCCTACTTCGAGATCCGCTACAGCGGCAAACCCATGTCCATCGCCAGCTTCCCCGGCATGGCCGAGCGCACCGTCATCCTCTACACCTTCAGCAAGAAGTTCGCCATGACCGGCTGGCGCCTGGGGGCCGCGGTGGGGCCGGCGAAATTCATCGAGTACATCTCCAAGATCAACGTGAACGACGAATCCTGCTCGAATCATTTTATCCAGTACGGGGCCCTGGCCGGCCTCCGGGGAAGCAACGAAGGGCCGCTGGGCATCCTGGCCGTCCTGAAAGAAAGAAGGGATGTCCTGGTCGATCTGCTGAACGCCATCCCGGGGATCCGGTGCTTCAAGCCGGAGGCGACCTTTTACCTCTTCCCCAATGTGACCGCCGCCATGAAGCGCAAGAAGAGTCAGCGACGTGGAGGATTTCCGCAAACTGGTTTTGCAGAAAACAGGGGTGAGCTTCTGCACCCGCAAACACTTCGGCCGACCCCTGCCGGGCGAGACCGAACAGTACATCCGCTTTGCCTATTCGGGGATCGACGTGCCCCTGATCAAAGAGGGGATGAAAAAGCTGGCCGACTTTCTGGCGTAGGCCCAGCGGGAAAATAAAACCGACAATGTTGGTAAGAAGGAAATATTCTTCATCAGGGCCGTAGGGGCACGATGCATCGTGCCCCTACAAGGTGGTTGGTTCGGGCTTAGCCGGGTCAGGGATCCAGAAAGAGCAGGATCTTCCCGTTTTTTAATGGAGGGCGTTATATTCCGCCCTGCACTACGTAGAGGGCAGAGCAGCCCTGAACCTTGCATGGTTCGGGGCGCATTCCGCATTCGTTTTCCTCGAAGGGGGAGGGGAGTTCACTTTATTTTACTAAAAGGAGGAGGTAGGAAGATGGGTAAGAAATTTTCTTGGTTCTGCGTCGATCGCCTTTTTTGCTTTCATCCTCATGGCCCCTGCGGCCCAGGCCGGCAAGGCCAACGACACGCTGAACATCCTCCACTATGTAGAGCTTTCATCGGTGGACAATTACTTCAACACCGACCGTTGGGGGGTGGTTCTGTGCCATCTCCTCTGGGACAGCCTGCTCTACCGCGACCTCAAGACGGGGGAATACAAGCCGAATCTGGCCACCTCCTGGAAATTCGTGGACAGCAAGACCATGGAATTCGACCTCCGCCAGGGGGTGAAGTTTCACAACGGCGACGAGTTCGACGCCGATGACGTGGTTTACACCCTGAACTGGGTGTCCGACCCGAAGAACGGGGTCAAAACCCAGAACAACGTGAACTGGATCGAAAAGTGCGAGAAGCTGGGAAAGTACAAGGTCCGCCTGAGGACCAAGAAGGTTTTCCCGGCCGCTCCCGAATACATCGCCGCGGTTATAGCCATTTACCCCCATAAGTACTACGCCAAAGTGGGTCCCGAGGGGATGGCCATCAAACCGGTGGGAACGGGCCCCTACAAGGGGGTGGAGGTGGTCCCGGGGAAGAGCATAACTCTGGCCAAGAACGAGAATTACTTCGCCGCCAGCCCCAAGGGAAAGCCGAGCATCGGCAAGCTCCACATCCGTTTCATCAGCGAGGTCAGCACTCAGATCGCCGAGCTCATGTCCGGCCGGGCGGACTGGCTATGGCGGGTGCCGTATGACCAGGCGGAGAAGATGGCCAAAATGCCCAGGATCACCGTGGAACATTCCGATACCATGAGAGTCTTTTTCCTGCATTTTGACGCGGCCAATAAAAAGGGGCGAAACTCCCCGCTGAACAAATTGAAGGTCCGGCAGGCCATCTCTCACGCGGTCGACAAGGGCACCATCCAGAAAACCCTGGTGAAAGGAGGATCGCGGGTCCTCCATTCAGCCTGTTATCCCAGCCAGTTCGGCTGCACCGACGACGTGGTTAAATACGACTATGACCCGGCCAAGGCCAAAAAGCTCCTGGCGGAAGCGGGGTACCCCAACGGTTTTGAGATGGAGTTTTACGGCTGGCGGGAACGGCCCGAGATGGAAGCCATTATGGGGTACCTCGACGCCGTGGGGATCAAGGCCAAGATTCAATGGATGCAATACGCGGCCGTCCGGGAGAAGATCCGGGTGGGCGAAGTGGACATGGCCCTGAACAACTGGGGGTCTTTCTCCATCCACGACGCCTCTGCCTTCACCGGAAACTTCTTCGGGGGCACGGCCGATGACAACGCCCGGGACCCGGAAGTGATCAAATGGCTGGAGACCGCCGACACCTCCGTCGACCCGGAAGTGCGCAAGAAAAACTACAAAATGGCCATGCAGCGTATCGCCGAACAGGCCTACTGCTTCCCCCTGTGGTCTTCCAACATGAATTATGCGTACACCAAAGATCTGAACTTCTCCGCCCAGCCGGATGAAATTCCCCGATTCTTCAACGCGTCCTGGAAATAGGAAGACCGGAAAAGCCCGAAGGCCCGGCCTGAATGGACCGGGCCTTTTCCTGGGAAAAGGTACCCGCGGGGAAAAGGAATGTTCATCTATACCCTGAAAAGGCTTGCGCTCGCTGTGGCGGTGACGCTGGTCGTCTCCGCCCTCAGCTTCGGCCTGCTCTACCTTTCGGGCGACCCGGCGGCGGCCATCGGCGGGGAAGCGGCCACCGACGCGGACATCATCAACATCCGCAAGATCTACGGGTTTGACCGGCCCATTCACATCCAGTATCTGACCTGGATCGGAAAAGCCCTCCAGGGGGATTTCGGGATGAGTTATTATTTCCGGCTGCCGGTTAGCCAGATCATGGCCACCCGGCTCCCCGTGACCCTGATCCTGGGATCTTCGGCCATCGTCTTCGCCCTGGTTTTTTCCATCCCCCTGGGGGTGATCGCCGCCATCCGTCCCAACAGCTGGATCGACCGCACGGCCCTCTTTCTTTCGGTCATGGGGCAGGCCATGCCGAGCTTCTGGCTCGGCCTCATGCTCATCGTCGTACTGAGCGTCTGGCTGCCGCTCCTTCCCCCTTCGGGAACGGAGGGCTGGGAATATTTCGTCATGCCCACCATTGTCCTGGGCTATTTCGCCATGCCGGCCATCATGCGTCTCACCCGGGCGGGCATGATGGAGGTCCTGGCCTCCGATTACATCCGCACGGCCCGGGCCAAGGGCCTGCTTCCCGGATCCATACTTTTTAAACATGCCCTCCGCAACGCCATCATTCCGGTGGTCAGCGTGTCCGCCGTGCAGTTCGGCTTCATGCTGGGGGGCTCCATCGTGATCGAAACCGTCTTTGCCATCCAGGGCATGGGATACCTGGCCTGGGAGTCCATCAAGCGGTCCGATTTTCCCACGGTGCAGGCGGTGATCCTGGTCTTTGCGGTCATCTACATCGTTCTCACCCTGCTGGCCGACCTCCTCAACGGCTGGCTCGACCCCCGGATCCGGGTGACCTGAGATGGAACTCCGCCCGATTCCGCCCATCGAAGAAATTCTCGGCCCCTCGCCAGGCCAGCTCCTGCGCCGCCGTATCTTCGGGCACAAGGGGTTGATGATCGGGGGGATTATCCTGGGGGTCATTATCCTCTGCGCTCTGCTGGCCCCGGTCCTCTCCCCTCATGACCCTTATGCCCAGAGCCTGATCACGCGGCTGTCAAAGCCCTTCTGGCAGGCCGAGGGCAAGTGGAACCATCCTCTTGGGCACCGACCATGTGGGCCGCGACTATTTGAGCCGCCTTCTGTACGGGGCGCAGATCTCGCTCCTCATCGGCTTCTGCGTGGCCCTGATCTCCGGGGTGATCGGCACCGCCCTGGGGGTCGTGGCCGGCTACTTCGGCGGGCGGGTGGATATGGTGATCACCTTCATCATTACGCTGCGCCTCAGCCTTCCCTTCGTGCTGGTGGCGGTGGCCGTGGTGGGGATCGTGGGGGGGTCGCTCAAAGTAGTCATCATCGTTCTGGGGCTCCTGCTGTGGAACCGCTACGCCGTGGTCATGCGCAGCGCCACCCAGCAGATTCGCAATCAGGACTACATTCCGGCCGCCGAGGCCGTGGGCTGCTCCACCCTGCGGATCCTTCTTTCCGAGATCATGCCCAACATCGTGAACAACCTGGTGGTGGTGGCCACGCTGGAGATGGCCAACGCCATCCTCCTGGAGGCGGCCCTCTCTTTCCTGGGACTGGGGGTGCAGCCGCCCACGCCTTCCTGGGGGCTCATGGTCTCGGAGGGGAAAGACTTTCTTTTCTTCGAGCCGTGGCTGATCACCATTCCGGGGGTGGCGCTCTTTGTGCTGGTCCTGGCGATCAACCTATTAGGAGACGGAATTCGCGACGTGACGGCGCCGGAGAATCGATGAAAAAAGTTCCAAGCAAAGAATATGTCTCTCGCAGAGGCCGCAGAGAACGCAGAGGGGAAAATATCACCAAGAGTCTTCGGCAAAACTCTCGAAAGCGAGGGGAAATGGTCATTCCGGGCAAGCGAAGCGCGACCCGGAATCCAGGATCTTCAAGCAATTCTGGATTCCGGCTTTCGCCGGAATGACGGATTCAGTGACATTTGCAAGAAGCTCTAAGAAATGGAATTTGATTGTTTTGGGTATGATCTCTGCGGGCTCTGTGAGCTCTGCGAGAGAATGTTTGTTTCATTACTTTAGCCCCTTTGGTCACTTTTCTATGAGCTCTTTGCTCGAAGTTGAAAACCTCCAAGTCGATATCCCCATCGCCATGGGCGACTTGCACGCGGTGCGGGGGATCGACTTCACCGTCCAGAAAGGGGAGACCCTGGGGCTGGTGGGGGAGTCGGGGTGCGGAAAGTCCATGACCGCCCTGGCCCTCATGAACCTCCTTCCCAAGACGGCGCTCCGGAAGGCGTCCCGCCTGACTTTTTCGGGAAAGGACCTCGTCGAGTTGAAGGAGCGGGAGATGGCCGACATCCGCGGGAACCGGATCTCGATGATCTTCCAGGAGCCCATGACCTCCTTGAACCCTTCCTACACCATCGGCAATCAGCTCATGGAGGCCATGATCCGCCATCGCCGGGTAAGCCGGTCTGAGGCGCGGAACCGGGCCGTATTCCTCCTGGAGAAAGTGGGCATTTCCGCGTCCAGGGGCCGCCTGGGACAATACCCACACCAGCTCTCCGGAGGCCTCCGGCAGCGGGTCATGATCGCCATGGCCCTCATGTGCGACCCGGAGTTGATCATCGCCGATGAGCCGACCACGGCCCTGGACGTAACCATCCAGGCGCAGATCCTTCACCTCCTGCGCGGTCTGCAGGGCGAGTTCCGCATGGCCATGATCCTCATTACCCACGACTTGGGGATCGTGGCCCGGGTCGCGGACCGGGTCGCCGTCATGTACGCCGGGCAAATCGTGGAAACGGGCAGCGTGAAGGACGTCTTCACCCAGCCCCTGCATCCTTATACCCATGGCCTTCTGGATTGTATTCCCATCCCCGGAAAGACACAACGCGGCGAGTTCCTGGGGTCCATCCCCGGGATGGTCCCGACGCCCGTGGGAGCGCTGGAGGGCTGCACCTTCCGCAACCGCTGCTCTCTTGCTTTCCAGGATTGTGCTGCGCAGAATCCGGGGATGCGCTTGGTCAACGAAACCCACGGCTACCGCTGTTTGCTGGAGCCGGAAAAACTGGCCAAGAGAGCAGAGAGCAAAGATCAATGGTCAATGACCAATGATCAATGGTCAATGTCCAATGAATAATGAACAATGGCCAATGACCATTGACCAATGATCAGTGATCAATTATCAATTATGACTCCATCTCATCCACCAGTCCTCGAATTAATCAACATCCGCCGCACCTTCACGGTGGCCGGGGGCCTCTTCAAGGGCAAGAGATCCCTGCATGCGGTCAACGGGGTCTCCCTCCGGATTCAAGAGGGGGACGTTCTGGGACTGGTGGGGGAGTCGGGCTGCGGCAAGACCACCCTGGCCCGGATTCTTCTGGGGCTCCTGCCGCCGAGCAGCGGGGAAATCCTGATCGACGGGAAGGCCATGAAGAAAGAGGAGCGCCGCATCATCGCCCGCAAAATTCAGCCCGTCTTCCAGGACCCTTATTCCTCGTTGAATCCCCGCAAGACCATAGGCTCAATCGTCTCCCTCCCCCTGCGGGTTCACCGGGTGGGAGGTTCTTCCACGTGGCGCGGCAAGGTGGAGGAGATGCTGGACCTGGTGGGTTTGCCGAAGCGGGTGCTTCACAGCTACCCCGGCCAGCTTTCCGGGGGGCAGCGCCAGCGGGTGGCTGTTGCCCGGGCTCTGGTCATGCGCCCCGCAGTGGTGATCTGCGATGAGCCGACTTCTTCCCTCGACGTCTCGGTACAGGCCCAGATCCTGAATCTCCTGATCTCCCTGCGCCGGGACCTAGGGCTGACCTACCTTCTCATCAGCCATAACCTGGCGGTGGTGGAGCACCTGGCCACGCGGGTCGCGGTGATGTACCTGGGCCGGATCGTGGAGGAAGCGGAAACGGACCGGATCTTCAAGAAGCCCCGCCACCCTTACACGAAAGCTCTGCTGGAGTCGGTACTGACTCCGGAGCCCGGACTGGGAGTGCCGGAGCTCCATCTGGGAGCCGGCTTTCCGAACCCCCTCGATCCGCCTTCCGGTTGCACGTTTCATCCCCGCTGCGTCGATGCCAAGCCGGAGTGCGGTGAAAAGACCCCCTCGGAGCGGAGGGATGAAGAAGGATATGTGACCTGCCATCTTTACGATAATGCGGAATTCGGAATGCGGAATGCGGAATGAAAAAAACATGGGTGTAGGGGAAAGCAATTGCGGAATGCGGATTTCGGATTGCGGATTGAAGGGGCGCGCTGCCGCGCGCCCGTGCGGATTTCGGAGTCAAAGGCAATAAAGCCGCGCTTTCAACTTTAGGCATTTTAGGCATTTCGAATTTTAGGCATTCTTTTTCTGTGTTCATCTGTGTCCTATTCCAAAGGAAGATGTAGGGGCGGTTCGCGAACCGCCCCTACTCTATGAGGAGAAAGTTAAATGAGTCGTCGAATTCTATCTGCCGAGATCAGCCACGAAACCAACACCTTCAGCATCCTGCCCACGACCTTGGCCCTATACAAGGCCCGACGCTACTACCGGGGGCAGGAAATCGCCAAAGCCTTTTCCGGAACCAAAACGGAGATGGGGGCGCATCTCGATGCGGCCAAGAAATACGGGTGGGAGCTGGTGCAGCCCATCGCCGCCGCCGCAACCCCGGGCGGAAAGACTCCGGCCAAAGATTGGGCTCATCTCAGCGGGGCGGTGCTCGAAGCCTGCCAAGAAGGACCCTTCGATGGGGTGCTCCTCTCCCTTCACGGGGCCATGGTCACTGAAGACCAGGACGACGCCGAAGGAGACCTCCTGCGGCGTTTGCGGGAAAAGCTCGGGCCGGACATCCCCATCGCCATCAGCCTCGACATCCATGCCAACGTGTCGAACGCCATGGCCCGACTGGCCCATATCGTCATCGCCTACCGGACCTATCCGCACATCGATCAATACGAAAGGGGCATGGAAGCCGCTGATTTGCTCCAGCGCGCCATGAACGGGGAGATCCGACCCCGCTCCCTGGTTTGGCGGGGCCCCGTCCTGGAAGGCCTGGATTACGGGCGCACCCAGGGGGGCCCCATGTCCAGAATCCTGACCCATGCGGATCAGTTGCGTCAGAAAAATCCGGGTTTATTGGCCATCACCATCTGCGCCGGGTTTGTCTGGGCCGATATCCCCGATGCCGGACCTTCCGTGACCATTACGGCGCACGGGGACCCCTCCCGGTTCAAGGGTGCTGCCGAAGAATTATTAAAGGATGTCTGGGAAACCCGCCGGGAAATCACGGTTCCCCTCTACAGCCTGCAAGAAGCCATGACCGAGGCCGGGAAAGAATCGGGAGAGGGCCGGCCGCTCATCCTGGCGGATTTCACCGACAATCCCGGGTCGGGGGGATACGGGGATTCGGTTCGATTGCTGGAGGCCATGATTCGGGCGGATTTGAAAAAAGCCGCCTTCGGCTGTGTGCCCGACCCCGAAGCCGCTCAAAAATGCATCGCTGCGGGTGTGGGGAAAGAAGTGGATTTGGCGCTGGGAGCGAAAATCGACCCGAAAACGTATGGCCCCTCCCTGAAGGTTCGGGGAACCGTCGAGCATGTGAGCGACGGAAAATTTATCGCCCAGGGCCCCATGAGTAAAGGAGTTCAGCTTTCCATGGGCCCCACCGCCGTTCTTCGCTGCGGCGGGGTGCGGGTGCTGGTGACCACCCATAACATTCAGGTTTATGATCTTCAGGTATTTCTCAGCCAGAAGATCGACCCCCGGGCCTGCTCGGTCGTTGCGGTAAAATCCTGGCACCACTTCCGGGCGGCCTTCGAGCCCATCTCCCGGAAGGTCATGCTGGTGGACAGCGGCGGCCTGGCTTCCCGGGACCTCAAACGCTTCACCTACCATAAAATCCGCCGTCCCATTTATCCCTTGGATATGGAATGATTCGATCGTGAATTGCAAAAGGCATACTTCGCCCATCTAATAGGCTGCAAAATCTCGAATATTGTGATATCATAAATAAAATTCACAGATTAGAGGACGCTATGGAATCATTTGTGAGTCAAGATCAATTAAAGGAATTGGTTAAAGCGGCGATTGCCGAGCTTTTGGAAGAACGGCGCGACCTTCTCCGGGATGTCATAGAAGAAGCTATGGAGGATATTGCGCTTGCCCGCGCAATAGAAGAAGGAGAAGGCACTAAAGTTATAAGTCGAGATGAGGTTTTTAACCTTCTCAAGGTCGAATAGTGAGAGTCGAATTCAGAGCAAGCTTTGCTAAAGACCTGCGGAGTATTCGAGATAAAGGTCTGTTGAAACAGATCAAGGAGACTATCGAATTGGCTGAGCAAGCGCAAAGGTTAGAGGAAATCGCCAACCTGAAAAAGCTAAGAGGCAAAGGGAAATATTTCCGAATTAGGATTGGGGAATACCGAATTGGAATAGCCGTCGAAAATGACACCATGACTTTTGTAAGGTGCCTGAACCGAAAAGATATTTACAGATACTTTCCCTAAATCTGAAAATACGATCTGACCCCCAAGGCCTCTGAAACATCTATCCCCCCCTAGAGAAAAGCGGGATCAAAAGCGGGACGCACTTAAATAATTACATAAATTAAGATCCCCATGGCCTGGCCTATGGGCAAGGGAATTATTTAAGGGTCGCCCCTTTCCCAGAAACACAAAAGGAGTTGATTCCTATGGACGAAAAAATCATCACCCGCCGGGACTTTCTCCGCGGTGCAGCGGGAACCGCCGTGGCCGCTGCTCTGGGGCCCGGGATCTTGGGAGAAGCCCAGGCCCAACCGACCGCCAAGGTCGTCCTCATCCGGAATGCCGATGTGCTGGCGCAGCCGGACAAAACGCAAGCGATCCTGCAATCCATGCTGGATGAAGCGGTGAAGACCCTCCTGGGAACGGATTCACCCCTGGAAGCCTGGCGGAAACTCATCAAGAGTTCGGATGTAGTGGGCGTCAAGAGCAATGATTGGGGGAAACTGCCGACCCCCAAACCGCTGGAAGCGGCCATCAAGCGCCGGCTGCTGGACGTGGGAGTGGCGGAAGAAAACATGGACATCGCCGACCGGGGAGTCATGCACCAACCCGATCTTCCTCAAATCCACGGCGCTGGTCAATGTGCGGCCGCTTGAGGACCCATCACTGGTCAGGGGTCGGAACCTGTCTGAAGAATTACATCCAGTTCGTTTCCGACCGCCCATCCTACCACCCGGAAGCCTGCGCGGCCCTGGGCAGCATTTGGCACCTTCCCGCCGTGGAGGGGAAGACCCGCCTGAACATCCTCAGCGTCCTCACGCCGCAATTTTACGGAAGAGGAGCCAATTTTTTCGACACCCGCTACGTTTGGCCCTACAAGGGATTGATCGTAGGGACCGATCCGGTGGCGGTGGACACCATAGGCGCCCACCTCCTCCAGGTAAAGCGGACTGGCCTTTTTCGGCGAAGACCGGGCGCTAGACGCCCCCCCCAGCCATATCATCGTGGCCGATAAAAAATACCACCTCGGGGTCAGTGATCTGAGCCGAATTCAGCTGGTCAAACTGGGCTGGATGGAAGAGGTACTGATCTAGCCGCAGGCGCGGATGTCCGAAACACCGGGTTGAAACCCGTTAGCTTAAAGGGTAGCACCTACAAATGTTCAAATAAGGGATATTACAAGGGTTGAAGATTACAGAGAGAAGTAATTCATCCTGATTCAAGAAATCAGAACCATATCGAAACAAATTCGATCTTCCGAAAACAAAAGATATAATGCTTGGGTTCACCCCAACAGGTCACCCAAGTTCGCGCTGAAGGTGCGGGCGAGATCCATACCACGAGTAGGTATACTTTTCTTTGATTTTACCGTCAGCGTCGAAATGGAATACATCGACGCCTTGCCAACCGAATCTTTTTCCAGCAAACCAAGCGTGCGACGATTTTCCGGAGGAACATAACCAGCCCTCTCGGCTTGCATCTGCGAGATATCGTGTCGACATACATAGCGTATCGTCATCTTGCGATTCTCGACATCGATTACCCGGTCATGCTCGTCGAATCGCATCGCGCCAAACGCACCATTGAACTGCGGCTCGAATGCAGCGCGTATCTCCGCCTTTCCCCTGTGAGTTTTGCCGTCACCGGGTTGATAGATTGCGTCATCACTGAAGCAGGTCATAACGGTATCAAGGTCGTTGGCGTTGAAGGCGTCCCAGTACTTCTTGATCGTTTCAACGATCTGTGTGGCAGGCTTAGCCTCAGCTGGCTTGGCACCCTCAGCCTTCTCCTCTGGCTCAGAGGGCTTGACCGCCTTGGCTGCGGGCTTGGTCGGCTCCTCTTTCTTGGAGCAACCCCCTGCCAGTCAAGAGGGCCGTGGCGAACAATAAGTATAAAAACAGAGTAATCCAGTTTCTTCATTCTCCATTCCCCTCCTTTCGTTAAATTGCCGAGAATGCATATTCTCGGGAATCATTCCTGAAGCTTTATAAGCTTCCCCCCAAGGATTTCTCTTCGGAAGAATAGAGATTAGGTTGATGGGTTTACTGGGCTACGGGGAAATGAAAACAACAACAATCAAAAAATACTCTTTTGGAAATGGGTCGTCAAGAGCAAATTGCCTCCCCGAAACTATCTTCATTTTTGGATCATGATTGGCGATTTCGATTTGAACTATTGCATTCTGAAGGAAAATGCCAAAAACTCGACTTCAGGAAGAAACTGAGAGCCCGTTGAGCAATGACTGAGAGGTCTGGGCCTGCTTTATATCCTGATAATACTTCCATTTGATTTTCCCGGGAATGTCTCCTATTCTTAAAGTATAGGAGGCAGAGTCGGAAGGGAGATTTAACCCTGAAAGACAGGGGAAAAAGGAAGCCAGGGCAGGCGAGAAAAAGCGAATCCTCCAGACAGAATCGGGAGCTGAAGAAGAAGATCATCCGTTTTTGCCGGGATCGGGGGGTTGATCTGGTCGGGTTTGCCCCGGTGGAACGGTGGGATGAGGCGGGTGAGGTTCCTCCCGAATTCCGCCCCCGGGCCATCTGGCCGCCGGCCAAAACCGTGATCGTGATGGGGCTGGAGATGCCCCTGCCCATCGTGGAAACCACCCCCTCCGTGGTCCACATGGAGATGTACAAAACGGCTAACGCCGAACTGGATCAATTGGCCTACGACCTGACCCGCTACCTCAATCGTTTAGGCCATGCTTCTTTCTTCTTTCCCCGGGATGGTTACGGCAGCATGAGGGCCCTGCGGGAAAATAACCGGGCCGCCTTTGCCCATATTCCGGCGGCCAGGTATGCGGGCCTGGGGACCGTCGGAGCCAGTCATAATCTCCTGACTCCGGAATTCGGCCCCCGGGTCCGTTTCGTATCCGTATTCACCTCGGCGGAAATCCCCCCGGATCCCATGATCGAAAAGGATCTTTGCATCAAATGCGAGGCCTGCGCCAAGTGTTGCCCGAAGAAGGCCATCCGGATGCGACCCGACCGGGTGGTCGGGGATTATGACGATCAGGCCTGCCTGGAAATGGCCGAAGAGCTCGTCGCCCGGAGGTGCTTCCCCTGCGGGATCTGCACCAAGGTCTGCCCCATCGGGAAAGACCGGCACCATCTACAAACAACCCGGAGTCATGAAAAAATACCTGCGGGAAGCGGAAGCCCTGGCCGCCAATCCGGAGGACCCGGAATACAAGGCCTGGACGCATCTGCGGAAATATGGAGTCGCAAGAGGGAAAAAGCAGGGGGCCGGGAAGGAATAAGACGCCTAGTGGGGCGATCACGCGAAGCGCGTGATGGGTCGTCCCTGCACGGTTGGAATAGGAATAGATCGAGGGAAGAATCTATGAATCTGGAAGATTTTTGCGAACGTTTTCAAACCCTCCAGGAGAAACAGCCCAAGACCCCCATTTTGCTGGACGCCGGCAAGCAACTCATGCAGGAACTGCTCAGAGACCCGGCATGGTTCGCTGAATTCCTGCGAAATTATGTTGCCGGCCCGGCCTTCCTGGCGGACCAGCCCGCCTCGGTTTTCGACAACGAAATAAAACTGTACCGCAGCTCCGACAAATCCTTTACTCTCCTGGCCTACCTCTGGGACAGGCGGGGCCTGTGCGTCGTCCATGACCACAGCGCCTGGGGTTTGATCGGGTCGTTCTTCCACCCCTTGCGGGAAGTCAAATACCGCCGGTTGGATGACGGGCAGGTAGAAGGGTATGCCCATTTAGAGCAAGCCTCCGATTTGGCCCTTCTGCCCGGAGAAGTAGGAATGGTCCTCCCCCTGGATAAGGGAATTCACCAGACCGGCGCGGCCGGTGACCCATTGACCATCTCCCTCGGGGTGTACGGGAGAAGCATCCGACAGGGGTACATCCATTTTTTTGACCCCGGAGGAAAAAAGGTGCGCCGGGCAACGACCCGATTGTTGTTTAAAAAGGTTTTGGCCCTCCGCGCCCTGGCTTCTTTAGAGGAAGTTCTAGGAAAACGTTTTTTAACTTCCTCCCTGCTCGAATCCCTGCCTGAAGATTTAGTCCGGGAATTCCGACAGATTTGTTCAGGGTCAATTCCCAAATAGCTCGTCCCCTCAGGTATCCTTTTCAAGAATCCTGCCAACCCAGTTTTCTCTATCCGGACAATCTGGGGCCAAAAAAAATTCTAAGGGTGGGCCGGTGAAATATTTTTTTCTTTTGCTCTAAGCTCTCCGCTCCAAGCTCTCTGCTCTTTGCTATGTCAGGACCAGTCTGAGTCCCATCAGCCCGACGAAAATGCAGATCAGCCGGATGAAGAGTTTATTGGGGATGTGCCGGTTGAGCCACTTACCGGCGATCGAACCCAGGAAGAGAGAGGGCAGGAGAGCGATCGAAAGCATGAGGATGGGGAAAGTCAAAATACCGTAATAGACAAAACTCCCGACTTTTAACAACCCGGTGGTGAAAAAGAGGAAGACCGTGGTTCCCACGAAGATCTCCTTCGTGCGGCAGCGGGGGAGCAGGTAGAAGGAAAAGATGATGCCTCCCACGTGAGCTATGGAGCTGATAATGCCCGAGGCGAAACCCAGCCCCACTCCCTGCGGGGGGGTCGGGCGGAGACGCTCCTTCCATTTCGGCCGATCGATGGCCAGGTACTGGAGAACTCCGAAACAGATGGCCAGGGCCCCCACGATCCTCTTTACCGTATCAGCGGAAATGACCGACAGCAGGTGAGTGCCCACCCAGATCCCGGCCATCATCGCCGGGAGAATGACCAGCAGGCAGTGATTGTCCCACTGCTTCCAGTACTGCCGCACTCCGGTGCCGGAAATCAGGAGCATCATGGGACCGATCAGGCCGATTCCGAACTTGGGAGGGAGGAGAAAAAGGACCATGGGAGTCATCAGCACGCCCCCGCCCACCCCGAACCCGGAGGTGATAAAAGCGCCGCTGAAAATGACGGCTATCAGGCCGACGAAAACCAGGGGGTCAACAGGGCCGAGGAAGAAGGAAATAAGGTTATCCATTTCAATTCCAATTAGCCACAGAGGGCACAGAGATCACAGCGCGGCAAAGCCGCAACCAAAGAATTTTATATTGGGACACAGATAAACACAGATGAACACAGATTATATTTTCGCAAAAGATTTAAAGACAAAATACATAATGGGACGCGGATGAACACGGATAAACACGGATAAAGATTCATAAAAAAATCCTAACAAAATTTAAAAATTTTACACTACAATTGAGCAGAGGAAAAATTGAATTGTAGAGGCGGTTTGCGAACCGCCCCTGCGGGAACAAACTTCAGGAGGGGAGAAAGCGCCCTCGATTTCCCGCTCCCTCCATAACCCCTTTAAAGATCACCAGGTCCTTTCCGATCTGTTTCCCGTCCCTGCGCACCCGCGGGTCCTGGCTTCCCCTGCCGGTTTTCATCATCGCCGTATGGGGATACCGGTAGGCAAGGTATTTCTTCAATAGAGGGTCTTCTTTTTTTATGAGGGCAAAGCTATCTTTGTCCTTCCTCCAATCCTTTTCTTTCGATTCCAGCTTGGACCGGAACCCCTCCATAATCCCCTGGGCAAAGTCACTCAAGCGGTAGCGGTTCAAGGCCCCGGCAAGATTGTATTCCTTCCACTTCATTTCGATGAATCGCCGCACGTAATCGTGGACATAACCGGCGATCCTTACATTGGGGATGGTTCCGCTGATCTCCAGAACCCGTCCCATCTTTTCCTTTTCGGAGACGTAACAGGGCACCCAGATCCCCCGGACAAAATAAAAATCCTGGAGAAGGTTGGCCAGGGCATAGTCTTCGACGAAGTGCCGAAGGGCAGGCTTCCCCACGAGGAGGCTGATAAACTCTTTCTTCTTCTCCGTCCGGAGGAGGTCCAGGTTGTGCCTGGATATGAGTTCGTGGGCTTTGGCCATGGCAGCCTCGGCCTCGTGCCGGTTGGGGCTCTCCGCCAGGGCCAGAAGCTTCTTGACCCGCACGAGGATCCGGTCCTCTCCGTCATGGGTTTCCTGAGAAATCCGGTCGTCTAAAGGTTTATAGTTTTCGGATGCCCTGGGGTTGGCGCGGAGCAGATCACATGCCCTCTGGAAAAAAGATCCATGGGCGGTCTCCTGTCGCCCTCCCAGGATTTCTTCCGCCATCTGGTGGGCCATTTCATGGAGAAGAACTTCCCGGACCGAAGCCCAGGAGTAGTTTAGAACCAGCTTTCGACTCAGGGAGATCTCCCGTCTTTCCCCCGACCAGGTCCCCCACCGGCCGTTCAGGTCCCGGAGGGAAAAAAGGGGAGGGCGCATTTTTTTCCGATGGGGAGGATCCAGGATCCATATGGCCCTTTCCCATTCGCAGGCCAGGCCATGGAGAATCCGCCGCTCCAGTTCTTGCTGGGCAACCCCCTTCTTATTCATCTCACCGATCTCTTTCGTAAAGGACCCAGAGTCCTTTGAGCCATCGAATGTTCCGGCTTGCAGGCTCTGGGTTACCGATATTCCCCATACCCGGGACGACTCGACTTCAAACCGGCAACCAGCAACCAGCAACGAGTAACGATTATGTCTGGTAGGACGCCAGAATCTCCCCGAAATAAAGAGTGTGATAATCCTTGGCCGGATAGAGATTCTCCAGGTCCGGGGAAAGGAATTTCGGATCCGTGGGCGCTTTATTGACAATCCTGCATTCGAAGTGGTACCCGGGGATTTTCAATACCGGCGCGCCGACTTTTTTTGATTTTAGGACGGATAACCCGCATTCCTTGAATTTATCCAGGTCCCGGCCGGACTTCGAACCGCAGATGCCGATCTCCTTTTTCATATCTCCCGCGGGAAAGCTGACCGTGAAGCTTTCGGCCTCTTCGATCAGCTTATGGGTAAAACGGGACGTTCTCACCGCCACCATCATGGTGGGCCGGCGCCACATCACTCCCACCAGGGCCCACCCAATCGTCATCACGTTCGTCTTCTCTTTCCCCTTAACCACTAGGAACGCCCCTTCCTCCACTTGTTTCAGAACTTCTCCGGCCTTCTCATGGTATCGAAATTCCTTCATGTCCATCCTCCTCCGATCGATTAATAACCGTCTAAAAAAGAATAAATGGGCTGGTGGATGATTGTCAAGAAGAAGCAAGATATTATTAGAGGGGCAGTCTAAACGGTGAAAGTCAGGATTTAATCCAGCGGCCGCTATCAAATGTGGTATTGATTTTTTCTCCGCTATGTCATCCGGCAAATGAAACTCTGGTTTCCAAGGCGACACCAAGCCCACCTATTTGCCAACGGCTAACTTTTCACTCCAGCGGATGTTCACGGTGCGTCACTGAGGGCTGTCGTTGAGCTTTAAAAAAACGTTAAAAAAATCTTGACTCAAATTAACATTATACGTATAATATACGTATAAAATATTTTCGGGGGAGCGCTCATGCAGAAAAAACTCACTATTACCCTTGATCGGGAAGTCTATTTTGGGCTTCACAAGGTCATAGGGCCAAGGAAGATCAGCAAATTCGTCGAAGATTTGGTCAGGCCTCATGTTATCAGGCATGAACTCGAGTCTGCCTATAAAGACATGGCGAAAGACAAAATCAGGGAAAAAGAAGCCCTTGAATGGTCTGAAGCTACTATGGGAGATATTGCTCATGAAAAGAGGTGAGGTCTGGTGGATTAATTTTGATCCCTCAATTGGCGGAGAAATCCGGAAAAAACGTCCTGCCATTATTGTTAGCAATGATGCCTCTAATAAATTCCTGAACAGAGTTCAGGTCGTTCCTCTCACCAGCAATATTGAGCGCCTCTACCCTAGTGAGGCCTATGTCACCATCAATGGAAAGCAAGGCAAAGCCATGGCCGATCAATTAGCGACCGTAAGCAAATTACGCTTATTTAATAGGGTCGCCGCCATTTCGGGAGATGAGATGCAAAGGGTTGGAGAGGCTATCAAAATTCAACTCGATCTCAAATAGAAGCCTACTCTTTCATTCCAGCGGATGGGGAAAACGGCACCGCTGATTTCAAGCGATGTCCTCACATCCGTCCCATAATCTTCAATTTTTGGATATGTTTTCCATGATGACTTGCGGGTGGAAGCGTTAAATCCGGCCAGCGACCATAATATCGAGGGAAGCAAGCACTTCTTCTCTTCAGATAACAAATTTGACAAGTGGTGCAGATTTCAATTGCGAGTCGAGGTTTGGATATAAGTCTCATTCCTTGAAAAACGGCGGACGGCTTGGCAGGTTTTCTAAGTGGCACGATCTCTTCAACTGGTCCCCTTGACTTCTTCCTAAAACTTTCACTTCCCAGAAAATCGCAAATATTATAAAATGTAGCTCGTATTTTATAACCGATGGATACCGAACGTACGACGCAGGTGGATCCTCAAAGGAGGTACGACGATGAAACGATCACTTTTATCATGGGTAGGAATACTCGGTTTGGCAACGGCTCTGCCGCTGTGGCCCGCCGACCCCATATGTTATTCAGCGGATCATAAGATTTCTCTGAAATAAAGCCCGAACTACGGGCTTGTGCGACCGTATTATTCGAGAAATCCGCATCTGAACAGGATTAATGCCGTAGAGGGAGACAAGAAGCAAGAAATACACAATGGGATTCAAGGAAGATTTTAGATTTTCCTCTTAGTACATGGGAAACAATGGAAGTACGCATATTCAGCGTCTATCAATGTAAGGACGCGGCAGTGCACCGAATCGCCCTATGAGTATTCCGAGAATTACGAGGTCCTAGGACGGGACGACGTAGAGGTTCGAGGGGCAAAATTTAAAGCTTTAAGTTTGGAATCTACACGGATAGTTACTGGCCGCGTCAGGATGGGGGCTAGCATACGGTCAGGAAATCGAAAATCAATACTCGTATTCTCCAGATGTACACTCATGCTGTGAAATGTCAATATGATACAACATTGGATCTAGGAGAAAAAGGACATTCTCAATTGGGAATTGACCTCCTTCCAATTAAAGAAATAGCTTTTCCGGATTAAGGCTCGAATTCCGTGGCGACCCTTGAGAAGCCAGGAATCATCAACCCTGACTCCTTTTCTCACCTATGATGGATCATTCCTTTGGTTCGGCAGGCATAACAAGGCAGCATCGAAGAAAGCTAAAGTTTCCTCAGCTGAACCCTGGAGCTTGCTCTCTCCGCGGAAGCGAATGGACGGGAAGGTAACTCCTAGACTTCGCCACGGCCGTTTTAATAGCAGGGGCTTGCTCCAAGAAAGAGGAGCCGACCAAGCCCATCGCCGAGATGGCCAAGCCGCCTGAGCCAGAGAGGAAGTCTGAGGAAGCCAATCCAGCTGAGGCTAAACCTGCCGCACAGATCGTAGACACGATCAACAAGTACATGGACGCCTTCAACGCCAACGATCTTGATACCGTTTTGACCTTCTTCAGTGATGACGCAACTTGTCTACCCGGTGACGGCAAAACTCACAAGGGAAAAGCGGAGATACGCGCTGCCTTCGAGCCGCAGTTCGATTATGCGTTTGGAGCGATGCGATTCGACGAGCTTGACCGGATGATCGATGTCGAAAATCGCAAGCTCACGATACGCTATGTGTGTCGACACGATATCTCGCAGATGAAGCCGAGAGGGCTCTTTATGAGTCTCGGGAAAATCGTCCTACGCTTGGTCGACGGAGAAAAATTCGGGTGGCAAGGCGTCGATGTGTTCCATTTCGGCCCGTAATTATCAAGTTCTGCAGGCTATAGCACGGTGAATTGGTGAGAGCGTCATTTTCCAGATTGAGACATTTCTGCTATCTATCTATCATTTCCAACGCATCAATACCGGTTACGATATGGGTTCCATATCTTGGATCCGGAGACATTCCTTCTGCCCCGTAATTAACGATCGGCCACGGAGCCCTTGGCTGTAAAGTAGGTGCAACATTCATTTTTTAAAAAAGAACGGGTTTCTACTATAAAATAGAAATTTTTGAGATTTGAAGAATTACGATTTCCAGATCATATAGGCAACGGGCCATTGAAATCCGGAGTCACCGCACGTTTTCCGGCCGACAAGATTCTTGGAAAAAGACAATATGTCTGCGGTTTTCGGAATGTCAATACCTTATTACCTTTGCCTGACACCGAATCACCGAATCACACCGAATTCATTCATTCAGTCATGGAATACCCACCTTCATTTTTTCCGCGATCAGGATTTATCTTTGTTCGCGTCTTGGAACCCCCCTTAAGATTAGCCGCCTGCCTTTAACCCCATAGATGCAATATCCTTATCGTTATTGACTCCTTTCGCTTAAGTTAGTAAACTGTAAAATAATTGTTTTTTCTTTCTATGTTAAAGCTTTTTTAAGGAGGAGAGACCATGAAACTGGTGACCTTTGTGGGCAAGGGCGGTAGGGAAAAGCAGCCCATGGTGGGAGCGCTTCTGGACGATCATTGGGTGCTGAGCCTGCAGGCGGCGGCAGCGCTTTATCTGAAGGAAGCCGAAAAGAAAAAAAATCCCTATCCCCTGGCGTCCCGGCTGATTCCGAACGACATGAACGCTTTCCTGGGGATGGGGAGAGCAGCCTTGAGCCTGGCCCGCCGGACGGTCAAGACTGCCTCCCAATGGATGAAAGAGGGGGAAAAAGCCCCCCGGGGACTGCAAAGGGAAACCCTGGTCTTCCCCCTTAAGCAGACCATCCTGAAGTCTCCGATTCCGCGCCCCGGCAAGATCATCGCCATGGGCCTGAATTTCCGGGATCATGCCGAGGAGAACAAGGTTCCCATCCCCGAATTGCCCGTAGGGTTTTTGAAGGCCTCCTCATGCGTGGTGGGTCCTTACGATCCGGTTCCCTATCCCCATGATTCAACCAAGCAAATGGATTATGAAATCGAAATGGCCATCGTCATCGGCAAGAAGGCAAAGAATGTCCCCAAAGAAAAGGCCTATGATTATGTGGCCGGCTACATGATCATAAATGACCTCAGCGCCCGGGACATCCAAAACAAGGAGATGCAGAAGAGACTCATTCTGCTGTCCAAGAGCCTCGACGGGTTCGGCCCCATGGGACCCTGCCTGGTGACCCCGGATGAGATCCCCGACCCGCATGATCTGAAGATGGAACTCTGGGTGAATCAGGAACCGGAGCCGAGGCAGAAATCCTCCACCAACCAGTTGATCTATAAAGTTCCTGACCTGGTCGCCTACTGGTCCCAGATGACCCTGGAGCCGGGGGATGTGATCACCTCGGGAACCCCGGGCGGGGTCGCTTTTTTCAAACAGCCCGATCCGCAGCAATGGTTCCTGAAGCCGGGAGATGTGGTGGAGGCAAGGATCGAGAGGCTGGGGGCCATTCGGAATAAAATCGTGTAAATTTTTAGCCACAGAGGACACAGCGCGGCAAAGCCGCAAACAAAGAATTTTATATTGGACACAGATGAACACAGATAAACACAGGTTTTATATTCGCAAAAGACTTAAAGACAAAAGATCGAATGGGACACGGATGAACGCGGATGAACACGGATAAAGATGCATAAAAAAATCTCATCAAGATTTAAAGATATAACCCCACAGGGGTACAAAGTCGTAAAGAAAATATTCAAAAACCCCAAAACCCAAGGCTTAGGAGCAGACAGATAAAAATTTATTTTTAATCGTTTTTCTCAGCAATCTCTTTGTGCTCTGTGGTTTAAAAAAAGAAAAGGGGAAGAAATGAATTCGACAGCAAAGAAGGGGATCGAAAAACTGGCGGTCGCTCATGGACTGAAGGATTTCAAGTGGATGGATCCCGGAAAAATCATCACCGGCCACTGGGTGAGGATGAAATGCAGTTTCGGCTGCGCCGGCTACGGGAAAAGGAAAACCTGCCCCCCCTATCTTCCGGCGGTGGAGGAATGCCTTAAATTCTTCAGGGAATACAAACAGGGTCTTTTCTTTCATTTCGCCAAGAAGTTCAAAGACCCTGAGATGCGGCACCCCTGGTCCAAGGAAGTCAACCAGAGGATGCTCGACCTGGAAAGAAAAGTCTTCCTCTCCGGATTCCAGAAGGCCTTTATGTTTCCCCAGGCCCCATGCCGGCTGTGCAAGAACTGCACCGGAACCGAGGAGTGCCGTCAACCCTATCAGTCCCGCCCGACCCTGGAGGCTTTCGGGGTGGATGTGTACAGCACGGCCCGGATGTTGGGGTATCCGATCCAGGTGGTGAAGGATTACCAGGATGAGATGAACCGGTACGGGATGCTTTTGGTGGAATAGAAAAGGGTTTCGGGTTTCGAGTATCGGGTTGCGGGGGAAAAAGGAAAAGGACTAAGGAATGGGGGAAAGGGGCAATTCATGAATTGCCCCTACGGCCGCCTCAGGAGAATAGGGAAATGCCGAGAATTTCAATCCGGGACATTGAAGTCAACTATGAAGAAGCGGGGAAGGGGATTCCCTTGGTCATGGTCCACGGCCTGAACGGGGACCTCACCGGATGGGCCCTGATCATGCCCGAATTCGCCAAACACTACCGGACCATCGCTCCGGACGTTCGGGGGCACGGGGGGACGGGCAAGCCGGACCAGCCTTATTCGATCAAGGGATTCTCCGAAGATTTGTACGAGTTCATGCGGAAACTTGAGATCCCCAAAGCCCACATCTTCGGCCTGTCCATGGGAGGGGCGATCGCGCAGCAGTTCGCCCTGGACCACCCGGAGATGATTCGGTCTCTGAGCCTGGTTTCTACCTTCAGCTACATCGACGATCACGCGCGGCAGGCCTTCAACCGGTTGAAGGCCTGCCTGGCGGAGGGAGGGTATCCGGCCTTCTTTGATGAAGTGGTTAAACTGGCCTTCAGTCCCAAGTACATTGCCGCCAATCCCGGGCCCATCGCTGAACTGAAAAAGAAGCGGATCGCCATCAATTCCCCGGCGGCCATCGGCCGGGCAACCGATGCCTGCCTGGCCCTCAATCTGAAAAATCAAATTTCAAAGATCGCCATTCCAACCTTGGTTGTCTCGGGAAGGAAAGATGTCTTCACCCCCCTTCATCTGGCCGAGCAGATTCACCGTTCCATCCGCGGGTCGGAATGGAAAATCCTGGAGGGGGTGGGGCATAATCTTTACATCGAGTCGGCCCCGGATCTGGTTCAAGCCGTCCTGGGATTTTTGCAAAGGAATTGAAACCGGCCCTTTTTGCAAAATGCGGAATGCGCCCTGAACCACGTAAGGTCCAGGGCTATGCCCTGAACCCGACGTGGTTCGGGGCTGCCCTGCACTCTACGTAGTGCAGGGCGGAATGCCGAATGCGGAATAAGGCGCAGAGGAAGGTAAAGGCCATAGAGCACGGGGTAAAGGCCAAAATAAAAAACTCTTCCGAGATAAAGGAATTCATCGACGGGGATGGGAATCGATTCGCGGTAACCGCCGAGGGGTTGTTCTATTGCCCGAAGGGCAGCGGGGCGAAGAAGCACCCCTGCCCTGATTGCTTTTTCTGTCAATGGTGTTCCGACTCCCGGTGCGGCCTTTGCCGTAGGGATCCAGGATCGTGCCCAAGCGGAGAAGGATCTTCCGATTGATTTTTCGGAGGTTTGATGGTATAAGAAAATAAGAGCCTTAATGCTCAATCGGAGAGTTGAGGGCTTTTCATGCAGGATGACCAAACCCCGTTGCTGATGCCTCAGCGGGGTTTTTTATTTTGAGAGATTTTGGTGCAGCGAATCCGAAGCAGGAAAGGAGTGAGAATGATTCTCAGAGTAATTGTGGCGGCATTATTCGTCCTGGCGGCGGGCTCGGCAGGGGCTCAGGAAAAACCAGGTTTGAAGGACCAGAAGGAAAAGATCAGCTACATCATCGGAATGGACATCGGGGGAAATTTCAAGAAGCAATCCATCGACATCGACCCGGATATTGTGGCCAGGGGGATCAAGGATGGGCTTTCCGGTGCCAAGCCGCTCTTAAGCGAACAGGAAGCCCGGGAAGTCATGACCGCTTTTGAGAAAGAGATGAGGGCCAGACAGGAAGCAGCCCAGAAAGTGGCCGGGGAGAAGAACAAAAAAGAAGGAGAGGTCTTCCTGGCGGAAAATAAAAAGAAAGAGGGAGTGAAAACGCTACCCAGCGGACTGCAATACAAGGTGATCAAGCCGGGAACCGGAAAGAAGCCCGCAGCAACCGATACCGTGACGACCCATTATAAAGGTACGCTGATCGACGGGACCGAGTTTGACAGCTCCTACAACCGGGGAAAGCCGGCCACCTTTCCGGTCAACGGGGTCATCCCGGGATGGACGGAAGCTTTACAGCTCATGGAGGAAGGCGCGAAATGGCAGCTCTTCATCCCCTCGAACCTGGCCTACGCGGAACGCGGGGCCGGCCGGGTCATCGGCCCTCATGCCACTTTGATCTTTGAAGTCGAGTTGATCTCCATCCAGGAGAAGAAATGAGAAAAACCGGACCTTTCCCCGATTACCGGTTTCAGCCCATGGAGCAAGGAGACCTGGCGGAGGTGATCCAGTTCTGGCAGGGAATGGATGGAATCGGACTCAGCGAATCGGATTCCTATTCCGCTCTCTCCTTTTATCTGCAGCGCAATCCCGGGCTTAGCTGGGTGGCGCGAAATAGGGACCGGGAGTTGATCGGCGCCGTTCTGTGCGGCCATGACGGTCGGAGGGGAACCCTTCATCACTTGGCGGTGGCCCGGGATTGCCGCAGGAAGGGAATCGGCAGGACTCTGGTGGAGAGATGCCTTTCTTCCCTGCGGGAATTGAAAATCCTGAAGTGCAACGTCTTCCTCTTCTCCAACAACCCCGAAGGGGAAGCCTTCTGGAGGGGGATGGGGTGGAAGAGGAGAGAAGACCTTTACCTGGTGCAGGTGGTTCTGCACCCGTAGCTGTTTTCCTGACCCGAATTCCCCGCGGATGTCTCTTCGCCCGTCTTGCTGGAATGCCCCTCAACCTTTCCTTTCCCCCTTTCCGGGGGCAAGGGGAAGAGGAGAGGGCTACGTCCGGAGAAATTATTTTTAGAATTTAGGACCAAGACGCCAGCCGGTCGGAAAAGATCCAAGCCCATATGAAAGCCATGATCCTGAGACAAATCTGCCGCCTGGAGAGGAATCAGACTCCTCTGGAATTGGTAGATCTGCCGATCCCCGTACCCGGGGAGAATGAAATTCTAATCCGGGTGTCTGCCTGCGGCGTCTGCCATACCGAACTGGATGAGATCGAAGGAAGAACACCTCCTCCCCGCCTGCCGGTAATTCTGGGCCACCAGGTAGTCGGGAGGGTGGAAAAAGCTGGAGTTCGGGCAAAAAAACTTAAGGCGGGGGACCGCATCGGGGTGGGCTGGATTTACTCCGCCTGTGGCAAGTGCAAGTTTTGTCGGAGAGGGAATGAGAACCTGTGCGGCGATTTTAAAGCCACCGGCCGGGATGCCGACGGCGGTTACGCCCAGTATATGACCGTCCCCGAGGACTTCGCCCATCCCATCCCCCTTATCTTCTCCGACTCCGAAGCCGCTCCCCTGCTTTGTGCCGGGGCCATCGGCTACCGTTCGCTCCGCCTGGCCAATCTCGAGGACGGACAGAACCTGGGAATGATGGGGTTCGGAGCTTCGGCTCACCTGGTACTGAAAATGGCCCGGCATCAATTTCCCAGATCCAGAATCTTCGTCTTTGCGCGGAGTGAGAAGGAGCAGGAATTCGCCCGGGAATTGGGGGCCGCGTGGGCGGGAGACCCGGCGGAAGAATCGCCGGAAAAGCTCGACCGCATCATCGATACCACCCCGGCCTGGAAGCCCATCGTGGAAGCCCTGAAAAACCTGGAGGCGGGCGGAAGGCTGGTGATCAATGCCATTCGAAAAGAAAACATCGATCAGGGGGCGCTGAGCCAAATCGATTACCCCCGCCATCTCTGGCTGGAAAAGGAGATCAAGAGCGTGGCCAACGTGGCCCGGAGAGATGTGCGGGAATTCCTGGAACTGGCCGCAAAAATCCCGATCAAACCGGAAGTCCAGGAGTTTCCTCTGGAAGGAGCCAATCAAGCTCTGCTGGAGTTGAAAGAAAGAAAGATCCGGGGCGCAAAGGTCTTGAGGATTGGGTGATGTTTGGGAGGACGGTTCGAAGACCGCCCCCCGGCTCCACGTGGATGGCAATTCATCGATGTGCTTTTGAGGTAATGTGGCTAGATCTTGCGGTCGAAATTCCGGCCCATCATTTCCAGGGGGTCGGCCTTTTCGCGGGTCACGGTCGTGGTTTTCCCGCCCGAAACATAAACCCTACCGCATTCCGGGCAAACGGCAGTATGAATCTGGACGGATTGATAGACCACTTCTTTCCCCTCCCGCATCGCTTTTCCCTTTTCATGGCTTACGTGCTGGTTTTCGTGGGCGGCCACGGCGTAGGCTTCCGCTCCGGGAGCGACTGAGGTAGGCGTTTTGAAGCTGACCGAAGGGTCGTTGGAAACGTCTTTGAATTTCCTTCTCTCGCAGGTCTCGCATTCCCTGAAAAGTTTCTTGTCGATTTTGGAGCCGGAGGTCGGGCTTTCTTTTCCCGTCACCCCGTCGATTTCCGGTGGAAATTGGCTCTGGGGATGGGCTCCGGCCGAGACCTTGTCCGGCAGGGGAAGGCTCATATTGTCTAAGTACTGGAAATTATTTGTTTCAACCGGCCTGATCATTCCTACTTTCCCTGTTCATAACCCCCGGGGAAGACAGTCTATCCCCTGGGGATGATTTCTCTTTTTTATCGGCGGGAATGGAAAAAACTTGAAATTGCAGGGGGAACCATCCCAAATCAATCATGATATAACCTTGCCCACAACCCGGTTTTTAAAGAATAACCCAGCCGGAGAAAAACCCGGAAGAGAGAGGCTAATCCCAACGAGCACAAAGAACTGGGGATGGGCAAGATGATATAACCCCTTGCCAGGAAAGGGGAGGTAGTGATAATTTATCTCAGGTTGGATTTTTGTAAGCCCTGCCAGTGTTCTCCGGATTGAAATCATTGGTAAGAGAGCGAATGAAAAAACCGGCCCCTTTTTCCCTACGGGAACGGGGCTTTGTTGTTTTGCACCCGGAGGTTCAGCCGGCGCCAGGATCCGGCAAGCGCTTGAAAAGGAATGGAGGGTTTACGGATGAGCAAGAGAGGAATGGGGAGAAGGGATTTTTTGAAGTCCACGGCAGCGGGGCTGGGGGGATTCGTCTATCTGAGCGCGAATGAAAAAAGCTCCTCAGAGAAAGGACAGGAGAAGAAGGAGGGGAAGATCACCTACCGCACCCTGGGCAAGACCGGGATGAAACTTCCGGTCATCACCATGGGGGTCATGAACACCAGCAACCCCTCCCTGGTTCGCGCCGCTTTGGAGAACAACCTGTACTTCCTGGACACCGCTCAGACTTACCAGAGGGGCACAAACGAATCCATGCTCGGGGAGCTGCTCAAAGGGCGTCCCCGGGATTCTTTCGCCATTGCCACCAAGGCCCGCCTCCCCAACAACCAGACCACCGGTCTTTACGCAGAAGAGGCCACGGAAGAGGCCTTCGCCAAGAAGATTGACACCAGCCTCAAGAGTCTGGGGCTGGATTACGTGGATATCTATCACCACCACAACGTATGGGTCCGGGAATCGGCCCTCTACGAGCCGATCCTGAACGCGCTGGTCAAGGCTAAAAAAGCCGGCAAGATCCGTTTCATCGGGATCACCACTCACCGGAATGAACCCGAGGTGATCACCGCCGCCGTGGATTCCAAGGTCTATGATGTGGTTCTGCCGGCCTACAATTTCCGGCAGAAGCATGCCGAGGAGGTCAAGAAGGCCATTGCCCGGGCGGCAGAAGCGGGTTTGGGGGTCATCGCCATGAAAACCATCGGGGGGAACCTGGGCGGATCCTACCATAACCCCCAGATCGACGCCCCGGCGGCCCTGAAGTGGGCCCTCCAGGACCCCAACGTTCATACCATCATTGCCGGGTTCACCACCTTCGATCAACTGGAGACCGACCTGAAAGTTTTAAGGGATTTATCGCTTTCCAAGTCAGAAAAGCAAAACCTCCGCCTTGCCGCCCTCCAGTCGGGCCTCTACTGCCAGGGATGCGGGAAATGTCTGGGCCAGTGCGTGAAGCAGCTTCCCATTCCCGACCTGATGAGAGCCTACATGTATCTGTATGGGTACCGGAATCTGGTGGAAGCCCAGGATCTCCTGTCCTCCCTGAGCCTGCCCGAGGGCCTCTGCGAGGACTGCGGGACGTGCCCGGTCAAGTGTCTGAACCAATGGAATGTTTCCAAGCGGATTCAAAACATCGTCCGCCTGCGGGAGGTTCCCCCGGAATTCATCGCCTGATCCGAAGAAAGGGAGGGGAATAAAATGGAAGGATTCAAAACCAAGAAAACTTTTCTCCCGTTTCTCGTCCTTTTCTGGGTCCTGGGATCCGTTCTTTTCCTTTGCGCACCGGCGCTGGAGGGAAAGAACATCGATTTTCCGGAGATGAGCGGATGGAAAAAGGATGGGAAGACCCAGTTTTTTTCCCCCAGAACCCTTTACGAGTACATCAACGGAGCGGCGGACCTCTACCTCGCCTATGAGTTCCAGGACCTGCACGTGGCCGAATACAAGGGAGAGAAGAAAGCTGGGGTAACCGTGGAAATCTACCGCCACAAGGATCCCACTCAAGCCTTCGGGATCTACAGCCAGGAGCGGCTGGCCAATGCCAGGTTTCTGGACATCGGGGCCCAGGGCTACCACGAACCCAACGTCCTGAATTTTCTGGCCGGGCCTTACTACGTGAAGATCAACGGGTTCAACACCGGCGAGGATGATGAGAAAGTCCTCATGCCCTTCGCCAAAAAAGTAGAGGAGATCCTGGGAGAAAAGACTCCGCTTCCCCGGATCCTCCCCTCTTTTCCCCGGGATGGAAAGAAAATAAATACCGAAAAATTTATTTCCAAGAACTTCCTGGGGTATTCCTTCTTCCACTCCGGCTACACGGCCGACTATGAGGTGTCGGGCAAGAAATTCAAGATCTTCGTCATCGAGGGGAAAGATCAGGAGGACTGCCGGGCGATGATGGAAAAGTACCTCAAGCAAACGGGGAAGGAAGGCCAGAAGCCGTCCGAGGGAACCTACCGGCTGAAAGACACCTACCATGGCGAGGTGGACCTTTTCTGGCAGGGGAAATTCATCTGGGGGATCGTAGACCTGAAAGATCCGGACCTCCGGTCTAAGTACCTCAAAGAGATCGAAAGGCGGGGGAAGGGATGAAGAAATCGGAAGGGGAGAAGAGGAGGGGAAGGGAGGAGAAAGATGATCATTGACCGGTTGGAGAAGGCATCCTTATACCAGGGGGTCCACAAGAGGCTGGCCACGGCCTTCGAATATCTCCTGAAGACCGACCTGGGCAAAATCGCGCCGGGGACCTATGAGATCGAGGGCCGCAAGATTTATGTTATGGTCCAGCAGTATGACACCAAGCTTAAGGAGAAAGGCCGCTGGGAAGCCCACCGGAAGTACATCGACGTCCAGTTCGTGCATCAGGGGGCGGAGCTCTTCGGCTACGCCAACCTGCGGGACCTGAAGGAGGGCCCGTACGATGAAGCCAAGGATTTCCTTTCCCTTCAGGGCGAAGGCCAGGGGGATTTTTTCCGGGTTCCCCAGGGGACTTTTGTCATCCTTTTTCCCCAGGATGCCCACATGCCCGGGATGGCCATCAACGCGCCCCAGCCCGTGAAGAAGTTTGTGGTGAAAGTGGCGATCGACGGCTAAGAGTGCCTCAAGTGCCTTACCCGGCATGGCTGGAATCAAACAGGTTTAAGGGATCGAAAAATTCGAAATCCGAATATCGAAATCCGAAACAAATTCGAAATCCAAAATTTCAAAACAGCAAACAAAGAAGGACTTTTGCATTTTGAACATTTGAATTTGTTTCGAAATTCGAATTTCGTGCTTCGGATTTAAATCGGCTCTTTCCACCGGAATTTTGGCCATCCTGCGGACAACCTAACTTTCAAGAGACTAAAGTGGATAAAGGGAAGATCCATGGCCGACTATTCGCAGATTGACCGGTCTCCTCTATTATCTTTTCTCTTTTACCCCCGCAGGGATACCACTCCCTGCCCGGAGGGGGCATGTGATCTTCTGGTGCCGGTGGAGAAAGGAATTTCCGTGGGCTGCCGGTTTTATTCCGGCCACCCGGGCTGGCCCTGGATCCTCTTCTTCCACGGAAACGGGGAAGTCGCCAGTGACTATGATGAGATCGCTCCCTTCTATCATCAGAAGGAAATCAACCTGGTGGTGGCCGACTATCGGGGCTACGGAGCCAGCGGAGGTTCTCCAGGGTTTACCCATCTGATCCACGACGGGCATCTGGTTTTTAAGACGGTCCGGGAAGAATTATCCCGGAAAGGTCTGGAAGAGAGTCTCTGGGTGATGGGAAGGTCGATGGGGAGTCTTTCTGCCGTTGAACTGGCCTACCATTATCCGAAGGAAATGAAAGGGGTGATCGTCGAAAGCGGTTTTGCCAGCGTCACCCGCCTCATCAAGCATCTGAACCTTCCTGCCAGGGGTCTGAATCTGGACCCCATCGAAGAGGAGCGTCTGGCCATGATCCGGCAGATTGCCGTGCCCGCCCTGATCCTCCACGGGGAGCTCGATCTGCTGGTGCCTTTGCAGGAGGCGAAGGATTTATACCATCATTTGAATTCCTCGAAGAAAAAGCTGGTCATCATTCCCAACGCCGATCACAACACCATCATGTTCGCTGATTTGAAGCAGTATTTCTCCGAAATTCAGGAGTTCGTACAAGGCACGAAGCTGTCGAAGATTTCTTAAGCCTTTAGACGACAGCTCTCCCGCAGGTCAAAGGTTCCCCCCCGGAAGTCCGTCTTTTCACAATTTCATCCAGCGCCCGAAGCGCCTCTTCCATCCCTCCCGTGTTCAGGATGTATTCATCGGCCAGAGCGACGGGCACGGCCGCCCCGTAATCGATCTCCCGAAAATCCCTCTCTTGAAAGTGTTCCGGAGAATCATCCGGGCGTCCCCGGGATAAAATTCGCCGGAGCCGGGTCTCCCGGGGAGCGAGAAAAGCCACCACGACAGCGTCGGCCTGCCGGCGAATCATTTCAATTTCCGGCCAGGAACGCATCCCCTCCAGGAAGACGATCGGACTCCGGGCTTCCAGGGCGGCCGAAAGGGCCAGCCGGGTTACCCCCTGGCCGTCCTTTCCCCGGAGCTCGGTGGAAATTCGGGCCATATTTTCCGCGTTGGGCTCAAGCCCGCGGCGGGAGACTTCGCGGCGGACGAGGTCTCCCGTGGCATGATAAGGAAGGCCCTTCGATTCCGCGTACTGGCGGGCGATGTTCTTTCCGGAAGCAGGCATGCCGACGATGATGAAGATTTTCATGGAGATGCCTCGCGTTTTGGAATTTCTTTTTTTTATACCCGAAAATTGGAGAGATGTAAATCTCCAATGGGAATCTCCTTTCCCGATATCCTTCTCCCCTCCCTCCCCAAATCCTTGCTCCCCTTTTCCGGCAAGTAGCTGTAAGTCCGATTGAGTTTCGGCCGTTGCCCGGCCCGAAAGCAAGGGCGTTGCGCGCAAAAACCATGAGGCGCGGTTCGCTTTCTGGGTCGGGCGGGCAAGCCATTCATTTCCTAAGGATAGAGTAATTGCCGTTGTAGGGGCGCCCGGCCGGGCGCCCGATAGGCCCGCCTCTGTCTGCGGAAGCACGGAGGGATCTCCTGAGCGAATTCTTTTCCCGCCGATGCTTTTTGCGCGCAACGCCCTTGCTTCCGGGCCACAAGCTTGCATTCTCGCAGAAAAGGCAATCGCAAAAGCGAAGAGGGGTAAGCCCAAAATTGAATTGACATCGATTTCATCCTCCATTAACTTGAGAAAAGGAAAAAGATCCGTGAAAATCGGAAACTCCTGCCTTCCTTTCATCTTTGCAGAGGAAGGGTGCGGGTCGGTTCCGAAAGCTGAAAGGAGAAAGAATTCATGATCTATGTGGTTGCCGCCATTGAACTGGCCGAAGGGAAGCGGAATGATTTTCTGAAGAGAGTTCGCCAGCTGGTCCCGGAAGTCCGGGCGGAGAAGGGGTGCTTGGAATACGGCCCGGCCATCGATGTCCCCACTGGTATTAAGGCCCAGCTGCCGCTGCGGGAGAATGTGGTGGTGATGATGGAGAAATGGGAGGATTTGAAGTCCCTGGAGGCCCATCTGACGGCCCCCCACATGCTGAAATATCGGGAAGACGTGAAAGGCTTGGTGGCGGGAACGAAACTCCAGGTCCTGCAACCGGCCCTATAAGTTCGGAGTTTGTAGGGGCGCGCTGCCGCGCGCCCGTATGGAGTTCGGAGTCAACGAAGGCAAATCCTGAAGGGAAAGAATTTTTTGCTCCGAACTCGGCATGGGCACGCAGCAGCGTGCCCCTACTCTGAACTTTTTTTAACCGTGTTCTGCAGATACTCCTCCCACTCTATAGGGAGGAGGTACCTTTTTTTGCTATTGCATTCCTTGCAGGAAGGAACGACATTCCCGCGGGTTGTTTTGCCCCCCCGGATGAGCGGGACGATGTGATCCATGGTCAGCTGGGGCGGAGGGAATTTTTGCCCGCAGTAGTGGCAGATCCCCCGGGAAAGGCGCTGCTGCCACCAGCGCGTCTTGCGCAGGACGCGGGCCTTTTCCTTTTCCTTCCGGATTTCGCTCTCACTGGCCTCGATGATGAAGGGATCGGGCATTCCTTTTTCCCCGGGATGAGCCGCGCCGTTTCTCTCCTTTCGGGTCCTGGAAGAAAAAACGCCCCCCCAAAGATTCCCGGAGATCTTTATGGCGCTGGCCGAGCCGGCGAGTCGGATGTCGCCGTTTCGGTTTAATCCTTCTTAACGGCCTCCAGAATGAGAAGGGGAGGAAGGGAGAACATATAGTACTGAGCCTGGACGTCCCCGAACAGCTCCTCCAGGGGAATCTTCAGGATGTCGGGAAACTGGAAGAAGGCCTGGTAGGCAAGAAACTTACCCCCTTTTTTCAGGGCCGCATGGGTATTTTTTAGGATGGCCATCTTCCGCTTCTTGGGTAGAAGGGAGAAGGGAATCCCGGAGATGATGCAGTCGGCCTTCAAATCGCCGGCCCCGTTGCAGGACTTCAGGATATCCAGGACATTTTCGGCGGAATCCTCAAAAAGAACCAACCGGGGGTCCTGGATGCTCCTTTGCAGGACCCTGCAGAAGTCCGAGTTCTTCTCGATGGCGATCAGCTTGGAATTCTCGGTCATGTTCTTCAAAAGAGGCTCGGTGAAATTACCCGTTCCCGGTCCGTATTCGAGAATCACTTTATTTTTTTGGAAGTCAATCTTTTCCAAAACCTTTTCCACCCCGAACCGGGAAGTGGGAGTTACGGAGGCGACATGAATATCGGTGATCAGGTTCTTTAAATAGTAGAGAGTGTTTATCTTCATAGCCCTTTCCCTGTTTTCAATCGGGCAAATCCACAAGAAAGAAGATTTTGCCCGGAATCAGCCCTCCGGCTTTCAAGGGACCCCGCATTCCACCGGCCAGCGAGCGAACC
This sequence comes from uncultured delta proteobacterium, assembly GCA_963802665.1. Classification (GTDB taxonomy): domain Bacteria; phylum Desulfobacterota; class SM23-61; order SM23-61; family SM23-61; genus SM23-61. The sequence continues at coordinate 134,429 of CAWDJO010000007.1, read as the reverse complement.
CCCCTTTTCCGAACCCCTGCCGTAGGGCTCTCAGCATTCTAATAGAAATCTTTCCCGGGATCAATAGAATTCTGTGCTTCCGCCGGGAAAACCGGAGCCCCCCCAAAAATTCATTTTTACGGTCGGGCGGGCATTTTTCGCTTGATAATTTCTTTTCCTTTGTTCTATAAGGGTTGCGTAGGGGCGGAAACCAGGGGAACCAGCGAATTCTTCGAAAATATTCTTTTGTTTCCGGTATGAAGGATGGACTGAAGGACCCATCCGGCGAAAATGTTGGCCCCCCATCGTCGAGTTATTCCTGGCCAAAAAAGATAGGGTTTCTATGGCCTCTGGTGGGCAAAATAAGAAAGTAATTTTTGTTAAGGAGGATCTGAATGGAAAAACCGTGGTATAAGTCGTACGCCAAAGGCATTCCCCGACAGGTGGAGTATGAACGGACGCCCATGCCCCTTGCTCTGGCCCGCACGGCCCGGGAACTTCCCGACAAAACCGCGCTCGTTTTCATCGACTCCAAGATCTCCTACCGGCAGCTGGATGACATGGCGAACCGCTTCGCCAATGCGCTGATCGATATGGGGGTGAAGCCCGGGGACAAGGTGGCCATGCTCATGCCCAACATGCCCCAGCTGGTGGCCGCGGTTTACGGCGCCTGGAGGGCCGGGGCCGTGGTGGTGATGAACAACCCCCTGTACACGGATGTGGAGCTGGAGTACCAGTTCAACAATTCCGAATCCACTTTTCTGGTGGCCATCGACCTCATCTGCCCGAGGATGATCGCCCTGCGGCCGAAAACCAAGATCAAAAACCTGGTCGTCGCGCACATCCGGGATCACCTCAAATTTCCCAAGAAACAGCTCCTGCCCATCGTGGCCAAGGACAAGCACCGGAACATTCCCCCGACTCCCAACGTCCACGAATGGATGGATATCCTGAAGAAATACCCGGCCACGGACCCGAAGATTCCCATCGATTTCGACGGGCTGGCCTGCCTGCAGTACACGGGCGGAACGACCGGGGTCAGCAAAGGGGTCATGCTGTCCCACGCCAACCTTTCCAAGAATGTGCAGCAGATCGTGGCCTGGTTTCCGGGGTTCAACAAAGGGGAGATCACCCAGCTGGGGGTCCTCCCCATCTTTCATTCCTTCGGGCTGACCTGCTGCATGAACATCTGCGTATGGATGGGATGGACGGATGTTCTTATCCCCCGTCCGGAGCCGCAGGCGATCCTGGAGGCCATCCATAAATACAAGGTCAATTTCTTCCCGGCCGTGCCCACCATGTACGTGGGGGTGCTCAACCATCCGGAGGCTTCCAAGTATAACCTGACTTCCATCAAGGGGTGTTTCTCCGGGGCCGCGCCCCTGCCGGTGGAAGTGATCAAGGATTTCGAAGCCAAGACCGGATCGCAGATCTGCGAAGGGTACGGGCTCTCCGAGACCAGCCCGGTGGTGACCACCAACCCGTACGGGGGAAAGACCAAGGTCGGCTCCATCGGCCTGCCGGTTTCGGATACGGATATTAAGATCGTGGACCTGGTGGATGGAACCAAGGAGATGCCCGTGGGCGAAGCCGGGGGAGATCTTGGTCAAAGGACCCCAGGTCACCAGCGGGTATTACAAGATGCCGGAGGAGACGGCCACGGCCATCCGGGACGGATGGCTCTACACCGGCGACATCGGCAACGATGGACGCGGAAGGGTATTTCTACATCGTGGACCGGAAGAAGGACATGGTGATCGCCGGCGGTTACAACATCTACCCGCGGGAGATCGACGAGGTCCTCTTCGAGCATCCCAAGATCCTCGAAGCGTGCGCCGTGGGAATTCCGGATCCTTACCGGGGAGAGACCATCAAGGCCTTCGTGGTCCTGAAGCCGGGCCAGACCCTGACCCAAGAAGAAGTCATCAAGTACTGCGGGGAGAAGCTGGCCAAGTACAAGGTGCCCAAGATGGTGGAGTTTGTCGGGGCCCTGCCCAAGAGCGGCGTCGGAAAGATCCTGCGGAAGGAACTGCGGGCCATGGAATTGGCCAAGGGGAAAAAATAAGAGGGTAAGTGTTTAGGGTCAGTGTGAGTTCCAGTATCGGCAAAAAAGCTAATCCTCTTCCCGATTTCCTTTACTGACACTCACACTGACACTGACACGATCATTGTTTTTCCACTATTCTGACCTTCATCTCGATCCGGTCGTTCGGATTGTCTCTTTTATCCCTCGGCTGGCTGACGATTTTATCGGCCACATCCATTCCCGAGACCACCTCGCCGAAGACCGTGTACTGCTTGTCCAGAAAGGACGCGGGAGCCACGCAGATAAAGAACTGGGACCCGGCGCTGTTGGGGTCCGCCGCCCGGGCCATGGAAAGGGTCCCTCTCTTGTGGGGCTTGTCGTTGAACTCCGCCTTCACGGTGTAGCCGGGCCCGCCCATCCCGTGCTTGGAGCGGTCGGGGTTCTTGGTGTTGGGGTCTCCTCCCTGGATCATGAACCCGGGGATCACCCGGTGGAAGATGGTCCCGTCGTAGAACCCCTTCTTGGCCAGGTCGACGAAGTTCTTCACGTGGTTGGGGGCTACGTCGGGAAAGAATTTGAGTTCGATGTTGCCTAACTTGGTTTCGATCACGGCGGTCGTCTCGGCCATTTTTTTCATCTCCTCGGGGGTTAATTTCTTGTCGGCAAGGAATCTTTCTCCATCAACCCTATTCTTTTCCCCGCTAGTCTTCGGGATCGTTCTTTCGCGCGGTTCTTGCTCACCGGCGGATGCCGCCACTGGCTCTCCGAGTAATTTCCTTGCGGCCACCTGCACCAGATCGATAAGCTCGTCCTCCGAGCGGCAGAATTCCGAAATCATATTCTCCGCCCGAGCATTTTGGGTATCAAATAAACTCAAGGAAACTGAGTACCGATTCCCGATTTTCCCCACGCTCCCGGAAATCAGTTTGGCAACATCCATTTGCCCCAGAGCGGTGAGGCATTGGGTGCTTGTACATCCTAGTTTCATTCTTTCTTCGGTCCACCCCGCCAAGGTTCGGACGTTCTCCTGGCTATAGACTTCATATTTTTTTAACTTGGCAATCTCACTTGCCAGGATGGAGGTCAATTCCTGCGCATAGCTCGCCTTCACATCCCTGGCCACAAGGTCCCACACCGCAATCTTGGGAAGGTCCTTACCGGATGAGGCAGTGGGCAGAATCACGAAAAGGAAAATCCCCATCCCGGCCAGGGCAATTCTGGCCCACTTCATTTTCCCGTTGTCCATTTTGCCGAATTCTCCTGGCGACTTGGCCCTTATTTTTTAAAAGACATATCGACTAGGAACAGCCTTTCATCGGGGCGTGGTTTCCAGTTCAGTCTCGCACTCACCCCGTAGATATCCATCTGCTGATAAGCAAAAGCCCAGGGGACTTCCTCTTTGACCAGCTTGGCTGTTTCCGAATAGATCTTCTGGCGTTTGGTTTTATCCATGGTCGAGCGACCTTCTTCGATCATGGCATCCAGCTTGGGGTTGGAATAATGGGAAAGAACTTGCCCGGTCCGCATCATTGGGAATAGCGTCCCATCCGCGTCAAAAGTCGCGCCCCCCCACCCCAGGAGGTAGGAAGGCCCCCCTTTGTGGGAGTAGAGCATGTTCATGTAGGTGCCCCACTCGTGGATCTTGACTCGGGCATTGATCCCGACCTTGCGCAGATCTCCAACCACTGCCTCGGAGACCTCCTTGTCGTTCAAGTATCGTCCGTTGGGAGAATTGAGGGTCAACTCAAATCCCTGGGCGCCCGCCTCGGCGAGGAGCTTTTTGGCCTTTTCCGGATTAAAGGCCTGAGGCCGAATCGCCGGGTCATACCCGAAATGATATTTGGTGAAGGGGGTCCCCAGGCGGATGGCGTTTCCCTCCAGGACATTCTTGATAATCTTATCCACATCAACGGCCTGGGCGATGGCCTGGCGCACTTTTTTATCGGCCACGGGTCCTCCCTGGGTGGTATCGAAAGCCATGAAGATGACCCGGGAGCTGGGAACCTTGGCCACGGAGGAGCGGCCTTTCCAATCCATGAGGCGGGCCAGATGGGGGGGAATATTCACGATGATGTCCGCTTCCTGAGTCTGAAGGGCTGCCACCCGGGTGGTGGCCTCGGGAATGGGCCGGAAGATCGCCTTTTTGATCTTGGGTGCCCCGCCCCAGTAGCTGTCATTGGCCTCGAGCATCAGATGATCATCCTTGATCCAGCGGGCCAGCTTGTAGGGCCCTGTCCCGACGGGGTGGAGGGCGATATGGGACGGCCCTTTTTCCTGGGTGTATTTGGGGGGCATCATCGCTCCGATGGAAGCGAGTTGGGCATCCAGGTAGGGGTATGGTTTGGTGGTAATCACCCGGACCGTGTAGTCGTCCATGATTTCCACCCGATCGATGATTCCCACGAGGGCGGTTTGTTTCAGCTTATTTTTCTTGTCGGCGATCCGCTCCAGACTGAACTTTGCCGCGGCAGCGTTGAAGTCTTCCCCATTATGGAATTTGACCCCCTTGCGCAGGGTGAATTCCCAGGTGGTATTGTTAATCAGCTTCCAGGAGGTAGCCAAAAGGGGAGTGAGCTTCATCTCATTATTCCGGACGAGCAGGATTTCGTAGATATTCGCCAACACGTTGAAAGCCGGCGTTTCATAGTGGTTCTGCGGGTCCAACGTCCCGGGGTCCACTCCCTGGGCGATTACCACCGTGTCCCGGGGCGCACCCCCGGCGAAGCCGTAGGCCATCAAAAGGACGCCGATCGTGGCCAGCAAGAAAAATCCCTTTTTCATTTCCATCCTCCTTTGGGTGCCATCGATTTTGCAGGATTCATTCTATCTTTTCCGAAACCAATCCAATTCCTCTTTATTGCATCTTCGCACGAGTCGCCGGCTGGAACAAGAAAAAATCGTACACCGCACGGGCAATCTGGGCGATCGCCCGTTCCCATTCAACCGCCCCTTCCTCCGAGGAATTCACGAAAACGGCGATGGCTACGTGCCCCGCTTCATCCGCGTTGATCACGGAGAAAGAGAAATGGGTCTCTTTTCTTTCTCCGATTGCCGGGCGGCATCCAGGAGAAGCTGGGTCCGGAGGATTTCCTCTCCGGAGGCTATGGGCCGGCGATTTTCGCGGAGGGCGCTCAGGAATTCTTTGAGCTGCAGGGTGTAGTTGGAGGGGACCTGATCCCCGGAGAGAATCCTCCCGCCGTTCAATTCCAGGTGATACCCGAACCCGAAGGGTTTGCCGGTTGCGTATTCGATCAGCCGGATGACTCCCCGGGTTCCCACCAGCACAGCCTCATGGAAGGCCGGGGAAGTGCTCAAAGAAAGGTGAACGGAGGCCAGTTCTCCCCGGTCGAAAGATAGCAGAATATCGGCCTCGTCTTCCCCTTCCCACTGAACGTTTCTCCGGGAGGAAAAGGTGAAGACCCGCTGCGGCATTTTTTTCATCCACGTAAGAATGGAATCGAGGGAATGGCTGCCCTGTAGCAAGATAACCAGCCCCCCGGCCTCCTCCGACCGCCGCCACCAATTCGTGGGAGGGTGGGGGAAAGAAACCAGAAAAGATACGATAACCCGGAAAAGGTCGCCGATTTCAGGAAGGTTCTTTTGCAGGGCATTCACGGCGTCGGAGAACCTCCGGCTCTGGCCGACCATGAGGGTAACGCCGTTTTCCCGGGCGGAGGCCGTCATCTCCCGAGCCTGCTGGACATCCATCGCCATGGGTTTTTCGATCAATATATTTTTCTTGGCTTTGGCGGCAGCAAGGGCGGCGGAATGGTGAAGGTGGTTGGGAAGGGTGATGATGACCGCCTCGACTTCGGGATTCTTCAGGAGGTCTTCATATCGGGTGGTAAAATGTCCGGCGCGATATTTTTCCTTGGCCTCCCGCGCCTTCTTCTCCTCCACATCCGCCACGGCGAGGAGATTGATTTCTTCCTTCAAATCAACGATCGCGGAAAGATGGGCCTGGGCGACCCTTCCGCAGCCGATGACTCCCATACCCAGCTTTTTCCCGGAAGACATGATCCATCTCCTGACCAGAAAATTATTCTCCGCCCCTGCACTTTCACCTGCAATGTCCTGACCATTTTACCACTCTTGGGCATGGGAACAGAAGACCCTTTCCCCTTTCCCAGCCGCCTGCGGAGATCTTCTTTTTTTATCCGCCATCTTGTGGTAAAAAGAAAATATTCCTGGAACGAACTTTACGGGAGGAGGATGTATGAACGGATTTTCCTTCTTGGAGAGAGAACTTCCTTCGTTCAGCCGACGGCATTTTTTATGGCTCCTGTCCATGTCCGCCGCCGGGGCGGCGGTCAGCTGCGCCACCAGCCCGGTTACCGGAAGAACCCAGTTGATGCTGGTTTCCGAAGAAGAAGAAATCCAGATCGACCGGCAGAACGCCCCTTTTCAGTTTTCGGCGGATTACGGGCAGATCCAGGACCAAGGCCTCAACAATTATGTCCAGCAAGTTGGGCAGAGCCTGGCGGCCCGAACGCACCGGACCCAGATGCCCTATTCCTTTAGGGTGGTCAATGCCAACTATGTGAATGCGTATGCCTTTCCCGGGGGCAGCATTGCCTGTACCCGGGGAATTCTTCTCTCCCTGGATAATGAAGCGGAACTGGCGGCCCTCCTGGGCCATGAGCTGGGACACGTGAACGCCCGGCATACGGCCCAGCAGATGTCCAAAGGGAAGCTGACCAACACGATTGTGGGCGGCTTTTCCGTGGTGGCCGGCGCGGTGGCCGGCGGCCTGGGACAGCTGGCGGGCGCTGTGGGAAGCATCGGGGCCGGGGCTCTGTTGGCCTCTTACAGCCGCGACAATGAACGGGAGGCGGATGCCCTGGGGATGGAATACATGGTCAAGGCCGGCTATGGCCCGAAGGGGATGGTGGGTTTGATGGAGATGCTCCAAAGCCTCTCCAAATCCAAACCCGGCACGATTGAGCTCATGTTTGCCACCCACCCCATGAGCGATGAGCGCTACCAGAACGCGGTGCAAAATTCTCGGACGAAATACGCTTCCGCCCAGAACCTTCCCCTGAACCGGGAAAGGTACATGGATCATACGGCCAGGCTCCGCGCCATGAAGGGCACCATCGAGGAGCTGCAAAAGGGGGAACAGGCGATGAACGGCCAGAAAATGGGGGAGGCGGAGACCCATTTCCGGAACGCCCTGAAGCAGACCCCCAATGACTATGCCGGCCTGGTCATGATGGCCACCTGCCAGGTCATCCAGAAAAAACCCGCCGAGGGCCTCCGCTACTCGGAGGCGGCCAAGTCCGTTTATCCGCAGGAAGCCCAGGCCTACTACCTGAGCGGATTTGCCAAGCTCCAGACCCGGGACTTCGCCGGGGCCTACCAGGATTTCAGCGCCTATGAAAAAGTCCTCCCCGGCAACCCCACCACCGTCTTCTTCAAGGGATTCTCCCGGGAAGGAATGGGGAACAAGGAGGAAGCGGCCAAGGAATACCACCGCTATCTCCAGGTCGTGCAGGAGGGAAAATTCGCCCAGCACGCCTACGGGCGGATGGTGGAGTGGGGATACTATAAACGCTGAACCCTGATTCCGAGTCAGCCGGCAGAATTTTCAAATCCTGGATTTATGATTTCCGTTGTTCCTGCCCGTGCAAAAAAAGATCTCCGACAGGCGAAGATCCTCTTCGAGGAATACGCGGCTACCCTGGATTTCGCCCTCGATTTTCAGAATTTTGAAGAGGAATTGGCCGGCCTTCCGGGGGGCTATGCCCCGCCCGAAGGCTGTCTCCTCCTGGCCCTACACCGGGATCAGGTCGCCGGGTGTGTGGCCCTGAGAAAAATCGACCGGGATATCTGCGAGATGAAGCGCCTGTTTGTGAGGCCGTCCTTCCGCACCCTGGGAATCGGCAAGGCTCTGGCCCAAGCCGTGATTCAAGAGGCGAAAAAGAAGGGCTATACCCGCATGCGTCTGGATACGGTTCCATCCATGAAAGAGGCCCGGGCGCTTTATGGGTCACTGGGTTTCGAACCCATTCCTTCCTATTGCCACAATCCTATTCCCGGGGCGGTGTTCCTGGAACTGAATTTGAACCTTCAGAGATGATCGTCCCTAAAATTTTTTGATCATCTCCAAATTAGTTGAAAGCCAAAGAGCTGGTCATATTCGAAATGCCAGGTGATTCCAGGGGCCCGGAAGGAAAGTCATATTGCTTGCAATCATGAGGCGCCGATCCCTTCTTAGGTGTGGCGGGGGTGTTCTGTCCCCTCATCGAAGTTTTCTTGTTCACGCCCCCGCTGCGCTTTGCGGAATTCAAGCGCGGGAGGTTTATGGAAAGTCAATATCCCGCCGATGCTTGCGGCGCAACCTGACTTTCCTTCCGGGCCCTTGGCAGGTTTTTCATAAAATATTCGATCAACGAATTTGGAGATGATCCAAATTTTTTATAGGGGCATCGCCACACCCCGGAGCGAATGAAAAGACCCACGATCGGGTGGGTCTTTTTTTGATCCTTCATGGGGGAATCCTATTTCTGACTCGCAAAGAGTTTTAGATACTGCCCGTACCCTTCTTTTTCCAGATCCTCTTTGGGGATGAAGCGCAGCGCCGCCGAATTCAAGCAGTAACGAAGGCCGGTCGGAGGGGGCCCATCCGGGAATACATGGCCCAGGTGAGAGTTTCCCTGCTTGCTTCGCACCTCCGTTCGTTTCATGAACAGCTTGCGATCATCCCGCTCTTTCAGGTTCCCGGCTTCCAGCGGCCGGGTGAAGCTGGGCCACCCGGTCCCCGAATCATATTTGTCTCGGGAGCTGAACAGCGGTTCCCCGGAGACGATATCCACGTAGATTCCTTCCCGTTTGTTGCTCCAGTACTCATTCTGGAAGGGAGGTTCCGTCCCCTCGTGCTGGGTTACTTCATATTGCAGGGGAGTTAATTTCTTGCGCAGCCCGGCATCGTCGGGTTTCGCGTAAGAGCCTTTAACCGCCTCCTGCTCCTTCTTTCCTTCCTTTCCCCAGACCTTTTCGATGAACTGGTCGCGCCCGGAGCCGTGACGGTAGTAGCTGTACCGCAAGGGGTTCTTCTTGTAATAATCCTGATGGTAATCCTCCGCCTCGTAGAATTTGGTGAAGGGGACAATCCGGGTCACAATGGGCTTGGCAAACTTCCCGGATTTGCCCAGCTCTTCCCTGGATTTTTCGGCCAGTTTCTTCTGCTCTTCGTCATGGTAAAAAATGGCGCTCACATACTGCGGCCCCCGGTCAACGAACTGCCCGCCGCCGTCGGTGGGGTCGATATGCCGCCACAACACGCCGAGGAGCATTTCATAGGATACTTTTTCCGGGTCATAGTAAACCTGGATGGCCTCCACATGTCCTGTTTTCCCCGAAGTTACCTCTTCATAGGTGGGGTTTTCCTTATCCCCCCCGGTATAGCCGGATATGACTTTCACCACGCCGGGGATTTTTTCAAAATCAGACTCACTGCACCAGAAGCACCCGCCGGCAAAGGTGGCGATTTTCAAATTTTGTGATTCCGTGGTCTTGGAGGCCATGGCGTTTTTCCCCTCCTTGGCAAGATCCGTTTTTTGGCATCCAAAAGCGATCAACCCGAGGGATACCAGAATCCCGACAAAAAGCAAAGTTATAGTTTTCATGGTCCTTTCCCCCCCTTTTGAACCCCTATCTGGTTGTCCACAGATCAGGAGGATTCTAGTGAATGGATGGGAATAAGAATCGATCACTTATTGATTTTGATGCCTAGAAAATCAAGGGGGGTTCATGAAAAGGAAGGGAAAAGCGCAATCACGACCTACAGCAGAGCCGGAGGTCATGACTTCTTTACATGTCATTTCAAACCCGGAGGGCATGGCTGTTTCCCCCCCGTCCTACCCTCCGCCCTCAAGGGGGAGGGTAGGGTAGGGGGGAATATGCCAGTTTATTTATTGGGTTTGTATTAGAAATGGAAGACGCTCTGGATGTCCTCTTCGGGCACATCGAAGACCGCCTGGGTGGGCGGCAGCGGTTCCTTGCTCATCCAGTCCGGCAACCGGTCGGCCTCCGGCCCGATTCCCGCCTTCAGATTGAAGGCCCTCTCCTGTCTGAGCATCTCTTTTCCCATGTCCAGGTAATCCTCCACGGTCCAGCTTATCCCGTAGAGAGCGTTGATCATGGGGAAAATAAGTTTGGGCATGAGGAATGTGAACAGGCATAGGCCGGTGGCGTCGAGGGCGGCCGTCATAATCTGGGCTTTGCGGGACCTCTCTGCCTGGCCTTTGTTGGAGAGAGGCTCTTCAATGACCGAGCCCGCGGTGTGATCCGCCCCCTGGGGGCTGGTCGCATAAGTCACTCCCCATCCCTTGGAAGAGCGGGCGGCATGGGCGGGAATCCCCTGTCCCTTGACCGCGGGGACCCGCTCGATGCCGAAAACCCTGGCCGTCACGGCCACTCCGCTTCCCAGTACGCGTCCCAGGGGCGTTCCCTTGGCAATTTCATCGATCAACGATTCGGCCTTGGCCGCGTCGCCGAATGAAAAGAGCCCGGCGTCGTTCAAAACCCCGATGGTGCAGCCCATCTCGATGGTGTCCAACCCCAGGTCGTCACACTTTCGGTCCATTCGGGCGACGGCATCCAGGTCGTCGATGCCCAGGTTGGACCCCAGCATGGAAATGGTTTCGTATTCCAGGGCGGCGGTCAGGAATTTCCCGGAAGGATCATGGAAAATGGGGGAGCACCGCACCACGCAGCCGGGAAGACAGCCGTGCCCCATGGCTCCTCCCCGGGCTTTGACCAGCTCGACCAGCTTGGCCGGACCGATGTTGGCCGCCTTTTCGAAAGATCCTTCCCGGTGATTCCGGGTGGGAAAACTGCCCCGGCCATTGTCCACGTTCACGAATAGGGCCGTCCCCATATTGTGGATGCCTTCCCGCAGCGGGAAATTCTGGATCGCTTCGGCCGCCTTCTTGGCCGCCTCCCGGAAAGCCTCTTCCTGAACCGCCTTGCGTTGAGAGCCGCCCTCGTCATCGATGACCACGGCTTTGAGCCCCTTGGCTCCCATGATGGCTCCCACTCCGCCGCGCGCGGCATGGCGGGAGGGTCTCCCCTCGGGGTCCGTCACCGCGACCGTCGAGTTGGCCAGCTTCATTTCCCCGGCCGGGCCGATGATGATGATCCCGATTTTGTCCCCGTATTTCTGCCTGAGCCTCTCGCAGGCGGGATAATTGGTCAGTCCCACGATGCCGGCGGCTTTTTCCAGGCTCGCTCCCTGGCTGTTGATTTTGAGAACCTGCCATTCCTTTGCCTTTCCTTCCACCAGGATGCCCATAATCGCCAGGCGGCCGAGTTTATGGGCGGCTGTTCCCCCGACGTTGGCCTCCTTGATCCCGTCGGTCAAAGGGCTTTTGCCCCCCACGGACAGTCGCCCGGACTGGGGGGCGCTGGTCCCGGCCAGTATCCCCGGGGCCACGATAAAGATATTTTGCTCCGAGAGAGGATGGGCTGTGGGAGAGCCATATCGGGTCAGCAGGGAATCAATCGTAGCCCGTCCACCCAGGATTTTGTCCTTGGGAAACGGTTCAAGAGAAATTTTCCCCTCGGTCATGTTCACTCGCAGAAGATTCATAGGTAAGCTCCTTTCTAAATGCGATCAGATTCGTGTTTTGCCGGATCGATCTCCCAACCCGGGTACCGCGGCCAAGAATGGGAAATTGTTTCAGGGCGGCCAGGCTCCTGGCACCAGGGTCCGACTTTTGTCAGCATAATTCTGGGACACAACACTAACATCTTTCCGGGGGTATTTCAATTTTTTCCCGGGGGGGGTGAAGAGAGGAGTTTAACCTTTCGATTTACCTTGAGAATCCCATTCAATGCTTTCTCCCAAACAGGCCGGGGCATCGACTCGACCCAAGTTAACCTCTTCTGATCATTTAAGTTTTCGCCGGGATTGACGATAACTTATTAAAAATCATGGATTTTTGGGTTTAAGACAAGCTGGTCCAGTCGGACTCGGACCAGGACAGAATCTGGCGGATTGATTTATCACCACCGATTGATTCTGAACTCGAGAAGATCAGATTATGGAAAAAACCCGTCCCAAAGAAATCGCCCCCCTGGTCCTTCTGCCGATGGTTTCGGCGAAAGAAATCGTCGAACTTCTGCAAGTCCAGAAAGCCAAGGGGGAGGAGCTGCTGAAGAATAGTGCTCTTTCCCCGGGAGACCTCCAGTATTGGAATCTATTCACCAAAGAAATTTTCACCCGGGCTTTCGGTCCCCGCCTGGAACCCATTGATTCGATTCTCTACACCGGGGGGAATAAGCCCTTATCCGCCTACGAACCGGAATCCAATCTGGAGAAAATGCGACGTACCAATTTTCAGACGACCTTGAAAAACCTGGAGAATTGCCTGGAGCAACTGCTCGCCAAAGGATCCATCCAGGCCATTTCCTTGCAGGAAGAAAGCCCCCCGCCGCCCGAGGAAAAACCAGAAATCCCCCAAGAGATTTCCAAAAATAGAGGGAAGAAAGATTTGGGCAAAGAGCTGACCGTGGATTTAACCGTTCATGAGGATTCTCCTCCCGCCGCAGCGGGGAAAAAGGTGGCCCGTATGACAAAATCGAAGGAAAGAAAAGTATTGATCATCCATGGCCGGGATGAAGAAAAAAGGACGATGATTGCCGGCTTCCTGAAAAAACTGGATCTGGAACCGTTCCTTCCCGACGACGCCGCGAACCAGGGGATGAGCCTTCTCGAGAAATATAAACAATATGAAGATGCGGTATTTGCAATCACCCTCCTCACGGCCGATGATATGGGCTATCCCCAAGGAGAACCGGAAGAGCCCCAACCGCGCCCCGCGCAAAACGTCATTTTCGAGCTCGGGTTTTTAATGGGCCGGCTGGAGCCCAACCTGGTTTGCGCCCTGTATGATGAGGGACTGGATTTACCCTCGGAATTCAAAGGAAGTGTTTTGATCCCCTATGACGAGGGAGGAATGTGGAGGTTATTGGTTGCCCGCGCTTTGAAAATGGCCAATGTGGATGTGGATTTGAACAAGGCCATTTAGGCGCTTGCAAGTAAAGTCGTACACCAGATGGCAAGAAAACTTTCAATGGAAAGGGTCGGTTCCAATTTCGAAGCACGAAACTCGAAATTCGAAACAAATCCAAATGCTCCAAATCCGAAAGATTCTTCTTTGTTGGGTGGTTTGAAATTTTTGAATTTCGAATTTGTTTCGGTCCCGCGCCTCGCGGGATCGATATTCGGATTTCGAAATTTTCAATTCCTTAGACTTGTTTGGTTCCGGCTGAGCCGGGTCTAGGTTCTTCCGAAAAAAATCTTCTTCTAACGGCACAACTTTCGCAGTCCTTCCAGCCTCTCCCGGCTCACCTGAAGCAGCAATCCGGCATCGGTGGAGAGCATCATGTACTGGACGCCACGGTCGATCCAGTATTTGGCCTCCTCCACGAAGCGCACGAAGGTGCCCGAAATCACCCCCTTCTTCCGGCACAGGGCGATCACTTTTTCCATGAGTTCGACCACCCGGGGGTCCCTGGTTTTGCCGGGCACTCCGAGGGATTGAGATAGATCCCAGGGTCCCAGGAACAGGACGTCGATCCCCGGCGTTTCGATAATCGCTTCGACCTCCCGGACCGCTCTCTCCCCTTCAATATGGATGACCGTCAAGACCTCCCGGTTGGACGTGGCCATATGCTCATCCGGGGGGACGGCCGAATATTTTGCCGCCCGGACGAAGCTGCACAGCCCTCTTTTCCCTTCCGGGAAATAGCGGGCCGCCTGGGAGACGAGTCCGGCGGTTTCCGCGCTCTCGATCTGGGGGATCTGAACCCCTTCGGCGCCGGCGTCGATGGAGCGCATGATATGGGAGGGATTTGGCTCGGCCACCCGGATCAGGCTGGGGATCCCGGCAACACGCGCGGCCCGAATACATTGTTCCACCAGGGGGAAGTCAAAAACCCCGTGTTCCATGTCGATGACCGCGAAATCCCACCCGCCGTATCCTAGGATTTCCGTCGCCGCCGGCCCGAGCCGGACAAAAGTCCCGAAACACACTTTGCCTTCCTTGAGTTTTTTCTTCAGAAGATTGCTCTGCATTTTATCGCTCCTTTCTTATCATATAGGAAATTTAAAAAATCTTCTTATGCGCCGAGGATGAAGAAAAGAATTTCACCGCTGAGCACGCAGAGACCGCAGAGAAGAAAAAAGAAAGGAATAATGGGATAGTGGAACAAACAAAAAAATGGATGAATGGAATATTGGAATAATGGGTCAAAGAGGAAATAAATAAAGTCAACAACCCATTATTCCAGTATTCCAATATTCCAATGGTTTTTAGATTCCATCATTCCAATTTGTTTGCTGTATTGTAACCCAGAAGAAAGAAAAATTCGAGACTGCTTCTTCACCCCGGCTCGGCTCGCAGCAGTCCCCGCGAGCTTCTGGTTTATTTTTGACATCCCTCGGGGAATAGGGTAAATCTGAAGGGGTATTAATTTCTCGGGATTCAGGCCATGAAAGAGGTTCGTCCATGCCGCGCATTTCGATCCGGCGCCCCCAAAGTCAGCCTGGCGCGGGCTCTATCCAAATTAGGATACTGTTCTCGGACCCGGGCCATGGAGTTGATCGGGACGGGCCGGGTGCGTGTCAATGGCCGCGGGGAAAGAGATGGCGCCAGGAGGGTGGATCCGGCAAAGGATCGAATCGAAGTGGAGGGCCGGATGATCCCCCCTTCGGAGAAGGTTTACCTGATGCTGAATAAGCCCCGGGGATTGGTGACAACCGCCGCGGATGAAAAGGGTAGGGCCACCGTGTATGAATGCCTGGGGGATGCCAGGTTTTCATGGCTTGCGCCGGTGGGCCGCCTGGACAAAGCGAGTGAAGGGCTGCTGCTTTTTACGAATGACAGCCGGTGGGCGGCTAAAATCATGGCTCCCGAAACTCATCTGGACAAAACCTATCATGTGCAGGTGGACCGCGTGGTGGATGGGGGGTTCTTGAGAAGGATGACCGAGGGGGTGGAGACGGAGGAAGGGAATTTTCTGCAAGCTCGGAAGGCAAACCTCCTGCGCAGGGGAAAGAAAAATTGCTGGCTGGAAGTGGTCCTGCAGGAGGGGAAAAACCGGCACATCCGCAGGCTTCTGTCGGCCCTCGGGGTGAATGTCCTCCGTTTGGTGCGGGTGGCTATCGGTCCCCTGCAGTTGGGAGGTTTGGGCAAGGGGGAGGTTCGGCCCCTGACCGGAGAGGAGAAGGAAAGCCTTTCCAAAACGAAGCATAAGATCTAGCCGAAGAATGGGATCATCCCTCCAATCATTTAGGAATCGAGTATTTTACGGGTGGTGGATTGTCCTCCTGGGGTCCGTAATCATTGCTGTGGGAGCCGGGATTCTCTCTCACGGCTTCACGGTCTTTTTTCTCCCCCTGAAAAGAGACCTCGGGGTGAGCAGCGCCGCCATTTCGCTCCTTTACGGGGCGGCCCGCCTGGAAGGCGGGGCCGAAGGGCCTCTGGTAGGATACCTGGTGGACCGATGGGGGCCCCGGGTCATGATGCTGATGGGGGCCGCTTTGGCCGGGGTGGGGTTCATCCTGCTTTCCTTCGTCCAGACCTTCTGGCAGTTCTTCTTCATCTACATCTTCATCATTTCCCTGGGATTCAACGCCGGGTTTTTTCATCCCGTGTACGCCGTGGTGAACAGCTGGTTTATCCGTCACCGGGGAAAAGGATTTGCCATCACCGGCGTCGCGGCCAGCGTCGGAGGGGTGTTCATGGCCCCGCTGCTTTCCCACTTGATTTTGGGCTTCGGCTGGCGCACCGGAGCGGTGATCGCCGGACTGGCCCTCCTGACCGTGGCTATCCCCGCCGCCCTCCCGATCCGTCGAAACCCCGAATCCATGGGGCTTCTCCCCGATGGGGATTCCCCGCGGGACGATCGGACCGCTGGGGAGAGGCGAAGGCTGGAAACGGCCCCGCAAACGGAATTCACCGTGGCCGAAGCTCTGCGGATCTTAAATTTCTGGATTCTTCTTTTCGCCATCGCTCTGCGGGTCTCGATTACGGTGGCCCTGACGATTCACTTCGTGCCCCTTTTTGTCTGGAAGGGGCAGACCGAGGCGGCGAGCGCCTACCTGGTCAGCCTCTTCGCCCTGAGCACGATTCCCGTCACTCTCGTATGCGGCTGGTTCGGGGACCGCGGGGATAAATCACTGATATGCGGCCTGGGCGTTCTTCCCACGATGGCGGGGATGCTTCTGCTGATGTACGGACATTCCGGGATTTCCATCTACGCCCTTCCCGTGGGACTGGCGATCACCATGGGAACGGTACCCTTGAACTGGGCCCTGATCGGGGACTTCTTCGGGCGTCGCAGTTACGGGACGCTGCGGGGAATCATGGTCGTCGGTACCGGCCTGGGGACTTTCCTGAGCCCCATCTACGCAGGCTGGGTCTTCGACCGTACCGAAACCTATGCTCCGGTCCTGTGGACCTTCTTCACCGTTCACCTGCTGGCGGCCGTTTTCTTCTTCGTCCTTCACCGCCGCTCTCCGCAGAAGCGGACCCTGGAGGGTTAAGCAACCATCCCTTCCCCGGCCGGGGCTCAACCCGGACTCGATCGTCTCCCTCATCCCCAGCAGGCCGTTCAGCAGAAGCGCGAATATGACCAACAAGCCGCCGGCGAGGGCCATGTCCGTAGGGCGTTCGCCGAAGCCGAGCCACACCCAGATGGGGCCAAGAATGGTTTCCAGGAGGGCAAAAAGGCCGATTTCGGCGGCCGAAAGGTAGCGGGCGGCCACGACCATGAGAACGCACCCGATGCCCAGCTGTACCCAGCCCATGATTCCGAGGACGACAAAGTCCCGGATCGTGGGGGTTAAGGGCCAGGCGAGCGGAAGGGAGACAAGGATGGAAAAGATCCCGGCGAGCATGACCGCCGGGGCCATGCTCACGCTGGCGTGGGTCCGCCGCAGGATGACCACATTCAGGCCAAAGGCGACGGGAACTCCCAGGGCCAGGAGGTTCCCGAACGTCCGTCCGGAGTCCAGTCCTTCGAAAAACATCAACACAATGCCTACGAGGGCCGCGGAGATCGTCGCCCAGGTCCGGAGGGAAACCCGTTCTCCCAGGAGGATTCTGCCGGAAAGAGCCACAAAAAAGGGCCCTACACTCATCAGGACCAGCGTGTTGGCCACGGTGTTGCGGGTTACGGAGAGGATGAAAAAGAAAAAAGTCGAGGCCAGAAGGGCACCCGCCAGGACCCCGGGAAGGCCGACCTCAAAGATTTTCTCGAAAACCTTTGCCCGGTGCCAGAGCGTGAGGACCCCGATCATGAAAATCACCATGAATACGGAGCGCCAGAAGACAATTTCCCAGGGATCCGTAAGAACCACGCTGCGGACCAGGACCCCGCCCGTGCTCCAGCAAAGCCCCGCGCCGATCATCAGCAGCACGCCTTTCCGGTGGGCGCGGGCGGCGTCCGGGATACCATTTGGATCATTCATGGGTAACGCATTACCTCCATAGAGGGGAACGAGCGTTGAATTTATATCCCCGGGAAGGTTGACGAATCCAGGGTTCCGCCTTTGAGGCGGGAGACCGCATCTTCGCCCTTGAACGGCACCCGGTTTCGTGTCATAAAGGAATACATCAAAGGACGGGTCTGCGGGAAAGCCTGTGGGGCCCGTAAACCAATTATACCATCATAATTCCTCTGCAATACTAGCGTACAGATTCTTACAATTTTGGGAGGTTTTTATGTAGGGGCGGCCCTCTGTGGCCGCCCGCCGGATGGGCAACCATCACGCGTTTGGCGTGATGGCCCCCACGCTTGGGTAGCGGCTGCGCCATGCTGCGCGCTCTAAGATAAAATTTTTTTTGGGAATGATTTGAATAGGAGGACGTTATGCCCGATCAGGAAGTGATGCTGGCTAAAATGACTCGCCGGGAGTTTCGGGAAGGAATCGAAGGGGGGAAATTTTTTACGGCGGTCATTTGCGTGGCCAGCAATGAACAGCATTCGGAACATCTGGCCATGGAACATGACCTGGAATCCGTCGTCCACATCGCCCGGGAGGCGGCCCGGCGGCTTTACCCCCGAATCGTGGTCACCGTTCCCATGGCCGTGGGGATATCCGAACATCACATGCACCATAAAGGAACCATCTCCGCCAGGCCGGGCGGCTGGCTGGCCGTGCTGGGAGACGTGGTGGAAAGCCTAACCCGGCATGGGGTGAAAAATATCCTGATCTTTAACGGGCATGGAGGGAATACTCTTCCGATAATAGGGGTCATAGATCAATGGCGGTATTTCCTGAAATCGAACGCCCCCGGAGTAAACCTCCAGTTCTGCTCCTACTGGGATTTGATCCCCCGGGACTTCCTGCTGAAATACATGGAAACGGACGTCATCCCGGGGCATGCCAAGGAGTTCGAAACCGCCATCGGGCTGGCGCTGTTCCCCGAGAATGTGCGGAAAGAGGTCATGCCGGCAATGGCGGACAAAGATCCCCTCCTGGCGACCGCGGAAAAAGGGAAACTCTTCGTGGAAGAGGCGGTCCGGCATACGGTCGAATACCTGAAGAAACTGATGGACGGCCAGATCCAGATGCCGGAGTTGAAGTATTTCCCCTGAAGTCTCTCGCCCGCTTCTATTTTTTAAATTCTTCCCGGGGCGGGCTGAAAATATCCAATATGAAGGCCGGCTTGTCGAAGGTGAAGGCGAGTCCGTGAAGAGTGTCAGGGGGAATGAGGAACATGTCCCCCTTTTTTATTTCCCGGGTTTCAGCGCCGATGGTTAAGCCTACCTTCCCTTCCAGCACAATCCCCATCTGCTCATGGGGATGGCTGTGCAGCGGAACGATCGGCGCGTTCGGCTGGACATGGACATGGGAGAGCATCAGTTTCTCTCCCCAAACAATCTTCGTCTTGACCTTCGGTGAAAGCTCTCGTTCCTTGAAATCTCTGGGTGCTGTGAAAAACATGGTTATCCTCCTGCTGAAGATCTCAATAAAGAAATTACCCCAAGAGCCCTGCCAATTCAACCTCCAGTAAGGAAGATCCTCTCCCGGAGTTCTCCTTTCCTGCCTTAGGAAGGAAAATCCGCAAGAGATGGAATTAATTGCAATAAAAAGTTTTAAAAAGTAATAATTAGTAATAATTTTCTTGACAAGGTTGGGGGCGCTATTTTATCATCCTCCTCAAAATCCGTTTATCGAATCGGCGGGATCGGATTCTTTCCGCCAAGCGGGTATTACGAAATCCCCCGGATTGGATTCCCTTGGCTAAAAAAGGAGAAGGTCAACTTGAAGATGGTTAGCTTGGGTACACCGAACCTGACTCCCCCCCGATACGTGCCGTGGGTCATAAAGGGGACGTCTCTGGCTGTATGGTATGACACCCCGGAAGGTCTGTACAGGGTCCTTTGCCCCCAATGCCATTGTTTGGTCACCTGCGACACGATCGAAATCGTCTACCGCGAGATGGTGTGGAGTGAGCGGAAGTGTTGTCAGGGGTGCCGGGCCAAAATCTCCTTCGAGAAAAACCCCCGACTCATCGGGTTATTCTTGGACTTTTGGTGCCGGACGGGCAATTTTCCAGAGAGCGCAAGCTGGCTAGAGGCGGTCCCCCAGAAACAGTTCAACCTTTGGGCAAAATAAATCCCCACCGTCCTGGGGGAAAATCCTTTCCAACGGGTGAAAGGTGAATCGTTAACCCGGGTCAAACGGAAGATCAGTCTATGGCAATCATCACGTTCGAGGCTTTGATGACCGCGTAAACCGGCTTCCCCTTTTTCAATCCCAGATTCCGCACGGAACTCTTGGTGATGATCGAAACCACTTCCATCCCGCCGGGTAATGCGACGGTGACCTCGGAATTCACCGCTCCGGGAATCAGTTTTTTCACTTTTCCCTTTAAAACATTCCGAGCGCTGATTTTCATCGCGTACCTCCCTTTTTGAAGAAATTTTAAAAATTATAACACATTTTTATCCTTAAAATTATTTGAGTAATAAAAGAAAATATTAGTAAAAAATAGTAATATTTTGTAGTAGAATTCATTCAATCAGCAGAAAAGGATGGTTAAAATACCGAGGCCGTCAAAGGGGGGAAAACCATGCCTGAAGAGCTCATGAATACCAAAGAGGTCGCCAAGCATCTGGGCATCCATGAAAAGCAGGTATACGCCCTCATCAAGGCCAAACGAATTCCCTGCACCCGGGTGACCGGGAAATGGGTCTTTCCCCGCAGAATGATCGACGAATGGATTGAAACCAACGCCCGGTCGGGGATGGCCGAGGCCCGGAAGAAAAGCAGGCGCATCGAAGGGGCTCTTCTGGCGGCGGGGAGCAACGATCCGATTCTGGATATTCTGAAGACCTACATCCGCAAGACCTACCCGGAGTTCTACATCTTTTCGGCCAACACCGGCAGCACCGATGGGCTGAAAGCCCTGAACCAGGGGTACACCGACATCGCCTGGTCCCACCTCCTGGACCCCAAGAGCGGCGAGTACAACATTCCTTTTTTGTCCACCTATCCTTCCCAACCTGAAGACCGTGGTGATCAATCTATTCAACCGGGACCTGGGTTTCCTGGTGCCTCCCGGGAATCCCCTGCACATCCGCGGTTTCAAGGATCTCATCCAGGCCCAAAGTGCGGTTTATCAACCGGCAGAAGGGTTCCGGCACGAGGGTGCTCCTGGACCATCATCTGAAAGACCTCAAGATTCCCGTCTCGTCGATCAAGGGATATGAAAATGAGGTCTATACCCACTTTGAAATAGGCCTTTCCATCCTGGCCAAAGAGGCCGACGTGGGGCTGGCAACGGGTTCGGTGTCCAAGCTCCTGGGCCTGTCCTTCGTCCCTCTGACCCAGGAGAGCTTCGACATGCTCCTCGACCAATCCACCTTTTTTGAACGGGGGGTCCAGGCGTTCATCGAAATCCTCAACTCCCGGGAGTTCCGGAGCCGGGTGGAGAACCTGGGGAGTTACGACTTCAAGAATTCGGGAAAAATCCTGTATTCCAAAGCGGCATGAAAGGAGTGAAGAATGGATCGAATGAAGCGAATGAAACGCTCGATGGCTCTGGGGATCATCTGGCTGGTGGTCCTGCTCCCTGTCTGGTGCGGGGCGCAGAGCAGCGGGTTTATCCTCCTGTCCAGCACCATCGGCCCGATCGATTCGGGGATCGTGGCTCTCCTGGAGAATGAGTTTGAAAAAGAGACCGGCATCCGGGTCCGCCACGTGGGCGCGGGAACAGGCGCGGCCTTGAACATCGCCCGGAAAGGGAATGTGGACCTGGTCATGGTCCATGCCAAGTCCCTGGAAGAAAAATTCGTTCAAGAGGGGTTTGGGACGGAAAGAATCGATTTGATGTACAACGACTTTGTGATTGTGGGCCCGGCCAATGATCCTGCCGGGGTGAAAGGGATGAAAAGCGCCAAAGAAGCGCTGAAGACGATTTCGGAAAAAGGAATCCCCTTCGTCACCCGGGGAGACAAGTCCGGAACCCACGTGGCCGAGATGGAGTTGTGGCAGAAAGCGGGGATCAAACCCCTGGGTGCCTGGTATGTTACCTACGAGAAGGGGAGCGAAGGCAATGTCCCCACCCTGCGTTACACGGACCAGAGACAGGCCTATACCATTATCGATCGGGCCACTTATCTGTCCCTGAAAGATCAAATCAAACTGGTCGGTCCTGGTGGAAAAGGATGAGATCCTTCTGAATTTCATCTCCCTCATCCCGGTCAATCCCCAAAAATTTCCCAAGGTGAACTATGCCGATACGATGAAATTTGTAAAATGGCTCACCTCGCCGGAAAAAGGACAGAAGATCATCGCCGATTTCGGCAAGGATAAATACGGAAGCCCCCTCTTCTTCGCCAACTCCAAGGAATGGCGGGAAAAACAGGGGTTGAAGAAGTAACTAATCTTTCAAGGAGGAAATGATGAAACAGAAAAAGACAATCCATGCGGTTTTAGCAGGGCTGGCTGTAATCCTCGCCCTGATGGCCTGGGGCCCGGCCCAAGCCCAGCAGAAAAATATCATTCTGTCGACCACCACCAGCACCCAGGACTCCGGGCTGCTGGACGTGCTCATACCGATTTTTGAGAAAAAGACCGGCTACTTCGTAAAGACCATCGCCGTGGGTTCCGGCCAGGCCATGGCCATGGGGCAGAAGGGGGAGGCGGACGTGCTGCTGGTCCATTCCCCGGCGGCGGAGAAGAAGTTCGTGGCCGAAGGGTACGGGATCAACCGAAGAATCGTCATGCACAACGATTTCATCGTGGTGGGTCCGGCCGAAGACCCGGCCAAGATCAAAGGGGTCAAGGTGACCCCCGAGGTATTCAAGAAGATCGCCTCTGCGGGGTCTTTATTCCTTTCCCGGAGTGATAAATCCGGCACCCATTCCAAGGAACTGGCCATCTGGAAGGCGGCGGGAATCAATCCGGAAGGGCAAAAATGGTACCAGCAGACCGGACTCGGGATGGGACAGACTCTCAACGTAGCCTCGGAAAAAAAAGGATATACCCTCGCCGACCGGGGAACCTATTTGGCCCTGAAGAAAAACTTGAGCCTTGATATTTTAGCCGAGGGCGATGCCATCCTCCTCAATGTCTACCACGTGATCGAGGTGAATCCGGCCAAATGGCCCAAGGTCAACGCCGCGGGGGCCAAGGCTTTTGCCGATTTCATGGTATCCAAAGAGGTCCAGGATATCGTCAAGACCTTCGGGGTGGACAAATTCGGATCGCCTTTGTTCTTCCCCGATGCGGGCAAGAAAGAAGAGGACTTGGGAAAGTAGATGGACCTCATTTTTGAAGGAATCCTGAAGGCCTTTCACCTCCTTTTTACCCTTGATCCGGAGGTCTTGGGGATCACCCTCCTTTCCCTTCAGGTCTCGGGAACGGCCACGCTGATCAGCCTTTTCATCGGAATCTCCATCGGCACGCTGGTGGCCCTGACGGAATTTCCGGGACGAAGGCTGGTGGTAAGCCTGATCAACACGGGAATGGGCCTGCCACCGGTGGTGGTGGGCCTTTTTGTGACCATCTTCCTGTGGCGGAACGGACCGCTGGGATTTCTGGGGATTCTGTATACCCCGGCGGCGATGATCATCGCCCAGGCGGTCATCGCTACCCCCATCGTCATGGGAATCACCCTGGCGGCGATCCAGGCCCTCCCCAAGAAACTTCGCCTCCAAATCCTGGCCCTCGGAGCCACGCGCCTGCAAATGGTCTGGATATTGGTCAAGGAGGCGCGGCTCCCGCTCCTGGCCGGGGTGATGGCCGGGTTCGGCGGAGTCATCTCCGAGGTGGGGGCATCGATCATGGTCGGCGGCAACATCAAGGGATACAGCCGGGTCCTGACCACGGCCACGGTCATGGAAACCAGCCGGGGGAACTTCGATATGGCCATCGCCCTGGGGATCATTCTCCTGCTTCTCGCCTACTTCATCAACCTCGTCCTGACTCATATCCAGCAGAGGGAGAGGCCGAGGTGACTGCTACCGGCGCCGCTTTTAGCAGTCAAGGAATTGCAGGGTCCGAAGGGGGGGATCCCTGGTACTGGATATTTCCTCCCTGACGGTGGAAGAGGGGACCATTCTTTCCCTCATCGGGCCGAACGGGGCCGGGAAGACGACCCTCATGCAGACTCTGGCCTGCCTGATCAAACCCGCAGGCGGAGAGTTCTTCTTCAAGGGGGAAAAGGTATCTTCCAGCCATGGCCTCCTCCAGTACCGGAGGAATGCTGGCCATGGTCTTCCAGGAGCCCCTGCTCTTCGACACGACGGTTTTCCAGAATGTGGCCTCCGGCCTGAAAATCCGGGGGATGAATGGGTCCGAAATCGAAAAAAGGGTAGGACAAAACCTGCAGCGGTTCGGAATCCCCCATCTCAGCGAGCGCTCCGCCCGAAAGCTCTCCGGGGGGGAGGCCCAGCGGGTTGCCCTGGCGCGGGCCATGGCCATTCAGCCCGACCTCCTCTTCCTGGACGAACCTTTCGCCTCCCTGGACCCCCCCACCCGGGAATCCCTGATGGAGGACCTGGAAAAGATCCTCCGCCAGACCACCACCACCACCATCTTCGCCACCCATGATCGCATGGAGGCCCTGCGTCTTTCCGACCGGATCGCGGTGATGAATGAGGGAAGGATTTTGCAGATCGGCCCTCCGACCGAGGTCATGAACCAGCCCCGGGATGAATTTATCGCCTCGTTCGTGGGGGTGGAGACGATCCTGAGCGGGGAGGTCGTCAAAAAGGGTCGGGGGAGCTTTATCGCTTCAATTTTTGCCCAGGAGGTGGAGGCGGTGGGAGAGGTCGAAATCGGAGAGCCGGTGGTCTTCTGCATCCGCCCGGAAAATGTGACCCTTGCCGTTCCCCCCCGTCAGGAGGCAACCAGCGCCCGGAATGTGTTCCCCGCCAGGATCACCAAGATTGTTCCCCTGGGCCTCTATTATAAGGTTCATCTTGATTGCGGATTCCCTCTCGTGGCCTACGTGACCGGCCATTCCCTGGAGAATTTATCCCTCCAGGAGGGCCAAATCGTCTCCGCCTCTTTCAAAGCCACGGCCATCCACGTGATCCGCAAGACAAGAGGGCCGAACCCGCCCCCATAATTTCTTTAAGGTAAACTCCCGGCACTCCTTGGGGGCTCAAAAAATTTGGCATTTTTGGGATGCTTGGGCGTGCCAAATTCGGAATTCGGAATGTGGAATTCGGAATTCTTTGCTTCTTTTTCCAATCCGCAATCCGCATTCTACATTCCGCATTAAGGCTATTTCGTCAGCCACTTCTTGATCCGCGGAATTTCTTCCGAAGACCACTGGGGGGAAAGGCGCTTTTTGAGAAACGCGGAGAAGAGCTGATCCGTGGTCTTAACGGCCTTTTCAACCAGGTAAACTCTCTCCAGAACCCGGCCCTCCCGGTCTTCTTCCTCTTCCCCTTCGGTAAACCCCGACGGCAGGCGGAGACTCTGAAAATGGAAAGAGTCCACCTTCAGGGTAAATTCAAACTTTTCCGGCCCCACTCCGAGCTGAATCCGGGCCTCCTTGGCTTTTTTCCCTTCCAGGATGGCCGCTTTCCCTTCTTTCAAACCGGCATGGAACCCCTGGCAGACGATGCTCTCGGAATATTCACCCCCGCCGGATTCCAGAGCCAGCCTGCGGGCGAAGGAAACCTCCACATCCCCCGTTCCGGGAATCTGAACCGCTCCGCCCCGCTCTTCGCTCTTGAACCAGAGCCAGGTGAGAAATTCCCTTCCCAGAAGGGGGGGGCCCGCCTTTCCCGGGTCCGGGCTCTGGGGGTTGAGAAAGACCCCATCTTTCAGGGAGGCGATTTTTTCCGCCAGGCCCGGCTCGAGCCGTTGCGGGTCCCAGGGGACCAGGGGAGAGAGAGTCAGGTTGAAGGATTTTTTGAAGAGCTTTTCGAACTCTTCGGCGGCCTTGGGGGAGAGAGAACCGAAAATCACCCAGCCCCCGGAGGGGGACCAGCAGACATCGAAAAAGGATGGAACCGGGTAGGTTTTGCTCAGCAGTTCGAGGTGGATGCGCTCTTTGAGCTCCTCCTTCTCTCCTTTGGAAAGAAACTTTTTGGTTTTCACGCCGAGCGCTTTCTTTTCGGCTTCGAGGTATTTGATCTTCATCAAAGAAGGGGGGACCTTCTTCCGGTCCAGACGGAAGGAAAAAGTCAAGTAATCCCCCACCGCGTAGTTGGCATACTCGAATTGGTTGTCCAGGGGGTTTTCCAAGCTGGTCCAGCCGGAAGATTGTTCTTCGCTTCCCATGGAGAGCTCCCGGAAGGCGAACCTCTTGATCTGGCGGTGGATGAATTCCTGGAAATTACCCGGAAGAGGCTCCTGGAGCCGATAGCGGGAAAAAGTAAGCGTTCCTTTCATCAATCCCATTTTTTTCCTCCTGCGAATCAGACTGGATCAAACTCAATCAGACAAGATGCAAGAGTATATTTTGACCAGGTTCCGGGAATCAAGAAGAAAATTTTATCGGAATGGGAATTCGGAATGCGGAATGCGGAATAAGAATAACCCCGACCCTGAAAGAAATTCGGGGCAAGCCAGATTTTTAATTCCGCATTCGGCATTCCGCATTCCGAATTAGACCGGTTTGTTCCTTGACAATCCGAATATCGGTCCGTTATGCTCTTTATGGCCTTTGCTAGGGGCCGGGCGGTCCGCTGTAAAATGCCATCTGGATTTCCAGCCAAGAGGAGAGAGTCTAAAATATGAAAGGCAAATCCCTTTATCGGCAACTCATCGAATGGTCGTTCCTAATGGTTCTGATCCTGTCCTTCGCTTCTTCCTGCGCTACGAAGAGATACTGGGGGCCGAGCATGGGGCGTTCTGCGGATTCCCAATCCACTCCGGTCAATGCCCTGGAAAAAGCCGTGAAGGCCGCAAACTTTGAACCCTACAAGGGGAAAACCCTGTGGGTGGAGGTGTACACCCTGACCGACCGGACCGGGGAGGAGAGCGCTGAGGAACGTTTTCTCCGTTCCTGGCTGGCGGAAAAAATATCCGCCCAGGGCGCCCAGATGGCCCGGTCCAAAGCCCAGGCGGACGTTCTCCTCGATGTGAAGGCCCGGGTTTTCGGAGTGCACCAGACCCGCAGGGACTTCATCCCCCTGGTCTACATGGAGTCTACCCACGGGGTTGTTGATTTGCATCTGACCTTTTATGACCGGGAATCGGGAAAGATTCTCCAGACGGAAGACCTAAAAGGCGAAGCCCGGTACCTGGAGTATTACATCCTTTATATGATCGGTCCGTTCAAATCGATCGAATAGGGACAACCCATGGCAACCCATTTATTCCGATGCAGGCCTCGGATCCGGACCTTGCTTCTCCTGGCCCTTTTTCTTCTCCCCTCCTGCGCCACGGTGGACTACCTTCCTCCCGGGCAGGGCACGTCCGCCGAGTTGCAAGCGATCCTGGCCCAATCCCTGGAAGGGAACCTGAAAGATGTTGGGTTTGATCCCGCGGGGAAGACGGTCGACATTCAGGTTCGAGCCCTGGGAGGGCACCAGACCCCTCTGGGCCTGGAGAAATATGTGAAGAGCCTCCTCCAGGAATGGACGGTCGGGAAAGGGGGAAAGGTCGGGCCCGGGGAATGGCGGATGGATGTTTTCCTCCCCGTCCTGGGAAGCTCGGCGACGCGAAGGGACCTCAGCTATCAGCAGATCCCTTTATACTACAGCGAACGCTTCCGGGCGACCGGCCAGCTCGTGGTGGTGGTGAGAGATGGGGAAGGAACCGTAGCCGGGATCTGGAGGGCGGGAAAAGGGGGAGACCTCGCCGATATTTATCTGATGCGGATTCTAGGGCCTTTTGACACGCCCTTTTGAAATGCGGAATGCGAAATTCGGAATGCGGAATATAACCCAGCCCTAACCTTCGGATTTGCCCTCCCTGCTTCTCCCGTCTTTACCCGCGTCCAAAAAAGTTCGGAGTTTGTAGGGGCGCGCTGCTGCGCGCCCATACGGAGTTTGGAGTCAAAGGCGATAAAGCCCTGTTTTTAACTTTGGGCACTTTTAGGCATTTTAGGCATTCCGAATTCTAGGCATTATTTATCCATGTTTATCCGTGTCCATCCGTGTCCCATCCAGTCTTTTGTCTTTAAGTCTTTGGCGAATATAAAATCTGTGTTTATCTGTGTTCATCTGTGTCCCATTCGGTTTTTTTCCATTCCGCATTTGAGATTCAGCTTTTCAGCTTCAGAATCTGCCGCGCCTCCTTGGGGCTCGCCACCTCGCGATCGAGGAGATGAGCGATCTCGATGACCTTCTTGGCCATCTCCGCGTTGCTCTTGGCCAGAACCCCCTTCTTGATGTAGAGATTATCCTCGAAGCCCACCCGTGCATGCCCCCCGTTGATGATGGAAGCCGCGGCCATGGGGAAGTGCTGGGGGCCGATGGCAAATGCGTACCAGAGGCAGTTGGGGGGAAGGTTGTTGCGCATGTAAACCATGTTTTCCGTGGTCGCCTCGATTCCCCAGGGAATCCCCAGGCAGAGCTGGAATAGGGGCGGATCGGGGATCAACCCCTGGCGGATCAGGTGATGGCCGATGCGGATGTGGCCGATGTCGAAAACTTCAAGCTCCGGCTTGGTCCCCGCCTCCTTGATCATCTTGGCCATTTGCTCCACCATGGACACCATGTTGATGAAAGCGTAAGAGCCAAAGTTCAAAGACCCGATATCCAGAGAGCAAAGTTCGGGCTTCAGTTTCACCACATGCTCCACCCGTTCTTCCGGGCTCTTCAGGCCGGAAGTATCCCAAAGGTTCCCGCCGGACTTGGGACGGTAAAGGAGGCGGCCGCCCGAGCCGGTGGACAGATTAATGATCATGTCGCACTTGTCCCGGATGCGGTCAAAGACTTCTTTGTAGTGCTCAAACTTCATCGAGGGCTGGTGGGTGATCGGGTCCCGGACGTGAATGTGGCAGACCGATGCCCCGGCCCGACCGGCCTCGATGGCGCTGTCGGCGATTTCCTGAGGAGTCATGGGGGGATGGGGGGTCTTCTCCCGGGTGGTGAGTCCTCCGATGATGGCTACCGTTACGATCAGCTTGTCCATGTTTTTCCTCCGCAGTCTCAAGGGTGATCCCCCGACAGAGTCGGAGGGCTGATTTTCTATAAATGAAATGACTCCTTAAGTCAAATGATTTTTCATTGCCCAGGGAATCATAAGAATCTTCGTCTGTCCCCTTCGTGGAGGAAACAAAGAATATCACCGCAGAGCAAATACATTGGAATGCTGGAATGATGGAATAATGATTCAATCGAAAGGCAAAATAAAAAAACGTTGTTCATCCATTATTCTTTTCTTTTTTAGTTTCTGCACCCTCTGCGTTCTCTGGCGTTCATCGTCATTTTTAATTCATGCTTCATCCGTGTTTATCCGCGTTCATCCGCGTCCCATTACATTTTTTGTCTTTGGGCCTTTTTCAGGTATAATAATTTCTGTGGTTGCGCATCCGCTGTGTTTATCTGTGTCCCAATAGGGTTTTAATTCGGACTTGAAGATCTGTGCGGTTCAACTTTCGGATTGCAAAATATCTGCAATTATAATATTTTGGGCCAGCGTTGAGCCGCCAAGCAAAGAGAATCGGTTTTTTGCGACTCAAGGATCGGAGGTTCTTCTATGGGAGCGCTGGGGAAAGAAGTCGGGTTGAAGATTTACCGGAATATGGTTCGATTGCGGTTCCTGGACGACAAAATCAACGAGATGATCGCCGGCGGAATCGGGATCACCCAACATTCCACCCGCGGCCAGGAAGCGACCACGGTGGCCGCCTGCGCCGCCCTGGAGCCGCAGGATTACGTGATGCCGTACCACCGGGGGTGGGGATGGGCGATCGGCAAGGGAATGGACCCGAAGATCTTGTTGGCCGAGGTGACCGGCAAGAAAACCGGCTGCTGCGGCGGCAAAGGAGGAGTCCACATCGCCGACTGGAATCTGCGGATTATGGGGAGGCCGGGGGTGCAGGCGGCCCATGTTCCCATCGCCGCAGGGGTCGGCCTTTCCGTCAAATTCCGCAAGACCCGGGAGGTGGTCCTCTGTTTCTTCGGGGACGGCGCTTCCAACGAGGGGAACGTCCACGAGGGCATGAACCTGGCTTCGGTCTGGAAGGCCCCGGTCGTCTTCATCTGCGAGAATAATCTCTATGCTCTCTTCACCCCCAACATCGAGACCACTTCGGTCCGCGATATCGCCGACCGCGCCAAAGGACACGGGATGCCCGGGGTGATCGTGGACGGGAATGACGCCGTGGCCGTGTATGAGACGGTCCGGGAGGCCGTTCAGCGCGCCCGCTCGGGGCAGGGCCCGACCTTTATCGAATCCAAGACTTACCGGATGCACGGGCATACGGCCATGGACCGCTTTCACCTGGGGGGATACCGCCCGAAAGAAGAGGTGGAGGAATGGGAGAGGAAAGACCCCGTGATCCGGCTGCGGACCCGGCTGCTGGAGACGAAGGCGGCGTCGGAGAAGGAACTGGGGGAGATCGAGGCCCGGGCGAAGGAGGAAATCGAAGCCGCGGAGAAATTTGCCAAAGAGAGCCCGTATCCCACCAAAGAAGAACTTTCCCGGGATACCTACGCGGAATAGGGAGGAGGATCGAGGAATGGGATCGAGAGAGATGACCTATGCCGAGGCCATTCGCGAGGGCCTGCGGGAAGAGATGCGGAAGAACGAAGAGATCATCCTGCTGGGGGAGGATATCAAAATCAACGTCTGGACCGTGACCCGGGACCTCTACAAGGAATTTGGAGACCGGGTCATCAATACCCCCCTTTCGGAGTCGGGTTTTTGCGGGGCGGCGGTGGGGGCGGCCCTGACCGGCATGCGACCGGTGGTGGAGGTCATGTACCCCGACTTCACCATGTACGCCGCTGATTCCATCGCCAACCAGGCGGCCAAGTACCGGTACATGTGCGGGGGCGGGCCCTTCAAGGTGCCGGTGGTCTTCCGGATTGCGGGAGGCGGGAGTTCCAACGGAGCCGGCTGCCATCACGGCCAGTCCCTGGAGGCCACTTTCCTCCATTTTCCCGGGTTTGAAAGTGGTCTTCCCCTCGACCCCTTACGACGCCAAGGGGTTGATCAAGACGGCAATCCGGGATGATAACCCGGTTTTGTTCTACGAACACAAGCTGCTCTACGGAGTGAAAGGCCCGGTTCCCGAAGAAGAGTACACCCTCCCCATCGGAAAGGCGGAGGTGAAGCGGGAAGGGTCGGACGTGACCATCGTCTCCTACGCCTGGACCCTGCACAAAGCCCTTCGGGCCGCCGAGCAGCTGTCCAGGGAGGGAATCGAGGCCGAGGTGATCGATCTGCGAAGCCTGCGCCCCTTGGATAAGGATTGCATCCTCAATTCTTTGAAAAAAACCGCCAAACTGGTGACCGCCGAAGAAGGAACCAAGATGGGCGGAGTGGGGGCGGAAATTGCGGCGGTGGTGGCCGAAGAAGGCCTCCATCTGCTGGACGCCCCGGTCAAGAGGTTGGCCATGGCGGAAGTGATCATTCCCAGCTCAAGGTACGCGGATCAGCTGTTCATTCCCCAGGAGCCCGACATTGTGGCAGCGGTGAAGGAACTGTTCTGAAAAACGATCTGTATGCTATCTCTGGATCTGAGAGTCCTCTTTTCACAGTCAGAGGCAAAGGGTGATGCCCATTCGAATATCGAGCGCGAATTCGGACAAATTCCATCCAATCCGATTCCGGAAGGTCTGATGGTCTCGGAAAAGTTTAGGATTGTCGATCTCGGCGAATTTCGGGTCTAAATAGCTTCGAACAAATAGACCCCCTTTGCCGGCAGGCCATTATGGGAATTAGCTCTATGGGAAGTAAGGAGGTAGGAGAAATAAAAATGGCTTTTGAGGTGAAACTGTCGAGTCTCGGAGTCTCCATCACCGAGGGGACCATCGTCCGCTGGTTGAAAAAGGAAGGGGATCGAGTGGAGAAGGGGGAGATCCTGGCCGAGGTGGAGACGGAGAAGGTGAATTTTGAGATCGTCGCTCCGGAGGCAGGGGTCCTGCTGAAGATTTTCTACGGGGAGAAGACCATCGCCAAGGCGGAAGCCACCGTGGCCCTGGTGGGGACGGAGGGGGAAGACGTCTCGGCCTACCTGGAAAAAATCCGCCAGGAGAGAAAAGAGCCGGAGCAAAAGGCCGCACCTTCGGAGAAGAGGGAAAAAGCCGCTGGAGGGAAAGCGAGGGCCTTTCCCGCGGCCAGGTTCCTGGCCAAGGAACACGGCATCGACTTGGCCGAGGTAACCGGGACAGGCCCCGGAGGACAGGTCACCAAGGAAGACGTGGAAAAATTCATCGCCCGGAAGCAACCGCGGCGGGAGGAGGGGATCCCCGATCTGGAAGAATCCCTCCCTCTGGTGGGGATCCGCAAGGCCATCGCCGACGGAATGTCCCTCAGCGTCCGCACGGCGGCGCACGTCACCACCGTGGCCGAGGTGGACATGACCGGGCTGGTGGGGCTGCGGTCCGAACTGGCCCCGCAATGGAAGGGCGAGGGGATCAGCCTGACCTACGTCCCCTTCGTGATCCGGGCGGCGGCGCGGGGAATCGAAAAATTCCCCATCATCAATTCCCAGACCTTCGCGGACCGGATCCTCGTCAAGAAGTACGTCAATTTCGGAGTGGTCGTGGCCATTGCCGAAGGGTTGGTCACGCCCGTTCTGAAACGGGTGGAGTCCAGGAGCGTGAAGGAGATCGCCCGGATGATGGAGGATATTTCCGCCCGGGCCCGGGAGCGGAAGCTGACCCTGGAAGACATGCGGGGAGGAACCATTACCCTTTCGAACCCCGGAGTCTTCGGAGCCGTGCTGGCCACTCCCATCATCTACCAGCCCCAGAACGCTCTGCTGTGGATGGGAAGAATCGCCAAAATGCCCGTGGTGCGCGATGATGCCGTGGTGATTCGTTCGATGATGTACCTCTGCCTTTCCTATGACCACCGGGCGATCGACGGAAGCATCGGCGCCCAATTCCTGCAAGAGGTAAGAAAATATCTCGAGGACCCACGGAAACTCCTGGAGGGATGAGGCGCAACCCGTTATGAAACGGGAAGGGGTATAGGATTAGGACCTCAGGAAAGTGGCCAAGGATTTGACTCGCAGAGAGGTCGAACTTTCTCTGGGTAGCATGATCCTGAGGGCTTTGGGGAGCACCCGAAAGGTCTCCGGCGTCTGGCCGAGGAGGTCTCCGTCCCCATGGATGCTGACCGGGGGAGAGGATTTGACTTCCAGGACCGGGGTGGTCCGGAAAAGGGCTCCCGGCAGTTTCTTCAACCCGAGGAAGGGGAGCTTGGGGAGGGCGGTGATCACTCCCAGGTTTGGAGTCTCCGGAATCAGGCAGATATCCATCAACCCGCTGTCCGCTTTGACCGAAGTGGTAATCCTGAAAATGTAGGCATACCGGGCAATCTTGGTAAGGAGGATCTGCCAGGCCGGGCCTTCGTATTCCCAATCCCCAGCCCGAAGGGAAACTTGGGACGGGGGGTAGTGGGATAACTCCGAAAAAAAGGCGATGGAAAAAGGCAGAATTCCCTTGGCGACCTTCCTCAACCATTCCGCCTGTTGCACCAC
Source organism: uncultured delta proteobacterium (assembly GCA_963802665.1). Lineage (GTDB taxonomy): Bacteria > Desulfobacterota > SM23-61 > SM23-61 > SM23-61 > SM23-61. The sequence continues at coordinate 101,333 of CAWDJO010000007.1, read as the reverse complement.
GGCCGCGTCGAATCCGATGCCCGCGGTACCGGCTATCAATTTCCCCGAATTCGTCCGGATGACATCCACCGCCTTCGGCCGCCCCTCCCGCAGGGCGAGGAGAGCTTTTTTCAGCTGAAAGGGGATTTTCCAGTTGCGGGCCAGGTCATTGGCGGTTCCGATGGGAATGACCCCCAGGGCCACGGGGCGCTCGACCAGCGCGGGAAGAAGAGCGTGGATCGTGCCGTCCCCCCCACAGGCCACGACGATCTCGCAGCCCCTTTTCTGGGAGCGGATGGCGATCTCCTGAGCCTCCTGGGGGTGGTGGGAAAGAGCGAGGTCGGCGGTCAAACCCAGGAGCTTCAATTGGCTCTTCAGGAGAGGAAGAATCTTTTCCCCTCTCCCTCCGCCGGATGCCGGGTTGAGGATGAATTGGATTTTCACCGGGGCCTCGGGTATCGGGGAAGCGACAAACCGGGAAGGCGGGAGGGATGCCGGTCAGCACTCCGAGTCGGTCTCATAAGGAACACCTCGTCTGCGGTGCGAAATGGGCGCTAGCCCTCGGAGCCTTTGGCGGCTGGCTGCCGGCTCGGGTCGGGAGATGATTCTTTTCTCCTTTTTCTGGAGCGGAAATATTCCATGGGTCGAAGGACCAGATGGTAAAAGAGACTTCCGCTCACCATGAGACCCAATTCTATGAACTTCTCTTTGAAACCGGAACTCACAAAATACAAGGTGTCTGAACCCCCTCAAGGAATTCGTTTGAGGCTGGGAACAATTGCCGCTATTAACGGGTCGCCCCCCGCCGGCTCAAAACGCACTCTTCGGCCAGCTTCCGGATGGAAGCGAATTTCATTATAGCGGCTTTACCCCATTTCGGCCAAGAATTTTCTGGGAGTCGATCAGAGATCCCGGTCGGTTATGTGCATCGTGGCCGTGGCTTCGGCGGCCAGCGTTCCGTCTTCGAATTCGGCCTTGGCGTAGGTTTCGATGAGCTTTCGGGTTTTTCTCCTGACTTCGCCGGTCAGGAGGATCTTTTGGCCCGTTGGCACCGTCTTGCGGATGCGCATCTCCATCTTGGCGGTCATCCCCTTGATCCCCTGGAAATAGAGGACGTACCCGAATGCCTCGTCCAGGCACAGAGCCAGGAGCCCTCCGTGGAAAACTCCGTTCCAGCTCTGATGGTAGAGGCCGGGGATGAACTCGGCTTTGGCCTTGCCCTCCTCGAAGCGGAAATCCAGCTTGAGGCCGATGGGATTCTGTTTCCCGCAGGCGAAGCAAAAGCCGTACTTCTCCTGGTCCGCATTTTCCATTTGCAAAAACCTTTCACCGCAGAGAGCACAGAGATCACAGAGAGAAGCTTAATATTAAACCCTAAATCCGAATAGTGCAAATTCAAAACTCAATCCGAAATTCAAATCTTCTAAATTCGGAGCACCATTGGTTATTGTTTTAAGATTTCGTGCTTCGGATTTCAATTATCTTATCTCTGCGTTCTCTGCGCTCTCTGTGGTGAAAATTTTACCGGCCGGTGTGCGTCTTGGGGATCCGGCCGGTGTGGATGCACTCCGAGCGCAGGCGCCGGCCGACGATCTTCTCCGTCATCCTTCCGATATCCAGTAGGCGGTTCACGTCGATCCCCGTCTCGATCCCCATCTCGTCCATCATGACCACCAGGTCTTCAGTGGAGACCAGCCCGACGATGTTGGGGTCGGCATAGTAATATTTCCCCGTTCCCGAGACCGGGTATCCATCGATAAAATTGGCCGGCTGGCCCCCCAGGCCGCCCAGGGTGGATTCGAAGTGGGTGATGCCGGCCTGCAGGGAGGCCAGGACATTGGCCAGGCCCCAGCCGCGGGTCACGTGGAAGTGGGCGATGTGCAATTTCGGGTCGGGAATTTTGTCCAGGACCATGGAGAAGTATTCATACACTTTGTTCGGCGGCGCGGAGCCGTCATGGTCGGCATGCTCGATGTCGTCGGCCCCCAGGTCGAGATACCGTTTGGCGAACTCCACCGCTTTTTTCAGTTCCGTGGGACCTTCGATGGGACATCCCCAGATCGTGGAAACCGTACCGCACACCTTGATCCCCTGTTTATGGGCTTTGGGGATGTATTTCTCAACCATCTTCCAGTACTCTTCCAGGGAAAGCCCGGAGTTGCGCCGGTGATGGGATTCACTGGTGGAGACCATGAAAACGATCCGGTCCGGCCCCCAGCCCTTTTGCCGGGCCTCGATGGCTCTGTCGGCTGCCTTCTCCCGGATGGTGACCGCGCTCAGCTCAAGCTCCTGGAGCTTTCCTTTTAATCCCTTACTGGCGTGAATTCCCTGCAGCAGCTGATCCGCGTCGGCGAACTGGGGCATACCGACGGGAGTCCCCAGGTTGGTTACTTCCAGTCGTTTGAAACCCGCCAGGACAAGCTGCTCCACCACCCAGAGCTTGGCCCTGAGGGGAATGGTTTTTTCTTCATGCTGAAATCCTTCGCGAACGGTGATGTCCCCGAGGACTACCTTCTTCGGATACTTTAGCGTCGCCATGCGGTCTTAATCTCCTCGGCGCGTAAAATTCAGAACCGCAGAGAGCATAGAGCAGAGAGCAAAGAGCATAGAGCCTTTGGTCTTAACGTTCTGCGCCATGCCCCATGGGCTTAGCGATTTTTCCATTTCGGCGGGCGCTTTTCATTGAAGGCGCGAATCCCCTCCTGCCGGTCTTCGGTGACCATGTTCACATTGTAGGCTTCAATTTCGATCTGCAAGCCGGTGTTCAGGTCGACCTCCACTCCCAAGTCGATGGCCCGCTTGGCCTGTCGGACGGCAATGGGGGAATTGGCGCAGATTTCTTCGGCCAGCTTGAGGACCGTTTCTTCCACCTGGGCGACGGGGACCACTTTACTCACGATCCCCAAGGCCATTGCCTCCTGGGCGCTGATCCTCTTCCCGGTGAAGATCATCTCCTTGGCCCGCATCTTGCCGATGACCCGGGGAAGGTTCTGCGTGCCCCCGTTGCCGGGAATCAAGCCCACCCGAACTTCCGGCAGGCCGAACTGGGCGTTTTCCCCGGCAACGATGATATCCGCGGCAAGGGCCATTTCGAACCCTCCCCCCAGGGCGAAGCCTTTGACCCCGGCGATGACCGGCTGGGGGATCGCCCTCACGGAATTCATCGTCCGGACGAATAAGACCCGCTGCCGGGCGAGGTCTTCCACGCTCATCTGGTTGCGCTCTTTCAGGTCGGCTCCCACCCCGAAAGACTTTTCGGAGGTGGTCGTCAGGCCCACAACCCAGACCTCCCGGTCGAGGGCCACTTCCAGGGAGGCCTCCAGGAGATCTTTGGCCATCTGCGTGTTCAGCGCGTTCAACGCATCCGGCCGGTTGAGCTTGACCCAGCAGAAATGTCCTTTTTTCTCCAAGACAAGAGTTTCCATCTTATCTCCTCAAAGAATGTTTTTTGCCGGGGGACAGCTTAACTGAGGTCGCGGAAATCGCCGGGAACCTTCAGGCGGGGGCGGTTGGCCTTCTTCAGACCCAGGGCATCGTCGGCGATGAGCAAACGCATGATGTTGGCGGTTCCTTCTCCCACCTGGTAGAGCTTGGAGTCCCGGTAGTACTTTTCCACGGGAAGCTCCAGCGAATACCCCATCCCCCCGTGGATCTCCATGGCCCATCCGGCGGCCCGCACCGCGGCCTCACCGGCAAAGTACTTGGCCACGGCGATCTCCCGGGTGAAAGGCCTTCCCTGATCGTTCAGCCAGGCCCCGCGCCGGACCAGGAGACGGGCGGTTTCGGTGTAGGTCACCATGTCGGCGATGAGGTGCTTGACCATCTGGTAGTCCCGGATGGGGCGCCCGAACTGGACGCGTTCGTTGGCGTACTTCACCGAGGCATTGAGGCAGGCCTGGCAGATGCCCACGGCGCCGCTGCCCACGCTGATCCGTCCCCGGTCCAGGGCGGTCATGGCCACCTTGAAGCCGCCCCCCCATTCTCCCAGAAGATTTCCCTTGGGGGCCACCACATCTTCGAGGCCGATTTCGGCGATGGGGGAGGCTTTATCCCCCAGTTTGGGAATCTCGTGGGGCTGCCAGCCGCGGCTGTTTCGTCTCCACGACGATGGCGCAGAGCCCGTTATGCTTGAGGGAACGGTCATGGGTGCAATAGACCACCGCGTAGTCGGCCACGGTGCCGTTGGAGATCCAGGTCTTGGACCCGTTGATCAGGAAGTGGTCCCCCTTGTCCACCACCTTGGTTTCGATGGCGGCGATGTCCGAGCCGGCGTTGGGCTCGGAAAAACACGTGCAGCCGAGCTTTTGGGCGGAGACCAGGGCTTTGACGTACTTCTTGCGCACGGAATCGTTGCCCCATTCCATCATGGTGTAGGGAACGGTCATGGCCTGAAGGTTGAAGAGAGCGCGCAATCCGGAATCATAGGTGGAGATCTGCTCGCAGACCACCGAATGGGCCAGGAATCCCGAAGCCGAGCCGCCCATCCCCTCGGGAAAGGCGCAGCCGAAAAGGCCCAGCTCTCCCATTTTCCTCACCAGCTCGCGGTTGAATTCCTCCTTTTTCAGATTGGGAACGATTTCCTTTTCCGCAAAATTCCTGGCCATCCGCTCCATGGCCGCCTGTTCTTCGGTCAGGTCAAAGTTCATCGCCTCTCCCTCGAAGGGGATGAATTTTGGAGTGCTTCGGACCGCAGTCCTTTTGCTTCCCCTTTCGACCAGAGACTAATATTTTTGCCGGAAAAGGTCAAGAAAAGAAAGAAGGGAGCAGGGTGCAGGGCAGATTGCGGAGGGATGGTTTCGGGCAAAACCTGGCATTATACCTTCTTTCCAATTCGCAATCCGAAATCCGCAATCCGCAATAGGAAGTCACATTCCCAGAAAGGCCTTCATCATGTATTCGTTCTTTAGCAGTTCCTTCCCCTCTCCTTGCAGGACGATGGCGCCGTTTTCCAACACGTAACCCCGGTGGGAGATGGCCAGAGACCGCTGGACATTTTGCTCCACCAGAAGGACCGTGGTGCCCTGCTGGTTGATCTCCTGGATGATGGCGAAGATCTCCCGCACGACGAGAGGAGCCAGCCCCAGGGAGAACTCGTCCAGGGATAGAAGCTTGGGGCGGCACATCAACCCCCGGGCGATGGCCAGCATCTGCTGTTCCCCTCCGCTCAGGGTTCCCCCGAACTGCTCGCTCCTCTCCTTCAGGACGGGAAAGAGGCGAAGAACCCAGCCCAGGGTTTCCTCCCTCCGCTTGCGCGCCTCGCTCACGTGGGACCCCATGTGCAGGTTTTCCAGGACCGACATGCGGGGAAAGATGCGCCGTCCCTCGGGCACCTGGGACAGGCCTTTTTCCACAATCCGGTGGACGGGCAGCCGGTGGATTTCGGCTTCCTCGAAAAGAATGGACCCGGATGCCGGCCGGAGCAACCCGGAGATGGCTTTGAGCGTGGTGGTCTTGCCGGCGCCGTTTCCCCCCACCAGGGAGACGATTTCTCCGGAGGAAACCGAGAGGGAAACCTCCCGCAGGGCCTGGACGTCGCCGTAAAAGACGCTGATCCCTTTAACTTGAAGCAAGGAGAAATTCCTCCCCCAGGTAGGATTCGATGACCCGCTTGTCCCTGGAGACCTCCTCCGGGGGAGCGTCGGCGATCTTCTCCCCGTGGTGGAGAACGCAGACACGATCGGCCAGGCTCATGACCGCGTGCATGACGTGTTCCACCACGATGATCGTCATCCCTCCCTGCCGGATTTTGCGGATGAGCTCCATGATCTCTTTGATCTCCGTGGGATTGAGCCCGGCCATGACTTCGTCGAGGAGAAGAAGTTCGGGCTTGGTGGCGAGGGCTTTGCTCAACTCCAGGCGTTTCTTGTCTTCCAGGGTCAGGTCGGAGATCCGGGCGTTCTTCTTGGCGCTGAGGCCGGCTTGTTCCAGAATCGCCTCCGACGAGGTCCTGGCATTTTTAAGGTCTTCTCCGGCCGTTGCTTTTCCATAAAGAGCCCCCACCATGACATTTTCCAGGACGCTCATGCGGGTGAAAGGCTTGGAGATTTGGAAGGTCCGGCCGATCCCCTTCCGGCAGACCTGGAAGGGCCGGATGCCGCCGATCTCCTCCCCCTTGAAGCGGATGGATCCCAGGGAGAGGGGATAGAGGCCGGTGATCACGTTGAAGAGCGTCGTCTTCCCGGAGCCATTGGGTCCGATGAGGCCGACGATCTCTCCCGCGGAAACCTGGAGATTGACCTGGTGCAAGGCCGCCAGGCCGCCGAAGTATTTGGTCACCCCCGCACATTCCAGTAGAGCCACGCTGATCGCTCTCCTATCTGCAAAAAATTCAGCCAATCTCACCCCCTCCTCCCCTCCCCCTCGAGGGGGTGGGTTAGGGTGGAGGGTACGCCCTGCTCTTTGCGCCCTACGCCGAACGTCTCATCTCCTCGTCCACTTCTCCGTCAGTCCCATCAAACCCTTGGGCAGGTAAAAGATAATGAGAACCAGGATGATTCCGTAGATGATCAAGTACCCCGTTTTGACCGTAATCCTCAGATACTCTCCCAGGAGAGTGAGGATAACCGCCCCGACCACCGGCCCGGCCACGGTGTAGAGTCCGCCCATCAGGGGCATGATCTGGGCCTCCACCGAGATATGAATGCTGAAAGCGGCGTGGGGGTCGATGTAGGAAATGTAGTGGGCGTAGAAACCGCCCACGATCCCCACAAAGAAAGCGCTGATGGTAAAGGCCATCACTTTGTACTTCGTGGGGTCGATCCCCAGCATGCCGGCCGCTTCCTGGTCGTCGTGGATGGCGGTAAAAGCATAATAGAGCCTGGACCGCTTTAAGAGATAGGCCGTGAGAACCGTCAGGAAGGCGATGGCCAGGACCAGATAGTAGGCATAAACCTTAGCCATTTCACCCCCGCCGTAGAGAGGGGCGATGGCTACCCCCTCCGCCCCTTCGGTCAGCCCCGGCAGCATGATGACCAGTATTTTTACGGCCTCCGCGAAAGCCAGGGTGGCAATGGCCAGGGCCCAAGGGGGCATGCGCAGACAGATGACCCCGATGAGGACCGCCCCCAGAGAAGCGAACACCCCTCCCAGAATCATGTCTACGTAAATAGGAAGCTGCCAGGCGTTGTACACGATGGCTGCCGTGTAAGCGCCGATTCCAAAGAAGGCGGCGTGCCCCAGAGAAATCTGATGGGTCCAGACCAGGATGTTCCAGCTCGTGGAGATGACCACGAAGACCAGGACCAGGATCATCATGTGCAGGGAATATTGGCTGAGGAGGGAGGGAATCGAGAGGAGGATCCCTGACAGGATGAGGAGAGAGAGAATCTTGATATACCCTCTATTCGGCATAGAACAACCCCTTGGGCCGAATAATCAGGATTACGATCAGAATCAAAAAAGACACTCCCTCGGCCCATCCCGAGCCATTGGGAAGGTAATTGGTCACCAGGGATTCGGTCAGTCCCAGGATCAAACTTCCCACGACCGCGCCGGCGATGGAACCAAACCCGCCGAGGACCACGATGGCAAAGGCTTTCAGGATGAAGAGCATGCCGATCAGGGGGAATACGTACATGATCATGCTGGTCACCACGCCCGCCGCGCCCCCCATAGCCGAACCCACCCCAAAGGCTACAATGTTGACCCGGTCCACATTGACTCCCATGAGCATGGCCGCTTCCCGGTCCTGGGTGACCGCCCGCACCGACTTTCCCCATTCGGTTTTTTTCAAAGCGAGGCTGAGAAGGATGGTAAGGACAATGGCGATGACAAAGCCCATGAGGCGGGTCAATCCCAGCCGGATCGGTCCGATTTTCAGGGCAATCGCTGAATACGCCGTGGTCATGGAGACGTAATTGCCGGTAAAAAGAATCAAAGCCAGATTTTGAAGGATCAGTACCAGGCCGAAAGTCAGAAGGATCTGATTGAAGTGGGGGGCGTCAATTACCGGGTTGATGAAGAAGCGCTGGATGGCCATCCCCAAGGAGAAGAGAGCGACGATGGCCAGGGGGAGAGAAAGAAAGGGATCGATCCCGGCCAGGGTGAAAAGGAAATAGGTGAGATAGGACCCGATCATCAGGGTCTCGCCGTGCATGAAGTTGATCACCCGCATGACCCCGAAGATGAGGGTGAGGCCCACGGCGATTAAGGAATAGAGTCCACCGGTCAGGATCCCATTGACGATGACCTGGGCAAAGATGGCCCAATCCATAAATGAAAGTGCCTAAAGTGCGCTTAAGTGCCTAGAGTTGAAAGAAAATAAATAAATGAAAGTACCTGAAGTGCCTAAATTGCAAAGAGGGATGGTGAAAAATCGAATCCCTAGGGGCGGTTCGCGAACCGCCCCTACACCCGGAGCGCGGAAACGAGCCGGAAAATTTCAGCGCTTCTCCCACGATGGGAAAGGATAAGAAAGCGATCCCCCGACCGCCCCTTTCGGCCATAGGACCACCTTCTGGCCCTTCTGCCACTGGAAGACCACCATCTCGTGGAAGCTCTGGTGGATGGCCCCGAACTGGTTCTTGAAGAATTTCATATGGCCCATGGGGGTCATGGTGTCCGTAGCTTCCAAAGCCGCGATCAGTTTTTCCTTATCCGTCGTTCCGGCCTTGTTGATGGCATTGGTCAGGGTGAACAAGGATACGTAGGAAATGATGGACCAGTAATTGGGTTCCCGGTTGTAGCGCTTGGTGTACTCCGCCACCCAGTCTTCTGTCTTAGGGAAGAACTGGGGATACTGGGTGGAGGCGGCAAACTTGGTGGAGGGGGCCCACACTTCGATCCCGCAGATGTACTCGGAGTCTTTCTTGAGGGAATCCCGGAACTCGGGAAACCCAACCCCAACCGTGTCCAGCATCATCTTGGGGGCAAACCCCAGCTCTTTGGCCTGTTTGGTGAGGAGGATGGAATCGCCGGCGTATCCGATCCAGTAAAAGATATCCGGCTTGGCTCCTTTAATCTTGGTGAGGAGCGAAGAGAGGTCCAGGGACCCGGATTTGAAGGGTTCGATGGTAACCAGCTCGAATCCTTTTTCGGTCAGGTACTGCTTGGCCACCTTGGAATGGTCCACGCCGTAAGAGGTGTCCTCATAGGCGATGGCGATGCGCTTGGGACGGGGCTGGATGTTGTACAAGAAGTCGGTGATGTTTCGCTGGTAGTCCGGGGACCGGGGGTGGAGCATGAAGAACCAACGTTCTTTCCCGTACATCTGGTCCATCTTGACCGCCCCGCCGCCCTGCCAGACCATCACCGGTTCGTACTTCCTCATGGCTGCCAAGAGGGCCAGGCTCTCCACGCTGGAGTAGCCGCCGGTCAGAGCCGCCACTTTGTCGCGGGTAATCAGCTTCTCCGCCGCGGACACGATGACCGTGGGGTCTCCCCGGTTGTCTTCGATGATCAGTTCGACTTTCTTCTTCAGGGCGCCCCCGGCGGCGTTGATCTTCTCGATGGCCATGTCCACACCGCGCTTCTCCTCCTGACCGATGAGCGCATTGGGGCCCGATAAGCGGCAGGATGACGCCGACCTTGATGGTATCCTGAGCTTGAACGATGGCCAGGAAGAGGGTGAAGGACAAGACGAAAGACAGGAATCCGGCAACCATTCTCCCCATGGGTTTCCTCCTTCATCCCGAAAATGAAAATATTAATCCAATTTTAAGGGATCATTCGGCCTTGTCAAGGGAATTCTTGGTTACCGCATCTCGGGGCACTCCTCCTTCTTTTGAATCCATTTCGGGCCTTGCCGGTCAATTCGTCAGAATATCGACCGGTCCACCGACCTGCTTGCGGATTTTCTTTCATTTCCAGTTCGATCAAATATCTGATCGCCTCGATCGGCTCCATGTCTCCTTCGCCGGTCTTCCCGGCGATATATCGGGCGATGGCCTTATAACTGCCCAAGAAAAAGGTCTTAACCCCGAACGGGCAATTCCCCGGGCACGAATCGCGTTTGACGCTAACCGAGGGTGGATTATCGTCCATGGCTCCAAACTGGCTTATGATCACGAAAGTGGCTCCCTCTTCATAACCGGCGAAGGCCAGAGCCAGTGACGGTCCCACCCTCCGCTTTTACCATCTTCTCATATGCCGCTGGGACTTCATTTTTTAGGCGGACGAGTTCCGCCTTCAGTCGCTCGACGATGGCCTCCTCGGATCGCTTGACCATTTCTCTGATCGTGGATCCATTCTTTGCCGCTCGGGCAACGATTTCGGGGACATTGAATCCTCGCCTCCGATCGCCGGCGAATCCGGCGACGGCAAAAAAGAGTTCGTCGGCCTGGTGGATCTTACAAATTTTCCGGTCGGTACCCGGTTGTCCTTCCGTGATCATCTTGCTGTCCGCCCCCAGATAGACCACACTCGGCGTTCGCACCACGATAATAGTGGTTTCCGCCGGGGCGGAAGAACAAAGGGCTATCTGGACAAACAAAGAAGGGCGATGACGGTTTGAAGGTTCTTCATAAGAAATCCAATCATCGAATTTTTGCAGGCTTAACCTAAATGGTACATAAATATTGGCATAAATCAGGGTCGTCTTTCCCGCGCCGGCGGGAATCCAGACAGAAATCCTGGATTCCGGGTCAAGCCCGGAATGACGAATGTTGAAGGCCTCCCAAAGTGGTCTCCGGATTCAGCTTCATAATTGCACTGAGACGCAATCCTCGCGAGCGTTTTCTTGATCATTCTCGAAAGAGTTATGCACCTGGTGGGTTAACCCTCTATTTTCAAGGGTAATGTGCGACCGGGAAAATATCAACAGGATACTGCCGAAATCGGACGGATCGTCGAGGGAACCAACCAGATTCAGAGGATCATTATAGCCAGAGAGCTCTTAAAAGAATAGCATGCGCAGGAAACGACGCATAGCGCAGAGCGCGTAGGGTCAAAGGCCTTGCAGTGTTTTTTTCTCCACGCTCCACGCTCCAGGCTCTATGCCTTGTTCACGGACTTAGCATGAAACGGCGCATGCTGATGTTCATCAGGAGGGCGATGCCGATCAGATTGGTCACCAGGGCCGTTCCCCCGTAGCTCACCAGGGGTAAGGGGACCCCCACTACCGGAAGTATTCCCACGACCATTCCCACATTGATGAAGGTCTGCCAGAAAAGCATGGCCGTCACGCCGATGGCCAGGGTTGCCCCGGCCCGGTCTTTGGAGGTTTTGGCGATTTTGAGCCCCCGGGAGATAAGGAAGAGAAGGAGGAAGAGAAGAATAAAGCATCCCAGGAATCCCCATTCTTCGGCCAGGACCGAGAAGATAAAGTCGGTGTGCTGCTCGGGAAGGAAATGGAGCTGGCTCTGGGTCCCATGGAGGAACCCCTTGCCGAAGATCGTCCCCGAACCCACGGCGATCTTCGATTGGGCGATATGATAGCCGGTTTTCAAGGGGTCCAGATCGGGATTGATGAAGGTGAGGAGGCGGTTCTTCTGATATTCCTTGAGAAAATGCCAGGCGATCGGGATGACCGCAGCCACTCCCGCCCCCAGGACGGCCCAGGTCTTGAAACGGACCTCGACAAAGACCAGGATGGAGCAAAAAATGGCCAGAAGCAGGACCACGGTCCCCAGGTCAGGCTGCCGGAAGACCAGGAGGGCAGGCAGACTAACCATGAGAAAGGGCACGCCCAGGTCGCGCAGGCCATGGCCCCGGGGCATTTCCTTTTCGGTGAAGAATCGGGTCAGGGCCAGGATCAAAGCGATCTTGGTCAGTTCCGCGGGCTGGAAGGAAAAAAACCCCAGCTGAAGCCAGCGCTGCGAGCCTGAGCTGGACCGGCCGACAATCATGACCAGGATGAGAAGAAGAAGAGAGAAAAGATAGAAAGGATAAGCAAAGCGGACGAAGGTCCGGTAATCAAAACCAAGGGCCAGAACCGCCAGCCCGAAGCCCAGGACCGTCCAGTACATCTGCTTCAGGTAAAGGGGAGTGGCAGCGCCGGAATGGGGATAGGTGGAGCTGTAGATATTCACGACTCCGATGGCCGAAATGAAAAACGCGGTCCCCAGGGTGGGCCAGTCAAAGTTGAGGATCAAACGGCGGTCCAGCATGAATCATCCTTCGTCCGCGCGGGGCGCAGAGGGCTGAGCGGCGACCCGGGCCGGAGAGGGAGGAGTTTTCTTCCCGCCCTGGTGGTATCTTTCCAGCACCTGTTTGGCCACCGGCGCTGCGGCCGCCCCACCCCCTCCACCGTGCTCCACCAGCACCACCACGACAATCTCCGGGTTGAAAGCCGGGGCAAAGCAGGCAAACCAGGCATGGTCCTGCAGTTCGGGCGAAGTGGGCTCGGGCTTTCCCTCTTTTCTCTGGACGATCTGAGAGGTGCCGGTTTTTCCCGCCACGTTGAACCCTTCCACTCTGGCCCTCCCTCCCGTTCCCCCGGGGGAATGAACCACTCCCCAGAGCGCCTCCCGGACGAACTCGATGGTCTCCGGGGAGATGGGGATGTTTCTCAGGACCAGGGGCGGATATTCCCGGAGCACCTCCCCATGGGGAGCCCGGATGCCCTGGGCGATTCGCGGCTGGTAATATTTTCCCCCGTTGAAAAGGGCCGAAAGGGTGCAGGCGATCTGGAGGGGAGTGGCCAGATTATATCCCTGACCGATGGCGATCGACAGATTTTCGCCGCCCTGCCAGGGGACGCCGAACCGCTTCATCTTCCAGGAAGACGTGGGCACCAAGCCGGGCTTCTCCCGGCCCAGGGGAAATCCCGTGGGGCTGCCCAGACCGGCGGCCGAAGCGTATTTGGCGATCCGGTTTACGCCCAGACGCATGCCCAGCTGGTAGAAATAGATGTCGCAGGATTCAACGATGGCCTTGCGCAGATTGACCTGGCCGTGCCCTTCCTTTTTCCAGCAGTGGTACTCGCGGTTTCCGAAGGGATAGACCCCGGTGCATTGGAAGTTGGTCTCCGGGGTGATCATTTTTTCTTCCAGGCCGGCCATGGCCACCAGGATCTTGAAGATCGACCCGGGGGGATACTGTCCCTGGATGGCCCGGTTCTGCAGGGGATGGGCCGGGTTGTCCACGATGCTCTTCCAGTTGTCGGGAGAGATCCCCCGGGCGAAGAGGTTGGGGTCGAAATCGGGTTTGCTGACCATGGCCAGAATGTCCCCGTTCTGGGGATTCATGGCCACCACCGCCCCGCGTTTTCCGGCCATGGCCTCTTCGGCCGCCTTCTGGAGCTCCAGGTCCAGAGTCAGATGCACGTTGTTTCCCGGGTCGGGCTCGACCTGCCCCAGGACTCTGATCTTCTGCCCCATGGCGTTGACTTCGATCTGGCGGCCCCCGTTTTCCCCCATCAGTTCAAACTCGAACTTCTGCTCGACCCCGTATTTCCCCACCAGGTATCCCTGCTTGTGGTTGGCGAATTCTTCCATTGCCATCTCTTGCTGGCTGATCTCTCCCAGGTAGCCGATGAGGTGGGAGGCCAGGTTCTTGTGGGGGTAGTTCCGCCGGATGACCACGTCCACGACCACCCCGGGGAGATCCAGACGCCGGGTCTCCACCGCGGCCAGCTCCTCCCTGGGGATATCGGTCTTGATCTTCAAGGGCTGGTGGGGGGGAATCCCGCGGGCCCCCTCGAGCCTGGCCTTCAGCCTCTGCGGGTCCAGGGAAAGGACGCGGCTGAGGGGCGGAATCAGGGCTTCCATGTCGGGAACATCCTGCCGGTAGAGGGAGACGTCGAAGGAGGGGAAACTGTCCACCAGAGGGACCCCGTTCTGGTCGAAAAGGGTCCCCCGGGGAGCGGCGATCTCCTGGATGCGGATCCGGTTGTTCTCCGAAAGGCCCTTGAAGTACTCCCCGTTCAGGATCTGGAGGTACCAGAGGCGGGAGAAGATCAGGGAGAAGGCCACGACGATGACGATGTTGGCCACCAGGAAGGCCTTGCTGATCTCCGGAGTTTCGCTTTTGTCCAGTTTGAGCCGCATCGCTAGGAGACCGGGGGCGACGATTCTTCCGCCGGGGGGATATCCACCCTGCGGAACAGAGTGAATAGAGGCCAGCTGACCAGGCAGGTCAAAAGAACCTGGGGCAGAACCCAGCCTGCCCGGGGCCAGGAGAGCCGGCCGATGATCCCTAGGGCCGGGGGCAGAAGAATGAGGAGCAGGATCTGCAGCCCCATCAGCGCCCCTACCAGTATGATTCGGAAGGAAATCGTCTCGCCTAAAATCAAAAATTTGGCCAGAAGTTTCAGGCCGAAATAAATGCAGAGATAGACAAAAGCGAAAAGGCCCAGGGTCCCGCCGGAGAAGGTGTCGTAGAGGAGACCGCAGAACAGGACCAGGAAAGCACCGGGAAGGAGGGGGAAGGAAATCCCCAGGAAGATGACCAGCACGATCATGAGGTCCGGTTTCAGGAAAGAAGGGAAAATCAGGCTGATCAGGGTGGACTGAAAGATCGCCAGGAGGAACGCGCAGAGGAGAAAGATTAAATAACGGGACATGGATCAGCCTCGCAGAAGTTCGGCAAAAGCATTCCCTCCCGGATCGGGCAGGGGGGTGGAAAAATAATGGCGAAAACAGGTGGCCATGTTTTTCACGATGGATCGCTTGCTCCCCAGGATGTAAATGCGCGGGGGAGCGAAGAAGATCTCGTCGCCGATTCTTTGAACCGAGGGCGGATTCCCGTTATCCCGAAGCCCCAGAGCAAAGAGCTCCCTCTCGAAGAAGGGAACGATCTTGTCCTTCAACCGGAGCTCCGTGTCGACAAAAAACAGGGCCAGGTGGGGAAGAAAATCTTTCACCCGGTCCAGAAAAGATTGAATTTCAACCCCCTCGATGTTTTTCGGGGGAGAGGACTTGACTTCCATGTACAGAAGCCATCCTTCCATTAGGGCAACCACATCGTAGTCTCCCCCGTGGCGGCCGCCCCGGCAGCGTAGCCCGTAGAGGGCCGGGCAGGAGAATTCCCGGCGGAGGACCTCGGCCATGAACCATTCCAGGGTGGGCCCGAGGCTGGCCGGAGGATCCTGGCTCAAGCGGTACTGGGATCCCCCCGCGGGCTCGGCCACGCCCATTTCCATCAGGAACTGGAGGTACTTTTTCCCCGTTTCCGGAGTGGAGAAACGAACCACCTCGGAAACCCGGAATCTACCCCGGCGAATCAAGATCTCCCGGAGGAAGAGACGAAAGGAATATTTTTTAAAGAGTTCGTAAAACCTCTGTTTTTCTTCGGGGGGAAAGGCCGGGGGAAAAAATAAATGCTGAGTCGGGTTTTGCCGGAAAAGATCCAGCCCCCGACGACGGAACATCCCCCGGAGTTCGGAGAATCCCCCTCTCTCCTCCCTGAAGGAAAGAAATTCTTCCTTCAAGGCTCGTACGTCTTTCCCAAGTTGATCCAGAGCCCTGGCGATCTCTTTCTGGGACATAAGTTAGGAAATTCGAAGCACGAAATTCGAAATTCGAAACAAAGCGCAAAGGCTGGAAATCTGGAATTCAACCCTTCAGCTTGAAAAAAGACGGGATTCTAAGGGTTGATGTTGTTTCGGATTTCGATATTCGGATTTCGGATTTTTCGGATGAAACTCCGAAATTTCGAAACGCTTTTTCTTTAATATACACCGATTCTCAGGGGAAAACAACGAGTTACTTGCGCCAGAACTCGGGGAAGAGGAGGATGAGAAGGGTGTAGATCTCCAGCCGGCCGAAGAGCATGCAGGCGGTGAGGATCCATTTGGAAGCAGCGGGAAGATGGGCGAAGTTGTCCAGAGGTCCCACCTCGCCGAGGCCGGGTCCGATGTTCCCCAGCGTTGTGGCCACGGCGGACACGGAGGTGATGATGTCCGCTCCCAGGAGGGAGACGGCCAGGGAAGCCAGAAGGAAGATGCCGATGTACAGGAAGAAGAGGGACCGGATCCCGTTCAAGGTGTCCTGGGAAATCACCTTTCCCCCCAGTTTCACCGGGGCCACGGCGTGGGGGTGGACCAGCCGGTAGAGCTCCCGGGCGGCCTCCTTGATCAACACGTAGATCCGGATGCACTTGATGGCCCCCCCGGTGGACCCGGCGCACCCTCCGATGAACATGAGGGCCAGGAGGAGCATACTGGGAGAAGGCCGGCCATTTCTCGAAGTCCACGGAGCTGTACCCGGTGGTGGTCTGGATGGAGACGACCTGGAAGAGGCCAGGCGGAAGGACTTCAGGACGTCTCCGGAAAGACTGGGCAGGAGGTTGAAGGTGATGAGCAGGGTGGAGACCAGCACCACGCCGGAGTAGAAGCGAAACTCCGGGTCCTGTCCCAAGGGCCCGAAAATTTCCCTTCAAAAACTGATAGTGGAGGGAAAAATTGGCCCCGGCCACGAACATGAAAAAGGTGATGGCGTACTCGATGAAGGGACTCCGGTAAAACTCGATGCTGAGGTTCTTGGTGGAGAACCCGCCCGTGGCCATGGTGGTGAAGGTGTGGCAGATGGAATCGAAGAGATTCATCCCCCCGAGCAGCAGGACGAGGACCTGGACGGCGGAGAGGAGGATGTAAACCTCCCATAGGATCCGGGCCGTCTGGGAAATCCTGGGGCGTCAGTTTGTCCGCCGTCGGGCCCGGGGACCTCCGCTTTGTAGAGCTGCATTCCTCCCACCCCGAGGAAAGGGAAGAAAGGCCAGGGAAAGAAGAATGATCCCCATTCCTCCCAGCCACTGGGTGAGGCCGCGCCAGAAGAGGACCCCGTAGGGATTCTTTTCGATATCGGTCATGACCGTAGAGCCGGTGGTGGTAAAACCCGAGGCGGCTTCGAAGCAGGCGTCCACCAGGGAATCAAAAGTCCCGGTGAAGAGGTAGGGAAGGCCGCCGAAGAAGGTGGCGCTGATCCATCCGAAGGCGACGATGGCGAACCCGTCGCGGTGGGTGAGGTCCCGGCGGGACCGCTTGAAAAGCCAGGATCAGGAAGAGGCCGCTGAGCGCGGTCACGGCAATGGAAAGAAGAAAGCCGCGGGCGTGGGGTTCACCGTAAATCCAGTTCACCAGAAGGGGAAAGAGCATGGAGCCGGCGAGGAAGAGGTTGATGAAGCCCAGCAGGTTGAGGAGGGTGGAGGGGGACACGGTTTACCAGTACTCCAGTTTGACCATGAGGGCCTTTTCCACTTCCTTGATGGCCGAGGTCAGGGCGAAGATCATAACCCGGTCTCCCGGCTGAATCACCGTGGACCCGTTGGGGATGATGACCTCGGAGCCGCGCACGATGGCGCCCACGATGGCATCTTTGGGAAACTCGATTTCCCGCAGGGGCCGTCCCACGATGTCCGAGGTCTCCATGGCCACCGCTTCAAAGGCTTCGGCGTTCTCCTCCGGCAGGGAGGAGACGGAAAGGATTTTGCCCCGCCGGAGAAACTGCATGATCTTGTTGACCGCGGCCAGCCTCGGGCTGACCACCACGTCCACCCCGATGGAATGGACCAGGGGAGAGTACCCGACCTTGTTCACCAGGGTCATGACCCGCCGGACCCCCATCTTTTTGGCCAGGAGGGAGATCATCACGTTGGTCTCTTCGTCCTCGGTGACCGCGATGAAGGTGTCCATCTCGGCCACGTTTTCTTCGATGAGCAGGTCCTGGTAGGTCGCGTCTCCCCGGAGGACCAGCGCGCGGTCGCATTTTTCGGCGATTTCCTGGCAGCGGTCCTCACTCTGCTCGATGATCTTGACCTGGATGTCCCGTTCTTCCAGGCTCTTGGCCAGTTCCATGCCGATCAGGCTCCCCCCGAGGATCATGACCCGCTTGATCGGCGGCCGCCGGTGGCCGGAACTCTCCAGAGCTTCCTGCATCTTGTCCCGGGCCATCACCATGAAGAGGAGGTCATTGGCTCTGATGACGTCGGGTCCCTTGGGGATGAAGACCCGGTCTCCCTTCTGGACGGCTACGATGAGAATGCCCGAGTGGGGATACATGGCGGAAATTTCCGCCAGGCTCTTGCCAACCATGGGGCTGTCGGAAAGCAGGGGAATGCCGACCATGCGGACCTTTCCGTCGGCAAAGTCGACCACATCGACCGCTCCCGGGACCTCCATGAGCTTCAGGATCATGTCCACCACTTCATGGTCCGGGTTGATGACCAGGTCGATGTCCAGATGCTCTTTGTCGAAGAGGGGGAAGAGGGCGGAGTATTCCGGGTCGCGAACCCGGGCGATCTTTTTGGGGACCTTGTCCTGAACCCCGGCCACCAGGCAGGAGATCATGTTGACCTCGTCGCTGTTGGTGACCGCGATCACCATGGAGGCTTCGGAGATTCCGGCCTGCCGAAGCAAGCTCATGGAACCCCCGCTTCCATGGATGGCCTGGACATCGAGGGTGTTCTGAACGCGCCTGATCTTTTCCAGGTCGCGGTCGATGACCACGACGTCTTTCTTTTCCTGGGAAAGCCGCTGGGCAAGATGGTAACCGACTTCGCCCGCTCCGATGATGATGATGCTCAAATTTTGGCCCCCGAAAAATGGACAAGAAGGAAACCAGTCTTCTGAGAAATAGAATCGTATTCCGCCGGGGCGGGAGTGTCAAGAGAGAATTTGAACAGAATTTGAACAGAGAGAATTTGAACGGAAATGGGAGGACGGAATTTTGTCGTCCCCAGGGGCGTTTCCTTTTTTTCCCGGAAGGCTTGACACTTTTTGAAGCTTTATGCTAAATTGCCTCCCTGATGAACGGCCATTCAGCGGAAGAGGAATCTACTCGGTGGATGCGGGGATGATCTCCTCGGATTTTCCGGGCGCCATCCTTCCGAGGATTGGAAGCTTCAGGGAAGGAGAATTTGCGGGCTTTGGAAGAAACAGACAAAAGAAGGTCGCGCCGCCTCAATATTTTGGCCACTTTCACCCTCCTTTTCGCCTTCTGGGTATTTCCTCTCGGGCTTTTTCGATCTGTTTCACCTATCCCTGGGAGTGATCTGCAGCGGGATCGTGGCCTACGCTTCCCACGACCTCCTTTTTACCCAAACCAACCTGAAAACCTTGAAAGAAAGGCATACCGCCGGGAAAAATTTTCTTCTCTACCTTCCCTGGCTGATGTATCAGATTTATCTGGCCAATGTCCATGTGGTTTACCTGGTCTGGAGCCCCCGGATGCCCATCGAGCCCAAGATCATCCGGTTCAAGACCAAATGGCAGGGCGACCTCGTCCTGGTGACCATGGCCAATTCCATCACCCTGACTCCGGGAACCATTACTCTGGACATCCGCGAGGGCGAGTTCTATGTCCATGCCCTGAGCAAAAAGGTCGCCGATGACTTGCTGGGAGGGGAGATGCAGGACCGGGTGGGCAGGATTTACGGCGAGGAGGATTGGCGGAGCGATGAGTGATTTTTTTCTGGTCAGCAGCATGATCCTGGGCTTCCTGGTTTTCATATGCCTCTATCGGGGGGTCTGGGGCCCCGGATTTTTTAACCGCATTGTAGCGATCAACGTCATTGGGACGAAGGTCGTGGTCATCCTAACCCTTATGGGTTTCATCTACCAGCGGGTCGATATGTTCGTGGATACTTCTCTGGGGTACGCCCTGCTCAATTTCATCGGAACTTTGGCGGTGGCCAAATATATTGAGAGGAAGGGGGCCATTTGATCTTCGAGATTTTGGCGGTGATTCTGGTGGCGCTGGGGATTTTCCTTTTTGCCTCGGGAACCCTGGGCCTGATTCGCCTCCCCGATTTTTACTGCCGGATGCACGCCACGGGAAAGTGCGATACCCTCGGGGCTCTCCTCGCCCTGCTTGGTTTGGTGGTTTACAATGGCTTCAATCTGGTGAGCCTCAAAATCATCTTCATCGTGGTCTTCATCTTCGTCGCCAACCCCACCGCTACCCATGCGATCGGCCGGGCGGCCCTGGTGAGCGGGGTGAAACCCTGGACGAAAGATTCTCCGTCCGGCGGAGAATCCTCTTCAGAGGCAGAAAAGATGATCTGGCCCCTGGATTTCATCCTTTTGATTTTGGTCGTGATCTGCGGGATCGCCGCCATCACCGTAAAGGATCTTTTGAGCGCGGTATTCATCCTGGGAGCCTACAGTTTCTTCATGGCTCTGCTGTGGGGGGAAATGGGCGCCATGGATGTATCCTTCACCGAGGCTACCGTGGGGGCCGGGGTGAGCACGGTGTTTTTTACCGCCGCCGTGTTCAAGACCAAACGGAGGTCAAAGGATTGAAAATTTTTCCTTTCCTGATCGTTCTGCTGACCGGGGGCCTTCTGATCTATGGGACCAAGGAGATGCCGCCCTGGGGGGACCCCAACACTCCCGCCAGCCTTCACGTTTCTCCCCGTTACATCGAAAAAACCGTGGAGGAGACGGCCACCCCGGATATGGTCACCTCGGTTCTGGCTGATTATCGGGGATATGATACCCTGGGGGAAACGACGGTCATCTTTACCGCGGGGCTTTCCTGCCTTCTGCTTCTCCGGAAGGATCGCGAGTGATCACTCAATACGAAAACGTCATCATCAAGACCATCTGCCGGCTGCTGATCCCTTTTATTCAGCTTTACGCCATTTATGTGCTCATGCACGGCCATTACAGCCCCGGAGGAGGGTTCCAGGGCGGGGTTATGATGGGGGCCAGCTTTATTCTTTTGGTGATGGCCTATGGGTTGGATGAAGTCCGGCGCCGCATTTCCGTGAAGGCCTTGACCGTTTATGCCTGCCTGGGGCTTTTCATTTACTCCGGGATCGGGGCCTTCGCCCTGCTGATGGGCGGAAATTACCTGGACTATGGAACGCTGCCTCTCCCCCTTTCTTCCATCCCCAAGATTCGGGCCATGGGGATTCTGGGGATTGAAATCGGGGTGTTCCTGGGGGTCATGGCCATCATGATCTTCATTTTCCTGGCCATTGCTTCGTATGACACCGGGGGCAAGGATGATTGATTCCTTGATGAGCAAGTACAATTATTGGATGTATATCGTCTTGATGATGATCGGTTTTTACGCCATGATCGGCAAGAAGAATCTGGTCAAGAAGTTGATCGGGATGAACATCTTCCAGACGGCCATCATCCTCTACTACATTTCCATCGGGGTCAAAAAAGGAGGCACCCTCCCCGTCCTGATGGAAGGGGTTCCCCATGCGGCGGATTACGTGAACCCCCTTCCCCATGTTCTCATGCTCACGGCCATTGTCGTGTCGGTGAGCACCACCGGGGTCGCTCTGGCGGTTCTTCTGCTGATCTACCGCCGGTATAAAACCCTGGAAGAAGATGAAATCCTGAAATCAATGCGATGAACGCTCCCCAGATCCAGGCCGCCATTCTGATCATCCTGATTCCCCTCATGTCCTCCTACGCCATTCCCCTTTTGGGGTGGCGCTGGAGGGGGACGGCTTTTTTCCTCGCCCTTTTGGCCATCGGCGCCTCGCTGGTGTGTTCCTTGATCCTTCTTTACACCGTCTTGACCGAGGGAACCATCCACTACCATCTGGGCGGATGGCTTCCTCCCTGGGGGATCGAGTACGTCATCGATCCGCTGAACGGGTTCGTGGGGGTGGTCGTTTGTGTGCCTGAGCTTCCTGGTGACCCTTTCTTCCCGGGCCAGCGTGGAAAAAGAGCTGCCGGATAAGAAAGTCCGGTTCTATACCATCTATCTCCTTGCTCTTCACCGGGCTGATGGGCATCGTCGTGACCGGGGACGTCTTCAATCTCTACGTTTTCCTGGAGATCGCCTCCCTGACCGCCTACGCCCTGATCGCCATCGGAGAGGACGGGGCGCCCCTGGCGGCTTTCAATTACATCATCATGGGCACCATCGGGGCCTGCTTTTACCTCCTGGGAGTCGGGTATCTGTACATCGTCACCGGGTCCCTGAACATGGCCGACCTGGCCAAGTTGCTTCCCCCCCTTTATGAATCCAAGGTCGATCCTGGTCGCCCTGGCTTTTTTCCTGATCGGCACGGCCATCAAGATGGGACTCTTCCCCCTGCATGTCTGGCTTCCCGATGCTTACACCTTTGCCCCCTCGGCGGTGAGCTCCTTTATCGCCCCGCTCATGACCAAGGTGATGGCTTATATCCTGATCCGGGTGATGATCACCGTCTTTGAGCCCTCCTACTCGCTGAAGGCCGTGCCGGTGGGTACCATCCTGACCTGGCTGGCGGCCGTGGCCATTCTGGTGGGATCCATCCTGGCCATCGCCCAGTCGGACCTCAAAAGGATGCTGGCCTATTCCAGCGTCAGCCAGATCGGGTATATCGTTTTGGGAGTGGGCCTGGCCAACGCCACCGGCCTGGTGGGGTCCCTTTTGCACATCCTCAACCATGGTTTCATGAAGGCCTGCCTCTTTACGGTCGCCGCCGCCCTGATGCTGAAGACCGGGGAAGGGAACATCTACCAGCTGCCCGGGATGCATCGCCGGATGCCCTTCACCATGGCCGCCCTGGTCGATCGGCGCGCTCTCGATGGTGGGGGTTCCGCCCACCTGCGGTTTTTTCAGCAAGTGGTACCTGATCCTGGGGGCGATCGAGGCCGGTCAGTGGGTCTTCGTGGGGGTCATCCTGCTCAGCAGCCTTTTGACCGCCGTTTATTTTATGCGGGTGATCGAAATCATTTTTTTCCGCCCCGCCCCCTCCGGCGGCCATGCAACGGGGGAAGGGGTCCGGGATGAAATCCCCTTGACTATGTCCGTTCCCCTCTGGATTCTGGCGGCGGGCATCCTTCTGCTGGGCCTATTCAACGAGAAGATTGTTTCCGGAATCCTGAGGCTGGCTTTGCCCGCGGGTTACTGAGGATCCGGCTGACATCCTGAGAAAAGAGATTACATCCGAGGAACTGATTTCACGGAATGGAAACGATTTCTTCGATCAAACCCCTTGGCGCCGTTCTGGTTTCCCTCATCGCCGCGATGCTCATCCTTCTCACGGGAGAACGGCACCGGAACCTTCGCGAAGCCTGGACGCTTTTGGCGGCGGTAATAAAATTCTCCCTGGTTTTCTCCCTGGTGGGGCCGGTCCTGGAGGGCCGGGCGGTGGAAACCACCCTGCTCACCCTCGTCCCCGGGCTGAAGCTGCAGCTCCGGGTGGACGCCTTCGGCCTGGTGTTCGGTCTTCTCGCTTCCGGCCTCTGGGTTCTGACCTCCATCTATTCTATCGGATACATGCGCAGCCTGCAGGAGCATGCTCAGACGCGATATTTCTTCTGCTTCGCTCTGGCCCTTTCCGCCACCATGGGAATCGCTTTTTCGGCCAATCTGCTGACTCTTTACATTTTTTATGAAATTCTGACCCTCTCGACCTGGCCTCTGGTGGCCCACAAGGAGACCCCCGAAGCCCTGGCCGCGGGGAGGAAATATCTGGTTTACACCCTGACCTCCAGCACCCTGATCTTATTCTCCGCGGCCGCCATTTTCGTCCAGACCGGAACTCTGGACTTCACCCCCGGGGGCTTCCTGGCCGGCCGGGTGGCGGAAGGGATGCTTCCTCTCTTTTTCGCCCTTCTCCTCTTCGGCTTTGGGGTAAAGGCGGCCATCATGCCCATCCACGAATGGCTGCCCAGCGCCATGATCGCCCCCACCCCGGTGAGCGCCCTCCTTCACGCCGTGGCGGTGGTGAAAGCCGGGGTGTTCGGATGTCTGCGGGTGATCCTCTATGTCTTCGGTCCGGCCCTGCTGAGCCAAAAGGGGCTGTGGTTTCCCTTTGCCCTTCTGGTGTCTTTCACCATCCTGGCCGCGGGGATGATCGCCCTGGGACAGGACAATCTGAAGAGGCGGCTGGCCTTCTCCACCATCAACAGCCTGTCGATCATCATTCTGGGGGCGCTGCTGCTGTCGAAGAGCAGCATCACCGGCGGAATCCTGCACCTGGCCAACCACGGATATTTAAAGATCACCCTCTTCTTCTGCGCCGGGGCCATTTACGTCAAAACCCATAAAGAACTGGTAAGCCAGCTGAACGGCATCGGCAGGCGGATGCCTTTCACCATGGGGGCTTTTGCCCTGGGGGCGTTGGGGCTGGCCGGCGTTCCCCCGCTCAATGGGTTCATCAGCAAGTGGTACTTGTGCCTGGGGGCGCTGGAAGCCCGGGAAACCATCTTTCTGATCGTGTTTATCCTCAGCGCGCTTCTGGATGTGGCCTTCCTCTTCCCCATCGTCTACAACGCCTTCTTCAAAGTAACCAAAGAGGAGCCTTTCCGTTGCGATGAGGCTCCCCTGACCATGGTCATCCCCCTGACGGCCACGGCTCTTTTTTCGCTGGTCCTGGGGATTTATCCTGATGCGCTGATGCGATTCTTCAGTATCACCCACCAGGCGGTCCGGGCCATCCTGGGAGGAGGATGAGATGAGAACCTTCAAGCTCCTCTTTTTCGGCGTTTGCGGCCTTTCCTGTTTCCTGGGATTCGTCTTCCCCAATCCGCAGCCCCACTTTTGGTGGCTGTATATTCCCGTAATTAACGCCGTTTTCGGGTTCATCGGCTGTGTGGTGATCATTCTGGCATCCAAGGCCCTCGGCCGTTTCTGGGTGCAAAAAAAAGAGGATTACTATGATTGAAGCGGTTCCTCCGGCGCTGATCTACCTCGCCGGGGCCCTGATTCTCCCCTTTTGGCGCAAGGCCCGCTTTTTCCGGGAAGCCTATTTGCTGTTGATTCCCCTCCTGGCCTTCTGGGATCTTCTTCATCTGTCCGCGGGAACCTACTGGACGTATTCCTTCCTGGATTATCAACTGATCTTCGGTCGGGTGGACAAACTGAGCCTGGTTTTCGGCTATATCTTCGTGATCATGTCCTTCCTGAGCATCCTCTATGCCCTGCACGTCAAAGAGGATGGCCAGCATGTGGCCGCATTCCTTTATGTGGGCAGCAGCCTGGGGGTGGTGTTTGCCGGCGACCTCTTCTCCCTCTTTATTTTTTGGGAGATCATGGCCGCTTCCTCGGTCTTCCTCATCTGGTACCGGAGAGAGAATGCGGCCCTTCAGGCTGGGTTCCGGTATTTGCTCGTCCACTTTTTCGGGGGAGCCGTCCTGCTGGCGGGAATCATTCTGAAGCTTTCCCAGACCGGGTCCCTGGCCTTTGGTCCCATGACCCTGCAGGACCCCGGGGCGAAGCTGATTCTCTTCGGGTTTTTGCTCAATGCCGCCGTTCCGCCCATTCATGCCTGGCTATCGGATGCCTACCCGGAAGGAACCGTGACCGGCAGCGTATTCATGACCGCTTTTACCACCAAAACCGGGGTCTATGTCCTGGCCCGGGGGTTTGCCGGGACCGAGCTTCTGGTGTGGCTGGGAGCCATCATGGCCGTTTACGGCGTGGTTTACGCGGTGCTGGAGAATGACATCCGCCGGCTCCTGGCCTATCATATCATCAGCCAGGTCGGCTACATGGTCTGCGGTGTGGGGCTGGGAAGCCCCATGTCGATCAACGGCACTTCGGCTCACGCCTTCTGCCACATCCTGTATAAGGCCCTCCTCTTCATGGGCACCGGGGCGGTGATTTACGTCACCGGGAGGAGAAAGCTTACCGAATTGCAGGGGCGCAACCTGTACCGGATGATGCCCATTACCTTCGCCCTTTACATGGTGGGGGCCTTTTCCATTTCCGCGGTTCCTCTTTTCAATGGGTTCATCAGCAAGAACATGGTGGTTTATGCTGCCGGCGAACAGCATCGGCAGGCGATCGAGCTTCTGCTCCACCTGGCGTCGGTCGGGACGTTTCTGCATACCGGGCTGAAACTCCCCTGGGGGACCTGGTTCGGCAAACCCACGGGCCGGGAGGACCGGATCGAGGCCCGGGAGCCTCCTTTGAACATGCTCCTGGCCATGGGGGCCACGGCTTTCCTGTGCGTGTTGACCGGTGTATATCCCCAGCTGCTGTACTCGATCCTGCCCTACCCGGTCGATTACCAGCCTTTCACCCCCGACAAGATCATTGCCATGATGCAGCTGCTCCTCTTCACCGGTGCCGCCTTTTGGCTGTACATCGACAAACTGGGCGGGGAATCGACCATCAGCCTGGACACCGACTGGTTTTACCGGATGTTCGGCAGAGGCCTGCTTTGGTTCTGCAACCAGCCTCTGAACGCGTTGCGCTCGGGAATTCAGAATTTCCTGGGCCGGGAAGTGACGAAGATCAATCACCTGAGCGCTCATCCTTATCGCCTTCCGGGGTGGATCGGCTCCATATTTTCCGGGGGCGGCACGGAAAAAAATGGAACCATCTGGAGAGAACACGACAACGCGAACTCCCCCAAACTCCCGATCGGGGTCGTTGTGGCCACGTCGGTTGTCTTTCTTTTTGTCTTCAGCCTGATTTATTTCTTCGCGGGAAGATGATGAGGTGTGCTTTTCCCCCTCCGGCCTTCTGGCTCATTCCCCGACCGCAGAGTAAATCCGAAGAGTAAATTCTTGAAAATTTTTTCCCGTTGGTTTAAGATAACGCCGGTTTCCGCATAAGATCGCACCTTCCCTGGCTGGTGAAACAGTTGGAAGGGCGTCAAGACGGAGGAAGAAGGCGAGATGGAAGCGAAGAAAATTCTGGACGAGAAAAAGGACTGGGGAAAACGCTGTCTGAAAAAAGCGCCGGAGAAGGTTCAGAGCACTTCGGGAATGGATATCGACATCCTCTACACGCCTGGCGATATTCCCGAATTCGATTATTCCCAAAAGCTGGGCTTTCCGGGAGAATATCCCTTTACCCGCGGGATTCAGCCGACCATGCACCGGGGCCGGATCTGGTCCATGCGCCAGTATTCGGGCTTTGCCACCGCGGAGGAGTCCAACAAACGCTATAAATACCTCCTGGAGCAAGGGCAGACAGGCCTGTCGGTGGCTTTTGACCTTCCCACCCAGATCGGGTACGACTCCGACCATCCCCTCTCGCAGGGCGAGGTGGGGAAGGTGGGAGTGGCCATCGACTCCCTGGCGGACATGGAGGTTCTGTGCAAAGGGATTCCCCTGGACAAGGTCAGCACTTCCATGACCATCAATGCCACGGCCGCCATCCTCATGGCCATGTACATCGCCGTGGGCGAGAAGCAGGGGGTCAAGTCGGCCGACCTGCGGGGAACCATCCAGAATGACGTGCTCAAAGAATACGTGGCCCGGGGAACCTACATCTTTCCCCCCCAGCCGTCCATGCGGCTGATCACCAACATTTTCGAATACTGTTCCCGGGAGGTACCCCAGTGGAACACGATCAGCGTGGGGGCCTACCACATCCGGGAAGCCGGCTCAACCGCCGTCCAGGAGGTGGCTTTCGCCTTCGCCATTGCCATCGCCTACCTGGAAGCGGGAGTGAAGGCCGGGCTGAACATCGACGACTTCGCTCCCCGGGTCTCCTGGATCTTCAACACCCACATCAACTTTCTGGAGGAGGTGGCCAAATTCCGGGCCGCCCGCCGGCTCTGGGCCAAGATCATGAAGGAGCGCTTCAAAGCCAAAGACCCGCGTTCCTGGATGCTGCGCTTCCATACCCAGACGGGAGGGTGTACCCTCACCGCGCAGCAGCCCCTCAACAACCTCGTCCGGACGACCTTCCAGGCCATGGCCGCGGTCCTGGGCGGATGCCAATCCCTGGCGGTTTGTTCCTATGATGAGGCCCTGGCCCTGCCCACGGAAGAGTCGGTGCGCCTCTCTCTCCGTACGCAGCAGATCATCGCCCATGAATCGGGGTTGATCGATACGGTGGACCCGTTGGGCGGTTCTTTTTACCTGGAGAGACTGACCGATGAGATCGAGAAAGGGGCGGCCGAATACATCGCCAAGATCGATCAGATCGGCGGAGCGGTGAGCGCCATCGAGAAGGGATACATCCAGCAGGAGGTCCAGGAGAGTTCGTACCGGTACCAGCGGGAGATCGAAGCGGGGGGCCGGGTCCTGGTGGGGGTCAATAAATTCCAGGTCAAAGAACCCCCGGTCAAGGGGCTGCTGAAAGTGGATCCCCGGGTCCGGGAAGTGCAGGTCAGGCGGATCGCCGAGCTGAAGTCTTCCCGGAACTCGCAAAAAGCCAAGGCTTCGCTGGCGGAACTGAAGAAAGTGGCCAATGGGGATGGAAATCTCATGGTTCCCATCCTGGAGTGCGTCCGGGCCTACTGCACCCTGGGAGAGATGTGCGACGTCCTGCGGGGAGTGTTCGGCGAGTACGAACCGATCGTGACCGTGTAAAAAACGGACCGCCGACGGGAGACCGTGGACCGTTTTATCCCGCTTGGCTTCAGGAGGGGGCGGTCGTCGGTCTGCGGTCCGCGGTCGTCATTTTGCAGGGAGGTTGGAGACATGGCGGAAAGGAAGATTCGAGTATTGGTGGCCAAGCCGGGACTGGACGGCCATGACCGCGGGGCCAAGGTTATCGCCCGGGCGCTGCGTGACGCCGGGATGGAAGTGATTTACACCGGGCTGCGCCAGACGCCGGAGAAGATCGCCGCGGCCGTTGTCCAGGAGGACGTGGATGCTCTGCTGATGAGCATCCTGTCCGGGGCGCACGATTATCTGTTCCCCCGGGTGATGGAACTCCTCAAGGAAAAGGGAGTCAAGGACCTCCTGGTCCTGGGAGGAGGGGTCATCCCCGAGGAGGATATCCCGGCGCTGAAAGCGGTGGGCGTCAAGGATGTCTTCGGCCCGGGAACCTCCACCGAGAACATCGTCAAATATGTCCAGGAAAACGTGAAGATTTAAAATAGTTGGACGCAGATAAACGCAGATCAGATGAATGACAGATAAGCAGAAAAGTGGATTTTGTTTGAGATTTCTATCTGTTGCTTGTAGAATCTGTGCTATATCTGTGTTCATCTGTGTCCCATTGTCTTTGGGGTTTTTTTATGAGGCCTTTAGAGGGAATTACCATCCTGGACCTGACCCGGCTCCTGCCGGGGCCCTACGGGACCATGCTCCTGGGAGACCTGGGGGCCGAGGTCATCAAGATCGAAGAACCCGAGCAGGGGGATTACGCCCGCTGGTATCCGCCGCACATCCAGCAAATCGGGTCGCGGCATCTTCTTCTGAACCGGAGCAAGAAGAGCATCACGCTCAACCTAAAAAAGCCTGAGGGGCGATCCATCCTTTTGAAGATGGTTGAGAAAGGGGCCGATGTCCTGATCGAACAGTTTCGCCCGGGAGTGATGGATCGCTTGGGGGCGGGATACAAAGACCTGGAGAAGGTCAATCCCCGGTTGATCTACTGTTCTCTTACCGGATTTGGCCAAGACGGCCCCTACCGGGACCTTGCCGGGCACGATATAAACTATATCGGGATCGGCGGAATTTTGGGCCTCACCGGGCCCCAAGGCGGCCCACCCGCCATCCCCGGGATCCAGATTGCCGACCTGGTGGCTGGAGGGCTTTACTCGGTGATCGGGATTCTGGCCGCTCTCATGGCCCGGCAGAAGACCGGCCGGGGTCAATTTGTGGATATCTCCATGCTGGACGGGGTCGTCTCCTTGATTCCGGATGCCGCCGCTCTCTTTTTTGCCGAAGGGGAATCTCCCCGAATGGGGGAACGGAGGCTCACCGGGGGTCTGCCCCAGTATCAGACCTACCGGACCCAAGACGGGAAGTATTTGGCCGTGGGGGCTCTGGAGGACAAGTTCTGGGCCAACCTGTCCCGGGCTCTGGGCAAGCCGGAATGGGCCCACCAGGTTCCCAAGGAGAGGGAGCCCCGGACGCAGGAGATCAAAGAGGAAATGACCCGCATCTTTCTCACCAAAACCCGGAAGGAATGGCTGGACATCCTGATGAAACAGGATACCTGCGTAACCGCCGTCCATTCCCTGGAAGAGACTTTCTCCGACCCCCATGTTCTTCACCGGAAGATGCTGGTGGAGATCCCGCACCCCAAGGCCGGACGGATCAAACAAATCGGAGTCCCCATCAAATTTTCCGAAACTCCCGGCGAAGCCCGTACGCCCGCTCCGGAAATCGGAGAACACACCGAAGAAATCCTGGAGGGATTAGGATATAATAAAAAGATGATGGAACGATTGCGCAAAGAGGGCGTGATCCGGTAGTCCATGAAAGAATGTGGAATACCGAATGCGGAATAAGAGAAATTGAATCATTTTAGGCATTCCCAATTTTAGGCATTTTCAAAGGAGGGTTCCCATGGCTGTCTCCGCGTATGTCCTGATCCGGGTGGAAGCGGACAAGACCAAGAGCGCCTTCGAGGGGTTGACCAAGCTCAAGGAGGTGAAATCAGCCCATACCGTCACGGGGCCTTTTGATATCATCTTGCTGGTCGAGGCCAAGAATCTCCACGAACTGGGAGAGGTCATCCTTTCCAAGATTCGGGGAACGGACGGGGTTTCCCGGACGATGACCTGTGTGACGGTGGAGAAGGCGTAGGGGCGCAGAGAAAAACCGTTACTCGTTACTGGTTACTGCGTTTGTCCTTAATCCTTTATCCGTTTTAATCCACGTTCATCCGTGCCCAAAAAAAATTTGGAGATTGTAGGGGCGCGCTGCTGCGCGCCCGGATGGAGTTCGGAGTTAAAGGCGCTAAATCCATGTTTTAAATTTTAGGCATTTTAGGCATTTCGAATTTTAGGCATTCTTTATCTGTGTTTATCTGTGTTCATCTGTGTCCCGATTAGGTTTTTAGCTGGGGCAAATCGTCGGTGGAGGAAAGAAAATGGATAGGGGACGGGAATTCCGGTTTGTGGCCAACAAAGTCTATACCATCCCCGGAAAGGGGGTGGTGGTCGCCGGCAGGGTGGACAAAGGATCCGTGTCCGTTGGCGATGAAATCGGGTTTATCGGCACGAACGGCCAAATGGCCAGCGCGGTTGTCGCCGCGATCGAGGTCTCCCGCCGCCTGGTGCAAACGGCTCAGGCAGGAGAGGAAGCCAGCCTCCTCCTCGAAGGGACCCGGAAAGATCAGATTGTTCAGGGGAGCGTGCTGATGGAATTACCGGAAGCTCCTCCGATGCCCGGTGCTCCCGCCCCTGCGGAATCTGTCCATTATGAGACGGCCGAGCCCCCGCCGTCCCCCCACTCGCCGAAACCCATAGCCCCCTCTTCCGGCCTGGGGCGTTCGGTCATTTATATTCTGATTGGTTTTTTGATTCTTCTTGCCTTGTTGTTCTTCCAGGGAAAGCTGGATACGAAAAAATGGGACCCGAGAAAGTGGGATCCGAGAAAGAAACGGACAAGCACTCAGCCGTCAACGGTCAGCGCTCAGCTCTCTTATTTCATCCCTCTGCCCCTGTCGGAGGGGAGGGCTTCGTCGTGAGCCCAGCCGAACGGAAAGGCTGAGGGGGGTTCGGAACGCTGAAAGCTGATCGTTAAAGGAATTTTATGGAAAAAGTCAGACTGGGTCGAACCAACATTACGGTTAAGAAATTAGGCTGGGGGTCAATCCCCATTCAGCGAGTGAGCGAGGAACAGGCGGTGTCCGTGGTGCAGGCCGCGGTGGAAATGGGGGTGGACCTCATAGACACGGCCCGGGCCTATACGACCAGCGAGCGGCGGATCGGATTGGCGCTCTCCAAGACCTCCCGCTCGGTCATTCTTTCCACGAAATCCTCCAACCGGACGGAAAAGATCTATGACGACGTTCAAGAGAGCCTGCGTCAGCTGCGGGTGAAGAAGGTCCATATCTACCACCTGCACAATGTTTCCAAGACGGAAGATTATGAAAAAGTCATGGGACCCGGGGGAGCCTATCGAGGGATTAAAGAAAGCCAAAGCGGAGGGGCTCATCGATCATATTGGCCTCACCAGCCACAGCCTGGATATCCTGGAGAAGGTGCTCCAAGAAGATCGCTTTGAGGTGATCATGACCTGCTACAGCTTTCTTGAGCCGGACGCCGCGCGGAGGATCCTCCCCGTGGCACGGGCCAAGGATGTGGGAGTTCTGGGCATGAAACCCTTCTCTGGCGGGGTCATCGAGGATGCCGGCCTGGCCGTGCGCTATGTCCTGTCCACCCCGGACATCGTCCCCATCCCGGGGTCGGAGACAGTGGAGAAGGCGCGGGAGAACTGGAAGATCTATTCCGATGGCCTGCCTCTCAGCGGAGCAGACCAGGCACGTATTCAACAGCTGAGGCAACAACTCGACAAACAATTCTGCCGCCGCTGCGATTACTGCCAGCCCTGCTCGCAGGGGATCAACATCCAGCTCATGATGGGAATCAAGTCCGTCATCCGGCGGTTCGGAAATCCCGATGAGATCGCCTGGGTCAAGGGGGTGGCGGAGAAGGCCCGGGACTGCACGGAATGCGGGGATTGCCTGCCCCGCTGTCCTTACCAACTGCCCATTCCGGAACTGATCAAGAAAAATCTGGAGTGGTATGACAGCCTGAAAAAATAGCTCATAGCTCATAGCTGATAGCTCACAGCGGTAGGCCCATTATTTTTTCCAATGAGCCATGAGCTATGAGCTATGAGCTGTTTTGGGGAGAATCCAGGATGGGCTTCCTTTTTATCCTTTTTTACGTGGTTCCGCTGATCGTGGCCCTATGGGTTTTCTTTGACTCCCAGAAGCACGGGTACACTTTCATGCAGGGCCTCCTCTGGGCCATCGGCGTCTTCTTCCTTCTGATCGTTTTTCTTCCCCTCTATTTTTTTTACCGGAACAAGAGAAAGCAGCTCGTCAAAGTCCCGGGGCGCGCCCCCGCTCCCTCCAGCGCGACTCCCTGCTTTTATTGCGGCCAGCCCTACCCGGGGGATCCTAAAACCTGCCCCCACTGCGGCCAAAGCCTGAAAAACCAGCTCCCTTAACCCCCGATCCACTCTACAATTGTCGCTTCGCCCTGGCCGACTCCCACGCAAAGGGTTACCAGACCATAATAGGGCCTTTTTTCCTTGGGCGCGCGGCGGCGCATTTCGTGAACCAGAGTGGTCATCAGCCGGGCTCCGCTGCATCCCAGGGGATGACCCAGGGCCACGGCTCCGCCGTTGACGTTGGTAATTTCATGCCGGAATCCCAGCTCTCTCATCACTGCGAGGGCCTGCACGGCAAAGGCTTCGTTCAGTTCGATCAGCCCGATCTGCTCAAGGGTCAGCCGGGCGCGGGCCAGGGCCTTGCGGGTGGCGTAGATGGGGCCGAGGCCCATAACCCGGGGTTCCACCCCGGCGGCGGCCGAGGTCAAGACTCGGGCCAAGGGCTTCAGACCCAGTTCTTTTGCTTTGCGGTCGCTCATCAGAAGGACGGCCGCCGCTCCGTCGTTGATCCCGGAAGAATTCCCCGCGGTCACCGTCCCGCCGGCCCGGAAGGCCGGGCGGAGCTTGCCCAGGGCTTCCAGGGAAGTGTCGGCCCGGGGATGTTCGTCCCGGCTTACCAAGATGGGGTCCTTTCCCCGCTGGGGGACGGGCACGGGGACGATTTCCTCGCCGAATTTGCCGGATTCGATGGCCGCCACGGCGCGGCGATGGCTTTCGAGGGAGAACCGGTCCTGTTCCTCCCGGGAGATGGAACGGGTGAGCTCGTAGATGTTTTCCGCTGTCTCCCCCATGGAATCGATTCCGTATTTTTCTTTCATCCGGGGATTGGGAAAACGCCAGCCGATGGTGGTATCATAGACTGTCACATTCCCAAAGGCAAATTCAGGGTACGTCTTGGCCATGACGTAGGGGGCTCGGGTCATGCATTCGACCCCCCCGGCGACGTACACCTCTCCCTCTCCGGATTTAATCGCCCGCGCCGCGGCGTTGATCGCGCTGAGCCCCGAGGCGCAGAGGCGGTTGAAGGTTACCCCCCCGACCGCAACGGGGTAACCCGCAAGCAGCAGGGCCATGCGGGCCACGTCCCGGTTATCTTCCCCGGCCTGATTGGCGCAGCCCAGATACACTTCCTCCACCAGCGCCGGGTCCACTTTCGCCCGCTTCACCACCTCGGCAAGCACCAGGGCGGCCAGGTCGTCGGGACGGACCAATTTCAAGATTCCCCCGTGCCGTCCGATGGGGGTCCGCACCGCTTCCACGATCACAGCGTCAGGCATGATTGAAATCCTCCTTTAGGTTCGATTCAGAGATTGGTCCATCTCTTAAATCGTTGATCAGATTTTTCATGAAAGCTTGCCAAGGGCCCGGAAGGAAAGGCAGCTTGCGCCGCAAGCATCGGCGGGATATCCGCTTTCCATTGACTCCCTGCCGGTCATCCGCAAAGCGCAGCGGGGGCGTGATAAGAAAGCTTCGAAGACATGGCCGAACCCCCCCGCCACAGGTAGGAAGCGATAGATGCCTCATGATTGCAAGCAAGATGACTTTTCTTCCGGGCCCCTGAGATCACAGGAAATTCTGGATAGACCCGCTCTTTGGCTTTCAACGAATTTGGAGATGATCCCAGAGATTTGACTTGCGTCAAAGTCCATTCCTTTTATAATCTACTCTGAAACGCCTTGTCAACTCAAGGCCTCCCTTGCCCACCTTCACTTTTGCGGCACTCTTTCCTGTGGGAAAGCAAGCTTGTGGCCCGGGAGCAAGGGCGTTACGCGCAAAAAGCATCGGCCCAGGTATTTCGGATTGCGGATTTCGGATTTCGGATTTTTTGGTTTTCTTTTTCAATCCGCATTCCGCAATCGGCATTCCGCAATTTGGAGGCGGGCCCACCGGGCGCCCAGCTCGGATCGGCCTGTGGAATTCGGAATTACTTTGTTCCTTACGGGCATGACGGCATTTAAAAGCCCGCCCGGTCTAGAAAATGAATCGTGCCTCATGGTTTTTGCGCGTAACGCCCTTGCTTCCGGGCCGGGCAACGCCTGAAATTCAATCCATCTTCTGCCTGCTTTGCGAAAAGTGAAGGGGGGCAAGACGGCCTTCGGTTTGAAAAGGCGGGGTGAAAAAAATTCGATTTAGTGTTATTAAATAGAGACCTATCGGTTTCATCTTGTGACGAATGAGGAGGTCATCGAATGGAATACCGAAAGATGGGTAAAACGGGGTTGAAGGTTTCCGCTTTCTGCCTGGGAACCATGACTTTCGGCCGCCAGGTGGAGGAAAAGGAATCGCATCGGATCATCGATCGGGCCCTGGACGCGGGGGTGAACTTCATCGACACCGCCGACATGTACGTGAACGGGGTGACCGAGCAGATCGTGGGCAAGGCGATCAAGGGAAAGCGGGACTCCCTGGTGCTGGCTTCCAAGGCCGGCCATTTGAGGAAACTGGCGCCGAAGTACGGGGAGCAGAGGGTCTCCGGCCCCCTTGACCTGGCGCGGCCGAAGCCTTTCACTCCCTGGCCGGGAGGGGAGGGGACGGGCCCGAACGACATGGGGCTTTCCCGCAAGCACATCCTGCAGGCCGTGGAGGGAAGCCTGAAGAGGCTGGGAACGGATTATCTGGACATCTACTACGCCCACATGCCGGACTACGACACCCCCCTGGAAGAGACCATCCGGGCCATGGACGACCTGGTCCGCCAGGGGAAAGTACGGTACCTGGGGTGTTCGAATTTCCGGGCCTTTCAGCTCTGCAAGGCCCTATGGATCAGCGACAAGCACAACCTGGCGCGGTGGGACGTCATCCAGCCTCCCTTCAACCTGCTGACCCGAGACATCGAGTATGAACTGCTTCCTCTCTGCCGCGAGGAAGGAATCGGTGTTTGCCCCTTCAGCCCCATGGCAGCCGGCCTCCTCACCGGAAAATACGAAAAAGGCAAGGCCCCCCTGGAAGGGGCGCGCTTCAGCCTGGCGAAATGGGGATACACCTATAACCAGAAGTACTGGGACGAGCTGAATTTTGCCGCCGTGGAACAACTGAGAAAAATCGCCGCCGACCACGGCAAAAGCCTGTCTCAGTTCGCCTTGGCCTGGGTGTTGAACACCCCGGGAATCACTTCCATCGTCAACGGAGCGACCTCCATGACCCAGCTGGAGGAGAACCTCGGGGCCGTGGATATCAAGCTCTCCAAAGAAGAAATTGACGCCTGCGACGAGGTTTGGAAGATGCTGCGGCCGCCGCGGCTATTTTACGGAAGATAAAAAAGATAATTGGACACGGATGAACGCGGATAAGAATGTAAGGCTTCAAGGCAGTTTCTTAATGGGGCAAAGAAGCCCGAGGGCCTAACGCCCGAGCGCAAGTCTGGGAAGATAAGTGCTGAGCCAGGGCAGATAGGTCACGATGGCCGGTACCACCCGGGCCACAAAAAATGGCGGCCAGATGGCCTTGCTCAGGCGGTCGGGGGTCATGCCGGTCACGCCGCAGACTGCCAGCGAGGCATAGGGGATGGTCATCACCAGGCCGATGGTGGGCGAGGTCTGCCTGGCGTTGTAGATGGTCTGATATAGGCCATAGTAGAACATGGCCGCGAAAAAGAACGTGGCAGCTTCCTAATTTTTTCGGTATATCTTTCACTCCGAGAATCTGAAACGAAAGGGTCCCTCAATCTTTGCCTTTTAGCATCTCCTCCAGTTTCTTCACTTCCTCGGCGGGCATGCGGTAACAATGTTCCGGTTTTGGGAATTCTCCTTTTCTAATGTCTTCCTTAAAGACCTGAAAAGCTTTGACCGTCTGTTCGCGAAGATCCACATATTTCTTGGCAAATTTCGGAGTAAAAGCCTCGAACATCCCCAACATATCATGAACGACCAGGCATTGTCCGTCGGTATGAGGACCCGCGCCGATGCCGATGACCGGAACTTTGGCGCGTTCGGTTACGACTTTTCCCACCTCCGGAGGAACCGCCTCCAGCAGGACCATACAAACCCCGGCGTCTTCTAACGCCTTTGAATCTTCGATGATTCGCAGGGCCCCGAAAGCATCCCGGCCCTGCGCTTTGAACCCGCCAAACATGGCAATGGACTGCGGGGTCAGGCCTAAGTGCGCTACCACCGGAATCGTGGCTTTGATCAGGGCCTTGACCGTATCCACCACCTCTCTTCCCCCTTCCAGCTTGATGGCATCGCAGCCGCATTCCGCCATAAAGCGGCCGGCATTCCGGATGGCTTCCTCTTTACTGATTTGGTAGGTCATGTACGGCATGTCGCCGATGAGAAAAACATTGGGAGCCCCCTTCCGCACGGCCCGGGTATGCGGAATCAGAAGGTCCATGGTCACGGGGAGAGTGGAATCATAGCCATAAACCGTCATCCCGATCGAGTCCCCCACTAAAATGATATCGATCTCCGCCTTTTCTTCCATTTGGGCCATCGGTAAATCATAGGCCGTCAGCCAGGTAATGGGCTCCTTTTTTTGCTTTTTCTCCAACAACGTATGAATGGTTACCTTTTTCATTGCCTTTCCCTCTCTTTTCTTGGGTGGATTGGTTACATTTATTCCAGGATACATCCTCTCATCGCCGAACCTACAGACCGCCGGTAACGTTCCAGTAGAGACCCTTTGGGCAATTGAACCCCGGGGGGAAGCTTCCAGTCCGTCTTCCTTCTCTCCAGCAGGTCCGCCGGGACATCCAAATCGATCGTTCTTTTGGAAATATCAATTCCGCGATGGGGTGTCAACGAATTTCTTGGAAATGACCTCCGGGCCAGGAGGAGGGGAAGATCACCAAGAAAAGGGAGGCTCATTGAAGAACCATATTGAAGCGAATGGAGGATTTTGCTATGGTGTCTTTGAACCCATCTTCGAATCCTCGAAGACACGGGAGGTGAAATATCGACACCAAGGATCTTTTCGATCCCCATCATCCGCGAAAAGCGCCGATCATATTCCTGATCTTTATCGTCCTGTTGATATTGGCCTCGCTGAACGGGTGGTTCATTCAGACGGACTTCGGCAAGGTCGATGTCTCCAATGTTACCTACAAGAATTACAACGGCATTCGCATTCGAGCCAAGCTGCTGAGGCCCGTTTCGGCAACTCCCGCCCACCCGGCCCCGGGAGTGGTCTACATCCACGGCTACCAGAACAACCGCGAGACCGGGGATGCCTACAGCATCGAGCTGGCCAGGAGGGGATTCGTCGTCCTGAATATTGACGCCATCGGCCGGGGAAACTCGGGGGAGCCCAACAACCCCCGGGAGGCCAATTTCGACCCCACCTACGGCGGCACCACCTCGCTGAAATATCTCCGTTCGCTTTCCTTCGTCAAAGGGGACTCCGTGGGGATGCTGGGGCACAGCCTGGGAGCCGAGATGGCCTACCGGGTTGCTTTGAAAGATCCCACGGTTGGGGCCCTGGTCATCACCGGTTTTGCTTATACCCCGGAAGCTTCGCCGGACCTCCCCAAGAACATGCTGATGATCATGGGAAAGTGGGACGAGTTTCGCAAGCGCATGACCGGGACGCGGGACCTGGAGAAAGAATGGATGAACACGGAGCAGACCCGGCGCGTCTTCCCGGTGGCGAACCCGAAACTGGGCGAAACCTACGGTGACTTTGCCCAAGGCACGGCGCGGCGGGTCTTCATCCCGCGAATTACCCACGTCCAGGAGTCCCACAACTTAGCCTCCATCGCCGAGACCGTGGAGTGGATGAAGAACGCCCTCCGCCCGGACCCGAAGAACTGGGTCAAAAAAAGCAGGCAAATATGGATGATCAAGGAAGGGACGACGCTGATCGCCATGCTGGCCTGCCTGGCCGCGATCCTGCCTCTGGCGCTCATGCTGCTCAGGGCCGATTTCTTCGCCCCCCTTCGGGGAAGTCCATCGGGCTCCTATGCCTGCTCCCTGCCGGCCTATTTCAAATATGCCTCCCTGAACGGGATCCTCCTTTGCCTCTACCTCCCGCTGATCCTGGTCCTCTTCGGCGTCCATCGATACCTCGTGCCCATCGACGGGCTGTTCCCGATGATGATGGTGAATGGAATCGTCTGGTGGTTCCTGTGGGTCAACCTCATCGGTTTCATTTTCCTTCGAAGGTGGTATAGACGGGAGGGGGCCCGGGAGATGAATTTATTCGACCTGGGGGTTTCCTACGAAAAGGATCGCATGGCTTTTCCTGGGCAGATCATTTTAAAAACGGTTCTTCTGGGAGGGATTCTTTTTGCCTTCGCCTACCTCAGCCAGTACACCCTGGAGAGAATCTGGATCGTGGACTTCCGGTTCGTCTGGCCCTTTGCCAGCGACCTGACTCCCTATCGCTGGGGGATGTTCTCCCTGTATCTCCCTTTTCTTCTGATCTGCTTCCTGTTGACCGGACCCTTTCTGCACGGGCAGCTCCGGAGGCCCAGGAAAGACACCTGGCTTAATACCTTTCTCAACTGGTCCTTCTGGAACGTCCTGGCTCTGGTAGGGCCGTTGCTCCTCCTTTTGGCGGTGCAGTATGTGCCCTTATTTACCACCGGGTTTATTCCCTTTGAGGGTCCTGGAGGGCTCTTCGTGGTTTTCATGATCAGCCTCTTTCACACCCTGGCCCTCCTGGCCATCACTTCCATCCTCTCCACTTTTTTCTTCCAGCTTACGGGGAAGATTTACCTGGGAGCGCTGGTCAATGCTTTGCTGGTCGCCTGGATGTTTGCCTCCTCCCAGGTCATCGCCCCCATTCCCGTTTGACGAGCCATTGTTTGCGGTTTCCCCGGATCGATGGTAATTTACAGAAAATATCGCCGAGAGCAGGGAGCATGGGGCATAGAGTAAATACAAAGAAATAAAAACAGTTTCGTAAATTCGCACTTCGCAATCCGCCTTCCGCGTTGGAAGGTTGTTTTTCATTCCGCATTCCACATTCCGAATTCCGAATTTGATATATGTCTCGTCAATTCGCCAGAAAATTAGCCAAAGAATACGTTGACCGCGGGGATCCTCTGGGGTGGTTTGAGGCCCTCTATGCCGAGGGGGATGTTTCTAAGATTCCCTGGGCCGATCAGAAGGTCAATCCCAACTTCGAAGAGTGGCTGGCCAAGAAAAAACCTCAAGGGCAGGGGAAAAGGGCTTTGAAAATTGGCTGTGGCCTGGGGGATGATGCCGAACGCCTGGCAGGGTTGGGCTTTGATGTAACGGCTTTTGATATCTCTCCTGCCGCCATCGGCTGGTGCAAGAGACGGTTCCCAGGGTCAAAGGTCCGCTACCTCGTCCACGATCTCTTCCATCCGCCTCCGGATTGGAAGGGGGCCTTCGACTTTGTCCTGGAATCCTACACCCTCCAGGTCCTGCCCCCGGATCTCCGGGGACGGGCGATTCAGTGCATCACCGACTTCGTAGCCCCTGGAGGTACCCTCCTGGTTATCGCCCGGGGTCGGAAACCGGAAGAGCCGAAAGGAGAAATGCCCTGGCCCCTGATACGGGAGGAGTTGAACGAATTTACCACCCATGGACTCCGGGAGCTTGTCTTTGAAGAATATTTGGACAAGGAAGACCCGCCGGTAAGAAGGTTTCGAGCCGAATACCGGCGGAGGTAAGGACCTTCCTGGGTTTCCTGCCTGCAAATTCTTTAGTGGCCTACGCCCAGATAAATTTCATCGGAGTATTACACCTACAAAGGTGCGGTCGGAGATAGATTTGATGGTCAAGGATTAGCGGTTGAAAGTGAGCATAACGATTTAAGTCAGCGGTGGCTGTAAGCCGTTGGAGTAATTTGTTAGGCGTTGCCCTTTTACTCTTATTCCATAAAATCAATAATCAAGTCTGACCCCGTCCCTTCACAGACTATTTCTATTTTTCATTCTCTTTTCCTTTCTCCAAATTCGCTATGATTAATTGATAAAACTCGCTTTTAGGTACGGTGAGTATAATGAAAAAGCAATTGTGCTTCAAGGGAACTCAACCCCCTAATATATTGAAGAAAAACCATGGGTGGAAAAAGAGGAAACGCTGGCGTTAAAACTTTTCTCCCTTTTGCGAAGCACTACTTATTTTCATGAAAACGGTAATACCTGGCCATGACCTTGCTCTTACCTGCATCCAGATCGCCTCCTCCAATTTCTCTGACTTTATTTTCAACTGCGGTCACCATGGCAGCCCTCTCTGCGTCCGTAAAATAGGGTTTTGCAAGCTGTTGGACGCTGGAAGTGGGCCCCATGCGTGGGCCGCGCAGGGAGTCATTGAGATATTGAGCACCGTATTCTGAATAAACATAAAGAATATAATCAGACATATAGTCGTAAGCAAGCTGCCAATGATCTTTGCTAGAATTGTAGCTTGCCTGATCACCGGTCGAGTTGCATTGATTCTCAACGCAATCCACGGTCGGGTTTATAAATTTCGTAGTCATTTCAGATAAAGTATAAAACATCTTCGATGAAGGAATCACAGCCCCAGAGGGAGTAAGGGTTTGTGAATACGGATCATCCCCGTGCACCAAACTTCTATCCATGGAAGGAAATTCTGGGCGGCTATGAGGTAGGTCACTGGAAAGTCCTATGGTCTGGTGGATCACCGGGATATTGATGCTTCGCAACACCCCTCCATAAAAACCTGATGTTCCCCAACAGCCCATTGTTTTATGACGCTTGCCAGCAAGAGGATAAAGCATCTTATCAATGGGAGGGAGGCCTGGGTAACCGAACAGATCCATGTTGATTTCACCAGATACGAAATGGATGAGACGCCCACGTACCCAATCGGTCAGAGAGTATAATGTTTCAAGCTGAGTTGATTTAATCATTTTCATATTGGAAAGAAACTCATAGCAGATCCTGGGATTCCATGCCGTAACCATCCCCAACGGCATGACATCGAAGAAGTATCTATTGGTTGCCGCCTCGTATCTCAGGAGGTAATAGCTGTCTAAAAGATTCATAAGTTGACCATAAGAAAAATCAGTCAGATGCCACCCTACCACCCCATGTACCTCTACCCATAACGACTGCGCGATGTGAGCGAGAAAAATCTTCCAAGCATCATCTGCGGAGATATATAAACCGTCCAACAAAACAGGCGGATCCAGCAAGGCTTGTGGATCCCCCCTTTCCAGTGTCAAAATCGCCTGGTTAAGATCCGCTTTCTGATTCTCTGTCCAATCGGAATAATAAATCGTCCCATTACTCCCCTCCCAGCCGATGTTATACTTAATTTCTGGAAGCCCCAGGAGTGCCGTGTAAGGCGACAGGGATGGTCCACCTGGAAGAATCTCTTCTCGTATATTATTCGTATTATCAATTTCATCAAAGAGATGATCGGTACTCAACTCCACCCTGACTTTAGCTTTCTTAACAACGCCAGGCCGAATCGGTTGAAAGACTTGCCTTGGCGGCTCAAAGATGATGGTCGTTGAACCACCCATCGCCTGCAGGGCCGGTAGGAATCGCGTAAGATTAGCAACCACCGCATTATTTACAGCCAATTTCAGCCTAACCTTGAGGTTTGCTGGGGAATCCCTGGAACCAATATTTTTTATTCTAACCTTAAGCGAATATTTCGGTTCCGTCTTCAAACCAGGTCGAGGTTCCAGCTCAAGGTTGCTGATGATGAAATCAGGGCCGGATTTTGGGCGTGGTGTGAACGTGCGGGATAAGGTATTCTGAATTTCATTGGACTCATCCACCTCGTTTTCAGGATCGATATGTACTGCGATCCGCCGGTTCTTTCCTCCGATTCGAAGGCTTGTACGCAGGGTTGAGCTACCACCTGGGACTCGAAAGGTTTGGTCCCCGAAGCTGGTCAAGGGGTACTCACCCGCAAGCCGTCCATCGACGAAGATTGACAGTTTTCCCTGATTGACCGGAACCGCTGCATCCCCTTCGTTCTTAAGAATCACCCGAAGAACATTGTCCGTATCAAAGAAGACTTCCTTTGGGATGAGGTCTGGTTTGTTTGCAGGTTGACCGCTTGCGGATAGAGCGTGAAAGCAGATGGAAAGAAAGATGAAAAGGATTTGGAAAAATTTTCTCTCCATCGCGCACCCCTTTCTATAACGAACCCGGGATCTTCTGGAAACTGGGCACAAACAACATCACCGATCGCGGCATAATGGGGATTTTGGATTCTTCCTACAAGAATCCTCAAAAGCGGGTCTCATGTCGAATTGCCTCGGCCTTAGCTCTGGCTTGAGTTGCACGATGAGCCGATCAATGGGAGCGTCTATGGGAAGTGCAACCGTTTTAACAACCACCGAGTCTCCTTTCACACCGACGATAGAAATCAGACCAGGAGGACCCCCCTCTGACTTTCCCCTTTGGAACAGAAACCCCCGTTGCCTGTTGAAGAAAAACATCCTGGGGGTCAGGTCTTTTTTTTTACACACGCCACCCCGGCCCGCATCCTTGTGGCTAAAGATCTCTGCAAGGAGCAAGACCTGACCCCGATCCCCGTATAACTTTCATGCCCAGGCGTTCATGGACTCTTTACGCCGCTTGGATGACTACTTTTTCCTGCTCCCACGTCGATTAGTTTCGGCGTAACCACTGGAGGCGGAAAAGGTAGCGAAGCCGGTGGATTGGTTATCCAATCTCTTATGGCCTGGAGAAATTCGCTGAGGGATATGTAGTAAAGTTTAAATTGCGGCGGTTGAGTTGGATCTGTAGGCTTAAGTTTCGCTGAGAAATAAATCCTTTTATCTGCGTCCGCAAAGGAAATACCCGTAATTCCTTCGAAGTCCTGAAATTGAAATGTCAAAGGCGCTCCGATGGTTCCATTTTGATCGACCCCCCGTATCCGAATGCCCACTACGGTGGGCCACTCAACAGCGCTGGCGATCATGCCTTGGGCAAAGGAAACCGCCGGGAGTCTCTCCTTTAGATCATCCGGGGCGACACCCGGAGGTAGAAAGGGGTTGATCTCGGTAGGACTACCACTGCACGTTGGCACAACCTCAAAATTCCGCTGGTAAAGTCTACGAGGTTGACCTGGCGCACTATGGGAATATATGATCCGAAGCGGGCTGGACTGTGATTGAATGAAGTCAAAACCACCATGGTCCAAAACATTGGTGTCACAAATTTTATTACCCTTCGCGGGGCCTGGCAGGTCGGTGCTGATCGTACAGATCGCGAAGGTATCATCGGCACAC
Organism: uncultured delta proteobacterium; assembly: GCA_963802665.1. GTDB lineage: Bacteria > Desulfobacterota > SM23-61 > SM23-61 > SM23-61 > SM23-61. Next base: position 57,697 of record CAWDJO010000007.1, on the reverse strand, counting down.
TTCCCCCAATAGGCTATGGAAGGCCTGTTGTCCGGAAACCATCTTGGATCGAAGTCGCCCGGTCCAAGGGTAATTTGTTTGGGAGAGGTGCCGTCTATCTTCATCGTCCATATGGAACCGAGCACAAAGACATCCGTCTGTGCCGGAAACGAAAGCCACCATATCACCCTTGTGATTAACATCTGGACAATGATACTTATCTCCCGTCGTGGGGGCCGCTTGGACATTAATAGGAACTTGGTTTGAGCCATCATCGGCCACTTTGAACAGTTTGGCATCCTTAACATAAACCAGTTCCCCGGCACATCCAAGCACGAACGCGAGGCCAAATAAGGCAGCGAATAAGAATAATCTTTTCATCTTTTCCTCCTTTCCGTGGTGTTGTTTTCAGATTTGTTGAAATGAATGCAATCTGGTGTAAAGAAGCCTTTTTGCTTTCCCGAAAAGGGGGTCCCCTGTCTTTTTCCATTCTTCCGCCGGGGCAGATCCGCTCAGTATTTTATTATCCAATTGACGTTCTTGTTTTTGGGCCGTGTTTCTTTGTTTCCGCCTGCAATTCCGTGCGAATGAGCCGATGCTCCGGTTGTGTTTTTGATATTATTTTGCTGATAGACATCCTTGGGGTACTATGATTTTAGTGGGAAGCCATTGGGACATGACCAAAAAACCTCCAAGAGAGTTTTTGGCCTCCCTTAGAGGCTTCACTTGATCATTTTTTGATAACCCCACCTTCTCATTTTTATCCTCAGAAGGTTAGAGGTTAGGTTGTTGGGTTTATTTGACCACGGGGAGGAGCTACTAATTGGAATTTACTCTTAGCGCAATTTATCGTCAAGAAAAAAGTACGCCTCTGTACCCTTCAGAGATAGCCCCGATTTTCGATGCCAACTTGAAGATATGCATAGAAAAGGTTGCATTCGCGGGGCTGATTCAAAAACAAGAGTTTAGGAAGAAACCTTCGCTTTCCGGGGAAAAATTCGGTAGCCTGGAATTAACGCCGTTTAAGAAAACGGGCAAGAGTTATGCAACGAACGCAACAACATCCCGCAGCCAAATATCCCCTGCTTCAAAATCATACCTGACCGTTGAATAATCCTGCGAGGAGCCTATGGGCCATTTGGCGGTGGGAAGACGATATACCGTGCATTCACCGGCGCATTCCGCGAATGAACCGAGTCATACCAACTCGCCCAGACGGCCTGGCTGAGCCGGTACCTGCGGCGGGTCTCGGGGTCCTGTACGGCGCGTAGCCTCTCGAATCGGTCGAATTCGACGAGAAATCCAGTGAGGTCGCGGCGCTGGGCCGTCAGGGCTTGCAAGAGCGCCTTCTCGTCCTTTGGTTTCTCTGACGTTTCAAGCTGTCTCCGGCTCTCCCCCAGGAGTCTGCCGATCTGCTCAATGACCATGGCATCGCTACTGCAACCCTCCGGCCAGAAATCGCCTGCGGCACCTGCCACGGTGGGATTGTGCTCCAGGAGCCGGCGATGGGAGGCGAGCAAGGTGCTCTTGAGGATGATCTCCGCCCTGACGGCGTCGAGATCCCGCAGGTCCTCATGGCGCAAGTAGTAGTCAGGGTCGTTGGGCGTCGCCTCCCACCGTCTCTCGTGAGCGGGAACGCCTTCTTCTCTTAGCAACTCTTCGATCAAGTACCGCGGCGTGTCCAGCAGCACAGCCCATTCCTCCTCCCGAGCGGGCTCCTGGGGTTGGATCCGCAATCGTCTCAAGGCCTCCGGGTAGGCGCGGGCAGGTCTCTGGAGCATCGCAAGCCCTTTGGCCCCTTCAACCTTTGCCCGGATCAGTCCGAATCGGCGAGCCTCGGCCGGCCAATCGAGGATGGAGCCGATGTTGAGCTCCAGCCAATTTCCCTCCTCATGGCCTTTGCCATTCACCACGAATTTTCCGTGATGGTCGTGAGCGGAGACGTACAAGAGTGCCCCGGAGCGCTTCCGCAGGTCATCCACGCCCTCCTGCGAGGACCTGCCGAGCGCCTGGAATTGATGATGGCCGATGAGGACCCAGAGGCCTTGCTTCCCCGGGTCCACACCGAGAGGCTGCCCAATCCAGGATCGTACGACGTCAAGCTGGTTGTCGCGGAGTGCGCCCGTCAACCCGGCATTGAGAAAAAGGGGCAGGAGGGAGGGCTTCCATTGATATTGCACCGTGTCCAAGATGACGGCCTTGACCTGCACGGGCTCGTCGGGAGCTGAGAGATCCAGCTCCTGGACCACAAAGGATCGCCATGGATGCGCTTCGTCTATATTCCACGTAACGGCACTCAGAAAGAGATGACCCCTTCCCGCGCTTTTTTGAGGGTCAACCCGCCAGTCGCCCCGGCTCGGAATCGAAGGGCCTGTCCACAAAGGGCGGCCTTCTTGGCCGTATTGATCGTTCAGGACCTTGAGATAGAGCCGGATGAACTTGTCCTTGGTCATAGGCTCACCGGCATTCTTGCACGCATCGGACCAATCATGATCGCCTTCGAGGTCCCGCTGCTCATTGCCGAAGAAGAAGCCATCATGGTTTCCCGGCGCCATGACCCAGCTCCCCTTGGCCAGATACATAATCTCCAGGAATCTCTCAAACTCGCCCGTACAGGAAATATCGCATGCGTCCCCGAGGTGAATGACCGGATGAACCGGATAGGCGCTCGCCCTTTTCTCCAGAAACCACCTCAAGAGATACTCGCCGTAGAAGTCGAGCTGTACAGAGCGAATAGCCCACTCCACGAGCTGATCGGCCAGCCCCGTTCTAAGCAAGGGGATCGGTTCCCCGTACAGGTTGTGAATTTGATTATCCGCCACCAGCCAAACGGGCCGGGAGATCTCCTTGGCGTCCTGGGGCCCAGATTGTGATATGAGGTAGCTCCTGGGAAGCGAAGGTGGCGGGGTCGAACACGCGCTGAGCATGGTCGAACACATGACCAGGAGGCAAATCACGTTAGCGATACCTTTCATCGCTGCACCTCCCTTGGGCGCCCCTGTCTCTGTCTACCCACTTCTCCCAGGTCCGCCACAGATCAAGGTCGCCAGGAGTTGATAAGAACTCGCTTTGGGGTAGGTTGATAAGAAGGGTGGATCAAATATATAAAAAAAGGAATTGGGCGTCAAGAAAGGAATTTTAGCACAAGATCTTGGATTTGTTTGAGGGGTTTTTAGCGGGGTTTCGAGGGATTATCAAGGCAGAGGTGGCGAGGGCGCCTTTTCAAGGATTTGGCAAGCCTCGTCACGCGGTTATGAGGCTCATCCGGGCACACCGGTTCCTTCCGCCTCCTATTCACCATCTTTTTTTACGACTGAAGTAAGCATCCCAGGGGTAGTCGGGGTCACGAAAAAGGTGATAATTATGAAGAGAAAGCATGAATAATTTTAGATGTTTCGATTTTGCTGATTTCAGTAGGAGGAAGGAAGAGTTACTAAGGCATTATAGTCTAAACATTAATTGGAGGACGTTGCCTTTTAAAAACCTCGAACTGGACTCCGGCTCGCCGAGGCATGGCTCTTGGTTGTCATTCCGGCGGAAGCCGGAATCCAGAATGATGAAAAGACGGAATTCCTGTCCAGATAATTATGGCCTCATTAGTAAAAGAAGATTATTGATCAGGCAGGGCTGATTATTGCCCTGCCAGGATCGCCTGCATTTGACTGTTGGCTTAACTTCTTCCCTAAAGGAAAACGGAGCAGCTCAACTGCCCTTTATCCATAATAATAGATTCCGAAGGAGGTCTTTTCCCCCAGCAGAGAATCAATTTTGTTCTGGATTTCCGTTCTCGCCCGGTTCGCTTCCCAGGCTTTCCAATCTTCAACCGACTTCCATGTGCTGATGACCACATAATCCTCCGGGTCATTGGCATTTCTTAAGGTCTCCCCCGAAATATATCCGGGCTGAGTTACGGCCTTGCCCCGGAGTTGAAGAAGAAGGGGCAGCAATTGCACTTCTTGCCTTTGGAAACCTTTCTCCTGATGATGATTTTTGCCGCCATTGCCGACCCTCCTTATATTCCTCCTTATGTTTAACAGGCACTCGCCACTCTTGATGGAGTTACCCACTTCGTCCTTGCTAATCTGCGGTCGAACCGAAGGCCGCCGCAGGTACCGCTGTCTGGTTGACCCCGTTATTCGCCGATATGGCTCGGAAATATCGCAAAAGTAGCAATAAGATGCCTCTGCCTATTGTTTGCCGGACGGTGAGCTTCTGTGGCAACAGCTATTATTCTATCCCGCTACAAAGTGCCCTTATCTCCTTCGGTAGGCTATTTTCATAAAGCAAAGGTGCGACGCCAAATTCTGTAGCTCGCCGACCAGTATTCTCTGTCCATGTGTCTACTACCTTCGTCAATGTGTCGTTGTCCCCAAGCGAAAATTTGCCGAGCGCGCCTAGCCCCAATGTGAAACCGATATTCGCACCACCGAGAGCCCTTACGATTATTCCCGTGATTCCTTGCGCTGCGTCGCCCGCCAACCCGCTCACTTTTCTAATAGCACATAGTTCCGATTTGGATATACCTGGGTTAACATCCTCCTCAACGGGGCGTTCGATAATTTTTTTAACTGGAAGTGCCATTCCGAAGTCCTTCAAAGTTGTCCAAAGTGTCGGGACCCTGGCTTCTGCGGTTAAAAAATTAGGGTTGTTAGGATCCCCCTCATATAGTATCGGAACACTTAATCCGCCTCCAATGATTGCCCAATCCCACAGAGACTCAAGGAATATAAGTTCCAGTGCCGTGATTGTCTCATTAGTGATCGTGAGTCCGAGCTTGGGCTTAGAGCTGAGGCCACCTGTACGATCAACGAACTTTCCGTTGTAGTATGCTGCAAGGTACTTCTGGAAAAGTCCTTCCCAAGTTAGTAAGTTAGAATCGAGTTTGCTAATGGCCTTCGACCCCTCAGAAGTATATGGTGATAACGCAACCTTATGGAGTACGGAGATGAAATCCTGAAAATTACGAAGGGACAGGTCAAGATTTGGTAGTTCGCCGGTTGTTCGAACTTTTTGGGCGCTTAACCAACTCTCCCGCATTGAAACTACAGTGGCCCTGGTTATGGGATGTTCTGCCAGAACAGCCGGAAGCGGGTAACCTACTTCCATTCGAAATGAGGTTTTGCCTTCAGAATTAGAAATCGTTAACGTTTTATTCGCGTCAAGCGAGATTTGTTCATTTAGGACTTGTTTGACTAATCCAGCAAGGGCAGGAGCAGATGTCGGAAGTTCATTCAGTTTAGCGGCGCGTGCTATTTGAGCCCCCTGCAATTTTGAAAGCGGGCCATCAGTCGATTCCCACACAGGTTTAGCAAGAAAGACATCCTCTCGCAATTTGACGCTTGCGCACGCTGAAAGAAATGTCAGACTCGTGGCGATCGCGAGGACTACCATCTTTGTCTTCATTTTAACTTTCTCCTTTTGATTTAGAGGCTATTACCCGGCAGGCTTCTCCAGCGGAACATTCTATTTTATGCAGCTACTGCCTTTTCGGGCGCTGAAACAATGGAAATATGGTAAATTCAGATTTGTAGCGGAAATGGCGCCTCTTTCCGGAACAGGTTCTGGTGGCAATATCTCTCCATTTTCCTGCACAGCGATTCCTTGAGAGAAGCCACCTGGCAACGAAGCAGGCAGCATAACACAGACAGCAACTGCCAAGCATATTGTCAGAAAAATTCTTTTAGACATCAATGCACACTATAAAAAGGAAAGCCCAAAATCGGATGGCGCAAATTTCTTCAAAGAAGACAGGCTCCAGAGGGAAGAGAATATCCCCTAAAGCCTTGACCTGGGCATTCCGCGAGAACTCCTTCTCGTACTGCACCACAGCAGGTTAGGGGCTAGGTTGTTTGGTTAACGGCAATCGGGCAAGAATGAACTTGAGCATCAGCCCTCTTCATTTCGCTTAAGACGAGCTTGAGGTCAGATGAAGATCAGCGGGAGATCAGAGTCGCCTTATGAAAGATGATAGAGGACCCCTAAAGGAGTTTGCAGCCCCCCTTAGGGGTTCATTTTCCCATCTTTTGGCAACCGCACCTTCTCATTTTGCTCCTCAAAAGGTTAAAGGTTAGATTGTAAGGTTAATTGGGGACAGGTGGGAAAGAACTATCGGAATAATATTCTTGGAATAATGGGTAGTCAAGGGGAAAACTGTTTTAGCTAAAGCCTCGCTTTCAATGAAAATATAAAGATTTGAATATGAAAGGTGACATGTTCAGGAAAATTTCAAAATCTAGAGTTCAGGAAGGAAGAGTCAAAAGAAGGATCATTGATCAGGCAGGGGCGATGATTGCCCTGCCAGCATTGCCTGCATATGACTCTTGGATTATCTTCTTGCCTAAAGGGGACGGGAGCAGCCCGACTACCCCTTATCCATAATAATAGATTCCGAAGGAGGTCTTTTCCCCCAGCAGAGAATCAATTTTGTTCTGGATTTCCGTTCTCGCCCGGTTCGCTTCCCAGGCTTTCCAATCTTCAACCGACTTCCATGTGCTGATGACCACATAATCCTCCGGGTCATTGGCATTTCTTAAGGTCTCGCCCGAAATATATCCGGGCTGAGTTACGGCCTTGCCCCGGAGTTGAAGAAGAAGGGGCAGCAATTGCACTTCTTTGCCTTTGGAAACCTTTCTCCTGATGATGATTTTCACCGCCATCGCCGACCCTCCTTTCTTGTTGGCAATCTCAAGGGTTGAGAAAAAAAGCCCCGGAAAATAAGATTCCCCGGGGCTTGGAAATGAACACCTCCTGGCAAACGGCCTTCATTCTTCCCTCCAGAAGGTTAGGGGTTATGCACTTGGGTTCACTCGCCTGAAGCAGAAATTTCATGTGACATGATAGCTCAAACGGAAATGAAGTCAAGAATTCTACATTCATTTCTTGTCCGGGACCTTTCCACCAACGTATCCCGCGTGACTGATTCCGATCAACCAGACGATTCCCTCGGGGAGTTCGGGAAGGCCGCCGCTTTTCCACGCGGCGGTAACGTAGAAACCGAGGATGACGAGCGTGAAGATAAAATTCTGGTACTTCGTGATGCTGACCACCTTATCTGCCTGATCGCCCTCTTCCTCGAGCCAAATCTGAGCAATGCGCGCGGTGATCGTCGTCTTTTTCCCGTTGCTGAGGGTGAAGGGTCCCACCCGGGCAACGTTAGCCCTTGACCCCGGGGCATCCTTGCTTTCCTTCACCCCGGTGGCCAGCACCCCAGAGCCTGCACTTATACCCAGGAGTCCCAAGAGTTCAGGGGGAATTTGGACGGCTTTCGGGTCGAAGCCCTGCGAGATCAGGACTCCAAGCACAGACGAGAGAATCATGAGGGTCCAAAGAACGACCTGAAAGTGGGTCAGGCTGTAACGGCCGCGCCCGTCGATGAGGATTCCCAGGTTTCCCTGTCCAGTCTGCCGTCCGACCCAACGCGCAAGGGCCAGCAGAGCCAAGAGAGATAAGAGCCACCACACCTGGAACGAGTAGCTGCCCATGACAAGACCTCCTTTTGTTCGGGGGGGACTCGACACAGGAATCTCCCCTGCCGCCAAACAGATTCCCGCCACTGAAGAAGCGGAAGGATGGCCAACGAAAAAGATTGTATCCTTTGTGGAGCGAGGCGGAATTGCGGATACAATCGGTTGAATTAAACCGCGCTCCGGTAACGATGGGGATTCAGGAAAAAGTGGAGCGATCAAAAAGCCTCCGGGAGGAGTGAAAGGGTTTCCCGGGAGGCTTCATATCGGCACCTTCCGGAAATTCCTTTTCATACAGCATTCCAGAAGGGTAGGATTTGAGTTGTTCGGTTTACTGAGTGACGGAGGAAAAAGACAATCAAAAAATAATCTTATGCGAATGGATAGTCAAGGGGAAAAATTCCCTTTTTTCAAATCCGCAATCCAATGCAATTATAAGGCCCTTCCGTATATCTCCGTCAACTCCCGCAACTGCTCTTCATGAGCCGGGGTGATCTGTCCGGGCAATAATCTCCATTTCCAGTTTCCTTCCGTTGTGGAAGGGGTGTTCATCCGGCACTCGGCCCCCAGCCCCAGGAGGTCCTGGACGGGCAGAATGACCGTGTCGGCCACGGACATCATCGCCAGCCGGATGAATTCGCCGGAAACCTCTTCTGCCGAAACCTCCCTTCCCAGGTACCGGAAGAGATTCTTCTTGTCCTCCGCCGACGCTTCCCGGTCAAACCAGCCCCGAACCGTGTTGTTATCATGGGTTCCGGTGTATAGGACGCAATGGGGAATGTGGTTATGGGGGAGGTAGGGATTGGCGGTGTCGCCGCTGAAAGCAAAGAGAAGAACTTTCATGCCCGGGAGGCCGAATTTCGCCATGAGCTCCTTCACCGCGGGAGTTCCCGACCCCAGGTCCTCGGCGATCAGGGGAAAGAGGGGGAATTTTTTGTAGAGCGTCTTCAGGAATGCTTCTCCCTGGGCCGGCACCCATTTTCCGTTGATGGCCGTATTCTCCTGCGCCGGAATCTCCCAGTAGGCCGCCAGACCGATGAAATGATCGATCCTAAGCAAGTCGCAGAGACGCCCGTTCTGTTCCATCCTCCGGATCCACCAGTCAAACCCTGTCCGCTGTAGCTCATCCCACCGGTAGATGGGATTCCCCCAGAGCTGGCCGGTCTTACTGAAATAATCCGGCGGGACCCCGGAGACCACGTAGGGTTTCTTATCGGCGTCCAGCTTGAAGATCTCCGGATGCACCCACAGGTCCGCGCTGTCATAATTCACGTAAATCGGGATATCGCCGATGATCTGGACGCCCCGCTGGTTGCAATAATTCTTCAGGGCCGACCATTGCTGGAAGAAGGTGTGCTGGAGGAATTTCTCTCTCTCCAGAAGAGGAGCGAGTTCCCGATCCAGCGCCTTCAAGGCCTCCGGGCCCCGGTCCCGTACCTCCGGCGGCCAGTCCCCCCAGGCTTTTCCTCCGAAGTGAGAATGGATGGCCACGAAGCGGCAGTAGTCTTCCAGCCAGAAGGCATTGCGGGAGCAGAAATCCTGGTAATCCCTCCCCGGCTTCCTCTTCCGGAAGCGGTCGAAGGCCCGGTCGAAGAGCTTCTCCTTGTGAGGGATGACAGAGGGAAAATCGACATAAGAAGCGGATGAGGCTGGAGGAGAAGAAATTTCCCCGTCGGTCAAAAGGCCGTCCCGGGCCAGAAGCTCCGGGCTGATGAGCAGGGGGTTGCCGGCGAAGGCGGACCGCCCGAAGTAGGGTGAGTTTCCGCCGACGGGGTGGATGGGAGTCAAGGGGAGAATCTGCCAGTAACGCTGCCTGGCCCGGACGAGAAAGTCGGCAAACTGGTAGGCCGAAGGACCGAGATCTCCGATCCCATGGGGTGAGGGAAGAGACGTGACGTGAAGAAGGATCCCGCTTCCTCTGCCTTTCATGATTCCTCCAGATTCGATCTATCCGGCCAGCGACAAATGATGTTCATCCGTCGGAGAGCTCCACTGCATTCCGGGGGGGCAAGCGCCTCCGGCACAACTTTCCCGTGGCCTTTTCGGTGGAATCATTTTAACATGGATGGCTGAGCCGCGAGTCAATATTTCATCCCCCTAACGTGGGAAAGCAAGAACCAAATAGGTTTGCGGATGCGGAGACAGAAAAATAATTTGTGACCAGCAACACCGATGACGCCATTTACCTGGGAGAGCTGTAAAATTTTCTTGATTTTTTGAGGCTTTCCTAGAATAATAAGGCGCCATTCAGGTCCTGATGATTTTGTGAACCTAACCCCTAACCTTATAGGGGGAAGTCGTGAAAATTGGGTCCCAGAAGATGCCCTTATAGAGGCTCCGGAGGGAGGCGGATCTTCCCTCGGAGCCTTTTTTAGTTCTTAAGCTCCGAAAGAGGAGCAATCAAAAAAAAGGAGGTAAGTCAAATGCGTACCATCTTGTTGGTCGGCTTTCTAGCGCTTTTTCTTCTCTCCGGTCAGGCTCTGGCGCAGCCTCTGGCCAAACACCTGATCGACTCCAAGCCAGGAGAAGCCGTGTTGTTGAGCCTCGGCGAATGGTTTACCGCCCATCCCTTGAAGGAGGGAAAAGTCAGGAATGAGAGGGTCTATGAGTCATCCCGCGACACCATCAACCTGCTCATCGTCAAGGACACCACCATCGGCCGCCATCTGCACACCAACGTCGATGAGATTGTCTATGTTTACAAGGGAACGGGGGAAATGAACATCAACGGCAAGTGGGTCCCGGTGAAGGCCGGGGACCTGCATGTCTGCCCGCGGGGCGTCGCCCATGCCACCCGGGCCGGCGCCGAAGAACTGTGGGTCGTTTCCATCTTTTCCCCGCCCATGCCCGCGGCCGGCGACCGGGTGACGATAGAATAATGGATGATGGGTTCCTTTCTTAAGTAGGGGCGGTTCGCGAACCGCCCCTACGTAGGGTCAGCGCAGGAAACACTCCTTTCCAGCCCAGTTTATCCAACCATCCACCCTAAAACGGATAGGTACATATAGCCCGCGAGAAGAGAACAACCCTCGAATTTCATTCCTGAAAGGAGGATGACCATGAAAGCGAAAGAGACCGCCATTGTTTTCATCGAGTTCCAGAACGATTTCTGCAAAGAGAAAGGAGCCCTGTACGAGGGAGTGAAGGACCAGATCAAGGCCCAGAATACGGTCAAGAATGCCCAGGACTGCATCCAGAAAGCCCGGGGGAAATGCCTGACCCTGCTCGTGCCCATCCTCTTCGAGCAGGACTATCTGGATGCGGGATGCGAGGGGGTCCTGGGTCCCAATCCACGGCAATGTCATGCAGACGAAAGCTTTCCGGAAAGGAACCTGGGGCGGGGAGATCATCGACGAGCTGAAACCGACGAAGCAGGACATCGTAGTCGAGGGAAAACGGACCCTGGATGCTTTTAACTCCAGCAACCTCGACTTTCTCCTCCGGGTCAACTGCATCAAGAACGTGGCCTTCTGCGGGTTCCTGACCAATGTCTGCGTGGAAGGCACCGCGAGATCCGCCTACGACAAGGGCTACAAGGTGTTCTTGCTGAAGGACTGCTGCGCGGCGATTTCCGCGGAGGAGCAAAAATATGTGGAAACGAAATTCTTCCCCTACATGGGCGAAGTCCTGGCCCATGGCGAGTTTTTAAAAAGGCTGGAGTGAAGAATTCCCTCTCCCCTTAACCCTGTGCCGCGGCTAGCGGTAGGCTTCGCGCCGGTGGCGAACATAGTGAATCAGTACTTGTTTCATTTCTTTGTCGATCCCGTAAACAATCCGATAGTCGCCTACCCGGATTCGATACAACTGTTCCGCGCCAGCCAATTTCACGGAATGGCGCGGAACTGGTTCATCTTCCAGAGATTCAATCTGCCTCATGACCCGAGCAATCACTGTTTTGGGCAAAGAGCGAAGGTCTCTTTCGACCGATGGCTTAAGGAGGATATTATAAGAGGCCATCTTTTTTCAGCCGCCGCTTCATTTCGGAAAGGGAAACCGGTTCTTCCGCCCGCCGCTCGGCCACCGCAGCCAAATCGTGCAGATCCTCCAGCAGTTTATAGTAGCGTTTGAGCGGGAGAAGGACCCCGGTCTTCTTCCCTTTCCTATCGATAATGAATTGAGGCTGTGAAGCTGCCATGCTCTTCCCCCCTTTGCCTTCCTTTTATGAAAATCTTTTAAATTATTGGCATAGTGTAACACTTTTCCCTTGCGAATTCAAAATGCCAGGCGTTGCCCCGCTATCCTGGGAGTTTAAATTTCCCGATCCGGTCGTTGTGCAAGCTGCCCAGGTAAAGATAACCGCCGTATTCCCGGGCGGAGGTGATCTCCTTCAAGTGGTTTCCCGTCGGCTCGTGGAGGCTCTGGGTGATCTTTCCCTGTTCATCCAGGGCCAGGACAAGGCCGTAGGGTTTTGGTTTTGGCCAAAATGCCTTGGGCAGCTTGGACATCTGTGCTTTGATGAAAGGAGAGGGATGTAATTTATCTACCGCGTCATTGCGGACCGTAAAGAGCGCCAGCCAGAATGCGCCTTTCCGGTTGCTGGAAATGTTGTCCGGAAACCCGGGAAGGTTGTCGATGAAGACTTCGTGCGTTCCCGCCTTGGGTCCCTTCAGCCAGTAACGAACAATCCGATAACGATAGGTCTCATTCACCAGGACAAAATCCTCCTGCTGGGACAAGGCGACGCCATTGGCGAAGTATAGGTTCTTCAATAAAACCTTTACCTGGCCTGTGGCCGGGTCGTAACTCATAAACCGGCCGTGAGGCTTGGACTCCAGCAAATCGTACAGGTATTCATCCTGTTGATATTTGGAACTCGCGTCGGTGAAGTAGATGGTCCCGTCGTTCGAAATATCTAGGGCATCGGTAAACTTAAAAGGGCCTCCTTCCGCAGAAGCGGCCAGAACCTTGATCTTCCCCTGGGGATCGATGGAGAGTAATCCCTTGTAGGCATCGCAGACAATCAGGTTTTCATTTTTGTCAAACTGGAGGCCCAGAGGCCGTCCCTTCGTTTCGGCAAAGACCTCCAGCTTCCCATCCGGCAGCAGGCGCATGATCTTTCCGTCCTGGGTCCCGCCATAAACCCGCCCCTGGCTGTCCACGGCCACCTCTTCCGGGCCATTGATCTTCCCCCGGGCCAGAAGCTCGGCTTTCTGCAAAAGATTATTAGGAGCCAGCACCCCGGATAACTCGGGTGCTTTGGGAGGAGTGTACGCTGCGGGATCGATAGGGGCCGATTGAAGAAGAAAAATGGCCACCAGAATTATCAAGATACCAACTACCCCGAGGATTCCCTTTTTCATACGTCAATCCTCCTTAAAATTTGATAGCCGGGCCTTTGGCTAATTCTTCATTTATCCGAAATCTTCCCCCATTTCAAGGGATAAATCGGCCTTGCTCCGAAGTATATAAGAATGGATGGAATGCTCTTGCCCCCCTTTCCTTTTCGTCAAGTAGACGCAAGGCCTATTGAATTTCAGGCATTGCCCGGCCCGAAAGTAAGGGCGTCGCGCGAAAAAATCATGAGGCACCTTTCATTTCTTGGACCGGGCGGGCAAGCCTTTCTTTCGGTAAGGCCAGGGTTATTCCGTTGTAGGGGCGCAGGGCCGGGCGCCCGATAGGCCCGCCTCACTCTGCGGAAACCCGATCTGATCTCCGGCGGGAATTCCTTTCCCGCCGATGCTTTTTCCGCGCGACGCCCTTACTTCCGGGCCACAAGCTTGCTTTTTCGCAGAAAAGAAATGAAAAAAAGTGAAGGGGGCAAGATGGAATGCTGAGTTGACCGCCGGCGCCAGAAAGGCGCTATGATGGTTCAGCATTCGGTGAAACGGCAGAAAGGAGATACCCAATGAGGAGCGTAGCTTTGCTTATCGCAGGAATGTTCTTGCTCGGAGTCCATGGCCCTGCATGGGGAGACGCGACGATTGAATCGACGATCAAATCCGGCGGTTTCAAAGGGATGGGGGCCTTCGAGGGAGCCGCGACCAAGAGGTACCAGGGGGAAAAAATGTGGGATTCATCGTCCTCCAAGTTCACCGGAGCGATCCTTTCCAGGATTGCCGGCGGGAGCGAAAGCGCCACCGTCACCCGGGTGGACAAGGGGGTCTACTGGGTCCTGGACCCGAAGAACAAAACTTATACCGAAAGACCGATCGAAGCTTTCAAGAAGGACGAAACGGGAAAAGAGCGGCAAGAGCAGGAAAAGCCCAAAGTCCGGGTGACCAAGTCCGAATTTTCGGTGAAGAAAACCGGCGCCTCCGAAACCATCAACGGGTTTCCCTGCGAGGAATACCTGGTTACCTGGCTCCTGGAAATGGAGGATTTGGAAACCAAGGCCAAGTCCCGCAGCACGATGAAAAACAACCTCTGGGCCACGCCGGAGACTGCCACCATCCGGAAAGTGCAGGCAGAAGAGATGGCGTTTCATAAGGCCTACGCCCAGAAGTTGGGACTGCAAATATCGCCGGAGGAGGCCAAACAGCTGGGGATCGAGACCTTTGCCGCCATGTCCGGGGCATCCAAACAGGAGATCGAAAAGGGATTCACGAAGGTTCGGGAGGAGATGGCCAAGATCAAAGGATACCCCATCCGAACGGTGGTGAACTGGTCGGTGGAAGGTGAAAAGCCCGCCGGCGCGGAGAAAGAGGGAAGTTCATCTTCAGAATCTTCTTCCCCAACCCCCACGAGCGTGGGGGGTTTCTTAAGCGGGCTCAGCAAAACCATTACCCAAAAAGTGATGAAGGACCAATCCTCCGGCCTCCGGCCAGAAGGAAGGCGGATCCTTCTCCAGCACTTATGAAGTGAAGGCCATCAGCGCGGATTCAGTTCCCGCGGATGTGTTTGAGATCCCCTCGGGGTTTTCCAAGAAATAGCCATAGGAAATTGCCTGGATCTATTTCCCCCGGAAAACCGGATTTCTTTTTTCCGCCCTGGCCTTCAGGGCTTCACGGAAATCCTCGGTCCCGAAGGCCTGGTTGAGGCCTTCGTTTTCCCTGTCCAGCGCTTCGGTGATCTCTTTCAGCAGGGGCTTGTGGAGGGCTCTTTTGGCCATCCGGATGGCCATCCAGGCTCCCCCGGGGGGGATCAGCTTCAAAGCCATCTCTTTGGCATAGGGGATCAACTGGTCGTGGGGCAAAACCTTGTTGACCAGCCCCAGTTCGAACATCTGCTGCGCCGGTGATGCGCTCCCCGAAATACATGATCTCCTTGGCCCGCTGGAATCCCAGGAGCCGGGGCAGGAGATAGCTGGAGGCCAGCTCCGGCAGGATCCCGATTTTCACGAAGGGCAATTGAGCCCAGGCGTGCTCCGAAACATAGATCAAGTCGGCACAGGACAGGCACATGGTGAAAGCCCCCCCGACGGTGAGTCCATTGACCGCGGCGATGACCGGCTTGTCGAACTGCCACATCTTCAGGGTGAGCTTCTTCTGGGCGATGTCCGTGAAATCGATCTGGTCTTTGAACTCCTCCCTCATTTTGACCATGGCCGCCAGGTTGAAATAACCGCCGCTGCTGAAGGCTTCCTTGGTGGGGTCGTTGGAATCCGGGTCTTTGGCCCCGGTCAGGATCATCACCCTGGCCCCCTCATCCTTCTCCATGGCTTCCACCGCCCAAAATAATTCCAGAAAGGTGTAGGGGCTCATGGCGTTTTTCCGTTTCGGAGTATTGAGGGTGACCATGACGATGCCGGTCTGCCTCGTCCTTTTCGTATTTGATATCCTGGAAATCTTTGGCCTCCATATGCGCTCCCTCCCTGGGAAGAATCAATGCTCAATGGTCAATGCTCATGGTCAATGCTCAATGATCATTGGTCAATGTTCTATTGGTTCCCTTGAATCTTCTCGGCGATCTGTTCCAGCAAAGACTTGAGTTCTTCAAAGTCTTTCTTGCCCGCCAATGCTCCGCCTTCCGCACCCTGTCCCTCCCATAAGGCCTTCAGGGGGCGCCGGTTGAGGTTCAGGGAGAGAACATCGAAGCGCTGGTAGTGGCCCACAATGTCGTGCTGCAGTTTCGGCACGATGATTTTCTCGATGTCGATCTCGGCGACGACCATCCCTTCTTCGTTGGGGTCCAAAGGGCCGGCCAGGCGTTTTCCGTCGGGCCCGTAAATGGCGGTCAAGCCTATGCTCCCGTTGCTGACCATCTTTTTCTTCTCTTCCGTATCTCCCAGGATTTTGGCGATTTCCGGGGTGAAGACGCTGCAGGAGACCACGTTGAAAAGCTTTCCTTCGAAGGCATGGCCCGCGCTGCGGATTTCGATGGCGTGGGCCAGATCGTAATTGGATTCATCTCCGGCCGGCTGCCCGGGATAGTTGGCGATGTGAACCTGCTCTCCCTGGGCGATCAGGGCATAGCGGGCCAGGCTGTTGGTGTTCTCCCCGCAGTTCAGCATCCCCAATTTTCCGATGTCCGTGTCGTAAACCTTCAGGGTGGAGCCGTCTCCCCCTCCCCAGGTCAATTTTTCGGCAAAGGTCGGAACCAGCTTGCGGTGGGCGCCCAGGATCTTCCCCTTCCGGTCGATGAGAACATTGGTGTTATAAATCGTCCCCAGGGTTTCCGGGACCCTCTCATTGATCCCCATGACCACATAGACGTTGAATTTCCGGGCGGACTCGCAGACCCGGTCCATGGCCGGGCTGGGGATTTCCACGGAATTCTTGACCAGCTCGCGGAAATACTTGTGTCCCCGGTAGGGATTGTCCAGCCGGTGCCACCAGGGGTAGGCCGGGATGTAAACCTCGGGGAAAGCGATGAGCTCGGCCCCCTTGCCGGCGGCCTCTTCGATCAAGCGGCCGGATTTTTCCACCGTTGCCTCCCGGTCCAGAAAAACGGGGGCGGCCTGGATGGCGGCGGCTTTAAACTTCGGAAAAGTATCTCCCATGTTCAACCTCCTCGGAAAAAACTGGAATATTGGAATGGTGGAATAGTGGAATAATGGGAAGATCGAATCCTCCGATAAATAGGGTGGCGGCTGTATTTCCCATCATTCCAGGATTCCATCTTTCCATTTTCTTTTGGCTGGTGTCAATTTCAAAGTGGGGCTTGTATTCCAGATTTTTGAGGTTCACCTGGCTTGTGGGGCGGAGGCTGGAACGAATCTCGCAGACAGAATCGGCGGGAATAGGTTTTCCTACGAAGGATCTATTTACTTCCGCAATAAGAGGCGGGATTCCTCCAAAGTTGGCCGCAAAAGTGAATGATGAATTTCCCGCCCGACCCGATGAAGCGGATGGCGCCTCATTATGTCTGCGAGATTCGTTCCGGCCTTCGCCCCGGGCAGCGCTGATCCAGGAGTCGCGGATTTTCAGTTGTTTTGAGCAAAGTGAAGAAGGTAAGAAAAGCAGGGGGATACCATTCCCGGCGCAGAAATGGTAAGATTCCTCGTAAAAGAACCGAGGGCAAGGAAATCCCTCTTCACAGATTTCCAAGGAGATCGTAAAAAATGGATCACCCAATCCAGTTCCTCTTGGCCATTGCCGGTCTAGCCATTGGGGTTCTTTTGACCTGGCTGATCCTGCGCGAACGTCTGCGGGCAAGAGAGCAGCAGGTCCAGGAATTCAGGATTTCCGTGCAGACCAAAGATGAGCAACTGGCCCGGCTCCAGGGCGAAACTACAGAATTGAAAATGGAAGTGACCGAGCTGGACACCAAGATCGGAGAAGAGCGGAAAGCGGCTGAAGAAAAGCTGGCGATTCTGGATGAAGCCCAGCAGAAGCTTTCCGATGCCTTCAAGGCGCTCTCGGCGGAAGCCCTCAAAAGCAATAATCAATCCTTCCTCGACCTGGCCAAAACGACCCTGGAAAAATTCCAGGAAGGGGCGAAAGGGGACCTGGAGATGCGCCAGAAGGCCATCGATGCCCTGGTCCAGCCCCTGAAGGAATCGCTGGAAAAAGTGGACGGCAAGATTCAGGAGATCGAGAGGAACCGCACCAGCGCTTATGCCAGCCTGACGGAGCAGATCAAGATGCTGGCCTCCAGCCAGTCCCTGCTGCAGAGCGAAACGGCCAACCTGGTGAAGGCGCTCCGGAGCCCGACGGTCCGGGGAAGGTGGGGGGAGATTCAGCTGAAGAGGGTGGTGGAGATCGCCGGAATGCTGGAATACTGCGATTTCATCCAGCAGGAGTCCGTGACCACGGAAGACGGCCGGCTGCGCCCGGACATGGTGATCAAGCTGCCCAACAACAAAAACCTGGTGGTGGACTCCAAAGCTCCCCTGCAGGCCTACCTGGAGGCCCTGGAAGCCCCGGATGATGAGACCCGGCTGTTAAAACTCAAGGACCACGCCCGCCAGATACGCAATCATCTGTCAAAATTGAGCACCAAGGCCTACTGGGACCAGTTCAAGCCCACCCCGGAGTTTGTTATTTTATTCCTGCCCGGAGAAATCTTCTTCAGCGCGGCCCTGGAGCAGGACCCGAGCCTGATCGAGGCAGGCGTAAATCAGCGAGTCATCCTGGCCACGCCCACAACCCTGATTGCCCTTCTGCGGGCCGTGGCCTACGGCTGGAGGCAGGAACTCGTGGCCGCGAATGCCCAGGCCATCAGCGAGCTGGGAGGGGCTCTTTATGAAAGGCTCCGCACCCTGTCCGGGCATTTTGCGGACCTCCGCAGGGGTCTCGATCGCGCGGTGGATGCCTACAACAAGGCCGTAGGGTCTTTTGAAGGAAGGGTATTGGTGTCGGCCCGAAGGTTCAAAGATCTGGGGGTGTCGACGGGGGAAGAGATTGAAACCCTGGAGGTCGTGGACAAATCCACCCGGCCCCTTGTTGAAGACAATGCGGCAACGATTCCGGAGATTCCGGCGAAGGATGGGAAAATCAGGGCTTTGCCCGGGGGAGAGGAGCAATAGACATTGATCAATGGTCAATACTCAGGGCGACCGCCCGGTCGCCCCTGCTATTCTCTTCTTTGCTCTGCACCATGGGCTATATTCTTTGCCCATTATTCATTGATCATTGGCCATTGATCATTGACCATTGACCATTGCGTCTTAGACCTTTTCTTCCACGTCCGGCTTTTTGCGGCGGAGTTTGGGTATAAGGGAAAGGGAAAGAACGGCCAGGGCGATGATCAAAATGGCGGCGGATATGGGGCGGGTGAAGAAGATGGTGAAAGACCCGTCGGAAACGATCAGGGAACGCCGCAGATTCAGCTCCAGCATGGGCCCGAGAACGAAGGCCATCACCAGGGGAGCCCCTTCATATTTCAGCTTCTTCATCAGGTAGCCCGCGATTCCAAACCCGGTCATCACCAGAATATCCGAAGCCGAGTTGTTCAGGCTGTAGGCCCCGACCACGCAGAAGAGCACGATCAAAGGGAAGAGGATAGGGTAGGGGACCTTGAGCACCTTCACCCAGAGAGGGATCAGGGGGAGGTTCAAGAAGACGAGCAGAAAATTTCCCACGTACATGCTGGTCACCACCCCCCAGAAAAAGTCGGGGTGGTCTTTCATCAACAGCGGCCCGGGGGCCAGACCGTGGATCATCAGGGCGCCGAAGAGAATTGCCATGGTCACGTTGGGGGGGACCCCGAGAGTCAAAAGAGGAATGAAGGCCCCCTGGGCCGAGGCGTTGTTGGCCGCCTCCGGAGCGGCCACTCCTTCGATGACCCCGGTGCCGAATTTTTCCGGGTACCTGGAGATCCTTTTTTCCACCGTGTAAGCTACGAATGAAGATATCACCGGCCCCGCCCCCGGAAGAATGCCCAGGAAGAAACCGAGGACCGTTCCCCGGAGGATCGGCCCCGCGGCCTTGGCCCAGTCCTGCCGGGTGGGGAGCAGGTTCTGGATCCGGGTCTTCAGGACCTCCTGGCCGATGGCCTGCTCCACGTTGAGCAGGACTTCGGAGATGCCGAAGAGGCCCATGACCAGGGGGACCAGGTCGAACCCGTCGGAGAGCTCCACGAAGCCGAAGGTGAAACGCTGGGAGCCGGTGATGTTGTCCGTGCCCACATAGGTCAGGATCAGGCCGAAGAGGGCCATGATGACCGGCCTTCAGCATGGACCCGTGGGCCAGATAGGCCAGAATGACCAGGGCCAGGATCATGAGAGAGAAATATTCCGGGGGCCCGAACACCACCGCCACTTCGGAAAATGGAAGGGCCAGGAAGGTGAGGCCCAGGAGGCTCACCGTCCCGGCGATGAAGGAGCCGATGGCCGCCATTCCCAGGGCGGGCCCGGCCCGGCCCTGTTTGGCCATCTGGTAGCCGTCCAGGCAGGTGATGACGGTCGTGGCCTCCCCGGGGATGTTCAGCAGAATCGAGGTGGTCGAACCGCCGTACTGGGCGCCGTAATAAATTCCCGCGAGCATGATGATGGCCGAGATCGCAGGGATCTTGAAGGTAATGGGCAAAAGGATGGATATGGTGGCCACGGGGCCGATGCCGGGGAGGACCCCGATGAGCGTCCCCAGGAGAACCCCCAGGAAACAGTAAAAGAGGTTAATCGGCTGGAGGGCGGATTGAAATCCCAGAAGGATGAAGTTCAGCAGGTCCATCAGCCGATCCTGAATATCCCCACGGGAAATTGAACCTTCAACCAATGGTGGAAAACGAGGTACGTCAAAGCGATCACCAGGAGGCTGGCACCCCCCACCACCCACCATTTCCTGCGCTCGTAAATGGAGAAAAGGACTGTCATGAAGAGAAAGGTGGTGAGAAGGTATCCCAGCCGGGGAAGAAGAAGGGCATAGAGCAGGAGAGAGGCCGCGACGCAGGCCCCTCTCTTCCACCGGACCTCCCCCAGGAGGGCTTCTTCTTTTGGGGCCTTCCGGAAATTGATCTGCGCCAGGTGAACGAGGGCGAGAACCCCCAGCAGCAATCCGGTTCCGAAAGGAAGAAAGCCGGAGCCCGGCTCCGAAGGGGTGCCCACGTTCAGGCGGAGGGACCCCGCACACACGGCTGCGGCCAGGAGCAGCCAGAAGAGACAGGTGATTTGCTCGGCTCTATGCATCTTAACTGCCGGTAAGAACCCACCCCATTCCTACCGTCGAGGCAGGAGGAAGATGTGGAAAAATCGATTTGGTCCTTTTTCACGTCATTCCGGCGAAAGCCGGAATCCAGTGTCTTAACAGCCTTACGAATTAACTGGACCCCGGTTTTCACCGGGGTGACGACTAAAATTTGATTTTTTCACCCCTTCAGGGAAGGGAAGAGTGATTTCAGGGTTTGATGTTGTGCTCTTTCAGGAAATCCTTGTAGTAAGCGTGCTGCTCCCGGATGTACTTGGCGTATTCCGCCCCGCTCTGGTACCCCAGCGTGGCAAAGAGCTTCTTCTGGAACTCTTCCTTGATGGCCGGGTTCTGCATGACCTTGGCGAAGGCCTCTTCCAGCTTATTCCGGATCCCTTCCGGGGTTCCCGCCGGCGCTCCCAGGGAGAGGTAGGAGGACTGGTAGAATTTATACCCGCTCTCCAGGAGAGTGGGAACTTCAGGGAGATAGGACCACCGGTCCTTGCTGGTGACCACCAGGAGTTTGAGCTTGCCCCCTTTCACCTGGGGGACGACGGAAGCCGGACTGCCCGAGGCTGCGTGTACGTGGCCTCCCAGCATGGCCGGGATGATCTCTCCGTCTCCGCGGTAGGGAACGTGCTTCCAGTTCAATTTATTCTCCTGACCGATCCGGATCATGATGAGATGGTTGGTGGTGCCCGTGCCGGGAGAACCGTACACCACCTTTCCCGGGTTATTGCGGGCATAATCGGTCAGGTCTTTCAGGGAATTCCAGGGGGCGTCGGCCTTGACGTAAATCCCGTATTCGTAGGGCTGGATCACGCAGATGTGGGAAATATCCTTCAAAGGATCGTAGGGAAGGTTCTGCATGTGGGGAATGATGGCCAGGGCCGGCATGTTCACGCAGCCGATGGTGTAACCGTCGGGCTTGGACCGGGCGATCTCGGCCACCCCCACGCTTCCCCCGCCCCCGGTTTTATTCACGCAGACCAACGGCTGCCCCAGGATTTTGGAGACGTCGTCCGCCAGCCTCCGGGCGATGATGTCCGTGGTCGTTCCCGCGGAGAACTGGACGACCTGGGTGATCGGCCGGTTGGGGTAGTCCTGGGCCAGGGCTGAGGAGAAAGAAAAGGTGAGAACCAGAAGTAAAGAAAGGATGAATCGCATCGTGCTCATGTTGCCCTCCTTTGAAGTTGTTTTCATTTTTTCCTTAGCTTTTCATCTGCGTTGATCCGCTTAAGCAAAAAGCATCCCCCCCACCCTAACCCTCCCCCTCGAGGGGGGAGGTGAATGTAGGGGGTGATTCCTTTTGGTTGCCGCTATGCCGCGGTGTGTTCATCTGCGTCCCAAAAAAGTTCATAGTTTTGAGTTCGGAGTCAAAGACGATAAACCCCTGTGTTTGACTCTAGGCAATTCTAGGCATTTTAGGCATTTCGAATTTTAGGCACTTTTTATCTGCGTTCATCTGCGTCCCATTAAGCCTTTTCGTTCGGATTTGATCCTTCCCCCTACGGGCTTTCCTCGATGCGGTACGTGTTGATCAGGGTCGCGGTCTTGGAGAACATGGCCGAGGCCGAGCAGTATTTGTGCTCGGCCAGCTCCAGCGCCCGCTCCACGGACTCCGGAGAGATTCCTTTTCCCGTGAGGACGTGTTCCAGCGTCACTTCCGTGTACACGCTTGGCGGCTCTTCGGATCTCTGCCCGGTCAAACGAATCCGGTAGCCGGTGACCTCTTTCCGCATGCGGCGCAGGATCATCACCATGTCGTACCCCATGCAGAATCCCAAACCCAGGAGCATGAGTTCCATGGGCCGAAACCCGGCGTTGCTCCCGCCGGCCTCCGCCGGCCCGTCCATGACCACGCGATGGCCCGAGCCCGCCGTTCCCTCCCAGAGAACTTTTTCCTTCAGGGTCACCGTCGCACTCATGGTCTCCATTCAGCACCTCACCGAAAGTGTTCGCTCCCGAATCTCAAACTTGATCCGACGGGGCCTTTGTTAATTCAAGCCCATAGCTTTAGCGCAGTGCGCCCGACTCATAGAAAAGAAAATACCCTCCGTGAGGGCGTAGAGGCATCCCGCGTTTCGCGGGACATCGTGCCCCTACTTTTCGCCCGCAGGACCCCCGCGTCAGCATGGGTTCGTCTCATCCTTGAGAAGCCCGAAATCATAGAGGTGGCCCTGCATCCTTTGCTTGAACTCCTTGGTGGGGCCGTACACGGGGGTCGGCTTGGGACGCTCCCGCACCATTTCGTGCCCTTTCAGCAGATCGTAGGCGATCGCCCCCTGGCTCTGGGCCGGCGGCTGAATCCCCAGGAGGTGGCAGAGGGTGGGAGTCACGTCAATCAGCCGAAGATGTCCCAGCTTATCCACCGGCCGGCTGTAGCCCTTCTTGAACTTGGGCCCGGAGATGGCATAGACGGCCTTCTCCGTCCCGTAGCGGGTCTCGCTGGTCGGTTTGATCCGGCCGTGGCCCGAGGCGACATGACCCAGGTTGTCCTCCAGGGCCGTTTCTCCGACCTTCTTGGCCAGGGTGTAACCCGTTTCCAGCACCACCACCACGTCACCCACCTGATCCCCCCACATGCCGATCATCTCCGCGTCCTGCTTGCTCAAAGCCATGGCCACCGGAGTCTCCTTCGTCTTGTCATCCACCCAGGTGCGCAGCTCGCGGATCAGGTCCCGCTGGATGGTCTTGAATTCTTCGGGGGTCTTGGCCTGGATGTAGATGTTGAAGGGATCGAGGAAGACCCCCTCGTGCAGCCAGACCTTGGTTTTGTCCCAGTCGATGCGGTCGTACCAATCCCGGGCGAAGCAGCTTGGCGCAGCTTGGGGGTCTTTCAGGACCAGGAACCCGCGGTCCTGCAGGAACCGCTCCATGGAAACCTTGCGGTTGATGGTGGAGCAGCCGTGGTCGGAGACGATCATCACCGTATCGTCCTTGGTAACGCCCTCCAGCAGAGTCGCCATCATATGATCGATGGCCCGGTAGGCCTGCCGGACCATGTCCCAGTGCTTCTCCGCGTCCTTGGGGTCGTAGCGGATCCAGGTTGGGTCCAGATGGGCCAGGTGGAAGTGGTTCACGTCGTCCAGAAAATGCCAGTGACAGAAGAAGAGGTCGCATCCTTTCTTCTGGGTGAGGTAAAGGGCGGCCTTGGAAATCCACTGCCCCTGATAGTCGGCTTCCTCGACGCAGGTGGTGAAGTCAATGATCCCCAGGACATTGAACATCTGGCTCACGTATTCCTGGTAGGGACCGAGGACCTGGATCAGCTCCGGGCCGATCTCATCCGGCTCGGAAAATCCCTTGTAAGGCATGATCTGGGACCGGTAGAGCTTGATGGCCTTTCCGTCGGGCGACAGGGTGGTGAGCTTGAAGCGGACCGCCCCATCTCTCCCGCCGAGGGAGACGGTGGCCCACTCGCTCCACTGGTTGAGACGGCACTCGCCCATGGCTGTGGCCAGGTCTTTTCCCCGGCAGATCACCACCCGGTTGTAGCCGCCTGCGTCCCCGAGGGCCAGCGCCTGCCAGGCTGTGTCCCAGTCCAGGTTTTTGGCGCTCACCGGAAGAGTGGCGCTGAGGGGGGGCGGACCGCCGGCGGGCAGACCCTTCCAGCCCTGGGCCGGCCGAAGGACGATCTCCTTGAGGCTGGCGCTCTCCACGTTCCGGTCGGAGGTGTAAGCTTCCGCCGCCGCCAGCTCGAAGGGGCAGGCGTTGTAGGCCGGGCCGGCGTTGCCGTCGATGACGTATCCCTTCTTCAAACGGGAGGGCATACTGCCGGGATAGTGGAGAACCGCGCTCTTCAGCCCCTGGCGCTCGGCCGCCTCCCAGATCGTCTCGGCATTGATCCCCAATGAGGTCAGGGAGGACACGTCCTCCCCGTCGGGCATGCGAATGAACCACGAGGAAGCCCCGTGGGTCCCGCTCTGGGCGCCGGTGGAGATGGCCGCCCAGTTGTTGGGGGTCCAGCAGGGGAAGGAAGCCAGCGCCTGCCCGTAGGCGCTGCGCGCAAAAAACTTGGCCAGCGTGGGGACCGACCCTTCCTGGATGAAGTGTTGGGTCAAGGGGAGGACCATCTGGTCCATCCCCATGACGTAAATCTTGCCTCTTGCCATATTTTCCTCCTTATAGGAAAAGTAGTAACGGTTTAGCCACAGAGGTCACAGAGAACCCAGAGACGTAACCAATTCGAAGAAAGGAAAAGAAATTCACCCTTACACTCTAAAGCATACTTGGGGGATTATCAGTTTTCCTAAGAAATTTTTTTTGCGAACCGAAATTTCTCTCTGAGTAGCCCCGAGATCCGGGGTATGGGGCAAATATGTTTTGAATACTTTCATTTTTTATCCGTCTCCGTTTTCCGGCTTAATTGGAACGAAACACTCCTGGCCTCGTCCCTGCATACAGAGCCAAAGCTTTACCCGGAAGGCGGACTACCGCGGGTCAACGCGGATCGTGGAATGGGCGGATTCCGCTTCCCAGACGAGCCGGCCTTTTTTGACCACCTTCCAGGCGTGATTCACGCCGAAATGGTAGGAGAGGTGGCGGTAGTCGGGGATGTCCAGGAGCACCAGGTCGGCCTGCTTTCCGGGCTCGAGGCTGCCGATCGCTTTTTCTTTCCCCAGGGCCTTGGCGGCGTGGAGCGTAATTCCCAGGATGGCCTCGGCCGGGGTCATGCGCATCTGGGTGCAGGCGATGGTGGTGATCAGGGGGAGGGATTCGGTCATGCAGGAGCCGGGGTTGAAATCCGAGGCCAGGGCCACGGTGACCCCCCTGGAGATCATCCGGCGGGCGGGGGCGTAGCGGCCCAGGAAGAGAAAGAAAGCGGTCCCGGGGAGCAGGGTGGCCACCACCCCTTTCTCCGCCATGGCTTCCATCCCTTTCTCGCTGATGAAGAGGAGGTGGTCGGCGGAGACGGCTCCGACGTCGGCGGCCAGTTCCGCCCCGCCCAGGGGGGTCAGCTCGTCGGCGTGAAGCTTGGGGATCAGGCCAAAACGTTTTCCCGCCTCCAGGATCCGACGGGACTGGTCCAGGGAAAAAACCCCTTTCTCGCAGAAGACATCGCAGAAGAGAGCAAGTTTTTTCTCGGCCACCGCCGGGATCATCTCCTCGATGACCAGCCGGACGTAGTCTTCCGTTTTGCCGGCATATTCCGGCGGAATCTCGTGGGCCCCCAAAAAGGTCGGCACGACCTCCACCGGATGTTCGCGACCCAAATCCCGCAGGACTTCCAGCATCTTGATTTCGTCTTTGGTGGAGAGGCCATACCCGGTCTTCGCCTCCACGGTGGTCGTGCCCAGGGAAAGCATGGAGTCCAGGTTCTTTCTTCCGATCTGGACCAGTTCCTCCTTGCTTGCCCCGCGGGTTTTTTCCACCGTGGATTTAATCCCGCCCCCCTTGGCGGCAATCTCCTGATAGGAGGCCCCCTGAAGGCGGAGCTCGAATTCCTTCTCCCGGGTGCCGGCGAAAATAAGGTGGGTGTGGGAGTCGATGAAGCCCGGCAGGACAATTCTACCGGTCGCGTCCAGCTCTTTCCCCTGGGGCAGGAGGGAAACCTGTTTGGAAGTCTCCCCCGAGGGCCCCAACCAGACGATCCGCCCGTCTCGGGCGGCGAGGGTCCCGTCCGGGATTACCCCGAGCTTTCCCTCGGGATCGGTCGCGCGGGGGGAGGGGGTGAGGGTAACCAGCTGAGAAGCATTTTCCACCAGGAGGTCGGCTTCCATTTTCATTCCGCCTTCAGCCTTCCTCTCACTTGGGTCAAGATCTGCTCCCGGGTCTTGATCCCCTCTGCTTCCAGGCGCTTGAGCTCCTGCCTCATCGTCTTCACCGTGGTCTCCTCCTCCAGAGCGGCGAGGTTGACCAGGACATTGAAGACGCCGCCCTGCAGGGCGGCTTGGGCCAGGAGCGCCCCCACCGCGGCATCGCTGATAGCGTTGGGATTCCCTTTTTCCGCCGCTTTCTGGCAGAGTTTCAGGACTTTGAGGCTGGTGGCCGCGGTGAAGAGGGGGGGATCGGCGGCTCGTTTCAAGGCTTTCTGGATTTCCTCTTTGCGCTTGGTTTTCTCCGCTTCCGTGGCTTTGGGGAGAAGGTAAGCCTTCATCACCCCCTGGTAAGCATTGATGTCCTGAGCGATGGCGGAGGCCAGGGCTTCCCGGTAGGACCGGGCTTCCGCGCCCATCTTCTTCATCTCGGCCTCCTGGGCCTCAAAGCCTTTCTTCCCTACGGTCAGGTTGACCACCATCTCGACCAGGGCCGCGGCCAGGGTTCCGACCAGCGCCGAAACACTTCCCCCTCCGGGAGTGGCCGTCCCTCCGGCCACGGCGTCGAGAAACTGCGACAAAGTCACTTCGTCCTTCTGATCTTCTGCGCTCATTTCAGGCCTCAGGAGGTAGGGGCGGGTTTCAAACCCGCCCCTACGGTTTTTTTTGTTTTGGAAATGATTAAAATCTTTCTTTTCATCCGTGTTGATCCGCGTTCATCCGCGTCCAAAAATAGTTCGGAGTTTTGAGTTCGGAGTTCGGAGTCAAAGGCGATAAAGCCCTGTTTTCAACTTTAGGCACTCTAGGCACTTTTGCGCCTTGCGGCGCTTTATTGCCGCGCTACTGTGTTCATCTGTGTCCCATTAGATTTTTCATTCGAGCAGATGGGTTTCAATAATCTGTTGCATGTCGAGTTCGGGCATCTTCAGGTATTCCCGGACCACATCGACCAGCGCTTCCATGGGGACCAGTCCCACGACCTCGCATTCGGCGATCTCCAGCCCCTTGCCGGCCGTTTCTCTGCGGATGGCCTCCACCACCGTGGATATGGAGGCCCGGCGGTAATCGGTCAGGTTCATGGAGACTTGCACCATGCCTTTTTCTTTGAGCTCCAGTCCAATGGCCTGGACCGACGGGATCCCGCCGCTCGATTCGCGGATCTTCCGGGCGATCAACCTGGCCTGGTCCAGTTTGGGGGGACGCAGGTTGACGTTGAAGGCAATGAGGGGCATGCGGGCTCCCACGACCGCGGCCCCGGACTTGGGGTTGAAAACGGATATCCCGGCATCGGGCCTCCAACCGGGGGTGGCGAGTTTTTCTTTCAGGCCTTCATACTCGCCCTTCCGGATGTCGGCCAGTTTCTTCCTCTTCGGATCGGTCGCTGCCTCGGCATAGAAATACACCGGCAGCTGCCCCGCCTCGCCTAGTTCCCTTCCTACCTCCTGGGAGAGGTAAGCCGCTTCGCTCATGTCCATTCCCCGGACGGGCACAAAAGGAACCACGTCCACTGCCCCGAGGCGGGGATGGCCTCCCTTGTGGGCCCTCATGTCTATCATCTCCAGGGCTTTGAGGGAAGCCCGGAGGGCGGCTTCCTTCACCGCCGCGGGCTCGCCCAGAAAAGTCACGACCGTGCGGTTGTGATCCGGGTCGGAAAAATAATCGAGGAGCTTGACCCCGGAGGTCTTCCGGACCTCTTCCACGATCTGCTCGACCTTGCTTTCATCCCGCCCCTCGCTGAAGTTGGGGACGCATTCCAGGATTTTCATAAAAACCCCTTTCACCACAGAGGCACAGAGGACACAGAGGAAATCCAAAAATTATGTAAAAAATAGAATGAATTCTTTTTGGTCTTGTTTAAAAAATCAAAAAACTTTTTTGCTCTGCGTTCTCTGCGGCCTCTGCGAGAGATAATGGTTTTCATTTACTTGCTTTTGTTCTTAATTCGATTATGCCTCTGTGCCCTCTGTGTCTCTGTGGTGAATTATTTTATTTCATCATGGGTATTTTAATGCCGAATTTCTTTGGCTGCCTGCACGGCGATGTCGTAGCCGGCATCGACGTGGCGCATCACGCCGGTGCCCGGGTCCGTGGTCAGGACCCGAAGGATTCTCTCTTCCGCCTCCTTCGTGCCGTCGCATACCACCACCATCCCGGCATGGATGGAATAGCCGATCCCCACCCCCCCGCCGTGGTGGACGGAGACCCAGGTGGCTCCGGCGGCGGTGTTGAGGAGGGCGTTGAGGATGGGCCAGTCGGCGATGGGGTCGGATCGGTCCATCATCGCCTCGGTCTCCCGGTAGGGGGAGGCGACGGAGCCGGCATCGAGATGGTCCCGCCCGATGACGATGGGAGCCTTGAGTTCCCCGCTGGCGACCATGTCGTTGAAGACCTTGCCGATGCGGGCCCGTTCCCCGTAGCCCAGCCAGCAGATGCGGGCGGGCAGCCCCTGGAACTTCACCCTCTCCCGGGCCAGTTTCATCCAGCGCCGGAGGGATTCGTTTTCCGGAAGCTCCCGCAGGACCGCTTCGTCGGTCTTGTAGATATCTTCCGGCTCTCCGGAGAGGGCGGCCCAGCGGAAAGGCCCTTTGCCCTCGCAGAAGAGAGGCCGGATGAAGGCCGGGACAAATCCGGGGAAGTCAAAAGCGTCCTTGACCCCTTCCTCAAAAGCCTGAGCGCGGATGTTGTTCCCGTAATCAAACACGATGGAACCCCGCTTCTTGAAGTCGAGCATGGCCCGCACATGGATGGCCATGGATTTCATGGACTGCTTCACGTACTCTTCCGGATCCTTCTCCCTCATCTGGAGGGCCGCGGCCAGGGGCATTCCGGCGGGAACATAGCCTTTGAGGGGATCGTGGGCCGAAGTCTGGTCGGTGACCAGTTCGGGCACGATTCCCCTGCGCACCAGTTCCGGATGGACCTCGGCCGCGTTTCCCACCAGGCCGATGGACCTGGCGATTCCCTTTTCCTTGGCCTCGAAGGCCCAGCGCAGGGCCTCATCCAGACTGTCGGTCATGGCGTCGAGGTATTTCGTCTCCAGGCGCTTCTTGATCCGTTCCGGGTCCACTTCCACGCCGAGGAAAACAGCCCCGTTCATCGTTGCCGCCAGGGGCTGAGCCCCGCCCATGCCCCCTAATCCTGCGGTCAGGACCAGCCGGCCTTTCAGGGTTCCCCCGAAATGCTGCCGGGCGGCGGCGCCCAAGGTCTCAAAGGTTCCCTGGAGGATCCCCTGGGAACCGATGTAGATCCAGCTGCCGGCGGTCATCTGCCCGTACATGGTCAGGCCCAGGGCTTCGAGTTCCTGGAACTTTTCCCGGGTAGCCCACTTGGGGACCAGCATGGCGTTGGAGATGAGCACGCGCGGGGCAAAGGAGTGGGTCCGGAATATGCCCACGGGCTTCCCCGACTGGATGAGAAGGGTTTCGTCGTTCTCCAGGTTCTTCAGACACTCGACGATCTTCAGGTAGCAGTCCCAGTTCCGGGCCGCTTTCCCCGCGCCCCCGTAGACGATGAGTTCGTCGGGCTTTTCTGCCACCTCCCGGTCCAGGTTGTTCATAAGCATCCGCAGGGGCGCTTCGGTCTGCCAACTCTTGCAAGTGATCTTGGTTCCCCGGGGAGCCGAGATGTTCACCTTCAGGCCGACCTGGGTTTTGACCTTGGGCTTCTCCATGACTTTGACCGGCCGGGTTTTCTTCATGATCCCATCTCCTTCAATTTATTTTCACCACAGAGGCACAGAGAAAATTAAAGAAGTTTCGGGTTTCAGGTTTCGTGTTCCTGTTTTTTCTCATTTTAGGCACTTTAGGCATTTTAGCGCATTTTAGGCATTTTTAAGTTCCTCCCAGGTAAGCCTTCTTGACCTGGGGATTGGTGGCGAGATCCCGGCTGGGGCCGGAGAGGACGATCTCCCCGGTTTCCAGCACGTACCCCCGGTCCGCCGCCGCCAGGGCTTTGCGGGCGTTCTGCTCCACCAGGAGAATGGTGACTCCCTGGCGGTGCAGGTCTCCGATCACCCGGAAGGTCTCGTCCACGTAAATGGGCATGAGTCCCAAAGAAACCTCGTCCATCAGCATGACCCGGGGCCGGGCCATGAGCGCCCGGGCGATGGCCAGCATCTGCTGTTCTCCGCCGCTCAGGGTTTTACCCACCTGGTTCTGCCTCTCCTTCAGAATGGGAAAGAGCTTGAAGGCCTCCTCCATGCGCGCCGGAATGGCTTTCCGATCCTGCTCCGGGTAAGCCCCCATGAGCAGGTTTTCCGCCACGGTGAGGTCGGGAAAAATTCTGCGCCCCTCGGGAACCGGGCTGATCCCCATACGGGCCCGGGAATGGGGAGGGGCGTGAGTGATGTCCTGGCCCTGAAGGAGAATCGCCCCTTTCCGGCACTTGGCCAGCCCCATGACCGCCCGGAGAATCGTCGTTTTGCCCGCCCCGTTGGCCCCGATGATGGTGACCAGCTCCCCTTCTTTCACCATGAAGCTGATCCCCTTCAGGGCCAGGATTTCTCCGTAGGCGACTTCGATGTCCCGGACTTCCAGCATCAGGTTTCCTTTCCCAGGTAAGCCTGGATGACCAGGGGATTGGAGCGGATCTCCTCCGGAGTCCCCTCGGCGATCTTGCTCCCGTGATCCAGGACTACAATTCGTTGGCACAGGTCCATCACCACGTGCATGTTGTGCTCGATCAGCAGAACGCCGATTCCCTGGGCGCAGACCTTGCGGATCAGGTCCATGAGCTGGGTGGCTTCTTCGTAGCGCAACCCGGCGGAAGGCTCATCCAGCAGGAGCAGGCGGGGGCGCAGGGCCAGGGCGCGGGCGATTTCCAGGCGTTTCTTGATTCCCAGGGGCAGATTCTTGGCCAGGTGTTTGACAAAAGGGCGGATGCCGGCATCCTCGATGAAACCCAGCGCCTCCTCAAGGATCTCCGGCTGGCGGTAGGGGCGGCTGGACTGCCAGAGAGAAGGATAGAAGCGCTGCCCCAGGGCCACCAGCACGTTGGTCTCCACGTCGAGGTTCTGGAAGGGCCGGACGATCTGGAAGGTCCGGCCGATTCCCTTCCGGCTGATCTGGTGGGGTTTCATGCGGAGAATGGACTCCCCTTGGAACAGGATTTCCCCGGAGCTGGGAGGGTAGATCCCCGAGATGAGGTTGAAGAGAGTCGTTTTCCCGGCGCCGTTCGGGCCGATGATTCCCAGGATCCGGGCCGGCTCGGCAGAAAAGCTGACCCCGTCGAGGGCGCGCAGCCCGTCAAATTCTTTGCCCAGAGAGGTCACCTGCAGTAAAGACATCGATTCACCTTGCAGGGGCGGGCCGGGAGACGATCCGCCGGAATCCTTTCATCAGGATCGAATCGAAGCCCAGAAGGCCGTCGGGCTGAAAACGCATCATGCCCATGAGCAAGAGCCCATATAGAAACGTCCGGTACTCCAGGATCGGCCGGGAGAATTCGGGAAGGACCCCCAGAATCACCGCTCCCACCAGAGGCCCCCAGCGCGTCCCGATGCCCCCGAAGACGACCATGGAAAGGATCACGATGGACATGGGAAAACCGAAGTTCTGGGGCATGATGAAGGTCAGGAAGTGGGCGTAAAAGCCGCCCGCCAGACCGGCAATCGCACTGCCCAGGATGAAGGCCAGGACCTTGAACCGAACCACATCCACGCCCATGGCCTCCGCCGCCTGCTCGTCTTCCCGGATGGAGGCCCAGGCCAGGCCGATCCACGACCGCCCCAGCCGGTAATCGAGAAGCAGCAGCAACCCGAAGACCGCCAGGATCAGGACGAAATATTCGGGTTTGGTCATTTCCCGGCCGAACCAGCCGGGAAGGTTGATCCCCCCGATCCCCATGGCCCCGCCGAAGAAGGGTATGTAGAGGAAGACCGCCTCCACCACGAAGTTGATCCCCATGGTGGTGATGGCCAGAAAGTCATCCCGCACCCGCAGGCAGGGAATTCCGAGGACGGCCCCGACGATGCCCGCGGTGATCGCCGCCAGGGGGACGCTGAACCAGAAGGGAAGACCCCCTTCGGTATACAGCAGGGCGGAGGTGTAAGCCCCGATCCCGAAGAAAGCGGCATGGCCGAGCGAAATCTGACCCGCATGCCCGGTGATGATGTTCAGGCTGTGGGCCAGGATGGCGTAAATGGCCACGGTGATGAGGATGGTGATGACGTATCCGCTGATCATAAAAACCTTTTCACCACAGAGACACAGAGGTCACGGAGCAGGAATTACTTTCAGAATTCCCAAATAAAATAAATTTAGAGCCGAAAAAAGGTTTTGTCATTTATGCCTAAAAGGTCTTTCTCTGTGTGCTCTGTGCCTCTGTGGTGAAATGTATTTCAGGCTTTGCCCAGCAAGCCATAGGGTCTGAACATCAATACCAGAATCATGGCCAGAAAGGCGACCGCATCCCGGGGAAAGGGGATGGCCAGGATGCCGATGAAGAAGGTCTCCGCCAGGCCGACGATGAACGAGGCCAGAACCGTTCCCGGGATGTTCCCCAGTCCTCCCAGGACGACGATGGCCAGGGCCTTATAGGCGGGGATGCTGCCCATGGTGGGCCAGACCTGGTTGTCATAGACCCCGATCAGGACCCCGGCGGCCCCGGCCATGGCCGACCCGATGAGAAAATTCAGGGCGATGATGGCGCTCACGTTGGCCCCGAAAGAGGAGGTGGTCTCGGCGTCCATGGCGCAGGCCCTCATGGCCAGCCCCATCCGGGTCTTGGTCAGAAAGGCCCAGAGAAAGATCAGAATCCCGAAGGTGACCAGGAGAATCAGAACCTGGGTTTCCGTGAGCCGGAAGGATCCGAAGGAAATGCTCCCCAGGCCGATGGGAGCGTTATAGGTCAGCGTATGGGGGCCGGCGACGATCCGGAACCCCTCCTCCATGGCCGTAAACAACCCGATGGAAGCGATGAGCGGAGCAATGCGGGGCAGATGGAGGAGCGGGGTGTAGAGGAGCCGTTCCACCAGGTATCCGGCCGCGGCCGCCCCGGCCATCCCCACGAGGAGGGAGAGCCAGAAATCCCCGACGAAACGGAAAGCGAGAAGCCCGACATAGGCCCCCAGGGTGTAAATCCCCGCATGGGCCACATGGAGGATCCGCAGGATCCCGTAAACCATGGTCAGCCCCAGGGAGATGAGAGCGTAGACGCTTCCGACGGCAATTCCGTTGGCTAACTGTTGCCAGAGCATAGAGACATGAATGTAAGGGCACGCTGCAGCGTGCCCCTACCGCATTATTTTTTCGTCGGGGGGGTGATGACTTCCGGATTGTCCACCACGCCCAGGCGACGGAACTTGCCTTCCTTAACGACTTGGATCTGGACGGGTTTGATCACCTCACCCTGGACGAACCGGGTGATCTTTCCGGTCAGACCATTGTAGTCCTTGGTTTCCAGAAGGGCCTTCTGGATGGCCTTGGCGTCGGTCCCGGCCTTCTCGATGGCCGCCACCAGGATCTTGAAGGCGTCGTAGCTGGAGGCTCCCACCATGTCGGCGTCATGGCCATAAGCCTGGCGGTAGCTTTTCAGGAAATTCTGGACCAGGGGCCGGGGGTCGTCCCGGTCCAGGTTGGTGGCGATGATGACCCCTTCCGCCGTGGGGCCGGCGATCTCCAGGAACTTGGGAGAATCAAAACCTTCTTCTCCCATGATCGTGCTCTTGATTCCCAGTTCCTTGGACTGCCGGACGATGGCCGCGGCCTCGTTGTAATAACCGGCGGCGAAGATCAGGTCGGGGTTTCCTTCCTTGATCCGGGTCAGGAAGGGACGGAAGTCCTTCTCCCCCGGGAACTTATACATCTGCTTGGTCAGAATGGAGGCCCCCAGTTTCTCGGCGTGGGCCGCGAAACCGGCGGATATAGCCCGGCCGAAGTCATTGTCCATGAAGATGAGGGAAATCTTCTTGGCCTTGAGGTTCTTCACCGCGAATTCGGCGGCGGCCGCCCCCTCGATCTCACCCAGGAATCCGTTGCGGAAGATGAAATCGTTGGGTTTTTTCGCCTTGGAGTCCCAGGTCACGTCCGGGTGGACGGCGTAACCGGCCACCATGGGCATGCCCGCCTTCTGGAAGATGGGGGCGGTGACCCGGGTGGGGCCGCTGTAGGAACCGCTGACCACGCCGGCGACTTTATCCTTCTCGATCAATTTGTTGGCGATGGCCACCGCTTCCTCGGCCTTCAGCCGGTCGTCATAAATGATCAAGTCGACTTTTTTCCCTTTGATTCCCCCCGCGCCGTTCACTTCCTTTACCCCGATTTCCACGGCATTCTTGGCGCTGGTTCCGTCCACGGCTGCGGGACCGGTGATCGGGGCGAAGAAGCCGATCTTGATGGTATCCTGGGCCAGCCCGGCAGAGGACAGGACAAAAACCGCCGCAAAACACAAAAGGAATCCACACCAGGTTTTCTTTTTCATTTTTCCGTTTCCTCCTTTCGTCGCAAAGAGAAATGATTCAATTAGAATCTATAAGAAGATGGAGATAGGGTCAAGAGGAATTTGGTTTTCCTTAATCCTTTCATGGTTTTAAATTGACAAGGGGGCAAAGATTCAATATGATTACCCTTTAAATTAGGACTTTATCGATCACGGACAACTGATCCCCGGCATCTGCCGTCCCTGTATTTCATAGCTTATGGCTACACCCAAAGGCCGTTTAAACAGAATCCGCAACATCGGCATCATGGCCCACATCGATGCGGGCAAGACCACGGTCACCGAGCGCATCCTCTACTACAGCGGCCGCTCCCACAAAATGGGAGAGGTCCATGACGGAGAGGCCACCATGGACTGGATGCGCCAGGAACAGGAGCGGGGCATCACCATCACTTCGGCGGTAACCAGTTTGTCCTGGCAGGGCCATGAGATCCACCTAATCGATACCCCCGGGCATGTGGATTTCACGATCGAAGTGGAGAGGAGCCTGCGGGTTCTGGACGGGGCCATTGCCGTTTTTGACGCGGTCAGCGGGGTGGAGCCCCAGTCGGAAACGGTCTGGCACCAGGCGGACCGGTACCGCGTTCCGCGCCTGACCTTTGTGAATAAAATGGACCGGGTGGGGGCGGATTTTTTCAACACCGTGGAGATGATGAAGGAAAAGCTGGGGGCCAACCCGGCGCTCATCCAGATCCCTCTGGGGGCCGAAGATCGGTTCCGGGGAATCATCGACTTGGTCAGGATGAAAGCCGTCATCTGGGATGAAGAAACTCTGGGAGCCACCTTTCGGGAGGAGGATATCCCTCCGGAATTTTCGGCCGAGGCGGAAAAATATCGAGAAAAACTGCTGGAGGCTCTGGCCGAAAAGAGCGATCCTCTCATGGAAAAATACCTGGCCGGGCAGGAGGTCCCTGCCGAAGAGATTCACCGGGTTCTGCGGGAGGCCACCCTGAAGTTCGAGCTGGTTCCGGTGCTTTGCGGAGCGGCCCTGCGTAACAAGGGGATCCAGCCTCTCCTGGATGCGGTGGTGGAATACCTCCCCTCGCCCCTGGACGTTCCCCCGGTGGAAGGTTTCAACCCCAAGACCGGGGAGCCCGAATCCCGCCGCAGCTCCGACCAAGAGCCCTTTTCCGCCCTGGCCTTCAAGGTCATGACCGATGAGGGAAGGAAACTCACCTACTTCCGGGTTTACTCCGGGGTCTTGAAAACCGAGCAGGAGATCTACAATTCCACCAAGGGAAAACGGGAACGGGTCGCCCGTCTCTTCCGCATGCACGCCAACAAGAAAGAGCGGGTCCCGGAGGTCCGGGCCGGAGATATCGTGGGGGCCTCGGGCTTGAAGGAGACCACCACCGGAGACACGCTCTGCGCCGAGGATCATCCCGTCACCCTGGAACGGATTGACTTCTATGAGCCCGTGACGTCGGTGGCCATCGAGCCGAAATCCCGGCAGGATCAGGAGAAGCTGGACTTCTCCCTGCAAAAGCTGGCGGAGGAGGACCCCACTTTCCGGGTCAAGTTCGACGAGGATACCGGGCAGACCATCATCTCGGGCATGGGGGAGCTTCACCTGGAAGTGATCGTGCGGCGGCTGCTGGATGATTTCAATGTTTCGGTGAACGTGGGCAAACCCCAAGTCGTCTACCGGGAGACCATCACCGAAGCCGCCGAAGCCGAAGCCAAGTTCGAAAGGGAGATCGACGGGGCGATGAATTACGGCCATGTCCGCCTCCGGGTTGCACCCCGCCCGAGGGGTGCAGGGTTCGAGTTCGACGGAAAATCCTCGGACGGGACGATTCCCGCCGAGTTCATTCCGGGCATCGAAACCGGCGCGAAGGAATCGACGGGAAACGGTCCCCTGGCCGGCTATCCCGTGGTGGACCTCAAGGTGACCCTCCTGGGGGGGACCTTCCGGGAAGGCAGCTCCACTCCGCTGGCCTATCAAGTCGCTTCGGCCATGGCTTTTCGCGAGGCTTGTCAGAAAGGGCAGCCCGTCCTGCTGGAGCCGATCATGAAGACCGAAGTGGTGGTGCCGGAAGAGTTCGTGGGCGAAGTCATCGGAGACCTGGGCGCGCGCAAGGCGCGCATCGAACAGATTGTGGCCAAGGGCAAAGTCAGTCTGGTCGAGGCCTTTGTTTCCCTCAAAGAAATGTTCGGGTACTCCACCGACCTCCGGTCTTTGACCCAGGGGCGGGGCACCTTCACCATGCAGTTCCACCGGTTCGACTGGTTGCCGGAGAAGAAGCAAAGAGCATAGAGCAGAGAGCAAAGAGCAAAGAGCAAAGAGCAAGAGCAGAGAGCAAAGAGCAACTACCTAATTAAACAGGATATTGTAGGGGTCCCGCCCTTAGCGGGATGGCCGTCCGCAAGATGTGCTTTTCAACCGATAAATCCTCTGCGTTCTCCGCGATCTCTGCGGTTAAATTGTTTTTGTCTTTAATTCAAGTTTACCTCCGTGGTGAAAAATTCTATGAAGCCTTTCTGGCGTCTGGACTGCCGGTATTTCATCGGGGACCGGCCCTGCAAATTCAAACGGGTCTGTGAGGGATGCGAGCAATATGACCCCATGGGCCACCGCATCCTGATCGTGAAACTGGCGGCCATCGGGGATGTCCTCCGCACCACCCCTCTCCTCACCGGCCTGAAGAGGGCCTATCCCCGGAGTCATATCACCTGGGTGGTGGACCGGGAAGCTCAGCCCCTCCTGAAGAACAATCCCTACATCGATCGGCTTCTCCCCTTTGATTTCGCCTCCCTCCTGCCCCTGGAGGCGGAGACCTTTGACCTGGTGGTCGGGCTGGAAAAGGAACCCCGGGGGGCGGCGATCGTTTCCCGGGTGAAGGCGAAAGAGAAGAGAGGATTTGCCCTCGGGCCGGAGGGGAATCCCTTCCCCCTGAACCGCTCGAGCGAATACGCCTTTTTCCTCGGCCTCTCCGACGAGCTGAAATTCCACCAGAACCGGAAGACCTACCCCGAGCTGATCTTCGAAATCGCGGAACTCGATTACCGGAGGGATGAATATCTTTTCTTCCTCTCCCCCGAAGATAAGGCTTGGGCCGAGAAGTTCGCCGAAAAAGCCCGCTTGAAAAAAGGCGACCGGGTGGTCGGGCTTAACACCGGAGCGGGAGCGGTTTTTGCCAATAAGGCCTGGACCGAAGAAGGGTATCTGGAGCTTATCCGAAAACTCAAGAAAGAGCCCGGAACCAGGATCCTTCTCCTGGGCGGCCCCGCGGAGAGAGAGCGCAACCGGAGAATCCTGAAAAAGGTGAAAGGAGCGGTGATCGATACGGGGTGCGACAACACCCTGGGGCAATTCGCCGCCCTGATCCGGCTCTGCGACGTGGTGGTAACGGGTGATAC
Organism: uncultured delta proteobacterium; assembly: GCA_963802665.1. Taxonomy (GTDB): domain Bacteria; phylum Desulfobacterota; class SM23-61; order SM23-61; family SM23-61; genus SM23-61. The sequence goes on along the minus strand of CAWDJO010000007.1, from coordinate 19,756 downwards.
CACGGCCCTGCACCTGGCCATTGGCCTGAAGAAAAATGTCATCGCCCTCTTCGGCCCGACCTGCGCCCAGGAGATTGAGCTCTACGGCAGGGGGGAAAAGATCGTCTCTCTCGTCTCCTGTGCGCCCTGTTACCGCCGAAAATGCAAGGTCTCTCCCACCTGCATGGAGGACATCACCGCTGGGGAGGTGATGAAAAAGAATCAAAGGCTTGATTCCGAGATGATTCCATTCCTTCGCCGCCACCTGAATCTTATCATCGGATTGGTCATCAGCGCGGCTGCCGTCTATCTCTCCCTGAACAAAGTCGATTTCCGCGAGCTCTGGAATTCCTTCCAGTCGGCCAATTATTATTACCTGATTCCGGCAGGCATCCTCCAGTTCTTCTGTTTCTTCTTCAAAGGGGTGGGGTGGCGTTTCCTTCTCCTGCCGGCGAAAAAGGAGGTCCGGGTTTCTTCCACCATCTCCGTGCTGGTGATCGGGCTCATGGTCAACAACCTCTTCCCGGCGAAAATGGGAGAACTCGCCCGGGCCTATTTGCTCGGGGAGAGGGAAAACCTTCCCAAAAGCCTGTGCCTTTCCACGATCATGGTGGAACACCTCCTGGATATTCTGATCCTCCTGATTTTCTTGCTCCTCCTGATGCCCCTGGTCTCACTGCCCCCCTGGCTCAAGGCCAGCGGGATGGGTTTGGGTTTCCTGGCCCTGGCCATGATCGTATTTCTTTTCCTGGTGATGCGCCGGGAGGAGAAATTCCTGAACTGGATCACCCGTATGGCGGCAAGACTCCCCGGGCGTTTCCGGGAAAAAATTCTGGGGGTTTTGAAAAACATGCTGCAGGGGATGCGGGTGGTCACCGGCCGCTACATCCTCTACGCTTTTATCTCCCTGGTAGCCATGTGGTGCACCGTATTCCTGGTGGCCTACCTGCAGATGGCGGCCTTCGGCCTCTTCCTGCCCGTTTACCGCTCCCATCATGGTGATCATCTTCGTGGCCTTCGGGAAAGTGATCCCCTCTTCCCCCGGGGGCATCGGCACCCTGCATTATCTGATCATCGTGGTGCTGATGTCCTTTGACGTCAGCAAGGAAACGGCTTTGGGGTGCGCCATCCTCATGCACGGGTTCGGTTTTCTCATCGAAGTGGTGACGGGGCTTGTTCTCCTCTTTTCCAGTCACCTTTCCCTGGCAAAGATCACCCGGCGGGCCGAGGAGCAAGCATGAAGGCCATGGCCATGATCCCCACCTACAACGAGGCTCTGAACATCGAGCCCCTCCTGCGGGAGATTCTGCGCCAGGGACCGGACATCGGCGCGGTGGTGGTGGACGACAATTCCCCGGACGGCACGGCGGCCATCGTCAAGCGTCTCCGGGAAGAAGACCCCAGGGTCCACCTGATCCTGCGCATGAACGAGCGGGGCCGGGGGACCGCGGGGGTCGCGGGTTTCAAATACGCCGTTGCCCAGGGCGTTGATTTTATCATCGAGATGGATGCCGACTTTTCTCATCAACCCTCCTATATCTCCTCTTTCTTAAGCCAGATGGACGACTGCGACCTGCTCATCGGGTCGCGCCTGGTGGAGGGAGGGGGAGAGAAGGGGAGGCATTTTCTGCGAAAAATGATCACCCGTTCGGCCAACGCCTACATCCGCCTGATTCTCGGGGTTCCGGTGCGGGACTGCACCTCGGGCTACCGGGTCTTCCGGAGGCAGGTTCTTGAAGCCATCGAGCTGGACCAACTCATGGCCGTGGGCCCTCCCATCGTGGAAGAAGTCCTGTACAAGGCCTACAGAACGAGGCTTCCGGATCAAGGAAGTCCCCTACATCCTGGAGGAGCGGAAGGCCGGAGAGTCCACCTTCAACCGCAAGATCATGCTGAACGCCCTGCTGATGATGCCGAAGATCCGCTGGAGATACCGCAATTACCCGGGAGAATGATTCGATTGCTTTCTCTTGCCATTTGACATTATAAGCCAAGGATTTTCTCCGCTTCTTCGGTCGTATAATACCTGGCGTTCTTTTCGTTCAGTCTTTCAAGGGCGAGATAAGCATCCTCCAATTCATCCAGGTACATTTCCAGAATCTCCTTGATAAAAAAACTCTTGGGCCTTTTCGTTTTAACTGCGAGAGATTCAAGTCTCTTGGCCACATTTTCTGACACCCTAACATTTAATACCTTGCCCATAACACACCTCCACCTTCGTAAAACTTAAGTTACAATAATAAAAATCGATGTCAAGCGAAATGACAGAGATTCGGATGGACAATTTCCTTTGAAAATTTGACAACTTCAAAGCCGCTGTGATATTCTTTACTTGTCTTCATCGAAGGAGGAAAGCCCATGCCAGAGGCTAACTCCGCACCGATCCTTTCAAACCCACCCAGCCGATTGCCAACCCTTGCGCCTGACCCCGCTCATAAACCGAAACTCCTGGATCGCCTCCGCGAAGCCCTGCGCTCCCGCCATTACAGCCCAAGACCTGAGTTCCGCCATGGGCTTTTCCATTTAACTCATGTTGACCTTTTTGGACCAGAGAATCCCTCTCCTCTCGCTCTACACTTATGTTGTCAACAAGGGAGGGCATGGCGTACGCAGTCCGGTGGATGGACTGTGAGTCTTCTTATACAGTCTGTATAAACCCGAAGTCGTTAATCCGGCGCTGACACGTATCTTATTGATAATAAAGGTTCATAAGGCTTGAACTCAAAAATCCTCAGTTGTCATATACAGAAAGAAACAGTCTGCCTTTGCAGGATTATAAAGACTGTATAATTATCGTTGGCCGGCTCAGATTATGAGATAGAACTTTTAGCCGAATGGCCGGGTCGATCGTGAGGATAATGGCTTGGTTTCGATAAATGAATTGCATCAAAATTTGTGTGTCACGTTCGGCGGTTGCGTCAAGAATCCAATAAATCAAAGGAGAATTCGTCATGAGAATAAATTGTCGTGTCATCGCAATAATGCTTTTTTTCTTCCTGGGTCAGGCTTGCGCGGGTGCGCCGCTGCCTTCCCAGAAGGAATATGAACCGCCGAAGGGGAAAGGGCGAGTGGTCGTTGTGGTCTCCGGGCATTCGGGTCCCGGCAACTACGCATACCTCGCAAACGACCTTGCCGAGCAAGGCTATTATGCAGTTCTTGTTGACGGTAACGACTTCTGGATAAAGGGTGGGGGTGGCGAGATAAAGGGTGGCGGTGGCGAGGCTCTCTTAAAGGGTGTCATTACTCGCTCCCAACAGTCGCCGCACGCTTTGCCTGGCAAGGTGGCGGTGGTAGGCTTTTCGCTCGGCGGGGCCTCTACCCTAACCTATGCAACACGAATGCCCGAATTGGTGTCCGCGGTCGTGGTTTACTATCCAAGAACCGACTACATTACGGATCCAGACGACTTTGTCCCAAGAATTAAGGTGCCAACGCTGATGTTACCCGGGGGGCGTGATACCTACAGGAATTGCTGCCGAATTGAAACGGCCCGGAAGTTGGCTGATGCGGCTAAGAAGAGCGAAGGCAAAGTCATGCTGGAAGTCTTCGAGTATCCCTATGCCGCGCATGGCTTTACCATAAAATCTTCAAAGGCATGGTCACCAACTGACGCGGCCGACGCGTTCCGCCGAACCCTCAGCCATTTACGCCAATATTCTGGTGAATAGCTTCCAGCAAACGCTTATTTCATTTTTCGAGGCAACTCTCGGCAATGAGAATGAAGCACGATCCGCCCAACCCGACAATCCAGCGGACGCCTACCAGCGCCGCTGATTTTGACTGTTCGTGCGGCCGCCTGCGCCGGCCGAATCCCGCCTAGGGCGGGACTAGAGCACATGGGCCTTCGGCCCGCAGAGCAGCCGCGGGCCCCGTTAGCTTTTGATAGCAATAGGAGGTCCTTATGCATTGGGCACTCTTTGTGGTAGCAATAATGGCGGTCCAGGTGGTTATTTATCCATTTGCCTATGCACAGACAGATATTCAGAGAGCTCAGAATCTAGCGACGTGCCTTTCTGGAAAATATCCCAGCTTGTGCAAACACAAGTGGTTGACGGCAGAAGAAATGAAAAAAGCCGAAGCAGCCGAGCGCTGACAATGCATGATGTTTCTCTAAGAAAAGGATGGTCTTTGTGGAAGGAGTGTGAGCCAGCTAAAGTCAAGGATAAAGATTTGCCCCCTTTTTACCCGCAGAAGGGAAAACCAGCGTGGAAACCGCATGATTCCAGGAAATAAGCGATGTGTCCTCGAATTTGCCCCGAACTCCGCGGAGGTTGATGATGAAACCCGGGTTCAAGAAATGGATAAAGATATTTGCAGTTGCGTTGGTGGGTATTCCTTCTTATCGCCACGGCTGCCTTTCAAATCTTTTTCCGGCTTCCGATTCCTTCCTACACCGGAACGATTGATGTCGCCGGGATTGAAAGCGCCGGTGGAGGTCAGGACGGATGAGCATGCGATCCCACATATTTTTGCCAACAACGATGAAGACCTGTTTTTTGCCCAGGGTTATATCACGGCACGGGAAAGAATGTTTCAAATGGATCTGACCCGTCGCGCCGGCAGGGGCGAACTCTCTGAGCTGTTTGGAGATAAAACCGTGAAGACCGACAGATATTTTAAGACCCTGGGATTCTACCGTGCCGCGGAATCGGAATATAAGAATCTGACTCCTGAGACCAAGGTCGCGGTGGATTCATACACGCGAGGGGTCAACGCCTATATTTCGACGGTAAAGCATCTTCCAAGAGAATATGTAATCCTGGGCGTGAAACCGCAGGCGTGGAAACCCGCTGACAGCATCGTAGGGGCACTCTTGATGTCCTATCGGCTGAATGCCCCGAGGGGCATTAAACCTTTGCTGCACCAGATCAACATGCATGCCGGACCGGAGGTTCTGAAAAAACTTCTCCCGTGGATACCGGCGTCGGCGCCGGTTATTTCCGGCGAAACGGATCCGGCCTCCTCGGCGATTCATTTTGATCAATCCAAGGATTGTCTCAGGACGGCGGTCACCGGGATCGAACCCATATACTGTCCCATCCCTTTAAGAATGAGGGCGAGCAACTGGATGATTTTCTCCGGATCGAGGACCACTACGGGAAAGCCCGTTTTCACCGGCAGCCCCGATCTCGAAGCCACGATTCCCTCTCTCTTCTATATCGATCCACCTGAAAGGTGCCTCCTATGATGTGATCGGCGGTTCGATAGCCGGTCTGCCGGGCGTCCATGCCCTCGGATTTAATGGAAAGCTGGCATGGAGTATTACGGTCGGGAATGGAGATAACGTCGACTTCTACACCGAAAAACCCAATCCCGCCAATCCTGACCAATACCTGACAGAAGACGGTTACAGAGATTTTATGGTCATAAACGACAAGATCAGAATCAAATCAAAGGACGGCTTCGATGAGGAAAAAATCAGGATAAAATTATCGCGGCATGGTCCCGTTGTAAGCGATGTCATGCAGGGCCTCCCGGAAAACTGCACCATGCTGTGGCCTGGGCTCATGGGGCGCGACGGAACGATGAACGGTCTCCTGGCGGTAAACCGGGCCGGAAATTTCGAGGAGTTCCGGAAAGTCCTGGGCATGGATACGGGGTGCGAGTGTGCATATCGGGTATGCGGATGTGGACGGCAACATCGGCTATCAATACCTGACGACATTCCCGGTGAGAAGATCGGGTGAAAATCCCGTGCCGATGCCCGGGGAAAAAGGGCAGCACGACTGGAGCGGATTTATTCCCTACGAAAAGCATCCGTTCGCATTGAATCCGCAAAAAGGATATCTGGCATCGTTCAATCAGATGCCTGCGAAGGGTGATTTCTACGGCACGGCCTATTTTCTTTTTGAAAGGGCATACCGCTTTGAAGAGATGGTGACAGCCAAAAACAAATTCAGCCCGGATGATATCAGGCGTATGCAGAATGATACCGGCTCTCACGTGGCGAAAAGGTGGGTTCCTTTGATTTCCAACGCCTCTTCCGGGGAGGGATCCTTAAGCCATATGTTGCCATGCTGGCGAATTGGAATCAGTTCATCAGCGCGGAAAGCCCGGAAGCGACGCTTTTCAATTCGTTCATCACGCATTTGATCAGAAACACCTTTGAGGATGAGCTCGGCCAGCCCATGATTGATGAACTGTTCAAGGATCTACACGTATCCATTCCGCTTCAATGGCTTATACGATATATGGGCGATAACACGAATGTCCTGTGGGATAATCTAAAGACGGAATCCGTCAAGGAAACAAGGGATGACATGATCGTCAAGAGCCTGAAAGATGCGGTTGACGAGCTGAAGAGCAGGTACGGCGACGATACCGGAAAGTGGGCCTGGGGCAAGGTCCACCAGATGACGATCAGGCATCCTCTTGGTGGCGTTCTGCCATTCTTGAATTTAGGGCCATACTCGTATCCCGGCGATGACTTCACGATCCATGCCGGCTGGTGGAGACGCGACAACCCCTTTGAAATGTACAGCGGCGCGGCTATCCGAATCGTGGTGGACATGGCCGATCTGTCAACAATGACGATCATGAGTCCTCCGGGACAGTCCGGACATTTTCTAAGCCCCTACTACAGCGATCTGGCCGAGACCTGGGCAAAGGGGAACAGGTGCCGGCTCACTACACTCCCGCCAGGGAGCTGAAAAACGAGTTGATGTTGATACCAGGGAAAAAATAAAGTTGTCGTATCCCGCGTATTCCGCTATTGATAGTGGTTACCGTACTTGGATTCCTCGGAACAGCATGTGGGATCATCGGACCCTATGCGAAGCCGGAGGAGACGCCCCCCTCGGGACGGTATTCGCGGGCGGGCCGGATGAAGAAGCCCTCGGCAAGTCAAAGGGATATCCAGGGGACGTTGGTTCAAACGCAAATTATTATTGACAATGGATTGGGGAGGTATAATTTGGGGTCATGCCGAGACAGCCAAGACTGGATGCGCCCGGGACATTACATCACGTGATAGGGCGGGGAATTGAAGGAAGTAAGATCTTTCGGAAGCAAGGAGATCGAGAGGATTTCCTGGATCGAATAGCGAAACTTTGCGAAGCGAAGGCATTAAGCGTTTATGCATGGGCCTTGCTGGACACACATTTTCACTTATTGGTTAGGACTGGGAACCAATCTCTCTCTCATAGTATGCGGAAGCTGCTGACCGGGTATGTGGTGAATTTCAATCGTAGACACAGGCGTTATGGCCATCTCTTTCAGAACCGGTATAAGTCGATTCTCTGCGAGGAAGATCCTTATCTTTTGGAATTAACTCGGTATATTCATTTGAACCCTCTGAGGGCGCGGATTGTAAAGAATTGGGAGGAGTTGAGATTTTATCCCTGGTCTGGCCATTCTGCGATCATGGGCAAGCCAGAAGCGGGGGTGGCAGGATGTGGGAACGGTGCTGGGATATTTTGGGCGGAGGAAGAAAAGGGCCATTGCCGCGTATGAGAATTATGTTAGAGAGGGAATTGAGAAGGGGAGGAGGCCGGAGTTGGTGGGTGGGGGGCTGATCCGGAGTTTGGGAGGGTGGTCGGAGGTATTATCCTTAAAGAGGAGAGGGGAAAGGGTGGCATCGGATGAGCGTATTTTAGGGAGCTGGAGATTTCATCGAACAGGTGTTATCGGAAGCGGAGGAGAAGGCGAAGCAGACGCTGGGGTGGAAGGGAAGGGTTCCCGATCTCCAGACCTTGTTGTCAAAGATATCAAAGAAAGAAGGGGTGGAAGAGTCAGAAGGTGCGAGGAGGGGATCGGAGGCGATCGGTGGTGGGTGCAAGGAAAGTATTTTGCCAGCTGGCTGTGAAGAGAATTGGATATTCTGGGGCGGCGGTTGCGCGGTTTTTGGGGGTAACCACTTCATTGGTCAATCGGTATGCCAGTTCCGAGGGAGTGGGTATTTTAGATGAGTACCTATAAGTTGCGTTTGAACCAACGTCCCCTCTTCTACAAACGTCCCCTCTTCTACAGAGGAGATCGCTTGCTCATTATGGCGAATCGCAACGCTGAGATCGTAGAACTCAATTTCCCTATCCGGCATCTAAAGTACTGAATCCATTATCGAGACTATGATCGAAATCACGAATGGGATCCTCAGTCTAGTTAATTTCGGGGAAATCCACCTTCCATCAACAGTCGATCCGGCAACTAACCCAATGAAGCTTAGACTGCCAAGAAATACCCTTAAGGCGAAGAACATGCCATCTGATATTCACTCCCTTGATTATCTCATCCCCCTGCACACGTTGGAGGAATGGAGAAAATAGATATCACTTATTGGAAACGGAAGTTAAGAGTTGGGGAAAGTGCATAACTAAACAACTAACTGTTCAGTGTTACGAAATGGAAAACGGTACCTGACAAGGTGAAAAAGAAACAGGGAAAAGGCAGAGGGGTCAGGCACTGACATAGGGCGACGTGAATAATGAAGCATTGCCCAGCAAGCTGATCCATCCGACTCTTTACACTCATGGTCCATTTTGTCGTTAAGCCTTTTGGAGGAATCTCGTTGGAAAGTTTTCCGATCTCTTCAATGGAGTCGTTCGTAACCACCGTGCCAGATTGCCGTGATCGCTGAGCAACAAGGCCAAGCGAAGAGATGGAGCTTTGGTATAGAGGTGTGAAGCGAAGGAGTCTTCGCTAAACCAGCATTTTTGGCCCTAAAAATAACCATCTAAGGCGATAAAAATGCCGAGGGCTAATCGCTACTTCCTTCCCGGCTATGTTTGGCACATTACCCATCGGTGTCATAAGAGAGAATTTCTGTTGAAATTTGCCCGAGATCAGCGTCGATGGTTACGTTGCCTTTTTGAGGCCAAGAAGCTTTTTGTGGGAGCGAAACCATCGTGGGGTTGGGGGGCAAAGATCGAAAGCAGATGAATTGGCCGCAGCCTCCTTATGCTGTTGAGCGGTACGGTTTCTTGGCCTCATTATGGCTGAACTATCCAGCAGGTTAGGTCTTTCCTTGCACGGGGTAAGTCAGTCGGTCAAGCGGCGTGAAGACCTAGCGCAGGAAAGTGCTATAAGCTTATCAATGATAAAACTGCAAAAGTGCAAAAGTAAATGGCGTCCCCCAATTTCTATTCAGCCACAAAGTGGGAAAGGAGACACAAAGAATGAAAAATGTCCATATCGATAGTATCTTTTTGGCGCTACACACGCGTGACGAGCAAGATGCCGATTCGTCTGAGAATGTTCGGCTTTTTTCTGGTGGTGCTGAGATAGTTAACTTCAACCTCCCACCGCCACCATGTGGAAAGGTCAAGTTGCTCGAAGCCACTGCATCTTTAAGTTACCCAGAAGTCCTTGATAAACCATCATTCATAGGGCTGAGCGGTGTAGACAAATGGTACCACGTTCTGCGTTTTCTATGGGGGGGGATCTCAAACGGAATTGATAGCCAAATCGAGTACATCCCTTTGGCTGAGAACCGGACCGATATGCCTTATCTTTGGGTCAGCCAAGACCTCCAGCAGGGGGTCGATCGCTGGCCACTGAGGCGGCTTTATTATCTCGATTGGTCTGATGCCCTAACTGGGTTCGTCCTCTTCATAGAAACAGCGGCTGCCCCTAGACTGAAAGACACTTTGTGGTTGTTTGATCAGGCTGTCCAGGCGCAGGGTTAGAAAACGTTGGCGTGAAAATCCACCCCAAGAGCGTCAAACATCTAATGACGGCAATCGAAAAAGCCGAGTTTGTTCCGCTTTTGGATGTAGATCCTGGAACAATTGGGCCGATCGAATTATCGGTATATTGTGAAAACGCTGCTTATAAACGAGAAAATGGTTGGAGCGGTTCTCTTATGTTCCAAACCACATTGATCGTCGTGGCCGGCAAGAGCCTGCGGCGAGCGGTGAATCATATCTAGCTAACTTCGAGGGTGGGAGTTTCCTGAATTATCGGGCAGACGTATATCGCTCGGCCTCGCTGACAAACCATTCCGACGACCCATGGAAGCCGCATCGCATCTGGCTTTTCGGAAGGGGGGGATATTTTGGTGGTCATGCACGTTTGCTTGAAGTGTACGATTCCGGTCAGTTTTGGTACGGCCAGAACCCCGTGATATCGGAAAAGGTTAGGGCATCGCAGAGCGTGTGTCTTGGAAGACGTCGGTCTTCGCTTGATTACGAGTGACGAGTAGTATCGGGTCAAATCTTTATTCTTGACAGTGCATGATGTTTCTCTAAGAAAAGGATGGTCTTGGGGAAGGAATGTGAGCCAGGCAAAGTCAAGGATAAAGATTTGACCCCATTTTAGCATTTAAGAATAGAGACGATGGAAAATTGAATACGATGAGGGCCCGATGATAAAAATAGCGATAGTTTTATTAATGTTTGTGACCGTAATATCAACACCTGCCTTGTCTCACGCATCAGATACGATATTCGAGACTTCCCAACTTGTCGTGAGCGACGCCACAGGCAAATTGTCGAAGACCAACTGAAACGTCGCCGATCAGGCACAGGCAGCATGGAGAGGGTTCTTGCCTTCTGGTCCGCCGATTCCGGAGTCGACCGGTTCGGGAAGATAAGGGTCGTCTTCGATGCACCCCGTAGGGACTTCTATTCGAGTGTCTTCTACTGGGAGAAGAAGGACGGTCAGCGAGTGCGCGTCGTTGGGGTCTTCGGTTCTGAAGGGTCGCCGCAGATGATGGCGCACAAGCTCACGAGCGCCGTCTTTCCCCAGAAGGACAAGTTGATTCGTAACATGATGGGCATTCTCTCCGAGGCACACGTCGGCAACGCCCTGACATTCCCCATGTGCGGATTCGGCAGCGACGACTGGGTTCTGGCTCTCTTGAAAAAGAAGTCCACCATCCCGCTCGACCAGCTCGGACCGGATCACGAGTCGTGGGGCATGAGCGACGCCGGCGGCGGCAAGCTCAGCGTTCATGACAAGGTCAAACAACATAAGGCCTATGCCGAAACAGGGTCCTTTGGCAACTACGTGTATCAGACCTACGGGATCAACAAGATCAAACAGTTCCACCGGCTATCCCACGAGCAGGAGCGGCCATGGCAGGCCGCCTTCGGGATCGGTCTGCAGGAGCTTGAGGCCAATTGGCTCAAGAACCTGAGAACGAAGGGAAGAAGTACAAGACAGCAATGCCTCGATGGTATTGAAGTCTGCTTGAAAGAAATCCCGGTACAGCCTGTGCGGAGGCGCAGAAGCTTGGTCGGGAAACGGTAAACAGAGGCAGCATGATTGGGACGCTTGATGGTCAAGAAAGACGGCACACGTTGGTCCCAGCAGGTCACCGAGACCAGTAACGCGCTGGATCTTGAACAGGGGGTGTTCTCCTGGGACGATCCATGCAGAATCGCTCGCTCACTCAAGTGGTCCGCCGACAACAGCGATCGACGCAAGAGCTCCGCGTTTCGCTCCGCAATGTCTATGCTAAACTTCTACGTCAACCGTGCCGGCAAGAAGCTTCCGCGGAAACAACGCGAGATCCTCGAAAAAGCCAAGGAAGAACTTCGTGAGCTCTATGGGAAGCCCCGTCGCCAGCCCAGCTGATCTGCCGACCCCCTGCTTTTAGAGAGGCTTTTCCCATCCGAAGTTCAAGTCATCCTGGGCATGGCCTTCGATGATCCTTTTCTCCACCTCCAGGCGAAGGGCTTCGAAGGCCTCCGAATCCATCTGCTCCGGTACATCGATGAAGTCCCCGAAGCGGACCAGAACTTGACTGAAGGGTTTGGGGATCAGACAGCGGTCCCAACTGCGGGTGACCCAGGCGCGGTCCACGGAAATATAAATCGGGAGGATGACGCCTCGGGATAACTGGGCCAGGCGGACCAGGCCGGGCTTGACCACTCCCTTGGGCCCCTGGGGACCATCGACCACGTGGACGGCGACCTGATTGGTGGCCAGGTCTTGAACCATGGCCGCCAGTGCTTCTCTTTCCCCCCCGTGAGCTGGAACCCCGGACGGGCCGCAGGCCGATCCATTAGCCACCGGCGCGATCCAATCCCCGTCCCGGCTCATGCTGATCATGACCGACAGCGATAAATACCTGAACTTTCTGACATACCCCAGGACTCCCACAAAGCGCTGATGCCAGACCGCGCCGACGCCCTTTCTCCCACTCCGGAGAAATTCCATAAGGGCATCCTCACGGAGTGTCCGAACCCTGATCATCGAAGAGGTACCAATCGGAGCAGAAGAATGACCAGGGGTGCCACAAAAATTTTCAAAAGGGTATTTCGTGGGGTTCCAGACATGATGAAATCTTTCCCTCCCCAAGATCCGGTTGAGTTTCGAGTTTCGTTACCTTATACCAATCCTCCGGGAAAAACAAGCCTCTGGAAAAGCACATGCAAATGCAGGGGAAGGGGTAATGGAAAGTTTCGGGAATGGGAACGGGAGCGGGTACTGCCCTGGGGATGGCCCTTGAAGGGCATGCTTCCATGAGGTCTCACCGGAAAATTGCGGTTGCCGCTGGGGGCCAATTGACGTATAAAGGAAGCACTGCTTATCAGAAAGGCCGTCCCGTTGCGGCCGGAAAATTGACCGGTCATGAAAGGGACGGAAATGAAAAGAAAGGAACCCTCCCGTCGCTGATTTTCTCATGATGCACGCCGAACCCAGCAAAAGCTCGGATATCCCGTATCGCCGGTGGTTCTTCGTCCTTTTGACCGCCGCCACGTTGTTCCGCCTCTTCTATATTCAATGGGTGGAACTGGCGCCGGATGAAGCCTATTACTGGACCTGGTCCCGCCACCTCCAGTGGGGATACTACGACCACCCTCCCATGGTGGGTTTCCTGATCCTGGTTTTTACGGCTCTCTCGGGCAGAGTGAGTTCGGGGTCCGCGTGGGTTGGGTCCTCATGACGGCGCTTCTTTCCTGCCTCCTGTACTTCTCGGGAAGGGTGATGTTCCGCAGCGAGCGGGCCGGCTTCTATGCCGCCTTGCTGATGAACCTCAGCCTGCTCGGCCTCTGCCGGGGCGATCATCGTTACTCCGGACGGGCCGCAGGGATTGTTCTGGGCGCTATCCATCCTTTTTATATATCTGGCGGTGTCCGGGAAGGGAGACGCTTGGTGGTACGGCACCGGGATCGCTCTGGGGCTGGGGCTTCTCAGCAAGTACACCATGATTCTCCTGGCTCCTTGCGTTTTCTTCTTTCTCCTCTCCTACCCGGAGGGGAGGAATTGGCTCCGGCGAAAGGAGCCCTACCTGGCCTTTCTTCTGGGCCTGGCGATCTTCTCCCCGGTGATTCTCTGGAACGCCCAGCATGACTGGATGTCTTTTCGCTTTCAGCTTTCCCATGGGCTGGAGGTGAAAAAGCAGGTCGGGCCTCAGGTACTTCGGGGATATACTGGGCCGGCAGGCCGGATTGATTTCTCCGCTCATGTTCCTGGGGATTCTCTGGGCCATGGGGAAGAGCGCGTGGTCTCGGGTTCCGCCGAAAAAAGAACGTTCCTGCTCCTTCTTCTGGACCTCGGCCCCGATCCTGCTCTTCTTTGCCTACACCAGCCTGCGGTCCAAAGTCGAGGCCAACTGGCCGGCCCTGGCCTACTTTTCAGCGTGGTGGCGCTGGCCGGAATTGGCCTTCGGAAGAATGGCCGGGTGGGGAAGGGGGAAAAGAGTCTTTGCCTGGGCGGCGGCTCTGATCGGCTTGCTCTTCACGGTCCTGGCCCACCTGCAGCCGATCTATGCGGTCGTGCCCATTCCGGCCGGCATCGGATCCTACCAGCCAGCTCCACGGATGGCGTGCGCTGGGAGAGCGACTCAAGGAGCTGCCGGATCCCTGGACCCGGCCAGGAGGGAATTTTCCTCCTCACCCCCCGCCATCAGTTGGCGGGCGAGGGGATGTTTTACACCCGGGGGAAAATTCCGGTGTACCAATGGGATGCGCCCCAGCGGATCAACCACCTGTCGCCGATCAACTCTCCGCCCCGCGGGAAGCCAGAGCGATCTTCTTTACCGAGGGCGGGAACGAGCTCCCCCGGGGGCTGGAGCCCCTTTTTGAGTCCTGCGAAAAACTGGAGCCTTTCGTGGTCCGGCGGAATTCGTCCGTCGTGCGCACTCATCCCATGTGGAAATGTTCGGGTTCAAGGGGCTGCACAGGCAACACCCCCTAAAAATTTTAACCGCCGAGCTCGCAGAGAACGCAGAGAAGCAATGCAATTGGATAACACAAAGAAATACAACCATATCCCCATCGTCCTTTCGATATTGGAGTTCTTTTATGTTTATTCTATTCGCCAAACATTTTTCTCCGCGGTCTCTCTGCGCCTCTCTGCGGTGAAATCCGATGAAACGAATCTTTCACCGTTGAAATTGAAAAGATGGTTTACGGCGGGAAGGGGATGGGCCGGGCGGAGGGAAAGTCGTATTCGTCCCTTTCACCGCCCCGGGGGAGCGAGTCGAAGTCGAGGTGGTCAGGGAGAAAAAGGATTATGCCGAGGCGAGCCTGAAAAGGATTGAAACCCCTTCCCCCCGACGGGTGAATCCCTTCTGCCCCTTGTACGGGGAATGCGGCGGCTGCCAGTATCAGCACTTTGCCTACGAAGAGCAGTTGAAGCTGAAAGAAGAAGCGCTAGGGGAAGACGCTGCACCGGTTGATCCCGGAAAGGGAGCTTTGAAATCCTCTCCCATCATCCCTTCTCCCACGGATCGCGGCTACCGGATTCGTGCCCAATTGAAAGCCGGGGTGAAGGAGGGGAAGAAGAGTCCTGGGCTTCTATGCCTGGAGAACCCACCGGGTGGTGGAGGTGGAGGACTGTCCCCTTTTGCACCCCCTGGCCAACCGGATTCTATCCGGGCTGAGGATTGGCTGCGGGAAAGGAAGGACGTTCCCTTGACAGGAGTGCGGACCTCCAGGTCAGCCCGGACGAAGGCCAAGGGGTCGTGAGCCTGCGGGTAGAGGGTCCATGGGATATCGCAAGGGTGGAGGAGATTGGGAGGGAGGTCCCGGAAATCAAAGGGATGGTCGCGGAAGGAAAGAAGCAAGCCTCCTGGGGCGATCCGAACCTCTGGTCATGAGGGACCGGAGATTGGGAGGGGAAGGCTTCGTCCTTCCAAGACCAGCGGAGAATCTTTCGTCCAGGTCGAATCCCGACCAAAACGAGAACCTGATTGCGAAAAGTGGTGGAGTGGGCCGACCTCAAAGGAGAAGAGAAGGTGGTCGACCTTTTCTGCGGGTCGGGGAATCTCACCCTTCCCCTGGCCCTCAAGGGCGGAGAAGCCTGGGGGGTGGACCAGGATCGGCAGGCCATCGATTCAGCCCGGGAAAACGCCCGGAGGAATCTGATAAGCAACTGCACTTTTTGGGCCGGCAGCCGCAGAGGAAGGAATCGGGAGGATCCGGGAGAGAAACCCGGTCCGTGGATTTGGTCGTTCTGGACCCGCCGCGCGTCGGGGCCCATGGGGTTCTCGAATCCTCTGCGTTTCCCTCCAGCCCCCGGAAGATCCTGTATGTCTCCTGTGAGCCTCCGACCCTGGCCAGAGACCTGGCCCGGCTGGTTTCGCTGGGTTATAATGTGAAACGGATTCAGCCGCTGGACATGTTTCCACAAACGTACCATATTGAAATAATTGCGGAGCTGGAATAGGCAGGATCATAGTCATAGGGAATGAGCTCATGCTCATGGCTCATCGCTATAAAAGTTCCATTTCCTATCAGCTATGAGCTATCCGCTGTCAATCATGAAGAGTTGAGGAGAAGAAATGAATATTTTGGTGACCGGCGGTGCCGGGTTCATCGGATCCCATCTGGTGGAGCGGCTCCTGGCAGAAGGGCATCGGGTTGTCTGCCTGGACAATTTTGATGATTTCTATAATCCGGCCCTGAAACGTCGGAATCTGGCTCGATCGCTCCAGGACCCCGCGTTCAAATTAGTCGAGGGAGACCTGCGCGACGAAGGGGCGCTGAGAAAAATTTTGGCCAGCGAGAAGATTCGATGGGGTTGCTCACCTGGCGGCCCGGGCCGGAGTCCGCCCTTCCGTCCAAAACCCGGCTCTCTACGCCGACGTGAATATCCGGGGAACGATCTGCCTGCTGGAGGCCTGCCGGGAAAACGGGGTCCGCCGTTTTATCTTTGCCTCCTCTTCCTCCGTGTACGGGAACAGCTCCCAAGTTCCCTTTTCCGAAGACGATCCGGTGAACCACCCCATCTCCCCCTACGCCGCGACCAAGAAAGCGGGAGAACTCCTGTGCCATACCTACCATCACCTCTACGGAATGGACATCGCCTGCCTCCGGTATTTCACGGTGTACGGACCCCGGCAGCGGCCGGAGATGGCCATCCACCATTTCACCCGCTCGATCCACGAAGGGAAGAAGATCTCCCTTTTCGGCGACGGAAGTTCCCGCCGGGACTACACCTATATCGATGACGCCGTCGATGGAACGCTAGGAGCCCTCTTCAGAGAACATGGGTTCCAGATCTACAATATCGGCGAATCGCAGACAATCTCCCTTGGCGAACTGATTCGGGCGATCGAAGACCGGGTGGGGAAGAAGGCGGTCGTCGAACATCTTCCGGAACAGCCCGGGGACGTAAAACTGACCTTTGCCGACATCCGCAAAGCCAGAGAGCGGCTGGGATACAACCCCCAGACCAAGATCCGGGAAGGCCTGGCCCGCTTTGTCCAGTGGTACCTCGAAGAAAAGAAATAAAGGCATTTGGGACGCAGATGAACGCAGATTTTCAGGATAGATAATAAATAAAAACCAATAAGGTCTGGTCAAAAATCGAAATAGCCCCATTCGGGTGGGGGTCTGGCTTTTTCTGGTGTTTTCAATTTCAGGTTTCAATTATTGATTCAGTAAATGATCCGCGTTCATCTGCGTGAATCTGCGTCCCAATAGGATAGGATAAAATGATGGAAAGACCTTGGCTGAAATTTTACGATTCCCATGTGCCCAAAAACCTTGAATATCCCGACATCCTTCTGCCCCGGATTCTGGACGACGCGGCGGATCAATTCCCGGACCGGGTGGGGGTCTTCTTTTTCGGCGGAAAAGTCAAGTACCGGGAGCTAAGGGGCCATACCAAACAGTTCGCCCGCGCCCTGGGAGAAATCGGTCTAAAAAGAGGAGGGCGGCTGGGCCTTCTTATGCCCAACATGCCCCAGACCATCATCAGCGCCTACGGGGCGATGAAGGCGGGAGTGCTGGTCTTTCTGTTTGATCCCCTTTTGGAAGAAGAGGAACTGCGGCGGCAGATCAACGAGTCCGGGGTTGAGACCGTGGTGGTCCTGGATCTGCTCCTCCGACGAATCGATCCCATTTTCGCCCAAACCCGGTTGAAAAACTTCATCATCGCCGGGGTGAAGGATTTTCTTCCCTTCCCCCGGAATATCCTTTTTTCCCTTGCTGCCCGGGGCACGGGGGATTCATGTGAAGCTGGCCCAGAAGCCCAATATCTACCCCTTCCAGGAATTCCTTCAAAAAGGGCGACCGGACCAGCCGATCCTCGAGGGAGATCCGTCGCGGCCGGATGATCGCCGCCGTGGTCCAATATACGAGCGGCAAGACCGGTCCCCCCAAGGGGGTCCTCCTGACCCACAAGAACCTGGTGGCCAACATTCTCCAGGTTTCCGCCTGGTTCAACAACCTGAAAAAGGGGGAAGAACTCTTCTTCTCCATCCTCCCCTGCCATCAGGCTCTGGGTATGACCCTGGCGGTCAACCTGCCCATTTACCTGGGCGCAGGCAGCATTCACCAGCCCCGTTTTGACCCGATCCAATTTTTGAATACCGTGAAGGCTCAGCAGTCTTCCGCCTTTCCGGCTCAGCCCAACATGATCGAATCTCTGGTCTGGAATCCGACGCTGGCCAAATACAAGGTCTCCTCGATCCGGACTTACTGGTCTATCGGGCCTTCCCTGTCCCAGGAAATCCTGGAGCATTATGAAAAAAAGACCGGCCGCAGAGTCAACGAAGGATACGGGCTGACCGAAGCAGCCCCCCTGACTCATCTGAATCCATTCCTGGGAAATCGAAAGCCCAAGTCCATGGGCATCCCCCTGCCGGACACGGATGCCCGGATTGTCGATCCCGGGGACGGGGAGACGGAATTGTCCTCCGGAAAAACCGGTGAACTTCTCATCCGGGGGCCTCAGGTCATGCAGGGATACTGGAACCGGCCCGAAGAAACGGCGGCGGCCCTGCGGGGAGGATGGCTGCACACCGGGGACCTGGCGTGGATGGATGAAGACGGGTTTTTCTATTATGTGGATAAACTGAAGAAAAAATAGGAATCAGGAATCAGGAGTCAGGAGCCCGGTAGAGGCCTGAGACCTGAGGCCTGAAACCTGGAACCTTCTTTTGTCTTGACATCCACCCTCCGGCGGCGAAAAATAGATTAGGAATCCAAGGGGGGAGAATATATGAAAATTCGGTTCTTCAAGCCCTTCGATGAACTTTCTGGCCGGGATAAGATCGATCTGGATTTGAAAGGACCGGTGAAAGTCAAAGAGGTTCTGGGGATGATCGAGAAGGAAGTTCCCTCCTTCCAGCGGTTTCTCCGGAAAGAGAAGGACGAGGTCTTGAATTTTTTCGTGGTCCTGGTCCGGAGTAAGAGATCCTGAAATTAAACGATACCGTCCAAAACAGGGATACCGTGAAAGTCCTCCCCCCGATCAGCGGAGGATGATCCTTACCACAAAATCCAAATTCCTGATTTCAAGAATCGGAAACACAGCATTCCAGTTACAAATTCAGGCAAAGAAAACAGGGTTCAGATTCAATCTCTGATTTCCAATTTCTAAAGGAGGGCGGGCGAAATGAAAGGGTACATGGGAAAGATTCTGCGGGTTGATCTCACCAAAGGGCGGGTGGAAGCGGAAAAACTGGATGAAAACCTGGCCAAGCAATCCATCGGCGGAAGCGGGCTGGCCACCAAGATCCTGTCTGACGAAACCGGAGCGGAAACCGATCCGCTGGGGCCGGAAAACCGGCTGATCTTCATGACCGGGCCCTTTGCCGCCACACCGGTCATCACCTCGGGCCGGCACCACATGGTCACCAAATCCCCCCTACGGGAGCCTACACCGAGTCGGACAGCGGCGGGACTTGGGGCCCCTACCTGAAGAGAGCCGGGTTTGACGGCATTGTGGTAACGGGCAAAGCCAAGAAACCGGTTTACCTCTGGGTGGCCGATGGAAAAGCGGAAATCCGCGATGCCTCCCGATTTTGGGGAATGGACACCTATGTTCTGGATGAAGCCATCCGTAAGGAAACAAACAATGAGGCCGTGGTGGCATCCATCGGCCCGGCCGGGGAAAAAGGCGTTCGGGTGCTCCCCAGCATCCTGAACGACGGCAAAGAGGCCCGGGCCGCCGGACGGGGAGGATCGGGAGCGGTCATGGGTTCAAAGAACTTGAAGGCCGTCGCCGTTTACGGAAAAACGCAGGTGGAGATCGCAGACCCCGAAGGGTTGAGGGCCTCCCTCAAAGAGATCAGCCCTATGGTGGCCAAGAACACCGAAGGAATGCGCAAGAATGGAACCGCAGGCGGCCTGGCCACCTTTGAAGCCCTGGGGAGCCTTCCCCTCCAGAACTGGAAGTACCAGGGACGGTGGGAACAGGGGGCGGCCAAAATTGCGGGCCCGGCCATGACCGAAAAAATTCTCACCGGCAATTATTACTGTGAGAAGTGCGTAATCGGGTGCGGAAGAAGAGTCAAATTGGATAAAGGCCCCTTTGCTCCGGTGGAAGGAGCAGGGCCGGAATACGAATCCGTGGCCATGCTGGGCAGCCTCTGCCTGGTGGACGACATCGAGGCCATCGCCAAGGCCAACGAAATCTGCAACCGTTTGGGAATCGACAC
>CAWDJO010000006.1:0-52992 GCA_963802665.1 uncultured delta proteobacterium | reverse complement strand
AAAAAAAGCCAAAATGATCTGGCTCAATTATCCTCACAACCCCACCGGAGCAACCGCTACCCCCGAATTCTACATGAAGCTGATCGCTTGGGCGAAGGAGCATAATGTTGCGGTGATTTGCGATAACGCTTATTCGGAGGTCTATTTCGACAATCAGCCTCCGGTGAGCTTCTTGGAGTACCCAGGGGGGAAGGAAGTGGGCGTTGAACTCCATTCTCTTTCAAAAACGTTCAACTGCTGCGGATGGCGCTCTGGCATGATGGTGGGAAACAGAGATCTCATCGACGCCTTGGGAAGAATCAAGGCACACTCGGACAGGGGCATGTTCTATCCCATGCAGCTTGCCACGACCCAGGCCCTTAAGGGATCTGGGGATTTCATGAAGGAGCGGAATCGTATTTTTCAGCAACGGCGGGACTCGGTCATTCGTGGATTGCAGGATATCGGTCTCGATGTGTATCCTCCCAAAGGGACTTTTTATATCTGGGCAAGGGTTCCCCAGGGATACACTTCTCACGAATTTTGTTTTAAGGCGTTGGAGGGGGCGAATATCTGGATGATCCCCGGGTCGAATTACGGAAAATACGGCGAAGGGTATCTGCGTATTGCAATAACCCGTCCCATTGAAGTGATAACCGAAGCCATGCGGCGATTAAAAAAGCTATCTTTTAAAGGTCTAAAGTAAAAGAGGGTCCAAAAGGAGGGAATATGGAGGTAATCCGAATGGTTACGCAGCAAGTGATTTTTTTCATGGTGTTATTCTCCTTTGTGGTTGTCTGGCCAGCGTCGGCAATGGCGCAGAAGTCCGGAGGATCTCTGGTGGTCGGGACACCGGTGGATGTTGTTGGATTAGACCCCCATAAAACCTCCGCCGGTGCCTCTTTCTTGGTGCTCTGCAATATATTTGAGCGACTGGTGGAAATGGATGAGTCGGGCCAGCCCATGCCGGGGATCGCGAAGAAATGGATCCTCAGTAATGACAGGCTGGTCTATACTTTATGAACAGATCCACTTGCTTATGCTGGAAGATGCTCCGATCCTTAAACTGTTTGACCATTCGGTAGGATTTGGCGCACGGAAATACGTTAAGGGGATCAAAGTATGGCCCGACACTTCTAATTTTCGATTATGGAATTTGTGGCTCGACAAATAAACAGCCTTCCCTATGAGGAGAAAGGGCCCTGATCGGAGCTCAACGAAATCATGCGAGTTTAGGAACCCGCTTCATCCTTACACCCAGACGTTTTTGTCGGCGATATCCCCACCGGAACCTATTCCCGGAGGAATTAGAAGAATGATGATCCTCAGGGGAGAAATCCCGAGCATCATAAACCCTCCTTCGGGATGCTATTTCAGAACAAGGTGCCCCCATGTATTTGGAGATTGTGCCGAGATCTATCCACCCCTGGCGACGGTGGACCCCAACCACCTTGTGGCCTGCCATTTGCTCCATCGAAAATAGAGTGGAATCGACCGACGAAGTAAACCCGAACATCCAAAGATTTAAAAGAATGGAAACCGTCTATAAGAATTCAGAAGGAGAAGGCGGGAAAGTTAGATTTGGAGATACGGAATACATAAATACCAATTGTTGAGGAAAAGAATGCTTGCATGGCTAGACAGTAAAGAAGTTATAAAAACAGCCCCTCCTGCTTTTGGGAATGGATCCGGCCGGTGAGGTCCTGGGGGCTCGGCAACGCATCACCCTGGAAGAGGCTTTATACCTCTATACGATGGGTTCTGCTTATGCGTCATTTGAGGAGGACTTGAAAGGTTCGATCACCCCCGGCAAAGTGGCAGATTTAGTGGTCCTGGGCGAAGATCCCCGGCGGGTCGACCCGGATGAGATCAAGGACATCCCCGTGGACATGATCATTATAGGCGGAGAGATCCGATATCAAAAGATGTAGAGGATGCCGATTTAAAGGAAAAGGGGTCAGTCCATGAATTGATGAAATCGCCATCGCTTCCCGGTATTAAAAAGTTAAAATTCCTAATTTCCTGGACTGACCCCTTTCCGGGCGCTCCAGGAAATCGGCCCGCTCATGGTCATCCCGGAAGATCGCCCTCCGCTCAATCTCTCTAAGCCATTATGTGGTGAAGTGCTCCTGGCGCATCTATGCGCGATCTGCGTGGCATGAGATATCTCTTTCCGCTGCTTATTAACTTATGTACGTCCCCCCTTTCCCCTCAGCCCTTCGCCTGTGACCTTGCCACATTAGCACCATTAAAACTATTCTGAAAGCCATACAGAACTACCGGGTTTTCGACAAGGATGCGCTGGAACGTCGCTTCATCGGGGGTCCAGGCCGCAAGCAAGTCTAACAACAAGGCGTCATTTGGTTTTTCTTTCTCGGTCGGATGCGGCCAATCACTTCCCCATATCAACCGCTCGGGCGCAGTCTTTATGTAAGCTTCTACAGTAGCAGCAACATCCGCATAGGTTGGGGGTCCAATCCTAGTGTCATGGTAAGCACCGGACAGTTTGACCCAAGTACGGCCTTTGCCGATCATCCGGCAGATTAATTTGAAGGCGGGATGATGGACGGCACCCGGCTGCGGCAGCCGTCCCATATGGTCAAACACAACCGGTGAAGGCAGGCGTTGCAGCAGATCTCCGGCATCAACAATCTGATCAGCCCGCATATGGATCTGCACATGCCAGCCGAGCTCGTTTATGCGCTGGGAAAGCGGTTCAATCATGTTAATCGTCGTAACTGCAGTCGACGGATCAAACAAAGTGAAACGGATACCGCGAATTCCTCCCATTGCCAGCTTCTGCAATTCGGCATCGGTGACATCCGGGTGAATAACGGCAATTCCCCGCGAATGATCCGAGCCCAATCGGACGATCGCATCAAGCGTTACCCTATTGTCCGTGCGGTAAGGTCCCGGTGTAACGATGACCGTCCGGGTCGTCCCAATTCGGCGCTGCAGAAGCCGGTAGTCCTCTGCGCGGGCATTGACGCAAAGACGTTTCGTTGGGCCGGTGGTCGGAAATCGGTCATCATAAATATGAATATGGCAGTCGCAGGCATTCATTGGTACAATGGCCTTCGGAACATCCATACCCGACGAATTCGGAACCTCTTTTCCACCGTCAAAAAGTGAACTTCCAGCCTTTGGCTTCGTTGTAACCCTCATCATAGCCCTTCCCCCGACTTCTAACCTTATTGAAGCGGTATATTCGTCCGTTCCTCCAACACGCCGGTCTGAGGTGCCAATTTCCGCAACGACATCCCCCGGGATAGGAGCTCAATCCTCTTTTGCCCCCCCGCTAATAAACTACCCGGTGGAAGATGAATCCCATGGCGGAGGATGCCTTGCAGGAAATTTCGAGTTTACCCTGCACAGCCCTCCGCCATGGATAGTCGTTTCAATCCCTACACCCGCTGTTCCGATCCCTGGTTACCCATCCCTCGCTTTTTTTGACTCGTGAATGGAACATTATTTATGTGGCGGTCAATTCTTTCGCGCCAGCGGGATCAGCTTTTTTAAATTATCCTCCATCTCATCCCAGGCTTTTTCCACCTCAGCCGGCCCCTGGAACTCGAGGGGCAAATTCAGCTCGCCCTCCATCTTCTTCCGATGCTCTTCGCTCTCCATGACCTTCTTGATGCTCTTGGCCAGGATGTCGATGACCTCCTTGGGCGTGCCGCCGGGGACATAGATGTCGCGGTCTGTGGTGAAAAAGACCGGATACCCTTGGGCCTTCGCCGTCTTCACGCCGGGCAGGAACTTGCTCTCTTTTTCTCCGAGAATCGCAAGGACCCGGAATTCGCCGCTTTTGACGAATCGAGTCAGTTCGCTGCTGCTGCCAAAATAGGTGTCCACATGCCCACCCATGAGCGCCGGGATGGTTTCGCCACCTCCCTTGAAATGGACGTAGCTGAACTCCCCACCGCTCAACTTCGCAAACAAGAGCTGGGCGAAGTGGCAGTCCGTCATGGCACCGTTTGTCCCCGCCTTGATCTTTCCCGGGTTCGCCTTAATGGCCTCGGCCAGGTCCTTCAGGGTCTTATAGCGACTCTTGGCGCTGACCGCGACCGCCCGCACGTCGCCAACATGTGAGGCCACCCCCATCAATTCTTTGCGCTGAAAGGTTGCTTTTCGGCTTGCATCCATGTAGGGCAGAACGGCGCTCGACAAAGCACAATAAGCGATCGTATACCCATCGGGCTTCGCCTTCGCCACTTCAGTCATACCGATCTGCCCGCTGGCGCCGGGCTTATTGACCACTAGGACGGGAACACCCAGCTCTTTCTCCATTCCCATTGCCAGCAGACGCCCTCCCAAGTCACTGCTGGCGCCCGCCGCCCATGGGATAATCATCGTAATGGGCTGGCCCTTCTTGGGGAAGTCAACCTTCCCGGGTTCCGCTGCCCCTGCGCTGCCCAAAAGCAGAGCGATCGCCAAGACACCAATGATGCGCTTCATTTTCTCCTCCCTTTCTCGTTTGAAAAATTCATCCTCGACAAGAAAACTAAACCGTTCCCAATCCGGCCCGCTCCCGAAACTTCAATGAATGCAACCCTCTATAAAGCCCTTCGCCGGCCTCCCGGAAGTCTATTCCCTCATAGTCCATAAGCGTCTCGAAATTCGCTCAAGGCCTTTAACTTTCGGGCTATGCTCTCTGCCTCTTGAGGAGTCGCTGCCTGAACAGATGCCAAATTAATTGCCGGATACTCCCCCCTTTCTCTAATAAAATAATCCAAACCATCCTTGAGAAAAGCCAATATTCTATCGATGGGCCAGGTTACCAGTGCACGCGCAGATATCGTCACTAAGCGCGGGTAACCTGGAAGGGCATATTTCGAAGCCGCTTTAATAGTGTCCAAGGATTCCACATTGCCAAAGTAATAATCATACAGCAATTTGCCCTCTCTCAGGTTTTCCGTTCCCCCCGGATATCCCATAAATGAAGCATTGGAGTTGGGTAAAGATATCGGAAGAAAATATTTACGGACGGCATCATCGTGAGATGCGATATGCTTATGATAAAATGCCGGGTTAATGACACCCGGTATCAAAAATATCTCCATCAGGTTGATCCATGGCAGCTGTAATTCAAGGCAGTGACGACCTATATAAGTCGATACCTCTTCCCCCTTTTTCATGAGATCGGAAAAAAAATTAAGATCTAATACCATATCCATCAATAACTGTTCATAGCCTCGCAAAAAGCACATTACTGAAAAAGGTCCCAACACAGATACTCCTAAAAAAACCTCCTTCCCGACCAGATCTTTCACTCTCCTGTTAATCTCGAGAAAGTTTTTAAAGTAGCCGGTCGGCAAGACAGGGATCCGTATTCCATCAATGTCTCCCGGTTCATCAATTATGCCTTTGACACACACGGGGAATTCTGCTTCAGGGAAATGCCATCTGGGTCCCATCTCTGGCCCACAACCGTAAAAAATATAACCAATGCCCGCCTTAATGCTATCAACCCCAAATTCTTTAAGAAATTTAACTACCACATTGGCGTTCTTGCCGGGATCATCAAGATACTCTTTGATTGAAATTCCATAATAGTGACAAACGAACATATTGTAGTTAGCCACTCGAATCGGAATTTTAGAAGGGCGTTCATTATTCAGGACCGCGGCGTAGTATTCTCTTCCATTCATCTCAAGGCCACCTTACCAGCTTGTTGCAAGCCTGTTCCATTTCGTGCCTATACTTCTTACCTATAGGAATACCGACCTATTCGAATCAAGTTTCGGGGCATATATCCGACGGACATTCAATTGTCTTTAAGCCTAATTTTCTCCCTTTGCAGCCTATGCCTCCGCGTCCTTGCGAGCCGACCTTGCCAGACCGAGCCCGGTCGTGACAAGCACGAGAACGGCCAAGGCCAAAAAGACAATCGCCAGCGGGCGTTCGAAAAATATACCGAAACTTCCCTGTGACATTCCCATGGACTGGCGCAAGGCATTCTCCATAATTGGACCCAGGATGAGCGTCAGAGCAAGTGGGGCCAGCGGGAAGTCAAATTTCCGAAGAATGTACCCCACTGCGCCAAACAGAGTCATCACCCCCACGTCAAAGATTTGATTATTGAGGCTGTAAGAGCCAACAACCGTGAAGAGCAGGATGAGGGCGATGAGAATGGAGTAAGGAATCCTCAATATCGAGACCCATATCGTGATCAAGGGAAGGTTCAGGATTAACAGAATTACGTTACCGACATACATGCTGGCGATGAGAGTCCAGACCAGCGGCGCGTGATCCCTAAAAAGCATGGGGCCGGGCGTCACGCCGTGCATCATTAAAGCCCCCATCAGCACTGCTATGGTGGGCGAACTTGGGAGACCCAGAGTCAGCAAAGGAATAAAGGCGCCATTCGCGTAAGAGTTATTTGCTGTTTCCGGTCCTGCCACGCCTTCGATGGCTCCGTTCCCGAACCTCTCCGGATGCTTCGACAGCTTTTTCTCGATCGTGTAAGAGATAATGGTCGGAATCGCCGCGCCAAGACCGGGAATGATGCCGAGGAAGAAGCCCAAGATTGTACCGCGCGCAATGGGCTTGGCTGAGTCTTTCAGATCTTCGGATGTAGGGACCAAGGAACTCATTTTCGCCCCCAGAATGCTCGACGCCGGGTTCTCAGCATTGATGAGAATTTCGCTCACCCCGAAGAGCCCAATGAGAATGGCAATGAAGTCGACCCCCCTCATGAGCTGCATGCTATCGAAGGTAAAGCGGGGAATTCCTTCCCCCACTTCCATCCCGATCATGGAGAGAAAAAGCCCTAGCATTCCCATCATCAGACCCTTCACCAGCGACTTGCCAGCGAGCCCCATGATGAGGGAAAGTCCGAGCATCATCATAGCGAAGAGATCGGGCGGTCCAAATTCCAATGCCTTGCGGGCCAGCAGAGGGCCGGCGATGACCAGCCCGACGACGGCAAAGGTCCCACCGATGAATGAACCGATCGCTGCGATGCTGAGTGCCGCGCCGGCCCGCCCTTGCCGCGCCATTTGATATCCGTCGATGCACGTAATAACAGATGCCGTTTCGCCAGGGACATTTATCAGGACGCTGGTGATTGTACCCCCGTACATTGCGCCATAGTAGATGGCCGCCAGCATGATGATGGAGCCGGTTTGAGAAAGATGAAACGTCAGCGGAACCAATATTGCCGTGGCGCTAACGGGACCCAGTCCCGGTAGAATACCGACAATTGTGCCCAGGATACACCCAACGAAAGCATACAACAGATTTTGAAGGGATAGCGCGGCGCCGAAGCCGGATAGCAAAAGATTTAAAGCGTCCAAGTCTCCCCCTTACAACCCAAGCCCGTTAAGGACTGCTATGCATGACTTTGGCAGACTGACCCCTAGCCAGTGCTCGAACACGTAATGGACGCCGAAGCTCCCCGTCAAGGCGATGACAATGGTGATCACGAGATTCTGACGGCCAAGAACGAAGAGGAGAAATATCAGAAACCCGAACATAGTGAGGGAAAAACCCAGGGGGTCTAGCAAAACCACACAGAGGACAAGGGCGCTGAGAATCGATAAAACTCGAATTCCCCCGGCGCGTTTCGGCAGGAAGCCTTCCGACAGATTGCTGGCAGGTTCAAATGACACCTGTGCCAGCCATACGCAAGACAAAATTGTTAAAGCGACTCCCACCCAAAAAGGGAGGAATCCCGCCCCGGGCCCGAGCGAAGTGTAGTACTTTAGAATGTGACTCTCCCAAACAATAAAGATGCCGAGAAAAATGAAGGATAGGGCAGCTATCTGGTACAAACGCCTCATCACGACTGTTCCTCCAACCAAGATATCTCCCGCTGTTTCCCAGCCCCAAGTAACCTCTTCATCCAAACAAGCAGTATGAGTCGTGATGACCGAACTGTGGTCCAAAAACCTCTGGGCCACAATAAGCTTGTTGTGACTGTCCGGATGTTATATTGAGCGATGATAGGGTGCCAAATCGTGATTGTCTAAATGAGGCCACCTTATGATCGCCAAAATCGAGCCACCCGATTTCAAAAAAAGCCCAAAAAGGATAAATTAGCTAATGATTTAAATGAGAATATGTCGCTTTTATGAATAATTTGAAGGGCAACGATACTTTACCGGAAATTCTCAATAAAATCAAAGAGGATTTGAGATCAGGGGGAGGGGAAGAAAAGGCGGGGAAAGAACAGAGAGTGAATGAATCGTGACGGTAGGGTCGGGTTTGAAACCCGCCCTACGAAGAGCGACGAATCGGTCGGAGGCGATTCATGAATCGCCCCTACCCAATCCGAATATTCTTGCCTGATTTCCATACATCAAGGCCTTTATCAATCTGATCCCGCCGGTCTTTGAAACTTGCCCGTCGGATACCAGTTTCCCCACTGCCCGGCAGATCACCCGGTCGAAGACCTCGAAACGGCTCTCTTCGGACAGGATCTTTCGGCCATCGCAGACCGGGCCCCCGCTGGAGGTGAGGAGGGACGCCCCAGCCGTGTGCAGGAGGTAGTGTTCCATCACGTAAGGAGTGTCGTTGTGCCACCAGGGGAATCCCGCGTGGACATTGGGGAAAGCCCGCTCCAGCATGATGTTCACATGGGCAAAGGTCTGATTCATGGGATACAGGACAAGATGCGACTGGCGCGGGTCTCTTCCGTCGAAAAACCTAGAAAGCAAAGGGGTGATATTCTCTATGATATTGAACCCGGTCGAAAGCAATATCCCCCCCTACATCCGGCCCCCACTTCTCAAACAAATACCGGTTCGCATTCCGGAAGGCCCCGTAGTGGATCTGGGTGACCATTCCCTTCTCCTGGTTCATCTCGCAGAACTGGTGCATCAGGAAGGAGATGAACTCCTTCGTCTCCGGCGACCGGAGCCCGAATTTCTTCTTTCCCCCGTAGGCCGCGCGGAAAATCTCCTCCGCCCTTCTTTTGCTCACTTCCAGCCCGTAGGGTTCCAGGAGGCCGTGATCGCTCGCCCGCGCTCCCCTCCGGGCAAAATACTCATGACGCTCTCCAAGGGCATCCACTAACCCCTGCAAGCTCGGTTTCTTCCGGGTCTTCTGCAACAGCCGGTCCACATTGGACCGCCAGGAATCGCTGAAGATGTTGGCGTACGCGTCCGGCCGAAAGGTGGGAATGAACTGAATGCCTTTGATCTTTTCCGCCTGGGAGTGGTATTCCAGGTCATCGATCGGGTCATCGGTGGTGCAGATCACCCTGGCCCGCGCTCTCTTCAGTACCGCCTGAGGCAGCATCTCTTTCCGCTGGAAATGCCTCGAGGTAAGGTTCCAGATTCTTTCGCCCGTCTTCTCGTTCAAAAGCAGGTGAATCCCGAAGAGACGGCGAAGATTGAGATGGAGCCATTGATGAATGTGGTTTCCTTCCAGGTCGGGGAAGACCCGGCTGAGGGCCATCCATTTCTCGAAATCGGAAATCCGGGGGTTTCTGGCGAAAGCCTGGGAAAAGCCCGGAAGCTTGGCTGCCAACTGGATGATGTAGTGGTCATTGTTGGCATACTCTTTCCGGTCTTCCAGGACCTCTGCCCTCCAGATATTGGGAAAGGGCTGGTTCTCCACGATCTGCCGCAGGTTGTGGTGGGTGTGGGTGTCCAGGATTCCCACCTGTTTTCGAAAAGGAACCGCCCTATCGTGGAACAGCCGGACCGCTTCTTTCGTGTCCAGAAGCCAGTTGGGACCGAGGAATTTATCTCTTGCCATGTTCGTCCCCTTCCTTCCCCTTTTCCCCGCTTCCCCCTTTCGCCTTTTCGTCCTCAATCCCTTGGGCGATCCTCATGATCGTATCCGCCAGGATCTGGGCCCCGATGGCCGCATCCTCCCACCGGATGGCTTCGTCCGGGCAATGGCTCTTGCCCTCCTTGCAGGGGATGAAGATCATTCCCGTGGGAATTCCCTGGGTGGGAAAGGTCATGGCATCGTGCCCGGCGCCGCTGCCCATTCTTTTCCAGTGAATCGCCTCTTTGCCGGCAAGATTCCTCGATGAGCTCCATGATCTTGCGGTCCATCCTGCTTCCGTTCTTGGACAGGGCGGTCTCCAGGCGGGCCCCCGGAGTGGAGCGAAGGATCTCCCGGATTTTCCCCCTCGCGGTTTTCAAGAGAGATCTCTTCATGGAACGAAGGTCCAGGGTCATCTCCACCTTTCCGGGAATGATGTTGAAGGCTCCCGGATGAACCTTCATTTCCCCGATGGTTCCCACAATATCCGCCCCCAGGGAGCGCACCGCTCGGTTGACGGCGGTGATGATTCCGGCCGCCTTCACCAGGGCATCGTCCCGAAGGCGCATGGGGGTGGTTCCGGCGTGTCCTGCTTTTCCCTCGACCTCAATCATATGGCGATCGATGGCCACGATTCCCTCCACCACCCCGACGGGAATTCCGAGCGAATCCAGAACCGGCCCCTGCTCGATGTGCAGCTCCAGGAAAGCCCGAAACTCCGATGGAGAACGGACTGCCTTGCCGGACTGCGCCGGGTCTTTTCCCATCCGTTGCAGGCTCTGGGCCAGGAAGGGGCGTCCCGCTCCCCTGGATTTGTAAATTTCGTCCTCCACCAAAAGGTTAAACATGGCCCGGCTTCCGAAAGTCCCGGCGTAATGCCCCCCTTCTTCATCGGTGAAGACCATGAGCTCCAGGGGGCAAGGGACGGGAAGGCCGCTTTCCTGAATGGCCCGGAGGGCCTCCAGGCTGCAGCACAAGCCCGCGGCGCCGTCGAATTTTCCCCCGTGCAAAACGGCATCGATGTGCGATCCCGTGGCGATGCACGGGCCCCCCTCTGCCCCGGAGGCGGGCTCCAGTCGCCCGATGATGTTGGCCACCGCATCTTCCCGGACCTGCAAACCTGCGTCCCGCATTCGCCCTTTAAACCACTCCCGGGCCTTCAGGTCGGCGTCCGAGAGGGCCGGCCGCAGGATCCCTCCATCCGGTTCTTCCCCGAATTTTCCCAGATCTTCAAGGTCTTTTCGAAGCCTTCCTTCATTTACTCTTATCCTGGAGATCTCCATCACCCCTCCTGGGCCGCAACGAACCGGCCGTATCCCGGTTGGGCAAGCACTTCCTTACCGTCATAAACAATCTCCCCCCGAAGAATCGTGGTGACCACCTTCCCCTGGATCTCCATCCCCTCATAGGGGGACCAGCGGGCGGAGGAATGGGTCTCTTCTCCCCTCATATTCCAGCGGGCCTTCGGGTCAAGAACGGCCAGGTCGGCATCGGTGTTCAAGGCAATCCGGCCCTTTTTCGGAAAGAGTTTGAACCTCCGAGCGGGGTTTTCCGAGAGAAGCCGGGCGAGCTGAACCGGCGATAAACCTCGTTTTGCGACTCCCTCGCTGAACATCAGGGGGAACAGGGTTTCCACTCCCGGAGCGCCGGAAGCGTTGTCAAATATGTCCGGCGCCTGTTTCTTTTCCAGCGGCCAGGGCGCATGGTCGGAAGAGACCATGTCGATGAAGCCGATTTTTAAAAACTCCCACATCTCTTCCACCGCCTCTTGGCTGCGCAGGGGAGGGTTGATCTTCGCCCGGGCCTTGAGCCGGTCCATGTCCCCCTCGTTAAGAATCAAATAGTGGGGGCAGGTCTCGGTGGTAACGTCCAGCCCATCCTGGTAGAAACGCTGGAGGAGAAGAAGCGACCTTGGGTGACTGAGGTGATAGAGGTGGAGCCGGCAGCCGGTCCAGCGGGCGAATTCGAGGAGTTTCAGGACGGCCAGGGTTTCCGTAACCGGAGGGCGGGTTTCCATGTGAGCCTGGGGATAGGTCTTCCCCTCCTTCCGGTATTTCTGGATCAGGTGAAAAATAAGGTTGTCATTTTCCGCATGAAATCCCACCGGAATTTGATGTTCCGCCATCACCGGCAGGATCTCCCCCAAAACTCCGTCCTCAATCCGGGGGAATCGGTTTGGGTCGGTCTCGAAGAGAGAGAGTTTAAAACCGCAGGCCCCCAGTTTCACCAGGGAAGGAATCAGGTCCGGCGTCCCCTCTTTCTTCAAAGTAGCCAGGAGGGCGATATCCACCTTGGCCAGTTGGTTGACCAAGTCGATCTTCTTCCGGAAGGCTTCGGTACTTACGGTGGGGGCCCCCGCATCGTAGGGCATCTCGATAAAGGTGGTCACTCCCCCGGCTGCGGCCGAGGCGGAAGAATGGAGAAATCCTTCCACCCCCGGAATGCTGTAGGAATGGACGTGGGCGTCCACGACCCCCGGAAAGACGAGATGCCCCCGAAAATCGAGGACCCTTTTTGCCGGAGGGTTCTCCCCCGGGGCGTAGACCCCTGCGATGATCCCTGCTCTGACCCCGACCGCGGCATCCCTGGCAACCTCATGGGGCAGCACGAGATCTCCCTTCACCAATAAATCCAAACCCGGACGATCCATCGATACCTCCCAGCAGGTTTTTTCATTGGGCATTGATCATTGACCATTGTTCATTGATCATTGGCCATTGGTCATTGATCATTGGTCATTCTCCCGGGGGCTTATTGAATGTAGCTTTCCGGGCCGCTAAATTCAAGGTATAAATCTCGCTCCAAGGGTCCTCGCTGCAAGACAGGGAACGTTCCTCCGGGCCAGGCTTGAGAAAAAAACCGGTTTCATATAAAATGGGTTTATGCATTGATTTTCAAAAATCCGGTAGGAGGGGAAAAGATGAGAAAGCAATCTGTTCGATTCCTGGTTCTTATTATGTCCTGCGCTCTGGTGGGGGCATTGGCCCATCCGGCTCTGGGGCAGGAGAAACCCAAGGCCGAGGCCAAAGAAATGACTTTGGCCAGGGCGGTTGTCGGGACGGGGGTTGACCAAATGGAGCCGGTGGGCGCTGCCGAGACTTTTCCCGCCGCCACGGAAAAAGTCTTCTGCTTCATCGAGGCCAACAACATTCCCAAGGACATGGAACTGTCCTTTGTGTGGTCCCTCGGAGGGAAAGAAGTACGGAAGATGAACCTGTCCGTCAAGGCCGGCCCTAAATGGAGAACCTGGGCTCACAAGAACGTGGCGGGCCAGAAGGGAGACTGGAAGGTCGAGATCAAGGATGCCGAGGGGAAGGTCTTGAAAGAGGTCAAATTCAAGGTGGAATAAGGGCGGTGCAACCAAGAAATTTTATATCGGGACACAGATAAACACAGATAAAAATGCCTAGAATTCGAAATGCCTAAAATGCCTAAAATTACTTAAGCCAACTACAAGACAATTCGACAGCACCACTGGGCGACTGATGATGGGACGCGGATGAACACGGATTAACCCGGATCATTTCATAAGAAAAAATCGGAAACTGAGAGACAGCAATATAGCTCAGCAATACTCCAGCCCAAAGAGCTGATTTTTACAGTTGGTGATTCCAGAAATCCCCCATCCCCCCTTTACAAAGGGGGGATGGGGGGATTTCAGCGATGGGTATTTCAATCGATATGGCTTAGACATGATTTTCCAACTGCTGGATTGATAGGATTTCTTATTCTTTCTTTTCCGCCGGCTTTTCCTCCGGGGCCGGGGAAGCCGACGTGGTCTTGATATCTTCGATCCCCAGGTAAATGGCCAGGGCCCCTCCCAGGACGAGGATGATGGGGACGACTCCCTTCAAGACTCTGAGAAACTCAAACCACCAAATAACCAGGCCGATGAAACCAATGACCAGGGCCACAATTCCGCCGAGCAATATCTTCATATTCTCCTCCTTTCCCGCTTTTGTATGATATTAATGAATCCGAGGCCGTCTGTCAAATCAAGAATTGCCTGCTCGGGGCTTCGCGGATTCGACCCCCCCGCGAAAAGGTCCAGTTCTTCCGGCTTAACCTTCTTCCGAAAGGCCTGGAAATAATCCTTCCCCTGTGTTAGAAAAACAGTACCCCGGATGGTCTGACGCCGGCTTCCGGGGCGATTCATGAATCGCCCCTACGGTTCGGTCAAAGACGCCGGGGGGAAGAACATCTCTGCAGGAAATGCCCGGGAGGGAAACATGCCGAAAGTCCGAGTGAATAACATAAATCTCTACTACGAAGAGGCGGGAAGCGGAATCCCGGTGGTTTTCGTCCACGAGTTCGCCGGCGATTGGCGCAGCTGGGAGGCGCAAATGCGGTTTTTCTCCGGCCGCTCCCGGGTCATTACCTTCTCGGCCCGGGGCTACCTGCCGTCGGATGTCCCCGATTCTCCCGATCATTATTCTCAGGACCTGCAGGTTGAAGACCTCAAGGGGCTTTTGGATGCCCTGAAGATTGAAAAGGCCCACCTCTGCGGGCTCTCCATGGGAAGCTACACCTCGCTTTTATTCGGGATGAAATATCCGGAGCGCTGCCGTTCGCTCACCATCGCCGGCTCGGGATATGGCAGCGGAGCGAACCGGGAGGAGTTTCACAGGCAAATCGCCCAGGTGGCCGACCAGATGCTCAAGGGGGGGATGAAAGCGGTCTCCGGGACTTACACTCTGGGGCCGGCCCGGGTCCAGCTGCAGAATAAAAATCCCCGGGCCTGGGAGGAACTCCGCCGGCAGTTCGAGGAACATTCCGCCAAGGGTTCTGCCTATACTTTTCTGGGGGTGCAGCGCAAGCGGCCTTCGATTACCGACCTGGGCGATCCGCTCAAAAAGATGACCCTTCCGGTGCTGGTCATGCTGGGGGATGAGGACGAACGGGGGCTGGAAGGAAGCATCTTCATGAAGCGGAATATTCCCCGCGCCGGGCTGGAGATCTTCCCCCGCAGCGGCCATACCCTGAACCTGGAGGAGCCGGAGCATTTCAACCGCTCCCTCCTCGATTTCATCACCGCGGTGGATGCCGGCCACTGGGAGGCGCGGGATCCCCGCAGCCTTGCCGCGGCAATTTAGAATCGTGTCCACCAAAAAATGCGCATAAATTTTCAGGTGGAGCCGGGGGTCGGAACGATGCGCGCCGCCAAAATCCGGCGGGAGAAGGCCCCCTAGGACCGCATCCCTGGGGTTCCGCAAAGGAACACGGGCCAAAGACTATGTCTTCGTAAGTAGGTAAAATATGGACCCTTAGGGAGCATTCATCGTAAGATCCCCGTGGGCTAGGGAGTCACCACCGCCTATTTTGTCCCGCCAAGGCGGGAAGCGTTCCGGCCCCCGGCTCCTGGCACCAGGATCCGACCTTGTCTGATTATTTTCGGGACACCGCACTAGGAGCCAGCAGAGGCGACCGGGCGGTTGCCCCCACCCGGATAAAACCTAAGGCTTCACTCTCAGAACCAGAAGCACGGCCAGGCTGATGGCGCCGGCAAAGGCCAGCCAGAGGACTTGATAACTTCCGATGGAATCAAAAACCCACCCTGCCAGGGTCGGGCCCACGATTCCCCCCATGGCCGCCGATCCCATGACGATCCCCAGCAATCTCCCCAGGTAGTCCCTCCCGAAATATTCCCGGAGAATCGTCCCTCTTAACACCATGCTGCCCCCGAAGCTGGGGGGGAAGAATAGAAGGAAAAGAAGGATCATCGCCGGGACCGCGGCATAGCTGAATGCCACCATACCCAGACCCATGACCCCGAAGGCCAGGGCCAGGACATATCTCTTCGGAAAGCGATCTGCCAGCCACCCGTACCCCAGCCTTCCTATGATGCTGGAAAGCGGAATCCCCGCGACGACCAGGGCGGCTGCGGCCCGGGATATCCCCAGGTTGTTGAGGTAGGGCATGGAGTGGGTCACTACCCCCGAAACGAGCATCATCCGGACCACCTCGGCTAGGTTCAGATATAAAAAAGCCCTGTGCCTCAACGCCTCCCAGAATCGGATCGGGCTTTTTTCGGGCCTTACGGTCTCCGCAGGGTTAGCCGGTAAGCCGGGGGCTCCATCGGGCAAAAAGCCATAATCTTCCGGCTTGTCCCGGATAACGAAGACCAAAGGAATTCCCAGAATCAGAAACCCTACCCCCAGGAGGAGTAACGTGGTCCTCCACTGGAAGGTGTCGATGAGCCAGACAATCAGGGGAATCATCACCCCGCTGGCCCCGAAACCGGTGGACATCAGCCCCAGGGCTTTCCCCAGATTCTTCTTGAACCAGGTCGCCACCACTGTGGTCGTGACCACCGTGGTGCATCCTCCGGCCCCGAATCCCAGGAGGAGGATGACCCCGTAGAACATGAGCAGCGACTGGGTCCTGCTGAACAGAATGAGACCCAGGCCCACGGCCAATATTCCCGTGAGGATGAGTTTTCTTGCCCCGTACCGATCGGTCAGAAACCCGATCAGGGGAGCAAAGATCCCCATCTCCATCCCCCTCAAACTGACGGCGAAAGAAACCTGGGTGTAGCTCCAGCCGAATTCCTTGATCAGGGGATCAATAAAGGCGGTAAAGCCGAAGAAGAGGATGCTGCTCACGTACAGGTTGATGATGAGGCAGGCCAGGACAATCCACCAGCCGTAGAAGAATTTATTAATCATGAGCTCCGTTTTGAATCTCCGGGAATAGCCCGACGGTGTGGCAGGGCCGCAACCAAAAGTGCCTAGAGTGCCTAAAGTGCGCTAAAGTGCCTAAAGTTAAAAAACTTCAACAAGTTATATATAAGTTGGCCCGCCAGATTCTTTACCTAATTTAGAGACTTTGAACATTAATAATATAAAGGGGAAAAGTCAATGGCCCCTATTCAATTGCGCATTGCAGATTTCGGAGTGCGGAATGCGGAATAAAAAACCAAATAGGACACAGATAAACACAGATGAACACAGATTTTATATTGGAAAAAGACCTAAAGACAAAAAATTGAATGGGACGCGGATCAACGCGGATGAAACGGGAAAGATAAATACGAAATCCGAGGAAACATATTTGAGCTTTGAGGGTTGTAGGGGCACTCCGCCGCGTGCCCCCTTCGGGATTTGATATCATCCGGCATTTGCGGGCGGGAAATTGAATCGGAGCGGGGATATGGTATAGTGAAAGCAAAGAGGTATCCTCTCCGATGACCGAATCCGAAAACGCTCCACTCTTCGATGACTGGCCGGACCGGTATGAGAAATGGTTCACCACCCCCATCGGGTCTCTGGTTAGAAGGGTGGAATGGGAACTGATCGTGGACCTCTTGAGGCCAGGGCCGGGGGAGTTCCTATTGGACGCAGGCTGCGGAACCGGGGTTTTCACTCTGGACATGCTTTCCTGCGGGGCGCGGGTAGTGGGTCTCGACCTGTCCCTTTCCATGATCCGGAGAGCCAGGCAAAAGGCTTGGAGCTCCCGGTTGCAGATCATTTCCGCTGACATTTTGAACCTCCCCTTCCCTCAAAATTCCTTCGACAAAACGGTCTCCATCACCGCCCTCGAATTCATCCCGGAAGGCCAGAGGGCGGTCAAGGAACTATTCCGGGTAACCCGCAAGGGGGGCATCGTCGTCGTGGCTACTCTAAACAGATTGAGCCCCTGGGCTGAACGCAGGCGCGAGGAAGGAAGAAAGGGTCATCCCCTGTTCTCTAAAATTTTTTTCCGTTCCCCTGGAGAACTGGCCGCTCTGACCCCGGCGAAAGGAGAGACCCGCACAGCCGTCCATTTCTTGAAAGAAGAAAACCCGGATCGCGCATGGGAAATTGAAAAAAGGGGGAATTTAGACAATTTGAGCACTGGTGCTTTTCTGGCTGCCCGGTGGGTCAAATCTTAAATTGTTCATTCAGATCATAGCCGGAAAACGCACTCCTGAAATGGGCCCCTTGGCAAGGAACGTTCAGGTTTGTTTGGCCACGCAATGCCTCTTTCGGCACAGGGTAGTCTGGGGGGATTATTTGGGAATTAATTGATTTTTGTCTGGGGAAAAAGGAATGCTTCTTTTTTCGATCTGTTTAATCAAACCATTAAAGATAAATCGGTGCAGGGGCAAAAAGAAATACCAATACAACCTCCCCCCCAGGCTTTGTGTATAGAAGTAGGCATTTATCGAAAGTCTTCTTTGGCGGCCTTCATCCTGGATTTGAAATTCCAACCATGCTTTCCCGGGCATTTTCATCTCTGCGCGGAGCAGGAGGCGTCTATTTCTTTGAAGATCCTCAACCCTCCAGAAATCGATAACGTCATTTATTTTCAGCGTAGTCTGGCTCCTTCTCCCCCTGGAGGTTCCCACCCCCAAGAAAACTTTATCGATCGCCCCCCGCAACCACCACAACCAGTTGTTAGAAAACCAACCTTCATTTCCGCCCACCCTGCAGAGGCACTGAAAAAGGGAAGGGGCATCTTTGGGGGTGATCAAAGAGTAGGTGCTTGAATATTGGGGACCCCCTTTAAGTTCATGGAGCTTGAGGGCCAATTCATGCGCCGGTGGATAGGCGTCAGACCAGCGGGAATAAATTTGATCCTGCTCCTCCCGATTCATCGCCCGGATGATGGCTTCTTTATAAGTCAAAGGCTTAAAAGGCAAATAGCGCCGGATGTCGTTATTCTGGCAGATGACCTCATTTTTCAATCCTTTCATCAGGGATCGCGTAATGGGGGCAGGGACCGGGGTAACGAGGCCCCCCAGGTAGGAATAAAGGGGCAGGAAAGAAAAGAAGGGCAGAAAAAATCTCTTCTTATTCAGCAAACCAGCCCGAATTTTCAACAACTCGTAATAGGTGAGGATCTCATCTCCCCCGATGTCAAAAGACTTTCCGGAGGTTTCAGGGATCTCTAATACCCCCACAAGATATTTGATCACATCGCGGATCCCTATGGGCTGGCACCGGGTCATAGCCCAGCGGGGGATAAAAATGATGGGGAGTTTTCTGACTAAATTCTGAATAATTTCGTAGGAGGCGCTCCCCGATCCGATAATGATGGCGGCTCGCAAAGCAGTGACCGGGATTTTCCCTTTTTTTAGTTCTTCAGAGACTTGGATCCGGCTCTGCAGGTGGGGGGAAAGTTTCGTTTGCCTATCTCCGAGACCCCCAAGATAGATGATCCGCTTGATCTGGTTCTCTTCCGCGGCCAGTCTGAAGTGAATAGCCGCCTGGATATCCGCTGCGGCAAATTCCTTTTGTCCCAAAAGCAAGGAATGAATTAAAT
The DNA here is from genome assembly GCA_963802665.1 of uncultured delta proteobacterium. Classification (GTDB taxonomy): domain Bacteria; phylum Desulfobacterota; class SM23-61; order SM23-61; family SM23-61; genus SM23-61. The sequence continues at coordinate 34,050 of CAWDJO010000006.1, read as the reverse complement.
AATATGCAGTATCGACATCTTTTAAGGCTGCTCTCAGCTGATTCAATTCGCGAGCGTCCGCGCTGACAATTTCTACCTCAGGCCATCGCTCTTTATAAATCGGCGAAGGGGCTCTGACCATCACTCTGACATGATAACCCCTGGCCAACAGCTCGGGGACTAATCGTCCTCCGATATAGCCGGAGGCGCCGGTCACGAGGACCTTCCCCATGCCGGCTAAGGGTTTAGAAGGCAAATCCTGGCAGTAGAGATTTTTATCTTCCCCCTGCTGAAAGGATGAGCTTTTTTCGGGATGAAGAATGGGCATATTAGTCTTTTTCTTTATGATTATCAGGCATTACAGCTTTTCGCCGGGCCGTGCTTCTGTCCTCCCTGCAACCCATATTAATCTAAAAATTCACCCGGGGGAATGATTTTTATCAGCAGATTTTGGCAGGGGAATCCCGTCAGATTGCCCCCCAAACACATTTGCTTATCTGAAAATGGGAGATCATTTTTCATGTAAAGGTTCCTCGGAATCGGCCGATACAATGGACGGAACTTCTGCGATGCTCGTGACGGATCGGAGACGAATCTAACATCAAAAGAAGAGAACCTTCTAAGAGAGATTTCGTCGGTCCGGATCCAACGGCATCGGCGGATCTCCCGAGCCCCCAGGGCCCTGCCCGGGGGCTCCCTTTTTCTCCGGCAAAAGCCTCCCTCCCCTTACCCCCTCATTCCTGTTCTTTCCCCAATCCCTCGCAGGCCACTTCCTTGCCTTATTCCCGGAGACAGGGTTTTCCTTTCCGAGATTTTGTTCTATACTTGACCTATCCTCTGCATGGTAGAAAGGAACTTTCAGGATGAGCGAGAACAGTCCCAAATCGGGAAATGAGATCTTCCCGCCCGCGAGCCTCTGCCAGATCGGGATCGTGGTCAAGAGCATCGACGAAACGATCAAGTATTACCAGGAGGTCTTCGGATTCGGCCCCTTTGAAATCCGCCACGTGGATTATCCCTCGGCCACCTATTACGGAGAAACGGCCGGCTACCGGGGAAAACGGGCTTTTTTCAACCTGGGTCCGATCCAGATTGAGTTGATCGAGCTCAAGGACGGAAAAACCATCCATGAGTCCTTTCTCCGGGAAAAGGGCGAGGGTCTCCACCACATCGGGTTTCTGGTAAAGAGCCTCGAAGAAGGAAAAAGGAACGCGCAAAAGGCCGGGCTGACCCTAATCCAGGGCTTTACCCGGCCGGACGGGACGGGGTTTGCCTACCTGGATTCCGACAAAGTCGGGGGAGTCATTTTCGAGTTGATCCAGAGAGCGGAGAAAAGAACTGCATAGCCCAAAGCACTCTGTTGCCCGGCCCGGGGGCAAGGGCATTTTGCGCAGAAACCATGAGACGCCTTTGATTCCATGGAACGGGCGGGCACAGCGCTAGAACCAAGTGCCCGGGTCGATTCCCTGTAGGAGCAATCCGGAGGGGCGCCCAAGGGCCCGCCGCTTTCTGCGGAAGTCGAACGGAGCCCCCGGGAAAAGGGCTCACCCAGTCGATGCTTTCTGCGCAAAATGCCCTTTCCCCCGGGCCACGACTCAAGCCTCCTGGAAATTCCAAACGCTGTGAGTCCCCTGGCAGCGCCGGGGGTTTACCTTAAGAGAATTATGAAAAACGACCATTCTTTCATCTCCGCCGTCGTTCCCCCGGAAGAGAGAGCCGAACCCGCCTGGTGGTTCGCCTTTTTGGGAAATCAGTTGCTCCTTCATCAGGATCCTGATTCGATCCGGGTCCCCTATCTGCGGGAATTCTCCGAACTGGGGGTACCCCACAACGGGGCCCACTACCTGGGGGAGTTGGACGGCCATTCCTGCTATGCCGTGGACCTGGAGGAAAATGCGGATGTGCCCAAGGGAATGGCCCTGGAAGGCCTTCGCAAGGTCTATAATCGCCTGGATGAGGAACTGTTCTGGCTGGCGGCGAGGGCCGTGCAGATCGTGGACTGGGGCCGGACCCAACGGTTCTGCGGGCGCTGCGGGGTCCCCCTCAAAGCCCGGGAAACGGAGCGGGCCAAGGAATGCCCGCAGTGCGGTCTTCTCCATTTCCCCCGCCTGGCCCCGGCGGTGATCGTCCTGGTGGAACGCGGGAATCAGCTTCTCATGGCCCGCTCCCGCCATTTTGCCCCGGGGGTCTACAGCGTTCTGGCCGGGTTTGTGGAGCCGGGGGAGACGCTGGAAGAAGCCGTTGAGCGGGAAGTGCTGGAAGAGGTAGGAATCCGGATTCAAGACATCCGTTATTTTGGCAGCCAACCCTGGCCTTTTCCTCACTCCCTCATGATCGGTTTCACCGCCCGATACGCCGGGGGGGAAATCCGGATCAATGACCAAGAGCTGGAAGATGCCGGTTGGTTCACTGCGGACCGCCTGCCGGGCCAGCCGGGCAAAATCAGCATCGCCCGCCAATTGATCGAGTGGTTTGTAGAAAAACAGGGCTGGCCTCCCCTCAGGGATTGACCCTCGCGTCCGCTCCGAATCAGGAGATTGTGGCCCGTAAGAACTTCTCTATGTATTTAATCGGTTAAAAATGAAATCTTGTGCGAGGTGATAACAAATTGTAGAGGCAACCCCCCGTGGTTGCCCATCTTGCGGGTGGCCACAGGGGGCCGCCCCTACAATATCCTCTTTGGTGCCAGCTAGTCCGGATTAGGATTTAAATCACCGCGGCGCAATCCGCTACTTTCTGACCCGAGCCAACTCTCCCCCATTGGCTTTCATTAGGTCTGCCGGGCAAATCTTCACCAGGGAGTATTCCGAGCCGCCGCCGGTGTATACGACCTCCATCTGCATGACCTTCTCATCGATGAGGAAACGGGCGGGATAGCCGAAGGAAGGGGTTCCCCCGCAGGGATATCCGCTCTTTTCCAGCATCTCCTCCGGGGTGGCGATTCGGGCGCTTTCCACCTTCAGCGCCTTGGCCACCCGGGAAGTGCTCGCCCGGTCCTCCCCCTTCACGATGGCCACCACGAGGGAACCGTTGGAATCGATCATGCAGATGTTTTTAATGAAGTCCCGGGGAGTTACTCCGGCGGCCTGGGCCGCCTCGGCCACCGAGTGGCAGCGTTCGGAAAAGACGAGATGTTCACAGCAAATGTGGTTTTCCCGGATGTATCGTTTCAGCAGAGAATCGTAAGAGTCGTTGTCTTCCATAATCGTCCTACTGGATCGATACGATGGAGCCATGATTCATCTTTTGAAGATCTTGCGGGATCAGGCGGAAGACCGCGCGGGGCGTGCCCGCAGCCGCCCAGATCTCATGGTACTGTAAAAGGTCGGCGTCGATGTAGGTTTCGATGGGCGTGGGGTGGCCCACCGGAGGGACCCCCCCGATGGCAAACCCGGTGTGCTGGCGCACGAAGTCAGCGTCGGCCTTGCCGATCGGTTCCCCCGCCACTTCACTTAGCCTCTTTTCGTTTACCCGGTTCACCCCGCTCGCCAGCACGAGGATGGGCTTTCCCGTCCGCGTTCCCCGGAAGATCAGGGATTTCACGATTTGGGCCACCGTGCACCCGATGGCCTGCGCGGCTTCCTGGGCCGTGCGGGTGCTCGCCGGGAGTTCCACCACCTGACAGGGCAGCCCGAGGGCGGTCAATGCTTCTTGAACCTTTTGCGCGCTGGTGCTGAGTTCTGCTGCCATCTTGTCTTTTTCCCTTTAACCATCGAAAGGTCTGGTATGAATTTCCATACCCCGCATGGGCACGCAGCAGCGTGCCCCTACATTCCGCCCCTCGCGGGGCAGCGTGCCCCTGCCGGGACGGATTATCTATGCCATTGCGCAATCCGCCCTGCACTACGTTGAGTGCAGGGCAGCCCTGAACCTTACATGGTTCAGGGCGCATTCCGCATTATTCTGACCTCCTCCCTGCGCCAGACTCCCGCGTCGGGGGGATATGCCAGCAATGTGGATCTTCGGCGAGGTAGTCGCCGGTTAAGGAAAAAGCCAGGCTGCGGCAACCGGTGCAGGCCCCTTCGCCGCAGGTTCCGCATTTCCCTTTCAGATTCTCCTTGTTCCGAAGTTGATGCAAGACCTCGGAGTTTTCCCAGATTTCCCGCAGAGAATTCTTTTAGGAGGTTTCCAAGGGACAGGGGAAATCTCCGGCAGGGGAAAACTTCGCCCTGGGGCATGACACAGAAACCTTCCCTCCCCAGGACGCAGGGCGCGCCCAGAAGTTGCGGCTCTTCCCCCCGAAAATCTACCTGGAAAGCCTGGTAAGGGGGGATTTCATCCTCTCCCAGCTCCATGGAGAAATATTCAAAAAGGGCCTTCAGCATCCTCCTCCACTGCTCCCGGTCCAGGACTTCCTCCCTGATCTCTATCCCCCGCCCCCAGGGAATAAACCTTTCGATGATCATGCCGTCCACCCGCAGCTCCTCGCCCAGGCGGATGAAAGCAGGCAGACTCTCCAGATTGCTCCTCATCACCGTGAACATCAAATTCACATCGAAAATTTCTCTCTTCTGAACCAGGGGCACGTTCTTCACCACCCGGTCAAAATTCCCCGCCGAGCGGATGCGGTCATGGACCTGCGCATCCGCCCCATCCAGAGAAATCTTGATCGTCTTGAATCTCCGGAGGGCGGCCAAGCGATCCAGGATTTCGTCGTTCAAAAGAAGGCCATTGGTAATGATTCCCAGTTCTTCCACCTCCGGCAGCTGATCCAGATACTCCAGGAGCGGAAACAGCTCGGACTTCAACAGGGGTTCTCCCCCGGTGAGGTGGATGCAGGCTTTAGCCTCCCAGGCTTGAAGGGCCGCAACGATATTGTCCGTAACCTTCTTCAGCCCTTCCCCATCCAGGTCTTCTTTTCTCGAAAAATCATCCTGGTAGCAATGGCGGCAGCGAAGGTTGCACTGGTTGGTGATGTGCCACTGGAGGTAAAAAGACTTCTTCATGAGAGCAGAAAAGGAAAATTTCAATTTATGAACAGGGCACCGACCAGATACCAGACTAGAACCGCTTTCAGCTTTTTCAGGTGACCTTCTCCTTTTGAAAAAGCTATTTTCACAGGAACTTCAGAGAGCGGATTCTTCGAGCCAATTGCATTCTCTTACCAGACTAGCGGATGATCCCCCAAAGGTCAATACCTCGGAGGTTCTCGCCTCCCTTCAATTTTCGTTAAGCAGGCGAAAGATGAATTGAATTTCAGGCGTTGCCCGGCCCGGGTGCGAGGCCGGCGGCTCTGGATTCCTTACCAAAAAAATCGGGGCGGGTCACCTAGAGCGCTGGCCGTCCTGTGAGATTCTTGCCCTGTCAGGCGGCAAAGGCATCATGGCCTGAAGTCATGAAATGTGGCAACTTAAGAAAAATTGGGGCCTAAACGGGAAAAAATGGCAATTTTTGTGAATTTAGAGCGCAAAAAAGGTAATTTTTTCCTTGAATTCTTTGGCCCTTTTGGGTTAAAAGAGGATGGCTAAGATTTTTTTCCCATCAAAGGAGTATTTGAACCCTTCGGAATCAATATAAAAATTTCTTGGATAAAGGAATTTTTCTTTTTTCTTTTTTTCCAAGACAATTTTGGCCTGATTTGTGCAATATTAAATTTTCGCCACTATTCCGTTATGTTTCAATTCCTGCGAGAGTGACGTCCATGGCACCCCAAGGGATGACGGTCGGTCAGCTCCTTCAGAAGGAGAGAGAAGAAAAGAAGGTTTCTCTGGAATCGGTAGCCCAGAAAACCAGGATTAAGCTGGCCTTCCTCCAAGCCATCGAAGAAGATGCCTTTCAGCTCATTCCTTCGGAAACTTACGTCCGGGGATTCATCCGCAGTTATGCAAAGCTGGTTCGCTTGAATCCGGATGAAATTCTCAATCTTTACCGCAACCAGGCTGAACCTCCCCCAAGCTCGGCGGAAGAGTCATCCGCCTCCTCAAACCGGCACCTGAAGCAGATCAAAAACCATCTCTTTGATTTTCTGACCACCATGGCAGGAGGGACACCGGCTTATTCGTTGGGGAAGTCGGTTTTCCGGCACAAAGACTAAAACAAACCCTATAAATTACTGGTCATTGCGAGGATTTCCTCGGAGTAGGATTTTCTTTCCTATCCCTGTCTCCTTTTCATAAACGCCTCCACTGCCTTGAAGAAATCAGGGGTCGAGCAGCACATGCTCTGGTTGCGGTTTTCGAATTCGATGGCCGCCTCCAGGGAAGGGGCCGTAAGGCTCAAGTTCAGGGCCTCCTTGGTGAAGCGCAGTCCCATGGGGCTCTTGGCCAGCATGGCCCGGGCGATCTCCATGGCCGCCCCCAGGAGGCGGTTCTCTTCCACGACCCTGCTCACCAGCCCGATCTTCTCTGCCTCCTGGGCATCGACGGTCCGCCCGGTCAGCAGGATCTCGGCCGCCCGGCTGCTCCCGACTTTCTGGGGAAGGAAAAAGGTGGTCCCCATTTCTCCTCCGGAAAGCCCGATGTTGATGAAGGAAGGGGTGAAGGCAGCCTTTGGGCCGGCAATCACCACATCCGACGCCAGCGCCAGGCACATTCCTCCTCCGGCGGCCGGTCCGTTGACCGCGGCAATGATGGGCTGGGGGAGATGCCGCATCTCCAGCACCAAGTCGGCGTATTTTTTCTGGATGGCGATCAGGTGAACGGTCGGGTCGGGATGGGAGGTCGGAAATTCCTGCCGCAGGCGGGAGTCCTTCAGGTCGGCCCCCGAGCAGAATCCCCGCCCTTCCCCGGTGAGGATCAAAACCCTCAGATCCTTCCGCCCCACCACCTCCGCGAAAAGCGCATGAAGTTCTCCCACCATGTCCAGGCTCAGGGCATTCAGGCGCTCGGGGCGGTTCAGCGTGATGAGGCCGATCCCGGGCTCTGGGATTTCAAATCTTATGGTTTTAAATTCCATTTTCCACCTTCCTTCGCATTCGGTTTTAATCAACTTTCATCTCACTTTTTCTGCTACCCTTGATTCACTCCCATTTGTGCAATCCGAAAATCCCTTGTCCCACGCCTTGGGTATTAACTTTAGGCACTTTAGCGCACTTTAGGCACTCTAGGTACATTTTTGGTTGCGTCTCCGCCCGAAAATCGCCCTAGCCCGACCGGCGCCGGTCGTAGATTTTCTTAACGGCCAGGGATTTGGAGTCCAGGTTGATCAACCCGTATCTTTGGGCCCAATCCATGGCTTCCAGGAATTCCTCCACGGTGATCCCCCGGGCCAGTTCAGGATACTCATAGGCTTTGTATTCCACCCGGTACTGAGCCATGATGTTCACGTAGGTATTCTTGGGGAGGTTCTCCGACACCCATTTCACGAACTGCTCCGTCCCCGCGATCCGGTTGGGCATGACCAGGTGCCGTATGAGCAGCCCCCGCACGGCAAACCCGTTCTCGTCGCTCCTCAAAACACCGACCTGGCGATGCATCTCCTGGATGGCTTTCCGGGCCACTTCCGGATAATCCCGGGCTCCGGAAGAGTATTTTTCCGCTAATGAGCCGTCCGAGTATTTCATGTCGGGCTTGTAGATATCCACGATCCCATCCAGGATCTTCAGGATTTCCACCCGCTCGTAGCCGCTGGTGTTGTAGAAGAGGGGGATCCGTAGGCCTTTGCGGCAGGCGATCTGGATCGCCCCGAGGATGTTGGGCATCACGTGGGTGGGCGTCACGATGTTGATGTTGTGGCAGCCGATTTTCTGCTGCTCCAGCATCATGCCGGCGAATTCCTCGTCGCTCACCTCCCGCCCCCGACCTTCGTGGGCAATGGGCCAGTTCTGGCAGAATACGCACCGGAGATTGCAGTTGGAGATGAAGATGGTTCCGGACCCGTGCTGGCCGGTGATGGGCTCTTCCTCGCCGAAGTGGGGATGGGCGCTGTAGATCACCACCCGGGCAGGAGCCTGGCAGAAGCCTTTCTCCCCCTTCAGCCGGTTCACCCCACACTTGCGCGGGCAAAGCTGGCACCGTTCGAAGATGGCGTAAGCCTGCTTGACCCGCTGGGTCAGCTTGCCTTCCTTCTCCAGCTTTGCGTAGCCGGGCTGCCATTGCGCTCTCTTGATTGTCTCGGCGCGAGAGGGGGACGGGGACAAAAGCAAACAGCACCCGGCAAGGATGGAACCCCGAAGAAATTCCCGGCGGGAAAATTTCATGCGCATCCCCCCCTCCTGGTGGGTAGAAATGCTTGAGAGCAGGACGGAAGATGAATCGGGAAATTATCTAGTGTCCATCCGGAAACCCCAATTTTCCCCTCCCCCTTGATGGGGGAAGGTTAGGGTGGGGGTGATAATGCCACGAAATAGTAAAGCTTTCAATTTTTATTCCCCCTCACCCCGCCCCTCCCCTGCAGGGAGAGAGGGAGTTTTCGGGTGGAAACTATTTAAATGCTACCAGGAAGCGATGGCAAAGTAAATGGATGCAAGAGAGGTAAATCTGAATCAAAATGGCGTAGGATCAGAGATGGGTAACCTTGGTTAAGGGGGTTGGAGGCTGGGGGGTGCTGGATTCAGCGCTCTTCCCCCGGGCAATTATGGAAGCCAGGAAAAAGCCGATGAAAGCGCCGATGAAAAGACCGATTACGAGGGAAATCATTTATTCTTCTTTTTCTTTTCTCGGTGATTCTAACTCAAGCTGATTTGCAGGAGGAAAACGAGTGAACCCCATTTCTATCAATTGGATGCCCCCAAGGCTGCTGGGACAATGGGAGTCAGGGCCGTAAAAAAAGAATTCTTAATATTCTCTTTTTGATGCAAGACATATACCATAGCTACAAGACATTGAATGTTTTGGATATTTTTGTAAAATAGGTTGCTTTTTTCGTCTTAAAAGCGTAAAAAAATTTTACGGTTCTTATTTTGACGGATAATCAAACTTACAAAAAATATAAAAAAAGCAAATGGTTATCGAAAATAACCAAAAACTGTAATTTTTCTCGACAATTTTATCTGTATAGCTAAATAACCTCATCTAAATCTAATTGGGGAACTTTTTCCCCCGTTGGCCATTCCGCTTTTTTTTGAACCCCGCAACTAGGAATTGGCTACCGGGAACCGTTTCTATTCCGCTACCAGTTTCACCCTTTTCCCCTCGATCTCCAGGATCGTTTTGCAGTAGGTGCTCTTGTGGATGATCTTTCCGTCCTGGAAATGCATTACATCCAGTCCCCTTCTCTTCTCCCGTTTACCCTGGTATCCTTTCTCATTCGATGGCCAGTCCAGGGTCCACTCATAAAGCACCTTTTGAGCCGCTTCGTCGACGAACGTATCTTCCCCGGTGAACCGGAAGCCGCCGTGGTTTTTGAACCACGGCTCCCAGGCTTTGCCCAGGGCCTCCTTCCCCTCGGCCCTTCCGCCGGTCCAGTTTTCAAAGACAATGTTCTCATGGAAGAGTCCCATGACCCCGTCGAGGTCATGGTTATCCCAGGCCTTGTTCCATTTTGCCAGGGCTTTCAAAATCTCGGTCTTGGAAAGCATGGAAACCTCCTTTTCCCTTCAGGGATGACATGGTAGCTCGATTTCATTATAATCATAAATGAGAGGATATGAAAAGCCGTAGGCGCATCCCGCGTTTCGCGGGACATCGTGCCCCTGCAAGTTTACCAGGGGTCCCCCGCAGTGGCCGCTTTTTCGCGCACGGTCGCAGAAAAAGCATAAATCCTTAGAGGAAAAAATATGCCTGTTCCCGGGAACATCCTGAAGACGTTGAAAAAGCTGATCGAGCAATCCCCCGCTGATCAGACCGAAGCCCTGCTGATGACCGAAGACTCATCCCTTACGCGCTTTACCCCTGCATCAGTTCATCAACACGTGGCCGAGCGAAATCAGACCCTGATTCTGAGGGTCGTGCTGGGGAAACGGGTTGCCGTAGTGACCACGAATCTTCTTCAGCCTTCTTCTTTAAGAACCACGCTGGCGAAAGCGGTTTCTCTGGCCCAAGTTCTCCCCCCCAACCCGGACTTCGTATCGCTTCCCCTGCCCAGGCCGATCATGGAAGCCAAGACCTTCCATGAAAATATTCGCCGGCTCACTCCCGGGAAGAAGGTAAAGGCCATCCAGGAGGCCATGGGCTTGGCGAAGGGAAAAGGGGCCTCCGCTTTCGGGAGCTTTCTCCCATGGAATTGTGGAGGTAGCCGTCCTTAACTCCCTGGGGGTGGAGACCTACCAAAAATACTCCGACCTCTTCCTCCATTTGATCGCCCAAAATGACCACGGCTCGGGGTATGCAAGTTTTGTCTCCCGGGATCCTGACCACCTCATGATAGAACCTCTCGTCGGGACAGCTCTTTCCAAAATATTTAAAAGTACCCCGAGTGCAGCTCCCCCGGGCGAGTACGAGGTGATCCTCGAACCCGAAGCGGTCCATGAGCTTCTGGCTTTCATGGGATACCTGGGGTTTCACGCCCTGGCGGTCCAGGAGGGCCGCTCATTTCTATGCAACCACTTTGGAGAAAAGTTGCTGAACGAGAAAGTCACCATTTATGACGACGGCCTGGACCCGTGCGGACTTCAAGTGCCTTTTGATTTCGAGGGAGTCCCCAAGCAGAAAGTGTTGTTTTTCGACAAGGGCGTGGCCCGGAATATCACCTATGATTCTCTAACCGCAGGCCGTGAAAAGAAGGAATCCACCGGACATGCCCTGACCCCGCCCAACACGGAAGGGCCCATTCCCATCAACCTCTTCATGGAAGGGGGCGATTCCTCTCTGGAAGAGATGATCCGCAACGTCCGCAAGGGAATCTATGTGACCCGTTTTCACTACACCAATGTAGTAGAACCCATGAAGGCGGTCATCACCGGGATGACCCGGGATGGGACCTTCTGGATCGAAGACGGAGAGATCAAGAAACCCATTCAAAACCTCCGCTTCACGGAATCGATCCTGAAGGCTCTTTCCAGGGTAAAAGCGCTCTCCCGCGAAAGGAAAATCTGCACCTCCGGCTCGGTCTATGGACGGCGGTTCGTGACCGGAACCGTAGCGCCTGCAGTGCAAATCGATGGCTTCAATTTCTCCGGGGTGTCTTCGTTAGAAAAATAAAGACGAAATACTTTTTCTCTCGCAGAGCCCGCAGAGATCGCGGGAAGAAATTTTAAGGTCTTTTAGGCTTTGTTCGAAAGGTACGTGATTCGTCGCGTGGGCGGTTAAAATGAAAAATCTTGAAATTTGCCAAGAAATCTTGTTTGGCCGATCCTCCTGAACCCCCCAACCCCCTTTTAAAGGGGGGCAGGGGGATTTCTGGCAGGGCCGTGCTCCTAGGGAAAAATCCTGGCTCCTGGTTGGGGCTCTGCCACTCTGCGAATAACTCCTGAAAAATGATCCATCACGTACTTTTCGATAAGCATTTTAGGCATTTCGAATTTTAGGCATTCCAAGGAGTCTCAGATGAGGGACCTCATCCATCACGTTCTCGACTTGGGCCGATTAAAAAAAGTTAGCTACGCCGACATCCGGATCGTTCGCCGCCGGATGGAAGAAATCGCGGTCAAGAACGGAAAAGTCGATGCCCTGACCCGCAATGAAGATTACGGGTTCGGGATCCGGGTTCTTTACCAGGGTGCCTGGGGTTTTGCCGCCAGTTCCAAAGTCAACAAAACGGAGATGGAAAAGACCCTGGACCGGGCCTGGAAGATCGCCAAGGCGAGTTCACGGATTAAAGAGAAGGATGTCCGGTTCGCTTCCGCCCCGGCCGTAGTCGAGAATTACCGGACCCCTGTTTCCGTCGATCCCTTTTCAGTCTCCCTGGAACGGAAAGTCAGCCTTCTTCTTGAATCGGAAGAAATCCTCCGCCGCAATCCCAAGGCGAAGATCTCCGAAGCTTTCATGGGAGGTTACGAGGTTGAAAAAACCTTCGCCTCCACCGAGGGGTCCTTTATCGAGCAGAAGAACGTGGAGTGCGGGGCGGGAATCTCGGTCACGGCCATCGAAGGATCGGAAGTGCAGGTCCGTTCCTACCCCAACTCCTTTCGCGGAAACTTCGCCACCCGGGGGTATGAATGGATCGAGGGATTGAAGATAAAGGATCAGGCCGAAAGGGTGGCCGAAGAAGCGGCCCGGCTCCTTTCCGCCAAACCCTGCCCTTCCGGGACCACGACCCTCATCCTGGAAGGGTCCCAGCTGGCCCTCCAGGTCCATGAATCCATCGGCCACCCCGTCGAGCTGGACCGGATCCTGGGAACCGAGGCCAGCTATGCGGGAACCAGCTTCTTGAGCCTGGACAAGGTGGGAAGCTTTCGCTATGGCTCGGATCTGGTGAACGTCACCGCCGACGCTACCGTTCCGGGCGGGCTGGGAACTTTCGGGTTTGACGACGAAGGCATCGAGGCCCAAAGAGTGCCCATCATCTCCCGGGGGATTCTGACCGACCTTCTCACCTCCAGAGAAACGGCTCACCTGCTGGGGAAGGGAAGCAACGGCACCATGCGCGCCGACGGGTGGAACCGGATTCCTCTCATCCGCATGACCAATATCAACCTCGAGCCCGGCGAGTGGACGCTGGAGGGAATGATCGCCGATACGGAAGAGGGTCTGTTCCTGAGCACCAACCGCAGTTGGTCCATCGACGATAAGCGGATCAATTTCCAGTTCGGCACCGAGATCGGGTGGGAGATCAAAAAGGGGAAGCTGGGGTCCATGGTGAAGAACCCCACCTACACGGGAATCACCCCCCAGTTCTGGAACTCCTGCGACGCCGTGGCCAACCGGGATCACTGGCAGATGTGGGGAACACCCAACTGCGGAAAGGGCGAGCCCGGGCAGGTAGCTCACGTGGGCCATGGAACCGCACCGGCAAGGTTCAGGAAAGTCCGCGTCGGGGTCCTGTAGGTTTTTGTATCTCGATGCCCGCGCTTCGCGTGATGGCCCCTACAATTTTGTTATCCTTTGGCGCACAATTTCAATTGTAAGCACTTCATAGTCTGGGTATGCTGAAGGAAAGGGGATTGCTTCCCTTTCTCCGATAAAGTCACTTCTCAACATTCCTTGACAGATGTTTTCCTCCACGGAAGAAGTTGGAATCCCTGGGGGTGATAAGAAAGCTTCGGAGAAATAGCAGAACTCCCCCGCCACAGGTAGGGAGCGATATGTGCCTCATGATTGCAAGCAAGATGACTTTTCTTCCGGGCCCCTGAAATCACAGGAAATTCTGAGTGGACCAGCTCTTTGGCTTTCAACGAATTTGGAGATGATCCTAAAAAAATTGATTGCGGGAGTAAGCCATGAAACTTCCTCTAGATGGAATTCGAGTCCTGGAGATGGGACACACGGTGATGGGGCCGACCTGCGGCCTGGTCCTGGCCGACATGGGCGCCGAGGTGATCAAGATCGAAAGGGCCCCCCAGGGGGACGACACCCGTAGGCTCATCGGCTTCGGGCAGGGTTTTTTCCTTTATTTCAACCGGAATAAGAAAAGCCTGGCCGTCGACCTGAAATCGGAGAAAGGAGCGGGGCTGATCAAGAAACTCGCCGCGTCTTCGGATGTATTCATCGAGAATTTCGGGCCCGGGGCGGTGGACCGGCTGGGGCTGGGATACGAAGAGCTGTCCAAGGTGAACCCCCGCCTGATCTACTGTTCCCTGAAAGGGTTCCTGCCCGGCCCTTACGAGCATCGCCCGGCCCTGGATGAAGTGGTCCAAATGATGGGGGGGCTCGCCTACATGACCGGGCCTCCGGGCCGCCCTCTCCGAGCCGGTTCATCGGTCGTGGACATCATGGGAGGAAGCTACGGGGTCATCGGGATCTTGAGCGCCCTGTACGAGAGAGAGAAGACCGGAAAAGGCCAGTTTGTGATCGCTTCGCTGTACGAATCGACCGCCTTCCTCATGGGGCAGCACATGGCTCTTTCGGCCGTTTCCAAAAAGCCGGTGCCCCCCATGCCGGCCCGGGTGAGCACCTGGGGAATCTACGACATATTCAAGACCCAGGAGGGCGGAGAGATCTTCATCGGAATCACCAGCGACAAACAGTGGAAAGCTTTCGGCGAGGCCTTCAGCCGGCCTGATTTGGGCAATGATCCCAGGGTCCAGACCAACAACGACCGGATCCTCCAGCGCGACTGGCTGATCCCGGCATTAAAGAAGGTCTTTGAAAGCAAGACCAAGGAAGAAATCATCCGGATCTGCGAAAAGGCGGGGATCCCCTTCGCCCCCATCGCCCACCCGGAAGACCTCTTCGAAGACCCCCAGCTGAACGAAGGGGGCGGCCTCGTAGAGGTTCCCCTGCCGCAGGGAGGCCGCACCAAACTGCCTCGGATTCCCGTCAGGATCGGTTCTCATGAATTCGGGTTGCGCTCCAATGCTCCCGCAGTGGGAGAGGGAACTCGGGAAATTCTGAAATCCATCAAGCTGAGCGATGAAGAGATCGAGCAGCTGAAAAAAGAAGGCATCCTCGCTTTCTGATTATCGGGGGCGATGCCGGGAAGTTTGCCGGCATCCCTACCCATTATTTTATGAAACTCTTCCTAGCCGTCCTCTCGGTCTTGCTCCTTTGGGCTGCCCCTCCCCTCTTCGCTCAATCTCTTTTTACTCTCAACTTTGAAAACGATGAAGCCGGAAAATTTCCAGCCGGCTGGTCGTCCCGGGATAAGGAGAACATGGGGAGGATCTATTCTGTCCAGTCCGAGGACGGCCATAGATTCCTTCACGCCGATGCGCAGGGAATCAGCGTCCAGATCGGCTATGAAAAGGCCTGGCCCCTGAAAGAATTTCCAATCCTGCGCTGGCGGTGGCGGGCGCTAGTCTTTCCCGAGGGGTCCAATGAGAGGAAGAAAAGCGGGAACGACAATGTTCTCTCGGTTTATGTGGTCTTCGGGGGATGGCCCATTCCCAGTTCCATTAAATACACTTGGAGCGACACCCTGCCCGCAGGTACGGTTTTCGACTCGCCCCTCTCCGGAAGGACAAGAATCATCGTCGTTCGGAGCGGAAGATCCATGGCCGCCAACTGGGTTGCCGAGGAGCGCAACGTGCTGGCTGATTACCGCAGCCTGTTTGGGATGGGGGAAAAGAATCCTTCCGCCAGGGGAATTCTTCTCTTAACCGATTCTGATAATACGATGACTCGCGCCGTGGGCGACTACGATGACATTACCGTAGCGGCCAAGTGAGTCTAGCCTAGAAGAAAAGCTTGTTGAAAGTTTGGGATAATTGTGCGAATGATTCTTTGAAATCTGGAGCCCCCTAGAGGCGATTCTTCACTTAGGGGGAAATGGGGGACCGGGAAACAAGCCGGATTCATCCGAAGAGGAACAAATCCGCTGAATTCTATGTCTAACAGGGTGGAAGAAAGGGCGCAGACGCCGGGAGATGAGGATTTCCAACTCGTCTCCTCCTGCCGGAAAGGAGAGATCGACGCCTTCGAGGCTTTGGTCGAAAAGTATCAGAAGAAGATGTTGAACGTGGCCTACCGGATGATCGGGGACTATGACGAAGCCTGCGAAGTGGTGCAGGATGCCTTTCTCTCGGCCTACCGTTCCATAAAGAAATTTCGGGGAGAGGCCCGGTTCTCCACGTGGCTGTACAGCATCGTGATGAACCTGTCCAAGAACCGGATGAAACAGATCAAAACACGGGGGGCCCGGGAGGTTTATTCGATCGATGCCCCGGCGGAGACGGAGGAAGGTTCAATGCGCCGGGACCCTCCCGACCAGGGTCCCTCCATCCTGGAGCAGATGGAGAAGAAAGAAGTTGACGCCAGAGTGCAGGGGTGCATCAACGGCCTCGACTCCGAGTACCGCGAAGTCCTGGTGCTGCGGGACATCCAGGGATTCTCCTACGAGGAGATCCGTGATATCCTCAAAGTACCCGACGGGACCGTGAAATCCCGTCTCTTCCGGGCCCGGGACGCTCTCAAAGAGTGCCTGAAGAAGGTGCTGGGAGACCTATAATGGAATGCCAAGACATCCGCAAAAATCTCTCCGCCTACCTGGAAGGGATGGTTTCCCCCGAGGACCAGGAGCTCATCGATCAGCACCTCGCCTCCTGCCGGGCCTGCAGCACTGCTCTCTACGAATTGAATCGAACGGGCGAAGTGCTCAAGAATTTGAAGGAAGTGGAACCCCCGCCCTGGATGAAGCAGAAGATCATGGCCCAAGTCAGGGAAGAAGCAGAGCAGAAGAAAGGGATCCTTCAAAAGCTCTTTTTCCCCCTTCATATCAAAGTCCCCCTGGAGGCTTTTGCCACGGTTTTGATCGCCGTCATAGCGGTATATGTATTTAAAGCGGTGGAGCCACAGATGAAGGGCCTCCAGGTCCCTTCTCCCAGAGAGCCGGTCATCGCCCGGCAAGAAGCCCCCTATCCGGCCAAGGCCCCGGCTGCGGAAACGCAGGCTTTGCAGGAGAAGGCTGTTCCCCAAGAAACACCCGCCAAAACCAAGGGAAAAGACCTGGCCGTGGTGCAAAAAGAAACTGAAAAGAGGACCCGGATGGACGAGGAAGTGGCGGTCAAGAAATTGAAAGAAGCTCCGCCATCCGTCAGCGAGATCAAGGCTCTTCCGGCCCCGGCCCCGCCATCCCCTGCCCACCACCCCTAAAAAGGAGGCCGCCCTCGCTCCGCCGGCGGAACCCCCCAAAATAGGGGAATCTCGCACGGCAGAAAGAGCCCCCTCCCCTCCTGCGGCCGTAGGGGTTGCCCCAACGCGGGAAGACAAGATGGCCCTTGCCGAGGGGGCGGCCCGGGAAAGGAAGGAATTGAAGAAGGCTCAGCCCATGGCTCCATCCCTGCGGATGGCCGCCAAAGCGAAGCCGGAAGTCATGAGTATTGTGGTTCAGGCTAAAGACATCAGGCTTGCCGGCGGAGAAGTGCCGTATCCCTCCTACATCAGCTGGGCGCTTTGAGAGTCGACCGGGAATCCCGGGAAAGCAACGAAATCATCACCGCCGAAGTAAAAGCAGAGAAGGTGAAGGAACTGGTCGAGAAGCTGAGACTCTTGGGAGAGGTCCAAGAAAAAGACGCCTCCCTGGCATCTCTGGAAAAGGACGCAATCATCCGAATCGAAATCATTCCCGGCCGCTGAATCCCCCCTTCCATTCCCTCTCTCCAGAAAAACCCCACCTTCAGTCATGACTTCCCGTAGAGCCGGCGGCCTTGAAAACCGGGAACCGTTCAAAGCGGATTCGACCGGGGGGCCACTTGAAGATGGCCATCGCAAGAGTGCCAGGCCAGGGCGCAAGGGCCTTGTGGGCAAAAACCATGAGGCGCCCTCGATTCCATGGAACGGGCGGGCTACCAAAATGCGGAATGCAGAATGCCGAATGCGGAATGGAAAAGCCAATGATTCAAAATTTAATTCCGAATTCTGAAATCCGCATTCCGAATTTGCATTGCCTGATCGGCCCGCCTCATCCTGCGGAAGCCAAGCTGAGCCGCTAGGAAAAGGGCTCACCCAGCCGATGCTTTTTACCCACAAGGCCCTTGCGCCCTGGCCACGACCCAGGCATTCCGGAATTGTCAAACTCTGTGAGTCCCCGCAAGAGCCGGGTGTTTTCCTTATGGAAAATAATTCATCCAGGAACATTTTCGAGGCCTCCTTTGTCCAACAGGACAGCAGCAATCATTAAAGGTCAAAGGAGGTCCGACATGATTTTTTTAACCAAGATTTTGGCGATCCTGGCCGCGGTTTCCTCTTGCCTCGTGGGGGCAACCGCCTATGCCCAGCCCAGGGAGTCTGAAGATCGAACCCTTTCTCCCTACTTCTTCGTGAAAAGCGACGATCCCCAGATCGATCAGCTTCCCCTGAAATCCACCTCAGCGGAAGTAAGCATCTCCGGGGTTATCGCCGATGTTCAAGTTGCCCAAATTTACAAGAATGAAGGGAAAAAGGCCCTGGAGGCTATCTATGTATTTCCCGCCTCCACCCGGGCCGCCGTGTACGGGATGAAAATGACCATCGGGGAGAGGGTCATCGAGGCCAAGATCAGCAAGAGAGAAGAGGCCCGCAAAGAATACGAGCAGGCCAAGCAGGCGGGCAAGAGCGCCTCGCTCCTGGAGCAGCAGCGGCCCAACGTCTTCCAGATGAACGTGGCCAACATCCTGCCCGGGGACGAAATCAAAGTGGAGCTCAAATACACCGAGCTGCTGGTACCCACCGACCGGATCTACGAGTTCATCTACCCGACCGTTGTCGGCCCCCGCTATTCCAACCAGCCCGCGGAAACCGCATCCCCTTCGGAACGGTGGGTCCAGAACCCCTATCTGCGCCAGGGAGAGGCCCCAACCTACCGGTTTGGCATCACGGTCAACATCGCTGCCGGAATGCCGATCAAGGATGTTTATTGCCCATCCCACAAAGTGAGCGCGAATTATGACGGCCCTTCGCTGGCCACGGTCAAACTCGATCCGTCAGAGGCCCAGGGAGGCAATCGCGACTACATCCTGCGCTATCGCCTGGACGGCGACCGAGTCCAGTCGGGGCTCCTTCTCTATGAGGGGGAAAAGGAAAAATTCTTCCTCCTCATGATGCAGCCGCCCAGGAGGGTGAGTCAGAAAGAGATTCCCGGCCGGGAGTACGTCTTCATCGTCGATGTCTCGGGTTCCATGCACGGTTTTCCCCTGGAAATCTCCAAGAAGCTGCTCCAGAACCTGATCGGTAACCTTCGTCCGACGGACAAATTCAATGTTCTCCTCTTTTCCGGCGGCTCCTCGGTCATGGCCGAGGAATCCCTGCCGGCCACCCCGGAGAATATCCAGAGGGCTCTTACCCTGATCGACCGCCAGAAAGGGGGCGGAGGAACCGAGCTCTTGCCGGCCCTGCACCGGGCTCTCAAGCTCAAGAAACCGGAGAACTATTCTCGAACCGTCATCATTGCCACAGACGGATATGTGACCGTCGAAGAGGAAGTATTCGACCTGATGCGCAAGAACCTCGGAGAGGCCAACATGTTTGCCTTCGGGATCGGAACCTCGGTCAACCGCCACATCATCGAAGGAATGGCCCGGGTGGGCATGGGGGAGCCCTTTATCATCACCAAGCCGGAAGAGGCCCCCGCCCAGGCCGAGCGATTCCGGAAGATGATCCTGTCTCCGGTGCTCACTCAGGTCAAGGTGAACTTCCAGGGTTTCAGCACTTACGATATGGAACCCCTGGCCATCCCTGACGTCCTGGCCGACCGGCCGGTCATCGTCTTCGGGAAATGGCGCGGGCAGCCTAACGGAAAGATCACTCTGAACGGCATATCCGGGAATGGGTCCTACCGCGAAATCATCGACGTGCGGACGGTAAAATCTTCGAAGACGATTTCGGCCTTGCGCTATCTCTGGGCCCGCCACCGGATCGCCCTGCTCTCCGATTACAACAAGCTCCGGCCCAATGACCAGCGAACCAAGGAAGTCACCGACCTGGGATTGGCTTATAACCTCCTGACCGCCTATACCTCCTTTATTGCGGTTGACACCGAGATCCGTAACCAGGGCGGGGAGCAGACGACCATAAAACAGCCCCTTCCCCTTCCTCAAGGGGTTTCCGATTACGCCGTGGGAAGCGCCAAAATGAGCCTGGCCCCTTCTTCGCTCATGGCCCGGAAGGAGGCCGCCCCTTCCCCCTTCGAGGAACGAGCGATGCAGAAGGAAATCAAAGGCCTGGAAAAAGACAAGAGGGCCGCTTCGATCGGAGGAATAAAGGTATCCGGAGGGCTGACGAAAGAGACGGTCCTTCAGGCCTTGGAAAAGTACCTGCCGGAAATTCAAAAATGCGGAAAGGGGACCGATCTTGGCAGAAACCTTATCCTGGAATTGACCATCAACCCGGATGGAAAAGTAAAAAGCGTGAAGATCGCAGGCGGGGCTCTCAAAAACCCGGCAGCGGAACGATGCCTCCTCGAACAGGCCAAAGGGTGGAAACTCCCCGCTCCCCATGATGGCCGGGAGGCCAGAGTCACGATCACCGTCCTGTTTGCCGTCTAACGAATCATTGAAGGATGGGATCCATTTCCGGTTTGAATTTTGTGCGAAAAAAAGAAGCTGGCGGAGAGAGGGGTCGTGGGGAAAGGCTCACGGCCCCTTTGGATCTTATACTCATAGATTCGTCAAATTTTTGCCGCTTCCCCGTCTCTTTCTTTTCTGCCTTTTTTCGAAGCTTTCTCCTCATACATGAGTCTGTCCGCTCGGGCCAGGAGTTCCTCGATATTCTGGGGCTTTTCGGGCTCGTACCGGACAAAGCCGGTGCTGAAAGACAACCGATACGGCCTTTGTGCTTCTTGCCCGAAGGAGCCGATCTTCTGCTGGAGGCGGGCCCTGATTTTCTCAAAATCCGCTTCCGACTCTTCCAGCCCCAGGACGGCGAATTCATCCCCCCCCATGCGGGCAATGAGGTCGGATGCGCGGAAGGTATGATTCAGGATGTCGGCCAGATCCTTCAGCGCCCGATCCCCCTCTTTGTGCCCCAGGGTGTCGTTGATTAATTTCAGGTTGTCCACATCCGCGTAGACGAGGAGCAGCCTTTTTTTGAGGCGCTTGGCGACCCTGATCTGCTGCCTGGCCAGGTTCATGAACCCCCGCCGGTTGTAGAGGCTGGTCAGCTCGTCGGTCAGAGACAGGGATTTCAGGTCGGATTTGATCTTTTGGCGTTCGATGGCGTACCGGATGGCCCGGCCCAGGAGGCGGCTGTCGAAATTCCCCTTCACCAGATAATCCTGCGCCCCTTCCTGCACGGTTCTGATGGCCGTTTCCTCGTCCGCCAGGCCGCTCAGGATGATGATCGGGGTATCGGGGTGCTGGGCGTAGGCCAATTCGAAGGTCCTCAGCCCCAGGGAATCGGGAAGCCCCAGGTCGAGCAACATCAGATCGACTCCCCCGCGGGAGAGCCGCTCCAGCGCCCCGGAGAGGGTTTCGGCCCGATCGACGTGGCATGGGGAACTCCCGATCTCTCCCAGGGTCGCCAGAATGAGTTCGGCGTCGTATGGATCATCCTCCACCAGGAGAACCCTTATGGGTTGATTGCCTTGTTTGGGGGACATGGCTTCCTTCCCTCATCGATGAACGGACGGTTTTAAAGATGTACTATAATTTTCCTTCCTTTTCAACCCTCCTCTATGCAACCTGGCGGGAGGGGTATCGGGAAGAGGATGGGGCCTCATTTTTTTAGCACCTTTTCTTGATTTCGTAACACCAGTGGGATATGATGATTTATATTCTTTTTCCCGTTTCGGTCTTCTTGCAGAAAAGGCAACCCGCTGCCCGCTCGATCAAAAGCACGGATAAGGCAGGGAAATGCATATTCCCGACGGTTACCTGGGCCCCCAGACCTACGGGGCCCTGTACGGCGTGATGGTTCCCCTCTGGGCCTTGGCCTCCCGCATCGTCCGCCGGACCCTTCGGCAGCGCCAGGTCCCTTTCTTGGCCCTGGGGGCAGCCTTTTCCTTCGTGATCATGATGTTCAACATCCCCATCCCCGGAGGGTCCACCGGGCATGCGGTGGGGGGAGTGCTCATCGCCATTCTCGTGGGCCCCTGGGCGGCCCTGATCGCCATTTCCATCGCCCTGGTGATTCAGGCCCTGCTCTTCGGGGACGGGGGAGTGACGGCCATTGCCGCCAACTGCTTCAACATCGCCTTCATCATGCCCATGGCCGGCTACTGGACCTATCGTCTGATCAGCGGAAAAGCCGCGGCCACCGCCCGCCGGAGATGGATCGCCGCCGCGGTGGGCGCCTACATCGGTTTGAACCTGGCGGCGGTCACCACGGCCATCCTGTTCGGTCTCCAACCCGTTCTGGCCAGGGGCCCCGACGGGCGCCCGTTATATTTTCCCTATCCTTTGGAAGTGGCCGTCCCGGTGATGGCCCTCCAGCACCTTCTGCTGTTTGGAATCATCGAAGCTGTGGTCACCGCACTGCTGGTCGTTTATTTTCAGCGCACCGACCCTGCCCTGCTGGAGGGGGGAGGAAAGAGCCCATGAATCAAAACAAAAGATTATGGTGGGGGCTGATCCTCCTGATTCTCCTTTCTCCCCTCGGGCTCATTCTCCCCGAGGTCTTCCGGTCCGGTCCAGCCTGGGGAGAATGGAGTCTGGAGGAAATCGAAAAAATGCTCGGCTTCATCCCCGAGGGACTCAAGAAATGGACGGACCTCTGGTCTTCCCCTCTCCCCGAATACAATGTGGCCGGTTGGGAAAAGAAAGGGTTATTCCATTCCAGCCTGGGTTATATCCTGTCCGGGTTTCTGGGGGTTGGCGCGGTGGTGGCGGTTACCCTCCTTCTGGGAAAATTCATGGGGAAAAAAGACCCCCCGGTCAAGGGGTCCTGAGGTTGTGAATATTTTCCAGCCCCTGTCCGGCAGAAAGCAATGATGATGCTTCCTCCCTGGTTTCGCGGGAACGGCGGCTTGGCCTATCATCCGGATCCCGTTCTGGCGGGCCGAAAAATGCGGCTCCCTTTTCTGGATCGAACTCTGCGCGCCGTGGCCGACCTGGTGGAGGACTTCCTCTTTGCCGAAATCCATTCCCAGAAGGCGGGCCTTCTCCAGAAGATCGACCCGCGGGTCAAACTGATCACCCTCCTCCTCTACGTGGTCACCATCAGCCTCCTTTACTCCCTTCCCTGGATTCTGGCCTTATACGGAGTGAGCCTGGGACTCGCCCTTTTCTCGCGAATCCCCTTAGGATTTTTCCTCCGGAGGGTCTGGTTGGTTCTTCCCCTCTTCGCCGGGATCATCGCCCTACCGGCCACGCTGAATATCTTTACCCCGGGAGATCCGGCAGTCCTTCTGTTCTCCTTGAGCAAAGAATATCATTGGGGCCCTTACAGAATCCCCGCCGAGATCACCCTCACCTGGCCGGGAATTCATACGGCCTCGCTGCTGGTGGGGCGAGTGGGGGCCTCCCTGTCCTTCATCCTGCTCCTGACTCTGACCACCCCCTGGGCGGATCTCTTCAAAGCGCTCCGTTCGCTGCGAATCCCGGCGATCTATGTTCAAACCCTCGGCATGACCCTGCGCTATCTCATGCTCCTCGGTCAAATCGTCCGGGACATGCATATGGCCAAAAAAAGCCGGACCCTTCGCCCCCAGAAGACCAGGACCGAGCAGAGATGGATCGCCGGCCAGATGGGCGTGCTTTTCGGGCGTTCTTTGCAGCTGAGCGGTGAGGTCCACCGGGCCATGATCGCCCGGGGGTACCAGGGGGAGGTTCGAATCCTTTCTGTTTTTCAATTGCGCCCTGGGGATGGGCTCTGGATGGGGGGCTCCGTTGCCCTCCTGATTCTTTTCCTCTGGGGAGGAAGGGTATGACCGAATGAGGATTCAAGATCCGTCCGGCGATCGGCGGGTTTACGACCTGCGCGACGTCGAGTTTTTATACGGAGGAACCCATCGGGCGCTTCAATCCGTCCATCTCCGGGTTAATGCCGGCGAGCGGATTGCCATCCTGGGGTCCAACGGCTGCGGAAAGTCGACCCTGCTGCAAATCCTGGGAGGGCTCCTCTTTCCTACCGGGGGAGAAGCCTATGCCTTCGACCAGAAGCTCACCGAAGACCAATTTCGCGAGGCCTCGTTCACCGCCTTCTTTCGCCGGCGCGTGGGCCTGCTTTTCCAGAACCCCGACGTGCAGCTCTTCTGTCCCACGGTCTTCGACGAAATCGCCTTCGGCCCCCTGCAGCTCGACTTCTCCCGGGAAGAGGTTTTGGAGAAGTGCCGGGAGATGCTCCGCATGCTCAACCTGGAAAAGATCGCCCACCGCTCCCCGCACCAGCTGAGCGGAGGGGAGAAAAAGAAGGTCGCCCTCGCCTCGGTGTTGGCCTTGAACCCCGATGTCCTTCTCCTCGACGAACCCACGGCCGGCTTGGACCCGCGGACCCAGGTATGGCTGGTGGAGGTCTTGGACGAGTTGCACTCCCTCGGCAAGACCATCGTAACCGCGACCCACGACCTCTCCATTCTGGAAGAAATCGCCGATAGGGCCTACGTTATGGCTGAAGATCATGCCCTCGTCGCCGAGGGTCCCCCGGATGAGATCCTGAATGACCTGTCCCTCCTCCTGCGGGTGAACCTGATCCATGAACACGCCCACGAGCACGAAGGGTTTATCCATCGTCACGGCCATCTTCACGCTTTACCCCACCGCCACGACCACCCCGATCAGCCTTGACCCGGGGCCGGGGAGGGATTTGATTTCAAATCTACGGTAAGGTCCGGGAGAACCGACCCCTTCCCCTTATCTTTTTGAATGTTGAATAGTTTATGGATAATGCTAAAATGTCCCTGGTTGTCGGGCAACCAAAATCTCGGGAAAGGAGGGTTCAGTGATGGCCGGAAGTATTTACAAAATTATCGAGGTCGTGGGGACGAGCAAGAGCTCCTGGGAGGATGCCGCCAAAAACGCCGTGGAGACTGCCGGCAAAAGCCTAGAAGACCTGAGGGTTGCCGAAATCGTCAAGCTGGATATGACGATTGACAAAGGGAAAGTCACCGCCTACCGAGCCAGAGTCAACATTTCATTCAAATTTCGGGCCGAAGATTAAGGAGTCCTCTCGTTTGGTCCTATTTGAGGGGAAGTGAATGATCAAAGCTCAGCCTCTCCGGAAGGAGATGTTGAGCTTTTTGTTAGAGGAAATCGTCAAACGCTTCGGAATCGATGTAGAGTATGGAAAGTACAAACCATGAGCCTGAGGGCTGGAATAAGCAGTTGCCCTGTTCCTTTTCTTCATGTAAGAATAATTCATGAGAATTGAACTCGTTTCTCCCGCCGCGGAAGACAGCGCCCGCCTGACCCCATTGGCCCTCGCCACGCTTGCGGCTCTTACCCCCCCGGATGTTGAAGTGGGATTTTCCGACGACCAGATCCGCCTTGTGGACCTGAATCACGGCTTCCGGGGTGCGGATTTGGTGGCCATCTCGGTGATGTCGAAAACCGCCCACCGGGCATACCAGATTGCCGACGCCTGCCGGGAAAAGGGAATCAAGGTGGTTCTGGGGGGAATCCACCCCACGGTTCTTCCGGAAGAGGCTTCGGCCCATGCGGACGCGGTGGTGATCGGAGAAGCGGAAACCCTCTGGCCCCGGGTCGTGGCGGACTTTCAAACGGGCCGCCTGCAGCGGTTTTACCGCCAGGACGGGGTGGTGGATATGAACTCTTCTCCCATTCCCCGGCGGGAGATCTTCAAAACTCATTCCCGGAGCTACATCCCCATGGATGTGGTGCAGACCACCCGGGGATGTCCCTTCTTTTGCGATTTCTGCACCGTGCACTCAACTTTTGGGAACCGTTTCCGGATGCGGGAAATGGATAAAGTTGTGGCCGAGATTCAGGGGCTGACCCGGTGGGGGATTCTCTTCGCTGACGACAACGTGATCGGCAATGTCCCCTATTTCCGGAAGCTCTTTACCGCCCTGGAACCCCTGAAATTGAAATGGGTCGGGCAGGCTTCCCTGGCCGGGCTGGATGACGAGGAGAATCTCAAGGTTTTGCGTAAGAGCGGCTGCAAGGGCCTGTTCATCGGCTTCGAGTCACTGAGTCCCCAGTTGAAGACCATCGGAAAGCCTCAGAACCACCCGGAGCGGTACGGGGAAGTGATCCGGAAACTGCACGATCACGGCATCATCACCTATGCCGCTTTCATGTTCGGGTTCGACTTCGACGACCCCTCGGTCTTCGAGCGCACCGTGGAGTTCGCCGTCGCCAACAAGATCATCATGGCCCAGTTCGCCATGCTGACCCCCTACCCCGGAACCCGCCTCTATAGCCGGCTGCGGGCGGAGGGGCGGCTTCTGCGGGATCAGTGGTGGCTCGCGCCCAACCAGGAGGTCCTGGCCCCCCACTACCGGCCTAAACTCATGGAGCCGGAGCAGCTGCGGGAAGGCTGGAAGTGGGCCTGGAAGGAGTTCTACAACTTTTCCTCCATCTGGAAGCGGATGGATTTCTGGCCGGCTCTCTATCCTTACCTCGCCTACCTGCCCCTCAACCTCCGCCAGCATTATTTCGCCCGCCACAAGATCTGCGAAGAAAACACCCGGCCCCGGGCGTGGAAGGAGAACCACAGGCGTAGGGATGCACGGGGCATCATGCGCCTACAAACTGACTCTGATTCACGCCTCTTCATTTCCCGATCGGATTTGGAGTTGCCGTCGCGTCAAGACGTGTTTGACCGCCTGGACCACCCAAGATCTCACCAATACTTGGGAAGGCGGTTTTCCTCTTTGGTTATCACTTCCAGCACCACGGGCTTTCCGGTCTTTGTTTTCTCCACTGCCCGCCGGACGGCCGGGATGATATCCTTGGGATGATCGATCCGCTCGGCATAAGCCCCCAGCCCTTCGGCCGTTTTGCAGTAGTCGCCGCCGAGGAATCTTGTCCCGTACAGTTTGGTGGCGATGGGAATATGCTTCTCGTATCCTCCCAGGCAGGAGTTGTTCAGGAGGATCGTCAAGGTGCCGATTTTGTTCCGCGCCGCAGTGGCAATGTCCATGCCGCTCATCCCGAAGGCCGCCATCTCCCATGATATGGACGACCGTCTTCTCCGGCATCGCCACCTTGGCCCCCAGGGCCAGGGGAAGGCTGTATCCCAGGTGGGTGGATTTCCCCCACCCGATGTAGCTGTTGGGATTTTCGGCGAGCCAGAAGGGGGCCGTTTGATCCCTCGGGTTTCCCGCGTCGTGGGTGGCGATCGTGCTGCTGAGATCCAGGGCTTTTTGGGCGTCCCAGATCACTCGGTAGGGATTGATAGGGACTTCATCGGAAGTCAGCAGGGGCATCCATTCGTTCAGCCATTCTTCCCTGGCCCCCTTGATTTTGCGCGCCACCGCGTCATCCCCTTTTCTCCCCTCTTTTCCGACGCTGCGTTTGACTTCTTCGATCATCTCCCGCAAAGTCAGCCCTACATCGCCCATCAGCGGAATATCGACCGGATAGTCCTTGTTCAGGTCCCGTTCGTCGATGGTGAGCTGGATGGCCGTTTTCCCCGGGGGAATGGGGGCGGCGAAATAGGAGATGGACATGCTGCTCCCGACCGCGAAGATGAGGTCGCATTCGGAAAGAAATCGAGCGACCACCTTCGAGCCGGAGAGGCCGCCGCACCCCAGGGAAAGGGGATGATTTTCGGGGAAACAACTCTTGCCCGGGAAGAGTGGTCATAACCGGGATTTGCAGGAGTTCCGCAAATTTCTTCAGCTCCCCCCACGCCTCGGAATACAGGACGCCCAGGCCGGCATGGAGGAGAGGATTCTTCGCAGCCAGGATGGCTTTCAGGGCCGCTTTAATATTTTGTGGATCGGCCAAGGCTCTGGAAGCCTGGACCCCTTTGTAGCTTTGGGTGGGGTCTTCCAAATCGGCCAGGGCCACATCCTGGGGGAGCTCCAGAACGACCGGTCCCGGCCTGCCCATTCGGAGATAGGTGAAGGCCCGTCTCAGGAATTCAGGAATTCGAGGGGGCTGATTGATCCGTGCGACCCATTTAGCCACATGCTGAAAACTCGGCAGCGGGTCGAAAGTGGGAAGGCTCGCCTGCCGTGATTGCGGAGGGCCGCCGGGAAAGACCAGGACCGGGGAGGAGTCGGAAAAAGCCTGGGCCACTCCCCCGAAGGTATTTTCAACCCCGGGCCCCTGCTGCACCGCGCAGACCCCGATCCGTTTCCCGTTATTCACCCGGGTATAACCATCCGCCATTCCCACCACGGTCCGCTCGGTACACGGCATGATCGGCCGGATGCCGACCTCCGCCGCGGCATCAATCAGGGGATTCACCGGGAAACAGAATAGATGGTCAACCCCCTCCTTTTTAAGGATATGGGCGATTGCCGAAGATCCTTTCATGACCAGCCTCCTTGAAATTTTGAATATCGCTTGAAATAAAAAGATTGTAGGAGGGCGGAAAACGTCCTGTCAAGGGGAATAAAGAAGCCGGGTGCAGGGGCAGGGTGTAAGGTGCAGGGAATTCGAGAGCTGAATCCATAGGGGCAGGAACCGACGTCTACCTTTTCTGCCCGGGAGGTCGGGGAAAGAACCCCGGATTTCGCCCCCGGAAGCGGGTTCGCCTTCAACCAGGTCCACAATATCCAGCCCCAGGTCCCCCCGGAAAATATCCGCAGGATGTTCGAAACCGCCCTGAAATTAGGGATCTCCCCGATCCAGGTCTGATCCCGGCTCGCAGTGTTCTTGACTTGGGCCCGAAATTTGCATATGATTTAAGAAAACCCGAGCATTCGCTTCTCTTATCTTTCACCTCCTGCCGCGAATCGGGGTCAAGTTTTATTTGGAGCCATCTTCGCAGCCGATCCGGAATCAGCACGAGGCGATCATCATCAAGGGTATCTTCTAATGTACCTCGACTTTTATGGTTTCCGGGAAAAGCCCTTCAGCCTGACGCCCGACCCCCGCTTCGTTTTCTTGAGCAAGAACCACCGGGAGGCCTTTGCCCATCTCCTGTACGGTATAAACAACCGCGCGGGGTTCATCGCCCTTACCGGAGAGGTGGGGTCGGGGAAGACCACCCTTCTCCGCGCCTTGCTCAGCCAGCTCGACCCGGAACATCACCGCACGGCCCTGATCTTTAACCCCAGTCCATCGCCCCGCAGGCTCCTGTGGCACATAAACCGGGAATTCGGGGTTTCAACCTCCACGACTGCCGGTTCGGGACC
This sequence comes from uncultured delta proteobacterium, assembly GCA_963802665.1. Taxonomy (GTDB): domain Bacteria; phylum Desulfobacterota; class SM23-61; order SM23-61; family SM23-61; genus SM23-61. The sequence goes on along the minus strand of CAWDJO010000006.1, from coordinate 5,538 downwards.
GCTGGACGCTCTCAACCAGTTTCTCCTCCGGGAGAGCGACGGGGGCCGCACCGTGGTCCTGGTCATTGACGAAGCGCAAAACCTGAAAACACCTGCCCTGGAACAGGTCCGCCTCATTTCGAACCTGGAGACCGACAGGGAAAAACTGATTCAAATCATCCTGGTGGGGCAGCCCGAATTCGGGCAGATGCTGGAGAAGAAGGAGTTGCGCCAGCTCAGCCAGAGGATCAGCGTGCGCAACCACCTGCGGCCCATGGACTTCCAGGACACGGTGGAATACATCAGCCACCGCCTCGAGGTGGCCGGGGGAAAGGGCAAAGTTCATTTTACCCCCGGGGCCACGAAGAAAATCTACCGCTATTCCCGGGGGCTCCCGCGGCTCATCAACGCGGCCTGCGATCGCATCCTTCTGGCCGGGTACACGAAAGACAAGACCCGGATCACCTACCGGATTGCGGCCGCGGGGATTCGAGAGCTTAAAAAAGAAAGATCCTTCGGGCCCGCCAGACCCCGCTTGGTTCTGATTCCCGCCCTCGCCCTGGCGGCGCTGATCCTGGCGGCGGTCCTTTATTTCGCGGGGCATGATCAGAAGGGTTCCCTGAGTTCTTCGGAGCAGGCGAGGGCCGCGGAGCAACAGGTAAAAAAATACCCCATCACGCCCCTGATAGACCTCTCCCGGGCGATGGCGGCCGAGCTCGGGAACCTAACCGAATCGGAAAGCGCCCGCAGGGCCTTCAACGCCCTGGCCGGCTCCTGGAAGGTTGAACCCGTCCCGGAATATCCCCCCGGGGAGCCAGGCAAGGGAATGGAGCGGGCGGCTCTCGACCGGAAGCTCCTTTTCTACCGGTTTTCCGGAAACCTGGGCGCCCTGCTTCGAATGGATTCTCCGGCAGTCCTGGAGATCACCCTCCCGGGTGTATTGGGGAAGCGCTTTATCTCCCTGGTGGGCAGAGAGAATGGAAAACTTCTAGTCGATCCGCCCATCGCCGGGGAGAAGACCCTGGCCTTTGACGAGCTGGAAAAGTACTGGTCCGGCCAGGCTTTCCTCCTCTGGAAGGATGCCCTGAACCTCATGGCGAAAATATCGCCGGCAGCGAAAGGAGACCCCGTCAAACAGCTCCAGGCCCTTCTCCGGGAGGCAGGGACCTATACCCATCCGGGGACCGGCGTGTATGACCGCGACACCCGCTCAGCGGTGAGGCAGTTTCAATCCTCCAAAGGGATCGAAGAGGACGGGATCGCGGGAGGGCAAACGCTGATGTCCCTGTACCGCTCCATCGACCGTTTTGAAACGCCGAGACTCTCTGCGGAGAAAAAATGAGCCTCATCCTCGATGCTCTGAAAAAGCTGGACCGCGAAAAGGCATCCCGCCGGAAAGGCATGCCCGATCTTGCCGCCGAGATTCTCCGGACCGACCCGGCCCAGCCCCGCAAGAGAGTCCCCATGTACCTTCTCGCTGTCTTTTTTACGGCCCTGGCAACGGCCGGCATTACCTATGCGATAATCGTGAAGCCCGGTTTTCTGCCGAAATCGCCGCCCCCCTCAGCCGGGATTCCCCCCGCGCCCGGTCAAGCAGGTCGCATCCGCCTCTCCGGAGACCGGCACGCAGGCAAAACCATCGGCCCCCGTCCCGGTCATTCCGCCTGCGCCCGGTCAGAAGGATGCTCCCACTCCTCCTGTGCTCGATTCTCCGGCCAAATCATCGCCTCCAGCGCCCACGACTCCTCCGGCCTCCCCCAAGAAGAGGGAAGCTGCCTCCGCAAAGTCTGGTGCCCTGTCAAAACCATCTCCTCCTGCCCCGGTCAGCCCTCCCGGGCCAAGGCAGCGGGTTGGGGCTGTGTCTCCGAAGCCCAGTCCGCCGGCAAAGCCATCGCCCGGCACACCGGCGAGCCCGTCGGCATCCGTTCGAGAAAGTTCCCCCTGCTCCGCCGGAATCCGGCGTTCCAGCCCAACCATCCTCTTCCGCCCCGGCGCATCCCCCTGAATCCAGGCAGCAGATCTCCCCTTCTCCCCTTCCTCCTGAACCCGCCCGCGGCCTTCAAAGCGGAGCAAAACCGGAGCTATCGAAAGTCCCGTTCAAAACCGACAGCAGGCCCCCTGCGTCCTCCCCCGGGGATAAAAATGAGATCCCGAAGGGGACCTCCCGGGAAACAAAAGTGCCTCCGGGAAAGGTCTCGAAACCGGGGGAACCAGTGGCCGGCAGCTCCACTGCAAATCCGCCGCCGCTGAAAATTTCGGGGATCGTGTGGAATGAAGAGCCTTCCATGCGTCGCGCGGTGATCAACGGCCATTTCGCTTCCGAGGGCTCCACAGTCGAAGGGGTGAAGGTCGTGGAGATCTTTCCCACCAAGGTTCGCTTCCTGCACCAGGGCCGGTATTTCGAAATATCCGTCTTTTAGCCGCACCCTTTCCCCCTCTCGTCACCCATTCACTGGCACCCCTGAGTCCATGGGGGGATGAATCCGCCGGGGATCGATAACCGCTAAGGGGCATAGGAGGGTCGGTCTCCGGGACTGAAGGAAGGTTTGTTCAGAATCATTACCCGTATATTTTTTTCAGCAGCCAGGCCATCCTCTGCCCGAGCGTTTTCGCGAGCTGCACCCCCTCTTCATCCTTTTCCACTTCTCCCTTCTCCCGGCCCACTCCAATCACCCGTCCGACGATGACCATCTCTCCGCTGAGGAAAAAATGGTTGATCGTGTCGAGAGTGTGAACCGCGCCTGACCGGCGCACGGCAGCCACCGCGGCGCCGACCTTGTTTTTGAACATCCTGCCGTTGGCCCGGGCCACATACCCGGTGCGGTCGATGAGGGCCTTCATTTCGGGCGTGACGTCATTGAAATAGACGGGCGACCCCAGAATGATCCCCTCCGCTCCGAGCATTTTCTCGATGTACTCGTTCGCCGCATCTTTCTTCACGGCGCAGCGCTGGTCCTTATTTTTGATGCACTGTGAACAGGCAATGCAACCCCGGATCTCCTTCTCCGACAGCTGAACCAGTTCGGTTGCGATGCTCTGTTTTTCGAGTTCTTTGAAAACCTGTTGGATGAGAATGGATGTGTTCCCGTCCTTCCTGGGGCTCCCGTTAAAACCGACAACTTTCATTGGCCTCTCCTCCTCTTCGTTTTCTTCGCCCAATTCCTAGGGTTCATAAAAGATAATCTATTTTATCAGAATGTCAACCCGGGCGTTGTGAATGGGGGCAGATCTTTTGAATCGACAGGCTCGCGATTCGCCAGGTAGATTGCATATTTTGCTTTTAAATCGTTCTGCGGCTGCGTATCATGGCGGGGTAGAATGCATCAGAATTTAGGTTTTTATCGGTTTGGCCGAGTATTTCTTCTAACCCATTAGGCTTATTGCCAAACAAAAGCTCTGACTTCCCTGACTGGGGCCGCGCTCTACTCCGAAAGTGGGGAGGCAAAGAATAGCGGAAGGAGGGCTGGGCCATGAGAGGTCGAAGCAAATATCATCCTGACGCCTTGAGCTATTCAGGCATGCGAGAAATCGTTTCCAATGGGGATGTCCTGCTCTTTGAGGGTGAAACGTTTTACTCCTGGGTAATCAAAAAGGTGACCCATTCCCGTTTTTCCCATGCCGGCATTGCGGTGCGGTGGAACGAGCGGCTGATGGTGATGGAAGCGGTCGGCCGGGGGGTTGTGGTGACTCCCCTTTCTGCCAGCGTCGGGCATTATAACGGCCATGTGCACTGGTACACCAGCAAGCGCCTGCTCAGCGAAGAGGAGCGAAAGCGGATGATCATTTTTGCCCAGGGGGAGTTAGGCAAGGAGTACGCTCTCTGGAAAGCGATCTGGGTGGGGATCAAGCTGCTCTTCAACTGGAAACCGGAGAAACGGGATAAACTGAAGCGGGAACAGAAACTTTTCTGTTCCGCCTATGTGGCCCAGATTTACAATTTCATCGGTGTGGATCTCAAGCCCGGCCTCAGCGACACTTCGGTCATGCCGGAAGACATCGCCAGTTCCCCAGAGCTCTTGCACCGGGGGGTTCTGAAAACCCTGCCTCTGAAACAGTAGCAATAGGCCCCGGGGATTTGCGATTAGCGGCCCGGATTTGTAGGCTCATTTAGATAGAACGTCCCCCTTTTTTGATTTTTACCTCAGCGTTGGATTGCGGACTTGGGGGTAAAAAAGAATTGGCGATAATCTATTTCTGCTTGAGGGTTTCGTCCCATCCATCATAACAGAAATGCCTGAGAAAAGTGCGAGTGCCAGCGTGAGGGTCAGTGGAAGAATGATAAGAGCCTGACTTTTTCACACTGACACTGACACGAATTACGGGCAACGATTTCAAAACGGCTCGAATTTCTTGTTCACCTCATGAAGCGGCATTCCCTTTCGCAGGGCCGGGCCCATTTTCTTTTCCCGCCTCACCGCTTTTTCCGCCTCGATCATAAATAAAGCCGCCATTCATGCGAAAGCAGGAATCTAGTTTTTTCCCACATCATCTGAGAATGTTTAGTTTTTTTAGATGGTAGGTAAGGGTTTCTCTGGGGATACCCAATTGGCGCGCCGCAGAGCTCACATTCCAACGTCCGGTTCCCTGGTATTGGGTTGCGTGGAGGGCCTCTAAATAGCGTCTCCGATCTTCATCTTTTAGCAATCGGTTATCCTTTTCCGGCCGAGATTTGGTCTCCACGTGAGGGCTTGTGGAGAGGTAGGTGATTTCTTGTTTTCCAGCAGACGTAACTGCCTCACGGAACCAGGCCGGAAAATTGCCGGGGCCGATCTCATCCCCCTCGCGGAGCGCCATTGCGGCCAGGAGCGCCTGTTCGAGCTGGCGTACATTTCCCGGCCAGGCGAAGGTCATAAGCATATCCAGAGCTTCCGAAGAAAGGCGCGGGGGATTTTTCCCTTTTTGCTGGCGGGAAGCTTTGTTCAAGAAATGGATTGCCAGAAGAGGAATATCTTCAACCCGCTCACGCAAAGCCGGCATTTTGATTTCAATGCCGCAGAGGCGATAATAGAGGTCTTCCCGAAGCCTTTTTTCCTTCATCAACTCCACCAAATTTTTATTGGTGGCGGCGATAATACGCGTATCGGCGGGCACCGCCTTCTCCGAACCAAGAGGAGTAACTTTTTTCTCCTCCAGTACCCGGAGGATTTTCGCTTGGCTGGTTACAGCCATTTCTGCTATTTCATCCAGAAAGAGCGTCCCCCCAGAGGCGGCAGCAAATTTGCCCAGGCGATCGTGGCTTGCTCCGGTAAAGGCCCCTTTGACATGGCCAAACAACTCACTTTCAAGAAGCGTTTCGGACAAAGCAGCACAGTTGATCTCTAAAAAAGGCCCCTGAACACGCCGGCTCTCCTCGTGAATACGATGCGCGGCTAACTCTTTGCCCGTTCCTGTCTCCCCACAGATCAATACTGGAATGTCGCTTCGACCGGCTTTGAGACACAGGTGAAGAGCCTCTTGCACTGCTTGGCTTATTCCCACAATGCCGGTCTTCGCTTCGGGAATTTTGAGAGACTTCTCCTCCATCCCGATTTCCATTTTCAACGTGCCTCGATGGGGAGT
>CAWDJO010000005.1:0-275253 GCA_963802665.1 uncultured delta proteobacterium | reverse complement strand
ACTGGCAGCCCTGTCCTGGAGGAACTCCGGGAGAATGTGAGCCGGATCAAGAGGAAGACGGAAATTCCTGTTGTTGCCGGTTTCGGAATCTCCACCCCGGCGCAAGCCAGGGAAATCGCCGCTGCGGCTGACGGCGTGGTTGTGGGAAGCGCTTTCATCCGGCTCATCGCGGAAAAGGGAAACGGGCGGGGAGTTGCTGAGGCGGTCGGCGCCATGGCCAAAAGCCTCAAAGATGCCTTGATTTAATCGGATTTTTTAGTTTTCTTTTTCAATCCGCAATCCGCAATCTGCAATCCGCAATTGGGACTCTTACCCCTTGATCTCGTGGTTGGCCAGCTTCTCCAGGGCCAGCACCATGGCCGAGTGGTCCAGGTCGATCCCGCCCTGGGCGGCCACGGCGTTGAACAACTCCTGGGCGGTGGCGGTGTTGGGCAGGCTCAAGCCCATGCTTCTTGCGGACTGCAGAGCCAGGTTCAAATCCTTCTGATGCAGGCGGATGCGGAACCCGGGATTGAACGTCCGGTTGAGCATCCTTTCCCCGTGCAATTCCAGGATCCGGCTGTGGGCGAATCCGCCCATGAGAGCGGCCCTCACTTTGACCGGGTCGGCTCCGGCCTTGGAGGCAAACAGGAGAGCTTCGGCGACGGCCTCGATGTTCAGGGCCACGACGATCTGGTTGGCCACCTTGCAGGTCTGGCCGTCTCCATTTCCGCCCACATGAACGATGTTCTTGCCCATCAACTGGAAATAGGGCTTTATTTTTTCGAAAACTTCGGCTTCGCCGCCCACCATGATGGAAAGGGTGGCATTTTCCGCCCCCACCTGGCCTCCCGATACGGGCGCGTCCAGCATCTTCACCTTCATGCCCGCCAGTTTTTTGGCGAATTCCTTGGTGGCAATCGGGGAGATGGAACTCATATCCACCACGATGGAACCCGGCTTCAACCCCTCGGCCAGTCCTTCCTTGCCGAACAGAACGGCTTCCACGTCGGGCGTGTCCTGCACGATGATGATGATGATTTCCGATTTTTGGGCCACTTCCTTGCTGCTTTTGCAGGCCGACGCCCCTTTCGACGTCAGCTCCTGAATCGCTGCCGGATTCAGGTCATAAACCGAGACCTCATGTCCCGCTTTTACCAAATGCCCCGCCATAGGCTTGCCCATGATTCCCAATCCGATAAAACCCAGTTTTGCCATTTCACTCTCCCGTTTCAAGGCGAAAATTTAGCTTCGCCCGTAGTTTTTGGGAAATCCCTCCAACTCCCCCGCTTTTATTCCCTCCCCCTTGATGGGGGAGGGTCAGGGTGGGGGTGATAATAACTCGCAATCTTGCCCAAAGCTTTTCTGATCTCCGCTGTACTGCCCCGGGCAAAATAAATTTTGGCTTTTCAAATCCGGCAGGCTGAATTAGTTCCGCTATCCCTTCCAGGCAACCGATTTGAACTCTATTCATACATTATTCGGACCCGGATTAGGTTGTCAAGAACCTTATCGTTACAGCCCTGCTTGCTTCCCGTTCTCAATTTGAGATTTACGAATCTCACCTACAAAGTTTGGGGATAGTCAACGGTTGGGCTTGTTGATTTCGGATTCAAAGAGGGCATAATGGCGAGAGTCAGTCAGGGGCTTGCGGCTTTCTCCAATCCCGCTGGAGGCTCTTTTTAGGTCCGAAACTGACCCTGCTAAATTCAATATCGAATTGACTAATCGCGCTCTGCACGAACATCCCCTTCCACTTGACTTAGCGAAGCAACAGGATTTACGTTGAACTGGACAAGAGGCTCAATCTATCAGCATTGAAAAGGAGTTCACAAGACCTACTGCAGTGGGCTGTGCCTGGAGCCAGAAGGCTTTGTTCTCCGGATCGCCAGCACTAAAAAGATGGTCATATTTTACACGGTCGTCATTGGGTGGCACGCGCTCAATTGCGCGGACAGCAAATTCGCGTAATTGACGGGCATTCGCCAAGCGAGGATTGAGAGCGACATAATAAAGACCAAGTTTTTCAACTGAGCTGATTTCTCGATTGAATTCTTTTCCGACTTCCCGGAATTGGCTCAAAACAACAAGAATGCGGTCGCCAATGTTTAATGGCATGATCTCATACTCATTACCAGCTGGAATCCGACTGAGAAGATCAGGCCCTTTGGGACGGGCGGCCATCCGCTGCTTCATCTCAGCTAAATTCGCACCCCCGCTTCCGGCCAGGACAAACACAAGGGGTGTACCTCGCTCGACGGAAGCATCTAAGTAAGGGAGAAGTATCTCATACGGCCAGGGTTCCTGCGGCTTGGCATCACACTCATCGATTAGGCAGAGACATGGGCCATCTTTACAATCAAATCCGCTTAACCCGGCACGGAATTCCTGCTCACTGCATTTAGCAAGGTTGAGTTCTTGATAGCGGATGGTACTGGAAAGCGAGGCGGCGATTTGCTGGGCGAAGTATGTTTTGCCACTCCCAGGTGCAGCCCAGATGAGATGATTCTCCCGCTTCCTGCTCGGTTGTAGGCAACCGGCCGCGATCCTCGTCCGCGCATCCTTCAGGGTGTTGCGAACCGCCTCGTCATAGCGAGTATAACTGCCAACGACGCGGTACCTCGACAGCGCGACTTCATCCAAGCCGGCGATCAGCGCACGTGCTTCCGGGGCTGCAGCATCCACCGCTATCTGTGCTCTTTCCTCAGCGCTGGGCTGCTGGCTCGGCCTCGGCTGGGCGGCATCGACTGGGTCACCGAGAAATTCAGCCATGGATCGCAGTATTGAATCTGCATCTCCGAAGAAGGGAATATGAATGTCTCCATCCAAAGGAACAAAGCGGGCCTTTGGGATCAAAGATGCCATCTCTCTCCCAAGTTTGAAGGGTACAGCCCGATCCCCCCGTCGATGCATCACCAAAGTAGGCACACGGACCCTGGGAAGCAGATCAATAACATTAACGTCGTAGGAGAGGTCCAATAATCGGGCAGCCATTTCGGGAGTAGCGGCCTCACGCTGCAAGCGGCTAAACCATTGAGCAGCACCTTCTCCAGCGTCCGGTACAAACAGGTCGGCAAGGGTCTTGGAACCAATACCCCAGGCTGTTCGGACTAATGATTTTAAGACCGTCTTGAGTTCGTCCGAAGTTAGCGCTTCGCCCTGGGCAAAGGCTCCATATAGTATGAGATGCGTGACACGCCGGGGATGTTTCACTGCGTAAGCTATGGCAACTGAGCCTCCTTGGGAAAAACCCAAAAGAGCGAAGCGCTTGAGTTTGAGATGGTCGACGACAGCTTCCAGTACCCGGAGCTCAGACTCCGGCGAGAAGTCTGTCCGGTTCCTTTCTGAGAGACCGCAGCCATATTTATCGTAAGTTATGAAGGTATGATAGCGAGTCACCTTTTCCAAAAAAGGCTGCGCGGCCGGAGGTTCCCACTGCAACTGCAAATGGCTGATCCAACCTGGAACCAGGACTAACTGCCGGACCCTGGCCCATGGTTGAGTAAGCGATCCTGACGCCATCGGCCGTCTTACAGAATCGAATTTGCTGTTCCATGTGCCTTGGACCTCCGCAAATATTCATCGAAGAGGCGCTTCCGGGTCAAAAAGAGATCAGCTGGGAAACAGAGAAATTCTTATCGAAAATAAACAAAAACCTCAACCCCCCCCTCTAAATCAAGTTCTTTTTCTTGTAATATTGCCGGTATCCTTCAACCCCAAGGGGAATCCAATAGGGCAAACCCGATAAATATTCTCTTTTCGAAGGGGATCCTCCCGCCAAAACTTCTATCAGCTTGCGCGCAATCTCCTCTGGAGTCTCCCCTTTTTGCAAAGCTATTAGCGCAATTTCCGCGCTGAATCGGGCATTCTCTGCTGCTTCCCGCAGAATCTTGTCCACCTCTCTGGATGTACCACCATGGGAGAAGAACAAAATCGCCGGCTTAAGCGGGCGGAGTTCCTCGATACTCTGCAGTGTTAGAATGGGGTCTGCGCCGGGTGCGGAGGAGGGGGCAATGACTCCCACTTCGGAGAAATAAGCACCCAGGGCATCGCCGCAGAACAATCCGCCGGTCTTGCTGTCCAGAAAACAAAGATGGTATGGATCGTGGCCGGGAGTATGAATGACCTTTAATTCTCTTTCCCCAAGGGGAATAAAATCCTGACCCCCAACCGGTTCAAATCTTTCCTCAGCAATGGGCAGCATGGCCCCAAATCTTTCTTCCGCATCAGCCCCAAAGATTTGCTTCCAGCCTTGCATCAACCTGGCAACCGCGGATGGATCCGCCAGGAGCTTGGCCGTTCGGGGATGAATCGCCACCCGGGCCCGCTGCGCCTGCCGGGCCAGCAGTCCTGCTCCGCCAGTATGGTCCGGGTGAACATGAGTGAGAAGGATATAAGAAAGGTCCTTAAGGTCGTATCCAAGCTTCTGAATTGCTTCCGCGATATCAGGATTTTGAACGGCGCCCCCGGTCTCGACCAGGGCGATTTTGTCGTCCACGACGAGATAAACCGTGCATCGAGGAAAATGAGCCAGGCTCGTTCCCTCCGGTTTGATCTGGTAAATTTTATCCGCCACCTCAGAAATCAGAGCCATTGCTCAACCCTGCTTCGTTATTCTTACTCCCTCACCCTCCCATGCGGTATTTCAACCATCTTTCATAAAAGGCGAATCACCTTGGAAGTTGAAAAAAATCAAAACGGCCTCGCCGATTGCATAGACAGTGCCCTGGCGATCGAAGAGTGCCGACATGGCGAAAAATTTGCGATCCTCCGCTCCGAGATAGCGGGCGGCGATTATGTAGCCTCCCTCTATCTTTACCGGAGGTACCCGCAAAAACCGAACCCCATAAGTCCCCGTCGTCCAAAATTTCTTCTCCTTAAGCATCCGCGCCAAAAATTCAGGGTCATCGGCATTGACGGCATGGAGCGTCGCACAATCGAGGGCCGAGGCTATGATGGTGGCGGCCAAGCGCCCGTTGCCGTCGCTGAAAACAGGTTCGGGCTCCCATCGGGCCCAGATAATGCCGCGCCGGGCGATGCGAAGTCGAAGCTTGAGCGTCCCTTCGGCTTCGCTACAGCCGAAACACTTATGCTGCAGGACCGGCAAACCGGCCGCTTCATAACTCTGCCTCCAGTGATCTGAAATCGTGGGGCCATCGATTTCTACTCCGATTAACTCGGCCAGAACTTTGAGATCCCCTGTACGTTCCGGAGGGGCCTCCTGAAGCATGGACCCCGGTTCAGTTTGCAGGTCCGCGACTTTCACCAGGCCATCCAGGACCACCTGGGAATCCTCGTGCACCTGGACACGGGAGCCGCCATCCGCAGGATCAACGCTGCACGAAAGGGACTTGCCCAGGGGGACAGGGCGAATGAGTCTTCCGGTGACCTGAAGGGGGACCGGGTGGAGCATACCCTTTTGCCCCGCTAACTGAAGAGCCGGGCAGGTCAGTGCCCCTATGGCGGTCCCACCCTGCACGCGACCAGGCACAGCTGCGAAGCGTTCCACAAACTGCAATGTCCAACCATCACCGGCAGCGCTGACAATGCGATCAGGATTGCCCTTGTCGCAGGCGAAGCATCGATGGACCCCCATGGATTACCTCCTCACATAGATCCATTAGCCAATGCTACATCCAGCACGCTTCCCGCCGCCTCCGGCACCTGCCATGCCTTCACCCCGACCAGGATCATGTCCACGATCCCGACCTGTTTGGGATCATCTGTGGCCTGCACGGGTTTTATGACAAAATCCCCTTTGACGCTATCTACCCTTAACCCGTTTGTACGCATGGCCTGCAAATGCTCGCCCCGGGCTATGAACACCACGTCCTCCCCCGCCTGGGCCAGCCGCCCGCCGAAGTAACCCCCAATTGCGCCTGTGCCAAAAACCGCGATTCGCATAGGATCCTCCCGGTAAAAAAGGCCGTCATTTTTCCTTCTTTGGGCCGGTTCTGGCTGGTACCCTTACTGCCAGCACCTATCCCCGAGCGCATTCTTTCCCCGTTTTTCATACCTCCGGCTCTGCCGGAGGTCATGATTTTCGGAATGCCTCCAAGGAATAGATTTCCCTTGGAGGCATTTATGCAAGGGTCTATTGTTGCTACATTTCACGTCCGAGCGTGAAGATGGCTGTGGGATCGATAAAGACACTCCACGATCTAACAAACGCTTTCCCTGCGTCAGTTCCCATAAAACTAACCATGGCATTCAAGTCCGATACTTCGATTTTCGCCACATACTGGTAAGGAGGCTCTTTTGGCAATTTTCCCTCTGGTTCCGAAACTGCCGATGCCAAAACCTTCTCCACTTTCCAGGTTTTAAAATCGGTACACCAGGGTGCGCCTCTGATTCCCGGAATTTTTGTTTTGGAAAGGTACCCATCGTAATCCTCTGGTTTTTTCCCCTTTTTTAACTTGTACACGGCAAAAAGAGTCGGCATAATCATACCTCCTTTTTGATTTCTAACTTATTCGGACGGGCAAATGCCGAAGGGCTTTACGGATTTTTCATATATTGAGACCATGGAAGAATTCGAGATTGCGCTAAGCCCCCAAGAAGATATTAGAGCCCCTTGGAGGCTTCATATGGGCCACTTGCAGGGCCATTTCTGGCCCCACCTTACCCTCTTTACACCAGATTTCCCCCCAATCATTTGGATGTCTTTTACATGATTTGGGGCGCAAGCTTTACGGGGATGACTTCTGTATGCATGTTTTGGAACTCAGCCATAATGCCTTCCATCCTGGCTACCGTGTCTGTTTCCCAGAGGCACCAACCCTTCCCCTGCTCAAAATTCATTGCGGCCTGTACGCTCTTCACCGGGACCTTCTTGGCCATCAATTTTTTCATGAATTCTTGGCGCATCGGCAGCAACTCTTTTTCCCCCATGCCGGGGGCCTTCGGATTCCATGTGTGAACGCACATGACCAACATAAATCTACCCCCTTTCTTGGCAGCAATTTTATTTTTCTTTCACCCGATGGCCGTATCAAAACAAGCATACGCCCCCTTCACCGTTAGCCCTTCGACCTTCCCGCTGCTAGAGCCTTGACGTCGGCAGTGGTCATCGCCTGTCCGCCGATCCCCCACTCGCCGCTCTTCACCTCTTCGACTATGACCCAGGTGACGGGGCGCATGTTCTCGCCCTCGATGGAGACCATTGTATCGGTGAGCTTCTTGATGATCTCCTGCTTCTGCGCCTGCGAGAAGACGCCCTCAATTAGTTTGACTTGAACGAGTGGCATGGAAATTCCTCCTTCCTTTGACCGTTGATTTTTATTCTGGAAACATTACCCCCCTCATAAGGTGAGCTTCCAAAAGGATTACAGTTTTTCAACGAATCTTTTGTGAGGAGAGAGTAATGATCTCAGGAGAGGCCAGAAGAAAAGTTTGAGGCGTGCCTCTCTTACCGCCAATGGAGAAACACTTTCGATCAGATTGAGGTCAGATCAGAGATTCCTCTGCGGAGATTTGAATTGGAAGCCCCGGGAAGGCATCAGTCCCCCCGGGGCTGCATATGGGCACCTTCCGGAAACCAATTCTCATAAGAACCTCCAGAAGGTCACGGGTTTTGTTGGTGGGTTTACTTGGCTACGAGTGAGGAACTAATGGTGAGATTTTAAAGGAGGCAGAAATATTGTCAATAGGAAAATTCGCCTTTAGAGATGTATAATAAAATCAATTAGTTATGGAATAGCTTGGGCCCGGCTGTTATTTATCTCAAAAGCAAATACCTTGCCATCAGCACTTTAAACACGGTTTCCATATGAAGGAAATTCCCCAAATCATCCATTTATTGCATATAGAAACCTACCCTCATTGGTAAAATATGTCACCCAATGATTACAGGAAGGAGATGTCGAGGTTTGGGGCAAACGCGCTGTCGTTTGCCAGATTTACCAAGTACACAAAGTTTGGGGATTAGTCAACGGTTGGGCTTGTTGATTTCGGATTCAAAGAGGGCATAATGGCGAGAGTCAGTCAGGGGCTTGCGGCTTTCTCCAATTCCGCTGGAGGCTCTTCCTAGGTCCGAAACTGACCTGTCAAATTCATTATGCGAATTGACTAGACACGCTCCGCACGAACGTCCCCTTCCACAAAAAAACGTAACATTTGACGGTCCCTCATCTACAACGTCAAAAGGTTACCACGGTCCGATCCAGACCGGGTCCCGACATCCCGAAGCTGCTCCGGCGTATACCCTCTTTTCTTCATCCCTGCCTCCCAATACTCAATTCCAGTCCATATTCTAACTCCCTGGCTGGACGAGTTTTCGGGGGCAGGTCATGCACTCACGTGGGAGCTCCGTACTTGAGCCGTAATGTGTCGATCTTGCGGAGGGACAAACCCAGACCTCGAAGCGCGCTCATCTCATGCACAATCACGACATAGAGGTTGTCATATTCGTTCTCAGAAATGGGGGGCACCGAGCCGCCGCCCAGTTCGTACACGATTTGTGGCACAGTGTCGCTATGCCCCGCGATCACGACTGTTTTGCCTGCGTGGTTTACGAGAACATCGTGTACCAACATTGCAACTTGGTCGGCGTTGATCTCTCTGATGGGGATGTTTGCTTGCTGCGCGAGCGGTTTCACCGTCTGTCGAGTGCGCTGGTACTGCGTGCAGTAGGCGGCGACGACGTTCGTATCCTCGACCACGTGAGCGAGCGCCTTCGCGCGAACGCTGCCTTCGAGGCTGAGGGGAGGGTCGCCGTCACCCATAGCTTTCTCCGCGTGACGAACAACAAATGCCGTCGTGGTGGTGAGGCCGTAGCGGGCCATTGCGCCGCCAGCGGCGAGGAAAAGCACAACGATGACCATCACGTAAATTACTCCCCTCACAAATATCGATAAGTTCTTCATGGCGCGCGAATCCTCCTGTCTGCAAAGACGGCCGTTCCCTTAGCAGAACGGGTTTGCCAATTGACCCCCGAAGTGTCAAAAACACTGTGCGAATAGCTGAAGAATCCATGGCCCAAAATTTAAGAATTTGGGAATTGAGGAGATTGGATAAGATATCTATTCAATAAGGTAACTACGTTCCTCTGGTGGAGGAAGAATTTTATTTGAGTATCTTTGCCGATTTAACACTCAAAAAATAGACTTCCCCAACCTTTTTCAGTGTCCCTCTTTCTAATGCTGTCGTAAGCTCAACCTGCTGCCCAAGATATTGTGAGAGCACCGGCCTCCTCCTGTCAGAATGTCCAGGGGGAGTGGGGGGAAATTCCAACGGTAGCCAGGGTCGGACGTAGAAGAAGTTAAATTTATCGTCTTCCAATATTACCCTCAAATCGGTAAAATAATTCTCGCCTATATTTCGTAGCTTCCCGGTTACTCGAAATGTTTTACCCAGGTATTGTCCTGGATTTTCCGCAAGTGCCTTAAGGGAAAGCTCCGGGACTTTCTCTTCGCCGGCTTGCCTTTCGACTGGCTGGCTCTCTACGGCAATTGAAAGCCCAAGGACTATAATGACGACCCCGATCAGCAAAGCAAGGCCTCTTAAGCTTTGCGTTGTCATGCTGGGATTCCTCCGCAGGAAATTAGCATTGATCGTTTAGAAAAAGCTTACTCTCCAGACAGGAAGCCGTTTTCAAGTGTGCCATCTCAACCTGTTTAAATATAAAGCATTCCTTCCTTTATATCTATTCAGGCTAGACGTTATGCGCACTGCTTTGGACCTCTCCCTGGGGGCCGGCCCACTTCTTCCAGGCAATCCATAGCCCAAAAACCGTAAAGATCATTAACCCTGGCCACAGAACCGAGTGTGCCAAATCGAAGACGGCTCGGTTGTGAACGCCGACGTAATATAAATGTACGAGGCGTATCAAATTAAGCACAACGAGCAAAGGCACACCCACGGCCAGCCCTGCTGCCTTAGTTCGAAGACCTCCCGGACAGACCAGGATAGAGACGATCAGAAATGCAATGGGCAAAAACCCCGTACAACGGTAGTGGATGTCATAGGCAAAACCATCCGGGTGGCATATTAGATTACCTATCCGCACAGCATCCAGTCCCGCCAAGTGGATCAGGGTAAGCACAGTCTGCGCAGTGGGTCGTGATAAAGGAGTAAGGAAATAGCCTAGGATTTCGTCGCGATAGATAAGCTGAACGATTCCCACAAAAACCAGCATAGATGCAGAAAAGGAAAGATTCATTTTTCTGGGCACAGTGAAAGAACTCTCCTAGATCTATTTCTTTGAGGTCACTATTCGCCTGCGCGCTAGCCCAGTTAAAATCATACCAATCACCAGAAAAACCAAACCGAGGATAGGCACGTCAGGGACGCTCACGATAATCCCTTTCGTTGTTCCATCAACTTCACCTGTCACCGTCGTTGTGTTTGTAAAATAACTTTCACCCCGTACGTTGACCTTCGCTTCACCAACTGAGTCCGTAATGACCGAGGTGGGTGGGAGGATACTGGCTAAATCGGAGTTCGCCGACTTGAAAATCACCGTTTTGTCCGCTTGCGGCACTCCATTCAGGGTCACTCTTGCCGTCACAATGGCGGTGTCATGATATTTCAATCGTTCAGCGGGTTGCAGGCTTAGAGCTATCTCCGGGCGCGATGGACATTTTCCCACTGAAACGAACAAACTCGCGGTCATGGAAATTGCCGAATCACCGATATTGCATACGGCAATTGAAGCGGAACTACTTGGGCAGGTAAAGTTGTCAAAGTAACGGTTGTTTGTAGTCCCAGGATACGGATCACCGCCATCGGCTCGATTAAGAGCATGATCCAGGTCGTTTCTGCAATCTGCTTCTTCAAGATCAACCCCCTTATTGTCCTCGTCCGCATTCACCCTGTTATTGCTAAGTCCTGAATTAATAACCGTCTCGTTAATGTGCCAGATCAAAAGCCCGGCCCCAGGCAACTTCGCATCAAATCCCTTTTTTTGCCTATTACTTATGAGGTGATACTGCGTTGAAGAAATAGGAAGCTTGAAAGCGATAGGGTTTTCCTCGATGTTTGGAATGGTCGCTGGGATGAGATCCGTTGTCACCTCTGTTGGCGTGATCCAGCCCAGAAATGCCTTTGCCCAAGCACACATGTGTGATGGAGTTTCGGGGCTATTCCCATCTCCCCCCCAAGATCCTGACGCCATGAGGCACCAATGTCCTACCCCTTCTGAGTTGCCATTTGAGGGATCCGTGTCATATAGATCCGGAAGCCCAAAGGCATGGCCGAATTCATGGGAAAATACTCCAATCTCGATCATTGTGGTTCCATCACATGCAAAGCCCGGCATGATCACATAGTCGTCTATCTTGATAAATCCACCTCCAGCCTTTGGATCGTTCGTGGTGTATTCGCTGCCGGTCCATCCGCTGTAAAAAGAGCGATGTGACCAAATATTCTCATTCCCACATTCGCCTCCGCTTTCCGCATGAACAAATGCCACAAAGTCAACATATCCGTCATCATCCCCGGAGTTTGGGATTCCATCCGGCCCATCATTGTCATATTGGGAGAAGTCAACCGCTGCGTCCTGTAAATCGAGTGCCTCTTTAAGAAAATCGCCGACCTTAGAGTCATTGCAGACCCCATTGCAACCCGCTCCTCCTTCATAGAAAGTATCGTCCCTCGAAACCTTCTTCCAGGGGAAGACTGTCCCTGTAACCGCAAACTGACCGTAAGAGATCTCTCGATAATAGTCCGTCATGGTTCCAGTCGGCCAGGGTCCATCGAATAATTCCCTCTGTAAATTCCCCGCTGCATATGGATCCGCTCCCGTGTTGTTGAACTTTATTGGCAGAACAGGAATTGATTTCGTTCCCGAAACAAGGGTCCCTCCGGCGGCACGTGCAGCTGCCATTGTTATCTCCCCTCGTTGCACTGCGGCACGATTCCTCTGGATTCTTCGCACCATCTGGAGGTAGGAGCGGTTATACTTGAAGGTCTGGAGTCGTTCCAGGGCGCCTTTCGGCCATTTTACCCCGGGTTTGGGCGGGGGAACTGAGTACGCAACCGTCGCACTCAAAAGGAGATAAAGCAGTACAATTATCCAAATCACCTGGGGTCTACCTACCCTTGCGTTGGACTCTTCTTCCTCGAATCGAACTTGAAACATACTAAATTTTAATAGTTTCATTTCTATCCCTCCTTTTGTAAATAATGGGTTGATAAGAGCTCATTGGCAGAAAATAAGGTTTATCCCGGCAAACGATCAGAAAGCGCTTGTCCAAAAGATCATCATTGTTGGTCTAGTCTTCGATCGTTTCATCATTAGAATATCTTCGCAAAGCACCAAAACAAGAAATAAAGCCCAAGGCCCACAGTTTCGGGACCCGGGCTCCATTTCTTTCCTCTCATTTCTTGCTCTTTTATATCATGATTAACAGTAGGAGAAAGAAGTCCTTGAATATCCTATCATATTCGGCTTCTAGGCAACTTTAACGCTTTCCTCCCTACCCCCTACAAGTCCTCGATTCTCTTCATTAGCACAGATCGCAGATACCCACTAATAATCAAGCATTGGATGTTACAGTACCTCCCCGTTGTTTTATTCCCGCTTCGATCGATTATTCAAAAGAAGTATCCCCCTATTTATTTGTATCTTTCTCCAACCAAAAGCCCAAGAAAGGTTCACCCTGCTCTTGGCTTTTGATCATTTCTTTTTTGACTTCGGAAACCAACATTTTTAAAGAAGCGGGAGATTTCTCGGCATACCTATCCAAAAAGGAAATAATTTTATCCGTGTTGTAAATCACCCCCTTCCTTCCTTTAAGAACTGCCCGAATGCTGTCCTTATTTGCCTCAATCAGTTCCTTCGCTTCAAGAACGGATTCAGGATTTCTTACGAAAACTCCAAGTGCTTCCTCCGAGTTTTCATAGAGCTCTTTGGTATAATGTCCGCCATTCGGTGTCTGGACTAAAACTTTATCGCGATACTCTCGAAGGAGGGCCAGATCTGATTTTTGGCCGAATAATTTTTTAAAAACTCCAAGCCATCCACCATTACTTGGATATTCCTTCGGCTTACAGTCATCCACAATGTTGGCGTCACAAATTCCGCAAGCCACAAAGGCATTCCAAACCGTAACCTGCTTAAAGGTATCGCCGGGATACAAATCTTCGGTGGCTTCCAAACTTTCATGCCTGGCGATCATAAAAGTGGCTGTCTGATCAAGCCTTTCGGTAAGCACCTTGTAATAAATTTTTTCGGTAGCATTGCGGCCAATTCCCCTTACGGCAATGCCGGAGCGAGGATGGGTACCCCCTTCAGAGATTAGATAGGCTACTTTATTTGGGATTCCGCTGTTCAAATGCACATCTCCGCCGGAAACATAATTATCCATGTGATCCGGTTGATGCCCCTTATTTACGCTTGCATCCGGATTTGCCGGGTCATAGGCACCACCATTGGTAGGATCCGCCATATTCCGCATGGCGCCTGCCGGATATCCAGCTATTACGATATCCTCACCCATCAGCCAATCATTCCGATCCACCATAGCTCCAAAAAAATCCGAAATAGACTCATTCAATGCCCCGCTTTCACCGGTATAATCCAGACCCACTGGTTTCCCAAGGTCGTCAAATATACTGTATTGGGTTACGGCATGGGACAGTTCATGGGCAACCACGTCTAAACCGTTGGGAAACGGGTTAAATGCGCGTCCATCAGCTAGTGTCCCCCCATCCCCGTAAACCACCTGTTTAAATGCGGGAATCCAGGCAGCATTGATCTGATTGCATGGATGATCACAGCAGTCCAAACCCAGCAAACAGCACAATATTATTTCGACCAGGCTGAGAGGAATTCCCGAGTGAACGGTCTGGACTATGGTAGCACCCATATTGTCATAGCTATCTCTTCCGTGGGTGTTCCAAAAATAATCGTAAACCATCCCGGCAAAATTATGAGCATTTTGGGTTATCGCATCCGGAGTAGCACCCCCCACAGGGCCATTCTCATCGATCTTTAAAGTCCCGGGTAAGCCCAAACAGTTAGTCGTACTGTAGGTTTTTCGATCTCTCGAATCTTGGATATTACTGTAGGTATAGATAATCTCACCCGTGTGAGCATTTACGAAAAAGACTTGAGTCTTAAGAATGACATGGTAAGCCAGGTAATTCATGGGTTCCAGCTTCCCATAAATGGAAGGATTAAAAATGACCAATCGGATTGCATCGGGCTCAAGGCGTATCTCCTGCGGCAAAGGGGTAGCTCCCTTATATTTTTTGCGCAAGTATTCTATGATGCTTTCCGTTGCCTGTTTTTGATTCAGTCTTGGTGTGGGGTCGACCTCTATGGGTTGAATCCATTTCCCCAAGATAGACTGAAGCCGTTTGTCTTTATCCAGGCGAAGATTCAGGGACACTCCGTAAACCGGAATATTCTCATATTTTTGGTACAGGGGAAGGGAGGTAATACCTTGGGGATTGGTCTTCATTGAACCCGTTTGTATTTCTCTGTCCGGAGCTTTAATCTGGTATAGGGGTCCAAAGGTATTGACAAAATAGGACTGCACGGCCTTTGGATCGAGCGGGAGCGGTTCCGAATGGATCCGGTCGAGTTTGAGAGGCATCCTTAATTTCGAATCCCAGGTAATTTTTAGATTCGGCGATTTTTGGGTCAAAGATTTGGCGATGCTTTGCTGGGCTGGTGTAGGTTGAAAGGTTTGAGAGTATCCATAGTTGATGGATACAAAGCTTACCAGGAAAATTACCAAAATTACCTTGAGAAATAATTGTTTCGAGACCTTCATGATGAACCTCCTTTCTAGGAATCCCAACTCGAATTAACCAAACTTTTCATTAGATTATCAAGCAGAATGTCAGCTTTCCCGCCCCCTCACCCTAACCCTCTCCCGCTGAAAGGGGAGAGGGCATAAAAATAGTTTCCCCGTATTGGACTTCGGCGGACGGAGCGGTCTGCACCAGCGTGAAAATCAGGAGGGCCAGGAAACCCATCATGAAAAGCAGTTTCCAGATTGAAACGTCTTCCTCTATTAAAATCCATCTCATTTTTCTACCCTCCCCGTGCACGATCAAAGGCCGCGCATAAATATGGTTATTTCCTTCGGTAAGGGAAGCGGCAGGCAGAAACAGAAAAAGGCTCCCGGGGACATGAATCCCCACGGAGCCTTTACCTGGGCACCTTCTGGCAATTCCATTTCATGACCCACTCCAGAAGGTTAAGGGTTTTGTTTTTGGGTTGACTAACTAGCGGTGTAAATCTCTTGTAAAAATGATAAACGAAATAAAAATGCTGTCAATAAAAAAATAGAGCATGCAATTTACTGAATGATAACAATGAGTTAAAAAATGAAAACTTGCACCATCATCCGGGAGGCTCTTTACAATGTGTAAATTTTTTATACGAATTTAATCCGTGTTGATCTGCGCCCATCCGTGTCCAAAAAAAGTTCAGAGTTTTGAGTTCGGAGTCAAAGGCGATAAAGCCCTGTATTTAACTTTAGGCACTCTAGGCACTTTAGCGCACGTTAGGCCCTTTCTTATCCGTGTTTATCTGTGTTCATCCGTGTCCCGGAAAAAAACCGTGAAGCGTGAGGAGTGAGGGGTCATAATCTGTGTTTATCTGTGTTCATCTGTGTCCAAAAAAAAGGATTTTGGGTTGCGGCGCAGCCGCGCTGTGTTTATCTGGTTCCCATTGTGTTTTTTGCTTCAAAACGAGCATAAAAAAAGTTAAACTCAGATTTACAATGGTCAACGCGTAAGGGAGGTAATTGAATTGATCGAGATCAGATGGCATGCAAGGGGCGGGCAGGGAGGATTTACCGGGGCAAAATTGCTGGGACTGGCGGCTTCGGTTTTCTGCAATCATTATTCTCAGGCTTTCCCCTCCTTCGGCCCGGAACGGAGGGGCGCCCCCGTTCTCGGGTTCACCAGGATCGACAACAAGGCGATCACCGACCACAGCCAGGTGTACACCTGCGACTACGTGGTGGTCCTGGATGAAACCCTCATGGAAACCGTGGATGTGACCAAAGGTCTAAAGGAGGGAGGCATCATCCTGATCAATACCAAGCTGAGCCCGGATCGTTTTCCCTTCAAGGGAAACGTCAGGGTGGTCACCGTCGACGCTTCCGCCATCGCCATGGAGGAGTTGGGGGTCCCCATTGCCAATACGGCCATGCTGGGAGCCTTTGCCGCGGTGAATGACCTGATCGGGATCGAACCCATATTAAAAGCCGTCGATAAGGGAATGCCCGGGGCTTTGAGGGAGAGAAACAAGAAAGCCATCGAACGTACCTATGGCGTAGTCCGTGGAGGGAAATAAATGGCCAAACCCAAGATCGTTAAATTCCGATTTCCGGAATCCCTGGAAGAGATGCCCCTGGGCCCCAGCGCGGTCGCCGGCATATTGACGGAACCCAACTCCGGCTGGAGAGTCCAGCGCCCCGTCCTGGATCATTCCAAGTGCAGCAAGTGCCTGCTATGCTGGGTTTTGTGCCCGGAAGGGGTGATCGATAGATCAAAGGGGGACCTGGAGATCGACATGAATTACTGCAAGGGCTGCGGGCTGTGCGCCCACGAGTGCCCGAAAAAGGCCATCAAGATGATTCGGGAGGACGAGGATGAACAATAAGTCGAAGAGCGGCCATCTGGATTTCTTGAACGGGGATGAGGCCGTGGCCTACGGCGCCAGACTGTGCCGGCCCCACGTGATCGCCGTCTATCCCATTACTCCCCAGACGATCGTGGTGGAGAAAATATCGGAGTTTGTGGCCAACAACGAAATGACCTGTGAATATATCCACGTGGAAAGCGAGCACAGCGCCATGTGCGCGGCCATGGGCGCGTCCCTGGTGGGGGCCCGGGCCTTCACCGCCACCTCCTCCCAGGGCCTGGCGTACATGCACGAGATGCTCCACTACGTGAGCGGCAGCCGGTTTCCCATCGTCATGATGAACGCCAACCGGACCCTGGCCGCGCCGTGGAACATCTTCGGCGACCAGAGGGATTCCCTTTCCCAGAGGGATACCGGATGGATTCAAGCCTACGTGGAAAACGGGCAGGAGGCCCTGGACATGATCATCCAGGCCTATGCCCTGGCCGAAGACGACCGGGTCTACACTCCCGTCATGGTGAACCTGGACGGTTTCGTGAACACCCATACCTTTGAGCTGGTTAACATCCCGACTCAAGAAGAAGTGGATGCGTTCCTCCCGCCTTTCAAATCGAAGAACGCCGTCGATTTCCACCATCCCCGGAGCTTCTGCATGACCGCTTCCACGGAGTGGAACATGGAATTCCGGTACCAGCAGCAGGAGGCCATGGACCTGGCCAGGGGAGTCATCGCCGAAGTGGATAAGAGATTCGGGGATCACTTCGGCCGGTATTACGGCGGAATGGTGGAGGAAATCCGGTGCGAAGATGCCGAGGTGGTGCTGGTCGGCATGGGCAGCGTGGTCGGCACGGCCAGGATCGTGGTGGATCGATTGAGAGATCGGGGATTAAAAGTCGGCCTGGTGAAACTGAGGTTTTACCGGCCTTTTCCCAGGGAATACTTCAAGGGCTTGAGCAGAAGAGTGAAAGCAATGGGGGTTATCGATCGGGACATATCCTTCGGCTATGAAGGGGCCGTGGCCTCGGATATCAAATCGGCCCTGGCCAGCGCCGGGGTGGTTCCCAAGGTCATAAACTATATCGCCGGGATCGCGGGAAGGGATATCACCAAGGAAAACATCGAGGGCATGTACGACAAACTCTTCAACTTCATCCAGGGAAAAGAAGAGAAAGAGATGCAATTCATCGGGTTGAGGTGGTAAATCATGGTAAAGGCAAAAGACCTCCCGGACCAAGAGTATCTGTACGGCCATAAAGCCTGCCCGGGATGCGGGCTGGGCACGATCGGCAGGCTGGCCCTGAAAATTCTGGGGGAAAGGACCATTGTGGCCCTTCCCGCGAGCTGCATGTCTACCGTCACCACGATCTACCCCCAGATGAACTACTCCGTCCCGTCGCTGACCATGGCTTTCGCCGGGACGGGAGCCTTGCTGACGGGCATGTCCGCCGGGCTGAAAGCGCAGGGCATTACCGACGCGTATGTGTTGGGAATCGCCGGGGACGGGGGCACGGCAGATATTGGTTTGCAGGCCTTATCGGGGGCCGTGGAGCGGGGGGATGATTTCATCTACATCTGTTACGACAACGAAGCGTACATGAATACCGGGGTGCAGAGGAGCAGCCTGACTCCCATCGGCGCCCACACGACCAATTCTCCCGCGGGAACTGCATCCTACGGGGAGAAAAAGCCCAAGAAGAATTTATTCGAGATCATGATCGCCCACCGGATTCCCTACGCCGCGACCGCAAGCTCGGCCTACCCCTATGATTTCATGAACAAGATGGAAAAGACGAAGAGCATCCAGGGTCCCAAGTTCATCCACATCATGTGTCCCTGTCCCACCGGGTGGGGATTCGCCTCAGACCTTACGGTGGAGATCGGGAAGCTGGCGGTGGAGACCGGCGTGTGGTACTTGGCGGAATATGAAAATGGGAAAGTCAAGATGAACGTGGTCCCGAAAACCCTGAAGCCCGTTGAGGAGTATCTTAAGACGCAAAGAAGGTTCAGGCATTTGACCGCGGACAACATTCAAATGATCCAGGAACATCGCGACAGCGAGTGGAAGCTCATACGCGAGAAGTGGCTTTAGTACCGCAGCCCAAACAGGTTCAATCTCATTCGAACTCCTCTGATTCTTCTGCGGGATAGAAGAAATAAAGGTCTTCCGGGGTGATTTTATCAGCATCCCGTTGAACCAGAAAATCTTCCTGCTGCTTCCGAAAGGCTATGGCCGCTTCCCGCAGCCTGTCCAATTTCTCCAGGACGCCATTGTCCGGCAACAATTGAATCACTTCCCGGTACAATCTTTCACTTCCTCCGATCAGCATCCCTTCCTGGAGAATTTTGCAGGCAACCATATTTTTAAAGGTATCAAAACGTACCTGCTCGCGTACCCGTCCCATTTTCTTTACCACGTAATCGATCTCTTCATTGACCGCAGGGGATATGAGCGCCCTGTATTTCTTCTGATAAATTGCCGTATCGAGTCTCTGGATCATGGGGTCCAGAACGCTGTCGTCCACAATCACGACAAGATCGATGTCGGATCCCCGAACGAGTCTTCCCGTACTGCGTTCCGGTCGGGGGACATCATGGGCCATGTCATATACAATGTCACCGGCCAGGATAAAGCAGGCTTGTTCTTGTAACCAGGTCTCCCCAAGCTCGGCTTTCACCTCATCGACGAAGTCCCGAGCGAGCCCCAATTTGAATCGGCTGACCTGCACAATACGGGAATGTATTTCCCGGGCCCTTTGATCGATGAGTTGTGGTTGCCCGGCCAATCCGACCACGGAGTAAGTAAGAAACCCCCTGAGGATGGATGGAGAGAGGCGGGCAAAGCCGTTCACCCGCCGATCGAGCCTGAGGAATCTACTCCCTACTGACTGCACCCGCAGATTGCTTGAGGTCTTGCAGGTTTGCCACAGGAGAAGGTTGTCTCCCGATATGAATCCCTTAATCTCCGATCCGGTGAGTGGCCCGTTGGTTTTTAGGAGATTGATAATCTCTTGTTCCATGGCCTTGAGTGGGCAAAGGTTCTCCGAACCGTTTCAATTACAGGACTTTGATTTCCATCTTCTCTTTTTCCCGGAGATCTTTGCATGCCAGCAGTTCCCTGGCGGCAATCTGATCTACCACATAGACAAGATTACCGCCCCTTTGGGCGTACACCTGCCCGTACGAGATGGGAACCTCCGGAGTGACCTCTCCCAGGAGTGATTCAGCAACGGGGCCGACTTTTCGCTCCCCACTGGCCAGCAAAACCACCGTTCTTGCCTGGTATACGAGCTCTGCCCCCATGCTTATCGCATACCGGGGCGCTTCTTTTTTTGACGGGAAATGACCGTCGGCAACGGCATTGCCCACCGTATTCCCATCCAGTTTTACGAGTAGGACTTTGCTATTCCGGAAAGGGATACCCGATTCATGAAAGGCTACATGACCTCTGCCGCCTACTCCGATAATTTGCAGATCAATTCCCCCCACTCTCTGGATTTTCCGTGCGTACCCGTCTAGGATAGCCGTTCTTATCCAAGTGAGGTACTTCGAAGCGGCCTTCGCCTTGATCGCGATGGACCTTCCCGCGCCCTGGCCCAACAGTTGCCAGTCCTCAGGATAAGCTTTGAGCTCCTTGGTCAACTGCTTCTGATCAATCACGGTCCCGTACGGCACGCTCGTCTCGATGAATTTCTTGCGGAGAAGCCCGAAAAATTCCTGAATCATAAAGTAAGAGTAACTTTCCGGGTGCAGGGCCCGCTGTTGTGGCGTTTTCACCCGGGAGACCAACATATTCATCGAGATTGAAACTCCTGATCCGCCCGCTGTCAAAAGCTCCCTCGTTTGCCGCCTTTGCCAGATGCTTGTACAGACCGGTCGGTGAGCTTCCCGTTGCCAGTCCCATAACAAATTCCCTTTTTTGGGCAAGGATCCGGGCAATGTTCTTCTGAACCACATCGGCAGCCACCGCACTCATGTGGTCGAAGTCACGAGTGACCCATAGGGTAATTGGCAAGAGTCCACCCCCCTTTCTTTGTGGGTAATGATTCGATCAAATTATCAATCGCCCCGGCAACAGGTTTTTGCTGGGGAATCGAATTCCCACCGGAGCGAATTCCGACGTCATCCAATGGTGCTCTTTACGGCGTCAGCAATCTGGCGGCAATACTTCTCCGTGATTTCAGGCGTTGGCCCCTCCACCATTACCCGGCACATGTTTTGGGTACCCGAATACCGCACCAGAACACGGCCATTCTCACCCAGTTCAGCTTCCACCTGCCGGATAACCTTCATGACCTGCGGCAAGGAGGAAACCTCTGGCTTGCTCTTCACATCCACGTTGATCAGTTTTTGCGGGTAGATCTCCATCATATTCGCAAGTTCGGACAAAGGCTTGCCGGTCTCGGCCATCGCCGCGATCAGCTGTATGGCGGTAATAATCCCGTCACCCGTTGAGTGGTGTTCCAGGAAAATCATATGGCCGGCTTCCTCTCCGCCGATGACCGATCCCAACCGAAACATGTCCTCCAGTACATAACGATCGCCCACTTTCGAGGCATGGTGTTTAATGCCGTACTTCTTGCAAGCCACCTTGAGCCCGAGGTTGCTCATCACCGTGCTTATGAGCAAATCGTTCTTCAGTCGCCCTTTTTCTTTGAGCTTCCGGGCACAGATGATCAGGACCTGATCGCCGGATATTTCTCGTCCTTTCTCATCCACCGCAATCAGCCTGTCCCCGTCGCCATCAAAAGCGAGTCCGATGTTCGCGCCCGCCTCCACCACCCGCTTCTTGAGGTCCTGAGTATGCTGGGATCCGCAGTGGTCATTGATATTGAGACCATTCGGGGTATTATGGATGACCTCCACCTCGGCCCCCAGCTCAAAGAACGTTTCGGGGGCAATTTTGTAGGTGGCCCCATTCGCCGTATCGAGGATCACCTTCATCCCTTCCATCGAGAGGTCCCGGGGGAAGGTATTCTTCAGGAAAACGATGTAACGCCCATGAACATCCTCCAACCGGTAAGCCCGTCCCATCTCCCTGGTTGGGGGGACCTTCTCGGGCAGTTGATTCCCCAGAATGAGGCTTTCAATCGTCTCTTCCTGTTCGTCGGAGAGTTTCAAACCGTTGCCGGAAAAAATCTTGAGCCCGTTATCCTGATAGGGATTGTGGGATGCCGATATGACGATACCGGCATCCGCTCGCATACTCTGGGTTACGAAGGCTATGCCCGGAGTCGGAAGCACACCCACCAGGTAAGGATTTCCTCCCATCGAGGTGATTCCGGACTCCAGAGAACCTTCCAGCATATACCCCGATATGCGGGTATCCTTGCCAATAATGATCCGGGTACTGTGATGCGGTTTCTTCAACAGGTAGGTAACCGCTTGACCGACAGAAAAGGCAATGTGCGCATCCATAGGATACCGATTTGCCTCTCCCCTGATCCCATCCGTTCCAAACAATTTGCCCATTCACGTACCTCCTCAGGAAATATTCGCCCGAGATTTTTTAAATAGATTCAATGCCGGCAGAGCCTCTGCTACCTGGCCACAGATACGATCGACAATGGAATCGAGCCATTGCGTACCACCCCGAGAAACATCCCGGGGTAAGCTCTGGATCACTTCGATATAATCTCCCCCCTGCTTCTCCCTGTGCTTCCCAAATGCGGTGAGGAACCGGTCCCGTTCCTCCAAAGCGACAGTTTTCCCGGCGTCGCTAACCAGTCGTTCTTCCACCCGTTTGACTTTTTCATAGAACTCCTGTTTCGCTCCGCTGGTCTTCGTCGTGTCTTTCCCCTTACCGGGCGAGACGGGCATTTTAGAAGCCATATCCTTGAGCCGTTTCATCCTCTCCTCTTTGGCCATTCGCAGCTTTTCGAGTACCCCTTCAAAAATCAGACTGCCAAATTCCTGATTTTCGAAGAAAATTTTCCGTACATGGATATACCATTGCTCCAGAGCGATAAGATTTGCAATGTAAAGGACATTGTTTTCGACCACCCGGGAAAGGCCCGGGTAGGCTCGCGGGATGAGATCAACAACCTTGCCCGGATGGCTCCTGCTCATAATCAGTTTATTCTCCATGTCCACATCCTTCACGGAGCACGGATCCGGCAGCCACCACGTTGCCGTAACCCATCCGGAGAGGCCCGACCATGCCACCCTGTCCCCCGAGGAAAATTGGCGGGTTGTTGAGCATGACTCCCCGAGGAACATCGCCGATTAGGGAGGCAGTGGCTTTGTCCCCTTCAGGAGTAAAGTTAAAATGAATATAGGAGCTCCCTACTTCGCTATGGTCCTTACGGCTCGTCCCCCCGGCCATCAGACAGTCACAAAAATTGATGAGGCTCCCAAGGGTCACGAAAGGAAACAGGATGGTATGTTTCAAGCCAACACAATGCGCGCCGTTCGCCTGTTCTTCCAGCAGGCACGCCTCACGAACGTGTCCACCGAGCCCCATGCTCGCCTTTTCCAGAAAAACGGATTTGGTGAAATATCCTCCCTTCAACTCCACCTTGGGCCCGAGCTGGCAATTGTCCACGGTTACGGGGGCTTCAGAACCAAGCTGAACCCCTGAGGAAATGACCGTTTTCTCCCCGTAAATCCGGCATCCGGGGTAGATCTTGACAGCCTTGCCCGAGATCTGATCGATATTGACTTCCTCGCCCACATCGATGCTGAGGGGATTGGGAATATTCACACCTTTTTTGATGAGTTCCTTGATTTTGTTATTCGCGGCAGGCTTAAGGTCCACCTTTTTCTCCTAAATAATGGCCCGCTGAATTTTTCATGTGGGGCCTAAGTATTCTGAGCCGTCTTCGATGGATGATCAGTACCTTATTAAAGTTGAATGGCCTTCTGTTTTTCGCCATTGCAGAGGTGTCGGATCTTGAAGCAAAAATGTTTATCACTTAAACAACTATTTTAATATTCGATTATGAAGAAGGTCAATATATTTTTTCCTTTGGCCCCCTTCACTTTTGAGATTGCCTTTTCCTCGAAAAACCAAGCTTGTGGCCCGGAAACAAGGGCGTTTCGCGGAAAAAGCATCGGCGGGAAAAAGCTTTCACCCGGAGATCCCCCCGTGCTTCCGCAGAATGGGGCGGGCCCATCGGGCGTTAGCCAATTCGGAATTCTTTGGTTCTTTTTTTCCATTCTGCATTCCGCATTCTACATATCATATTTGGCTCGCCCGCCCGGTCCAAGAAATGATGCGCGCCTCATGGTTTTTGCGCGAAACGCCCTTGCTTCCGGGCCGGGCAATGCCTGAAATTCAATCGGTCTTACGCCCACTTGGCGAAAAGTGAAGGTGGGCAAGATTTTTTCCAAGTAAAGCGGCCGGGGAGAGGATTGACAATGCCCTTTTTTTATTATATTCCAGCAATCATAAGGCGTTAGCAATATAAAGGGTTAGCCATCCAGGGGGAGAAATCGGTGATCGAAATCCAAACCTTTGAGGAGATTACCCAAATCCGCATGAGCCGGGAGATCGGGGGAAAACCTGCCTACTGGGTCGCCTCCTATTTTGTGGACGGGCTGCTCATCGACACGGGGTGCAGCTACACGGCTGGAGAGCTGATGTCTTACCTTGAAAAGCATCCCCCGAAATGGGTCGTCAACACCCACTATCACGAGGATCACATCGGGGCCAACCGCGCCATCCAGGAGAGGTTCGGGATCAACATCTACGCTCCTCCTGATTCGGTGCCCCTCATCGGCCGGCCGGCGACTCTCTTTCCCTACCAGGAACAGGTATGGGGATACCCGGAACCGTCGGAGGTTCTACCCATCCCGCCGGTCATCCAAACGGACAGATTCAGCTTCGAAGTTATCGAGGCCCCTGGCCATAGCACGGACCACATAGTGCTCCTCGAGCGCTCGAAGGGATGGTGCTTCTCCGGGGATATTTTTGCCGGTGAGGCGGTGCGGGTCATCCGACCCGAGGAGGACATGGAGACCACGGTCGCCTCCCTGGAGAGACTCGCCGCTCTTGAAACCCAGCGCCTGGTCCTTTTTACCTCCTCCGGACGCATCGTCGAAAACGGCCGGAAGGCTCTTGGAGAATGCGCCGGCTACCTGAGGGCCCTCTCCCGAAAGGCCAAAGAGCTCCAGGCGCAGGGCCGGACAGTGCAGGAGATCATGAACGCTCTTTTCGGCGGCGAGCACCCCCGTGCCCAAAGGACCAACGGCCAGTTTACTACCGAGAATCTCATCCGGTCGGTCCTGAAGATGGGATAGGGTGAGGGGATTGCCCCAGTTGTCCGGCCTTCTACTTGAGGCTGAAGCCTCCGTCCACTAACAGAACCTGGCCGGTAATGAAATTGGCATCGTCGGAAGCGAGGAAAAGGATCGCCTTGGCGATGTCTTCCGGCTGGGCCATTCTCTTGAGGTAAGATCCCTCGATCATGTTCTTTTTCACGGCGTCCGGCAGAGAGGCGGTCATTTCCGTCAAGGTGTGCCCCGGAGCAACCGTGTTCACGTTGATATGGGGCGCCAATTCCTTGGCCATGGTCTTGGTCAGGTTGATGACCGCCGCCTTGGAAGAACTGTAGTCCATGATCCCCTCCCGGCCACAGTGCTCGATGCCCCGGATGGAGGAGATGTTGATGATCTTTCCCGACTTCCGGGTCAGCATATGGGGGGCGGCGGCCTGGGCGCAGAGGAAGACTCCGATGAGGTTGACCTCCAGGGTCTTGACCCAATCCTCGACGGTCTTTTCCAAGAAAGGCCTGGAAATGGCCACCCCGGCATTGTTGACCAGAATATCAATCCGGCCAAATTCTTTAACGAAGGCCTCGGTAAAGCCGACCACCTGGTCCTTTTTGGAGACATCGCCCATGAAAACCTTCAAGGAATAGCCCTTCGAGCGGGCCGTTTCCATGCCTTTTTGGGCATGGGCTTCGTTTAATTCCACGATTCCCACCCTGGCCCCTTCCGAGAGCATCAACAGAGCCGTGGCCAAACCTATGCCCCTACCTCCACCGGTAATCAAGGCGGTTTTATCTTTCAGTCTCATGGGCTAACTCTCCTTTCAATTGGAATAATGGAATACTGGAATAATGGAATAAACGGTTTAAAAACTGTTCAGAATTCTTAGAGTCCTTTGTCACGCTCATTGGAGGACGTTGCCTTTTAGAACCTCGAACTGACTCCGGCTTTCGCCGGAGTGACGAACATTAAAAAGGCATGGTTCTTGATTGTCATTCCGGCAGAAGCCGGAATCCAGGATGATGAAAAGACGGAATTCCTGTCTAGATAATTATGCCTCATTAGTAAGTTGGAGTTTTCTTTTAACGATTACCTTTCTTTATCCCTTCACCCCGCCAGCCCCTGATCGAGTACCTCCGTACCTAATTCCCCCTTGCCGGGTCATAGTCTGAGGACTTGCGGAAGAATTAGAGTAAACCACGGAAAAAGGATGACGATCAATAGCCCCAGGCAGAGGAAAATCACGTATGGCAGCATGGGGCGGAGGGTGCGGTCTATGCTGATCTTGGCGATCCCGCAGGAGACGAAAAGCCCCACCCCGATGGGCGGCAGGAAAAGGCCGATACCGACTGCGGCCGTGATGACGATGGAGTAGTGGATCAAATCGATGTCGAATTGTTTTACCACGGGCAAAAAAGTGGGCAGAAGGATGACTACCGCAGCGGGGCCCTCGATTACCGCCCCAAGGATGATAAATAGAACCGCGGAAAAGAGCAGAAAGACCTTCGGATCCGCAGACAACGATCTTAGCAGCTCGGCAAGGTACGCCGGCACTTGGGCCACCGCCAGGATCCAGGCCACCACCGCCGCCGTCCCCAGAAGAAAACAGACATTCGCGGTAAGCACGGCGCTGTGAAGTAGGATCCCCGGGAGAGCGGACCAGGAGATTTCGCCATAGATGAACAGGCCGACGATGGCGGCATACAAGACGGCAACGGCCGCCGCCTCCGTAGGGGTGAAAATACCGCCGAGGATCCCGCCGAAAATGATGATCGGCAGCCCCATGGGGATCAGGGCATCGATGGAGGCCCGGCCAAGCTCGCTGAGGCTCGGCGTTTGGGAGGCCGCCATTTTGTCCCTTCGCGCCCGCACGTAGATATACCCCATAATGGCGAGGGCAAGGACCAAGGCGGGGACGAATCCCCCCGCAAAGAGGGCGGCCACCGATACATTGGCGATGGCCCCGATGATGATCATCAGGATGCACGGGGGCACCAGGATTCCCATGGCCGAGGCCGCCGCCACCACGCTTACCGCCTCCTCCGGCTTGTACCCGGCTTTCGTCAGAGGGGGAATCATCGTGGCGCCAATCGCCGAGACGTCCGCGATGGTGGACCCGGAAATGCCCGAAAAGATATACTCGGCAACCACTACGGCCATGGCCAGCCCGCCCCGGATCCACCCGACCAGAGCCTGAGCGAACCGGACCAGGCGGACCGCTATGCCGCCGGTTTCCATCAGAGCGCCTGCCAGAACGAACAGCGGAATCGCCAATAGGACGAAGGAGTCCGCGGTCAGAAAGATCTGCTGGATGATAATCGCCAGAGGATACGCGCCGCTCCACCACAGCCCCAGAAAGCCGGCCATTCCGACCGCGAACGCTACGGGTACTCCCAGGACCAGGAAGATCACGAAGGCAGCGATGGTGATCGTGATCATCGATCACGACCTCGGAGGGCGCTCCAAAGCGGTCCCAGGCTGTAGAGGACCATCAGGGCTCCTCCGATGGGAATGGCGACATAGATCCAGGTTTTCGGCAGCCCCATGACCGGGGTCTGCTGGAACTTTCCCAGCTCGAGGAATACCAAGCCCTGCTGGATGAGGACCCCCGCGAAGATGATCACCACCAGCGGAAGGAGGATCACCGTGGCCTGATGGAGTCGCGGGGACAGGCGGTCCACCAGGATATGGAGGCGGAAATGGGCCTGGCGTTTCACCCCCACCGCCGCCCCCAGGAAAGTCAACCAGACGAAGCAGCCCCGCGCAATCTCGTCGTACCAGGTAAAGGTCCTGACCATCACATACCGGGAGAAAACGCCGAGCAGCAGGTCGATGGAGAGAACGACCATCAGGACCATGCAGACCCACTCTACGCCGTTCGACAGGACCCGCTTGAGCATGGGCTTACTTCGCCGCCTTCACGGCCGACATGAATCGATCCATGTACTCCTTCCCCACTTTCGCCGTGACCAGGTCATACACCGGCTTCATCCGGTCCTGGAAGGCCTGCAGGTCCTTCACCTCATTGACCTGCACCCCGGCCTTCTTGATGACCAGAAGGTCGGCGCCCTCTTTCTCCACTTCGGCCGTTCGGTCCCGGGCGCACGTCGCGCGGAAGCTCTCGTCCACCGCCTTCCGGAGGTCGGGCGGCAGAGCCTGGTATTTCTTGAGGTTCATGAACCAGGAGATGGGCGGGTAGGTGTGGCGGGTGAGGGAAACGTACTTCGTCACCTCGGTGTACTTACCGGAGACGATGCTGAAGGTGGGCGACTCCATCCCGTCCACCGTTCCCTGCTTCATCGCCAGGTAGACTTCGCCCCAGGGCATGGGCACCGGATTGGCGCCGAGCTGCTTCATCATCCCGATATAGATCGGCGACTCCTGCACGCGAATGGTTTGCCCCTTCATGTCGTCGGGGGTGTAAATGGCTCGTTTGTTCGACTGCATATGCCTGAACCCCCAGCCGCCGCCAAAGCCAAAGCCCTTGACGCCCCTGGGTTCCATTTTTTTAAGAAGTTCCTGACCGATGGGCCCGTCCATGACCTTCCAAACCTGTTCCCGGCTGAACCAGATGAACGGAAGGTCCAGGGGGAGGTAATACGGCTCGAACATTCCGCCGAGGGGGGCGCTGCCCACCGGCGCTACATCGATGGTTCCCATTTGAAGCCCCTCGAAGACAGCGGCCTCCCCCCTGGCAAGCTGGTTGTTGGTGTAAACCTCAACCTTTATTTTTCCCTGCGACTTTTCTCCCAGCACCTTGGCGAATTCATAGGCGGCGGTGTTCCGGGGGCAATCGCTGGGGTTCACCGTTCCCAGCTTCAAGACCATGGGTGCCTGCGCCGCAGCCTCCATTCCAAAGACACAGGCGACAACCGTTATACAAACCATTACGAAGCCTCGGCCGAAAAAGCCATGAAGAGTTCGACGCATTTTCGTCCTCCTTTCCTGGGTGTGGGTTTGGGTTACGGGGAGAATGAAGAGAACACGCCTGAAAGCGTGATGAATATAGTAAAA
This sequence comes from uncultured delta proteobacterium, assembly GCA_963802665.1. Classification (GTDB taxonomy): domain Bacteria; phylum Desulfobacterota; class SM23-61; order SM23-61; family SM23-61; genus SM23-61. The sequence continues at coordinate 246,506 of CAWDJO010000005.1, read as the reverse complement.
AGAGGGCGGTGTGTCAATAGAAAACCGCCCCCCTGCTGCCCAAAAGCCAGAAAATAAAAGGTCCTAAAGGAAGCGCGCGGGAAAAATTCAATCTGAAGGTCACCGGCGAAACGCGCTTCTATGGGGTCCGGGAAGAAACCGGAGGAAGATGGCAGTCTTTATAGATTTCCCCCTATTTTTCATAATCCACTGAAACGATGGATTCGCAAAGGGGCCGCATGAATCCGCCGACTTCCACATGTTTTGGATGAGCCTGGTAGGCTTGCAGGTCGGCCAGGGAATCGAAGGTTGACACCAGGGCCAGATCGAAAGAGCGTTCGGCGTGGACCATATCCGCGCCCACTTCCAGCGAACGCAACTGGGGCACCCGGCCGGCCAGCTCCATGATCTTATTCCGGGCCTTGGCAACTCCTTCCGGCCTTCGGTCTTTCAACTTAAACAAAACGATGTGCATTAACATGTTACCCTCCCCTTTGAAGATTAAAATTTTAAACCATTTTGCCACAGAGGTTACCGAGGCCACAGAGCAAAAAAATTGGAATGTTGGAATGATGGAATAATGAAGAAATCGAATTACCAAATGGGAAAAAGTCTCTGCTTATCCATTATTCCATCGTTCCACGATTCCATTATTTCTTTTCTTTCTCTGTGCTCTCTGTGACTAAAAAAATTCAAATAAGGCCTCTCCAAAACCGCGGCACTCAGCCTTTCACTCCACCGGCGCCCCAGCCCCGGATCAGATAGCGCTGCACGGAAAGGAAAAAGAGGAGCGCGGGGATGGTGATCATCATCCCCGCGGCCATGATCAGCCCCCAGTCGATGAGGGCCGAGTGAAAGAGGTCCTGCACCCCCACCGGCAAGGTCTTCAATTCGTCGGAGGTGATGAGGATCCGGGTGAAGATGTAGTCGTTCCAGGCCAGGATGAAGGTGAAGATCGAGGTGGCGATGATGCCCGGCAGCGCCAGCGGAAGGACCACGTAAATGAGCGCCCGCACCCGTCCGGCCCCGTCCACCAGGGCGGCCTCTTCCAGCTCCAGGGGGATGGTGGCGAAGAAGGCCCGCATCAGCCAGAGGGTAAAGGGAAGACAGAAGGAGGTGAAGGCCAGCACCAGGGCGAAGTGGGTGTTCTCGATCCCCAGCTTCTTCACCAGGATGAAGAAGGGGATGACCACCATGATGGGGGCGAACATGTAGGTGCAGAGGATGAGCCCGGCGATCTTCTCCCGGCCAAGGTAGCGAAAACCGGGTGAGGCTGTAGGCCCCGGCGGCGCTCACGATCATCGTCAGCAGGACCGCCAGGCCCGAGACGATGAGGCTGTTCTTGAAGTAGATGAGGAAGTTCGTGGCGGTGAAGAGCCGGCTGAAAGTTTTCCCAGGTCGGGTCCTCGGGAATGAAGGCCGGGGGCTGGGCGAAGACCTCAGCGGGGGGCTTGAAGGAGGTGGAAACCATCCAGAAGAAGGGAAAGGCCGCCTGGAGGGCCAGGAGCGCCGCCCCCACGTAGAGGAGGGTTCGGGTCGAGAGCCATCGGGATCGGAAGCGGTTCATCCGATGTCCGCCTCCTCCCGGAACATGCCAAAATAGATGACCGTACACACGATCAGGATGGCGAACATGATCACCGCCAGGGCCGCCCCCAGCCCTGCCTGGTAGTACGTGAGCGTCCGCATGTAGGCGTAGACCGGGAGGGTGCGGATGAAGCGCCCGGCGCCGGCCCCCTCGCCCATGAGCCAGACCGTGTCAAACTTGGTGAACATCCAGATGCTGCGCAGCAGGATGACCACGAAGAGAATCCCCCGGATCTGGGGGAGGGTGACGTGGAGGAAGCGGCGGACGGCCGAGGCCCCGTCCACCTTGGCGGCCTCGTACAGCTCCGGCGGGATGGTCTGAAGCCGGGCCAAAATGCTCAAAAGGACGAAGGGGAAGAACTGCCAGACGCTCATCACGATCACCGAGAGCATGATGTGGTCGGCGCCCAGCCAGCTGATCGGATCCCGGACGATCCCCAGGGCGAACAGCCAGTAGTTCACCACCCCGTAGGTGTCGTTGAGCAGCCACTTCCACAGGATCACCGCCACGATGGTGGGGATCATGTAGGGAAAGAGGACGATGGCCCGGACCAGGCCCCGTCCCACGAAGGTCTCGTTCAGGATGAGGGCGGCCGCCACCCCCAGGATAATCTGGAAGAGGATCGTCCAGATGGAATAGACCGTCCCCAACCACAGGCTGGTCCAGAACTCCTCGTCCGTCCACAGATAGAAGTAGTTTTCCAGGCCGATGAAGCGTTCCTGGGGAAAGAAGGAATGCTTCTCCAGCAGGCTGAGCCAGAGGGAGTAGGCCACCGGGTACAGGGTGAGGGCCAGGATCAGAAAGAGGGCCGGAGCGATGGTCAGGAGCCCCCACAGCTGCTGGTGACGTTCAGGCGTGGTTGCGGGGATCCAACCCCGCCGGGCGAATCCAGGCTCGGCGGAGTTGGCCTCGGTTCGGGGGCGCGCCCCGGAGGGGCCCCCAGGTTTAGGTGCGAGATTGAATACTCCAGGCATAGCGCCGCAGGCCGCTCTACCAGCGCTTATGACCCGAGTTTGGTGATCAACTCCTCCGCCCGGGCCTGGGCCTTGGCCGCCGCCTGTGCCGACGGCATCCCCCGGACCGCGTCGGTCACCATGTCCGGGACGATGCCGGACCCGAGGATCTCCAGCCCGAAGGGGAGCTTCAGGTCGTTCCATTCCACGATCAGAGTCGGCTTCGCCTGGCCCGAGTCGAAGTAGCGGTACTGCATGTCCTGCCACTCCTTCCATTTGCGGACCATCTCGTTGGCCTGGTAGGCCGGGTTGTTCCGCACGGACTTGAGCGTCGGCAGGAGGTGGATGGGCACCGTGTGGAGGTACTTGATGTAGTTCTCTTCCTTGAAGAAGAACTTGAGGAACTTGGCGGCCTCCTCCGGGTACTTGGCGTTCTTGAAGATCATCCAGGGCTCGGCGTCGATCTGGGCCGCCGTCTCCTTTCCCGAGGGACCATGGGGCTTCACCAAAACCCCGAAATGCTCGGGATCGGCCGGTCCCTTTGGCGGCGTACTTCTCGATGTAGCCGGCGCCCCGGCCATAGCCCTGGTAGAGCATGGCGGCCTTGCCGGTGGCCAGGTTGGCGAAGGTGTCCAGGTAGCCGTGGCCCAGCCAGCCGGGCGGCAGGACCGTGGCAGTTAAGCTTCTTGTAGAAATCCAGGACCTCGATGACCTGCTTCTCGGTGAAGGTGGGCCGGCCCGTCTTCGGGTCGAAGAGCCGCCCGCCGTTGGCCTTGGTCAGTTCTCCCACGGCGATGTTGATGAAGAGTCCCACGCCCGGGAAGGGACAGGCCGTATCGGGTCACCCGCCCGTCCTTGTCCTTCTCCATCATGGCCTGGGCCATCTTGATGAAGTCGTCCCAGGTCTCGGGCGGCTTCAATCCCTTGGCCTTGAAGATGTCCTTGCGGTAGATCAGGAGCGAGGTGGCCGCAGAGTGGGGGATTCCGTAGTACTTCCCGTCGTGGTAGCATTGCCGGCGAACCGCCTCCCAGATGTTGTCCCGCCCGATGGAGTCGGCGATGTCCTCCTGGTCCCGCAGGAGGCCCTTGGCGTAAAAGGAGGCGCAGGTCACGGCCTGCCCGTGGGAGGCATCCGGGGGCGCGCCCGCGGCCAGGGCCGCGGTCAGCTTGGCCTCCAGGTCACCCCAGGCCAGGCCTTCCTGCTTTACGGTGATGTCCGGGATTCAGTTTCTCGAAGTCGTTGATGATCTCCTGGAACGCCGCCACGGACTGGGGTTCGGTCTCCGTGTGCCAGATGCGGACGACCTTCTTCTCCGCTCCCCAGGCGAAAGACGTCATCGCCAGGACCAAGGCCAGACAAAGGATCAAAGCTGCTTTTCTCATGATCTTTCTCCTCCTTTCTTGAAATTCATCGGGAGATTCGTAGGGAAAGAATGTTTTATCAAGGAGAAACGGGTTGCTATATTTTTATGGCGGCCTCTTCCGCCTCCAGGAGAGCTTCCATGACCTCCCTGGGTTTCGCCGCATCCCCGATCACCGAAACCTGGAATCCCTTTTTCTTCACTGCTTCCGCGGGCCCCACTTGGGAAACCGACCCCATGGAAATCACCACGGAGTCGAACCCGGTCAGCTTCCGGGTCCCCTTAGGGTCCTCTACCCAGAGGCCGTCTTCCTCAAAGCGGAGGGCCTTGGTGGAAGTCAGGACTTGAACCTCCTTGTTCCTCAGCCGGAGGTTCAAATAATGCTGAAGATGCCCGACCAGATCCAGGGCAATGGCTTCCCGCATCTCCACCAGGGTGACCTTTTTGCCCTTCTCCGAGAGGAAGTCGGCTACTTCCGCTCCCACCCCTCCACCTCCCACGACCAGAACTCTTTGCCCCAGGGGGCCGGGTTTGGAGAGAGCCTCCCACACGTTGAATACCTTCACCGTTTGGATTCCCTCGATCTTCGGGATCAAGGGTTTGGACCCGGTGGCCAGGATTACCGCATCGGGCTTCCCCTTCTCCAGGAGCTTCAGGTCGAAGGGTTTGTTTAGAACGGTCTTTACTCCGTACCCGTCGATTTGTTTCCAAAGGTAAGTCACGAATTCCCTCAAGACCTGCTTGTGGGGAGGCATCGCGGCAAGCAGGAACTGGCCGCCCAATTGGCCCTGGGCTTCATAGAGGGTGACCCGATGGCCGCGCCGGGCGGCAATCTCCGCAGCCTTCATCCCTCCGGGCCCTCCGCCGATGACCCAGACCTTCTTGGGCTGTTCGGCCTTCTTTACCACCAGCGTCGACTCCCGGCCGGTCTCCGGGTTGACTGCGCACTGCAAAGCTCCCTTCCGGATGCTTTGAATGCACCGGTTGCAGGAGATGCAGGGAATGATGTCCTCCACCTTCCCTTCCCTCGCCTTCTTGGGAAGGAACGGGTCGGCGATCAAAGCCCGGCCCATGGAAACCAGGTCCGCTTTTTGGTCCTCGATGACCTCGTTGGCCAGCTCGGGGGTGCGGATCCGGCCCACGGTGATGACCGGGATTTTGACCGCCCCCTTGATTCCCTGAGCCAGATAGGTAAAAACCCCTTCCCCCACATAATAAGGGGGGTGGTTCAAATATCCGGAGAAGGCGATGCAGGCCGAGATGTGGAGGGCGTCGGCCCCGTTTTTCTCGAGGGCCTTGGCGATGGGGATGGAATCGTCGAGCTTCAACCCCCCGTCCACATACTCGTCGGCGCTGAGGCGGCAGATGATGGGAAAATCGGGACCCACCGTCTTTCGTACCGCCTTCAGCACCTGGAGGGGCATCGCTAATCGCTTTTCGGGGGAGCCGCCGTATTCATCGTCCCTCTGGTTGGAAAAAGGGGAAAGAAACTGGCAGAGGAGGTAGCCGTGGGCCATGTGGACTTCCACTCCATCGGCGCCGGCTTCTTTCACCCGCCGGGCCGCCTGCCGGAAGGCTTCCACCAGCCCCTGGATTTCCTTCGCGCTGAGGGGATGGGGCATTTCCTTCCGGACCGGGCAGGGGATCGCAGAGGGGCCCACGATGGGCGCGCCGGTAATCGAAGCAGAAGTCTGCCGTCCCGCGTGGTTGATCTGGATGAAAATTTTCCCCCCTTTCCGGTGGATGGCATCCACCAGCTTTTTGAAGAGGGGGATCTTCTCATCCGAATCAATCAAGGCCATGCCGGGGGAGGCTTTTCCTTCCTTCAGGATGCCGGTGTGCTCGAAGGTAACGTACCCCACCCCCCCCTGGACTCGCTTCACATAGTAAGCGATGTGACGGTCGTTGACCTTGCCGTCCGTGCCGGCAAAGTTGGTGGCCATGGGGGGCATGACGATCCGATTTTTCAACTCCAACGTACCGATCTGGAATGGGCTGAAGAGGGTTTTAAAGGGGGTCATTCTTTTACCTCGGTATGAGATGGCGGACTTTCAGAACATATCACAACGCGGCAAAGCCGCAACCAAAAAATTTTCTATCAGGACACAGATGAACACAGATAAACACAGATAAAAAATGCCTAGAATTCGAAATGCCAAAAATGCCTAAAGTTAAAAAAAGGGCTTTGTCGCCTTTGACTCCGAACTCCGCACGGGCGCGCAGCAGCGCGCCCCTACAAACTCCGAACTTTTGGGGACACGGATGAAGACGGATAAACGCGGATAAAGATTCGTGAAAAAATCCCAAAAAAATTTAAAGACTTTACCCAACACTGGTACAGGAGAAAAAGCAAGGGCAATTCATGAATTGTGCCTGCGGATTTCTGGTCTGTCCGGCTGTAGGGGCGGGTTTCAAACCCGCCCCTACTCGTCCGATGGATTATTTTCGCGAATGCCTTGCCTGCGGCTTGCTGATTACTGCGCCAGGACTTCTTTCCAGGTGGTCACCGGCCACTCGGTTTTAAAAAGTCCTTCTACCGCAGGTTTTGCTTTCTCCCTAAAAGCATCGGCATCAGGGATGATCACCTGCATCCCTTTGCGCTGTAGGTCGAGGAGAAGTTTGAGCTCATCACTCTTCATCTTTTCATTCGCCCAATTGGCAGCTTCTTTAGCGGCCTTCAGCACCAAATCCTGATCCCCCTTCGGCAATCCATCGAAGAAGGTTTTGTTGATCATGATCCCCCCGGTCTGGACCAGGTGATTGGTAATGGTGAGATAATTCTGAACCTCATTCAACTTAAAGGAGGCAACCTGTCCCAGATCGCCCTCGGATGCGTCCGCCTTTCCTTCCTTCAAAGATGAATACAGCTGGGGAAGGGGGATGGGTATGGGGTCCGCTCCCATCTCTTTCCAAACGGCAATCCAGGTCTTGACGGTTGGCAGCCGGAGCTTTAATCCATAGACGTCGGCTGGGGTATAGAGAGGTTTTTTCGAGGTTGTCTGGCGGAGCCCCCGGGAAACAAGCTCCAGATACTTCACATTCCCGGCTTTCTCCACTTGCTCTCTCGCCTTCTTTCCGATGTTTCCTTCCCAAACCCTCATGACGTGGCTGAGATCTTTAAAGACATAAGGGGCATTCAGGAAGAAATACTGGGGCCCAAAGATCTCCAGGGCCCGGTGGCCGTTCGATTGCATTTCGATCGTCCCTTTGCTATTCGAATCGTTAATCTGCTCTTCTGAAGCAACGCCTGCCTGCACTTCAACCGCGAATCTCCCGCCACTCTCTTTTTCCAGCAACTCCTTGAATTTTCCAGCGGCGTCGACGAGAATATGACCGGCTTTAAAGGGACTCCCCACACGGATGGCCGTTTTCTTCCCGGATGTAACCGACGGAGCCATCTCCGCACAACCCCACAGAAAACAAAAAACGGCGATCGTCGAGAGAACTAAACCAAACCGGATGCCTTTCATCTTTTTTCCCTCCTTTCCCTTTTTATATTATTTTTTTATTTCCTTCACCATTTTGCCGTAGAAATCGTGATCCCGGGCCATCCATTTGCCGAAGTCCTCCGGTCCCATATAGGACAGGTTTACGGCCATGTCTTTGGCATTCTTGATGAGAATCGGGTCCTCCATCCCCTTTTTGAAGGCATCGTGGAGTATCCTGACTGCCTCCGGGGGAGTTCCCTGGGGGGCCGCCAATCCCCGCCACATCCCCATCGCGAAATCGATTCCCTGCTCCTTTACCGTGGGTACATCGGGGAACATAGCGAGCCGCTGTTTGGCAAAGAGAGCGATGATCTTTAATTTTTTGGCCTGAACCTGGCTGATCCCCTCCGGCGGCGATACGGAAACGGCATTCACATGCGCGCCGAGGATAGCGGTCACGGAGGGTCCTCCTCCAGCAAAAGGAATGTGATTGAACTTAACTCCGGCGGCCCTCTCAAAGGCCATTGCCACTAAATGAACTCCTCCGCCCGCTCCGGAGTTACCTACCGTGATCATGTTCGGGTTCTTCCTGGCATAATCCAGGAACTCTTGGAGGCTTTTCCAGGGCGCATCGGCCCTCACCAGAAACATGGACGGGTCGTCCACCACATTCAGGATGGGTTCGAAATTTTTGTAAGTAAAGGCCGTCTTCACCTGATGGGGCAGAATGGTCAAGGGAGTGACTGCGGCGGTGAGGATGTACCCATCGGGCCTGGCCTGCATTCCCTCTGTATATCCCACAGCCCCCGCTCCCCCCGGCCGGTTCACCACGACCACGGCTTTCCCGAGATATTTTCCGGTTGTGGCCGCCAGGGCTCGAAAGATCAGGTCTGTCGCCCCCCCAGCTGCCCAGGGGATGATGATCTGCACTTCCTTGGTTGGGAATTCCGCCGCATAAAGAGGAACCGTTCCAACCGCCAATGCCAGAAGAATCAGAAAGATCTTTTTAAACATTTTGCTCCTCCTTTCATTTGATTCCCATTTTGCTTCCCGCCATTTGTATTTCCCATCCATCCTCCCCTTTGGCCTTCCGCCTTGCAGCCTTTGCCCTTTTCCCCCCTTCCTTTTCGGCTGAGGTTCCTTTGCGGTAAGGCTATGCCCTTTGCGCCTTGCGCCTTATGCCTTGCGCCCTGCGCCATGCGGGTTTCAATAACGGCGCGGCAAGAAATATCAGCGTTCCCAAAAGAAACACGAGCGAGATCGGTCGATCGACAAAGGTGCTGAAATCCCCGTGTGAAATCATGAGAGACTGCCGAAAAGCCGCCTCCAGCTTCGGTCCGAGGACCAGAGCCAAAAGAAGTGGAGCTCCCTCGTAGGCCCATTTCCTCATGATAAAACCAAGAGCCCCGAACAAGAGCATCATCCAGATATCGAACACCGAGTTGTTCACCGTATACATTCCGGTGATGCAGAAGAGGATGACCAGCGGCAACAGGATATTCTTGGGAATCCGCAAAATGTTGGCAAAGAAAGGAACAAAGGGAAGGTTGAGAAGAAGGAGAATGAAATTGCCGATATACATGCTGGCAATGACGCCCCAGAAGAGCTCCGGATGCTCTCCGATCATCATGGGGCCGGGGGTTACTCCATGGATAAGCAGAGCACCCAATAAAATCGCCGTAGGCGGGGCAAAGGGAATGCCCAACACAAATAGAGGAATGAAAGCGGACTGGCAGGCGGAGTTGTTGGCCGATTCGGGCCCGGCCACTCCTTCAATCGCCCCTTTCCCAAATTCCTCGGGAGTTTTGGAGATCTTCTTTTCCGTCATGTAAGAGGCGTAGGTGGCGATAACCGGAGCCGGTCCGGGGATTAAACCGACTCCGAATCCGATTCCCGCACCCCGCAAAATAGGGCAAATCGATCGTTTTAAATCCTGAAGGGTAGGATAGAGCTCCCGGAGCCGGGGGACGAGAACCCTTTGTTCCAGCATCTCCGGGGGCCTTTCCACGTTGACCAGGACCTCTCCGATCCCGAAGAGCCCAATGGCCACGGCCACGAATTCGATCCCTCCCATCAGGTAGGGGAAATCAAAACTGAACCGGGCGTCTCCCGTGACCGGGTCGATTCCAATCGTTCCGATGATCAACCCAACCACCGCCATCATGAGCGACTTGATCAAGGAAGTTCCGGTCACATTGCTCAAAACGATAAACCCGAAGACCATGAGGGAGAAGTACTCGGGAGGGCCAAAGGCCAGTGCGGCCTCAGCCAAGGGGGGCGCCAGGAAAACCAGTCCAAAAATCCCGATGGTCCCGGCGATGAAAGAACCAATGGCGCACATGGCCAGGGCGGGTCCAGCCCTCCCTTTCTGGGCCATCTGATATCCGTCGATGCAGGTGATCACGGAGGCCGTCTCTCCCGGAACATTCAGGAGAATGGAGGTGGTGGACCCTCCATACATGGCCCCGTAATAGATCCCGGCAAGCATGATGATTGCCGAAGTGGGGTTGAGGCCGAAGGTGGCCGGGATAAGGAGGGCAATCCCGGCAATGGGCCCCAGCCCGGGAAGGACTCCCACCAGGGTCCCCACGATGGCCCCCATCAGGCAGTAAAGGAGGTTTTGAATCGTGGTGGCGACTCCAAAACCATTGATCAGGCCCTGGAGGGATTCAATCATGATGAATCCTCCTTCAGATTCCGATCCACCCTTTGGGCAAAGGGATCTTGAGCCATCCCACAAAAAGAAAATAAGCAGCTGCCGCCGTTACCAGGGACAAGAGAATATTGAAGGTCCATCTTCTCGTGCCCAGAATTCTCAAGAGGGCCACCATCAAAAGAAAAGATATCAGCGGGTATCCCAGGGGATTTAAAAATAGGGTCGCCAGCGCCATGGTTCCCAGGAAAAGAATGACGTTCCTGGCTGATCCATGAATTTCCATCTCCAGTTCCTTCTTCCCCGGTTCCTTCTTTTTCCGAAGAAAAAGGTTCAAAAGGAAGACCCCGGATAATATCATGAGAAAGATCGCCAGGATGAGAGGGAACAACCCCGTTCCGGCCGCCCGGAAGGTTCCGATGGGCATTCTGGAGCGAGAGAGGGTCGTAATCACCCCAAAAATAAAGAGGACGATGCCTCCGATGGTTTCATCCCTTTTCACTCATTTCCCCCGAGGATTTCAGATTGCAGATTGCGATTCAGATTTTAAATTTTCCCTCGTTTACGCGCAGGAACATGGAAACGAGATAAAAATACAAGATGATTGTCTTAATCAATTCCAAATGTCAGATTCGGAAGCCATAAAGCCAAATCCGGCCAGAAAATAACCAATATGACCACCACGACAATAGACAACATAAACAGCCAACCTTCTTTGACAAAATCCCAGAGCGAGCATTTGAAGATCGTGCAGACGATATAAAGGACCGCTCCTTCCGGCGGGGTCAATAACCCAACGGTCAGAGTCAGCACCATGATGATCCCAAAGTGCACCAGATCGACGTTGACCTGCTCAGCGATCGGAGTCAGAATCGAAGTCAACATCAGGATTAACACCGTGGAGTCCATGAACGGTTCCGGCAAAGAGCAAAAATCCGATAATGATCAGCATGACCATCCAAGGGGTATTGGAAATCCCCAGCATGAACTCGGCCATCTTTTGCGGTATTTGATCCCAGACAATACCGTAACTGAAGGTCGCCGACAAAGCGATCAGTAACATGACCATTCCTACATCGACGACCGTGCTCTCCAGTGTTTGGAGCATTCCTTTCCAGGAAAACCGTTTGTAGACGACCGCTCCAATAACAACGGCATAGACACACGCGAAAGCACCTGCTTCGGACGGGGTAAACATCCCGAACCTTAATCCGGCTATCAGAATGACCGGGAAAAGAAAAGCCCAGATGCAATCGACAAAAGTTTTCGCAATCTCTTTGAGCGGTGCCCGTTTTTCTCTTTCGGGAAGATAACCTTTTTGCTTGGCCCTCAAGCCTACCGCAACCATTAAAAATATCGTCATTAAAATGCCGGGAATCATCCCCGCCGCAAATAACCGTCCGATGGAAACTTCGGCGATACTGCCGTATAAAACCAGCCCGATACCCGGGGGTATCATCGTCGTGATTAGTGCGCTGCAACCAATGACGGCTGCCGAGAATCCTCCGGAATATCCCTTTTTGATCATGCCCGGCCCCAACACGCGCGAGAGCATAGCGGCGTCACCAATCGCCGAACTCGTAATCCCGCCCAGCGATGCAGCGATCACCATGTTGCTCTGGGCCATCCCGGCGCGCATATGTCCAGTCAGAACCGACGCCAGTTTCATTACTCGTTCGGTAATACCGGTCTCGTTGAGTAAGTTGCCGGCGAAAATGAACAATGGAATTGCAAGCAGAAGAAAGTTTTGGGTTTGGGAAAGCACTTGTTGAACAGGCATGGTCAATGGCAACGTTGGATGTAGTAGAAAGAAGGCAACTCCGGAAATACCAAAGGCAAAAGGGACTGGCATTCCCATTAACATAAAGAGAAAAAACAGAATCGCTACTAACGTCATTTCATGGTCTCCCGGCTGTCAGTCGTAATGAGACTCGATTCAGATGATTTCACCACTAACGCCTTCTTCACGCTTCTCGATCGATTCACCCGTCGATATCGCTCGCACAAAAGTCTTGATTTTCAAAATCGCGGTGATCAACATCAGGGCACAACCAAACGGCACACTCAGCGTAACCCATGTATAACTAAAACCCGGGATCCCCTGAAAGGTTCTCAACCGGGTCGTGTAGGAAAGCCATAAGCCATATCCGATCATGCCCAGCTAAGAAAATAACAATGATCGCATAATTAATCAATTTGAGATAGAGTTGCGCTTTCTGGGGGAGTTTGCCCGTGATCACTTCAATGCAGAAGAGTCTATCCAATCGCATCGCGGCATCGGCGCCCAGAAAAACCGTCCAGGCAAAAAGAAATGTTGCCGCATCCATCGCCCAGTTCAAGGGATAATATAAGAATCGCCCTACAGCCGCGGCAAATACCAATAATGAAAGAATCCCCAATGCGCATTGGGCGATGAGGATCTCTTTCTTACAGATAAACTCGTAGATTTCTTTCATGCGCCAACACCTCCACACTTTCCTTGTAAGAAATCATTTTCTGTCGATTAGAATTCGAGTCTTTACACCCAAAGGAATGATCCCGTGCATAGGGCGGGACTTGCGTTCATGGTTCATGGTCCACGGTCCATTGTTCATCGTTTTTCAATCAGTCCATCAAGGCCCCGCCATTCACGTCCAGGATCTCGCCGGTGATGAAGGAAGCATCGTCAGAAGCCAGAAAGAGCACTGCCTCTGCCACATCCTCTGGTTTGCCAAGTCGGCCGAGAGGAATGGACGCGATGATTTCTTTCCGCCTCTCCTCCGACCACTGGGCGCTCATCTCGGTTTCAATCGCATGAGGGGATACGGCATTGACATTGATCCCATATTGAGCCAGTTGCCTTGCCAAGGTTTTTGTCAGAGCATCCACTCCGGCCTTTGAAGGTCCATATCCTGGGGCCGAAGTGATATCTCCCATCTTGCCCGCAATGGAAGAAACGTTTACAATTTTCCCATAGCCCTGCTGCTTCATGATCCCTGCCACAGCCTTACAGCAGTTAAACGTCCCCTTGAGATTGACTTCGATAACCCGGTCCCAGTCCTCTTCCGTCACTGTCTCGATCGTTCCCCTTCGGATAATCCCAGCGTTGTTGACCAGGATGTCGATCCGACCCAATGTCTTCTGAACCTGGTTCATTGCGGCTTTTACGTCCGCACTTTTTGTGATGTCACAAGGAAAGGCAAGAATCTCCTCCCTGCTTTTTCGAATTTCATTTTTAGCGGTTTCCAGTATCCCTTGATCCACATCAACAAGGCAAACCTTTGCGCCTTCTCGAACGAAGGCCGAACCAATGGCCTTACCAATGCCTCTTGCTCCGCCCGTAATGATCGCCACACGATCCTTCAATTTCATCCGTTACCCCCAAACGCTCATCGGCATACCCCACCCCACCCTCTCCCTAAGGGGAAGGGTAGAGTGGGGGGCAGGAGGAACCGGTTTATACACCCTTCCTACTTCTTTCCAATTTCATTAAAGATCTTTTTCTTTACATCAGCAATTTTCAAAACCTCGTACGCTTTATCTCCAGCCTTTTTGAAAGCGGGTATATCCACATTATCTACCACGATCATCCCTCTCTTTGTTGTCAGGTCCGCCTTCACTTCTTTCTCAAGCTTGTCCATGATGAGCTTTGAAGTTTCGATCCCGGCTTTATCACATTCCTCGACAAGAATTTTTTGATAGTCAGGAGGCAGACCATTAAACCACTTCGCAGCTGATCGCCTCAAAATTAACCAGCATGATATGTCTTGACTCGGTCACGTACTTAAGAACCTCATAGAAACGTCCAGCGGGTATGTTGTTATATACCAGCTCAACTCCATCCATCGCCTTTTGCTGAAGAGCCGGGTACATATCTCCAAAGGCAAGAGCCACAGGAGTTGCGCCGAGAGCGCGGACAGACTCCTGCCATATGGGCGCAGGAGGTGTCCGGATGCGAAGGCCCTTTAAGTCCTCGGGGTTTCTGATCGGCTTATTCGTAAAGAAATGTCTGTAACCCTGGACCCAGCTGAAAGACAGAATTTTTAAACCATGTTTATTGGCCAGTTCGTCAAGAAAGCCCTTTATGGTCGGCGCCTTCGTGAGTTTTGCCACTTCCGCAAGATTCTCGGCGAAATACGGGCCATTCAGGCAAGCGATCCCTGGGACATACATTGCCCATACGGGCCGAGTCGGTATTCTGTCCGATATTTGCGCCCGCCTTTATCTGCTCGAGGATGTCTTCTTCAACCCCAAGCTGGGCGCTGTGAAAGACCTCAATTTTGAGGCCGCCTTTTGTTTTTTCGTCTACCGCTTTGGCCCATTTCGTAAATCCCAGGTGATAAGGTTCTTTTTGACCCAACACGTGGTTGAATTTCAAGACATACTTCTGCTGGGCAAGGGCCGAGGAGCAGACCAGGGCCAGGGAAAAAACCATAACCGCAAGCAACAAAATGATTCTTCTCGGGTTTTTCATAAAACACCTCCATGCATAAATTATTTTCTGGCTCGAAAGCCCTAAGGAAGAAAGCATACTTGTTTTTGCCTCGATTGCGGTTTTCATTCGATCCTAAGTCCATCTTGGTGATCGCGGTTGACCTCCTTTCTGTACATTTTTTACCCTACGTGCCGCCCTGCTGATCGTTTCTCGGCACCCCCTTTTCTTGGCCCGTTTTCGTAATCACTCTTAATACGGATCCGGAGGGATTGTCAAGGATAAAAGTTGATATTCTGATCATCTGATGATAATATGGGTCGGAGGATGGGATCCAAGACCGCATTCTCTGTCCCCGGGGGAATCGGTTCAAGCCGGGAGCGGGCATTCTTACCAGGAGGAATGATAGAGCGATGAAAGCCACGGGTATGCCCATTGAGAGAAAGCGACTGACCGACCAGATCATCGAACAGCTCTTATCCCTGCTGGCCGGTGGGAAGTTAAAAAGCGGAGATAAGTTGCCGCCAGAACCCGAGCTGATGAAACAGTTCGGGGTAGGGAGGAGTTCCCTGCGGGAAGCCATTGCCGCCCTGTCCCTGGTGGGTCTGCTGGAGGTGAAACCCGGGCATGGGACGACCGTCAGCCTCTCCGCGGGGGATTTTCTCACCAAACCCCTCCGGTGGGGCATGCTGATGAACTGGAGAGACAAGCTCCATGAACTGGTGGAGGTCCGGAAGATCATCGAACATGCCATCGCCGGCATGGCCGCGGAGCGGGCCACCAAGGAAGAAATCGCGGAGATCAAGCACCACCAAACCCAGCTGCGGGCGTCGAAAAAAGTGGGGAAAAAGGCCGTGCAGGCGGACCTGGCTTTCCATGCCGCCCTGGCCAGGGCCAGCCACAACAGTATTTTAGCGCGTTTCCTGGCGGAACTTCGCCACCCCATGAAAAACATGATGGAGCAAAAAGCGTCGGTATTCATGGACTATGACCGCGTTGCCGAACAGCACTAGGCTATCGTCAAAGCCATCGAAGGACGGGACATCAAAAAAGCGCAATCCACCCTGCGGGACCACCTGGAGTGGGCCGGAGAAGACTGATGGCCGTCCTGCTGGAAAAGGAATCGCAAATAACGCTTGCCGCGGTTAAGTCTTCAACTTGAGGCGATATCCTACGCCGAGTTCCGTCTGGAGGTACCGGGGGCGGGTGGGTTCCGGCTCGATCTTGCGGCGCAGATTGCTGATGTTGACCCGGAGCAAATGCGGCTGTTCCACGTAAGCGGGTCCCCAGATCTGCCGGAGGATCTGATTGTGGGTCAGCACTTTGCCCGCATGGGTGACCAGCAGGCGCAAGAGGTCATACTCCGTGGGGGTCAGCTGCACCTCTTGCCCTTCCGCGACAACCCGGCGGTGTTCCAGGTCTACTTCCAGGCCATCCACTTTATAGACCGGCAGGGGAGATTCCTGAATGGTTTTTCGGAGGGCCGCCCGCATCCTCGCCAGAAGCTCCCCGGTCCCGAAGGGCTTGGTGACATAATCATCGGCCCCGGAATCCAGGGCGGCGATTTTGTCGTCCTCCCGGTCCCGGACCGACAGAACGATCACCGGCACTTTCGTCCACTCCCGCAGTCGACGGAGCACTTCGACCCCATCCATATCCGGCAAGCCCAGGTCCAGAATAATGAGCTCGGGGCGGATGGCCACGGCCGCCGTCAGGGCTTCCTTGCCGCTTCCGACGATATGCACGGAAAATTCCGCCTGGCTCAGAACGTTCCTCAGGAAGCGCTGGATCGCCTTTTCGTCATCGACCACCAGCACCCTCGGCAAATTCTTGTCCACATTCCCTGGAGTCGTCATCTTTGAGGGTCCCCCGTCGAAAATCTATATTCCGCTTCCGGAGGGAGCGAAGGGAAGGGTGAAGATGATTTTGAATCCCCCTTCGGGGCGGTTTTCGGCCCAGATTTTTCCCTCATGGGCCTCCACGATCCCTTTGCTGATGGCCAGACCCAAGCCGGTCCCGCCGACCTCTTCGGTGCGCTTGAACCGGAAAAATTTGTTGAATATTTGACCCAGGTGCTCCCGGGGAACTCCGGGTCCCTGATCCGCGACCTCGATTTCCACGTCGTTTTCCCGCATCCGGCCGGCCACTTCGATCATCCCCTCGGGAGGAGAATATTTCAGGGCGTTTTCCATTAGATTCACCAGGACCTGGGCCATGAGAACGGAGTCCATGGGGATGAGGGGAAGGTCGGGGGGGATCTTGAATCTTGATTTTCCTTCCTTTCAGACGGGATTCCAGGGAAGCCAGGCAGGAACCCAGAAGGTCCTGCAGGTCGTAAAGCTCCTTTTTGATTTTGAGAGCTCCGGCTTCCAGACGGGTAATATCCAGCAGATTCCCGACAAAACGGTTCATCCGCTCCGCCTCTTCCCAGGCCAGGTCGATCAGCTCCCGCCTGGACTCTTCCCCGGGAACATTCCCTTCGTCCCGCAGGCTGCTCAAGGTGCCCATGATGGAAGACAGGGGGGTCCGCAGATCGTGGGAGATCGAGTTGAGCAGAGACCGTTCCAGTCTCTCCGTGGCCTGGAGAAGCTGGGCCCGTTCCGCTTCCTGAGCCAGATAGGCTCTCTCGATGGCCAGCGCCGCCTGGTTGGAAAAGGCTTCCAGGAGCCGGCGGCGTTCCGGGGCCAGCTCCTCACCCGCGGGCTCCATTTTGATCCCCATGACCCCCACGACCCGGGCCCCGGTCTGCAGGGGAAGATACAGAAATTCCGAGGAGGAAAGCGTCTCGGTCCCCCTCCCGGCCATCTGCCCGTTGCGAAAAGCCCAGAGAGCCACCGATTTCTCTTTTTCCCCCGGGGAAATCCCAGGGGAGCCGGCCTCCAGATTCAACGATTCCCCCTCGGGGATAAAGATCGCGACCTGCCCGGGCAAGGTCTCGCTCACATGGCGAATCACCGTATTTAAAATGTCCTTCAGACTCGACCGCCGAGGCCAACCCCGGCTCAGGGCATAAAGGTTCGTGGTCTGAACTTCCCGGGTCCGGATCGTCTCGGTTTGACTCCTGGCCCGGGCGACCAGAGTGCTGATCACCGCCCCCACCGTTAATAGACCGGCAAAGGTAATCAAATACTGCGTGTCCGCCACGGCAAAACTGTAATAGGGCGGGATGAAAAAGAAATCAAAGGCCAATACGCCCAAGAGGGCAGTGAGTAAAGCCGGTCTGAACCCCAGGCGGAGAGAGGCCACCACCACCGCCAGGAGGTAAAACATGATCATGTTGGTAGGGGTGAGGAAGCGAAGCGCGAACCACACTGGCCAAGGTTGCTCCGGCCACCAGCAGCAGACTGGTGAGGTAACTCTGCCAGGGGACCCGGGGAGGATGGCGGGGAAATGGCTTTTTCCTTTTTGATCTTTTCCGCATCGCTTACCACGTAAACATCGATTTCCTTGCTCTGCCTCAGGATCTGGTCCACAAAAGAACCCCGCATCCATTCCCGCCAACGGGGCCGGGTGGGCCGGCCGACAATCACTTTGGTGATTTGATGCTTTCGGGCATAATCGATCACCGCCTCCGGCGCGGAATCCGCCGTCAGGGTGGTTACCTCTTTGGCCCCGAGGGATTCGGCCAGTCGCAATTCGCGCCAAATCCGCTCCCGATTTTCCTGGGTAAACTTGTCGTTTCCCGCGGTTTCCACGTAGAGGGCATACCACTCCGTTTTTAACTCTTCCGCAAGCCGGCGCGCGGTGCGGATGAGCCGCTCGCTACTCGGGCTGCCGCTGATACAGACCAGAAGGCGCTCCGTAACCGGCCAAAGTTCAGGCGTAGAATAGGTCTCCAGATATTCGCGCATCTGCTCGTCGACGCGATTGGCGGCTCGTCTCAGGGTGATTTCCCGCAGGGCGATCAAATTCCCTGATTCAAAAAAATTCTCCATGGCCCGAGCCGCCTGTTCCGGAATATAGACTTTCCCTTCGCGAAGGCGCAGCAACAGCTCTTCCGGCGGCAGGTCAACCACCTCGATTTCCGAGGCTTCATCCAACACCCGGTCAGGGATGGTTTCCCGCTGAATCACCCCCGTAATCTGGGCGATGATGTCCCGAAAACTCTCCAGGTGCTGGATATTCAGAGTCGTGTACACATCGATGCCGGCGTTCAGAAGCTCTTCAATATCCTGCCAACGCTTGGGATGACGGGATTCGGGGACATTGGTATGGGCCAGTTCGTCCACCAGGGCCAATTGGGGTTTGCGGGCCAGGACCGCATCCAGGTCCATCTCGGTAAGTTTCACCCCGCGATACTCGACCTGTTTTCGGGGGATGACTTCCAGCCCCTGCAGAAGGGCCTCGGTTTCAGCCCGGCCATGGGTTTCGACAACGGCCAGCCACCACGTCCACACCTTCAGCCTTCCGGCTATGGGCCGCTTCCAGCATGGCGTATGTTTTCCCCACGCCGGCGGCGTAGCCGAGAAAAATCTTCAGTTTCCCCCGGGCCTTCTGCCGCTCCTCGGCCTGAACTCGGGCCAATAGGGCATCGGGATCGGGTCGATGCTCGCCGTTCATCCTTCAACCCTCCGTCTGAAAGCAGAAATGGCTCCATACGCGGAAAGGGATTATCCTGGCGATGAACCGCCACCCGTGCATCTCTCTCCAGGGCCATCAAGCCATTTTACACCCAATCCTGTCCAGGGATAAAGAGGAGGAAATCGGCCTCCCGCTCGAAGCTGTGAAAGCCCCTTCAACCCGACTCCACTTTCCATCGAGCGACTCCCGATGGCTTTGAAGTCCGTCCAGAGCGAGGTTCAGCTTCAGAACATTCACCCTTGGTTCCCCCAGAAAACCCCACTGGCGGGGCTCCGTGAACTGGTCCACCAGGTGACGAACCTGGTCTTCGGACAGGCCCCTGGCGCGTGCCACCCTGGGGGCCTGATACAGAGCTGCGGCGGGGCTGATATGGGGATCGAGACCACTTCCCGAAGAGGTGACCAGGTCGATGGGAATGGATGATTGATTTCCGGGTCCGCTTTTTGAAAAGCCTCTACCCGCGCCTTTACCGCTTCCACCAGGGCCGGGTTCGAGGGCCCCAGGTTGGACCCGGAAGACGAGGCAGAGTTGTAGGGGAAATCGGGCGTTGCCGATAGGCGCCCCCAGAAATATTTCGGGTCATCAAAGGGTTGACCGATGAGCTCAGAACCGGCATAACCGCCTTCCTTGCGAATCAAGCTTCCGTTCGCTTTTTCCGGAAAGGCCAACTGGGCGACCCCGGTAACGAGCAGCGGATAGACGATACCGGTCACTACGGTGAGCAGAAGGAAAACCATGAAAACGGGCCTTAATTGCTTGAACATTTTTTCAATCCTTTCTTCCTCCGGGTACTCTCCTTACGACAAGCCGAGCGCCACCAGAACCATATCGATGAGTTTGATGCCGATGAACGGGGCGATCAATCCCCCCATTCCATAGATCAGCAGGTTGTTCCGCAGCAGCCGCGCCGCGCCGAGAGGACGATAAGGAACTCCCCTCAAGGCCAGGGGGATCAGGGCCACGATGATGAGGGCATTGAAGATCACCGCCGAGAGGATCGCGCTCTGAAGGTGCCATGAAGTTGAGCGACTCCAGGACCGGGTAGGTGGAAGCGAAAGCGGCCGGGATGATGGCAAAGTATTTGGCCACGTCGTTGGAGATGCTGAAAGTGGTGAGCGCCCCCCGGGTCATGAAGCAGCTGCTTGCCGATCTCCACGATCTCGATGAGCTTCGTCGGGTTGCTGTCCAGGTCGACCATATTGGCTGCTTCCCGTGCCGGCTGGGTTCCCGTGTTCATGGCCACGGCAACATCGGCCTGGGCCAGAGCGGGGGCGTCGTTGGTGCCGTCCCCGGTCATGGCCACCAGGCGCCCGCCCGCCTGGTGCTGACGGATCAGCTTCAGCTTGGCCTCGGGCGTGGCCTGAGCCAGGAAGTCATCCACCCCTGCCTCGGCGGCGATGGCCGCGGCGGTCACCGGGTTGTCTCCGGTGATCATCACCGTCTTGATCCCCATGCGTTTGAGCTGAGCGAAGCGCTCCCGGATTCCACCTTTGACTACATCTTTGAGGTGAACGACCCCCACCGCCTGGTCATTCCGGGCTACAACGAGCGGCGTTCCCCCCGAGCGGGCAATGCGGTCTATGGCATCGTTGAGCTCACGGGGGACACGATGGCCATTCTTCTCCACCTGACCGATGATCACATCCGCAGCCCCCTTGCGTATTCTAAGGCCGTTGATATCTACCCCGCTCATCCGGGTGTGAGCGCTGAAGGGCAGGAATTGCATCCCTTTTCCCTCTGCCGGAGCCACCGTTCGCCCCCGCAAACCGTATTTTTCCTTCACCAGAGCCATGATGCTTCGGCCTTCGGGGGTCTCATCCGCCAGGGAGGCCAACTGAGTTAATTCTGCCAGTTCCTGGATATTCATGTTGCCGACGGGAATCAATTCCACGGCCTGGCGGTTCCCCAGGGTAATCGTGCCGGTCTTGTCGAGAAGCAGTACATCCACATCGCCCGCCGCTTCTACTGCCCTTCCAGACATGGCGATGACGTTGCGCCGGATCAGGCGGTCCATGCCGGCAATGCCGATGGCGCTGAGGAGCCCGCCGATCGTGGTCGGAATGAGGCAGACGAGCAAGGCGACCAGAACGGTAATGGTCACGGGGATCCCCTGGCCCGCGACTTTCACGCTGTAAAGGGAAAAGGGCAGAAGCGTGGCGCACACCACCAGAAAAATGATGGTAAACCCGGCCAGCAGAATGTCCAGGGCGATTTCGTTGGGCGTCTTCTGCCGTTTCGCACCTTCGACCAGGCCGATCATCCGGTCCAGGAAACCTTTCACCGGGATCCGAGGTGACCCGCACGATCAGCCAGTCGGAGAGAATCCGCGTCCCGCCGGTGACCGCGCTCCGGTCTCCTCCCGATTCGCGAATCACCGGGGCGCTCTCCCCGGTCACGGCGCTCTCGTCGACCGAGGCAATCCCTTCGACAATCTCCCCATCGGCCGGAAGGATGTCGCCCGCCTCCACCAAGTAGAAGTCCCCTTTCCGCAATTCGGTGGAGGAAACCAGGGTATAGTCCTGCTGCTTCCGGCTTGCGATCTACCCTCCGACGGGTATTCCTTGGACAGGACTCTTGGCCTGGGTTTGTTTGCGCATCCGCCGCAGGGCCGCGGCTTGGGCTTTTCCCCTTCCCTCGGCCAGGGCCTCGGCAAAATTGGCAAAGAGCACCGTAAACCACAACCACAAGGAAATGTGGCCGATGAAACCGGCGGGCGCTTCCCCTTTCCCGATGAGGGCCTGGACCCAAAACCCGGTGGTCGAGGACGCTGACCACCTCAACCACAAACATCACCGGGTTGCGCACCATCTTCCGGGGGTCAAACTTCTTCAAGGCTTCGAACAGGGCGTCCTCTGTACAATTGGACCTGTATAAATAGACTGTTTTTTCATGTGGCTGGCTTATTCATGCCTTCTCCTCCTCACCGCAAAGCCTACGGCGGGGAGGCGTTGGACGATCCATGTTCCGCCGGAACATCAATAAAGCAGCAAATGCTCCACAATAGGACCCAGCGCCAGGGCCGGCAAAAAGCTCAGGGCCGCCACGACAATCACTACCGCCGATCAGCCAGGCAATAAACAGAGGGGTATGGGTTTCGAGGGTCCCGGAGCTGAACGGGACCTTCTTTTTCATGGCCAGGGAGCCGGCAATCGCCAGGGTGGGGATGAGGATCCAGTACCGGCCGAAAAGCATGGTCACGCCGAGCGCCGTGTTGTAAAAAACCGTATTCGCGTTCAGCCCGGCAAAGGCGCTGCCGTTGTTGTCTACCCGCCGAGGAAAAGGCATACAGGATCTCGCTGAATCCATGGGGGCCGGGATTCAGCACGGAGGAGGTCCCCTGCGGGAAGAGAACCGCGATCGGCCGTACCCAGAAGCACGGCGAAGCACGGGAATGAGGACGACCAGCGAGGCCATTTTCATTTCGTAGGACTCGATCTTCTTGCCCAGGTACTCCGGCGTCCTGCCCGACCATCAACCCGGCGACAAAGACGGCGATGATCACAAAGATCAGCATTCCATACAAGCCCGACCCCACTCCCCCGATAAATGACTTCACCGAGCTGCATGAGCCACATGGGTACCATTCCGCCGAGGGGCATGAAGGAATCATGCATGGAGTTCACCGAACCATTGGAGGCCGCGGTCGTGGCCGTGGCCCAAATGGCCGAGTTTACAATCCCAAACCGCACCTCCTTCCCTTCCATATTTCCTTCCGATGAAAGGGCATCGGGGAAGCTTGTCGGCCCCAGCAATTCTGGCTAATGCCGGGTTTGTCGAATGTTCGCTCCATAAAGTCACCCCCAAGAGAACACAGAAAATGAGGGTCATGGCGGCGAGCACAGCCCACCCCTGCCGGGTGTCTCCCACCATCTTGCCGAAGGTGTAACAAAGGGCTGCGGGGATTAAGAGAATGGCCAACATCTCCACGAAGTTCGACAAGGGAGTCGGGTTTTCGAAAGGATGGGCGGAATTGGTGTTGAAAAAACCGCCGCCGTTGGTCCCCAGCTGTTTGATGGCGATTTGCGAAGCGGCCGGTCCGAGGGGCAGAACCTGCTCCTTCACCGCTACCGTTTCGGTCACCGGATTGCCTTTGGCGTCCTTGAGGGGTTGGCCGGCGGCATCGAGCTTTGGTTTTTCATAACGTGGTTGGCTGCAAGAAGGGGGACCGGCTGGTAAGCCCTGAAGTTTTGCACCACTCCCTGGGAAACCAGAACCAAGCGCAATGACAAGAGATAAGGGAAGAAGAATATAAAGGGTGCTGCGCACCAGGTCCACCCAGAAGTTGCCCGATCCCTTTGGCGGCGGAGCGGGCAAAGCCTCGGATGAAAGCCACCAAGGCAGCCATCCCCGTTGCCGCCGAAAGGAAATTCTGCACGGCCAACCCGAGCATCTGGGTGAGATAGCTCATCGTGGTCTCGCCCCCGTAACCCTGCCAGTTGGTATTGGTGGCAAAACTCACGGCGGTATTGAAGGCCTGAGTCCGGGGAGACCGGCCCGAAATCCATGGGGTTCAAAGGGAGCCAGGGCTGAAGACGCTGCAGGGCGTACACCGCGAAAATGCCAAGCAGGTTGAAGAGCAGGAGCGCCCAGGTGTATTCCTTCCAATTCATCTCGGCGTCAGGCTTCACCCCTCCAGGCGGTAGATGAACCTTTCCACCGGTCCAAGACAGGGGATGAAGAAAAGTCCTCTCTCCTCTGATATACCCGGGCCATGTAAGAGCCCAGAGGTTTCGCCAGCGCCAGAAGAACGCGCTAAATAAAATATGACTTGCAGCCACCCGAAGATGTTCATGAGAAATCCTCCGGTTTCAGGAGTGCCCAGAATAGATAAATGAGCAGCCCCAGGGCGATCAGGCCAGAAATGAGATATAACCAGTTCATGGAATTACCTCCTCAGTCGTTCGCATGCCCCGATAAACCAGTAGCTGGCCAAAAAAAAGGCCAGAGCCAACCCAATAAAAATGAGATCTCCCATTGGAAATTCCCTCCGATCCTATTATCCAATTTACATTTTAATCATTTGCGCATCAATTTGGTCTCAAAAGTTCTCCCCCAAAAGTCAAGAATGAGTCAATTTTTCAATAAAACCTTTGACGGGAGGGACTCGGACCTATTTTTTTTAATTTTAATACTTTATAATCCTATAAAAGATTAACGCCGTTCTTGAAAAGAATTTTTTCGGGCAAAAGGTAAAGAGGAGCCCTATGACCTGGACCCTTCGGAAAAAGATTTTCATTGGATATGGCATCACGCTGGTCCTTATGGTTCTAATTCTGATCTGGGCTTTTCTCCATCTTTGGGATTTGGGCCGGGCCAGTGAGGCCATCTTGAGAGAAAATTACCGGAGTATTCTGGCGGCAGAAAATATGGTCTACGCGCTCGAGCGACAAGACAGCGCCGTCCTGCTCGTGCTCCTCGGGTACGAGGGAGAGGGATGGAAGCAATTCCGGGAGAATGAAGGCCAGTTTTTCCAATGGTTGGGCAGGGCCAAAGACAACATCACCATCGAGGGTGAGGATCAGATTGTCGGCGCCATCGAAACAGGATATGCGACTTATCTGAGCCATTCATCCCAGATCAAGCCCATTTCCGTCGCCGGCCCCCAGAAGACGGCCATCTTTTACCATGAAACCATGCTGCCATCCTTCCTAAAGGTGCGCGAAACCTGTATTCGCCTGCGGGAAATTAACCAGGAAAACATGTATAAGGTGAGCGATCGAGCAAGTTTTATTGCCAAAAGGGCCATCTGGTCCATGGGCATCATTGGATTCGCCGCCGTGGCGATAGGGATTGCGTTCAGTCTCTTTCTCTCCAACCTTCTCGTAAGGCCGGTTCAGCAAATGATGCAGGCGACTCAAAAGATTTCGGAAGGCAGTTACGATGTGGAGGTTTCCATTAAGTCCTCGGACGAACTCGGTCGCCTTACCGAGGAGTTCAACTCGATGGCCAAAAAATTGCAGGCCTATCACAGTCTGAATATCGAACAGATCATGGCCGAAAAGCGAAAAAGTGAATCCATTATCCGGAGCATTGATGACGGCCTTGTTCTGATAGACGCAGATTGTAAGGTGACCGACATGAATCCCATGGCCGGATTCATACTTCAGGTTGAACCGGAAAAAGTGGTAACCAGGCATTTTCTGGAAGTGGTCAAAAACGAGCAGTTATTCAACTACATCAAGCAATCCATCGAATCCGGCCAACCTCCCCGGATCGAAGAGAAGCAAAAAGTCCTTACTGTGGAACACGATGGAGGACGCCGCCATTTCCAGTTTTCAGTGACCCCCGTTCATGGGCAGGACAGGCTCCCTGTTAGGAGTAGTGCTCTTGTTGCGGGATGTCACCAGATTGGCAGAACTGGACCGATTGAAAAGTGAGTTTGTGATGACTGCTTCCCATGAACTACGGACCCCTTTGACAAGTATCGGCATGAGTATTGATCTTCTTCTGGAAAGCGCCCCGAAGAAACTCGATGCGAAAGAACAGCAGCTTCTTTCCGCGGCCCATGAAGATTTGCAGCGTCTCAAGGTCCTAGTGAATAACCTCCTTGATCTATCCAGGATCGAAGCAGGAAAAATGGAAATGGAATTTTCCAGCAATCCCGTCCGTCCCCTCTTGGAAAAGGTCGTTGAATCTTTCCGAATTCCGGCAGAACAAAAGGGGGTCGCCCTCTCTTTCCAGGTTCCTGAGGGCTTGCCCAATATGAAAGGGGACGGAAATAGGATCGCCTGGGTGTTAACCAACCTGATTTCGAATGCCTTGCATTTCACCCCGGGAGGGGGAGCCGTTCGCCTAACGGCCGGGGCATTTGGCCCCTTTATTCAAATTTCCGTCATTGATAATGGCCCTGGCATTCCGTATGAATATCAATCTAAAATTTTTGATAAATTTGTTCAGGTCAAAAGCGACAAAATATTGGGAGGGAGTGGACTTGGGCTGGCCATTTGCAGGGAAATTGTTCGAGCCCATGGGGGCACGATTTGGGTGGATTCGGTTCCGGGAGCGGGCAGTACGTTCAACTTCACGCTTCCCGTCGCAGGGTAAACTCGAAAAGGAGAAAGAACATGAAAGGCAGATCCGTCCTAATTGTCGATGATGAGAAGAACATTCTTTTAACCCTGTCCCAATCTCTGGAGGTCCTCCAGCTAGAGACCGACACAGCCACGAACGGAGAGGAAGCCCTGGCCAAGTTAAAGGAAAAGGATTTTGGCCTTATCCTTCTGGACCTCAGCATGCCGGGGATGGATGGGATGGAAGTCCTTCGTCAGGTCCGGGAGATTCGGCCCGATATCCGTATCATCATGATTTCTGCCTACGGAACAATCGAAGTCGCGGTGGAAGCGATGAAACTGGGGGCTGTTGATTTTATCCAGAAGCCATTTTCCCCCGAAGAGGTCCGGGCACTGGTATCTCGGGTTCTGGATCGGGAGAATCTCGATGAGCGGAAGGTGGCAGATTATGGAGCGTCGATTGAACTGGCCAAAAAATCCATCGGCAACCGTCATTTTGATGCAGCCATCGAACATGCGCGTAAGGCCATCTTCCTCGATCCGGCCCGCCCCGAGGCGTTTAACCTTCTGGGAGCCCTCACGGAGATTCAAGGGGACCGTGAGGAAGCACAAAAAAACTACCGAGCAGCCCTTTCTCTCGATCCCTCCTACGCCCCAGCGATCAAGAATCTTGCCAGGTCCACGAGCTGGGGTGGGAAACGAGCAAAAAGCATCGTCCTTGAAGATATCAAAGAAGAATCAAATAAACAGATAAAGAAATGAATTCTTTCGATTTCACCGCGGGGGAAGATGGGAATATTTTCTTGCCAAGGATAGAAGAGCCAAGATCTTCCTCAGCGGCAGTTTACGTCTTTCCTCAACCCCTGCTTCGTTTCCGGGGGCAGAATTCTCTTTCGGAAAGGATGAGGATTGGTCTTGTCGCCACAGGAATAGTCTCTCCAGGCTTCATCGAATTTTTGAAGAACTTTCCCATTCAGATAGGGTCGGAAATGGAGGTAGGCGTTTTCGTGCCTGGGGAACGCTTGCTTCAGGATTTCGTAGGCATCTCCCTTCCCATTAGATAAATCCTGAATTTCATCCTTGAATGCTTCAAACAGTCTCTCCGCCGCATGGCGCCTGGGTAAGTCCCGGTTTCTTCTTATGGAAAGATAGATCCAAAAGAAGATCATCGTCAGACCGGCCAGAGAAATAATTCTTGTGGTATCCATTTTCTTGCTCTCTGTCTTTTGGCCCCGGAAGGGCGGCTTAGAAGCATTTGGGGTGCTTCCGTCGAAAAATCGATGAATCCCCATGGCGAAGGCTGTAAAGATATTCCTCATTCAGTTTTAACAGCTTTTCTTCAGCCTCCCGCGCATCCGGGGATTCCCGTTTCTTGACTCGATTTCCTCCCGAAGGGACACAATCCGGTCGGCAAGGGTTTTTCGAGCCGGTTTGTTCGGGTAATTTTTCAAAACATTGGAAGTCATTTGGGCCAAATGGCCGATCATGAATTTTCTCTGTTTTTTCCCGGCTATTTTGGCCGCAACGACGGCCGCCCACCGGGCGTCTTCCTCTGCTTTGAAGGCGTAAATCCTCACCGCATCGGAAAAATAGTCCATGACCCCCTTGGAATGCCGGAAAATGAAATTTTTTAGAAATGCCATATCCTTCACCTCTTGCCGGAGTCTAAGTCCATCCGATTGATAAATCGCATCCTGGCTTGACCCTTTTTATCTATATTTATTTTAAACATTGGAGAATCAATTGGGTCTCAAAAAGGGGCCCAAAGGCGTCAAGAAAGCGTCAATTTTGGGGGATTTGGGGTAGGATGGGGTTGGCAAAATCCTCGCAGGAACTCCAGGAAATCGAATCCATCAAGGGGGGATTACCTTTGGAAACAGCCAAATTCTATACCGGGATTTAAATGGGGTGGCCGGCCGAACGGAAATAGAAGGTTTCATTCAACTGCCATCCCCACCCGCAAGAGCCGGTTTTCCGCCAAACAGGATTTTTTTGTATTGCGGGAAAAATTCCTTATTCATTTTTGGGAAGATTTCCCCCCGAGGTGTCCGGATTGGCGATCTTTAAAGGAAATTTTTCCCGCAAGGGATGGGACAAATTTTATGCTTCCCCTTCGGGAAGCATAAACTGCGGCTAGGTCAATAAGCCCGGCCTTCAATCCAGGCCTTCCGTTCTTCATAGTATCCCGGATAAACCCGGACTTGGTAATAACCTTCGATCCAGTACCCATTCTGATAATGGGCGGGGATCCAGACATGTTCCCGCCGCTCCGGAACCCAAACCCGGTGGATTTCCCAATGACCCGCCGGCTGGTATACCGCGGGCGGAGGCTGGTGATAAGGTCCCCCATAATGGCTAGGCTGAGGGGGGAGGACCGGCGAAGGATGACCATACTGAAATAGGTTGTAGAGCGTCACCGCTCCAAGTCCGATGGCCACTCCCTCCCAACGTCCCCGGACCCGATCACCGGCAAAGGAAAGGGATAAAGAGTTGAAAAGCATCCCGACCACCAACACTCCAATGATAACCCACCGTTTCATGATAGGGTCACCTCCTGATCTGAGAGAATGAACGACATGCAGACTTACTTCGGACGAACGGTCTTTTGACCTGTATAACGCACGGGAAACGGATTGGTTGACAGAGCCGGTTTTTTTGATTTCAATTTTTTTAAGAAAAACAGGATGTTATTCTGGAAATCGATGGGCTTTCGTCGATCATCCGGGGGAATCATTATTTCTGCGGGGGTTTGTTAAACTGCCGGTGACGCCTATCATCCCTGCGCTCCCGGCGGAGCCGATTTCTGCCACTGCTCGCGAAGGTTCTCACGCTGCTGGGGGGGCAAATCCTGGAACCACCTGGACCCGCGCCGGACCCTTTCCTGCTCCTCGGGGGAAAGACTCCGGAAGTCGTGGTATCGTTTGCGGATGAGATCCCGGTCCTGGGGAGGAAGCTCCTGCCATCGCTTGAACCGCTCCTCCGCCTGTTTTCTTTCCTCGGGGCTCATGCGCTGCCATCGTTCCGCTCCCCGGCGGAGGCGCTCCTGCCGTTCGGCGGGCAGTTGATCCCACTGCTCTTTGAAGGGCCGCAAGACCCGCTGTTCTTCCGGGCTGAGCCGATCCCATGGGCCGGCAAGAGCTTCGCGGCATGGGATCGTTGAGAAAAGGATCATCCCCAAGGCCAAGATCAAAAAGTATTTATTCATCTTCCGCTTCCTATGGCTTTATTTTCGGGCTCTTTCCCCTTCAAAGGTTACAAACCTTTCCCGTTCGGCCTCAGACGGTTTTCTTCGCTTCCCAGCCAGCGGTAAAAATCCAGGTTCTGATAAAAATCAATCCGCTCTTGGGAGGCGATAATTTCCAAATCTTCAATCTCTCCCGCCGGCAGGGTCTCGGTGGAGGGACCCAGCCAGAAGAATAAGCCCACCGCCGCCAGGGTCACCATCGCGAAGCTGCCCACCAGGACCCAACGCCGGGGGTGCAAGAATCTGGAACGCTTTTCCCCGGCATCCATCAAGGCCTGGCCCCGGATGTCTTGTAGCCGCCGCTCGGTCTTGCTTCCGAGATTCTCCGTCCCATGGTTCAAGAGGCCTTGGACTTTTTCCAGGAAGAGCTTTTCGGGATCCTTTGCATTCATGAACGTATGCCCTCCAGCAGGCCGCGCAGGGTATGGACCGCGCGGGAGTAATGGGTTTTCACGCTTCCCTCCGAACATTTCATGACGAACGCCGTCTGCTTCAAGTCCATCCCTTCCCAGGCGCGCAGGAGGAATGCCTGCTGCTGCCGCAAGGGAAGAGCCCGGATGGCTTTCTCCAAAACGCCCCTTTCTTCCTGCCGCAGGAGATGATCGGAAGGGTTGGGGTTTCCCGTATCGGGCAGACTCTGAAGGGGATCCTCCGGGTCTTCTTCTTCGGGGCGGCCCAGCCAGGCGAGAATTTTCCGGCGTACAAGAGTTCGGCGGTACCAGTCGGTGATCCGGCTCCGCAGGACCCGGTAGAAGAGGGCTTTCCATTCCTGCTGCGGACGGATCGAGTAACGCCGCACGAACTGGAGCATTGTCTCCTGCACCAGGTCGAGGGCGTCATCGGGGTTCCGGGTGGCGAATTTGGCCATCTGGAAAGCCCGGCGTTCAACCTCGGCCAAAAACCGGTTCATCATTTCCTTTGAATCCAGACTTGACTCCATGGGAGCTTTCATATCCGTCTGTTATCGATAACGCACGGACTTCAAAAGGGTTGACCGGCAATTTTGATAGTCTTGCAAAAGCTGAAATTTCCCCTCCCCCTCACCCCCTGAACCATTTGAGGTTCAGGGCTTTGTCCTGCACCCTACGTGGTGCAGGGCCGACCCTCTCCCGTCGAGGGAGAGGGGGTATTATTGACTTTCCGGTTCGGAGACTTTTCCACGGGCCTGTGCCTTCCCGGACATATTTTGACATCCTTCATGATTCCGGGGAGGGCAGGGGAACAAGAAACAGGGCCCGTTCATGGTCCCTGCCCCGGGAAATTCGCAAGGCATTCCCGGTGACCGTAAGGCTGCTGGCGAACATGGCCAAGACGGCGATCAAGGGGTTCAGCCACCCGGCGATGGCCAGGGGGATGGCGACGGAGTTGTACAGGAAGGCGAAGAAGAGGTTCTGACGGATCGTGCGCACCGTCCTGCGGGAAAGGTCTATGGCTTCCATCACCCGGCTCGGGTCCGGCATCAAAAAAGTGATGTCCGAGGCTTCCTGGAAAAGATTGGTTCCGGTCCCCAGGGCAAATCCCACGTCCGCCTGCGCCAGGGCGGCGGCATCGTTGATTCCGTCGCCGATCATTCCCACCCGCCGGCCCTTCGACTGCAAGTCCTTGATGATTTGAGCTTTATCCTGCGGAAGGGTCTCCCCGCGAAACTCGGGGATTCCGGACTGGTGGGCCACAAATTGGGTCGTCGCCTGCGAATCCCCGGAGATGATCCAGGTCTTGATTCCCCGGGCATGAAGACCCTTGACCATCTCCCGAATTCCCTTGCGGAGGGAGTCTCCAAAGAGAAGGAGAGAATGGACTTTCCCTCCCCAGCCGGCGAAGACCACGGTCCTGCCCTGGGCCTCGGCCTCTTGGGCCCGTTTCCCCTGCGCAGAAGAAATTCTCAGATTTCTCTCCCCCATCCACTTTCGGTTCCCGATAAAAATGTCCTGGCCTCCCACCCGGCCTTTCACCCCCCTTCCTTCCAGGGCTTCAAATTCCTCCGCCTTTTCTATCTTCAATGATTTTTCCCGGGCCTTTCGCAGAGTCTCCCTGGCCAGAAAATGGCCGGAGTGAGATTCCACCGAGGCGATGAGGGAAAGGGCCTGGTCCGGGTCGATCTCTTCGTCAGTCACCATTTCCTGGAGGTGAAAATTGCCTTCGGTGAGGGTGCCGGTTTTATCAAAGACCAGAACATCGAGATCCTTCGTCGCTTCCAGTGCGGCCGGGTCCCGCACCAGGATCCCTTTGGACTTGGCCAGCCCCACGGACGCCAACTTCACGATGGGGATGGCGATTCCCAGGGCACAGGGGCAGGCGATCACCAGGACGGTGAGACTCCGGAGCAGAGCCTCCTCCCCGGGAGAGGAGAGGAGCCAGAGGGAAAGACCCGTGGCCCCGGCGATGGCCAGGATGGCCGGGACGAACCAGCGGGTGATTCGATCGGCCATAAGCTCCGCCGGGTTCTTCTTATCCAGGGCCGCTTGCATCAGGGCGACGATTTGCCCCAGGGAGCTCTCCCGGCCAACCCGGGTGGTCCGAACCTTCATCTCCCCGCCAAGCAGGGAAGATCCCGCCTTGACCCCGTCTCCCGGGCCCTTGGGTACCGGCCGGGCTTCCCCCGTGAGGACGGATTCATCCACATCTCCGCGCCCTTCCAGAACTTCCCCATCCAGGGGAACCCTTTCTCCGGCGATAACGAGGAAGGAATCCCCCGGACTCAGGGCATCGGAAGAAATCCATCTCTCCTTTTCGCGGTCCAGGAGCCGAACCTTCGTTCGGGTCAAATGGTATAGGCCGTTGATTCCGGCGGCCACCTTATCCCGGATATGGATTTCGATCCATCTCCCCAGGAGCACAAGGGTGATGAGCATGGAGGCGGTATCAAAATAGAGATGGAGACTACCCTGGGACATGCGGTAGACGCTGTAAAAATAGGCGGACAGGGAAGCGATGGCGATGAGCGACTCCATGGTGGGCCTCCGGTGGAGGAGGCCGGCGAGCCCCTTTCGCAGGATGGGGAGCCCCCCGTAGAAAAGGACCAGGGTGGCCATCAGCCAGAGGGGGTAGGAAAAGTAGGCGATCACGGCGGCCGAGAGGTCCCGGAAAAACCCGAAGTAAAGGGCGAAGGAGATCATCATGATGTTGACGGCGAGGATGGCCGAGATTCCCAGCCGCACCAGCAGGTCTTTTTTCTCCCGAGAAAAGGCTTCCCCTTCGAGTTGCAGGGATGGATGGTATCCCAGCTTGGCGATCCTCTCCATGACCTCCGCCGGAGAAAGCAGATGGGGCAGGTACTTCAACTCTACCCGGTCGGAGAAAAAAGACACCCGGGGCTCCAGGACCCCCCGCGTTCTGCGGAGAACTTCTTCGATCAGCCAGGAACAGGAGGGACACCACATTCCCTGGATCTGAAGGTTGAGGTCGAGGCTGAGGTCGAGGGGTGGGGAGAACTCCGGATCTTCGGTCTTTAAGGGACCGGCTTCAGGAGAGGGCAGGTCCTCCCGGCTTTTAGGGATCATCCCGGATCGGACGCAGGCCCGGTAGAGTTCGGTATCCCGGAAGTTCTCCGGTCTACCCCCCGGGCGGTTGAAGAGGATCAAAAAAACCTGCTCACAGCCGGGGCAGCAGAAATGGTACATCTCCCCGGCAATGGTGCGGGAGATGTTTGATCTTCCTACGGGCAGCCCGCAGAGGTCGCAGGTTTGACGGCCGGGCTCCTCTTGGGTTTGGCCGGGCGGAAGGGGAGGAATTGGAGTCGGGAGAGAGGATTCAGGCAAAGTACTTGGACCCTTTGATGATCAATATGAGACCCATGGCGATGATCGAGGCAGCGGCCACCCGCTCCCCCAGAAATCTTGTCCTCATGGAAAGCAGGGAAGCGGAGAGCCCGGTCAGGAATAGAGCGGGAACCGTCCCGAGTCCGAAAAAGACCATGGTCAAAAAGCCCGGCAGCGGATGCTGGGTGGTTGCCGCTTTCACCACCATGGCCCAGGAGAGCATGCAGGGCAAAAAACCGGTAGCCAATCCCAGAGCGAATTTGGAAATCAGACGCCGGGATTGGAAGAGGGGGGAAAAATTTTTCGCCAGAAGGATTCCGGCCCGGGAGAGGGAAGAGAAAACAGGGAGACGGGCATGACTTTCAACAGAACCAGCCCGAGGAGGACCATCAGGATTCCGCCCCCGAGGGTGATCCCGCTGCGGAATCCGGAGAAAAATCGGCTCAAGTCGGCGAGCTGGGCGACGCTGGCCGCCAGCGCCCCGAGAAACCCGTAGGTAAAAATTCTCCCCAGGTGAAAAGTCGCATGATGGAAAATCCCTTTCCGCCAAAGAGCCGATGCCCCGGCAACAGGCTCCTTTTCAGCGCTGCGGATATGGAGCGAGTAAGCCATCACCAGGGGACCGCACATCCCCAGGCAATGGAGGCTTCCGGCAATGCCGATTAGAAAAGGAGCAATGAAATCAAAAACCATAATTCAATTGGACACAGATGAAAAATGCCTAAAATTCGAAATGCCTAAAATGCCTAAAATTGCCAAGACCGAAAAACGGGGTTTTATCGCCTTTGACTCCGAACTCCCTACGGGCGCGCAGCAGCGCGCCCCTACAAACTCCGAACAATTTTGGATGCGGATGAATACGGATCAACGCGGATAAAATATTTTAGGCATTTCGAATTTTAGGCATTTTAGGCATTCCTTTCAGGACTTCCCCTTAAGCGAGCGGAGATAATTGATGATCGCCCACCGGTCCTGCTCCGAAACCGTGCTCGCCAGGGCGGGATGGCGCCCGAAACCCAGGCTGATCTTGAAGAAGAGTTCTCCGTCGCTCTGCTCCAGGACCTGAGGATCGGTCAGGTTCGTGGGCAGGGGAGCAAAACTCTGGCCCACGGTCCCGTTGCCGTCCGCCTCGGGACCATGGCACTGAACACAGAAATTGGAGTACGCCCCTTTCCCCTGGGAAAGCGCAGCGGCATTGGGGGAAACCGGGTTCTTAAGGTCTTTGGGCTCGGTCCGGCTCAGGACCTCGACTCCCCCGGAGATGGGAATGGTCCCCGGGGGGCTGTCGGGCATCTTCTTCTCGTAGGTGCGAACCGACTCCTGTTCGTTCATGCGGCCGTAATTGCATCCCGCGGGGGCGAAAAGGAGAAGGAGGAGAAGGATCCAGAGGGGATAGCAGGTCATGGCTTTTCTTTCTGCACCTCCGTCAAAGCTTTGGAGGGCTTCCGGGATACGTGCTGGGGTTCGGGCTCGGTGCCCTTGCCCTGGCGCGGGGGATGGGTAGAGTAGGAAGATTGGCCGGGGATGTCTTGCACCACCCCGAAATCCCAGGGAGGGGGCCCTTTGTCTCCCACAACGAAGTACATGAAGAAGCCGTAAAACAGGAACAACAAGACCAGGCTTCCCACGATCAGCCAGCCGCGAAGGCCCTGCTTTTCCGCTTCCGGGTGCTCTTGGCTCTGCATGGCATCAAGTCCCTTTTCCCAATCCTGCCTTTGCCCGAGAAGATAAGGCCGCCCGAAGGGGCGGTCTAAAAAGGTTCGCCCAGGATGCCGTAAAAAATCACATAGATGAAAAACCACACCCCGAATCCGATGAAAACGAAGAGCAGCAGAGGGGGAATCGGATGGTTGCCGATCCTCAACTCCCCCGGGTACTCGTGCTCTTCCTCAGCCGACTTCGGCCTCTCCTTCCAGGAAAAAGAGTAACTCCGGAAGCCCAGATAGATGAGGAGGAGAGAAACCGCCCCGAGAAAGACGGTCAGAATCAAGTATTGGAAGTCCAGGACGTCGAAAAACCGCATTTTTCCTACCCCCCCGATGGATGGCTGCTCAGGGCCAGGAAGAGGGTGATGACCAGGATCAGGCAGCCCAGGCCCAGAATTCCGAAGAGGAGGTAAAGCTCCGGTCTTGGCTTGGAAGGACTTTTCAAACCAGATCCCAGGAATTCATCCCGCAGGGGAAGATAGCGGGCCCGGGTCTGGTCGGAAAACTGCCCGCTCTTCAACCCCCAAAAAAAGGCGGCCAGACTCACCCACAGGCTGGCGACTACAAGAAGGACCCAGGGCAGGTAATACATCATGGTTTCAATTCCCCTTGGCCGGAGGCTCATAAGCGGCGGCGATGCCCCTGGGCTCTGCCCCGGCATCGGTCTCGCCGATGAAATGAACGGCCAGGTAATTCCCCACGTCCCAGATCTTCTCCGATTCGAGCTCCCGCTTGAAGTAGGGCATGGCGGTCCCGGTGATCCCGTTCATAATCTGGTAGTAGAGAATCCCTCCCGAGACTCCCCGGTCTTTCAAGACGGTGAAGTTGAGCGGCGGAGGATAGAGATACGGCTGGGCCGGTCCCATGCCGTCCCCGATCGGGCCGTGACAGCCGATGCAGAAACTCTGGTAGATCTTGTGTCCCCGCTTCAAACCCGGCTCCGTGGTGGGGTAGGGGTTGGGAACTTTGGTCCAGGGCTCGGGAACGTGGGAGTGGAGCCACTCCACATTCTTGTCCGGTCCCGCCTCATAGGCTTCGATGGCCTTTTTCTTCCAGGACCTCTGGCGCTCGACCCGGAAGTCGGCGTTCTTAAAACCGAGCCCCTGCTTGTAAGCGATGAGCGCCTCGATCTTTTCCCTTCCCAGAAATTCAAAGGAGGGCATGACCGACTCCGGCCGGGTGTAACGGGGGTTGGTGTAGTGGGCCAGATGCCAGTCATCGGGGTGCTCCCCTCCTTCCTGGGAGAGGTCCGGCCCGGTCCGCTCAGACCCCAGCAGATGGGGCTGCTCCTGAATGTAATCCCCGGCCTGGGCGATGCGCTCGGCCCCCAGATCCCAATCCAGGTTGCGGATGAACTGAGTGTGGCAGTAGGTACAGCCGTTGGCGATGTAGATCTTCCGGCCTTCTTCTTCCGCGGGGGTGCGGGGACGGTGAATGTCCGAGGGCTGTTCGGTCATGGTGGCCCAGGGGAGGATCACGGCCACGCAGAGAATGGCGGCGAAGATCATCAGGCTTCCGCCCAGGAGCAGGCGCAGATTCATATTCATAGGGGGGGTTCCTCGCTCGCCCGGGACCCGTACAGGCTTCTCACGATGTTGTAGAAACCGATCACCGCCCCCCCGATGATGAGAATGCCCAGGGCGGCGCGCAGGACAAAGTACAGGTAGATCTGCGGCAGGATGCGGTAGACCACCTCCCCGTTCAGCCAGCCGCTCCCCTGGATGAGGCCGGCGGTGGTGAGGACGATGAAGAAACCCGCCAGCCCGATCAGGATCAGCCAGTACTGGATGTCGGCCAGCCGCGAGCTGTACAGCGGGCGGCCCGTGATCCGGGGGAGGATGAAGTAGACGGTCCCCAGACCGATAAACCCGGAAAAACCCAGGACGGCGATGTGTGCGTGGGCCACCACCCAGTTGTTCAGGTGAGTCAAACGCTGGACCTGGGGCAAGGACTGGAGCGGCCCCTGGAGGCAGACGAGCATGTACCACACCAGACCGGCGAAGACAAACTTTCCCCCGATGTCGGCGTGAATATTTCCCAGGCGCCCCCTCATGGTCAGCCAGAGGTTGAAGAGGACCGTCTGGACGGGGATGAGCATGCCGATGCTCCCGGTTACGGCGACGATCTTCAGCCACGTGGGGGCCGGCGTCTGGAGGAGGTGATGGGTGCCGATGTGGGGGTAGAACATAAGAATCGACCAGAAGCCGACCAGGGACAGGGTGTGGCTGAAGAGGGGGGCTTGACTGACGACGGGAATGACATAGTAAGCTACGGCCACGGCCAGGGGGGTGAGGAAGAGCCCCACGATCCCGTGTCCGTAGAACCAGGCCAGGATGGCGTCGGGCATTCCGCTGATGGCCCCGGTGGAGGGGTTCCAGACGGCATTGCCGAAAAAGTAGATGAGGAAGGTGAAGACCAGGGCGGCGAAAGCATACCAGACCGAGACGTAGAGGAGCTTTTCCTGGCGAAGGAGAACGGTCCGGAGAAGATTGTAGAAGATCAGCGCCAGAGACAGGAGGACCAGGACGTCCACCGGCCAGATCCACTCGGCATACTCCCGGCTCTGGGTATAGCCCAGGGCGAGGGTGACGGTGCCGGAGGCCATGGCCAGGTTGTAGACCCAGAGAGTCACCCGCCCCAGCCTTTCGCTGTACAGGGGGGCCCGGACCAGGGAGGGGACGAAATAGTGAATTCCTCCCAGAAGGGCAGCGCCCACGAACCCAAAGATCATCAGGTTGGTGTGGATGGGCCGGACCCTTCCGAAGGATAGCCAGGAAATCCCCTGCAGGAAGTCGGGCGCCACCAGGGCAATGGCCCCGATAAACCCCCCCAGCGTGGCCACGATGAACCAGGAGGCCGAAGTGAGGAAGAAGCCCCGGACGGTGGAGTAAGTTTGTTGGCTCGATGGAGGCAAGGGTAAACCTCTTAAGAGTGCCTATAAGTGCCTAAAGTGCCTAAAGTGCCTCAAGTGCACTCAAGTGCCTATAAGTATCAGGGAAAAAATGACATCTCCAATTTATTCATCATAGGTTTATTTGAAGCTCTTAGCAATAGAGGTAAAAATGGCCAGCAGTTCGTTGCACTTCTTCCTATTCTTTCTTCATTTGTTCTGGCGGTCAGCCAATTCGAGTTGGGCAGAATGATTTCCAACCAATATTGCGTTTCGCTGGCCTCGCTTTCGCATATTTTGATCTCTGTTTTTGAAATCGGCTTTGCTTCGAGATCGATTTGCCTCGCGATAGTTGGCCCCAATCGAGGTGCCCGGACTTTGATCAATTGCTCTCTTATGACTCTCCCCTCGGGGTATTGGGTAATTTAGCCGATAGATCGAATGATCCGAACTGCAAAATCAAGCGTCCTGGCTTCTCAAGCTCCTTAGCAAACTCCATATTGTCCATTCTTCCCTCGTTTTCCAAATACCATTATTTAACTTTAGGCACTTGAGGCACTTGAGTGCACTTAAGGCACTTATCTGTGACATGCCAACCAGCAGTCCACCTGCGCCCCCCGCTTTCGGTGGCAGTCGAGGCAGAAACCCATCTCGAAATTGACCGGCAGGAGCCGGTCCAGCGTCTTTACCTCTCCATGACATTCGGTGCAGTCGAGTTTGGCCCACTTGATATGGGGAATGTGGTTGAAGAATACAAAATCAGGGATCCAGTAAATGCGGACCCAGGGCACCGGTTCTCCCCTGTCAAAATGCTCCTTTTCCTTCACGATCTGGGGATGCTGGGGGATGATGTATTGATGGCAGAAGAAACACTTCTCCATGGGGGGAATCCCGGCGTTGGGAGAACGCTCCACCCCGGGATGGCAGAACCGGCAGGGGATCTCCTTCACCCCCGCATGGACCCGGTGGCTGAAGTAGATGGGCTGCGGGGGGCCGATATTCCGCTCCGGATAGGAATAATAGAAGTAAGCCATAGCGGCAAAGAGAAGGGCCAGAACGCCCAACCATACGATGCCGCGCTTGGGCTCTATCTTACGCTCTTCCATTGGCTCCCTTCAAAACCCGTGAATTCAAGGTTTCTCCTTCTCCTCGTGGGGCTTCATGGCCTCCCGGAAAAAGGGATCGGAGACCGGTAAGAGGGGTACCCTCCCGAGAAAAACAGTAAGGCTCAAGGCCATGACTCCGAAAAACCCGGCAGTGATGAGAATTTCCAGGGGGCCCAGGGGAAGAACTTTCTCCTTCCAGAGGGAAGGGGCCACCAGGATGAATCGTTCCAGCCACATGCCCCCGAGGACGACCAGACTGACCGGGATCATGACCGCCGGGTTCATCTTCCATTTCCTCCTCAGGAGAACCAGAAAAGGGAGGACGAGGATCATTCCCAGAACCGTCCATCCCATCGGCTCCCAGGGAGAAAAGCGGACCCGCAGAATGATATACTTGGTCTCCTCGGGGAGATTTCCGTACCAGATGACCAGGAACTGGACATAGAAGAGATACCCGGTGAAGAGGCAGAAGGCAAAGAGGAGCTTTCCCAGGTCGTGGAGATGGTGAGGATGGATGTATTCCTGAAGCCCGTGGGTCCTTCGGAACAGGTGAGAGATGAGGACCAAGGCAGCCAGGGCAGCGTAAAAACTGGACATAAAATAATAGGCCCCGAAAAGGGTGCTGTACCAGTGGGGGTCGAGGGACATGATGAGGTCGAAGGCCAGGAGGCTCAGGATAAAGGCGTAGAGAATTCCGATGACCGGGGAGAGGATCCGCTGGACCTTCCAGGGTTTTCCTCCCGTCGGGTCCGCGCTTCCGGCCGGACGGTTAATGAATTCCCGGTCCGCTTTAACGGAATAGAAAATCAGGGCCATGCAGAGAAGGGTCAGGAGAAGAAGCCCCGCGCCGTTCCGGGCGAAGAGAAACCCCACGTTCAGCCAGCCCGCTTTCTCCGGGATTGGCTCGTTAACCCAGGGGAAGATCTCTCCCCGGCCGAAATACAGGACCCAGAAGAGGAGGAAAGAGGCTGGGAGAAAAGCTCCCAGCCCTTCCGCCAGCCGCTTCAGGGAGCGGCCCCACCGCGCGTCGGTCAGGTTCAACACGGCCACGAAGAGGACCGCCCCGAAGGAGAGGCCGGTCCAGAAGACGTAATTCACCAGATAGGCCTGCCAGGCCCTCAGCGATTGAGGGCCTCCGACCCCCACGAGAAAGGCGCCGACCCCTGCCAGGGCGAGGGCGGCAAAGAGGATGATCCAGCCACGGGAAATTTGGGCAGACCCGTAGGTTTCACCCGGCGACATCGCGAATCTCCTCCGCTCCCGCTTCCTTCAGAAGTTTCAGAATGACCTCACGCTCTTGCCCCTGGTAGCCCACCAAAATTCCGAAGCGGTCCTCGGAAAACCGGGGATCGTAGGCCGGGTTGAGGCGAACCCGGGGCAGTCGGCCCTTGAGGATCCAGGCGGCCACGGCAAAGATCACCGACAGAAGGATCGTCCCTTCGAAGAAAGGGACCACAAAGGGAATCCAGGCCAGAACGGGCTTGCCGCTGGTGATCAACCGGAAGCTCAGATGGGCATAGACCGCCAGGCCCACCAGGCTCACCCCTCCAAGAATTCCCCCGGCGAGGCAGAAGTATCTCACCGCACTGGGTTTATGACCCAGGATCTCCTGGATTTCGGAAAAATGGATGGGGGAGAATACGGTAAGAATCTTGAATCCTTCTTTCTTCACTTGCCGCAAAGCGGCCAGAAGGTCATCCAGATAAGGAAAAATGCCCAGCAGGGCGGGGTCATGCGCCATGATGGTCTCGCCTCCCTTTTCCCCGATGGAGCGGAGTGAGATCTTCCTTGATCTCGGCAATGGAAATGGACGGGAGGAATTTCACAAAAAGGAGGAAGAGAAACATAAAGAGGCAGAAAGATGCCACGGTAATACTGAGTTCCACCCAACGGGGGGTATAAAACCCCCAATTGTGGGGGAGGAAATCCTGGGACATGGATCCGATGATGATGACAAACCGTTCCGTCCACATGCCGATATTGATGAGCACCGCGATGGTGAGCAGCCAGGCCAGGCTGGTCCGGATCTTCTTGATGAAAAAGAGAAGCGGGGCTATACAGTTGCAGAACACCATGAGCCAGAACATGAACCCGTGATGGCCGACGGCCCGGAAGAGGAAAGTCTGTCTTTCGAAGATGTTTCCGCTGTACCAGGCCATGAAAAACTCGATGAGGTAGGCATAACCGACGATGAGCCCGGTCAGGATGGTGGTCTTGGCGACGGATTCCAGGTCCCGGATGGTGATGATCTCTTCAAAATGGAAGATGCGGCGCAGGGGGATCAGGAGCGTCAGGACCATGGCCAATCCTGAATGGATGGCCCCGGCCACAAAATAAGGGGCGAAGATCGTGGAGTGGTAGCCGGGGATGACGGCCAGGGCAAAGTCCCAGGAGACCACGCTGTGCACGGAGATGACCAGGGGCGTGGCCAGCCCGGCCAGCAGAAGGTAGGCGGTGCCGTAATGGTGCCATTGCCGGTCGGTACCGGTCCAGCCCAGGGAGAAGAAACCGTAGATTTTTCGGCGAAATCCCTGGGCCCGATCCCTCACCGCCGCCAGGTCCGGGACGAGTCCGGTGTACCAGAAAAGGACGCTCACCGTGAGGTAGGTAGAGACGGCGAGAAAATCAAAGACCAGGGGAGACTGGAAGTCGGGCCAAAGGGTCC
The DNA here is from genome assembly GCA_963802665.1 of uncultured delta proteobacterium. Taxonomy (GTDB): domain Bacteria; phylum Desulfobacterota; class SM23-61; order SM23-61; family SM23-61; genus SM23-61. The sequence goes on along the minus strand of CAWDJO010000005.1, from coordinate 205,173 downwards.
GCTGGTTGGGGTAGGGGATGATCCAGTACAAAATCCAGACCCGGCCCAGATGGATGAATACGAAGAGCCCGGCAATCATCACGGCAAAGACCGTCATGGCCTCGGCGCTGCGGGCGATGGGCGTGCGCCACTTCGCCCGGAAGAGGTACAGGATGGCGGAGATCAGGGTGCCCGAGTGGGCGATCCCGACCCAGAAAACAAAATTGACCAGGTAAAGGACCCACATGGTCGGGTGCTTGAGTCCCGTTACCCCCAGGCCGACCATGATCTGATAGGCCCACACGCAGGCGCCCCCCAGGATTCCCAGGAGCAAAAACCCCACGATGAAGTAATAGCTTCGGGTAGGAGGGGACAGGGTCCGGAGGATTTCCCGGTTCACATCCTTGTAGCTGAGACCTTCCAAAGAGAACTCCTAGCGCTTAAGCGCCTCAAGGTTACAGGTCAAGGTCAAGGCTAAGGCCAAGGTTAAGGTAAGGCTGAGGCTAAGGCCAAGGCAGGAACTGGATTCCTTGACCTTAACCTCAACCTTAACCTTGTATTTAGAGCTTCAATTCCTGCGTAATCTTTTTCAAGTAGATGACCGCCGGTTTGGTGTTCAGCTGCCCCAGAACCTGGTAAGCCCGGGGATCCTGGATCAGCTTGGAGACCCGGCTTTCCGGGTCCAGCAGGTTGCCGAAGGTCAGAACGCCGGTAGGGCAGGTCTGGGCGCAGGCGGTGGTGAATTCCCCGTCCCGAACCTTTCGGCCTTCGCTCCTGGCCCGCACCTTGGCCTCCACAATCCTCTGGATGCAGAAGGAACACTTCTCCATCACCCCTTTGTGCCGGACGGTCACGTCGGGGTTCAGCTGCCAGTTCAGCGGTTCGGGGTGCTCGTAGGTGAACCAGTTGAACCGTCGAACCTTGTAGGGGCAGTTCTGGGAGCAGAAGCGGGTGCCGATGCATCGGTTGTAGACCTGGTTATTAATCCCCTCGGAGCTGTGGTGGGGGGCGAAGATCGGACAGACCGATTCGCAGGGAGCCTCATCGCAGTGCTGGCAGAGCATGGGGAGGAAGCGCGCGAAGGGCCGGTCCGGGTCGAAATAGCGCTCGATGCGGAGCCAGGACATCTCCCGCCCGTCGAGGACCCGTTTTCTTCCCACGACGGCCACGTTGTTCTCCGCGTAGCAGGCCACCACGCAGGCTCCGCAGCCGATGCACCGGTCCAGGTCCACGACCATGACCCAGCGGTAATCCACATGCCGGTGAGGTTGGTAGAAGTCGTCCTTTGGGGAAAATCCTTCCGGAAGGGGCATCGTAATGGCCGGCTTCTTTCCCCCGATTTCCGGTCCTGGTACTCCTGCCAGGAGATCGCCTGGGCGAGATTCCTCCCGTGCTGATAAAGGCTGCCGTCCACGTTGGCCAGGGGAAGGGCATCTCCGGCCTTCTCCAGGGTCACCTCCGAAAGAGCCCAGCGCAACCCCTTGCAGGATGGGTCCAGGTCTGGAGAAATCAACCTGACCGGGTTTTCCGACTCGCTTTGGGCGTACCGGCCCCCGGTCGTATGCCCCTGGCCGAGGGGCATGGCCAACACCCCGGCGGGAGTGCCCGGGTAGGGGAAAGCCGGCGCCTTCACCGTTCCGTGGGAGGAGCGCAGGGTCAATAAGTCTCCCTTCTGGATTCCCTGCTCCTGGGCCGTTCGGGGGTTGATCTCCACCCAGCCTCCCCAGGTGACCTGCGTCAGCGGATCGGGAAGCTCCTGCAGGAAGGGCCGGCTGGAACTCCGGCCGTCGAAGAACTGGATCGTGGGGTAGGCGACGAAGTGAAAGGATTTTCCTTCCTTTCGCTCCGCCGGGGCGGAAGGAGAGAAATTCAGGCCGGCCACGGGGAGCAGGGGCTTGGAGGGCGGCTGGGGAGAAGAAATCCAGGTGCCCCCTTTTTGCAGGCTCTCCTGCCAAAAGGCTTCGGCCGAACCTGTTTTTCTCCCCTTTTCCACCCAGGCCTGCCGAAGCATTTCGTAGAAGTTCTTCCAGGGAAACTTATTCTCCCCGGCCAGCTTTTTCCCCGCGGAAATGAGAAGGTCTTCCATCGGCCGGGTGTCGGACATGGGTCCCATGATCGGCTGGATCAGGCCCTCCACGCTCTTCCGCGGCTGGTAGTCCCCCCATGCTTCCAGGAAAGTGGGAGAGGGCAGGATGAGGTTGGCGAGCTCGCTGGTCTCATCGGGAAGACTGGAAAAGCTGACCACCAGGGGGACCTTCTGGAGGGCCTTCTGAAATTCCCAGGAGGGAGGGAGATGAAAGACCGGGTTGGCGAGGTGGATGAGGAGAATCTCCACCTCCCCCTGGAGCATCCTCTGGGTCAACTCCTTCATCTTCTCCGCCCGGACTACATTCCCCAAGGAGATGGGGTCTTCGAAATCCAGCAGGGAAGAGGATCCTCCGGAAAGAAGGTTGAGAAGATTGACCGCCGTGGCCGTGTCCACGGCTTTCGAGTCTCCAAAGGCGAGTCCGGAGGCCAAGACCAGGGGCCTCTGGGAGGCGGAGATTTTCCGGGCGAGTTCTTGGAGGGTCTCCACCTTCACCCCGGTGCGGCTTTGGACCGTCTCCGGAGAGAAATCTCTGAGCTTTCCTTCCAGGGAAGATTTCAGCTCTTCCCGAAGGGGAGGGGAAGAACTCTTCGCCAGAAGGATCCGAAGGATGCCCGAGGCCACCAGAGATAGATTCTCCGGCGAAACGGCAATCCAGTGGTCGGCGTTGGCCGCGGTCATGGAATAGCGGGGGCCCACGTAGATAAAGAGATTTTTCCCCTTCTCCCTCGGAGTCCGGAAAGAGGCAAACTGGCGGGCGTACTGAACGTCGGACAGCCAGGCCTCCAGGAAGTTGGCGCCGAAGGAGAGGAGGAAGTCAGCCCGGTCTATCCGGTACGTGGGGATGCGGTCCTGGCCGAAGACAGTTTGGTTGGCTTGGCGCAGGGGTTCGTAGGCCAAGGGCTCGTAGAGGAGCGGACCTCCCGCCCCCAGCTCTGCGACCCATCGCCGGATGAGGTCCCGCTGGGCGCCGGTGGTCAGTTCGCTCAGGAAGACCAGGCGTTCGCCCCTTCCTTTTTCTTTCAACTCGCTCAGCTTGGCCAGAAGGAGTCCTTCCCCCGCCTCCCAGGAGATTGATTCCCAATTCCCCTGCGGATTCCTCCTCCGCGGCCCGCGGTATCGGTCCGGATGGTAGATCCCCTGGACGGACGCCTGCCCGCGAGGGCACACCTTACCTTCGTTCACGGGGTGAAGGGGGTTCCCCTCGACTTTGATCACCCGCCCATCCCGGTTCTTGGCCAGAAGGCCGCAGCCCGCCGGGCATTCCCGGCAGGTGGTGGCGTACCAGGTGGCCTCGCCGGGGACGATATCTTCCGGGGGAATGATGTGGGGGATGAGCTGGCGAGCGGATTCGGAGGAACAACCCGCGGCAGCCGCGGTTCCGGCGAGAGTGACGGCTTTTAAGAAGTTCCGGCGGGAGAATTCACTCATGCATAGCCCCCTTACGAGATTATAAGGAAATTCCGTATGGGGATTCAATTTTATTTTGGACCGTTCCTCCTAAATTTTTATTTGCCTTTGACGGCGGAAAAATGAGAGGATGAAACCAAGCCTCCTCAAAAGGGGAATCCTTTTGTCATCCACACCGGCCCAAAATCAATTAAGGATGTCCCGGCTGAAGCTCTTTCTGGCCCTGTCCAGGACCCCTCACGGCTTGCTGGATCTGGCCGCCCCCGGCTTGAGCGCCCTTTTATGGTTGGGGACCTTTCCTCCCGCCCCCGTCATGGGCCTTGGACTGCTCACCGCCTTCTCCGGCTACACCGCAATCTATGCCCTGAATGACGTGGTGGATCACCGGGTGGACAAGGAGAAATTTCAAGGAAGCGGGCTTCCCGGGGCCAGGCAGGACTTGGACAGTGTCTTTGCCCGCCATCCCCTGGCGCAGGGAATGCTGAGCTACCGGGAAGGGATGTTCTGGACTTTCGCCTGGGCGGCCCTGGCGGTCATCGGGGCTTACCTGCTGAATCCGGTCTGCGCTTTTATTTTCCTCTTTGCCTGTTTCCTGGAGTTCAGCTACTGCCGTCTTTTGAAGGTGACCTATCTGCGGGGGATCATCAGCGGGTTCGTCAAGACTTCCGGGCCCGTGGCCGCGGTTTTTGCCGTCGACCCAGACCCGGCCCCGGTCTTTTTGGCGGTCCTTTTCTTTTGGCTCTTCTTCTGGGAGATCGGCGGGCAAAATGTTCCCAATGACTGGGGCGACCTGGAGGAAGACAGAAGACTCCAGGCAAAAACCATCCCCGTGAGGTTTGGCACCGGAGGCGCCCTGCGAGTCATCCTTGTATCCCTGGGATTGTCCGTGGCGTTGAGCTTGTTGCCCTTCTGGGTTCTCCCCCAGGAATCGAGTCGTTTTTACCTCGGGGGGGCTCTCCTTGCCGGCACGTACTTTCTGTTGATCCCGGCATACAGGCTTTACCGGCGGAAAAGCTCAGCGGATGCCTTTGCCCTGTTCAACCGGGCCAGCTATTACCCGCTGGCGATGCTGGGGGTTACGGTGGTGAGCTGGTTTTTTTAATTTTTGGGACGCAGATGAACGCAGATTTTCAGGATTCTAAAAGAATTTGAATTGGACACAGATAAACACAGATGAACACAGATCAGGGATTCATGCTTTTTCTTTTCAAACTTTTTAGGTATTTGATGGATCCGTGTTTATCCGTGTTCATCCGCGTCCCATTAGGTTTTTGTCTTTAAGTCTTTGGCGAATATAAAATCTGTGTTTATCTGTGTTCATCTGTGTCCCATAAAATTTCTTTTTTTCTTTTTCTGCGTTTATCTGCGAAAATCTGCGTCCCGAAAAGGATTTTAAAATGAAAGAATTTGAGCTCGAGTCATTGAAGGAATTTAACGGAAAAGAGGGAAAACCGGTTTACATCGCCCACCAGGGTAAAGTCTTTGACGTGACCAACAGCAAGTTCTGGAAGACCGGCGTGCATATGAAACGCCATCAGTCCGGGACTGATCTTACCGCCGATATTGGGGCCGCGCCGCATGGCCCAGAGGTCCTGGACCGGTATCCGCAGGTAGGAATCCTGAAGACCAAGGAGGAGCCTGCCAGGCCCATGCCGAAATGGTTAGGAGGGTTGCTGGACCGGTTTCCCGTCCTTCGACGCCACCCCCACCCCATGGTGGTCCATTTCCCCATCGTGTTTTCTATCGCTCCAACTCTGTTCATTCTCCTCTTCCTGATCACCAGGTACAGGCCTTTTGAAGCCACGGCACTTCACTGTCTGGCCGGGGGGATTCTTTTCACGCCCGTGGCCATATTGACCGGCTATTTCACCTGGTGGCTGAACTATCTGGCCGAACCCATGAGGCCGGTCATCATCAAGATCCGCTTCTCCATCCTCCTTTGGGGTTTCTCGATTCTGGCTTTCATCTACCGGGTTTTGAACCCTGAAATCCTCGGTTCCTTCAGCGGAGGGAGTACCCTCTATCTCCTGCTGGTCATCTCCTTGATTCCCATTGTAACCGTGGTGGGCTGGTTCGGCGCCACCCTGACCTTTCCGCTAGAGAAAAAATGATTTTACTAATAAGGCCATAATTGTCTGGGCAGGGATTTTGTCTTTAAATCATCCTGGATTCCGGCTTCCGCCGGAATGACCCTAAAGAACCATGTCTTTCTAATATTCGTCACTCCGGCGAAAGCCGGAGTCCAGATCGAAATTTTCAAAACGAAAGGTCCTCCAACCAATGATGTTTAGACTATAATGGGCTCCTTAGTAATTGAATTTTTTTAGTCGATATCCCCAAGATTCCCACCCTGGAATGCTCGAGCAGATAGTTCAACTCAAGCCCTGCAGCCTTAAGCGCCCGCTTTAAATCCCCGCTGCGGAAGCGGTTCGCTTGGGGATGGAGGAGGATGTGTTTGGTGATGAAGTTCTGGTAGAGGGAGGGGTAAAGCTCCTCCAGGTAATAGACTCCGCCGGGTTTGAGAACTCGGACGATTTCTCCCAGGGCGCTCTCCCAATCCGGTACGTGATGGAGGACGCCGAAGCCGAAGATCGCGTCCAGGGCCCCGGCCCGGGCCGGGATACGCAGGACATCGGCCACACAGAAGGAGATCTTCTTCCTTTCTCCCTCCGGGAGATAGGTTCTGCCCCTGCGGATCATCTGGAGGTCCAGGTCCATGGCCTGGAGCACCGCGGGTTGAAATTCTTTTCGGATGATGGCGGCCCCCGCCCCGCGCCCGCAGCCCACTTCCAGGACCGCGCTCCCTGGCGCCAGGGGCCTCCGTCTCTTCATCCAGCGAATCTCGAATCCCTGCTGGATGGGACGGGTGGGGTTGTTGACCGCCCATCGTTCAGCCCAGTTGAGTTTCATAGCAAATAGGAAATTATGAAAGTCTCTGCGCCCTCCAAGGATGAAGAAAAAATCAACCGCAGAGTACGCAGAGATCGCAGAGCTTTTTCCTGATAAAGGAAAAAAACACAAATCCTTTTATGGATATGGACTCCTCTTTGCCTTTCGGTCTTCCGGGGATCGAAACAAGAGGATGAAAGAAGAGGGGGCAGAGAGCGCAGAGATCGTTCATGGAAAGCCCCTTGGCCGTTTTGACCTTCCGGGAAGGGTGAGAAAGAGCGCCGTTTTTCCCCTGCTTCCTGGCCCTGAGGATTTGGCCATTTTCACCTCTGCGTTCTCTGCGACCTCTGCGGTTAGGTCTTTTTTTACTCCCGTATATATCACCGCAATCCCGTTCGTCAGCCGGCGGTACGCCACCCGGGTAAAACCGATCTCTCTGAGGATCCGGCTCAATTCCTCCGGCGGCGGGAATTTGCGGATGGACTCGGGGAGGTAAAGATAGGCTTCCCGGGTTCCGGCCAGGAGCTTTCCCGCCAGGGGCATGAGCTGAAAGGAATAGAAGTCATAGAGAAAGCGGAACCAGGAGGAGGTGGGCAGGGAAAATTCCAGGCACATGAATTTCCCCCCGGGTCTGAGGACCCGGTACATCTCCGCCAGCCCCTTCTCCATGTGGGTAAGGTTGCGGATTCCGAAGCCCACCAGGGCCGCATCGAAAACCCCCTGAGGGAAGGAGATCCGCTCGGCATCCCCCTGCACGTAGAGGACCCGGTCGTTTAGAGAAACCCGGGACACCTTGGGCCTTCCCCCTTCCATCATGGCCCGGTTGATGTCATAAAGGAACACCCGACCTTTTCCCCGACCCTCCCGCCGGCCAGAATCGACAGGTCGGCGGTTCCCCCGCAGACATCGATGACCCGGTCTCCCGGCTTCAGCCCCAGAGTCTCCACGGCCCACCTTTTCCAGGGATAATGAAGCCCGAAGCTGAGGATGGTGTTCATGAAATCGTATTTCCCGGCAATGGAGTTGAAATGCCGGAGGACGCGTCCTCCCTTTTCCCCGGCCGGAATGCGCCGGAAACCAAAAAAAGACATATCTTCTGGGTTATTTGGGGGAGCGGGATTGGGATGAGAGTGGTTTTTCGATTTCATAGCGCGCCTGCGGCGCAACAAAAAATTTTATATTGGACACAGATGAACACAGATAAACACAGATAAAAATGCCTAAAATTCGAAATGCCTAAAATGCTTAAAATTAAGAACAGGTCTTTATCCCCTCACCCCTCACTCATCACCTTTTACCGGTATCGGGACGCGGATGAACACGGATAAAAGATTTTAGGCATTTCGAATTTTAGGCATTTTAGGCATTTTTCTCGCGCTCCCTGCGCCCCAAAAGAGCGTCTGCACCTTAGGTTATAAGGGAGCAGAAATCTGCGTCTGTCTCCAGAATATAGGAATTCGGGCGCGGTTTCAATCGGCGGATTATCAATGGAAGAAAATTTTCTTTTAGCGGTAAAGGGGGGCGGTTACAGAAGAGTGATGCGGGAAGAGGGCTTTCCCTCGGGGCCGATGCCGATGCGGACTTTCATCTCGCGGAAGGGAAGGCCGAACTTGCGGGGAGCGTTCAGGGTGTCCCACTGGATTCCGTCTTTCAAGATCTGGATGAACGGGTCCTCGGAACGGTCATCGAAAAGGATTTCCTGCAGAGTCCCATCCTCCTGATAAAGGATCCTGACCACCGTCGATTTCCCCTGCAGGCTTTTTCGAAGCTCCTCGGGAATGCCGCTCTGGATGAGCCCGCTTAAATGGGCGCTGGAGGTCTTTTGAAAATATTTTATTTTCGTGCCGATCATCCGGTCGCCGAATCTCATGCGGAAAAGATATTGCCCCATCTGCAGCTGCTGATCGGCCGATTGCTGCATGGCGAAAACGGCTTCTTCCACTCGCTCCTCTTCAGCGGGAGAGGCAGCCGGCGGAAATTCTGAAGAGGGGCTATCAGGCAACGCTGCCGAATCCAGGGAAGACTCCTGAAGAGGCAGAAGGCCATCTTCCGGGGCGGATTTCACCCCCATAGAAGGGGAAGCCTGGGGTTCCGGGATGGGCTGAATCGGCCCGGCGATGGCATGGGGTTCTTCCGGCAAAACGGCTTGAGGTCCTTTCGGTCCGTCCTTGATCGTGGAAACGAGGTTGACGACCCAATGGCTGACTTCCTTGACCGGTCTGTGATCGGGCTGATAGAGGACCGCAAGAAGGAGGAGCAGGATGATCGAATGAATGAAAAGGGAATAGAACACAGGGCCTGCGTATCTTCCCCGCCCCGCCCCCGTATTCTCAAGAAATTCCTGGGGCGGGTCAATGGAAAAGGAAAGAGGGACCTTTCCTATGGAGAAGGAGGAAATGCCTTCTTCTGGATCCGATCCCTCAGGAGAGGTTGAAGAGAATGTTAAATAATCCACGGAACCGCCGCTGGCGGAAATGAAGGGGCGGGGAATATCCCCGCCCCTCATCGCCTTTTAATCCATGCTGGGCTGCATCAGCAGCTTGATGATGGCGTCTTTCTGCTCATCGGTAATTGCCGTTGTGCCGTTGGTCGTTCCGCCGATCCGATCCGCAGCATCCTCCATCCTCTGCTGGAAATCCAACTTGGCCTGCTTTTCCTGCTCGCGGGTGGGGTTACCGCCCCCCGAGTAGATGGCAAACCGGGCGTTTTCGATAATCTGAATGTCCTCCATCAGCCCGAGGTAGGCATTGAAGGAAGCACTGGGGGTCATGGCGCTGTAATCGCGGCGCCCGGGGGTCCAGACTGCCGGAATCGCTAGGCAAGCTGTCTTCATGAAGGCAGCAGGATTGGCGCAAGTTCCCATCCATTCCTGCATATGGGTAGGTATAGCCAGGGTGTCGCGGGTATAGGTTAAGGACCCGCCCGGAGTGATAACATTCGCGGCCATCCAGTTAACCATGACTACCTGAGGGATGGGCCAGTTCTTCTGGGTGCCGGTAAAATCAACGTAAGTACCGAAATCGCCGGGGAGCATGCCCGATGGGTGATTCCGAAAGCCGTAGCCACGTTGGTTTTCATGGCGGTAATGTCGGCGTTCGAAGCGGCAATGGCGGTCTGGAAAGCGGTAAAGGCCGCCTGATACCGGGCGTTTACTTCCGCCTGGACGGTGGCGAAGTCTTTCCCGTGGGCCGTGCAATAACCCTGGGGATCGTTGAATAAGTCCGGCATAATCCGAATCGATTTGGCCGCCATGGCGTCCATCATGGTGTTGACCGCGGTGTTGAAGGTATCCACCTGGGTGCCCGAAGCTTCCAGGGTGGTCAGGGCCTTGGTGTATTCTCCCTTGACTTTGATGGCCGCGATGCGCTGGAAGAAGGCGCTCATGGACTGGTCCATGGAGGACTGCACGTTGGCGGTGAGCTGGCTGATGATATCTGCTTGGTGGGCCTCCGCCACTACCCCGGCCGCATCATGGGCCACCAGGATCAGGGTGTAGTCGATCCCGGCGGAAGAGGCCGCATCCATGAAGACATCGGCCATGAACCCGCCGGCCTTCTGCATCTCCTGCTTAGCGGTGGTTGCGTCGCCGCTGTCCACGGCGGCCTTGAAGCTGGCGGTCAGGTCGCGGAGGGTCTTCTTGCCGGCTGTCGGGTTGTAGATCAGGTAAGACTTGAAATTGGCCAGCTGGGTGGCAGTAACCCCCGAGGTGGTGGTCAATGTGTCCTCAAACCCGCCGGTGCCCACGATGGCATATTTTCCCAGCTCGGCAAAGAGGACGGCGTCGTTGGCCGTCGCTCCGTCCGACCGGAGGAGGGTTATGAGATAAGCGAACGGAATGGGATCATCCGTCCCGATCTTTTCTGCGGCGGACAGGATCGCATTGGTCTGGGCGGTGGAGAGGTTGTTGATGCCCAGCTGGTTGGTGCTCCCCGCCGGAGGAGCCGGAACAAAGCCTTTCCGCACCACCGCGCCGTCGGCGTCTTTTAAGATAAAGACGATGAAGTTGCAATCCGCGTTGGTGGGCATGCTGGTAAGAGAGAAGCTCAGCTTTCCGTTGGCGTCGGCGGTAGCATCGGTCGTGCTCACGTCCGACACCGTGCCGTTACTGTTCATCTTCTGGATGGTGATGGTGTAAGTAGCGCCGGGGGTCAGGGCGGCAGCGTGGGAAGGAACTGCCGTCATTCCCCAGCAAAGCACTGCGCATAAAGCCAATAACCAAAACTTTTTCATTCCTAAAACCTCCTTATTTTTCAGGTTGTTGATATTTTTTACTTATTCGGCGCTTCCGCTGACATTGCCGGAAGGGGTCGCCGCTGCTGCTGCTGCTGCTTCCGCCGCACCCGGCGGCCAGGGTCAGGAGCATGATGGCCACGGCCAAAAGAGCGAAAAATTTCTGCTTCATGATCTTCTTTCCTCCTTGCTTTTGTTTTTGTGGATTTGTTGTTCCCGATTGAAAATGAAGAAGAAAAAATTCTCCATTCGTTCTTTTGATTTGAGCCCCCCGGGCGGCGGACGCCACACATAATCCGCCAGGTAGAAGGGCAGGGGGGAACTCCCCTTGTCTCGACCCCGAAAATGGAATATCGGATGTGCGATGGAATTTCGCCTGTCAATCATTTCCGGACGAAAGGGCAAAGCCCTATGCCAACCATGAATTTCTTTCGGCTCAATCTCTTTGGGGTTCCAGATTTCCGGTGCGGGAGGCCCCGAATTCGAACAGAAGAATATCCTCGAAATTACAGGAACCCTTTCGGCAGGTCAGGTTGAAATCTTAAGGATTTTTTGGGGGGAGAGGGCAGAGAGCCCGGTTCCTTTCCGGGAATCCTGAAAGTTTTTGAGGGGTTCGCTTATTTTTGCGAACGAAGGTTGAATTGATACAACGCGGAAAGAGCCCGGACCGCGGCTTCCGGAGAAGAGACGGTGGCCACGGCCGCGCCGCTCAAATCCTTGATCTGCTCGATCCATTCCCGGTAGCCGAGATGAATGGCCACCACAGGCTTGTCCTTGATGGTTTCCCGGTAAGCGGGCCAGTCGCCCAGCATGTCCCGGGCTTTAACCCCCAGCCGCATGTAGATCTCGATGGCCGCGTAGGGGATGACCGGGATCAGGATGAATCCGTCCGGGTTGGGGTCGGCAAAAACGGCCTCGCAGGCGGGGCGGAAGATGCCGCTGGGCCCGATGTCCAGCGGGTTTTTGACATTCATCCAGCCGGGGGCCCGGGCTTTTATTTTTTCGATGGTATCCGGCTGCCAGGGGGGCAGCCGCATTCCTTCCTGGTAGACGATGTCGGCGGTCATGGCCCCGAGGGAACCGGAAGTCGTCAGGATCCCGATATTTCTTCCCCGCATCGGCGGCTGGGCGATAAGGACCCGGGCGATCTCAACCATCTCTTGGAGATTCATCGCCCGGATGGCGCCGGCCTGACGGAAAGCGGCGTCGAACACCCGGTCTTCTCCGGAGAGGCTGGCCGTGTGGGAAAGGGTTGCTTCCCTTCCGTAGGGAGTTCGGCCGCTTTTCAGGATGACGACCGGCTTTGTCCGGCAGGTGCGGCGCAGAGCCTGCAGGAAGCGTTGGCCGTCGTTCGTCCCTTCCATGTAAATCAAAATCACCCGAGTCCCGGGATCGGCGGCAAAATAGTCCAGGAAGTCGGCTTCATCAAGGTCGATCTTGTTCCCCAGGGTGGCCACCTTGCTGATTTTCAAGCCTGCGGCCGGGAGGTGGTCGAGGAGAATGTTGCCGAACACCCCGCTCTGGGCCATGATGGCCACGGAGCCCGGTTCCATGGCGGGGTCCATGATTTCGATGGTGGCGAATCGATTTTCCGTGTTCACCACTCCCACGCAGTTGGGCCCGATGAGGCGGATTCCCATCCCCTTGGCCAGCTCGGCCAACTCCTCCTGCCTTTTCTTTCCTTCGGGGCCGATTTCGGCAAAGCCGGCGCTCTCGATGATGACCGCCCGGATCCCCTTTTTCTCCAGGTCGATCAAAACCTCCCGAACCGCCGGCGAGGGAACGATCACCACGGCCAGATCAATCCCCTCGGGAAGCTCGGAGATGGAGGGGATGACTTTTTTGCCCTGAATCTCTCCCCCCTTTGGGGTTCACCAGGTATGCCCTTTCCAGCCAGCCGTTTTTTTGCCAAAACAGCGGAATTCCGTGCCCAAAACCCGGCGTACTGGTGGCGCCGATGAGAGCTACGGAACGGGGTTTAAAAAACTGGTCCAAGATGGAAGATTGCAATCGCCCTCCTTTTGATTAAGAGGATGTTTTCGCCTTTTCCAGTCTACCCACCTTTATAAGCAAAGAAACGAAGAAATGTCAATTCAATGGGGACAGATCAAAAAACTGACCCAGAGTTATTGATTTCGCCCCCTGGTTCTTTCGGCGCCCGGTTTCTATGATCGACGGGGCGCCTTTTTTTCGGCCCAACACCTTGAAATTATGATAAAAAAATACCAAGCGGGAGCCTTACCCGGCCGATCCGATTCTGGCAGGAAATTTGCAGTTAAAATCATGGATCGCAATCCCTTGAAAATGCGGCAGAGGAGCGAGGAAATGATGTTGAAAAAATGTTCTATCCGTCTGGTGCGCGTTTTTTGGCTGCTCGCGATATCGTTTTTTGCAGTGGTAACCGGATGCGCGGAAGTCCAGGTCCGCACCCTTCCCGCACCTCCCCCGACGGCCAAGCTGCGGGTGTTTGTGGTGCCGATCTCAACGGGCCCGGCGTGGATGAATCCTCACGAGAAGTATGCGAAGAATATGATTGCTGTAGCGAAGAGGCATTTTGAGCGGTTGAAAATTTATGAGGTCGTTCCCGAAGAAAACCTTGAATTGGTTTTAGGGCAATCCTGGTATTCCGAACAGGACTGGATGGGTCGATGGTCCAAGAATCATTGGGAATTGGCCAGAAAGGTGGGAAGAGCGCTGCATGCCGAATATGGAGTCTTTACGGAGCGATACCGAAGGGGAAAGGATTTTTTCTGGCGACTGGTGCTGGTCAATGTAGAAACCGGAAGAAAGTTTGATGTATGGATGCAAGTTTCCGGAGGAGGGGCGTCGCAATATGAGGAAATGATTCGGGCCTCTTATCGGGAAATTTTTCGGCAAGCCAAAGAAGACATGCTGGCCATGGCCATTCAAAAAGGAAGGGCCAAGGCTCCGGGGAGCTTTGCCCAGCCATCCATGCCTCCCGCGGGAAAGCCTGCTCCGAGCTGAAAGACAGACCTTGCCCGAGAAACCCGGGCCTTCGATCGATTTGGAACAGATTCGCAAAGCGGAAGCTTCGGCTGCGGGGAGGACTCGTCTGGCGGTTTTGGATCTAAACACGAGTGAGCCATTCAAAGTCATCGCCCTGATCCTATCGGAAGCTCTCCGGGAGGAGATCTTCCGGATGGGGGCTTTCTCCCTCGTCAACCGGGAAAATATGGAACAGGTGCTGAATGAGATGGGACTTCAGCAGACCGGCCTGGTGGAGGAGCGGCAGGCAGTCCGGGCGGGGAAAGGCCTGGCCGCCGCCCAGATCGTTCTGGGGCAGTTCGGAACTGTGGGGAGTACATCCGTACTTCAGGTCAAACGGATCGACGTGGAAACCCAGGGCACTTTGGCCATAAATTCCCTGCAGTGCCCAAAGGGGCGGGAGGAAGAATTGCTGGCCGGCCTTTCCGACCTGGCGCGAAGGCTGACCGGGAAAAAGTGATCAGAGGCCCCGCAGGAATTCCGGGCGCAGGAGGGAACGGTCCTTGGACTGAGGTCACTTTCTGGATCAGGTTGACCACCGCTTCCTTATCCCTGGGCATGCGGGCCTTGATGGGCAGGTAGTTGGAGGCGTGGTTGGAGGTGAAGTAGCAGCGGCTGAAGTTGGAGCTGGCCACGATCGTTCCCAGCTCTTCGAGCAGCTCAAAAGGGGAGGGGAGCTGAAAGCGCCCCGCTTTCCTATCCTCATCCAGTGGAGTTCCGGGAACCACCATCAGGGTCAGGGCGCTGGCAAAATCCGGGTCGATATCGGAAAGGATCTTGCCCGTAGCCCGGGCATGCTGGGTTCCGTGATCCGTCCCGCCCAACCCTAAAAGCACCGTTGCCGAAAGGCTGATTCCGGCTTCCTTCACCCGCCTTCCGGCTTCCACCATCTGCTCATACGTGGCCCCTTTACGGATCTTTTCCAGAAGGGCCGGATCCCCCGTCTCCACCCCCAGATAAATGATCCCGAGTTTCCGGGCTCTCAGCTCCTTGAGCTCTTCCACGCTCTTGCGCAGGATGCTCTTGGCGTTGCCGTAAATGCCCACCCGGCGCAGGCCGGAGATCTTTTCGTTCAAATAATCGAAGATGGCCAAGAGCTTAGGCTGGGGGATGATCAGGGCGTCCCCGTCGGCCAGGAAGACCTTGCGGAATGGGCCGTAATCGACCATTTCGTCGATTTCTTCCTTGACCTGAGCCAGGTCCTTGATGCGGAAGCGGCGGCCCTTGTAGGTGGGGCAGAAGGTGCATTTATTATGAGAGCACCCCAAGGTGACCTGGAGGATGAGACTTTCGGCCTCGCTGGGAGGACGGATGACGATCCCTTCGTACTCCATAGATTAAATCTATACCAATAGCTGGAAAAGTGGAATATAGAATATTGGAATACTGGAATAATGGGGTTTTAAAAAAATAAATCATCTCAAGCGGCAACATTCTAATATTCCATCATTCCGGTCTTCATTCCCCAGTCAGCACTCAGGACAAATGCAGGGAGTATTTTCGCCTCAAGGGCGAAGCCCGCTCCTCGAGTGAAACGCTCCTCAAGTCACGCCTTTGGCGTGACGCTCCTCGAGGCCGTCAGGCTGATCGCATTTATTGGAGTCTTCCCTCCCTCTTCAGCTTCTCCAGGAGCTCTTGGATCTGGGGCAGGGCTGCGGCGGCCGCCTTCTCCCCTTCGAGGATCGCTTCGTGCCTCTTGGAAAAATCACTGGAGGCGATGTGGCCGACCTTGGGTCTTATGACCACGTCCGCCTTGGCGCACTGGATGGAGGCCAGACGAAAGTACATGATGTCAATGGACTGGAGGATGGTTTCGACAATCCCTTCGGGTTTCGCGCTCTCCACCTGGGAGGAAATGTCCACGGCGATGACCACGTCTCCGCCGTGCTTCCGGGCTGCATCGACGGCGACTGGGCTTACGATTCCCCCGTCCACATACATGCGGTCGCCGATTCTGACCGGCCGAAAAACGCCCGGCACCGAACAGCTGGCTCTCACCGCGGTGCCTGTGTTTCCCCTTCCGAAAACGACCTCCTCTCCGTTCTGAATGTCCACGGCCACGGCATAAAAGGGAATTTTCATCTGCTCCAGCGGGGTGTTATTCGTCATTTTGTTGACGAACTCGGCGAGTTTCTCCCCCTTGATAAAACCCTTGTCGGGGATGGTAAAATCCAGAACTTCCCCTTTTTCCAGAGGCAGGGCCAATTCCTGAAGGCGAAAAGCATTGTATCCGTAAGCATACAGACTTCCCACCAGGCTTCCCGCGCTGGTTCCCACGATCATGTGGACCGGGACTTTCTGCGCTTCAAAGACTTTCAGCACTCCGATATGGGCAAAACCCTTGGCCGAGCCCGCTCCCAGGACAAGAGCGATTTTGGCCGGTTTGGGAGGAGGCGGGAGGGGAGGGGGAGGCTGAACCTGCCGGAGGGTGCATGAGGTCAAAATCACCATGGCCAAGCATGCCCAAAGCCATTTCGTTCGGGGGGACATATCCGGCCTCCTTATCGCCTTCTTTCTTTTGATCTATTGCCTCAAGGGGCGAAGCCCCGCTCCTCAAGTCGCGCCTTTGGCGCGACGGTCCTCAACCCCCGAAGGGGCGCTCCTCTATTCTTCCTACCTTATTTTCAGAAGATGGAATCAGTTTGTCAATTTATTTCCGGGAAGATACTCCTCCGCTTTCAAACCTCCGGCTCCGCCGGCAATCATGACTCCGAATACCCATATTATTATGCAAAAAATTTTAAAATAGGGTAAAATGCGTTTGAGCGGCATTGAAATTGCGAAAAAGTCCCAATGATTTAGCTTCATCCCAACTCAAGGAAGGGAGAGTCATGAAAAAGGGGCCTTTTCTGGTCATCCTCATGCTAGGCTTGACGTTTTTGGGAGGTTGTGGAGGGACGACGACGGGAAACATCGTAACCAAGGATACCCAGGATCCCTACTTTCGGCCCAAAAGGGTTTATGGGGTGGACATGAACCAGGCCTGGGATCTGACTTTGAAAGCGATGGACCGGGAAGGGATCTCCTTGGAGACGGTCAACCATGAGATGGGGGTGATCCAGACCGACTATCAGAACCTGTCCGCCTGGGAAAGGAATAAATGCGACATCCGGTTTTCGCCGGAGCCCCAGCGGAAAACCTATATCTATGTCCGCTGCCGGTATGAAGGGAGGAAGGATGCCGCGGAGCCCTTCAAGGATTTCACCTACAGCTCGCCCCGGGAAGCGATGAAAGCGGAAGAGGATCTTTACCGGAGGCTTGAACCCTACATCCTTCCCTTCGAGAAAACTTCCATGCCCCAGGAAGAGGCTGTGGGCAA
Source organism: uncultured delta proteobacterium (assembly GCA_963802665.1). GTDB lineage: Bacteria > Desulfobacterota > SM23-61 > SM23-61 > SM23-61 > SM23-61. The sequence continues at coordinate 188,254 of CAWDJO010000005.1, read as the reverse complement.
GGCTCCGGCCAGGCCGGCCCCGGCTCCGGCGGCCGAGACGCCCGCTCCCAAGGTCGAAGCAGCCGCCCCTCCGGTTGCCGCGGCGGCTGCCGCTGCTCCGGCGGTCGTGGAAAGGGCGTCCGAACCTGTTCCCCCTTCGCCTGCTCCCGCCCCCAGGGCAGAGGCGGCTGTGCCTCCGGCACCCATTCCCGTAGAAAAGCCGGAAATCAGGGAAGAGACTTTATTCAAACCGGCGATGACGGCAGCCGCCACGAACGTGCGCCTGGCTCCTTCCACCCAGAGCAAGATTATCGCCGTCCTGCCGAAGGGGGAGAGAGTGGAGAAAATCGGGGAATCGGGAAATTGGTCCAAGATCAAATTGCCTTCCGGAGTGGATGCCTGGGTCTTTACGGATTTTCTGCAGCCTGCTTCGGCTGCACCTTCTCCCCTCCCTTCTGCTCCCACCGTCGCGCCGCCCCCGGTAAAAACGGAAGCCCCTCCGCCGCCTCCCGTGGCCAAAGCTGCCCAACCGGCCGGGAAGAGCGTCGAAGGACCGACGAAGGGTTTCTTCGTCACCAAGGAGATCACCAAGATGAGGACCGAACCCAACCTCAAGAGCAAAGTGGTCCTGGTTCTCAAAAACGGAAGGAAGGTGGAGAAACTGGATGAGTCCGGGGAATTCGTTAGAGTTAGACTTTCCTGGGGGGATAGCGGCTGGGTTCAAAAACGCTTTCTGGATCCTGCTCCTTAGTGTCGAATCCCAAAGATAATTTCCTTGCCTCCCGGGCTAACTGGCTGATGCGAACTCTCCTGAATTCCTGATTCTCATAGAGCGGAATCTCGGTTTCGTCTTGAAGATAAGCCTCCAACCCAAGGAGGCTTTCTTTTTTCCCGATTTTTCCCAGGGCCAGGATCGCGTAGCCCCTTGCCGGAGCGTCGGGAGAACTCAGAAAAGCCAGCAGGCAGGAATCGGCTTCCAAGGATTGCAGGATCTGCGGATGGCTTTCAGCCAGACGAGCGATGGCCCAGAGAACTCCCCTTTGAAGGGGTTCAAACTCCAGAAAATTTCCATCCGGCTGGAGGTAAGAAACCAGGAGGGGAGAAAATTCTTTGGCCAGGCCTTCATTCCGGGCTAAAATTTCCCCCATGGCTTCGGGAAAACCCCAGCCGATGCCTCCGGATTCCTCATTCAGGGACCACATCATCCGGCGCAGAATGTTTCGAGCCCCCTCCAGATCTCGTTCGGCGAGATCAGCCACCAAAAAGCCCATAGCCGTCACCGCGTGCCACTTGATTTCTTCGTCTTCGCTGCACAGGGCCGCGAAAAGATGGTTGAGGATTTTGGGAAAGGGGAATTCCTTTAACGAATTCAGCTGTTGGTTGAAAGCGGGCGATTTCAGCAGATCAAAGATTTTCTGCTTCAACATTGTGAGCTATGAGCTACCCGAGGCTGATCTGAGCTATGAGCGGTGAATTATTTTAGACTACCCGGTTGCGCAATACCCCGATTCCTTTAATATCCACCTCCACCACGTCTCCCCGGTTGAGGGTGCCGATATCCGGGGTTCCGGTCATGATGATGTCTCCCGGGAAGAGGGTCATGATCTCGGAGATGAAACTGACCAGCTGGGCGCACCGGTAATACTTTCCTTTCGTTGATCCGCTGGCCTTGACCTGGCCGTTGACCCAGCAGGTAATGGTCGTATCCTCCGGGTCCAGGTCGGTCACGATATAGGGGCCCAGGGGGCAGAAGGTATCAAAGCTCTTGCCGTGGAAAGTGGCGCTGTCCCGCAGGATGAAATCATAAGCGGTGACGTCGTTGCCGCAGGTGTAGCCCAGAACATATTTCCGCGCGTCCTTTACGGGCACATTCCGGGCGACTTTGCCCATCACCACCACCAGCTCGGATTCAAAGATGAGGTGTTGGGATGAGGAAGGATAAATGATATTCTCTTCGTGAGCGATGACCGAGCTGGGCGGTTTGAAGAAAAGAACCGGCCGGGGAGATTTCGACGGGTTTTCTCCCCAGGGGTAATTCTTCGCCGCGCAGATGATCTTGGTGGGTTCGCAGGGGGCGAGGAGTTTCACGCTCTGCAGGGACCCTGCGGCCCTGCCTTTATCGATTCGGTCCGCGTATGGTGAACCGATCTGGAAAACCATATCCCCCTCCAACAGGCCATAGGAGGATTGATGATCTTTTTGGTAGCGCAGTAGTTTCATGATCCCTCTCTTCTTTCCGTCATTGTTCCGGATTCCCGGGCCGGAGGATATTCTATCCTACCATCCAGCCGCGCCCCGGTGCAATCCATAATCACCCAAATGCGGAATGGGGAATGGGGAATGCGGAATTATTTTTTGGGAAATGGATCTTTCATAATTTGCTCATTCCGCATTCCGGCTATGACTGATCGGCGCTTGATTTCCCCCTGCACCTCAGATATCATTCTATGCAAAGCAGAAGAGGGGGTGCGGGAATGAAGGCCAAAGACTTGGTGGAAGAATATCTGATCTCCGGCCACGGGGCCTGTCCCGGTTGCGCCATGCCCGTGGTCATGCGCCATACCTATCACGTCCTGGGCCAGAATACGGTCTCGGTTCTCACCGCCAGCTGTCTCGGGACGATTGTCTTAACCTATCCTTTCTCCCCTACCCAGATTCCCACCTACTCGACTCCCTTTGCATCGGCCGCCGCTGCGGCCTCGGGCATCAAGGCCGCCCTGGATATGAAGGGACATACCCAAACTACCGTCGTGGCCATTGCCGGGGATGGGGGAACTTTTGACATCGGCATTCAAGCCCTTTCCGGGGCGGCCGAGCGGAACGATGACTTCATTTACATCTGCTATGACAACGAAGCCTACATGAATACGGGAATTCAGAGGTCTTCCGCTACCCCCTGGGGCGCCTGGACGACCACCACCCCCCCGGCCAGTTTGAAGAGCCAGCCCAAGAAGGATATCGTGGAAATCATGGCTGCCCACCGGGTTCCCTATGCGGCCACCGCGTCCATTGCCTACCCTGAGGATTTTATGAGCAAGATTAAGAAAGCCGGGGAGATCCGGGGGCTCAAATTTATCTACGTCCTATCCCCCTGTCCGGTGGGATGGAGATTCGCTTCGGAAAACACCATCCGCCTCGCCCGCCTGGCGGTTCAAAGTAAGATCTTTCCCCTCTATGAAGTGGAGGAGGGAGACCGTTACATCCTCAGCATGGAGCCCGATGGAGTTCCGGTGAATGAGTACCTTGAACTCCAGGGCCGCTTCTCTTTCCTGAGGGAAGGGGATTTGGAGCGCATCCAGGAACACGTGAACCATGAATGGGAGCGGTTGATGAGGAAAATGGAAGGGAGAGGGAGACCATGAAACTTGGCCGTGTTCTCCTTCCTTTCAGCCTTCTGCTGGCCGTTCATTTCCCTGCCCATGCTCAGCCGGACTCCAAAGATGCTGCCCGGGAGATCCTCAAGGCGGTGGTGAAAATTCGGGCCATCGTTCCCGATTATGCCCGGTCCGCCAAGACTTTAGGGACCGAGCGGGAAGGGAGCGGGGTGGTGATCGATTCCAAGGGGCACATCCTTACCATCGGTTATTTGATCATGGAAGCGGAGACCCTCGAAGTGTTCGGGCCGGATGGAAAAGCCGTCACCGCCCAATCGACCGCGTATGACCACAAAACCGGATTCGGTATTTTGAAGGCGGACAAACCTCTGGAAGTGAAGCCCATGGAGTTGGGCAATTCTTCGGAAGTCAAAGAGGGGGATCCGATCCTGGTCGCGACCCACGGCGGAGAAGACGGAGCCATAGGGGCCCGGGTGATCTCCCGGAAGGAATTTGCCGGCTACTGGGAATATCTTCTGGAAGATGCGATTTTTACGGCCCCGCCTCATACCAACTTCGGCGGAGCGGCGCTGATTGATCACCAGGGAAAACTGGTGGGGATCGGGTCGCTCTTCACCCAGATCGCCATTGCCGGTTTAGGGGCGATTCCCGGGAACATGTTTGTCCCCATCGATTATCTGAAGCCCATCCTTTCCGAGTTGATTGACAAAGGTCAGACCTCTGAACCTCCCCGGCCCTGGTTGGGGGTGAATGTGGATGAAACCCATGGACGGATCTTCGTTACCCGGGTTACTCCGGAAAGCCCGGCGGAAAAAGCCGGCCTCAAAATGGGGGATATTATCCTTACCGTAAACAAGAAAGAAATCAGCGGGCTGGCGGATTTTTACCGGCAGATCTGGGCCCTGGGAAAGGCAGGTGTCGAAGTTCCCCTCAGCATCCTCCAGGGGATCCAAATTCGGGATACCACCGTGAAGTCGGCGGACCGGACGCAGTACTACCGGCTCAAGCCGCAGAAGAGGATATAAACAGGGTGCAGGGGACAGGGAGCAGGGAGCAGCAGGCTTCCCTATTTCTTTTTCTCTTCCTCCTCGATCCTGGCCAGCGCCCGCAATCCCAGAGCCATTGTGGGGGTTCCGCCGGGGATCATGGCCGACTCGATGGCCTCCAGCAATTCCCGTTTGGTGGCCCCGAGGCGCAGGGCTCTCTTGCAGTGGTGGTAAACCGCGTCCTCGAGTCCTCGGTAGGCCAGGATTCCAATGGCGATGAACTCCCGAATTTTCGCGGGGAGAGCCTTCCCATCCGTCAGCCCCCGTTCATAGAGGTTGTTGTACGCCTCCATGAAGCCCACATCCTTTTCGGTCAGGTAGAGCCAGGGGCCGAGCATGTACCCTCTGGCTTTCTGCATCTTTTTGATGAGTTCCTTTTTCTTTTTTTCGTCAGCTTTCCCGGCCATCGGAGTTCTCCTTCGGTGATGGAATGGATTCAACTTCCCAGCTTTATTAGCCTACCTCCCGCAGGCATTTCAGGCAAAAATCAACTTCCTCGCGGGTGTTGTAGTGGGCCAGGCCCGCGCGGACGACGCCTCCGGTCTTTTCCAGCCCCAGCCCTGCAGTATGGGTTTGGATCATTTTAATTCTGAACATTCGAGGCTCCTGCAAAACTCCTGAAAGAAAGAGGAAGCGTCATTCCGGGCAACCCCGGCGAAGGCCGGGGGCGACCCGGAATCCAGGATTTTAAATCAATTCTGCCATGAAATGAAAACCCCCGGTGATTATCCGGAGTTCGCAATGGGGGTGTCAAGGGAAAAAGGAATCTTGCCCACCTTCACTTTCCAGGAAGCAGATCAATGTCCATAGCTTAGAGGCCGTGCCCGGCCCGGGGGCAAGGACGTGGTTCTCGGCATGATGAGGCAGAAGTTCTTTCATAGGTCCGGGCGGAATCGGCCCTGGGGATACGCAGATGGCCATGCCTTTACCGCCTTCCTCTGCGGAAGGAAAGGAATCTTTCATCGGATCTTCGCCACCCGCCGATCCTGCCTTCAAACCACGGCCTTGCCCCCGGGCCACAAGAAAAGGTATCTTAAAAGTGAAGGTGGGCAAGGGAAAAAGCATAGACGGCCCGATATTTCAGTTGATGGTCGGGGTCGATTCCAATAATATTTAAAGGATAGAGGCGACTCGCCTCGTCACGCCATCAGCGGATTGTGGAATGGAGCGAGAAAGGAATCGAAGGGGATGGAGGAATTCGAGAAAATTTTGATTCTGGAAAACGAGATCGAAGCGCGGCTGCTCGATTCGGTGCTCAACGAGCGGAACATCCCCCACCGGATCCGGAGCTATTACGATTCCGCCTATGACGGGATCTTTCAGACCCAGAAAGGGTGGGGGGTTGTTTTAGCCCCTCCCCAATACCAGGAGGAGATCGAGTTGATTTATCAGGACTTGCCCCTTGAGGAAGGCGGGGGGGAAGAAAGAAATAAGGATGAAAGATGATCTGCCCTTGCATGAGGAAAGGCGACCATGAAGCAGATTGAGACGATTCGCGGAGCGAGGACCATCGTAGAAACATGCGCCGGGGTAAAAGCCGGAGAGAACGTCCTGATTATAACGGACACCAATATGGTGGAGATCGCGGAAGTGCTCGCCATGGCGGTAAAGGAAAGGGACGCGGAGCCGATCCTGGCAATCATGATCCCCCGCAAGGGACACAGCGAAGAACCTCCCGCCTGCCTGGCGGAGGCCATGAAAAAGGCCGACGTGGTCCTGACGCCGGTCAGCACGTCCATTACGCACACGAAGGCCATGAAAGAAGCTGCGGCTGCAGGATCGCGGGCCATCGTCATGACCGCCTTTACCGAGGACCTTTTGATCCGGGGAGGAATTGAGGCGGATTTCCGGAAACAGAAGCCCATTTGTCTGGAGGTGGCCAGGCGTTTCGAGGAGGCAGAATCGGTCAAGCTGACCACCCCTGGCGGGACCTTCCTTACGATGCGCAAGGAAGGCAGAAGGGGCAATGCCCTCTATTGTCTGGTGGGGCCAGGGGAGTTTTCCACGGTTCCGACCATCGAGGCCAATTTTTCCCCCTGGAGGGAACGGCCGAGGGGACTCTTGTGGCCGATGCCAGCATCCCCTACCTGGGTATCGGGGTCCTGAAGGAGCCGGTAAAATGTAAAGTGGAAAGGGGATTCATCGTCGGGATCGAAGGCGGTTTCCAGGCGGATGTGCTGAGGAACGACCTGGAGTCCAGAAAAGACCACAACAGTTACAACATAGCCGAATTAGGAGTGGGGCTGAACCCCGAATCCCGGATGACCGGGATCATGCTGGATGACGAAGGGGTCCTGGGCTCGGTTCACATCGGCATCGGGTCCAACATCACCCTGGGCGGGAACATCAAGGCCGCCATTCATTACGACCTTCTCATGTGGAAGGCCACCATCGAGCTGGACGGCAGGGTCGTTCTGGACAAGGGAGAGCTGAAAATATAAATCCCAATCCCGCGAAACGCGGAACCAAATCCCAACAGGGATGAAAAGGATTGAACCGCAGAGCACGCAGAGGATAAAAAAAGGAACAATGGAATAATGGAACGGTGGAATAATGGATAACGACGGTTTTTTGTTTGGCTTTTCGATTTAGTCATTGTTCCATCATTCCATCATTCCAATTTCTTTATTGGTATTTGGTGCTTCATTCGTAAGGAGGGGGTATGCCAAGAAAAGGAAAGTTGGATATTTGGACCCTGGCGGGAATCTGCCTGGCCATCTCTCTGGTTGTGTCTCCTAAATTAGCGACCGGGCAATCTGCTTCCGCCGCGGCTGCATCTCCAGAACTGCTTCCAGTCAAAATCCAGCGTCTGACCATCGACCCGTCGAGCAACCAGCCGGTAGTCGTCCTCACGGATCTTCAGGAGGAACGCGCCCTTCTGATCTGGATCGGGCCCTGCGAAGCCAACGCCATGAATGCGGAAATGGAAGGAACCAAACACCCCCGTCCCCAGACCCATGACCTTCTGCAGGGGATCATTCAGAAGATGAAAGGAAAGATCCAGAAGATCGTCATCACTCATTCCCAAGACGGGATTTACTATGCGAATCTTGTCCTGGAACGGGAAGGCAAGGTCATCGAAATCGACGCCCGTCCCAGCGACTCCATGGTCCTGGCCCTGAAGGCCAAGGCCCCGGTCTTCGTGGCCAGGAAAATGTTTCAGGAGATGTCGGTTCCCCTGGAAGAGGGGAGGGGGACCGAGGCTCAGTATGGAATCACCGCGCAGGAGTTGACTTCTTCCCTGGCCCAGTCCTTTTCCTTCAAGTCAACCCGGGGGGTCCTGGTCTCCGACGTTCGCGCCGGGAGCCCTGCCGAAAAAGACGGCCTTCAGCGGGGAGATATTATCGCCGAGATCGGAGGCGAGGCTACCCCGGACCTGAAAGCCTTAAAGGCAGCAATGGATAAAATGAAAGGGCCGGTCACGGCCAAGGTTTTCCGGAAGGGGGAATTCATTTTTCTGACCCTCCGCGGAAAGTAGGCTCTCGATCCCCCGGCCGATTTCTCCCGCCCGGGCAGCAGGGAGAAAACATGTGACCGGGTCGACGAGCCGCGCACATGCCATATTGCCTTACCATTATTAAGGAGGAGTGAAAGCGGATGAGAATTCAAACTATCCGTTTGCCGGAACCCGGGAAGATTGAAGTGATCCATGCAGATCTCCCAGGACCGTCCGAAGGACAGGTCCTGGTAAAGACCTATCAATCCTCCATCTGCGGCACGGACCGGAACATTTATAACGGCATCCTCCCGCCGGGATTGCAATTCCCCATTACCTTGCTGGGTCATGAGGGGGGAGGCACGGTTGTGGAAGTGGGCCAGGGCGTTCGTAAGTATAAGGTGGGCGACCGGGTTATGTCCTGCAAGAAAAACGGCAGCTTTGCGGATTATTTTCTTTCCCTGGAAGAGAACCTGCATCCCATTCCGGCGGAGATGGACCTGGAATTGGGATCCCTGGGTGAGCCCCTGGCCTGCGTGATGTACTCCATCTTCAACTCCGGGGTCCAGCTGGGAGACACCGTGGCGGTGATGGGCTTGGGTTTCGCCGGGCAGCTGATGGTCCAGGGGGCTAAGAGGAAGGGGGCCATGACCGTCATCGGGATCGATCCCCTGGGCGGGAAGCGGGATCTGGCCAGGAAGCTGGGGGCGGACCAGGTCTTTGACCCCAAGATCCCGGATTCGGAGAAAGCGATCATGGAAAAGACCAAAGGTGTCGGAGTGGACGTGGTCTTCGAGGCCGCCGGCACGGAAGACTCCATGAACATGGCCACCCGCATCTTAAAGAAAAACGGAACGCTCGCCCTCTACAGCTGGGTGATGGAGCCGATCCGCCTGAACATCAGCCGCTGGCACGACGACGGCATGAACATCCGCACGACCTGCGTCATGCACGTAAACACCCCTTACGAGAGGTTCGCCTGGTTCGACCGCCTCCTGGCCCCTTATTGGAAGGGATTGATCCGGGTGAAACCGCTGCTGACTGGACCGTTTCCCCTGAAAGAGATTCCCCGGGCTTTTGAGACGGCCAACCGGTCGGATGCGATCAAAGTGCTGATCAGAGACTAATAGAATAAAATCCGAAGTCCGAATTTCGAAATCCGAAACAAACTCAAAGAGAAAAAATAACAAACAGATAAAAGCATTTTTTTCTCGCAGAGCCCGCAGGGACCGCAGAGTTAAAACCCCTTTAAATGCCATCCCAAAAACAGCTTTTTCTTTCTCTGCGTTCTCTGCGGCCTTGAGCGAAGCGGGCGAGAGAATAGCGGGAACCAAACAGGATAATGCAGGGGCGGCCCTATGTGGCCGCCCGCAAGATGGGTACCCGAATCGTCCCCCGGCAGTCCTTCAATTTTCCGCAGTCAGAGCGACCCTTTCCACTTTGTCCAGGTCCTTCTTATAGAACTTGGACCCCAGGTAAAAGAGGACGCACGAAATCAAAGCCGCAAAAGTTGCGAGCTTCAGGGCTGTGGCGATCCCGTACGCATCCGAGAGGGCCCCGGTCACGATCGGCCCGAGAGAGCTTCCCAGGAGATTTTGGGCGATCACACAAAGGGCGTAGGAGATGGCCCGCAGACCGGGATGGACGACATCCTGGGTGACCGCGATGGCCGACGAAGCAAAGGCCATGGAAGCAATTCCTCCCAGGATGAGAATGGCGTATTGAACGGCCCCTCCGGAGAATAGATGCAGGCCGCAAAAATAGAGAACCGCGGTCAGGAGGGCGGAGATGGCGGGGACCAGCAACCGGGCCTGAATTCTCTTTTTCATCCATCGATCGGCAATCCAGCCGCCCAGGGGAGAGCCGATGATGGCCATGAGCATGACCCCGCTGGTCAAGAGGGTGGCCTTTTGCAGCGGAGCTCCGTGGACCCTCTGGAAGTAGGTCGGGAAGGAAGGAGGACAGGGAGATGGTAAGGAACATCATCCCGGCGAATCCCAAGTAGGTCAGCAACAGGGAAGGGGTGCGGGAAAAAGCCCGGACGATGTCCATCTTGGACATCTTTTTCTTGGCCGGGAGAGGCGATCGACTCCATCGCCTCCTGCTTAACCGTCTGTTCCAACCCGACCGTTTTGTAATCTTTCACAAAAAAGAAGAGGATGGCGATGAGCAATCCCGGCAAAGCGACAATCCCGAAGGCATTCTTCCATCCCCAGTGGGTGGCGATGAAGCCGCCGGCGACAATCCCCGCGGCCATGCCGAGGGGGATGGACATATTCCAGAGGCCCACCATGAAGGCCCGCCTCTTCTCCGGGTAAAGGGCCGAAATCATGGCCGTGCCGCCGGGGGCGTAACCCGCCTCCCCGAGACCAATGGCCGTTCGGGCGGCAAACAGTTGCCCGAAAGTTTTTGGTAAAGGCACAGGCCATGGTGGCCAGGCTCCACAAGACGGCCATGATGCCGATGCTCTTCTTCCGGCTCCACCGGTCAATCAAGATCGAAATGGGGAAAGAGAAGATGACGATAGCCCAGTAAACGGCCGAGACCAGCGCCCCGCACTGGGCATCGGTCAATCCCCAGTCCTTCTTCAGGAAAGGGAAGAGGGAGACGACCACCATCCGGTCGACATAATCAAAGAAATAGAGAAGCCAGAGGAGGATAAAGACGTAGTGGGTGTAACCCCGGGAGAAGAGGAAGCCTTCGGGGGGAGCGGTTCTGGCCATATTTCACCTCCGGATGATTTTATAAAGCAGAGGAGCAGAGAGCAGAGAGCCAGATGATGCAAATGAGGCAAATAGACCAATGATCAATACCGATAACCAATAACGAGTAACGTATAACGTATTGTTCACATGCCCTTTGCTCTTCGCTCTCATGCTCTATGCGCCTTTGAGGAACTTGGACACATCCATCCCTCCGATCATGGCCAGGGCGATGCTTCCCGGGCTGATGGGTTTGGGATCGGTCATTACGTTGATGCACACCGGCACATTCGCGGAAAAGGCCTGCTCCAGGGCCGGGCGTATGTCGTCCGGGTTCTCCACCAGCATCCCCTTGCCGCCCAGGGCCTCCACGGCCTTGTGGTAATTGACCATCCCGATCTCCGAGCCCTCCTTGAAGAAGCGGCCGAATTTGACTTCCTGGGAGTGGCGGATCATCCCCCATTGCTGGTCGTTGCAGATCACCGTCACGACGGGAAGCTTTTTCCGAATCGCCGTCTCAAACTCCATGAAGTTGAACCCGATGGATCCATCGCCGGTGATCAAGCAGACGCGTTTGCCCGGGTAGAGGAGTTTGGCGGCGTGGGCATAGGGCAGGCCGCAACCCAGGCAGCCGAATAATCCCGCGTCCAGGTAGTGCCCGGAACGCCGGGCGGTTCGGGTCATGGCCATCCAGATCTGAGTATCCCCTCCGTCGCTGACCACGAGGTCATCTTCCCGGTCCATGAATTTATTGATCTCCGCGCAAATGCGCATATGGTGCGCCGGCGCGGCCTTGCTCTCCCAGACTAAAGCGCCGAAGGATTTCTTTTCCTTTTCCTTGCCCTTCAGAAAATCGATCCAGGGCGCAAACCGCTGCCGGAGCATTGTGGCGTTTCCCTTTTCGGCGATCATTTGATTCAGGGCTGCGAGCAGGGCTTTGATGTCGCTGTGGATCCCGAGATGAATGGTGCGGTTTCTCCCGATCTCTTCGGGCTGGATATCCACCTGTACCAATTTGGCCTTGGGATTGAGCATATCCCCGTAAGCATAATACAGGCTGATGCGGTTGCCCAGGAGGACGATGAGGTCGGCATTCGTCAAGGCATCCGATGCGGCGCCGGGCCGGATAGCCGATGCGGCTTCAAAACATAAGGGGTGCGTATCGGGAATGACTCCCCGCCCCGATGAGGAAGTAAAACCGGGAGCGCCCGTTTTTTCGATGAACTCTACCATTTCCTTTTCCGCGCCCGAATAGTAGGCGCCGCTTCCGGCGATGAAGACCGGCTTCTCTGCCGCCTCCAGCATCTTCAGCAGCTCTCTGGCCTTCTCCAGGTCCACGGCCCGGGATTCAGTCACCGTGTTGATTTTCTTGACCGCGCTGTCCTCGACTTTGGCGCTCCATATATCTATGGGGATCTCCAGGTAAACCGGGCCCGGACGGCCGCTGGCCGCCGTCCGGTAGGCCAGATCGATGAATTCCGCGATCCGTTCGGTCTTCTGGCAGCAAAGAGTCTTTTTGACCAGAGGTTCGATGACCGGGAGCTGGCGCATATCCTGGAGGTCGAGCTTCTCGTTGGCCTTGAGTCCCACAACACCGGCAATCAACAATAGGGGCGAATTGGCCATCTGGGCGTTGGCGATGGCGCTGATGGAGTTGCTGAACCCCGGCCCGGCAGTAACCAGAGCCACCCCCGGCTTGCGCGTCATCCGGCCCCAGGCCTCGGCCATGAAAACGGCCGCCTGTTCATGCCGGGTGGTAAAGATCTCCAGGCAGGAACCCTCCGAGCATTCATAAAGAGGAAATATGTGGCCTCCGGAGAGGCTGAAAACCTTGGTTACCCCTTTCTCAATGAGAGCATCCACTGCCAGTTGTCCGCCTGAAATCATTCCCATCCTTATTCTCCTTCGATCCTTTGTATTTCTATAACTGGAAAGCCGAAGCTTCCAGGAAGGCTGACTAAGAAATCCGAAATTCGAATATCGAAATTCGAAGCAATGCCAAAATTCAAATTTTCAAAAAGCCCCAAAAGGCCCTCCTTTGATGGGCATTCTTCTTTATGCGTGTTGGGGTCATTGAAATTTTGGTCATTCGGATTTGTTTCGGATTTCGTGCTTCGAAATTCGAATTTATAGGACTAGAATTCTTCTCCGATCTTCAGCATTACCTTTATGGCCTTCCCCGGATGGATCCTTTCCCGGTATACCCGCGGCAGTTCTTCCAGGGGGATCAGGTCGGTGATCATATCCCGGGCGTCGATCTTCCCCTCGGACATCCAGGCAAGGCACTGGATGTTCTCCTCGTGGGTGTTGGAATAGGACCAGGTCAACCTGGGTTCCCTGAAGTTCAGGGACATGGGTTGATTGACCGCCAGCCCCTTGAACATGCTCACGATGCAGATCGTGCCGCCCTTGGCCGCCAGGGTAAATGCGAGGGGGACATTGTCGGAGACCCCGGAACACTCCAGGATGGTCTCAAAACCGATCCCCCCGGTCCATTCCCTTCCTTGGCGCAGGATATCCTCCTGCAGAGGATCGAGGACAAAATCAGCGCCGAATCTCTTGCCCAGGTCCCTCTTTTTTTGGACGGGTTCGGACAGGACAACGGGCTTAAACCCGAGGATCTTCAGGATTCTTACGGCGGCCAACCCAATCGGGCCTCCCCCCATGACCAAAGCCGATCCGCCCTCAATCTCCGCGCAATGGATTCCGTGGAGGGCGGAGGCGAAAGCCTCGGCCAAAGCCGCGTTCCGGGAATCCACGGCCGGGGGAATCGGGATGAGCATGGGAGGAAAAGCCTTCACGTATTCGGCAAAGCCGCCGGGCAAGTCCCCGACCCCGATGGAGCGTCTTTTTTCCCCGCAGAGATGGGGCTTTCCCCGGCGGCACTCCCGGCACTGCCCGCAGAAAGTGGGCCGGAGGATGACCCGGGTGCCCTCTTGGAATGCATTCTTCTGCCGACCCCGGTCAAAAACCACACCGCTCGCCTCATGACCCAGGATGAGCCCATCGGGCAGCAGCCCGCTTTCGATCAGGGAGTGATCCGACCCGCAAAAGCCCGTGTCCGAGACTTTTACCAGTACCCCGTCGGCCCCGGCTTCGGGCGTCGGGACTTCTTCTATCACCAATCCCTTTCCTTTGCGGTAGACCGCAGCCTTCATATAAAACCCTTTAGTCACGAGGTACAAATCGTAAGTCGTAAGTCGAAGTTCAAAACCACCCATCCAATATCTGCTATCCAGCATCCAGCATCGGGTTTCCCCACTTCACTCCTTCAGCCGGTATAGGTTATTCAAATACTGTAAAGCCAGTGCTTTAGCCGCCTTGCGGTCGGGCAGAGTCGCCATCATGCCGTAAAGAGCCGCCTCTCCTGCGGGCTCTGCCGGGCCGGCGGCTGCCAGCTCGGCGGCGGCACCGCGGAGGTCTTTGAGAAAAGGCTCGACGATTTTCTCATGGTAGGGGGAAATCGTCAAATGCAGGCTGGCCGGACGGTGCTGGGAATGGAGGTGCCAGCCTCTCTCTTTGAGTTTGACCGCCAGCTGATACACGTTGATTTTATCCGACCCGAAGGAGAACACGGTTGCCGGAGGCTTTCCGAGGACAAAAAGGCCGGGAATGGCCTGAATCCCCTCCACCAATTTTACGGTCGCCTGCCGGGCAGCTTTGGCCAGCTTTAAGAACCCTCCCTCTCCCAGAAAATGCAGAATAGCCCAGGCTGAAGCTATGGCTCCGCCCGGGCGGGCTCCGCTGAGGCTGGGGGTGGCGTAAACTCCTCCCGGCCAATCCGCATAAACATAGAACTGGTGCTGGCGTAAATCGATGTTACGGTAGAGTACGGTGGAGACCCCCTTGGAGACATAGCCGTATTTATGAATATCCACGGACATGGAACGGACGCCGGGAATCCGGAAGTCAAAGGGAGGAATTTCATTGCCCAGCTTCTCCAGGAAAGGCAGCATGTACCCCCCCAGACAGCCATCCACATGGAACCAGAGGTTCCTTTCCGCCGCCAGGGCCCCGATTTCGGCTATGGGGTCGATCATTCCGTGAGGGTAAGTGACCGCGGTCGCGGCGAGAAGGATGGTATTCGGAGTAATGGCCTCCTTCATGGCCCCGACCTCCGCGCGGAATTCTCCATCCACCGGAGTCTGGATGATTTTCAACCCCAGGTAGTCCGCGGCCTTGTTGAAAGCCGGGTGAATGGTAAGAGGAGCCACCATCTCGGGCAACTTGATCTCCGGTCGATGAGCCCTGGCCCAGTCCCGGGCCGCCTTCACGGCCATCAGAATACTCTCGGTGCCGCCGGAGGTCATGGACCCGACGGCGGCTTCGTCCCCGTGAAAAAGATTGCTTACCATGGAGATGAATTCGGTCTCCATTTTCAGGAGGCTGGGGAAGTCGAAGGGACTCAGGGCGTTCTCGAACATGTAGGCGGAATAGGCCTCCCGGGCCATGTCCTCCACATCCTCCCCGGCATAATAGATGAGGCCGAAGAGATGCCCGTCATGCCAGTCCGAATCGCCTGATTTAAAGGAACGGAGGAGAGATAGGACCTCTTCCTTGGCCATTCCTTTTTTGGGAAGAGACAACTGTTTCATAATCCTTTTACTTCCTGGGAGAATGCTCAAGTCTGAGTGCTGGGTACTGAGTGCTCGAGCCCGGAACTGAAACAGCATTTATCTCAGCACTCCGCACTCAGCACTCAGCACTGTTTTCAGAGCGCCATGAGCAGCCCGCCATCCACGTTAATCGCCTGCCCGGTGATGTACCCCGATTCTTTCGATGCCAGGTAGGCGGCTAAATCGGCTACCTCTGAAGGGGCGCCGACCCAACCGAGGGGGATATCGTTGGCCCAGGCTTTTTCCCGGGCCTCAGGGGTCTGGTTCAGGAATTTTCCCTCCATCTGAAATCGAAAAACCTGAAGGTCGGTCATGATGATCCCGGGGCAGATGGCATTGACCCGGATCCCCTGTTTGGACAGCTCCAGGGCCATGACCTTGGTGAGCATAATCACTCCGGCCTTGGCTACCGCATAGGCTCCGTTGGCCAGGGGAGGAGTCTTCCCCGCCTTGGAGGCGATATTGACGATGGCCGCCGGTTTCCGGGTCATGAGGGGGAATACGGCCTTGGACACCCGAAAAACACCGTGAAGATTCACGTCCATGGTCTTCATCCAGGCTTCTTCGTTGTAAGTGTGGGCGGGGGAGGGGGACCCGAAGGAAGCCCCGGCATTATTCACCAGGACATCGATGTATCCAAATCTTTCCTTGACCTTCTGGACCATCTCCTGGATGGAATCATTCCGGGTCACGTCCAGGTCCACGGCCAGGGTCTGAACTCCGTACTTTGTCCGCCAGGGTGCGGGCGATATCTTCCATTTCCTGGCGCATCCCCATTTTGATCCCCCCGACGGTGTCGGGGCCCTTGCCGAGATCGGCAATAATCACATTCGCCCCGCAGGAGGCCATTTTTTCGGCGATGGCAAACCCGATCCCCGTCTTCTTGCCCGCGCCGGTCACCAGGGCCGTCTTTCCCTTTCAGATCCTCATACATGAAATATCCTCCTGCTTGCTTTCTTTCCCGCCTTTACCCCGTGGCGGATGGTCAGGACTCGGGTTTCTATTTTAAATGGCGGTTGAAATAGTCCAGGGTCTTATCCCAGGCGGTCCTTCCCAGGTCTTCATCGCGGAAATTAAAGACATGGCCGGCTCCAGGGAGGACGAAGAGCTCGCACCGCCCGCCCGCCTCCTGCATCTTGCGACAGAGGTTTTGAACCTGCGCAAGGGGAGCGGTCCAGTCATTTTCTCCATGAATCAACAACACGGGAGCTTGAATATGTCCCGCCTGGTGGATGGGAGAAGCCACCCGGAGAATCTTCAGGGCCTCCTCCCAGTTCGATACCTGGAGCTCCTGGAGGACATGGGCCCGGACCCCGCGGATCCAGAGGGATTTGGGAAAGGAATACCTGTTGAGGTCGAGCCATTCTTCGAAATCAGCCAGGGGGTAATAGGCCACCACGCCCTTCACCGACGGGTCTTGAGAGGCAATCAGCAGGGAGAGCATCCCTCCCTTGCTGTACCCGAGGAGCCCGATGTGTTCCGCATCCACCCGGGGGTGTTGTTTCAGGTAATCGATGGCCGCAGTAACATCCTGGGGAGACTTCCAGGAGAAAAGGGGGTTTTCCTTTTCCAGGTTTTCCAGCCGCTGGTAGTGGACAGCGGCGGCGAAGTACCCGGCCCGGGCAAAGGAAAGGCAGATGCCCTCCATGTCCTGCGCCAGCCCGCCGGCATCAGGGTGAACGAGGACGCCGGGCAATGGCTTTATCCGCGAGGGATAGTAAGCCACCCAGTGAACCCGCAGTTGACCCCGGTCAAAGAATTCGCTTTCGCGGATGACTCCCGGTTGGGATTGGAGGGGGTGTAACAGGTAATAGTCCATCGGCCGGCATCCGATGAAACCGAGCAGGGCAAGAAATTAGAGTAAACGATAATTTCAATGAATAATTTGGCGCCACGTCTCTTTCCTGTTTCTTCAAAACCTTCTTAGCAGTCCGACGCTCGGTTAGTCAAGAATAAACAGATCCCTGCCCCCCAGTTTTTGAGGAAGAACCCGGCGCGAGAAAAACTCGGGGGAGGAACGACTGGTCCATGGGGTTCAGGCTGAAAGAATTCGGATCATCATCCTAATGGCGGTTATCTCTTTCCATTGGGTCGGGCCTGTCCCGGGGAGATTGGCAAGGGGCAGATGATTTCGCCCAACTCTTGCCCCTGGGGCTAATTTCCTCGCAGGCCTCTCTTTGCGGAAGACAGGCGGGACTCAGGTGATTAGAACACGATGATCCCTCCCGCCCGGGCCGGACTGATGATCCGAATTCTTTCAGTCTTCCCCAACAAGCACGAAGACCGGAGTGTGGGCAAGCAAACAGATCAGATGAATAGA
Organism: uncultured delta proteobacterium; assembly: GCA_963802665.1. GTDB lineage: Bacteria > Desulfobacterota > SM23-61 > SM23-61 > SM23-61 > SM23-61. Next base: position 170,820 of record CAWDJO010000005.1, on the reverse strand, counting down.
GGGTGGGGTTGAGGGGTTTTAGAACCAAGGCAGAATCGCGGGGGGGAAAAAAACTTCAGGGACTTAGCTTTAATGGCAGACGTCAAAAAATTTCCTTTTTACAGCAAAAAAACGAGCGCCGCATTCAAGAAGGCTAAACCTTTCAATAGGTTATAAATTCAAAGGGGCGGCGTGCAATTTGCCCCACAAATTCATGCAGTTAAAGGATTCTCTTTATTTTGTCGAATTATATTAAGAGATGTGAATTCGTTTCCGTGGCCTTGGCAAATCCACTGGCCGTGGTTTCCTCCGGGGGCTCCGCTTCAAGGCTCGGCTAAAACAATATTTTCCAGACACAGGCGCAAGGAAAGAGAAATGGGGGCATGAAAATCTGGATCAAGAAGCTGATTGGCAACCGCTCTCCTCTGATGGGAATTGTCTTGTCGGTCATTTTGTCTTTATCGTGGGGCTTGGTTATTACCCTGTTCTGGGGCCAGTAGGTCCCAGCCCGGCGCCGAGATCCCAAGTCCCGATTCAATGAATTTGTATACTCTAAAGCGCTTGGGGGCGGGAAGATAAGAGGCGGCCATGAAAAACTTTTTGAGAAGCCTGATTCGGAATCGATCTCCCCTCGTGGGGGTTATCTTTTCGGTCACCCTGGCCCTATTTTGGGGTTTTTTCCTTACCCTGGCCTGGGGCCAATCGGTTCCCGACCCACGGCGTGATCCGGGGGGTTATGCCCGATGGTGTGCTTCCAAAGGGGGCAGAGTCTATAACGACGCCCGGGGTTACGGGTGCGATGTAAGCTCCGGAAGAGGGTCCTCCGGTTATTATGGGGGGACCAATCCCTTCAACAACCTCTTTGCCCCCATTGGCGAGGCTCTGGGAAAGCAGATGGAATGTGTACTCAACCCCAACTGCGAGGCCAATGTCCAGCAGCGACAGCAGCAACAGCTACAGCAACAGCAGCAACAACAACAGCTTAGGGAAATGCAAAGGCAGCAAGAGGAATTGCGCAGGCAAGAAACGGCCCGGAGGCAGACGGAGTTTGAAGAGAAAAAAGGGAAGCTCCTCGGCCAAATGAAGGGTCAAACGGGGGCGCTTGGGGGTAGAGATCTCAACGGTCTTCCGGAGTTGAAGGTTCGTGAGGAAGCTGACGTTTTCGGGACGAAATCCCTGAAGCCCCGCGACCTCTCTTCTCCAACCCGGACAGCTTCTCTGGGCTCTCGCGTAGGAACCGCTTTAGAAAGGGCCCATTGCGGCGCTTATCTTTTGCGCAAAGCAAACGAATCCGCAGCCATGGAAAAATATGAGGAGGCTTCTTATTTAAGCAATGAGGCAGCAGAACTCATGAGCGGGAGTAAAAGCTCTCCCGGGGTGGTATGCCCCCCGCCGCCGGAGGTCCCCGCGGTTGAAGGGGGGCCGGTCGCCGAGAGCCGGGAACAGGCCGAAAAGTTGCGTAAAATGACGTTTGTTTTTAGCCGACTCTACGGCCGGGTCGCTCAACAGACGAACGGCTATCAGATCGTTCTGACCACGGTAAAGCAAAAGGAAGAAAAAATAGAAAAAGCCAGATTGCAAAAGGAAGAGGCCAAGGCCAGGGTTGAAAAGCTCCAGTCTTTGAGGCTGCAGAAGCCCAATGAGGTTTCGGAAATGGCGATGACCGAAGCATCCGCAGCCGTGGCCCAGGTGGAAGCCCTGCTCCAGGAAATCGAAAGAGAGATGGCCAAAACCTTGGCCGAAAAGGCGGACGCGGAAAGCAAGATGAACCAAACCCGCGATCTGTTCCTCCAGGTCCGGGACCATCCCGAAAAGCTCGACGATTTCGTGATCGAGTTGACGGTAAAACCCTCAAAGGAGGGATGAAACATGACCAATTTCAGGCTTGGGAGTAGAGGACTGAGGTCATCCATGAGAATTTCGCTTCGAATCGTTGGCGCGCTGTTTCTCCTGATCCTCCTGGCCGGATGCGCGACCCTTCCGGAAAGCCCGGAAGAAACCTCAGCCCCTTTAAACCCGGAAAAGACTGCGAACATTTTGCACGAGTTGGTGGAAAAAAAGCACCAATATTCTCAGGCCATCGAATTGGCGACGAAGCTCACCGTGCAAAACCCCTCTTATGCACCGGGTTGGTACTGGCTTGGCGTGGCCTATTCCCGCGAAAATAAAACCGACCCGGCTATTTCTGCATTCAAAAAGGTGACCGAGCTCCGACCCAACACCCCTCAGTTGGCCTCCAGCAACGAATTCATGGGTTGGATCTATTATCATAGGAAAGATTTTATGGAAGCCCTCCGCCGGTTCAACCTGGCCTTGGGACAAAACCCCAATTCTTTGGACGGCCGAATCGGAAGGGCCTATACTTATCTCCTTCAGGGAAGATATGACGAGTCACTCGAAGATCTGCAGGTATTAACCCCCCGCCTTAACCCGGTTCAAAATCAAAATCAAATGGCCCAGGTGATGTACGCCAAGGCTTTCTCCCACCTGGGGCTGGGAGAAACCGACCAGGCTCTATCTTCAATTCAGAAGACGAAGGAGATTCAAAATACGTACGACCCATGGGAGGACCTGGCCCTGATTTACTACGCCTCCGGGGATACAAAAAAATTAAACGAGCATGGCAGCAAAACTGGATATTTGGGAATTGATAACCGGAATTACCGCGACGGGTCGATCAAGGCCGTGGAAATCACCGCGGTCATCAAGGATACCCCGGCAGAAAAAGGGGGTCTGCAGAAGGGCGATTTGATTCTTCAGATGGATGGGGTGCCGATGGATGATGTTCAGGCCGTCCTCCAAAAAATCATGAGCACGCCGCCGGGGACCGGAGTGTTGCTTTTAGTGGGAAGAGGAAAAGAAAAAAACGAGATGACCGTCACGCTGGGATCCAAACTCAAACAAATCGATTTTGAATCCAATCTTTTCATCGCCCCCCTTCTGGCCAAGAAAAAAATCTACCAGCAGGCTGAGCAAGCGGAGAAGAATGGGGAATATCGAAAGGCTTTCCGGCTTTACCTGGAAACATCGGCCAAGCAAGGTTTGGATTCGGATATCAGGAAACGGGTCATGAAGCTATACCCCAAAATAGATCCTGCCCCGGCGATACCCGAAGAAGCCCGCAAAAGGGCAGTTTTCGGCATGACCGCCGTCAAGGGGGCCAAGGACCCCAAGGGACTGGACCGGGCGATAGAAGAATACCGAAAGGCCATCCAATTAGCCCCTTGGTGGGCGGATCTCTATTACAATCTGGCCATGGTACAAGAGCAGCGCAGCCATTTCCTGGAGGCTGCGGAGACCTTCAAACTCTATCTCGCAGCCTCTCCGAAAGATCCGCAGGCCCAGCTGATTCAAAACAAGATCTATGAATTGGAATATAAAGCGCAAAAGTGATAGGGGGAAAAAAGGATGAAAACCAGCGGAAGGCTCTTAGGAATGGTTTTGTTGGTGCTCATGGCCTGGGGGTGCGCCGTCCCCGAAATCGAAAAGTTTAATGCGGCCACCGGCACCGAGGAAGGTTATCGGGCCTGGAATGAGCTGATCGAGACATTGTCCCGTATTCCCTCGGCTTATCGGTCCACTCCATTTTATACACTCCTGGGGAAAGGCATCCGGGCGGACTGGGCGGGAAATTACCGGGAAGCGGAAGAGGCCTTCCGCGAAGGGATGGTGAACCCTGCCTACTTCCAAACCGAATATGCATTGCCGCACCGGCCCAGGTGGATATTGACCTTTCAGGCCTACCTGGCCAACGCCCTCTTTCGCCAGGGCAAAATTGAAGAGGCGATTCAGAACTACAGCATGACGGAGCCGTCCTTTCCCTCCCTGATCAGCCAAAGCAGCCCGGGCAGCGATGACGAACGAGGCTGGAAAATTTTTGCCGCCTACCATTGCAAATATTACGGGCAGGCCCTGGAGAAAAACGGGGACACCAAGCGGGCCCTGGAGATCTACCGGAAAAGTTTCCGTTACGGCGCTTCCGAGGCAAGCGCCGACATAAGCCGCCTGGAAACCATGGAGGCTTCGCGGGCGCAGAGCCTGCAAGAATCCCTCCGCCAGGCGGAAAGGGCTGAACAGAACGGGCAACTGCCGGAAGCCCTTTCGCATTATCGGGCGGCTTTATCAGCCTCCGCGCTTTTATCGGGTGCCAGGAGTATTGATCCCCAGATAACCCAAAAGACGATCGCCGTAGCCCGGAAGCTCAATCCGCCTCCCGCCGTCCCGGAAGAGGCGCGCCGCCACGCCGCATTCGCCTCCCTCGCGGTCAAAGAAGCGAAAGATCCGTCCGGGTATGAAAAGGCCGTAACGGAATATCTGGAAGCGGTATGCCTGGCTCCCTGGTGGGCGGATCTCTATTACAACCTGGGCATGGTACAGGAGCAGCGCAGCCATTTCCGGGAGGCTGCGGAGACCTTCAAACTTTATCTGACAGCTTCTCCGCAAGACCCGCAGGCGCAGCTGATTCAAAACAAGATTTATGAATTGGAATATAAAGCGGGGAAACGATAAAGGGCGGCATCGTTTCCTGGAGGTTTCGGCCGGCTTCCGAGGATGAGGCGGGCCCTGGGGCAATACAAATTCGGAATGCGGAATTAAATTTTGCATCCTTGCGCTTTCCATTGCAATCCGCGGTCTACATTCGGCATTACGGAGGGGCGGTATGGTTCAAATTCACAGGTTCAATCATTTCTCCATTCGTTGGCTCCTATCTTTCATGTTCATCTGGGGGATCATCGGCGGAATCTCCATCGCCAGCTCTTGGGTGCCGGAAACATGGTTCTCTTCGGTTTGGGCCCAAGCCAAGAAGAAGGGTACCTCAAGCTCCCGAGCGGCGGCTTCGGGCGGTTCCCAAGCGAATTATCCATATCAAGAGTTATGGAACGAAGCAGAACGGCTGGAGAAAGCAGGAGACTTTGCCGGGGCTGTAAAAACACTCGAGCAAGCCCAGAACGTTCTGAAGGGAAGCTATTTTTATACGGCCTTAAACCATGCAAAGATAGGAACAGCATACTATCTTTGGGGGCGGTACGATGAGGCGCTGAAGCATTGCGAGGAGGCGACAAATTTGCTTAAAGGGCGCGGCGGGAGTGAGGTTAAGGGCATCGTAGACTTACCCCCTGTCCTTCGGTCTTGCCTGCTCTGCAAAGCTAGAGCGTACGAAAAGAAGGGGGATTTCGAGAAGGCCATTGCCGAGCACGAAGCCATGGCCAAGACCGGACAGGATCAGAGCGCGGAAATCAACCGGCTGAAGCAGACCATGGCCTATCGGAAGGAAAGCGAGGAGAAAAAGCAATTGGCTCTGCAAAAAGCTAACGAGGCGGAACAGCAGGGACAGCGGACCGAGGCTTTCCATCATTACATGACCGCGGTGAATAGTGGCGATTCCATTCAGCTTGCGACCCTCGAAAAAATAATCGTCTTGTATCAAAAACTCGACTCTCCTCCCACCATCTCCGAAGAAGCGCGGAAGCATGCCGCCTTCGCCTCTTTTGCGGTAAAGGAAGCGAAGGATAGCCATGGATATCAAAGAGCGCTATCTGAGTACCACCACGCCATCCGCATGGCTCCCTGGTGGCCCGATCCCTACGTGAATGCTGCCCTTGTTTTTGAACAATTGGGCAATTATCAGGCGGCCTTCGATTTCCTTAAGATTTACTTCGTGGCGGCGCCTGACGCTCCGGATCGGGAGCAGATGAAGACCAAGCTTTACGAATTGGAGTTCAAAGCTCAGCAGGGAAAGAAATAGAATCCTTCCGCATCTCAGCGGGTTTTCTCGAGGGTAACCTTCATAAGAATTTTTCCCCAACCCCCCTTATCCAGGCCTACGTCCGTACACTGGACGATGTGATAGCGTTCCAAATTCGGATCTGACCTGGATATCAGCCTTTCAAAAATGGCTGGCATGGCCTGGTGGATGGGGGCCAGCGCGGACAGGCACATCCTCTTGGGGCACTCTTCAGCAATGAGTTGGCCGCCAGCGGTCAACACAAACCGGTCCCCGACTTTGTGCTGGGCATGGCAGCCGTGGGATTCGATGACCTCGGCCACCACCCGGCATTTGGCGAATTCCGGAGTTCCCGTGACCATCTTGACTTTCTGCGGATCGGAACGGAAAACCTTCATCTCCTCGTCCGTGTAACCCATGTGTTTCTGAAACCGCCTCCAGATCTCCTCTAGGTCCATCGTTTCTCCCTCCTTTTGTCGATAGGTTTTCTCATAATATCATGTACGTTCCCGGAACGCATCGCCGCCTTCGGCCTGATCGGGGATCTGGCCCTACAGGTTGTCTCCACTGAAGATGCGTAGCTTATGATTTCCTTAAGCTGAACCCCCGGCTCTGCCAGGGGACGTACAGCGTTTGGCATTTCCGGGAAGCTTGAGTTGTGGCTCGGGGGCAAGGGCTTGGGGCTCAAAAAGGATCGGCCATTTGAATTTCGGATTTTGAATTGCGGATTTCGGATTTTGGGTTTTTCTTTTTCAATCCGCATTCCGCAATCGACATTCCGCAATTCGGGTGCCCGCCCGGTCCATGAAATGGAAGGCGCCTCATGATTTTTGCGCAGAAGGTCCTTGCCCCCGGGCCTGGCACCCGATCAAAGTCCACCTTCAGTTGGCCCCCAGTTGAATCCGCTTTGCGCGGTTCACGGTTTTTCATGCCTCCGGCTCTGCCAGAGGTCATGATTCCTTGTATCCGTACAGCTGCAGGCTGTTCAGGACGACCAATACCGTGACTCCCACGTCGGCGAAGATGGCCAGGACCAGGCTGCTCATGCCGGTCAGGGCCAGGGAAAGGAAGAGGAATTTGATCAGCACCGCAAAGACGGTGTTGAAGCGGATTTTAGCGACGACTTTCCTCCCCAGTTTCACCAGGTAGGGCACGATTTGGAGGTTGTCGTTCATGAGGGCGATGTCGGCGTTTTCGATGGCCACGTCGGACCCGATGGCCCCCATGGCGATGCCCACGGAGGCGCTGGCCAGGGCCGGAGCGTCGTTCACCCCGTCCCCCACCATGGCCACGTGCTGGTATTCCTGGAGAAGCCGGGCCAGTTCTTCCACTTTCTGGTGGGGAAGAAGCTCAGCCGATACCCGTTCGATTCCCAGCTGGGAGGCCACGAACCGGGCCGAAGATCCATTGTCTCCGGTGAGGATCAGGGGGGTGATCCCCAGGCTCAAGAGGTTTTCAATCACCGGTTTGCTCTCCGGCCGGATTGCATCGGTCACCCCGATGACCCCCTTCACTCTCTTGTGGTCGCTGATGACGATGGCGGTCTTGCCCTGCCGCTCCAATTCCTGCACCTGTTTTACAACCTCTTCCCCGGCGTGGTGTTCCTCGCTGACAAAACGGATGTTCCCCAGGCACTGGTGGCTGTCGAAACAGACCATGCATTCGCCCTTGAGCCCCTTTCCCGATATGGCCTTAAAATTTTCAAAAGGATGAGGTTCGATATTCTCCGCTTCCGCCCGGTCCAGGATGCTCCGGGCGATGGGATGCTCGGAGAAGGTTTCGATCCCGGCGGCGCAGGCCAGCACCTCTTTCGGGGAAAGGTCATCGAAGGTGAATACATCGGAGACCGCGGGCTCGCCCCGGGTCAGAGTTCTCGTCTTGTCAAAAGCGATGGCTTTCAATCGGCCCATCTCTTCGATGAACCTTCCTCCCTTGATCAGGGCCCCCCGCTGGGTGGCGTTGCCGATGGCCGAAAAGATGGTGACCGGGGTGGAGATCACCAGCGCACAGGGGCAGGAGATGATCAGGAGGGTGAGGGCCTGGATGAACCAGGGATCAAACGGTTTCCCCAGGAGGGCAACGGGGATCAGGACCAGCAGAAAGGACGCGGCCACCACCGAGGGGGTGTAGTACCGGGCGAATTTTTCGATGAACCGCTGGGAGTGCGATTTGCGCTCCGCCGACTGGTAGGTCAACTGGATAATTTTGGACAGGGTCGTGTCCCGCGCCTGCCGGGTCACCCGTATTTCCAGGTACCCGGACCCGTTGATCGTCCCGGCAAATACCGGGTCCCCCGGGTACTTGCTGCGGGGGAGGGGTTCCCCGGTGATGGCCGCTTCATCGACCAGGGAGTTGCCTTCGCTCACCTCCCCATCCAGAGGAATCTGGTCGCCGGGTTTGACGATGACGATTTCTCCGGCCTCCACGGCTTCGACCGGAACCTTTCCCTCCTTTCCTTTCACCTGGGCGGTTTTGGGAGCCTTCTCCACCAGCTCCTGCAGAGCGGCCTGGCTCTTGGTGATCCCGAAGTCTTCCAGCGTTTCCCCCAGGGCAAAGAGGACGATGATTACCCCGGCTTCCTCCCAATGGCCGAGGTAAATCGCCCCGCCGATGGCGATGGTCATGAGGAGGTTCATGTTGGAAAAATCCAGCCGGAGGAGACTCCTTACCCCGCTGAGCAGGAGGCCCCGTCCGAAAAAGAAGGCCAGGGCCGTCACCAGGGGAATCTGAACCCAGAGGGGCATATGAAGGGCAAAGATCGATAAAAGCTCGAGAGGAGCAACGATCGCCAGAGCGGCAAGCAGCCAGCGGAAATTGCGGTTTTGAAGAAGATCTTTGTAACTCATATATAATTATAAGCACAGGCGGGATGTTTTTGAATATGAGAAAAGGCAGGGGGAGGGACGGATTTCGGCCCATCCCTCCCGGGATCGAAGAAAAGCAAAAGAGCGAAATTATGGGACGATGATCACGACCTTGGCGGCATCCAGGAAATTGAGGTGTTTGGCGAGATCCCGAACCCTGCGGGCGTCATCGTTGGAGATCACCAGGTCCTTATTGTTCGGCCCTGTCACCCTGATGGCTTTGATGACCAGCGGGTTCCCGGCCACCCGCTGGTTGGCCTTCGCCTGGTCTAAACTCTTGGCGTAGCTTACGATCCCATGCTTGTCCGCCCAATCCTTGGCCACATAGGCTGACCCGTAGACCTCCCGGCCGTCCTCATCGAGGATTTTCACCGAAGCCGAAGGAGTGAACGTGAGGCTTTGAGCATCGAAGATCAACCCCGTGTAAACGGTTTGCCCAAGAGACAAACCGAACAGGGAAAGGATGAAAATCATAAAAAATGCAACGGATAAAACCTTCTTCATATTCGTCCCTCCTTGATATTCTAACTATGGGTGAAGTTATACTCCTCCGGCATAGCCGGGGGCTGGAAAGACGTGGACGGCTCAAACCGGATTCCCAAGTGACGCCACCCCAAAAGCGGCCTTTGCCCGGGCCACAACCCAGGCATCCCTGAAATGTCAAACTCGGTGATTCCCCCGGCGCAGGCGGAGGTTTATCCTAAGAAAATGATTCCTAGTTCGTCTGCCCCCGAATATAAACAATTTTTATTCGATCGTCCAGGGAAATTTGGGGGAAAGGGCAACGAGGAAAGGTGGACCGGAAAGGGCCTGGGAGAAGGTTGGAGGATATTTTCCTGTGGATACCGGTGGCTCACTTGGGGTAGGCTTGGCAGGCAAGAGGGCTGCCGGGCAGGGAAATCGCGAACAAGAGCAAGGAGGGAGGAAGCGCGGGGGGTGAGCACGAAAAAATCCGTGGTCTCTGTGGTGAAGGTCGGGCAGGATGTGGAGGCGGCCGTCCGCCAGGCCATCCAAATGGCCGGCGGCCTGGAAGATTTGATCAGCTCGAAATCCAGAGTCCTGATCAAGCCCAATATTGCCTCCCGCGACCGGTCGGGGACGGGAAAAGTGACCGATGCCCGGGTCACCGAGGCGGTTACAAAAATCGTCCAGCGACAAAAACCGGCGAGGATCGTGATCGGGGAAGGTTCGGCGGTAGGGTTCGATTTCCCCGACCTCCAGGACACGATGATGGCCCTGGAGGAATCGGGCACCAAGGCAGTGGCGGAAAAGCTGGGGGTGCCGGTGGTGGACTTGAACCGGGACTCTCACCGGGAGGTCGAGGTTCCGGGGGCCTTGGTCATGAAAAGGGTCAAGATCGCCCGGACCGTTCTGGAGAGCGATGTGATCGTCAGCGTTCCGGTGATGAAAACCCACATTCGATCCGCCGTGACCCTGAGCCTCAAGAACATGAAGGGAGTCATGCCCGGGGGAGAGAAGAGAAAGACCCATCAGCTGGGCCTCGAACTGGCCATTGCCGACCTGAATTCCGTGGTCAAACCCCATTTCGCCGTGGTGGATGGGCTCGTCGGCATGGAAGGCTTGTGGGAATACCCCGATGACTGCGTCCGGGTGGGGGTGGTGGGAGCCAGCCGGGACCCCGTGGCCCTGGACAGCGTCTTCGCCCGGGTCATGGGAGTGGAAGTCCAGGAGGTCATGCACCTTCAATATTGTCAGAGCAAGGGGTTGGGGATCGCCGACCCGGAAAGGATCGACGCAGTCGGAGTTCCGGTCGCGGAAGTCCGGCATCCCTTCCGGCGGGCTTTCGAAGTCGTGAAAAGCCGGTATCCGGGCCTGACGGTTCTGGCCGAGAAAGCCTGCACCGGGTGCACCAATGAGTTCATCAGCACCCTCATCTATATCCGCCTGGCCCTGCAGGTAGATCGGCTGAATGGATTAACCGTTGTCCTGGGGGAAGCGCCGGAGGCTTTTTCCGGGGAGAAGGTTGTGGTCATCGGAAAGTGCGCGCGGAAACTGGAAGGGCGGTTTCCTTTTGCCCCCGGCTGCCCCCCGGGGGTCGACGAGATCACCAAGAAGGTCTGCGAGGCGTGCGAGATCGATGTTCAGCTGGTCTTCCAGAAAAGGGAAGAGTTGCACCGGACGATTTCCGGCAAAATCATGAAGAATTCCATCTAAGGGCCGCCTTGAGGCCCTGCTCAATAAAAAGCTTAACCACAGAGGTCGCAGAGCACGCAGGGAAAGAAAAAAGGAATAATGGAATCGTGGAACAATAAAATAATGGATAGAAATCAAAATACGTAAACCCAGCATTTGAAATTTCCTGGGTGCTTGGGTTGTGGCCCGGGGGCAAGGAGCTTCTGGGCAAAAAGCATCGGACGGGCTGGCCCTCCTCTTGTAAGCTTCGACCGGCTTCCGAAGGATGCGGCGGGCCGATCGGGCGACCGGCCGGTCGCCCATACCAGGAGAGAACCTCTTCATCGGAGGTTCAAAAGGTTGGCCCGCCTAGTCCATGAAATGGAAGCCACCTCATGGTTTTTGTCCAGAAGGTTCTTGCCCCTGGGCCTGGCACCCGATCGGAGGCCACCTTTCGGTGGGGTCTTAATACCCCACTTTAGCCAGCCCCTTGAGACCCAGCATCTGGCGGGCTTCCGCCGGGGTGGCGGGCTCGATGCCGAACTCCTTGGCAATGCGGATGATCTTGGCGACCTGTTCCCCGTTGTTCTTGGCGAAGACGCCCTTCTCCAGCCAGATGGCGTCTTCCAGACCCACCCGGGCGTTGCCGCCCATGAGCAGGGCGTGGGTGCACATGGGCATCTGGTTCCGGCCGGCGGCGCAGACGGACCACACAAAGTTCTTTTCCCCCAGCATCCGGCGGGCGGATTCGTACAGGAAAACCAGGTTTTCGATGGTGGCCTGCATGCCCCCCAGGATCCCCAGGACGAACTGGAGGTAGACCGGGGTTTTCAGAAGGCCTCGTTCGATCATGAAGGCCGCGTTGTTGATCATCCCCGCGTCGTAGACCTCCAGCTCCGGCTTGGTCTGGTTTTCATTGAAGATGTTCAGGAAGACCCGCAGGGATTTGAAGGTATTGGGGAAGATCAGGTCCTCGGTGAATTCCAGGTACTGTTTCTCCCAGGGGTATTTGAATTCCTTCATCTTGTCCAGGATGGGGAAGAGGGCGAAGTTCATGGAGCCCATGTTGCAGGAGGCCAATTCGGGTTTGCATGAAGAGACGATCGCCACCCTCTGCTCGGGGGTCATGCCCAGGCCACCGCCGGTGGTGGTGCAGACCACCATGTCGCACTTGCTCTTGATCTTGGTGATGATCTTTTTGAAAATCTCTATGTCGGGGGAAGGCATGCCGTTCTCCGGGTTGCGGGCGTGGACGTGGCAGACCGCCGCTCCGGCCTGGTAGGCCTGGATCGCGTTGTCCGCAATCTGGTCGGGAGTGATGGGCAAGTGGGGGGTCATGGTCGGGGTATGGATGGAACCCGTTATGGCCGCAGTGAATATCGCTTTACTCATGGATAGCTCCTCCTTTATTGGGGGTTTTTATTTACCGGGGAGGGGATTCAGCGCTTCCCCAGGAATTCACTTCACTCCTCTTCTATCACATTAGCTCAAGTTGATCAACCGACGCTGAGGACCGGCCGCCCAAGGCGGCCTTGAGGAGCGTCACGCCCTTGGCGTGACGCTCCTTAAGGCCCTTTGGGCCGGTCGGCTCTTATTTGTTGCAATGCGCCTGGATGATCCTTTCGATGACTCCAGTACTCGAAGCGCCAGGAACCAGCGGGATCCGGACCACCCGGCCGCCGGCTTCTTCCACCACATCCCGGCCGATAATTTTATCCTTGGGCCAATCCGCCCCCTTGACCAGGATGGTTGGCCTTACCTTCTCGATGAGCGAAAAGGGGTCCGGCTCGTCGAAGAGGACCACGTAATCGACGAACTCCAGGGCCGCCAGGACCTCTGCCCGGTCCTTCTGGGGTACAATCGGCCTTTTCTCCCCCTTGATCTCCTTCACGGACCGGTCGGTATTTAAGCCAACCACCAGAATGTCCCCCAGGCTTTTGGCTTTCCTCAAGTAACGGATATGCCCCACGTGGAGGATGTCAAAACATCCATTAGTGAAAACCACCTTTTTCCGCCGGGCCCTGAGGCGGGCGACAATGGATTTTATTACCTTGATATTTTTGATTTTTTTATGATTCATGATAATTCCTCCGGGGGCAGATGAAGGCATATTATCACCTGCCGGGGGGGTTTGCAACCTGATCTCCAGCCTTACCTACCTTCACTTTCCGGTAAGTACTTGTAAGTCCTTTTGAATTTCGACCGTTGCCCGGCCCGAAAGCAAGGGCGTTACGCGCAAAAACCATAAGGCATGGTTCAGTTTTCTGGGTTGGGCGGGCAAGCCGATGCTTACCGCAGAATGATGGCGGTATTCCGTTGCAGGGGCGCCCGGCCGGGCGCCTGATACGCCCGCCTCGACCCTGTTCTTGGAAGCGAACGAAGAGCTTGACCGTCCGGATGCGAATGAAATTACTCGGCCGCATGCTTTTTCCGCGCAACGCCCTTCCTTTCGGGCCACAAGCTTGCTTTTTTGCAGACAAAGGCAATCGCCAAGGTGAAGGTGGACAAGCCTCTCCACCCCCGCTTTTCTGGCTGAAGGCTCATTCATAATTAGGGTTGACACTTTTTGGCCCGGTATGCTATGTGAAATAGGATTGCAAAGATCCTGGTTATCAATGATCTCGGTCATTAAAAAATACAGGGGAATCGAGGAAAATAAAATCATGATTGAGGTTCGTTTTCATGGACGCGGAGGGCAAGGGGCGGTCACGTCGGTCGAACTTCTCGCTCTGGCGGCCATCGAAGAAGGGAAATTTGCTCAAGGATTTCCCAGCTTTGGCCCGGAGCGAAGGGGGGCGCCGGTGGTAGCCTTTTCCCGGGTCAGCGATCATTATATCCGCCTGAGATCGAAGATTTATACCCCTGACGTGGCCGTGGTTCTGGACCCCAGCCTGTTGAAAATCGTGGACCCCTCCCAGGGGCTGAAACCCGGCGGCTTGATCATCATCAACACGAACAAGACCCTCGACCAGGTTCGAACCGAGTTCGGTTACCAGGCCCGTCTGGCGCTGGTGGATGCCGACCGGATCGCCCGGGAAGAGCTGGGGGTTCCCATCGTCAACACCACCATGCTGGGCGCCCTCATCCGGGGAACCGGCATTGTGGCGCTGGATTCCCTGACCTCCCCGCTGAAAGCCCGTTTCGGCCGGGGGGCGGAGAGGAACCTCAAAGCCCTCCGTCGAGCCTACGAGGAGACCACCCTGAGCAATTGAAAGAGACCGCGACTCCTCTCCCCGATCCGAAGCGGGGCCATTCGGGCGGAAAAGGGATGGAGGGGAGACGGGTCCGCGTCCGAAAGAAATGTGATCCGAAGGACTGGAGGATAGACCGTGACCAAACCCATCGATCAATTTACCTGGAAAGACATCCCCCTTGGCTGCGTGGTGACCGAGGCCGGAAACGCCCATGAATACAAGACCGGCGACTGGAAGTCCCAGCGCCCGGTGGTGGACACCTCCAAGTGCATCAAATGCGGGGTCTGCTGGGTCTTCTGCCCGGACGCGGCCATATATAAGAATGAGGAAGGGTATTATCTGGCCAACCTGGATTATTGCAAAGGGTGCGGCATCTGCGCCCGGGAATGCTGGACGGGTTGCATCAAGATGGTGGAGGAAGAGAAATGACGGATAAACGCGTAGGAATGGAAGTTTCCATCGCCGCCGCCGAGGCGGTGAAACTGGCCCGGGCGGAGGCCATATCCGCCTATCCGATCACCCCCCAGACCCATATCGTGGAGCACCTCTCCGAACTGGTGGCCGACGGAGAGCTGGACGCGGAGTTTGTCCCGGTGGAATCGGAACACTCCGCCCTCTCGGTCTGCGCCGGGACTTCGGCCGTGGGAGCCCGCACCTACACCTCCACCAGCTCCCAGGGACTGGAGCTCATGCACGAGATTCTCTTCGTGGTGGCGGGCATGCGTCTGCCCATCGTCATGTCCGTGGCCAACCGGGCGCTGTCGGCCCCTCTCAGCATCTGGAATGACCACAGCGACATCATGGCCGCCCGGGACTGCGGCTGGATCCAGATCTTCACCGAAAACGGGCAGGAAGTCTTCGACCAGACCATCTGCGCCTTCAAAATCGCGGAAGACCGCCGGGTGCTGATCCCCACGATCGTCAACCTGGATGGGTTCACCCTGAGCCACGTGGTGGAGTCGCTTCTGGAGGTCAGCCAGGAGATGGTGGATCAATTCCTTCCGCCTTACCAGCCCGTTTACCGGCTGCACCCGGACCAGCCCATGACCATGGGGGCCTTCGGCATGCCCGAGATCTACTCGGAGGCCAAGAAAGCCCAGGACATGGCCCTGCGGAATTCCTACTCGGTCATCCTGGAAGTCTGGAAGGAATGGGGAAAACTCACCGGCCGGCATTATCATCCCATCGAGACCTACCGCATGGACGGAGCGAAGGTGGCCCTCCTCACCATGGGGAGCTTCGGAGAAGTGGCCATGGACGCCGTGGACCGGATGCGGGAGAAGGGGATTCCCGTGGGCCTTCTGAAACTGCGGCTCTGGCGTCCTTTCCCCTTCGAGGACATCCGCAAGGCCATGCAGGGGCTGGAGATGCTGGTGGTGATGGACCGGGCGATTTCCACGGGCGGAATCGGGGGGCCGGTGGCCTCGGAGATGAAATCGGCCCTCTACGGGCAGGCCAAGCGGCCCAAGATCATCAGCTTCATCGCCGGCCTGGGCGGGCGGGACGTGCCCCCCGAGCATCTTTGAAGAGATGGTCGATCAGGCCCTGAAGCTGAAGGGGAAGAGGAAGATCGAGGAGTTCTACACCATCGGGATCAGAGGATAAACAGACCAGAATCAGGAGTCAGGACCAGAAAAAACTCTTCCTGAGTTCTGATCCTGATTTAGCATAAGGGAGTTTAAATGGATAAATACCAAGTCTATGTTCCCAAGTTGATCAGCGGCCGGGAGTCCATCGTTTCCGGTCACCGCGCCTGCCAGGGATGCGCCGAGGTTCTGGCGGTCCGGTACGTCTTAAAGGCCCTGGGGCGGAACACGGTCATCGCCAATGCCACGGGGTGCATGGAGATCATCTCGTCCGCCTTTCCCAGCACCGCCTGGGAAGTCCCCTGGATCCATGTGGCCTTTGAAAACGCGGCGGCCGTGGCTTCCGGCGTGGAAGCGGGGCTGAAGGTCCTGATGCGCAAGGGACGCATTCCCAAGAAATACATCAAGGCCGTGGCCATGGGCGGGGACGGGGGCACGTCGGACATCGGACTGCAGGCGCTCTCCGGCGCCCTGGAGCGCGGCCACGACATGATCTACTGCTGCTTCGACAACGAAGCCTACATGAACACCGGGATTCAGCGCTCCAGCTCCACCCCCTTCGGGGCCATGACCACGACCTCGCCGCCCGGGCAAAGCCAGCTTCGGCCAGATGACCTGGAAGAAGAACATGGCCGCCATCGCCGCGGCCCACGACATTCCCTACGTGGCCACGGCCTGCTCCAGCTACCCCTTCGACCTCATGGAGAAGGTGGAGAAGGCCAAGTCGATTCAGGGCCCATCCTACATCCACATCCTTTCGATCTGCCCGACGGGATGGAGGATCCCTTCCGACCTGGCCATCCGCTACGGGAGGCTGGCCGTGGAGACCGGGGTCTTTCCCCTGTATGAAGTGGAGCGGGGCAAGTACAAGATGATCGATCGACTTCCCCAAGCTGAGGCCCGTCCAGGACTACCTGCAGGGACAAGGCCGGTTCCGTCACCTGACCCCGGATCTGATCGAGCAGATCCAAAAGAGGGTGCTGGAAGAATACAAGGCCCTGAAGGCCAAAGTGGAGATGGGGAAAGCGATATAAGAATGCGGAATGCGGATTGCGGATTGCGGATTGAAGAATGAAGGCGTTGAGAATTGCAGATAGTGTAGGGGCGCGCGCCGCGTCGCCCTTCGGAGTTCGGAGTCGAAGAATAAAATCTTTGAGGTAGAGATTGTAGGGGCGCGCGGCGCGCGCCCGTAAGAGCTCCATTCACAACTCCGTGGAGAAAAAAATGGATTTGAAGAAGGTCAATGAGATCATCAACAAGTACAACGGGGAGAAGAACTGGCTCATCGCCATCTTCCAGGATGTTCAGGCGGAGTACCGGTACCTTCCCAAAGAAGCGATCGGCCTGGTGGCCAATCGCCTGAAAATCCCCCTGACTCAGGCTTACGCCGTGGCCACTTTTTACAAGTCCTTCAGCCTGGTGCCGCGCGGGGAGCACGAAATCCATGTCTGCCTGGGAACGGCCTGCCACCTGCGGGGAGGCCAACGCCTGGTGGAGAATTTTGAGCGCATCCTCGAGGTGAAGGCCGGAGAGACCACCAAGGACATGAAGTTCACCCTGGAGACGGTGAACTGCCTGGGGGCCTGCGCCCTGGCTCCCCTGGTGCGGGTGGACCAGAAGAATTACGGGAAAGTCACCGCCGACCGGATCAATAAAATCGTCAAAGAATACCGACCGGATGGGGAAGGAAAATCCCATGGAAATGATTAAGACGCAGCAAGATCTGGAAAAACTGAAAAAAGTCATCGTGGCCGAGCTGAAGCCCGGCCAACCGGAAATCACCGTCTGCGGAGGGACCGGATGCCTTTCCAACGGCAGTCGAACAGGTGGCCGAGGCCCTGGCCGGGGAGATGAAGAAGCAGGGTCTGGACGGGAAGGTGACTTTGAAGAAGACCGGGTGCCACGGGTTCTGCGAACGGGGTCCCCTGGTGACCATCCATCCCCAGGATATCTTCTACCAGCGGGTGGCGGTCAAAGACGCGGCGGAGATCGTGGGGGAGACCCTGGTGAAGGGAACGACGATCGAGCGCCTGCTCTACGAGGATCCCCAGAGCAAGGCGAAAATCACCCGGCACGACGAGATCCCCTTCTACAAGCACCAGGTCCGCATCGCCCTGCGGAACAACGGCAGAATCGACCCCACCAACATCCGGGAGTACATCGCCAACGGCGGATACGCCGCTTTGGGCAAGGCTTTGACCTCCATGACCCCCGAGGAGATTATCACCACCGTGGAAAAGGCCGGGTTGCGGGGGCGCGGGGGCGGCGGGTTCCCCACGGCGAGGAAATGGAGATCCTGCAAGGAAGCCCACGGGGATGTGCGCTACGTGGTGTGCAACGGGGACGAAGGGGATCCCGGGGCCTTCATGGACCGTTCGATCATGGAGGGCGACCCCCACAGCGTCATCGAGGGCATGATCATCGGGGCCTTCGCCATCGGGTCCAACCAGGGGTATCTCTACGTGCGGAACGAGTACCCCCTGGCGGTGAAACACCTGAACATCGCCCTGGACCAGTGCCGGGCCTACGGCTTCCTGGGCAAAAATATCTTCAACTCCGGGTTTGACTTCGACATCCGGATCAACCGTGGCGGCGGGGCCTTTGTCTGCGGCGAGTCCTCCGCGCTCATGGCGTCCCTGGAAGGACGGCCCGGGGAGCCCCGGGCCAAGTACATCCACACGGTGGAGCGGGGCCTGTGGGACAAGCCCACCAACCTGAACAACGTGGAGACCTGGGCCAACGTACCCGAGATCATCAACAAGGGAGCGAACTGGTTCGCCTCCCTGGGAACGAAGGGGAGCAAGGGGACCAAGGTCTTCTCCCTGGTGGGAAAGGTGAAGAACACCGGCCTGGTGGAAGTTCCCATGGGGATCACCCTCCGGGACATCATCTTCAAGGTGGGCGGGGGCATGCTGAAGGACAAGGAGTTCAAGGCCGTGCAGACCGGCGGCCCCTCCGGCGGATGCATTCCCAAATCCCTCATCGACATGTCCGTGGATTTCGACGAGCTCACCAAGGCCGGTTCCATGATGGGCTCGGGCGGCATGATCGTCATGGACGAGACCGACTGCATGGTGGACGTGGCCAAGTACTTCACCAAGTTCCTGGAGGAGGAATCCTGCGGGAAGTGCGTGCCCTGCCGCGAGGGCGTCCGCCGGATGAAAGAGGTATTGATCGACATCACCGAAGGACGGGGGACCGAGGAATCCATCCCCCTGATCGAGGAACTGGCCGAGGCCATCACCTGGGGATCCCTCTGCGCCCTGGGGGGAACGGCCGGCAACCCGGTTCTCTCCACCCTGCGGTATTTCCGGGACGAGTACGAAGCCCATATCAAGGAGAAGCGGTGCCCGGCCGGGGTCTGCAAGGAGCTGATCACCTACACGATCCTGGAGGACCTCTGCACCGGCTGCCATCGCTGCTTCCGCGAGTGCCCGCAGAAGGCCGTGTCCGGGGAAGTGAAAAAGCCCCACGCCATCGACCCGGCCAAGTGCATCAAATGCGGCATCTGCTACGACGTGTGTAAATTCGACGCCGTGGCGAAAAAATAAATATTTAACCGCAGAGAACGCAGAGGACGCAGAGCAAAAAATTGGAATGTGAATGGAATTATGAGTAAATCGAATAGCAAGAAAATTGTTATCCATTATTCCATTGTTCCACCATTCCATTATTCCTTATTTTCTCTGCGTTCTCCGCGATCTCTGTGGTTCATATTTTGAATGGAGAGTAGAAAAGTCATGATAAATATTACGATTGACGGAATGGCGTGCAAGGCCGCCCCGGAGGCCACGATCCTGCAGGTGGCCCGGGACAACGGGATCGAAATCCCCACCCTCTGCCACAACGAGTCCCTGGGACCCGAAGGACGGTGCCGCCTCTGCATGGTCGAGGTGAAAAAGGGGACCCGGGTGCGCCTGGTCACTTCCTGCCTCTACCCGGTGGAAGAGGGGCTGCAGGTTCAGACCCAGACGGAAAAAGTCCAGCGGGTCCGCAAAATGGTCCTGGAACTCCTCTGGGCGCGCTGCCCCGACTCCGAAGTCATCGCCGGGATGGCCCGGAAGATGGGGGTGGAGAAATTCCGTTTCAAGCCCGATGAAGGAAACTGGAAGTGCATCCTTTGCGGGCAGTGCGCCAAGACCTGCGAAGAGGCGGTGGGGGTCAGCGCCATCGGCCTTTCCATGCGGGGTTCGCATCAAAAAGGTGGGAACCCCCTACGCCGAACCCACCGGGGTCTGCATCGGCTGCGGGGCCTGCCATTACATCTGCCCCACCGGGGCCATCACCATGACCGAAAAAGACGGCGTGCGCAGCATCTGGGGGCGGGACTTCAAGATGGCCGCCTGCCCGGTGTGCGGCAACTACTTCGCCCCGGAGTACCAGCTGGAGTGGATGGCCAAGACCACCGGCGTCTCCCTCGACTTCCTGAAGACCTGCCAGAACTGCCGGAAATAAAGATCGAATGGGACACAGATAAACACAGATAAGAAAGTGCCTAAAGTTCGCGAGTGCCTAAAGTGCCTAGAGTTAAAAACAGAGTTGTAACGCCTTTAACTCCGAACTCAAAACTCTGAACTTTTCCCTAAAAACCTGAACGTCCGGTATTGACGATTGGCTTAACCATCGGGTTATTGCGTCCTGAGAAATTTTTTCCTCCACGGTAACCTGCCCGCTGAAAAATCAGCCAGGTTCATCTTTAACTGCATTTGCTTTTCCTCCCTTTTTTGTTTATTCTTCATGGTAGGTCGAATCAACAGCAGGGCTCGATGCTGGACTCATTTCAGCAGGAGGGGTTATCATGAAACGCCTTATATTCGCCTTCATCGCCGGATTTGTCGCTGTCCTTGTCTTCCACCAGGGAATGCTCTCTATCCTCTACGCTTCCGGGTTCACCCCCCGTGCGCCTTTTCCCGTACAGTCAACCCAGCCCTTCGGAATCATGCAAATCTGGTCCTCGGCTTTCTGGGGCGGAATTTGGGGGCTGGTCTTTGCAGCCTTCTTCCGTCCGCCGGCGAAGGGTTGGAAATACTGGCTGGGTGCGGTCCTATTCGGGGCGATCGGCCCGACGCTCGTATTCTGGTTTCTGGTTGCCCCCCTCAAGAGCCAGGCTTTAGCCATGGGGTGGAAATTGGCCCCCATGGTGACCGGACTCCTGGTAAATGGGGCCTGGGGCCTGGGGACCGCCCTCTTCCTCCGCTGGTTTTCCGGAAAATAATAACCTGGTCTGGGGTTATCCCAAATTATGCACGTACTGCAGGCGCCTAGCCGCAAAGAATACAAACAAGTTGGTAACAGGAGGAGGGTTAGCGTGGCCACATGAACGCGGGTAAACCCGGGTGGGAGAGAGGGCTTACCGGTATCGGAAGGAAACCAGCGAGGTGGTATAGGATGGAGTGAAAGGCCCTCGTTTTCCCTGATGCTTAACCAGAAAATATGGTTTTTGGGTCCAAAGCCAATAAGTAATCTTGGGTTTTAATACCGGGATGTTCACCACGAGGACCAAACGGTAACACTCAAATTCCCCTGCCGGGACGGTAATTTTTTCTCTCCCCTCCTGCAGAACCGTTACGCTTATGGAATATCCCGAAAAATCGACCATAAAGAGATTCCATCTCTTCTCTTCGTCGAAGGGAAAGAAACGCAGAAGGGCCAGAAGAGAGCCGTCCACCGCCAGTTCTCTATCCGGGCGCAGCCGATGCTCTTTCCTTTCTACCCCTCCTTGGGTAATCCTCTCCACGACAACCGCATTTCGATCTCTCCAAATTCTTTCTCGGCCCACAGGCTTATCCGGGCTTTGGAAGGAACTTCTCGTCCCGGTAACGAAGCGGGCTTTCTTGTCCATTTGAATGGATATTTCTTCCTTGGAATCGCGGGAGATGACCTTGGATTGATACTCGATTCCCTCCTCCGTCCCGGTAAATTCCATCTCCATGAGGTCTTTTGGACCGGTTGGAAGATTGACCGGGACTGCTTCATAGGAATATTTTTCTGCCCTGGGGCCACCCGCAGCTTCCTTTCGGGTCTCCGCCCCCCGGGCCGTTTCCGGACGGCAAAACAAGGCCATCAAAGCAAGAAAAAAAAACAAAACCCGGGTCATGACCCTATCCGCTAATCAAAGGAAGGAAATTAAGGGAATGAGGCCAAACCAAATAATATAGGATAAAGCCAGGGCCATGATCCCATCAATCCTCCGGTCATAATTGCCGGATCGAATGAGTTTGAATAAAGCAAGGAGGAGGAGGGTCCCGTGAGGAACAGCCCCCCAGATCCATTTACCGGCAGATCCAGGGAAGATGTGGAAATGCCCCAGCAAAACGCCCGAAAGAGAAGCGAGACAAGCAAAAAGGGAAGCCAGAAGTACAGCTTCTCGCGGACCCCAAAGGACGGCAATCCCTTTCTTGAAAACTTCTTTATCGGCCAAACGATCGGGGATTCCGGCCAGGGTAATGGCTGGAAGCGTGGCCAAAAACAGGGGGATACTTAAAAGCCAAGGCAACGGGTCGGCCCAGGAACCGCCTTGAAAGACGTACCCGCATAAAATCACGTAGGGGCTGTGGGTGAGAGCGACCGTGACCTCGCCCCATCCTCGATAACTGAATTTGAGCGGAGGGACCGTATATCCCAACCCCAAGAAAAGCCCTAAGAGAATCAGAAGGAGAATCGAAAAAGACCAAACCTGCTCATCGACCCGAATCAGGAGATATCCAATGCCCACCGCTAAACTGAGCGAGGCCCAGATGCCCGCCCTTACTTCAGCAAATCCGAGTTTTCCCTCGACTAAAACTCTTGTCCCCCCGGTAAAGGGACCCGCATTTTTATTCAAGCGATCGGTGCCATAATCATAGTACTCGTTCGCCAGGATGGTGGACAACTCAATAAAGAAAAGGACCAGGTACCCAATGCAGTATACTGCCAGGTTCCATTTCGCCAATTTTGTGGAGGCGGCCATAGCCCCCAGGCTGTAAGCGATCCAGGTCATGGGGTAAAAATGGAGTCTGATGATTTGGATCCAGGCGAAAATCTTTTCTTTGTTCATGACGATTCTTTCCTTTTGCGCAGCCCTTAGTCCCTGGCCAGAAATCTGGCCATCGCCTCCCTGCATTCCCCTGGAGTAGGAGAACTCGCATTCATCATGCCCTCCAGGAGGCGGAAACTTTGGCTGTTTGGTTCACGAGATCCGCGAAAGGCTTATGATTAAAATGTTAGAAGACTGGCAGCCAATGTCAATATGATTCCTTTCCCTTCTGAAGGAATTCCTTGTCCGACGGCAAAATCAATTCCCAGAGGCCGTGGATCGGTTCGAATATTTGGGCGGGGCGCAAGCCAGGAACTGAGGGTGGCCTGCCGGGAATTCAACAGGCGGGTGGGCGCCATCGGGGCGGCACTTCAAAATGGCCGCCTGCCCGCTGTGCGGCAACTACTTCGCCCCGGAGTACCAGCTAGAATGTATGGCTAAGACTACCGGCCTCTCCCTCGACTTCCTGAAGACCTGCCAGAACTGCAGGAAATAAAAAACCTAATGGGACACAGATAAACACAGCGCGGCAGAGCCGCAACCAAAAAAGTGCCTTAAGTGCCTCAAGTGCGCTCAAGTGCCTTAAGTAAAAAGATCGGGAGGTTATCTGATTTGGATCACCATATGCTTAACAAAATTTAAAGACTTTGCAAAACAGTAGTACAGATGAACACAGATAAAAAATGCCTAGAATTCGAAATGCCTAAAGTTGAATAAAAACCTAATGGGACACAGAAGAACACAGATAAATAACCAGGGGCAAAGAAGGGC
The DNA here is from genome assembly GCA_963802665.1 of uncultured delta proteobacterium. GTDB lineage: Bacteria > Desulfobacterota > SM23-61 > SM23-61 > SM23-61 > SM23-61. The sequence continues at coordinate 147,553 of CAWDJO010000005.1, read as the reverse complement.
AAGAAGATTCTTTACCCCCCTTACCCCTCACTCCTCACTCTTCACGGCTATTATTGGGACACGGATGAACGCGGATAAACACGGATAAAACAGATGCAGATTTCGAAAGAAATGTAAGGGCGATTCACGAATCGTCCCAAAATCTATAAAATAGTGCAAAAAGGGGGCTTCTTAATGAAGCCCCCTTTTGCTTTGGGATTTCATGACCCGCATTGAGTCAATCAGTATGCCAATTTTTTCTTCAGCCTCCATCAAAGATTAGAAAAAGGTTCCCTGACTTCTCAAAATGAATTTTAGATAACCAATTCATAGCCGAAGCTATGCATTTTAAAGAAAAAGATTTCACAACTGTTCACCCGATGGCTGCTTTGGGGATTGACGATTATTGGTAGAAATGATGAATCCCGATTCAACATATGAAAAGCATATCGAAAGTTCTTCGGTGGTTTGGAAACCGCTTGATATATAGCGAGGCTGTCGAAAAACCCTTAATCTGGCTATTTTAGGGTTTTCTATGAACTGTAAGTTGTTGATTTTTAAAGGTGTGAAAATTACTACAATTGGCTAGCTGGACATTTTCGACAGGCTCAGCAGTAATCGCAACTTATTGCTCAAATGCCAAAACGACAATATATAGACGTTGCCATAACCGCAAAAAGCAAAGCCCAGGCCATTTACCTGGGCTTTTATTTTGCTCTTACTCCTATCCTCAAAAATGACTTGGAAGAGAGGGCATAAGTGAAGGTTCCTTCACCATACCCCTTTGGTCCAGCTTTCCATTTTTCGACTGGGGGAAACTTGGCTTTAGCAGTGTGAGTCCCCTTGATTCCTTCAAATCCGCCTGGCCCCTTAATGATTTCACTTGTCCATCCAGCGGATGTGATTACCTAATATTTAGGTAGCCGCCAACGCATTCAGCCTGCCATTTTCCTCCATAATTGGGTCTTATTTCCGCAATTCAAACGTTCCTACGGCCTTATGGCATTCCTGGACGGTACCTGGCATCGCTGGCTTGCCTCGTGCGATTATTTCAATCCTAAAACCCCCCTTGATGCCTTTGTATTTTCCAGTCCCTTCTAAGAATTTACCCACGGCTTCTTTCCCAGTTCCGGTCCGCTCAACTATTAAAATGTCCCCGTCTGGATCAATAAACCTAACGTAGGACACTAGCTGTGGGCCCCGGTGTACACCTTCCATATGGTAGGTTGCGTTGTCCAGGAACTTGTTCTCACTATGACTCCTCGTAATACCATTGAGCTGAAAACCCCTCACAACGGTCAAATCCTTGCTGTCATGAAAAGGAGTGAAGGTTCCAGAGTAGCAAAACGTGACCTCAAACTGTTCCTCGGCCCGAGCCGTTGGAAGGAACACGACCAAGCCAAAGATGATTGCGACCGCCATGCTCCATCTCCCCGGATTCAACATGCTACACCTCCTTTTTTAATAATGAAAATTTGATTGATGATTAAAAAAGAGAAATTGAGAAAGCCAGAAAAAGAAGGCCCCAAAGGTTCTTAAAAACCCTTGGAGCCTTCATATTGGTATCTTCCAAATCCTTCCTGCCATAATCTCCCCCCATGGGATAACATCTCGTCCCAATTGAGAGCAGGAAAAGCAAGGGAAATAAATTGCCGGAAAATTTATAAGCCTCTGAAAACATTTAATAAAATATTTTCTCAAGATACCCTTCACCTGAAACGATAACTCATTAGAAATCTGTCTGTCCGATTACAGAAAAAATGCTTTTTTGTCATATTACCTTTCTGGTATAATCATTACGGTTTAAAACCGTTCTACACTGTTACATTATTTTCGGACTATCCCTAACCCTCAAAAAATCCCAGGTTACATCCGGAGCCGGGGGAATAAAATTGATTGATAGTTCGAGACCTTCCATTCAGATTGACCTGAATGAGTTCAAACTCCACCTTCTTCTCAAGGGCAGACCTCCATTAACCCTTCATTTCAACTCCCCTTCCCGAAGTTTCTATCTCTCCGTAATCGCCCTGGTGGTCAACGAGATGAAACGATCGGGGAAAATCAAGTCCATCCCCCTCCAGGAACACCTTGATTTACTCGCCCTTTTGAACGAAACCATCGGGGGCGCAGCCGGATCATCTGAAAAGGAGAATCTGCTGCCCAGAATTTACATGAAGTGGAAGGGCGCCCTGCCGAATTTGGAAGAGGCCCCGCTATTCAAGGTGCATGGGAAGAAGAAAAAAGAGGAGGGGGATGGGGCAATCGGCAAGGTCTATTCTTTTACCGATGTAGAAAAGGATGGGTGGGCGAATCTTTTCGAGTACATGGGGAGCCATGAGAATGTGAGGTTGAAGTTTGCCATAGATAGAATCGGAGTCGGATTGAATAAAGCCTCAATTATATTCGGGGATTTTCGAAACGGGGAGGCGTGGGATCAATTTATCGCCAGCCTGAAAAAGGAGGCGGCGGCGAAAGAAGAACCTGCTCCGGGGGAAGAAACTTCTGCTCCCGAACCGCCCGCAGTTCCCTTTTCTGCGCCTCAAAAACCGAAAATCTCCTGGCTTTCCAGGTACCGCTGGGTCATGCTTGCGGTCGTAATTGGGATCGTCGGGGGAGCGATTTGGAAAATATATTTGAGCCCTGCACCAATTCCGATTGCATCCGTTGATCGGATGAAGTACCCCCTGCCAGCTGACCCCTCTATTGCCGTGCTGCCGTTTGTAAACATGAGCGGGGACCCGAAGCAGGAATTTCTTTGTGACGGGATGACCGAGGCAATCATCACTGCTCTTTCCAAGGTAGCAGAACTGTTTGTGATCGCCCGAAATTCGACCTTCACCTACAAGGGGAAGCCGGTAAAAGTCAATCAGGTAAGCGAAGAGCTGGGTGTCCGGTACGTGCTGGAGGGGAGCTTGCAGAGGTCCGAAGACCGTCTGCGGATAACCGTCCAGTTGATCGACGCTATCCAAGGGATTCACCTTTGGGCAGATCGTTATGACCGTGAGCTAAAAGACATATTTTCTCTGCAGGATGAAATCACCCTAAAGATCATGAACGGCGTACGAGTGAAATTGACGCTGGGGGGAGAAGTTTCAAGGGCCGAAAAATATGCCGAGAAATATTACCGAGGGAAGCAAGGCCTCGATTGCTATTTGAAGTTGACCCAGGCGTATGGTCATTACACACGCTGGAATATCCACGATATCAACTTGGCACGGCCGATGGTAGAGGAGGCTATTGCCCTGTGTCCAGAGAATCCAATGGGGTATATAGGCCTTGGTTGGATCTACCATCACAATTATTGGCTGGGAAACCCGAAGTCTCCTGCGGAGACCCTTGAGAAAGGTATAGAACTGGTCCAAAAAGCTCTTGCCATAGATGATTCCATATCCGAAGCCCACGCCTTATTGTGTGCTTTCTACATGGCTAAAAGGGAGTACGACAAGGCGATTGCCGCGGGAGAACGGGCTGTGGCCCTCAACCCCGGCGGGACGAATGAACTCGTAAATAGGGCCAGAAGTTTAGTCTTTTCAGGCAGGCCGGAGGAAGCCGTTCCGTTATTCCAAAAAGCAATCCGGCTCAATCCCATTGGCCCGGCCTATTTATACCGCGAATTCGGCTATTCCCTCCGCGATACCGGACGGTTTGAAGAGGCGGTTTCGGCATTTAAGAAAGCCATTCAGCTTGCGCCTGATGACATTGGCGTCCATAGTGCCCTGACGGTTACATACAGCATGATGGGTCGTGAGAAGGAGGCCCGTGCTGAAGCTGCAGAAGTTCTCAGGATAAATCCCAAGTTTTCAGTGGATTCGGTTGTAAAGACTTCCTCATATAAGTATCAATCGCAAAGAGATAAAGTCGCTGAGGGCTTGCGCAAGGCGGGGTTGAAGTGAAACTCCGGAAATGCAGGTCCCTGGCAATAGCGAACTGAAAAGGGCAATAACAAGAGGTGGGCAATTCGGAAAGCCAAGCGGAGTTCCTGGCTCAGTTCAGGTTCAAAATTTCGGTAGAGAATAATGAGAACCCCAATATATTGGGGATGGTTTTTATCTATCAAAACTTGCGAGATCGTGCCATGTAAGAAACTTGGGAATTTCCCAAAACTTTTGCATAAATGGTTTGCATATCAAAAGTTTTTAAGTCCTCGGAAACTAAAGAAAGATAGCGAGCCTGTCGAAAAACCTTGAATCTGGGCATTTTGCGGTTTTCTGTGGCCTGTAAGTTGTTGATTTTTAATGGTGCCAAAATTACCAGAATTGGCCATTTGGACTTTTTCGACAGGCTCAGCAGTACTCGAAAGCCCTAACGCTAAAGGTGAGGGGCGCGGAGCAAGCGGGTTTCGCTCGTTTGTGGAGTGTCCATCTCGACCGAAATGTTAGGCTGCTGGCTTGGCATATGCACGCATTACCTTTGCTACTCTGAGCTCGTAGTGCTCATACCATTTCTGCTTACCCTTTTCCTGGGCGGCGAGATGCTCTATATTGGCTTTCCACGCCGCGATGGCCTCGTCAGAAATCCAGTACGAAACCGTTATCCCGAAACCATCTGTGCCGCGAACGCTTTCGACGCCAAGGAAACCCGGTTGGTGAGAGGCAAGCTCAACCATTCTTTCAGCCACTTGAGTGTAACCGTTATCTCTGCGTATCGAAGAAAATATTACAGCGTAGTACGGAGGTTCTGGTGTTTTGGCAAATTTTGGCATCATACTCATTGGAGCCTCCTACAGGGATTATACAATCTGTAGAAACCTACAAAGGCAGACTGTTTCCTTACCGTGCCATGGTCATAACCTTAAAATTTCCCCTCAGTATTGCATGAATGTTCTGCATTTAGCAACTTTTTGAGCCTAGCGATTTTCAGGTAAGATAGCGAGCCTGTCGAAAAACCCTAAATATGGCTATTTTGGTCCTTTCTATGGACTGTAAGTTGTTGATTTTTATACGGGTGAATATAGCGACAATTGACCAGTTGGCCTTTTTCGACAGCCTCAGCAGTGTACATAACTTCTGTCCAAAGAGCCTCAAGTACAATATATTGTGGGTATTTCTTCACAACTTCACAAGACACTGTCTGTGAGATCAAATACTGATTTTCACATTTATAAAAAAAGGGTGCATCCAGAATAAGGACGCCCCCTTTCTTTCTTGCCACACAGCTATCACTTGCTTGTAACCGGCACAGTGCCGTTCATCCCTCCAAAGTAATAAAGTCCATCGGTTGGCGCGCGATCCCACGCCCCGTTTCCGTTCAGATCGTGATACCAAACACCGTTCGCATAAACGCCGATCCTTGTTGTGCCGGTTCCCGTCCAGTCTCCGGTCACGGGTACTGCTCCAGTCAGACCGCCACCGAAGTAAATGCCATGATTCTGTCGATGCTGCTAAATACAAAGCGGTTAGGGGAATTGGGATGTTGGGCTCTGGGCGTCCGGTAATATTTATACCCTTAGCGGTTCAGGCGAGGTGTCTCGTCGGTAAGTTCGTCAGCCGAATCAGCCACGATGGGGACATGGAATGGCGATCGGCGAGCTCACGTTGCCGCTGCTCACCGCCTTTCAACGGTTGATCGACTTGCTTGATGAACCGAAGGATATTCCGATCCTTGCGCCGATCACCAAGCGGGAAATTTTTTACCGTTTACTTGTGGGCGATCAGGGTCCGCGTCTGCGCCAGATGGCGTCGGCGGGAAGTCAGAGTCAACAGATAGCGCGGGCAATCGATTGGTTGAAGGGTAACTTCACACGGCCGTTGCGTATTGATGACCTTGCAACGCAAGTCAATATGAGTACATCGACCTTCCATCATCACTTTCGCGCGCTGACGGCCATGAGTCCGCTGCAGTACCAAAAATGGTTGCGTTTGAACGAAGCGCGGCGGTTGATGCTCACGGAGCATCTGGATGCAGCCACCGCGGCGTTTCAGGTCGGCTATGAGAGCCCCTCCCAATTCAGCCGCGAGTACCGCCGTTTTTTTGGCGAGGCACCATTACGCGACATCACGTACTTGCGTCAAATGGCTGACAGTGCGAGAGTCTATGGCTCCAGTCAATCCACTTAACAGATCCTGCAAAGGCTTCAACGAGGGCGGCGAGCATATGGCAATACGCACCGCGACGAAGTCAGGGCACGGGTCATGCAGTTCCTCCGTGATCTGGCACCCTCTTAATCATATTGTCTGGAAGCGAAGAAAGTGCAAAGAGAGGAACCCGAGAAGGTCGAATCTCAGGCTCAAGGACATAGGAGTAACCACAACCTATTGGGGGTGGCACCGGCTTATTCGAGCTTTCCCTATCGTGCCAATACCCTTCCTCGGCAAAAAGGGCAGTCGATTGCATATATGCTATGGAAATCTTGCACTTTTTCCACCCCGAAGAGGCCAGGTATTATAACCGTTTCAATTCTGTATATATGCGCTAGGGGGAAGCGCTGATCCTTTCAGCGACCAAACGAGCCATGCGAAGAAGCCATTCCAGGGTTTCTCTTTGGGTGTCATATCCGGACAATGTCACCTGGTAAACCCCTTTTCGGAAGTTCAGGTAGTAGTCTTCACTGGCCGCCTCTTCTCCGACAGAAACCTTTTGCCCTTTGTCGCCCGCTTTCTTGCGGTAAATCCTCTTGGAGCTCTCCGGAGAAAGCATTTCATATATATCCAGGTTGATCCGCTTTCCCTCATTGTTTTTGTAAGTCGCCATGACCGCTCGCCTGAACCCCTCCTTCACGTATTCCTCTGCCCCGCCATTGATCAGCTCGAACAGCCTGATCCCTTCAGCGGTCTGGGGCTCTCCGTCGAGCTTCCATCCCATAAGGTCTGATTCCAGAGGCATCAAGTGCAAAAGAGACTCCCTGGGCCGGGGTTCTTCAGCCTGCGAGAAGATGGGGGAAAAGGGGACGATGGACCAAGAGAGGAGAATCGATAGGATCATCGAACAGAGGGTCCATGTCTTGTTGGTTATTCGGGATTCCATGAGCTCAAACCGAAAGGGATTTGATTCTGATCCGATCAAGCTTCATTTCGCCCAGGCCGTGTCGGGAAGCCTTGCCGATCATCAGAACATCCTCGGGTTGAAGCCCCAGGAACCTGCAGCAGAAGGCGTCAAGGCTGACGCGATTGGTCGAGGCCACGATCGTTTCAGCGCTGGCGAGTTTGCCCGGTCCGTAAGGACCTTTTTCCGTGATAAAGGTCGTGGCGTCTGAGATGCAGAGGTCCGGCTTCCTGATGAGATTCAGGTCGGCAATGCATTGGGAAAGATGGTCCAAGTCCGCAAACCATCCCAGTTTCAGTGTGCCCAAATGAAAGTAGCTGTTGGTGAAAAAAGCGCAGAGGCCCATCATGTTCTTGAGGGCGCCGGTGTAAAGGACGCCTTCGTGATGTTTGGTGATTGAAATGTTGATGAAGACGTCGCATTCCCAGAGATCCTTCGTGACTCGGGCATCCTTCAGGTTCAACCCGCCGGGGATTTCCACTTTCACATGGTCCCCACTCTCATATTTCAGGGCCTTCAGCACAGTGGCGAGTTCGCCGCTCTTGGGCGACCTTTCCCAATACCCCCGGTGAGGGTCCTTCAGGTAACGGATCTCCTTGGCGCCCCCCTCAATGCATTTCTCAATCACGGCCAGAGCCACATCGGGGTTGACCGAGGCCCCGATGTTCTTGAAAGGAGAGTTCACAAGGACGCCTACCCTGTCCCCCCGCCGCATGAAAGCTTCGATTCCTCCAAGCTCCTGAATCGCCCTGAGGGTGCTGACGTACGGATCTTTGCCCTTTACGGCAACGAGGTCCGGCTCCATCTCCGGGGCAGAAGGTGCTTGAAGTCTACTCTGGGCCAAGCCGGACAAAGGACTTTGGCTCAGGAGAACGCCGCCTCCTAGCCAAGCAGCTCTCTTTAGGAAGGAACGACGAGTAATATGATCCATGACTCTCTCACCATGTTGCCGCACAATATAAATCGTGTCTTTCCTGTTGCCCATAGTATTCTGAGGCCTTTCCTAGTTGACGCGGTCTGAGTCGAGTAGACCGGTTTCTCCAGATACCAAAGGTTGAGGCTTGCCAATGAGTTGAAGGTAACGTGCCATTGTCAAAACTCAGAAATTTGGCCACATTATTGCATAAATGGTTTGTATATCAAAGCATTTTGGGCCTTCCAAATTTCAAACAAGATAGCAGATCTATTATATTGCGAGGATAACGCTTTCAGAAGTCAACATAAATGGTAAGATATGTTGATTCCGGATCGAAAGAGGGTATAGAGACCAGGTTTCCCTCCAGTCTTAAAGATCAGGAATAAGGGGCGGAAGGAACCGGTGTGCCCGGATGAGCCTCAAAAATGTCTGTCGATCCTTGCCAAATCACTGAAGACCCTCCCTTGTCGCCTCTAACCCGGAAATCCCCCGAAACCTCGCTGAAAAGGACCCAACAAACTCAAGATCTTGTGCTCAGATTCCCTTGACACACAGGAGGGCGCCCCCTCTTTTGTCAAAAATTATATTCGAGGATCAATCGACCCCTGGGGCCGGAAGGAAGCCTCTGCCCCTCTTCTTACTCCTTAGGCAGGAGGGCCTTTCGGATCCCCTGGGTGACCTCCTGCATGGTTTTCCGGACCCCCAGTCGAAAGGCCAACTGTTGCAGCCAATGTTTTCCCGCAAGGTTTACCGTGTAGGTGTGCAGGGTATAGTTTGGATTCTCGGGGTAGGGTTCAAACTGGTGTGAACCCAGGTTGAGGGCCAAATCATTCTCGCAAGGGGGATTCTCCGGACCGCAAACCCCGGCTACCTTTGTCGGGTTATCCACCAGGGTCCAGAAGCTGCGAAATAGCCGGCTTTGGGGTTCGCTGAGATGGGCGATACGAAGCAGATAGCGGGTATCAAAGCCGAGGACATTTACCCGGGTCCAAAAATCAACCGCCTCGGCCCCGGCATAATCTCCTTCCAGCTTAAAATATCGAATCACCCGGCTTTCGACCGTGTGGGGCATGAGCTGAACATACTGATTATACTTGCGGATTATCTTGAAACACTCGGCGGGATCGGCTTTGATGAGACCCCAACTTTGGACCGCCACGGTCTGGGGGTCAATTTTTTTTATTTCGCAGAGCACCTCTCCCCGCTCCAGCCTGGCCTGGTCGAGGTGGGGGATGATTTTTGGGGAGGCCTGATCCCAATGAACGGGCATGGTATTGGTACGGCCATCGGCCTGCAGACCCTTCGGGTCCGCGGCCAAACCGTTTCCCGACCCAAGCCAACCCAGGGTTATGATCACGGACAAAATTACCAACCGACTAGCCACGTTAGGTCTACTCCCGCTCTTGAGGTCGGTTTTCCTCACCGGCAGGTCGTCGTGCGTTCCGGGACCCAGCGCAGGAAAAGTTGAGTTCCGTTGGGAGGGGTAAAACTCCGCACTTCCACCACCCGTCTGGATGTATCAATGGAAACATAACGCAGTGAATCGGGAACACAGGCCCCCGAGTTCACGTAAACCCCCCGGCCTATGGGGAGACAGGCCATCCGGTGGGAATGCCCCATGACAATGACATTGTTTTTGCCGCGATGGAGGGCGATGATGGCGGCCGGTTCCAGGGCCTTGAAAAAGCGCTGGCCGCAGTCGTAAAAGGGGCCCTCCAGAAAATCCGCCAGGCAGCTGAACCCCAGACGCCTCAACCCGCCGATCATCCAGGTGACAAAAAAAGGGAGACGCCCCTCGTCGCCGATGAATGGGTCAAATTGATGCCCGTGGGTCAACCAGATACGCCAATTATCCTTTAATAAACGGATCTGCTTCAAGGTGCCCAATAATTTTTGAGTGATCAGGTCGTGATTCCCAAACAGGGAATAGTGATGAGCAGTGCTCCAACGCCTGACAATTCGGGAATATCGTTTCAGGATGGCTTCGAGCACGTCCGATCGGGAACCGGGATAGCTGCCGTAGTCGGTCTGGTAAATGTCCCCCATTAGAATGATCCGATCATGAGTCCGGCTGAGATGATCGTCCAATCGCAGCAACCGGTCTTCTTCCCCTAAGAATTTATCCAAAACCGGAGTATGACCCAGGTGGAGGTCCCCAAAGGTGGCAATGCGCATTAATGGCCTTTCTTGTCCGGTATATTCTGCTTTGCAACCACCATGTCATGGGCCCAGGTATAGGTATTCTCAATCTGGTCACCCATTTCCCATACTTCATTTCTTCTCTTTGGTCTTTCAGAAACTCATGATCCGGGTCAACGCCGGCCGCTCCCGCCCTTCTCCATTCGGGAAAGGATAATGGTTCCCTCTTTACCCAGTGTATTCACTATTAATTTCCATTTTGGGCACCGATGCGCACGCCACAAAACTGACCATCATCATAATAAGCACAAAACAGCGGATAAACATATTTTTCTTTTTCATAACGGTTACGCCTTTTTGTTAGTTTGGGGTGAATTGATTAATTACCAGACCTTTTCTACTGAAGGGTTCGTAGATTCGATAAAATCTTTCTGGCCTGCTGGCCACCTCCTTTCCAAATACCTCACCTTCTCCAGCTGAAGAACCAACAGCTGAAAAATCAAAGGGATCAGGCCTTCCTTCAATATACCGATGAAGCCCAGCAGGTAAATTCCTCGAGTGCCCACGAGACGACCTTCGAGGACCTCGATGCAACGGATCTAAAACAGACAAAAGAATCGTTCTCATCCCGTTCTCTTTATCTGAACCTAAATTCGATTAAGCTCATGCCAAAGCCCCTTCCCGCACTTCACACCCAGCACGCTGGTACTTTTCTCTCCCTACTCAGGCTTAGAAAGAGCAAGGGGCGTGCCATGCAGGATCTGATGCTAAGAATCTTGAAAAATAGTTGTTATTTAAAGGAAATTTGATTGGTGGGGGTTGAGCCTTCAGAGATGAAAGATAAATGATGTGCCGCTATTTCGGCAAAATGCCGTAATCCGGGCATCACACGGTGGGCCTCTTTATAGCCGCATAAGAAGTATCACCTTGCGGGATTATGTAGGACGGGAACGTAAAGGGGGGAAGAAGGGGAAGGTTACGTCTGGGGGGTGTATTCGGGCAAGGAAAAGGCACAGATCTCTTAACCTTGCCGCCACCTTATTCCCCGCAGTCCGATGTGCGGAGTTCGTGCCACTGTATCCACTTCGTCAAAATTCCAGAAATGGAAAGTATATCCAAACCTCGATTGCCCATTGAAATCTATACACCTTCCAAGAAATTATGGCAACCGACGACTCAGTCAACCATCTATTTAATTTTCTTTGAGCAGGAGCCCTAAGTCCGTATAATACTGAGGGGAGCAATCAAAGGGATGGAAATCTCTTGCGATAGGGGGCAGAGAATTGGTTAGAATCATGGAGGTTGACTCCATGCCGAAGGGGAAAAAGCCGAGATGATCCTGGGACTCGACTTGGGGGCTGAAATCTGCAAGGCCGTTCTTTTGGATGAGTCTCTTCAGGTTATGAGCAGGTGGGAAACCTTCAGCCGGGGCAATCCGGCCGGCGCCCTGCAAACGATTGCCGCCAATCTCTTCGGGAACCACGAGGGCCTTCAGCTCAAGGTCGGCGTGACAGGCTCGGGAAAAGACGCGTTTGCCTTCGCTGACAGGGTCCAGATTCTCAGCGAAGTTATCTCTCTCGCCCTCGGTGTCGTTCATTTATACCCAACCGCCCGTTCGGTAATCGAGATCGGGGCCGAGAGCTCCCGTTGGCTACTCCTTGGCCCGGCTCCTGCCGCCCCAAACGCATACCCGGAAATCCTGGACTTTGCTATGAACGAAAGGTGCGCCGCCGGGTCAGGAGCCTTCCTGCGCCAGCAGGCTTCGAGGCTAAAGCTCACCCTTTCCGAGTTTTCGTCGCTTGCCGCATCGGCCCAGAAAGGGGCATCGATAGCCGGCCGCTGCTCGGTCTTTGCCAAGTCCGATATGATCCACCATCAGCAGAAAGGAACCCCACTCGCTGAAATCGCCTACGGAGTCTGTCTCGCTCTGGCCAGGAACTTTGTGGCTACGATCTCCCGCGGCAAAGAGGGTTTTCCCCCGGTCTGTGTGACCGGAGGCGGCGCCCTGAACAAGGGGCTTCTGAGGGCCTTTCGAGACATTCTCGGGGTGCAAGAAAGCGAGTGGGTCATCTCCGATTGGCCGCTTTACACCTGCGCATTGGGGGCAGCCCTGAATGCCGCTCACTCAGGAAACGCCATCACCTTCGAGAACCGCGAAGATATGATGCGCCTCTTGAAACCAAAGCAATCTCTCCCCAAAAGCAAATATTTGAGCTTGGGCGCATTGGGCAATCAGGTCAGCACGGAGCCATCCCTTGCCGATGGGGAGATCGCCCGAGGATTTTTGGGGGTCGACGTGGGCTCGGTCAGCACCAACCTGGCCCTGGTCGACGGACGAGGGCGAGTTCTGGCCGGGGTCTACGTCCCGACAAGCGGGAGGCCTGTCGAGGCGGTCCGTGAGGGATACGGGATCTTGAAGTCGAGGTGCCGGGGGAAGTTGGAGATTTCGGGGATCGGAACGACCGGGAGCGGCCGCTACCTGGCAGGAAGGCTCCTGCGGGCGGATGTCATCCACAATGAGATCACCTGCCAGATGGAAAGCACCGTCCATTATTTTCCGGAGACCGACACGATTTTCGAAATCGGAGGCCAAGACTCCAAATACATCCGCGTCAAGGATGGAAAGCTCCGTGATTTCACCATGAACAAGATCTGCGCGGCCGGGACCGGGAGCTTTCTTGAGGAACAGGCAGGGCCCTTGGGAATCCAGATCGAGGGGGAATTCTCGGCCTTGGCGGCCGAAGCCCAAACCCCCTATGACCTGGGATCGAGGTGCACGGTTTTCATGGACACCGAGCTTACCCACGCCGCGGGCCGGGGTGTCTCCCTTCCTGACCTGACGGCCGGCCTGGCCTACTCCATTGCTCGGAACTACCTGGAGAAAGTCGTCTCCGGCCGCCCGGTTGGCCAGAACGTCGTCTTTCAGGGGGGAGTTGCTTCCAACGCCTCGGTGGTCAGGGCGTTTTCGCTTCTTCTGGGGCGGACCGTCCAGGTTCATCCCTTCAACCGGATCTCCGGAGCGATCGGAGCGGCGCTGATGGCCAAAGAAAAAGCCCAGAAGGATGCCAGGCCGTCGCCGAATCACCAGGAGCTGGAGGAGAGGATCCGGCAAGAATACTCTGTTTCCAGCTTCGAATGCCCCGAGTGTTCCAACCGTTGCCAAGTCAACAAAATTCTGCTGGGCAGCGAGACGCTCTTTTTTGGCGACACCTGCGAGCGTTATACCTCACGACAGACCCGTCTTCCCTCCCGGGAAAAAGCGCCGCTCCCCGACCTTTTTAAAGAACGGGAAGACCTGGTCAAATCGCTGATCCACAATCCTATCTCCCCGGCCCTGAAGATCGGCCTTCCCAGGGCCTCATTCATGTTCGAGTACCTACCATTCTGGGTGACCTTTTTTAATGAGCTGGGATGCGCTGTCACCCTGTCCCCCGATTCCAGCGGAGACGTGCTGGAGAAGGGGCTCAAGAAGCTTCCGGCGGAAACATGTTTTCCGATCAAGTTGGCCTTCGGTCACGTCAAATCCCTCTTAAGCATGGATGTGGACTGGATTTTTTTCCCCTCGCTGGTCGATCTGCACCAGAATCCGGATGAATCGACCCATCTCTGTCCCTTCTGCGAGCATGTTCCTTTCATGGTCCGATCGGTCCTGGAAAAACGCCTCTTGACTCCGTCAGTGCTTTTTAATTCCGGGGCCGGTGATTTTGTGAAATCACTGGGTCCCATTAAGAAAATCCTGGGCCAAGATGACGATTCGCTCGAATCCGCCTACCTTGAAGCCTGGAAAGCCCAAAAAGGCTTTCGCAGGAAGCTGAGGGCACGGGGGGAGAAGGTCCTCGGCCAATTCATGGGTAAAGGCTTCCAGCTCTGGGCTGTTCTCGGAAAGCCCTATAACGTTCATGATGGCTTCCTCAATTTGAACCTCGGCAAACATCTTCAGAAGCTGGAAGTCCTTGCCCTGCCGATTGATTTTATTCCGTCCAAGGGTGACCCGCTCCGCGATTGGGAATCCCGCCCGATCTGGCGGTACAACCAGGAGATCATCCAGGCGTCTCTTTGGTGCGCCGAGAATCCGTCCATCTTTCCGCTCCTCCTTTCAAATTTCGGGTGCGGACCGGATGCCCTATCGACTAAGCATGTCGAAAAAATCCTGGATCGGACCCCCCACCTTCTACTGGAGTTTGACGAGCACCGGGCAGAAGCAGGACTCATCACCCGGCTCGAGGCCTTCCTGGACGAGGTGACCTCCACACCCCAAGACTCCCCCAAGCCCATGCCTTTCATCGCCCGGAAAAAAGAAGCAGCCAAGCCGATCGAGGAATACAGAGAGCGCCCCTTCGTCCTTCCCTATTTTTCGGACCACGTCTTTGCCTTTGCCGGAGCCCTCAGGGGCGTGGGCGTCTCCGTTCGCATCCTGCCCCCACCCGACGACGAGACTCTCGCCCTGGGAGAGGAGTTCAGCTCGGGGAAGGAGTGCCATGCTTTTTCCTTCCTGGCCGGCGACCTAGCCAAAATCGCCCGGTCTTCACGGCGGGGGGGTGAGGTCTTTTGGTTTCCGGGCGCCCGGTACATGTGCCTTCTGACTCAGTTTGAAGAGGGGCTGAACTATCTCCTCCAGGATTTGGGGATCAAGGACGTAAATGTCTTAGCGCCCTCGATGGAACCTCTTTCCAAGTTATTGGGAATCCGCGGATTGACCCTGCTCTGGAGAGGGCTGGTTAGCACAGATCTTCTGATCAAGGCGGCCTGCGAACGAAGGCCGTACGAAATTCACAAGGGCATGACCGACTTGATTCATCATCAGAACCTCAAGGATATCGAGAACGGACTGGACCGCGACTCTTTTGGGCCGGCGCTGGAGAGGTGCGCCGGTCGCCTGAAATCCATCCCCCTCCGTAAAGGGCAACGTCCCATCGTCGGCATCGCCGGGGACCTTTACACTCGCCAGCATCCGGTGGCCAATCACCACCTCTACCTGAAACTGGAAGCGATGGGCTGCGAAGTCTGGCCCTCGCCGTTTTTTATCGACGACGTTGATTTCAGCTTGAAGCGGAGCTTCGACGCAAGTGTGGCCAAATGGAGGCTTCACCAAGCCGGCGCCATCGGTCTCCTCATCTTGAGAAAGGAGGTCGAGCGCTGGAAGGTGAAGAAAAACCTGAGAGAGGTCCTGCCTGGCCTGCGCGAACCCTCTTCCAAGGATATCCTTGAATTCGTCTCTCCTTATATCGGGTGGGACAACGACCAGACTCTTCTCTTGAATATCGCCAAGATGGTTGACTTTGCCAGACGGGGTGCAGACGGGGTGGTCAACGCCATCTGCTTCAACTGCATGCTGGGCACGGTCTCGGAGGCTCTAGCCGTACAAATCCGCAGGGATTATAAGCATATTCCATTGCCCACATTGATTTACGGCACGACCGAGCTTTCTTCTGAAAAATCGAAGCTCGAGGCCTTCGTCTATCAGGTCCATCAATTCGCCAAGAAAAAGACCGTAAGCCGTGAGCCGTGAATGAAGCAAATGTGCCTGAATCCATTCATCCTTAAGTCCAGGGCCACGCTGGCCCCCATCATCCGGATCTGCTGAACCCCCCCTACCCAAATTTTTTCTTGAAAATTGGGCTCAATTTTGATTTACTAAGGTCGTTTTGGGTTCGCTGCCGGCATGGATTCCCCTCGGGGTGTCTTTCCAAATTGGCAGGGGCCGGGAAGCAGCGGCCCCATCAAAGAATAAAGGAGGTTGGCTTATGGCGCGGAAAACGTCTCTGTGGGTTTGGGGAGTGTTGGGGATTTTTGCGCTGGTTCTCCTGCCTCGGCCAGGCGGGAACGGCCCTGGCCCAGGATGCCATCAAGATCGGGGCGGTCCTGCCGCTGAGCAAAGCCGCCTTCGCGCAGGCGGGGGAAGAGCAGAGGCGCGGGCTGCTGATGGCCCTGGAGGAGATCAAACAGGCCGGAGGAGTTCTGGGAAAGAAGGTGGAGCTGATCATCGAAGACGACACCGGGGAGCCTTCCGTGGGGATCGCCGCCGCGGAAAAGCTGATCGCCCGGGACAAGGTGATCGCCCTGATCGGCGGCTACTCCAGCACCATCACCTATGCCCAGCTCAATGCCATCCAGCGCTATGAACCCTTCGTGGCCTGGGTGGGAGCATCCTCCACCAAGGTGGAGCATGAATTCGGGCCCAAGCGGTGGTTTTTCCATTACCATCCCTGGGACTATCACCGTCAATCAACGGTCCGTGATTTTATCCTTTCCCTCAATCCCCGGCCCAAGAACGTGGCCGTCGCCTACGAGGACGGGATCTACGGAACCACCAGCCGGGATTACGTGGTGAAATACCTGAAGGAGAAGGGATTCAACGTGGTCTTCGATGAGCGGTTCAAGAGCGGATCCTCGGATTTCACCCCCATGCTCACCAAGATCAAGCGGACCAACCCGGAGGTCTTTTACTGGGTGGCCTACGCCGGAGACACCACCCTCATCATGAAGCAGGCCAAAGAAATCGACTTCAACCCCAAGCTGTTCCTCTCGGTGGCCATCAATTTCCCCCAGTACAAGCCCTCTCTGGGGGCCACGGGGGACTTTGTCTCCGGAGTGGACGTGTGGGTTCCGGGAATGAAGCTGCCGGAGACGGTGAAGTGGATGGAGAAGTTCAAGAAGGCCTACCCCGACCGGACCCCCGAATACTGGGTCCCCCTGGCCTACACCAACCTGATGACCGTGGTGGAGGCCGTCAAGAGGGCCGGGTCCACGGACAAGGAGAAGCTCATCGCTGCCATGGAGAAGACGGACTACAACTCCCCCATGGGGAAGATGACCTTCAAGAAGAGCGAAGAGGGGGGACTGCATCAGGCCATCGACGAGCAGATCGTCACCCAGTGGCAGGCGGGAGTTTCCCATGTCGTCTATCCGGCCCCCAAAGCCACCAGCAAGCTGATCTATCCCACGCCGAACTGGAAAAGCCGATAGTCCTGAAAGTTCTGTAGGGGCGGTTCGCGAACCGCCCCTACGGCGGAATGGCCGACCCTCTCGTAGGGGCCATTCATGGATTGGCCCCTGCCCGGTTGCGAGCCGGATTATGGAATGGGCTGATTTTTTGCAGAGCTTTGCCAACGGGCTCCTGATCGCCGGGCTCTATGCGGCGGTCACCCTGGGGCTCACCCTGGTGCTGGGGGTGATGGGGATCGTCAACTTTGCCCACGGCGAAATGGTCATGCTGGGGGCCTACAACACCTTCTGGCTGTTTACCCTGCTGGGAATCGATCCCCTTCTGTCGATCGCCCTGAGCGGGCTTCTCCTGTTTTTCATCGGGCTTTTTATCTACCGCTTCACCATCCGCCCGATCCTCAACGACCCGCCCCTCAACCAGCTCCTTCTGACTCTGGGGATTTCCATTTTCCTACAGAACCTGGCCATGATCCTGTGGAAGACCGACTCGCGGTCGGTGATCACCTCCTACTCGGGAATGTCCCTCTCCCTGGGGGTGGTGAATGTGGGGATGACCCGCCTGCTGACCTTCCTGATCGCCGTGGGGCTCACCCTCTTTCTTCTCTTTTTTCTTTACAAGGCCCGGCCGGGGAAGGCCATGCGGGCGGTGAGCGAGAACAACACCGCCTCCTGGCTGATCGGGATCAACGTGCAGAAGACCTACCTCCTGGCCTTCGGAGTGGCCTGCGCCCTGGCGGGCGCCTCCGGGGCCCTGGTCAGCACCATCATGTATACCTATCCCATGGTGGGTTTCAAACTGAGCCTGAAGGCCTTCTGCATCCTGGTCCTGGGAGGGCTGGGAAACATTCCCGGGGCTCTCTTCGGCAGCCTGATCCTGGGTCTCACCGAGTCCTTTGTGGGCACCTACGTTCCCGAGGGGTCCGGCTGGGCCGAGGGGATTTCCTTTATCTTGATCATGGTCATTCTCATCATTAAGCCGACGGGATTGGTGGGAACTCGCAGGGAGTAAAGAGAATGAACCGTTCCTTTTCCTGGAAAAAAGTCCTTTTCCTCGTTCCTCTGCTCCTCTTTGCCCTGTGGTTTCCGCGGCTGGTGGACGCCTATTTCCTCCATCTGGCGGTCACCTTCTTCCTGGCCATGATCCTGGCCAGCAGCTGGGATATCCTGGCGCGGACCGGACAGGTCTCCGTGGGGCAGGCCGGGCTCTTCGGAATCGGAGCCTACACGGCGGCTCTCCTTTTCAAATGGGTTCACCTGTCCCCGGTTCTGGGGATGCTCGCGGGAGGGGTGGTCTCGGTCGTGGTCGCCGCGCTGCTCGGGTACCTGACCCTTCGCCTCCGGGGGATTTATTTCTCCATCACCACCATCGCCTTTGCCGAAGCCCTTTCGGTCATCTGGCTGATGACCCCGGGCGTGACCGGGGGGGCCATGGGTCTCTCCACCCCTCCTCTTTTCGGAGGAGACCGGCAGCAGGCTTACTACCTGATTCTGGGAATTCTCATTTTTTGCGTCGGTGTCGTCTGGATGATCGAGGCCACCCGGCTCAACTTCGCCTTCACCGCCGTCCGGGAGAACGAAGAAGTGGCCAACGTGATGGGCATCAATCCCACCCGATACAAGGTCCTGGCTTTTATGATCAGCGCTTTTTTTACCGGTTTTGCCGGGGGGTTTTACAGCCACTACAACACCTACATCATTCCCTATGAGGTTTTCGGCCTGGGCATTTCCATCGCCTGCCTGGTCATGCCGATCTTCGGGGGGCTGTACACGATTGCCGGACCGCTCATCGGCACGATGATCGTCAAGGTCATCGAAGAATACCTGCGGGTTACCGTTTCCTACGGCCACCAGATCGCCTACGGCCTGATCCTGATCCTGGTGGTTTTATTCATGCCCGACGGGGTCATGGGAATCTGGCGAAATAAAATTCTTCCCCTTATCAGGCCGGATTCGCGATAAGTTCGTAGGGGCGATTCATGAATCGCCCCTACGGGGTTCAGAGCAATCGGGATTTCATCCACTCACAACTCACGACTCACTTGTTACGGTTTTTATTATGTCGCTTCTCGAAATCAACGGATTAACCAAACATTTCGGAGGGCTGGCGGCCGTTCAGAAGGTGAGCTTGGCGATTGATCGCGGGGAGATCGTCAGCCTGATCGGTCCCAACGGGGCCGGCAAAACCACCATCTTCAACCTTCTTTCGGGAGTTTACTCCCCGGACGAAGGAGAGATCCGGCTGGATGGAGAGGACCTGGTGGGTCACCGGCCCTTTGAGATCTGCCGGAAGGGGATCGGACGAACCTTCCAGATCATGCAGCCCTTTCCCCATATGACCGTTCTGGAAAACGTGGTCACCAGCGGTCTCTTCGGGCAGGTCCCCAGGGTCCCCATGAGGATGGCGGAAGGGGAGGCCAGGGAACTATGCCGGTGGGTCGGCCTGGGGGAGAAGACGGGAGTATACCCGAGGAACCTCCCGGTGGCGGATCAGAAACGAATCGAAATCGCCCGCGCCCTGGCCATCAAGCCGAAACTCCTCCTTCTGGATGAAGTGATGTCCGGGCTGACCCCCACGGAAACCTCCGAAGCCATCAAGCTGGTCCGCCAGTTGCGGGAACGGGGCATGACCATCTTCCTGATCGAGCATGTGATGAAAGTGGTCATGGGGATCTCCGACCGGGTCATCGTTCTGCACCATGGAGAAAAGATTTCGGAAGGACCCCCCGGGCAGGTGGCCCATGACCGGAGGGTCATCGAAGCCTACCTGGGGGAGCAGATTGAGAATTCCGAGGAGTGACCGTGCTGACGCTGGAACAAATTGACGTCTATTACGGCAACATCCAGGCCCTGTGGAAGGTGAGCCTCGGGGTCGAGGGGGGAGAGGTCATCGCCATCGTGGGATCGAACGGGGCCGGGAAATCGACCATTCTCCGCAGCATCACGGGGTTGGTGAAACCCCGGAAAGGCTCCATTACCTTCGACTCGCGGCGGATCGATGCCCTCGGCCCTGATGAAATCGTACGACGGGGAGTGTCCATGGTCCCGGAAGGGCGGGAGCTCTTTCCCCGGATGACGGTCCTGGAAAACCTGGAATTGGGAGCGGCCTATATCGGCCGGGCCTATGCCCAGACTGCGGAATCCCGGGAATGGGTCCTCTCCCTCTTTCCGGCCCTCCGGGAGCGTTCCAAACAGCAGGCCGGGACGTTGAGCGGCGGGGAACAGCAGATGCTGGCCATCGGTCGATCCCTCATGTCCCGGCCAAAGCTTCTGATGCTGGACGAGCCGTCCCTGGGGCTCGCCCCGCTGCTGGTGGCCGGCGTTTTTCGCACGGTGCGGCAGATCAATCAGGAAGGCGTGACCGTCCTTCTGGTGGAGCAGAATGTCCGCCAGAGCCTGATCCTGGCGCACCGGGCCTATGTCCTGGAGAACGGGCGGATCGTCATGGAAGGGAAGGGGAAGGAGCTGATCGCCGACAAGCATGTGAAGGAAGCGTATCTGGGACTTTAAGACAATTGCGGATTTCGGATTTCGGATTGCGGATTGAAAAGACAAAAACATAAGAAATGCGGAATGCGCCCTCGAACCACGCAGGGTTCAGGGCCATGCCCTGAATCCGACGTCGTTCAGGGCTGCCCTGCACTCCACGTAGTGCAGGGCGGATTGCGGATTGGTTGCTCGTTGCTGGTTACTGGTTGCTCGTTAACATAGCTGATAGCCAGAAATGTGGCAACGGGCAACCGAGGAACGAGCAACGAGGAACGAGGTTGCAGGGGCACGCGGCCGCGTGGCCGTACGAAGGACCGAGGAACGAGCAACTAGCAACCAGGGCAACGGCAGTTCTACTGATTGCTGCCCGGCTCCCCTGGCCCAAGCCTTGGAGATCGAAAAGGGCGAAACCATCGATTGGGTGGTGGAAGATAAGTGGACCCTGAAGATAAGACGGGGCGAGGCCAAAGCTGCTCAGGCCCGCAGGAGGAGCCATGAGCGATAAGTCCTTTCCCGTCCCCTCCCGAGCAGAAAGAAGGCGTGCGGCGCGGTGCAAGCCTGTGAACCGGCAGCAGCTTTTGTTGCGTAGTGTGGATGTCGAGAAGTTGGTCGAAGAAGATCATTCGGTTCGGGCGATTTGGGGGCTGGTGGATGGAGCGGATCTGGAGCCCTTCTACGGGACGATTGAAGCGGTGGAGGGGGAAGCGGGATGTTCGGCTTGGGATCCCCGGGTGCTGATCAGTCTTTGGATCTACGCTTACAGCCGAGCCGTGAGTTCGGCGCGGGAGATTTCTCGGTTGTGTGGATACGACCCGGCTTATCAGTGGTTGACCGGCCTGGAGGTGATTAACCATCACACGCTGTCGGATTTTCGGGTTCGGCATGAGCAAGCCCTCGATGAGTTGTTCGTTCAGGTTTTGGGGGTGCTGAGTCACGAGGGGCTGGTTACCCTGGATCGAGTCATGCATGATGGGGTCAAAATGGAGGCCTGTGCTTCGGACAAGAGCTTTCGGCGCCGAGAGACCCTGGAGCGGCATTTGGATTTGGCGCGGCAGCAGGTGGAGGAAATGAAGGAGAGGGGAGAGGGCGGTTCGCCGGAGGTGAGCGATCGAGTGGCCAAGGCCCGGGAGCGGGCCCTGCGGGAGAAGAAAGAGCGATTGGAGTCGGCCTTGAGGCAGCTGCGGCAGATCCAAGAGGATCAGTCCAGCCCTGAGAAGCGGGAGAAAGCCCGGGCGAGCACGACTGACCCGGAAGCTCGGATCATGCAACAGCCCGGCGGGGGTTTTGCCCCCGGTTACAATGTGCAGATTTCGACGGATGCCAAGGCCACGGTGATTGTGGGGTTGGGAGTCAGCCAAGCGGCCAATGATGCCACCGAACTGATTCCGGCCGTGGAGAGGATTGAGGCCAACTTGGAGCAGGTTCCTCAGCAGATGGTCGTAGATGGCAGTTTCATCAACCAGCAGAATCTGGTGGAGATGGAAGGCAGAAAGATTGAGGTGATTGGGCCGGTGCCCGATCATTCGAGCCAAACGGTGGCCGTGTTGCAGAAGCGGGGGGTGGCTCCTGAGTTTTTCCCGGATGCTTTTGTTTATGATCAGGAGGGGAATCGTTACACTTGTCCCGCTGGCCAGACCCTGGCCTATGAGGGGCAGGAGAAGAGGGGCTTTTCGGTTCGCCACCGGTATCGGGCCCGGGTGGGGGATTGTCAGGCTTGTCGGTTTAAAGGGCAGTGTTGTCCTGATTCCAGGGTTCGTTCGTTGGTACGGACGGAAGAGCCTGCGGAAATGAAGGCGCATCGGCAAAAGATGGAAACGGAGTCGGCCCGGACGATTTACAAGCAACGGTCGGCGGTAGCGGAATTTCCCAACGCCTGGATTAAAGAGAAGTTTGGCCTGAGGCAGTTTCGCTTGCGGGGTTTGATTAAGGTCCGGATTGAAGCCTTGTGGGCTTGTCTGACCTACAATGTCTGTCAATGGATTCGTTTGTGCTGGAGGCCGAAGCAGGCCGTGAGTGTTGGGAATTAAGCTCCCAAAGAAGGAAACAGATTTGGGATTTTAGAAGGGAGGATTCATGAAAACCAAGGCGGCGATTCTGTTTGAAGTGGGAAAGAAGCTGGACATCCGCGAGGTGGACCTCGAGCCTCCGCGGATGGGAGAAGTCATGATCAAAATGGGCGCGGCGGGCGTCTGTCACAGCGACCTTCACGTGATGACCGGTCATCTGGACGCCCCCCTTCCCGTGGTTCTAGGCCATGAAGGAGCCGGGGTGGTGGTCGAAGTGGGGCCGGGAGTGACCAACGTGAAGCCCAAAGACCACGTCATTCCCCTCTGGCGCCTCTCCTGCGGGGTGTGTGAGTACTGCAGCGCCGGCCGGCCGGCCCTCTGCGCCGAAGGCCTGCAGATCCGCAAGACCGGGCGCCTGCTGGACGGCTCCACCCGTTTCCATCTCGGGGGGAAGGAAATCAACCACTTCGCCGGGGTCTCCAGCTTTTCCGAATATTCGGTGCTCCCCGCGCGGTCCCTGGTCAAGATCCCCGACGACTTTCCGCTGGACAAGGCGGCGCTCCTGGGGTGCGGGGTGATCACTGGGGTGGGAGCGGTATTCAACGCCGCCAAGCTGAAACCGGGAAGCACCGTGGCGGTCATCGGCACGGGAGGGGTGGGGATCAACGTCGTTCAGGGGGCGGCCATCGCCGGGGCGGAGAAGATCATCGCCGTGGACGTCCTGGCGAATAAGCTTGAGTTTGCCAGGAAGTTCGGCGCCACCCATACCATCAATGCCAAGGAGACGAAACCCGTGGAGGCCATCCGGGCCCTGACCGGCGGCAGGGGCGTGGACTACGCCTTTGAGGTGATCGGCCAGCCGGCCACCATCCGCCAAGCTTACGATTCCCTGTGCAAAAAGGGAATGGCCGTCGTCATCGGGGTGGCGCCCAATACCATGGAGGTTTCCGTCCCCATCATGACCCTGGTATTCGAAGAGCGGACGCTGACCGGTTCGATTTACGGCTCCGCCCGCCCCCATGTGGACATTCCCATGCTGATCGACCTCTACCGGGCGGGAAAGCTGAAGCTGGATGAACTCCTGACCGGCCGGTATCCCTTCGCCAAGATCAATGAAGCCTATGAGGCTCTGGAGCAGGGCAAGGAACTGCGGAGCGTCGTCATTTTCTGAGAGGGGCGCCGGAAGCAGGAAAGGACGCTTGTTGAAGGAAAGAATATCACCGCAGAGCACGCAGAGACCGCAGAATATACAAATTGGAATGCTGGAATGATGGAATAATGCTTAAATCGAACAACAAAACAAAAAATCATTGTTCGGCCATTATTCCAGATTGTTCCATTATTCCATGATTCCTTTTTTATCCTCTGCGTTCTCCGCGCTCTCTGCGGTTCATTTTTCATTTTTTGTGCTGCTTGTCAAGATTCCTACGACCAGCTTTGGGGGGCGATTCATGAATCGCCCCTACTTGAATGGAATTGTCACCCCGACGGTAAACCCGTAATCCGGGGCGGCGTTGTTCAGCCCCACATTCACCGCCGCATCGAGAACCGCCCAACCCACCTCCTTCTTCAGTCCAAAATTGAGGAACAGCGGATCGTCCTTGCGGTCCGAGTTGAAATTGTCCAAATACCGGACCTCGCCTACCGCGCTCCACCCCTCGAGGAATTTATATTCCGCCGCCATGCCGGTGTTGAGAACATCGGTTTGCCCCGGGTCCTCGATTCGGTAATAAAAAAGATCGAAATACAGGGTGACTTTCCCGAAAGACTTATCAAGAATAGCCCCCAGGGCATAGTCGGCCCGGCGCGATTCGGTGTTTTCCCTCCAGGTCTGGGTGGGCAATTTCAGCAGGGGCTTGAGAGCCAAAGCCGGATAGTTTCCCCTTCCTCCCATAACCGGTATTTCAAATAGGCGAATAGATCCGTCCAGCCATCCAGACGTCCCCCCTCATGAACGTCGTTAAAGACGTAGCCGATGGTGCCCCCGATCTCCATTTTCTCGATCGGACCGTATTTCAACTGCATGGAAGGGATGTAATATTTGTCCCGGTTGTCTTCCCGGAGATAGTCGAACCCCAGCTCCATCTCGAAGGATCCTTTTTCGACGGTTTCCGTATCCTCGGTAAAGAGAGGACGGGCGGCGAAAAGGGGGACCGAGGGAGAACAGGCAGAGAGCAAACAGGAGCGCCCCGATCCAAGAAATCCTTTTCATAACCGAGTCCTTTTGTCCTCTAAATGTAACACATATTATAAAATCATGTTACTAATGTCAAGTGGACGCGGAACGGAAAAGGGGGGGACTTCGGCAAGGAGGGGGAAACGCCTCGTTCAGCTTCCCGAATGTACGGCCAGCGATATCCAGGCAATGGAGGAAGACCCGATAAAATCGCGGATTTGATCCGGAGGAAGACCCTTCCCCTCGACCCGGATTGTTTCCTCGAGCCTTTCGCGGATATCCCCGGGAAGGGATTCCCAGAATTCCTGAAAGTCTTCGCGGGGGATCAGGATCCCTTTGCGGAGAAAGACGGGTCCTAATTCCGGGAGGAGAAGGTTGAAGAGCTTGAGGTAAACGAACCCTTCCTCCGGCTTCCCCGGCAGGTCTTTTTCCCCTTCCCCCACCCGGCTCCTCAATCCGGCGAAGGGGCTCCCCCGGCGCAGGACCGCCCCGGCCAGTCCCGGCAGAGCGGCGGAGAGGGCCAGCCTCGAACCATCCGGAATTAGAGTTTTATCAAGGTCATCGACGGATTTTCCATCCAGAAAGATGGTTTTCACCCGATCGCGGAGGTATTCGGGGCTCAAGCCAACATGATCGCCGAGGAAGGTCTGGACACTGACCCCGACGCGGGCCTTTACCATAAATCCTTTTTGCAGGAGGGGGAAAAAAGAAGGGATCCCTTCCGGGGAGAGATTGAATTCGACGGAGAGAAAAGAAGGAAACCTGTTTTTGAAGGAATGGGGAGAATCGTTCATTCGCGGCAGGGGGGGTAGGGGCGATTCATGAATCGCCCCTACGAACTTTCTTCCTTACCAGTTAAAGACCTTATCCAGCTCTTCGTCCGTGACCATGAAGGTCAGGTTATGAGGGGCTAAGGCCTCTTTCTTGAAGAAATCGGGCAAACGGTCGTGCTTGGCGGTCAAACCCGCTCGGAGGTTGAAATCCCTTTCCGTCTTGAGAATCTGCTTGCCCAGGGCGGTGACGTCATCGGCGGTGAGATTCAGGCCGTAGAAGGCGTTCAGGAGGTCGATCAGGGCCTGGAAGGTTTCGGGCTGGTCCATGACCGCAAAGGCGATGAATAAGCACATCCCGGTGGAATCGATGGCCGCCGTGGCAATCTGGAGATTCCGGGAGAGCTCCACCTGTCCTTCCGGCTTCAGGGGATCCACATACCCTCCGACCTTCATGATGTTGGTGGCCACGGCGTATCCGGCGGTATGATCGGCCCCCTGGGTGCTGGTGGCGTAGGTCACCCCCATCCCCTGAATTCCCCGGGGATCGTAGGCCGGGAGAGCCTGCCCCTTCACCACGGGCACCCTTTCCACCCCCAGGACTTTGCCGGTGATCGCCGCCCCGTTTCCGAGAATGCGCCCGATGGGGGAGCCTTTGCCGACTTCTTTCAGCAGGTTGATGGATGCCTGGCCGTCGCCGAACTTGGCCAGGCCGGCTTCCATGGCCACGCCGATGGTGGCCCCCATCTCGATGGTATCCACCCCGATATCGTCGCAGAGGCGGTCCAGCTGGGCGATGACGTCCAGGTCATCGATGCAGCAGTTTCCGCCCAGGGCCCAGACGGTTTCATATTCGGGCTGCTTGGTGACGTAATGACCGTCTTTGTCGACGAAGATTCCCGAACACTGGATGACGCAGCCGCGGTGGCAGCCGTGGGTGGCCAGACCCCCGCGGGAAGTCTCGGTCTGGGCCTGGGTTTCCCCGCTGATCTTCTGGCAGGTGTCAAAACGGCCCCACATGAAGTTCTTGGTAGGATAGGCTCCGGCTTCGTTGATCACGTTGGTGAGGACATTGGTGCCGTAGGCGGGGAGCCCCTCACCGGTGACCGGGTGCTTCTTCAAGCCTTCGGAGAATTTTTTGTTGGCTTCTTGGAATTTTTCCGGGTTCTTGGGGGTGCGGTTTTTCGCACCTTCTTCGCTGACCACAATGACCTTGACCCCCTTGGCTCCCATCACCGCCCCGACCCCTCCCCGTCCGGCATGGCGGGTGGGCCGGAGCTCCATATCGGTAAAGGCGATGGAGGCGGCGCTCATCTTCATCTCTCCGGCCTGGCCGATGGAGATGCAGGAAATCTTCTCGCCGTACTCCTTCTTCATTTTCTCCACGAGGTCATAATTCCCCAGCATGCGGAGGCTGTTGTCCGGGGTTACCTTAACCCCATCCTTCGAAATGAATACCTTGTAAAGGGTGTTGTCTTTGGGCTTTCCCTCCAGCACGATGGCTCCATACCCCAACATGGCCAGAACCTGGGACGGCTGCCCCCCGGAGTTGGCCTCTTTGATCCCCCCGGTGAGGGGGCTTTTGCACCCCACCGAGATCCGGCCGGAAATGACCGCGGGAGTTCCGCTCAGCAAACCCGGGGCGATCACCAGCTTGTTATCCTCTCCCAGGGGATGACACAGAGGAGGAACTTCTTTGGCCACGATGGCCGAGGTCAAAGCCCTTCCCCCCAGTCCCTCGTACTGGCCCATGGGTCCTTCGCTGACCTTGGGGCCGCCAGCCGCTCCCACGTCGATTCTCAGGATTTTCATCGCCCATCCTCCTTTTTGGAAAAGTCTCTGCTCAGCAGATCGAATTCCTAGCCGCCGGCAACCGGGGGAAAAGCCCCCACCCGGTCTCCCTCCTTCAACACTTCATCGCCTTGCGCGTGAATGCCGTTCAAAAAAATAATCTTTCTCGCCTCCGGGGGGATATGAAACCGAAGGAGGAGTTCCCGGATGGTGGTTCCGGGCTCGACTTCCACGATGCAGGAATTGCCTTCCTTTTTCTCCGGCAGATATCGGCCTAAGGATGCGTAAAGGCGCAGTTCGATCTTCATTTTTAGGCCTTAAAGCTATTCGGTTCGGGCAAAGAAAGGCCTGCAGAGAAATGGTCAAGGCCCCTGCAGGCCGCCAATGGGCCCCTTTAGGAGGATCCTCTTCATCTTCCCTCCCGGAAGGCAAGAAAATAAGGGAAATACGAACACCTGGGGGGAAAAACCAATTTATGATAACAGGACTGAGAAGCTTGTCAAGCCCGATTTCCCGTTTGCCCACCTTCACTTTTAAGATACCTTTTCTTGTGGCCCGGGGGCAAGGCCGTGGTTTGAAGGCAGGATCGGCGGGTGGAGAAGATCCCATGAAAGATCACTTTCTTTCCGCAGAGGAAGGCGGTAAACGCTTAGCCATCTGCGCACCACAGGGCCGTTTCCGCCCGGACCGATGAAAGAATCCGTGCCTCATCATGCCGAGAACCACGGCCTTGCCCCCGGGCCGGGCACGGCCTCTAAACGATGGACATTGATCCGCTTTCATGAAAGTGAAGGGGCAAGTGATTTCCCGGCGCTCAGGCGCCTTGGATGGCCCGGGCGGGACAGATGTCCGCGCAGGTTCCGCAGTCGGTACAGAGGGCCGGGTCGATACGGGGACGTTTTTCCCCGGTGGAGATGGCGTCCAGGGGACAGACCGTCAGGCAGTCCCCGCAGTCGGTGCATTTTTCGGTGATTCGGTAAGGCATATTCTCAAATGCGGAATTGCGGAATTCGGAATGCGGAATAAAACAATCCGAGAAGGCCATCAATTTGCCGTTTTTAATTCCGCATTCCACATTCCGCATTCCGCATTTAGAAGTTTTTCCACATATCCTCGTCGGTGTAAACCTTTTCCTTCTGGGCGTCCATGCCCATGGCATCGAGTTCCACGTTCCGCCGGTCGCTCAGATCGCCCAGGAATTCGGTAAAAGCCTCGTGCTGGATCAGGGCGTCCATGATCTGGCTGGTTCCGGTCCAGATGATTCCCAGTCGGCAGTCGCGCAGGTATCTTTCGAGGGGGTAAACATTCGTATAGCCGATTCCTCCCATAACCTGCATGGCCGTATTCACGATCGACCAGGTCGCTTCGGTGGCAAACTTCTTGGCCTCGCTCACCAGGCGACGATGGGGCATGCCCCGGTCCACCGTCCTGGCCGCCCCGTAGGTCAACCCCCGGGCGGCATCGAGGCGGGTGATGGCGTCGGCGATCATGAAACTGACCGCCTGAAATTTCCGGATTTTCTGCCCGAAAGCCACCCGCCGGTCGCTGTAGCGGATGGCAATTTCCAGAGCCGCCCGGCCGCCCCCGATGGAGGCCGCGGCGGAAGTGAGGCGTTCCGGGATCATCATCCGGTCGAAGATCAGCCCCCCATACCCCAGTTGACCTACAAGGTTTTCCTTGGGAACCCGGCAGTTCCGGAAGACCAGCCTTCCCACCCCCGTGCCCCGGCACCCCAGGAGGCCATAGGTATGCTCCACTTCGACCCCCGGGCCCTTTTCCACGATGAACATGGAGATTCGCTGATGAAGGGGGGCTTTGGGGTCGGTGTTGCAGTAGACGGCAAAAAAGTCCGCGGCCTCTGCGCCCACCACAAAACGTTTCTGGCCGTTCAAAATGAAACTATCTCCGTCGCGGACGGCCTTCGTGGTAGCTCCGAAGAAGTCCGATCCTCCCCTGGGTTCGGTGAGGCCCTCTTCGGGAATCTTCGTCCCGGTGATCATCGGCCGGAGGTAGCGTTCCCTCTGGTCCTCCGTTCCGAAGACGTTCAGCGCCTCGCCCACGATGGAGGTCATGACGAAGGCGCATCCCAGGGCCATGCCCAGGACGCCGATCTCCTCTTCGGCCACCACCTCGGCGGTCCAGGGGAGTTCCCGCCCCCCGTACTTTCTCGGAAACCTCAGCCCCCGCAGGCCGTGCCGGGCCAGTTTCTCGATAAACTCGTGGGGGAACTTGGTTTCATCCCGGTCCATGGCCCGCAGGAGATCGGCCGGAACTTCGTCCCGGACGAACTGCCGCACTTCATCACGGAGGGCCTTCTCTTGGTCGGTCAGCAGGGCGTCGTAGAGCATGAAAGCCTCCTTTCATGGCTCCCCTAAAAAGGTGGGAGAGTTGGGGGGACAGGCTCGCTTTTCGAAATCGGCATCGGAATGCCTTGATAAGCTTTCTAGCATATTCCACCCCGTTTGGCAAGTCGCCTCCCTGTTCCTGTTTGTTATGAACAGACATGGCGGATACCCCTTTGAGTTTAGGATGATTGGGGGAAAAGAAAGTTGAGGAGGCCCCATAGGACTTGAATCCCTTTGGAAATGGGGACATCAAAAAATATAGAAAAATTCTAAGGATTTAGGAAACCAAATAAGTCCTGGCGACCCTCCAAAAAGGTTTTATAATAAATACTTAGATGGAAGGAAGTTATTTTAAAGGGGGTCCTTCAGAAAATCCGATCGCGTTGGGGCGATACTTCAAAGAGCTAAACTAAAGGAGGAAAATGTATGAAGAAATTCGGGATCGCTTTTGTTCTGTTGGTTTCCCTTATCGGCGCCTGTGCCACGGTTCCCAAAACTGCTATGATCCCGAGTGATTTGTCGTTTTTAAAAGGAGAGTGGGAAGGGTCCAGGGACATTACCTTGGAAAGATTGCGATCCATTGATTTCACCGAAATGGAGATCTTCAATGACTCCATTCCGCTGAAGGGAAAGATTGCCTACGCTTTTATGGGGGGGTCGGATACCAGACGCTATTCCTTTGAAAATGGATTCATCGATTCGGAAGGAAATTTATCGATTGAGTTGACCGAAATCATTAAAATAAACCTGTCCTTGTACCGGGAGGA
This sequence comes from uncultured delta proteobacterium, assembly GCA_963802665.1. GTDB lineage: Bacteria > Desulfobacterota > SM23-61 > SM23-61 > SM23-61 > SM23-61. The sequence continues at coordinate 117,252 of CAWDJO010000005.1, read as the reverse complement.
AAAAAGGATCAAACTGGATGGATCTTTTAGCTATCGAGATAGCACGGGAAGATTAACCCTATACAAAAAGTGAAAAAATGCGGCCAGAGAGAACGGGTTTGGATTGGAATTCAAGCCCGCGGAGAGAGAGGTGTTGAAAAATGAATAAAATGGTTTTTGCAGCTATGGTGTTGATTTTGCCGGCCATGGGATGTGCGACCATGATGGATATGCAGGTGCGGGAAAAAACATACGGGAAAGCAGCTCCGGTTATCACCGAATCCTTTGCTTCCCAAGAATTGAGACCCGGAGATAACTGGAAGATCTATTTGAAGGCTTCCGATCCGGATGGAGACCTGCAATCCGTCGTCGCGGTGGTCGATCAGAAAGGGGTGGGATCCTATCCCATATCCTTCACGAAGCTCAAGGAGGGAAACAGGAAAGAGTTATCAGGGTATGTGTACTTGAATACCTCGGGGCCCTATGGGGATTCCTGGCTCTATTCTTATTCTCTCACGATCACCGTTCAGATGAAAGACAAAGCAGGGCATTACAGTCAACCGGTGGTCTTTACGGTTTCCTTTAACAACCGCTTCACGCAGCAGGCTCCTCCTCCGGGAATTTACGAGGAAAATAACCTTGGGCCTGTCATGGTGGAGCTCCGCCCCATCGACGGCGGCGCCACCAGCGATTTCGATTAATTGGGCCATGCCATCCCAACTGGGAATCCTATCGCTGAAATATTCCCTTCCCTCCCTTTGCAAAGGGGGGGAAGGGAGGTTAAAGGGAGACCTTTGGGAAAGGGGGAAAAGGCCCCCTTTTTCAAAGGGCTAAAGGATTATGAAAATTCTTGGATCCGGGACAGGTCTTCCGGCGTGTTCAAATTCAAGAAAGAAACCATTTGGGGATCGAAAGGGATGATTTCTTCGGTAAGAACTTCTCTTTTTTTGACCCGATGAAAGAAGTCAAGGATCTTTAAATTTCCGCTGCGCAGCAGGTCTTCCATGAAGGGGAGGCATTTCCGGGAGTAGACGGCATGGAGGGGCTGCAATCCATCTTTGGTTCGGGGAATCACGATGTCGTAACCCTGGGACAGCCCCGCCAAGTGGGAGATCAGTGCCGGTTTGATGAAAGGCATATCGCAGGCGACCACAAAGGCGTGGGAAAAGGAGGCATGGAAAAGCCCGGTGAAGATCCCTCCCAGAGACCCCTTTTCCCGGTACAGATCGGTGACCGTCCGCAGATTCAGGTTCAGATAGTCGGCGGGTGAATTCGTGACGAGTAATACCTCGTCGAAGAGTTCGACAAAAATCCGCTTGATCCGGTCGATGATCTTTTCACCCTGAACCTCGAGGAAGGCCTTGTTTTGCCCCATGCGGAGATTTTTTCCCCCCGCGAGGATAATTCCCGTCGTTTTCACAGCTGCCGCCCGGACTGGTTATCTTCTTCTCTTCTTCAGCGTTTCCATCTCTTTCTGCAGGGTGTTGTTCTCCTCCTGAAGGGTGGAGACTTTCATGTTAAGCTCCGCTACCTGCCCGTGTACCGCGGAAAGCTCCGAGCGGAGCCGGACGGTCTCCGTTTTCAACCTTTCATTTTCCCCGGTGAGGTCTGCCACTTCTTTCTTCAATTTCTCGTTGGCCGCTTTGAGATCTTCTCCGCAGCCCCCGGCCAGAAGGCCGACCAGGAGGAAAACGGCGAGAGAGAAAATCGCCCCTGTTCTCTTTTTGCTCATAAATCAACTCTCCTGTGGTTTTTGATTTCCCTAAGGTAAATCCCCGGCTCTCCCGGGGAGTTCATAGAGTCTGGCATTTCCGTCATGCCCGGGTCGTGGCCCGGGGGTAAGGGCCTGGCGCGCAGAAAGCATCGGCCGGGTGAGCCGTTTTCCCAGGGGTTCCACTCGACTTCCGCAGATACCGGCGGGCCCTTGGGCGACCCGCCGGGTCGCCCCTACGAGGATTCAACCAGAGGACGTGGTTCGGAGGCTGTGCCCGCCCGTTCCATGGAATCAAAGGCGCCTCATGATTTCTGCGCGCCAGGCCCTTACTCCCGGGCCTGGCACGGGAGGGCTACCTCCTCAAGGGAGTCCCATGAAGAATCTCGTTGAGCGGCTGCCTGTTTTTTAAGCTTCCTGCACTGCCGGAGGTCCTGACTACGTATATTCAGGGATGGAGGAAAAGTCAAGGACCCTCAAAAGAGAATCTCCAGCGTCTCCTCCACCGACTGGACGCCGACCATTTCCATGCCTTCCAGTTCCAGGGACATGCGGCTTCGATTGCTGCCAGGCAGGAGGCACCGTTTGAAACCCAGCTTGGAGGCTTCTTTGATGCGGAGTTCGGCCTGGTGAATTCCCCGCACTTCGCCCGCCAGTCCCACCTCCCCGATGACCATGGTCCTGGAGGGGATCGGCTTATCCAAAAAAGAAGAAGCCACCGCACATATAACCCCCAAGTCGGCGGCGGGTTCATCGATCCGCACTCCCCCGGCCACATTGACGAAGATATCCTGCTGGGCCAGGTTCATTCCCACTTTCTTTTCCAGAACGGCGACCAGCAGGGAGACCCGGTTGGGGTCCACCCCAATGGCCGTTCGCCGGGGCATTCCGTAGGAGGAAGGGCTGACCAGAGCCTGGAGCTCCACCAGAATCGGCCGGGACCCCTCCAGGCTGGAGATGACCACCGAACCCGGGACATCGATGGGGCGCTCGGCCAGGAAGAGCTCTGAGGGATTGGCCACCTCTTCCAGCCCCCCGTCTTTCATCTCGAAGACGCCGATTTCGTTGGTGGAGCCGAAACGGTTCTTCACCGCCCGCAGGATGCGGTAGGGGTGCCCCCGGTCTCCCTCGAAATAAAGGACGGTGTCCACTATGTGCTCCAGAACGCGGGGGCCGGCGATGGCCCCTTCTTTGGTCACGTGGCCGATGAGAAAGGTGGAGAGGCCGGTGGATTTGGAGAGCATCATGAGTTTTCCGGCCGATTCCCGCACCTGGCCGATCGATCCGGGGGCGGACTGGAGCTGGGCAGTAAATACCGTTTGAATGGAATCGATAACCGCCACCCCGGGCTTGAGTTTCTGGATGTGTTCGATAATCTTTTCCAGGGAATTTTCGGCCAGGACGTAGAGATCCGGGGATGAAACCCCGATCCGGTCGCCGCGCATCTTGGTCTGGCGCAGGGACTCTTCCCCCGAGACATAAAGGACATGGATCTTTTTCCGGGCCAGCCGGTCCAGGGCCTGCAGGAGAAGGGTGGATTTTCCGATCCCCGGGTCCCCCCCGATGAGGACGACGGAGCCCACCACCAAGCCTCCGCCGAGGACCCGGTCGAATTCGCTGATCTCGGTCTTCTGCCTTCCTTCTTCCTTGGTTTCGATGGACAGGATGGACTGGGGAGGAACGTCCTGGCCGGAGATGGCCACGGAATGCCCCGGGCGGTCCGCGGCGGGAGAGACCACTTCTTCGACGAAAGAATTCCAGGAACCGCAGTCCGGGCATTTGCCCAGCCACTTGGGCGACTGGTATCCGCAGTTCTGGCAGCCGAAGACGGTTTTGATTTTAACCATTTGGAATAATAAGAATAATTTTTCCTGATTATAGATTCGGGGGGGACCGGAAGTCAAACGGAAAAGGCCCACCGCAAAAAGCAGCATAGAGCAGAGGGCATAGAGCCGCCAAAATGTACGCTAAGCGCTATGCTCTTTGCTTTTTTTGCAGATTTGCCAGGCGATACACCGGGTGCGGTACTTGCAATACCCCTTGGGGTCGGTGCAGGTGCAGCATTCCCTGCAGTATCCGTGGTTATATTTTTGGCAGATGGAAAAGGCTTTTCGATTCGGATGGTTGATGCAATTCATGGGTATAATACCGGCCTATGAATTCAGGCTTCGAAGTTTTTCCTCCAGGCGGCGGATCTTTTCTTCCAGTTCCTCGATCGCCAACAGCTGGTGCGGGCGTATGGTGTGAGCGGGCAGGGCCTTCTCCCGGTCCTTCAATTCCTCTTTCAGGGCTTCGATTTTCCGGAGCAGATCCTCTCTCGTTCCTTCTTCCATTTTCATATGGTTAATCCCTTTTATTTTTGATATTCTTGGATGAGCCTGTCGGGGAATCGATTCAAAAAATATGGCTGGGTCCTAAGATGTCCCACAAGCTGGAGAAGGTTCTTTTCGTCACTTCCTTCATCCCGGTGGCCAGTTTCAAGGCCATCGCCCGGCTGGGGGATGCCACCTGGGGACAGGCCCGGATCGCCGTGGTCATCGGCTTTGTTCTGGCGGTGATCCAATTTGTGAGCGCCCGGAAGATCCTCAAGTACAACACCTACCTGGAAAAGGCCTTCCTTGGATTTCTTCTGGCCGGAACGGCCTGGGTATACCTGCTGCCGGAAAACCCGGCCCATTTCTTCGTGGATCATTCCGTGGCCCTCCTTTATTTTACCCTTTTCACCATGAGTTTGATACCGCAGCTTCTGGGCTATGATCCTTTCACCTATGCCGTGGCCAAACAATGGTACCCGGAGTCGGTTTGGGGGACGCCCGATTTTCGCCTGATCAATTACCGGATCACCTATGTTTGGTCGGGGATCTTTTTCGCCTGCTTTCTTTCCAGTTTCCTGGGAAAGGGGAAACCCCTGTATTCCATCCTTATCCCCTTCGCTTTGTGCATCGGGATCGGGGTGGTGTTCTCCAAAAAATACCCCGACTTCTATCTGAAAAGGAAATACCGGGTCAGCCCGGAAGCGGCCGCGGCCATCCCGGATTCGGTGGACAAGCTCATCGAAGGGATGCCCAGCGCCTTTGATCCCCGGGCGGCCGGGGACCTCAAGGCGGAGATCCAGTTTGATATTTCCGGCGAAAAGGGAGGAAAGTGGGTTGTTTCCATCGCCGGGGGGCGCTGTGAGGTTCGCAGGGGAGAGGCCCTTTCTCCCACGGTCACGATCGAATCCCCTGGGGATGTTTGGGTCAAAATCTCCCGGGGAGAGATCGATCGGCCGAAAGCTCTCATGGAGGGCCTTTACCGCATAAAAGGCGACATGAGTGTTCTGACCCGAATGCCGCAGCTTTTCGGCGCCCGCAGGGGGCAAAACCATATATCTCCTAGTGGTGTGTGAAAAAAAATAGGCTAGCAACTTGCTCCACGTGGAGCCGAGGGACGGGCCGGCGCGCGCCCCCAAAATCCGGCGGGAAAAAGCTCAATCCTGTCGCACCCCTGGGGTTCCGCAAAGGAACCCGGCCAAGGGGGCTACTCCTTCGTAAGCACCCAAGAAGCGGACTCTTTAGCAGCTTCCGCGGTAAGATCCCCGTGGACTCCGGAGGAACCACCGCCTATTTTGGGGGCGCGCACCGGCCCGTCCCTCGGCTCCTGGCACCAGAGTTCAACTTTATCAGCTTATTTCCGGGACACAACACCAGGAAGGAAGGCAAATCATGAAAATATTGGCGTTGCAGGGAAGTCCGCGGCCCAAGAAATATACCCAGATGGTATTGGATAAATTCCTGGAAGGGGCCGCCAGCAAAGGGGCGGAGTGCGAGACGGTCCATCTGGCCGGCAAAAAAATCCACCCCTGCATCGGCTGCTACAGCTGCTGGTACAAAACCCCGGGGGTCTGCATCCACCGGGATGACATGCCCGGCCTGCTGGAGAAGCTCAGACGCTGTGATGTGGAGGTCTGGGCGACTCCCCTCTACACCTACGGAATGACCGCCTACATGAAAATTTTCATGGAACGAACGCTTCCCCTGGTTGAACCCTTTATGATCGAGGCCGGGGGAGTTACCCGGCATCCCCCCCGTTATCCCGGGAGAGAGAGCCAAAAAGATGGTCCTCCTGTCGGTATGCGGCTTTCCGGAGGGGGATCATTTTACGGCGCTGGTGGAAAATTTCCGGCTTCTGGCCAGATCTGGGGGTAGGGAATTGGCCGGGATCCTGCTGCGGCCCGGGTCGGAAAGCCTCCTGGCCCCGGAGTGGCTGGGGAAAAAAGGGGAGCAGGTCTTCCAGGGCCTTTACCGGGCGGGGCAGGAGCTGGTGGAAGAAGGAAAGGTCTCGGCCGAGGTCGAAGAGATCGTCCGCCAGCCGTGGACCCAGAACCGCCAGGGATTCCAGGAGCAGGCGAATCTGTTCTGGAAGGTAAGGATCGAGCACGCGGAGCGATCCCGGCGGGGAGAAGAAACAAGGCCCTTCGAGGAAGCCGTGAGGGAAGATATCCGGATCCTTCTGGGGGGAATGGCCGTAAGAATGAGACGGGAATTGGCCGGGGACCTCCGGGCCACGATCCAATTCGAGGTGACCGGAAAACAGCCCGGCCAGTGGTACTTTGACATTCAGGATGGGACCTGTGCCTTCAAGGAGGGGAGAGTTGACCATCCCACCCTTACGATTCATTCTCCCTCGGAAGTGTGGGTGGCCGTAGCCCTGGGCAGGATGGATGGGGCCAAGGCCTTCCTGGAGAAGAAATATACGGCGGAAGGGGATCTGAGCCTTCTCATGGGGTTTAAAAAATTTTTCGGCCAGGAGTAAAATCGGACGCCCGGGGCCGGAAGTAACCCCTTTTTTGAAACCTTTTGAGAATCCATGCATCTAAAAAGAAATTATTAATTTTATTGTGGAAAATCGAAGGAGGAAGATTATGGGAGAGGGATCGAGTTTAACGGTCGGAACGGATGCCAATTTTCAGAAGGAGGTACTAGAAGCCGAACAGCCGACCATCGTTGACTTCTGGGCATCCTGGTGTGGCCCCTGCCGTATGATTGCCCCCGTTTTCGAAGAGCTTTCCAATCAATACACGGGGAAGGTCAAATTTGTGAAGGTAAACGTGGATGAGAACCCCAAGACCCCGGCCAACTACGGAGTGCGGGGGATTCCCACCGTGATCATGTTCAAAGGCGGGAAGGTGGTCGACCAGTTGGTCGGCGCGGTCCCCAAAGGTCAGCTGGAAAATATCGTTAAGAAGGTATTATAGAAAGGAAAGTCCGCCATGGCGTTGAAGGTTATTTTGGGACCAATCATCGGCGCGGCCATCGGGTTTGCCGTCAGCCTGGTTTCCATGAAAATCGGCAGCACCTGAGGTTTGACCTGCAACCCGTACATCAGCACCGGCCTGGGAGCGATAATCGGGTTGATGATGGCCTTAGGGTAAGGCCAGGGAAAAACGGTAAGTTGTGAATTGATAGTTGGGAATTGTAAAGACCCCAAAATCCACAACTCCCAACTCTCAACTCTCAGTCTTTTGAAGGGAGGTCTGGAGAATGCCTATTTACGAATACAAGTGCTCCAAGTGCGCTCACGAGTTTGAGATGATTCACGGGGTTTCGGATAAGGAGGCGAAGATCGCCTGCCCCAAGTGCGGGGCGGCGAATCCCCAGCGGATGATGTCCGCCTTCTCCTGCGGAGGCCCCCAGAGCAGCGAGAGCGGAGCAGGATCTTCCTGCGCCCCCCGGCCGGGCAGCCGATTCAGCTGAGGTTGATGGGGCGCTGCCGTGAGCAGCCTTGGATAAAAAAGGCCAGGAAGAATCCTGGCCTTTCTTGTGCCCGGGAAATCAATGATGAGTCAATCTTTCTTCAGGATTTTCTCCCGCAGCTGGGTTTCGTCTTTCAAAAACTTATCCATCCCATCCTTGAAAACCTCGTTGATTTTGGCTTCGGCGTGTTTGGGCTGATACAGGGGACGGTCGGTCTCCTGGGCGCTCCCTTCGATGCTCTTGGTCATCCAGACCCGTTCCTTGGGCAGCCCCCAGACCACCTTGATACGCAGCTTGGCATCCGTATCGGTGGTGGTATAGCCGGTTTTGGCCTCCACCCAGAGGGATTCAATCCTTCCTCCCAGGGCCACGTCCCCGGGGATATCTTTGAAATCCTCCTTGTCCTGGTTCAATACCCGATTGACGAGGGTGATTTTGAACCCGGCTTTTTCCATCGTTTTGATGACCGATTGAGTCACCACCTGCTCCACCGTTCCGGCGTCCGGTTTGAATAAATCCACCATCCCGTCCCGGTACACGCGCCTTCCCAGATAAAGACGGTCCGGCCGGACATCCTCGAACTGATAAAGCGCCAGGGTCACCGGCTTGGCGGAAATGGGCAGAAACTGGGGGGTTCCCAGAGGGCTGTAGGATAAATGGAGAAGAAAGGTTTTGCTGCCGGCACACCCCCCGAGGAAAAGAAGACCCAAAGACAACACCATCATTGATAGACCCAGAATGTACCCGTTGCGTTTCAGCATTCGTTTCCCCCTTATGGTTTAATGAAACGGTAGCTTTGGACCCGTCCATCCTTGAGAATAATCTCAAAAGCTTCGTCCTTTTCCATGTCGAAAAACCCCCTGGCCTGGTATCCTCCGGGGAAAGTCAGGCTCTTGATGTCCGTCCATTCATAGACCAGGCGATCGGTTCCGTTCATCGCCTTTTCTTTCTTGGCCGGGGAGCCCAGAAGCTTGATCAGGTCCAATTCCGTTGTCCGGCCCAGCTTGATCTCCTGGATCTGAGCCGAAGTGACCCTCCTCCCCTCGGCCGAAGTGAAGGTGTAGGAACAGCCCGTCAAGAGCAAAACTCCCCCCGCAAGGAGGAAGAGAATAAATGGGTTGATTCTCATGTTCCGCCGCCGATTTTCGACCTCATTATATGCGCCCGGGAGAGGGAAGGAAAGAAAATTCTCCCCTCCGCGGGGGAGGTCTTTTCCCCTTTGCCGAATCCGCCTTAGGGCATGGCCTTCAGGAGTTTCGCCGTCGTTTCCACGTCCTTCTTCTTGCCCATGAGGGTGACCCGGTCGGTGGCCTGCAGTTCGGTCTCACCATCGGGAATGATGAGTTCCTTCCCCCGCCGGATCGGCCCCAGGAGAACCTCTTTGGGAAGGTTCACTTCCTTGACCTTTTTCCCGGCTACGGGAGAAAGGAAAGATATTTCCACTTGCTCCAGCGCCCCATCCCCTCCCTCCAGGCTTGATTTCAACTCCCGGGCCTCTTCCCGCCAGCTGCGCTGGAAATCCTCCTTCATTTGGGCCAGCTCCCCCTTCTTCGAGAAAATATCCTGAAGGAGGGTGCGAACCTCTTCATTCCCCCGGAGAGAGCCCCCGCTCTTGCTCAGGTCGTAGGCTAGGCTGCCCAGGCGAAGAAAAGCCTGATCCAGCTGATTCTCCAGGAAAAGCATTCGGAGCTTGATTTGGACTGCCTGAGTTTTTCCTTTCACCTGTTCCCAAAAAGCCATCTTTCCCTCCTTAAAAACGATTCGAACCGCAAAGACCGCAGAGTGAATCAATTGGAATGCTGGAATGAAATGGGATTATGATTGAATGCAGAGAAGCAAAATAAAAAATCTTTGTTCACCCATTATTCCGACGATTCCATTATTCCTTTCATCCTTCTTTTGTGTTCTCTGCGTGCTCTGCGGTTTCTTTGTTCTTCCTTAGTAAATCTTAACAGTCTCGTGCGTCCTCCGAGTGAAGAAAAAATCAACCGCAGAGTTCGCGAGACCGCAGAGCTTTTCTTTGTAAAGACAAAAAACCCAAATCATTTTAGGGATATGGACTCCTCTTTCCCCTTCGATCCTCCGGGGATCGAGACAAGAGGATGAACGAAGAGGAAGCAGAGAGCGCAGAGATCGTTCCTTGAAAGCCCCTTGGCCGTTTTGACCTTCCGGGAAGGCTGAGAAAGAAAGCCGATTTTCCCCCTGCATCCTGGCTCTGAGCTTTTGGCCATTTTTACCTCTGCGTGCTCCGCGACCTCTGCGGTTAAGGTTTTTTTATTTTTTAAACTCCGGTGGACGGGCGGGAGGTTTTCCCGGTGATTTTAAATTTGAGCAGGGCCCCGATTCCCCCGGCCTTCATCAGGGGGGTAAAGCTATCGGTGAAAAAAAGCTCGACCCCCCGGGATTGGGCTTTCCAGATAATCTCCTCCCTCAGCTCTGCAGGCCGGGTTTCGCCCTGACAGAGGGGGCAGGAACGGGGAACGCCTCCCATGCCCGGGAAACCGCAAAGGAGGCACTGCCATCCGGTGGCGTGAAACTTTCCATCCAGGACCAGGCGTTCCACCTGGTGATTCTGAAGGGCGCTCAACGTCGGTTCCGGGCCTACCGTAGCCCGCCCCAAAGGCTGAGCCTCGTCCATGATCTGGCGGGCCAGAGCTTCCGACCTTTCCCGGGAGAGGGTCTGCAGGACTTGCAGGGCGCCAGACAGGATTTTATGGTCCGGGTCACGGGGGTCCAGGGAGGTCAGGGGAACCTGCTTCTTCTTTAGGGCAGCGGGCAGCTGTTTCTGGATTTCCCCCTCCATCTCTTCTTCGGAGGCCAGGAACAGATATTTGATTTCCCGCCGGGCGATCCATTTCCCCAGGTTTTCCACCGTCTCTTTGGCTCGCTGCTTGATATGCTCCTGCTGGTGGCGCTGAAACTTCTGGAAGGATAGCCCCATTCTTCCAAACCGGGTAGTATGCTTGTCTTCCCAGAAGAGGGAGATCTGCTTTTCCGGGCGCCCTTCATGAACCAGGAATAGACGGGCCTGGCGGGAGTCGGCCGCGAGGATCGCGTAAGTTTGATAAAGCTCCGCCTGGCGCGCCAGAGAGAACAGGTGGGGGTAGGGAGACAAGGCCAGGGAATTGGCCGGGGGCAGAGACATGGGAACGGCAAGGAAGACGTCTTCAGAGGGGCAGGTGAAAAGGGCGATCCCTTTCCAGGCCGGGTCCAGATCCTCTTCCAGGTATTTCTGAACCCGCCTGAGGTCGCGGGCCAGCAGGGTTTGTTCGCGGGAATGAGCCGGAGGGGTTTTGGCCAGCTCCGACAGCCGGCTCTTGAGGAAGACGGGGTGCCGTTTTTTTCCGCTTCCGTCCGGGCTCAAATCCAGGTAGATGGAAAGGAAAGTTTTTTGTCCAGGACCGACCTTCACCAACCTCTGAAGCATTTCTGGGAGAGGCATAATCCCTGACCTCCTTTTCAGAGAATGAGGGTCCCCCCTCGTTGGGCGATGGAGTTCTTTCCCCCTTCCTGGTTCGCGGAAATCATTCTCGCAACGGGGAATGGATTCCTTTCCCCCCGGGGAATCTGTTTCGATTGTACCCCCGGCGGAAACTCTCCGCAACGGGCTTTTTCATTGCTTGGGAAATGATAGAAATCGAAGACTGGTTATCCGCAGATTACGCAGAGAGCAAAAAGATATAAATGCTATGAATATGGATCGCTTTTCAACACTCAAAGTTCAAATCAGTTCCCGCGGGCGTTTGTATTCGCCCTTACCGGTTCATCCGTGTTTATCCGCGTTCATCCGCGTCCCAAAAAAGTTCAGAGGTTTGAGTTCGGAGTTCGGAGTCAAAGGCGATAAATCCCTGTTTTTAACTTTAGGCACTCTAGGCACTTTAGCGCACTTTAGGCACTTCATCTGTGTTTATCTGTGTCCCCTATCGGAAAAGCTTCTCCCTTAAACATGAGACAGGACATCTAGGAGCCGGTCGAGCATAACCGCGGGCCGGGCGTTTTCCAGGTCCCGGCGGTCCGTGTTTCCCGTGGGGACGGCGAAAACCCGGACTCCCGCATTCTTACCGGTCTGGATGTCGATCACCGAGTCTCCCACGAAGATCGTCCGCTCTTTTTCCACCCCCATTTTCTCCATGGCCAGCCGGAGCATTTCGGGATCAGGCTTGTTCTGCGGCACGTCTCCGTCTCCGACGATCACCGTGAAGAGCTTTTCCATCCCGAAGTGCTCGAAGATCTCCCGCGAAAAGCGGCCCAGTTTGTTCGTGGCTACGGCCAGCCGGATGCCCCGGCCATGGAGTGTTTCCAGGACTTCCCGCGCGTCGGGCAGCAGGCGGGTATTTTCCCGGAAGACCTCTTCGTATTTCTTGCGGAAGAGGAGAAGACCACGGGAGACCCGTTCCTCTCCCAGGAGTTCCCGGAAGGTATGGTCCAGCCCGAGACCAACGACTCTCTTGACCTGCTCGTAGGACATCGGGGAAAGGCCCATCTGGGTGTAGGCGTGGTGAAACCCCAGGTAAATGGCCTGGTAAGAGTCGATGAGAGTTCCGTCGAGGTCGAAGGTGACTCCCCGAATTTCGTTTGCCGTCATGATCGATCCTTTCGTCTGGCTCGCAGTCGGTTCAGCAAGTCGTAGTGATCTCCGGAAACCTGTCCCAGTTCCACATCGGGTTTGACATTTTTCCCATGGAAATCGGAGCCGGCGGTGATCAAAAGACCCTCGGTTTCGGCAAAAACCCGGAACGCCCCCTGCTCCTCGGGGGTGTGATAGGGAGAATACACCTCCAGGCCTTCCAGCCCATTCCGGATCAAGGCCCGGATGTTCTCCTCGCCGGTGTCCGAAGGGTGGGCCAGGATGGGGATCGCTCCCAGCCCCTTGATCTTCCGGATGGCTGCGGGAGTGGAAACATCCTCCATGGAAACAAAGGCCGGCTTGCCTCCCCGCAGGTAGTCCCGGTAGAAATTCACGTAGGGCGAGCGGGACCGGTCTCCATCGATGTACGGCCGAAGGCGGGGGTCCTCGCGGTTTTCCGGGTGGCTCAGAATGGCCTTCAGAAAAGACATCCCCGTGGGGAGGCGTCCTTCGGAAAAAGCATTCAGGTCCTGTTCGGTAAAGAAGAATCCCAGTTCATTCAGCTTCTCCAGCCGTTTTCTGGCCTGTTCAGCTTTTTTCTGGTGAATCTCCTCCAGCCATTTCTGCAACCCCGGGCTCTGGGGGTCGATGAAGTAGGCCAGAAGATGGAGATCCAGTCCGTTGAAGAGGGTATTCAGCTCCAGGCAGGGAATGAACTCGATCTTGAACTCCCCGGCCAAACGGATCCCCTGTTCCAAACTTTCCACGGAATTATGGTCGGCAAAAGCAATGGCCCGCAGGCCTTTTCGCCGGGCCATCTTGAAAATTTCCCGGGGAGAATGCTGGCCGTCGGAAGAGGCGTTGGTGTGAATGTGTAAATCAATCATAAAAACAGGGTGCAGGGGGCTGGGTGCAGGGGGCAGGGAACAGCTTTTTGTCCGTGGTTCTGGGTACCTTGTCCCTTGTCCATGAATGAATTATATCTCATTTCCCCGGCCTTTTTCCGCAAGCGAATTTCTCCCTTCCCTTTCAGTTTTGGCCCTCAAGCTAGCTCCCCGGAGCCTGCACCCCGCCCCCTGCCCCCAGCACCCTTTCAGTGGGGGGGTTCCTTGATGAAACTCTTGGCGCTGAAGGTCACCGCGATCAACATGACCGCGGTGAAGACGAAAACCGGACGCATGCCGAGGGAAGCCCCCAGGAATCCTCCCGAGATCGGCCCGACCACGTTTCCGATCAGCAGCCCGCTGCGGGTGATTCCCATGATCCCTCCCCGCCTTTCTTCCGGAGTATTCAGTGAGGTCAGGGTGTACAGGGCCGGGAGAATTCCGCCCGCAAAGAGCCCCTGAATAAACCGGAGGATGAGAAGCTGGTAAACATCGGTCACCAGGCCCTGGGGAGCATAGGAGATCCCCGTGGCCAGGGTGGTGATGGCCAGGATCTTCTTATAGCCGATCCGGTCTCCCCTTTTTCCCCAGTAGGGAGCGGCGAGAAGGCTGGAAAAGCCGGTGATTCCAAAAACGGCGCCGGCCATCGTGGAAAGGGTTTCCGGGGAGGACCAGAGTTTTTCCACGAACAGAGAAAGAACCGGTTGGATGGCCATGATGGCCATTTGGACGATCAGGCTGGATACAAAGATCGCAATGAGAGTGGGAGAGGTGAAAACAAAGCGGTAGTTGGAAAAGAGCCCCGGGGATTTCCTATCTTCCTTGGGTTTCGCATCTTCCCGAACCAGGAGGATGACCAGGAATCCGGCCAGGAAGCCAAACCCGCCGGTGAGGAAGAAAATGTTCCGGTATCCGATCAGGTCCGCCAGGAACCCCCCCACCAGGGGACCGATGACTCCTCCGGTGGTGAGAGAGGTCTGGAGAATCCCCATGGCATACCCCATACGCTCGCGGGGAGTGGTGGTCGCCACGATGGCCAGCGTGGCGGCGATGAATCCCGCCACCCCGCCCTGGATCAGGCGGAGGAAAAAAAGCTGGGTCACGTTCTGGGCAAAGGCCATGAGGAAGGAAGTCACGGCAAAGCCGAAGACGGCCCGGATGAGCATCATCCGCCGGCCGTAACGGTCCCCCAGCCAGCCCCAGAGGGGCCCGGTAAAGATGGCCAGGGAAAAGGGGGCGGCGTAGATGAAACCGCTCCACCGCTTCACGTCTTCCAGTTCCCGGACTCCCAATTCCCGGACGTAGAAGGGAAGAAAGGGAAGGACCAGGGCCATGCCCAGAACGGCCAGAAATTCCACCGCCCAGAGGCTGTATAGATTTCGTTTCCAGGGTTCCACAGAAGAACTTTCACCACAGAGGGCACAGAGGATAACAAAAAGGAAACATGGAATATTGGAACAATGGAATAATGGGGGAACAACGATTTTTTGTGGTTTGCATTTCGATTTAAGCATTATGCCATCGTTCATTATTCCATCATTCCGATTTGTTTTTTCTGCGATCTCTGCGGTTAATAAAAAATTAAAAAAAGGCGAAAAAATAGGATGGGGCCCATCTCTGGGCCCCATCCTATTCTCCCTCTGCTGCTGGGAGGTCGGTTTAGCTCTTTTCCTTACTCTTTTCCGCCCGCTGCGAACTCATTTCCGCCCGCTCTGAACTCATCTCCGCCCGTTCCGCCAGCCTTAAGAAAGGCTTGATCAGGTCGATGGGGATGGGGAAGATGGTGGTGGAGTTTTTATCCGTGGCCACTTCGGTCAGGGTCTGAAGGTAGCGCAGGGTCAGGGCCATGGGATGGTCGGCGATGATCACCGCGGCGTCCTTCAATCTCTCCGCGGCCTGGTACTCACCTTCCGCCCGGATGACCTTGGACCGCCGCTCACGCTCGGCTTCAGCCTGTTTGGCCATGGCCCGGCGCATCTCCTCGGGCAGGTCGATGGCCTTCACTTCCACGGCGGTGACCTTCACTCCCCAGGGTTCGGTGTGCTTGTCAAGAATTTCCTGGATCTGCATGTTGATCTTATCCCGCTGGTAGAGGATATCGTCGAGCTCCACCTGCCCGCAAACGGAACGGAGGGTGGTCTGGGCGAGCTGGGAAGTTCCATACAGATAGTTTTCAATCTCGATGATGGCTTTGATGGGGTCCATGACCCGGAAATAGATGACCGCGTTCACCTTGAGGGAGATGTTGTCCCGGGTGATGACATCCTGGGGGGGAACGTCCATGGTTACGGTCCGCAGGCTGACTTTCACCAGCTTATCGACGATGGGGATGAGAAAGATGAAGCCGGGTCCCTTGGGCTTGGGTTTTCCCCCGACCGTGCGCACCCGGCCCAACCGGAAGATGACTCCCCGTTCGTATTCGTTGAGAATCCGCAGGGCGCTGGCCAGAATCATGAGGATCAGGATCAGCAGGACTAAAAACGACAGACCTTGAAACATGGTACCCTCCTATTCATGTTGATTAATACAAACGCAATAAATAAAGTAACATCACCCCCTCCCTAACCCTCCCCCCTTGAGGGGAAGGGGAGGGTGGGAGGTAAGCGGTGAACCGATATTTTTTTGCTTCGAGTTCCGGGATTTGCCCTGTCTTGCTCAGGGCAACTTCTCGACTTTCACCCTGAGCCCCTCCGCCTTCACCACCCGGATCTTCTGCCCCTCTTCGATGATCCCGTCCGCGTAGGCATTCCAGAATTCTCCGTGGACGAAAACTTTTCCCTCCGGAGCGATCCGGGCCGCGGCCGTTCCCAATCTCGCCGATCAGGCCTTCTGCTCCCGGTGGCGGGTTTGGCCCGGTGGGCTTTGACGGTCATGGTCACGGCAAAGATGAAGAACGCCGCCGTGACCAAGACCGTGGGAATGATGACCGTCAGGGAGGCCCGCAGAAAGGGAAGCGGGGATTCAAAGAGCATAATGGACCCCAGGGCCAGGGAGATGACCCCCCCCACGGAAAGGAGGCCGTAGCTGGCTATTTTTATTTCGGCAATGAAGAGAAAGATTCCCAACAGGATCAGCAGGATTCCGGCATAGTTTACCGGAAGGGTCCGGAAGGCGAAGAAAGCCAGGATCAGGCAGATCCCGCCGATGACCCCCGGAAAGATCGCTCCCGGGTTGGAGAGTTCAAAATAGAGGCCCGCCAGTCCGATCATCATGAGGATGTAGGCAATATTGGGATTGCTCAAGGTGGCCAGGAAACTCTCGCGAAAGCCCATCTCCACCCGGTTGGTCTTCAACCCCTTGGTGGCCAGTTTGAGGGTCCGCCGGGATTTCTCGATGGTCTTGCCGTCGATCTTGGCCAGCAGGTCGTCCACGTCCTTGGCGATGAGGTCGATGATTTTGATCTTCAGGGCTTCGGTCTCGGTGATGGAGACGCTCTCGCGCACGGCCTTGGCCGCCCACTTCACGTTCCTTCCCTTTTTTTCGGCGATGGACTCGATGTAGGCCACGGCATCGTTCACGACTTTTTCCGCCATGGTCCGGTCCATCTTGCCGCCTCCCATGGCGACAGGATGGGCGGCTCCGATATTCGTCCCCGGAGCCATGGCCGCTATGTCGGAAGCCAGGGTGATGAATACCCCGGCCGAGGCTGCCCGCGCCCCGCTGGGGGACACGTAAACCACGATGGGGATTTCCGCGTTCATCATCTCCTTGATGATGTCCCGCATGGAAAGGTCCAGCCCGCCGGGCGTGTCCATCTGGATGATCAGGCACTCCGCTTTGTCTTTGACGGACTGTTCGATGCCCCTTTTGATGAAATCGGCGATCGCCGGGGTGATGGCGTCGTTGATTTTCAGGATGTTGACCTGTTTTTCCTGGGCCGGGAGAAACCCGGGAAGCAGAGAAAGAAGAAGGCCGGAGAGAAAAAGCCCCAGGAAAAAGAAAGCGCAGAAAAATCTCTTGCCCATTATCGAAACTCCCTCGAATCCGCCGGAGCGGAGAATTTTAAAGCCGGTCGTACTCCTTTTTGATCTTTTTCATATCCTCCCATACATCCCTCTTGGAATTGGGGTTGCGGAGGAGGAAAGCCGGATGGTAGGTGGGCATGAGCGAAATCCCCTGGTATTGGTGAAACCTTCCCCGGAGAAGGGAGATTTTTTCCTCGGTTTTCAGGAGCGTCTGGGCGGCGAAGGTTCCCAGGGCGCAGATCAGCCTGGGCCGGATGGCCTCGAGCTGCTTGATGAGAAAGGGCTCGCAGGCCCGGATCTCGTCCGGCTCCGGATTCCGGTTCCCGGGGGGCGGCACTTGATGATATTGGCGATGTAAACCTCTTCCCGGGTGAGCTGGATGGCCTGGATGATCTTGGTGAGGAGCTGCCCGGCCAGGCCGACAAAGGGCTTGCCCTGGAGGTCTTCATCCCGCCCCGGGCCTTCCCCCACGAAGACCAGCCTGGCCTTGGGATTTCCCGTTCCGAAGACGATATTCGTCCGGGTGGAATGGAGCTTGCACCTCCGGCAGTCCCCCAATTCTTCCCGCACCTTCTCCAGAGTCAAGGAGGAAGGGGGGGCGGGGGGCGGAGAGGGAGCCTTCTTTCGGGGCGGGACAGAACTCCTGGGCCAGCCTTCCAATCCCATCGCCCGTTCTTCCTCCAGGTGATGACGGAGACCGGTCACCAGATCCTTGAGTTGGAGAAGGAGGTGGGTTTGGTTTAAGGCCCGGGGCTGGGATTTGGAATTCATGCGCTCCTCAAAAGAAGGACCCGGTCCAGGACGCGATCCGCCAGGTCTTCTTTGTCCATGAGCGGAAGCTCCTCGATCTTCCCGGAACGGTCGATCAGCTTGACCATGTTCGTATCCACCGCGAAACCCGCCCCGGGAAGGCTCACGTCGTTGGCGACAATCAGGTCCAGATTCTTTTCCGCCAGCTTTTTCCGGGCATTGGCCAGCAGGCTCTCGGTTTCGGCGGCAAATCCGATGAGGAGCCGTTTCTCCTTCCGCTGACCGGCCTCGCGCAGGATGTCGGGGTTGAGTTCCAGGGGAAGGGTCAGTTCCGCCTGGGACTTCTTGATCTTTTCGGGGGAGGTCGCCTTGGGCCGGTAGTCGGAGACGGCGGCGGCCATGACCAGCACGGAGACCCCCGGCAGGCTTCCCAGAACGGCTTCCCGCATTTCGGCGGCGGTCCGGACCGCGATGAATTTCACCCCGGACGGCGCCGGAAGGGCCGAGGGGCCGCTCACCAGGATGACCCGGGCTCCCCTCAGACGGGCGGCGCGGGCCACGGCAAATCCCATCTTGCCCGAAGAGCGGTTGCTGAGAAAACGAACCGGGTCAATGGGTTCCTCCGTGGGCCCGGCGGTGACGAGGATAGTCTCTCCCGAGAGGTCCTTGGGGGAAAGGATGGACCGGATCTCCTCGACGATGGCCGGGATCTCCGCCAGCCGCCCTTTTCCCTCGTAGCCGCAGGCCAGTTCCCCGGCTTCGGGGTCGATGAAATGAAACCCGCGGCCGCGAAGCTTCTGGATGTTTTCCTGGCAGATGGGGTTTTCCCACATGTGCACATTCATCGCCGGAGCCAGGAGAACCGGCGCTTTCGTGGCCATGACGATGGTGGTGAGCATGTCGTCGGCAATCCCCCCGGCGATCTTCCCGATGATGTTGGCGGTGGCCGGGGCGATCACCAGCAGTTCGGCCCGGTCGGCCAAAGCGATGTGGCCGATCTCGGATTCCTCGATCAGGCTGAAGAGCTCGGTCGTGACTTTATTGCCGGATAGGGTCTGGAAGGTGAGGGGGGTGATAAAGGCCTGGGCGCTACGAGTCATCACCACGAAGACCTCGGCCCCCGACCGTACCAGTTCCCGGACCAGCTCGGCCGCTTTATAGACGGCAATGCCCCCGGTCACTCCGAGGATGATCTTTCTGCCTTTCAACATGTTTTCGAGCCTAAAAAGGAAGGATCAGCGGGTAGTTGTTCCCTTGCCCGGTTCCGGGCCCTTTTCCGCCAATCCGACGCGGACTTCGCAGACGGTGTTCCACCAGTCCTCGGCGATGGTGATCATGCACACCCGGTCGTCTTTGAGAAAAATCAGCGTCTGGTCGCGATCTTTCATGTTCGTCATCAGCTTCCAGCCGTTGCGGGGGAGGTTGTTCTGGAAGAAATCCGCCAGAGAACCGGCTTCGACTCGGCCTTTGAAAGTAAGGAGTCCCACTTTGACCTTGCCCGCGCTGTAAACCTGAGACTTCTTGCGGTCCATGGAAATGTCGGAAGGGATCAAGACGTCTTCGAACCCGGAAAAGGAGGCTCTAAGGGCCGTTTCTGAAGAGGCGGTTCCTCCTTCCTTTGGGGGGGTAGATGCGCACCCGATCAGGGCCCATTGGGCGAAAAGCAAGAGGACGACGATGGCAGCCAAAGATGCGATTCTTTTCATCAGCATAACCTCTTAATTTTTCTTGATTTATAACAGGGAAACGGTTAAATGTCAAGGAACTTGAGAGCCTTGCTGCGGCCCTCGAGAATTGAACCGCAGAGCAAACAAATTGGAATGCTGGAATGATGGAATAATGGAACAATGGGTTTGGGTATTTTAATTTTTTTCCCCATCATTCCAATATCCCATTATTCCTTTTTTTCGATTCTCTGCGACCTCTGCGGTTAACTTTTTTATGATTCTTGCTCTTGAGGCTTTTCGAGAGGGGTGGCAAATGGAGAAAAAGAAAATCCTCTGCCCTCAATGCGGAGCGGAAGTTCACGTCTATTCGAATCCGTTTCCCACGGTTGACGTAATCATCGAAGTTAAGGGGGAAGACGAAGAGAACGGCATCGTCTTGATCTTCCGGAAAAACGAGCCGAAAGCATGGGCTTTGCCCGGAGGGTTTGTGGACTACGGGGAGACTCTGGAGCAGGCGGCGGTTCGCGAGGCTCGGGAGGAGACCGGGCTGGGGGTCGAATCGCTGAAACAATTCCATACCTATTCCGACCCCCGGAGGGACCCCCGGCAGCACAACATTTCAACCGTCTTCACCGCCAGGGCCAAGGGGGTACCCCGGGCGGGGGATGACGCCGGAGAGGTGAGGATCTTCACCGAGGAGAATCTGCCCCGGTCGCTGGCCTTCGATCACGAACAGATTTTGCGGGATTATTTCGCGAAAAGACATTCACCGCAGAGCACGCAGAGATCGAAAAAAAAGAATAATGGAATAATGGAATATTGGAATGATGGGAAAAAAATAAAAATACCCAAACCCATTGTTCCATTATTCCATCATTCCAGCATTCCAATTTGTTTGCTCTGCGTTCTCTGCGCCCTCTGCGGTTAATCGTTATTTTTCTTATTTTCCTTCTATCCGTGTTTATCCGCGTTCATCTGCGTTTATCTGCGTCCCATGGGGTTTTTTTATTTCAGTTTTTTCAGGGCTTCCTGGATCCGGTCCATTCCCTTCTCGATGTTGGCCATGGAGGTGGCGTAGGAGAACCGGATGTGGTGGTCGTTGCCGAAACCGCTGCCGGCCACGACCGCCACCTTGGCTTCCTCCAGGATCAAATCGGTCACGTCCGACGAGTTGGAGATCACCCGGTCTCCCCATTTCTTTCCGAAGAGGCCGGTGATATTGGGGAAGACGTAAAAAGCCCCTTTGGGCATGGCGCATTTGACGCCGGGCATGGCGTTTAGGCGCTGGACGATGGTATTTGCGGCGCCGGTCAAATTCGGTGACCATCTTCTGCACCGAATCCTGGGGACCCGCCAGGGCCTCAACGGCGGCTTTCTGGCAGAAGGAGACCGGGTTGGACACGTTCTGGGTCTGGATTTTGTCCATCGCCGCAATGAGGTCGGCCGAGCCGGCGGCGTACCCGATTCGCCAGCCGGTCATGGAGTAGGTCTTGGAGACGCCGTTGATCACGATGGTCTGATCCTGCACTTCCTTGCCCAGAGAGGCGATGCTGGTAAAGACCGTCCCGTCGTAGACGAATTTTTCGTAGATATCGTCGGCGACGATCAGGATCTTTTGGGGAAGGAGGACCTTCACCAGCGCTTTCAGCTCATCGGCCGTGTAAGTGGCCCCCGTCGGATTGCAGGGACTGTTGAGAATGATCGCCTTCGTGCGGGGGGTGATGGCCGCCTTGAGCTGGTCCACGGTCATCTTGAAGCCCCTGGCTTCCGCAGTCTGAACCACGACCGGGGTGGCATCCATCAGCAGGACGATGTCGGTGTAGGAGACCCAGTAGGGCGCGGGAACGATGACCTCATCCCCGGCCTGGAAAAGCGCCTGAGCCAGGTTATAGATGATGAGCTTGGCCCCGGCCGAGGCAAAGACCTGCGAACGCTCGTAGGTGAGGCCGTTGTCCCTCTTGAATTTCTGGATGATCGCGTCCTTCAGGTCCGGAAACCCCGAGGCGGGAGTGTATTTGGTGATCCCCTCCCGGATGGCCTTGTAGGCGGCCTCCTTGATGTTGTCCGGGGTGTCAAAGTCCGGCTCTCCCTGGGCAAAGCTGATGACTTCAATCCCCTTGGCCCGCATGGCCGCCGCCTTGGCTGCCGCGGCGAAAGTGGGGGAGGGTTTGATCCGGTTCACGCGGTCGGCGAGTTTCATGGAAATCTCCTTTCAAAATCGAGTGTAGGGGCGACCGGCCGGTCGCCCCCACTTATTTATGACCGTAAATATTATGAATATCTCTGTCTCCGCCAGGGATGAAAAAAGATTGAACCGCAGAGCACGCGGAGACCGCAGAGGGTTTTCTTTAAAAAAAGCCAAAAACAAGACTAATTTTTTGAATATTTCATCCTCTCTGCGTTCTCTCGGTTCTCCGCGTTTTATGGTTCTTTTCTCCCTTTGGGGGATCAAGATCTTTCTTTCTCTGGATCCTCCGCGGATGAAGGCAAGAGGATGAACGAAGAGGAAGCAGAGAGCGCAGAGGACCTTTTCTGAGGGCCCCTTGGGA
Source organism: uncultured delta proteobacterium (assembly GCA_963802665.1). Classification (GTDB taxonomy): domain Bacteria; phylum Desulfobacterota; class SM23-61; order SM23-61; family SM23-61; genus SM23-61. Next base: position 95,445 of record CAWDJO010000005.1, on the reverse strand, counting down.
GTCTTGGCCTTCCATGGAGCGTTGGAAATGAGGCCGCTTTTTCCCTTGCCCCTGGGCCTTAAGCCTTTATCCGTTTATACCTCTGCGTGCTCTGCGACCTCTGCGGTTAAGTTTTTTTACGGTACATTCCGGTAGGCCGGAAATTTTTCTTTCAACCTCTGGTGGACGATTTCCGGGACCAGGCCCCGCACCGACCCGCCCAGGGAAGCCGCTTCCTTGATGATCTTGGAGCTGGTGTAAAACCACTTGTATCCGGTCATCAGGAACATGGTGTCCACCTTGCGGTTGAGCTTCCGGTTCATAAGAGTCATCTGGAATTCGTACTCGAAATCCGATAGGGCCCGCAGCCCCCGGACGATGACGCTGGCCCCCTGTTCAACGGCGAAGTCCACCAGAAGCCCCTGGAAGGAGGCGGTGGTGACCCGGGGGTCGTTCTTCAGGACAATGTGAATCATCTCGATTCGCTCTTCCACCGAGAAGAGGGCCGTCTTGTTGGGGTTGTGGGCCACCGCCACGATGAGTTTGTCGAATACCTGCAGGGCCCGCTCGATCAGGTTCACGTGGCCGTTGGTGATGGGATCGAAAGAGCCGGGATAAACCGCAATTTTTTCATTCATAGGCCAGAACCTCAGGAGAATATTTTTAGGGGACACAGATAAACACAGATGAACACAGATTTATAAAAATAAAAAACCACTCTTGGTTTTTCTGCTTCTAAAAATATTGATCTGTGTTTATCTGTGTTCATCTGTGTCCAATTTTATTTTTTTTTAAACGAAAAAAAGAAACTTCTGTTCTTCCGTACTTTCGCCAATCGATTCTTTCGAGGGAAGGCACGGAGGCCAAGTCTTCATCCGGAGAATGCTCGGCCACGATCAGGGTGTCCGGGGCAATGAGAGAACTCCGAGAGAGCGCCTGCAGGGTCCGGCAAGCCAACCCCTTCCCGTAAGGAGGGTCCAGGAAGATCAGGTCGAAAGAATCCCCCCGTTCTTCGAGAATCTTTAACCCATTTTGTGCCTCCCGGTCGATGAGTTCAGACTGATCGCTCAGCCGGCAGGCCTCAATATTTTTCCGCAGGGCCGCACCGGACCGGGCATTTTCCTCCACGAAAACAGCCCGTCGGGCGCCCCGGCTCAGGGCCTCAATCCCCAGAGCCCCGGTCCCGGCAAAAAGATCCAGCACCTTTTCCCCCGGAGGGAATTTCTGCAGGATATCAAAGATCGACTCCTTCACCCGGTCAGAAGTGGGGCGGAGGCTCAGGCCCTTGAACGTGAAAAGCTTCTTCCCCTTGCACTTGCCGCTAATGACCCGCAAAAAAACTACCCCCCTTGGGAAGCCTGAGCAATTTGAATTTTAACATGGAGATTTATGCTGTCAAGAAGCGAAGAGCGGAGAGCAAAGAGTAAGGGAATAAAAATCAAAATCATAAAAACTCTATGCTCTTAGCTCTCCGCTCTTCGCTCTCCGCTATCTTTCTATCCCGATTCGGCTCTCGATTCCCTTTCGGTAATAGTGCTTGACTTCTTTCATCTCCGTGACCAGGTCGGCTTGGCGAAGGACTTCGGGTTTGGCCCAGCGGCCGGTCAGGATCAGTTCGACATTCTCGGGCTTATTCTTCATCAAATCCAGGAGTTCATCCAGGGGGACCAGGCCGTAATCGACCGCCACATTCACCTCATCCAGAATGACCACCTGATATTTCTGACTCTGAACCGCCTCTTTCGAAAGTTTCCAGCCTTTCCGAGCCCACCGGCGGTCGATGGGATGGGGGTCCTTTTTGTCCACGAAGCATTCCCGCCCCATGGGCACGATGGTCAGGCAGGGGGAGAGCTTCTTCGCCGACTTCAGCTCCCCGTAGGCGATTCCTCCCTTGAGGAACTGGATCATGAGAACCCTAAAACGGTGGCCCGCCGCCCGCAAAGCCAGCCCCAGAGCCGCGGTGGTCTTTCCTTTCCCGTTCCCGGTATAGACCTGAATCAGACCCTTGAATTTTTTCTTTCTCATGAAGTCCCTTTCGTAAAGGATGCAGCTTGATGAACAATGAGCCAAATTCATTACCATTGATCATTGACCAATGCCCATTGATCATTGGTCAATGGTCAATGATTCCTCGCCCTACACCCCGAATTTTAGCTCCAGAATCATAAACCCCACCACGCAGGCCAACACCCCGTAATCCCTCCCGGCCATTCTGGCATCATGGAGATGAGTCCGTTTGGCCCCGCTGATGTATCCCCGGGCCAGAAGGGCGATGGCCAGATCGTCGGCCCGTTTAAAGACGCTGTGGAAGAGAGGGGTAAGGATGGGGAGTAAATTTTTTACCCGCTGAAAAAAGCCGCCGGATTCGAAATCCACCCCCCGCGCGCTCTGGGCGCGGATGATCCGGTTGGCTTCTCCCAGGAGAATGGGAATAAATTTAATGGCCAGCATGGTCATCATGGAAAAATCTTCCACCGGGACCCGGAAACGTTTCAAGGGGGAGATGAGTTTCTCCAGCCCCTGGGCCAGTTGCAGAGGGGAAGTGGTCAGAGTCATCAGGGAAGAGAAAAGAATGGCCAGAAAGAGCTGGGCGGCCACCAGAAGCCCTTTGGCGACTCCGGTCCAGGTGATATTGATAAACCCCAGCGGGAAGAGAGGGAGGGAAGGGCCGGGGGTAAAAAAGAAATGGAGGCAGGCGGTGAACAGAAAAAGCCAGAGAAAAGACCGCACCCCGCGGAATACGTAAGCCCAGGACAAACCCGAGAGGATCAGACAGAAAAAGAAAAAAAGCCACAGGAAAGCCATGGCCAGGAGCCCCTGAACCAGGAAGGTGACGATCATCAAAAGAAGCAGGGAGAGGAATTTGGTCCGGGGATCCAGCCGGTGGAGGAATGAATTCCCGGGCAGGTATTGCCCCAGGGTGATGTCTTGGAGGAATTTCATGTAGGCATCATATCACAAAACCGAGTACCTATTTCTGTTTAGAAAAGTGGCTGATTAAATCCGAAATTCGAAACCCGAAATCCGAAACAATATCCAAATCCGAATTCTCCAATGACCGAAACTTTTATCCTGGCGGCCATCGTTTCGAATTTTGCCTTTTTGAAATTCGAATTTGTTTCGATATTCGTGCTTCGGTATTCGAATTTTTGCCCCCTCTAAACATTTTCCTCCTCTCTCCCCCCGGAGTCCAGAATAAAGGTATGAGACATCCTCGGAAAAAAAGGGATACTGGGGGGAGCGATCAGATGTATTTTTCGATCAGAATCTCGGCGATCTGCACGGCGTTCAGGGCCGCCCCCTTGCGGACGTTGTCGGAGACCACCCACAGGTTGATCCCGTTGGGGATCGACTCGTCCTCGCGGATCCTGCCGACAAAGGTCTCGTCCCGTCCGGCGGCGTGGATGGCCAGCGGATATTCGTTGAGGGCCGGATTATCCACTACCTTGACCCCGGGTGCTTTGGAGAGGAGTTCCCGGACTTCTTTAGGGGTGATCTTCTTTTCCGTTTCGATATTGACGGACTCGGAGTGGCTGTAGACGACGGGAACCCGCACGGTCGTGGCGGTCACGCGGATGGTGGGGTCCTCCATGATTTTCCGGGTCTCGTTGACCATCTTCATCTCTTCCTTGGTGTACCCGTTGTCCAGAAAAGAATCGATGTGGGGAAGACAGTTAAAGGCGATCTGGTGAGGATATACCTTTTTCTGAATCTCCTGGGAGTTGAGAAGAGCTCGACTCTGGGCCAGCAGTTCGTCGATCGCCTTCAGCCCGGTGCCGGAAACCGCCTGGTAGGTGGAGACCACGATCCTCTTGATCCGGGCCGCGTCATGGATGGGCTTCAGGGCCACCACCATCTGGATGGTGGAGCAGTTGGGATTGGCGATGATGCCCCGTTTTTTGTACTGGGCGATGGCGTGGGGGTTGACTTCAGGCACCACCAGGGGAATCTCCGGGTCCATGCGGAAGGCGCTGCTGTTGTCCACCACCACCGCTCCGGAAGCGGCGGCTGCCGGAGCAAACTCCAGGCTGCGGGAAGCGCCGGCGGAAAAAAGGGCGATTTGAATTCCCTTGAAGGAATCCTTGGTCAGCTTTTCCACTTTTACCGGCTTCCCGTTGAACGCGTAATTCTTTTCCCACCGACCGTTCCGAGGCCAGAAGTTTAATGGATCCCACGGGGAATTTGCGCTGCTCCAAGACTTTGATCATCTCCAGGCCCACAGCGCCTGTGGCCCCCGCAATGGCCACGGCATAGGATTTGCCTTTCATCCTCTATCTCCAATCCATCCCCCTACCTTTCCACCCATGCAGAAGAAGGAAAAGCAGAAGGGGAAATTTCCTCAACGTTTTTAGCTTAAGATATTGAAGGAAGAGATGTCAAGTGAATTGGGCGGAATCTCTTTTTTTCCTTTTTGGCATTGAATGGAGTAGGGGCAATTCATGAATTGCCCCTACAGGATCACCGCATCCTCCGCTCCAGGCGGGCTCCGCGCATGACCCCTGGCCTTATTTTTTCAATTTGAAGGAGATTAATTTCCAATCCTCTCTTCCTCCTTTAAAAGATGCGTCCAGGGGAACGACAGCTTCATTATAATCTTTCCCATATTGGCCTTTCACAAGGTACTTTACTTCTGACGAATACCAATACCATGCCTTAGATTCATAAATAGGTCCTAGACCCGGAGGGCCGTAATTGATTTGATATTCCAGCTTAATCGCCTTAAATTTGCCAGCAGGAACTACAACTTCTTCCCATCCTAATACTTTAATCGTCTCAGCTACATCGGCGCCATGGAACCCATCCGGGGAGATTCTTTTAAATTCGTCATTCCATTTCTTTCCAACCGCGAGAGGGAAATTTAGAATTCTTCTATGGGCTCCTCTATACTTTTTAGCCTTATCCCCCTCAAGAAAATAAAGAACATTGAAAGTCGATTTATCGAATATGACTGTCCCCCGGGTAGATTTTGGAAATATGCCTGCGGAAAATTTAGCCACAAAACCATTTTTTTCAATTCCCAACAACTTCGAGAAACCCTTCTTGTCCAAAATCCCATTTGTCTCCTACATTCCAGGCAGGTGCCTCAATCTTCTCTTGCGCACAAACCATTGTAGAAAAAAATAGAACCAGAAATCCCCCGAGGATCATCTTTTTCATGGCATCCACCTCCTTTTGAAATGATTCAGGAATTTCTAAAGCTTTAGGCTTTTTGAGCTTAATGGCACTCCAGCCCAGCGAGCGACTCGTAGAGTTCTCTCAGCTCGGACTCCTGGCACTTGCCGGTGAAATGGAGGAAAAGGGTGTGTTGCAGCTCCGGACAGTAAAAGCAAACCCGCAGGGTTCTGCGGGTTTTTTTCCTGAAAAGCCCCTCTTGAACCTCCCCATAAAAATAGGCTGCCGGGTGCCCCCCCACGGTGCCCGACCCGCGGGAGGAGACCTGAACGCCCTTCAGATTCAGGGAGTCATGTTTTCCCCTCTTGATCAGGATCGTCAGGTCCACGGCAATCTTCCGAATCGGATGAAAGACGACTTGGTCCGTCTGGCCGGCCTCGACCCAGGTGATAGGGTCGCGCATTACGACCGAGTGAACGTCCGGCTCCAGGTAGCTTCGGGTGACTCTCCAGCCTTCAGGCAGGGATAGGATCAGAAAATAGCCGGTACCGAATAAGATGTTCCTGGCTGCAATAATGTGCTTTTTCGGCTCAGGGATCATGTCCAAAGTCGGGCCTTAGAGGGTTGAAAGGTGTTCTTGGAGGAGGGCATCGAGCTCGACTTTGTCTTTCCCGGTGTACTTTCTTCTTACGGTTAATGATGAAGGCCGGGTAACGAAAAGCCCGGTAGCGGATGGATTTTACAAACCCCTGGAGCGACTGGGCATCGATGACTCTGATGAGAATTTTCTCCCGGTATCGGGCGGAGAGTTCCTTGATCCAGGAAGACAGGAAGAGGTAGTCTTCTCTTATGTCCTCCGGGTATTCATTGAGGTCCTGGTTATCCTTCTTGTCTTTCACCTTCAGACCCAACTGGTCTGAGACGCAATTGCCGTCAAATCAGGTGGCCAAAAGACCGGGGATCAGGGAAATGACTTCGACGGTGATCGGTTTCATCATAATACCATTATAGGACGCAGATGAACGCAGATCAACGCAGATTTTTCCGCGTTGCGTGAATCTGCGTCCCAATAAAAAAGACGGGAGAACCGCGGAGGGTTCTCCCGTCGGGTGGAGTTCTTATTTCGCGCTTCCGCTGCTGCCGGGGACCGTTGCTGGTTTGCCGGCGGCCTTCTCGGCGGTGAATTTGCGGATGGCGGCGAAGGCATCTTTAATCAGGATCGCCGCGCAGAAGACCAGGAAGAGGGCGATCAGGCCGGTGAGCCAGTCGCCGATGGCCCGGTCCGTGGTGATGTTCGGGGTGACGAAGAAATGTTTGATCGTTCCATAGGAAATCCAGATGGCCGCCGAAATGGTGGTCACAAAGAGGAAGATCGAGGGGTAGAGAGTGATTCTGTAATTTTTCCTCTCGTAGGCAAGCCAGCAGGTGGCGATGAGCAAGGCCATGGAGGCCAGCATCTGGTTGAACGCCCCTCCCAGGAACCAGAGGGTGGACAGCACTCCGGTAAAGCAGAAGACGGCGAAGAGGATGATGGTGAAGACGGCGGAGAACTGGACGTTCTTGAAGATCGGCCAGTATTCTCCCAGCACATCCGCCCCGTACAGGCGCATGAACCGTACCCCCAAATGAATCAGGGTCAGACCGATGATGGCGAACATGGCGTTGGCATAGACACCGGCGACCTCCGCCGGGATACCGATCTTACCCAAGAAGTTGGCGCCTCCCTGCATGAAGACCGCGCCGGCTCCCTTTTTCATAGCCCCCGCAAAACCTTCAAAACCCCCGAAGGCCGAGACCGCGATAATCAGGGCCAGGAGACCCATGATCATCTCCAGGAGCATGGCCCCGCCGGCCACGGGCAGGGTGTCCGTTTCCTTTTCGAGCATGCGGGCGGTACCCGAGCTGCAGACGAGAGAGTGCCAGCCGGATACGGCTCCGCACATCATGGTCACGAACAAAATCGGCCAGAGAGGATTGGTTCCCCACCACCATCCTTTATAGGCCGGGAAATTCTCGAAAGAGGGGTTCCAGAAGAGAATTCCCAGGCTGATCATGACCATGCCGATGAAAACCACCCAGAACCCCAGGTAGTTCATGGGTTGGGCCCAGCGCCAGATGGGCAGGACCGCTCCGAAGTAGCAGAAGATCAAGACGGCAATGACCCAGACGAAGGTCGACTGGTTGATGGAACCAAAAATAATCGGGGGTTTGTCTCCTCCGCTGACGGCTTTAAAGAAGGCGGCAACCGGGGGAAGGTTGGTGAGGAGAAAGATCCCGATGAAGGTGATTGACCACGGTAACCACCGTGGTGGTCACGATGGACTGCTTCCATTTGTAAATCATCTGGCCGCAGAGAAGACCCATCAAGACCCAGATGATGATTCCCAGGGGCCCGTGCGGCTGGGTAAGATTGCCGGCGATGAGCAGGGCGAAAGCCCCGAAGCTGAGCATGAGGTTGAAGTAGATGAAGATGCTGATCAGGGTTCTGGCCCGGGGAGAAATCAGGGTGTAACTCATCCCTCCCAGGCTCATTCCCTCTTTGCGTACTCCCACCATGGTGGCAGGTGTAATCATGAATCCAGCCGAGGAAAGCCACCCCCAGAAAGAGGTAGAGCATGGCCGGCAGCCAGCCCCAGTTGACGGCCAAAATGGCCCCGACGACGGGTCCTAATCCACAAATCGATTTGAATTGGAAACCAAAGAGAACGTTTTTGTTGGCGGGCATGAACTCGACCCCGTCCATGTACATGACGGCGGGAGTCGCTTTTTTGTTGTCGGACATGACGATTTTCCGGTCTACATATCTGGCCATAAAACCGGTAGATCAGAAAGATCCAGACGATACCCAAGATTAAAGCGATTAACGATGTCATCTTTCTCCCTCCTCTGCGTTAAATCTTTGGGACTTTTTCTTGCTCTCCCTAAACTGCAGCCAGGAGAGACCCGAACGATTCCGACGATCTAACTTCCCGATAATAGAGGGACTTCTTACCCCGCATCACCTCCTTTAGGGAATTTTGCGCTCTTCTAAGGTTCATTTTTGGCCTATACTTGGCACAATTAGAAAAAGATGTCAACATTATTTTTATTTTTCGCCGGGAGTCCATGATCTAGATCACCTCAGTCGGAAAAGGCGGGGGTGGAAGATTTGCCTGAATAACCAGAGGAGAAGGCATTTTTTTTGTTTGACAATCCTTTTCAGGGAGAATATAATGGCAGGCGACAGGAAGGGAAATTGTAAGTCCGTTTGATTCCACCATGAGGAGAAGGGCTATGGCCAAAGAAGAAAAAAAGGAAGAAGAGAAAAAAGGTTTTTTGGGAAGATTTGGGAAAGCGGCCAAAGAGATGATTTACGGGATGGCCGCCCATGACACGGCCCGGTTTGCTCTCAAAACCCGGGGAAGCATGGAGCATCTCTTCATCCTGATCACCATGGGCGACCTGCTGGGGGTGCCGATTCTGCCTCCTTATTATTCCCTGCGGATTCTGCCTTACGTGGTCCCGCAGATCTCCACCTGGAAGCGCAGGATGCTCCGCGAGCGCGACCTGACGGACGCCCTGGCCTGAGAAATCAGTGGGGCATTCCGGATTCTGTCGGCCGGAGTTTCGAATTTTCGTGGAGAAAACGCTATGCGCTATGCCCTATGCGCTATGCCCAGACCTAAAGGAGGTGTGCCATTCCACTCGCAGATATTTTCGAAAAGTTTCCGGACCGGCGGTACATCATGTTTGGAGGAAAGGGGGGACTGGGGAAGACCACCTTTTCCGCGGCTGCCGCCTATTACCTGGCCAAGAAGGGACATAAGGTTCTGGTCTTTTCCGTGGACCCGCAGGCGTCCCTGAGCGACATCTTCAAACGAGATATCTTCGGCAAGGGGGCCGTCGAGATCATGCCCAATCTCTATCGCCCAGGAGATCGACGCGGACCGCCGGATCAAGGAATACCAGGATGAGATCCGCAAGAAGATCCTGGACATGTACGGGCTTCCGAAAGTTCCCGAGGAGATCGAAGGCTACATCCAGGCCGCGGCCGCCGAGCCGGCCATGGAGGAGAGCGCCATCTTCGACGAGGTGGTGGACATCGTGGTCAAGGGCGGTTATGACTACTACATCTACGACCTGGTTCCCCTGGGCCACGCCCTCTACTACCTCTCCATGGCCTCGGTGTATGACGCCTGGATCGATAAAATTACCCACCTCCGGGGGGAGATGGCCGAGTACGATAAGGTAGCGGCCATCGTGAAGAGGGAAGGAAACGGAGGAGGACAAGATCCTCACCGAGTTGCTGTGGATCAAGGACCGGATCAACAAGTCCTCGAGCATCCTCACCGACAAACAGAAGACGGCCTTCTTCTTTGTCATCGTACCGGAAGAGATGATCATCAAAGACACCCAGAAGGCCGCGGGGCTCTTCGCCAAATTTGATGTCCCCCTGAGCGGGTACATCATCAACCGCGTCCTTCCCCCGGAGCTGAAGAACCAGGACATCCCCGAGTATCTGCGCCACCGGATCACCATGCAGGATAAATACCTGAAGTTGATCGATGAGACTTTCAAGAACGAGATTCTGGCTTCGGTTCCCGAGATGGAACGGGATGTCACCGGTTTGGCGATGATCGAGAAGATGGCCAACGCCATGTTCGGCAACGGAGGGAAATCATGAGCGGAATCACCACCAGCATGACCGACTATATGAAATCCAACCCCAAGCTCAAGTATCTCTTTTTCGGGGGCAAAGGGGGGGTGGGCAAGACCATCATGGCCGGGGCCGCGGCTCTGTGGTTCGCCAAGCAGGGGAAGAAGACCCTCCTGGCTTCCACCAACCCCGTTCATAGCCTGAGCAATCTGCTGAACCAGGACGTTTTCGGCAAACCGGTATTGATCTGCGACGAGAAACAATGTTTTGCCTTCGAAATCGACACCAAGGAGTCCATCGAGCGGTCCAAACAGGAGATCCGGGAAAAGATCGCCTGGTTTCTCAAATTCGCCGACATTACCATCAAGGCCGAGGAATTCGTCGAGTCGGCCACGATGAACCCGGCTTTTGAAGAGTCGGCCATGTTTGAGAACATGATCGACCTGATGTTCAAGGACGAATACGAAATCTACGTCTTTGACACGGCGCCCACCGCCAATGCCCGGCGGCTGCTGGGTATGTCCAAGGTTTACTCCCTCTGGGTGGATAAGATGCTCAAGAGCCGGGATGAGGCCAAGGTCCTGCGCAAGGCCCTTTCCTACACCAAGAAGGTGGAGAAGGACCCCTTGATGGACTACCTGCTCCAGTTCAAGGACCGGATGGCCCATGCGAAAGTCCTCCTGACCGATCCCGCGATGACCTCCTTCTTCTTCGTGACCCTGCCCGAAGCCCTCCCCATCGCGGTCATCACCCGGTTCATCCAGTGGTTCCGCGACTTCGGCATTCCGGTGGGCGGGGTCATCGTCAACGGCCTGATCCAGAAGGAGACGGTCAAGGCCGATTCTCCGGAATTCGTGCGCAACCGGGTGAAGATGCAGGACGAGCACATGGAGGAGATCTGGCAGGCCTTCGGCGATGGAGTCCGCTCCATCGTTCCCCTCTTCGACACCGAGATTCAAGGGCCGGAAATGCTGCGCAAGCTGGCCGACAAGCTTTTCGTTTAGCTTCAGGATCGGGGACAAGGTCCCCTGGAGGAGCATTCGCTCCGCTCATTTGAGGAGCGGGTGCTCCGCACCCTTAGGCAATTTCCCACGTTTCCCCCTTCAAGTCTTTACCTCAAGCGAAGCGCTCCTCAAGTCAAGCCCTTGGCTTGACGCTCCTCGAATCACGCCTCAAGCGTGATGCTCCTCGAGCGAAGCGGTCGCTTTCGAATTACCATTTGACCCCCCCCTGATTTTTTGCTAACCTTCCTCAAAGAAAGTGTCAGTGAATGGGTCAGTTAGAAATGATTCATATGATGATCGTAAAAGCTCTGAGTTCCGCGAACGTGTCCATCTTCCAGATTGAATCACGATCGCTTTCGCCTGACGAGTCATGGACGACTTTTACGATTCATATTATTTCTGACACTGACACTGCACTGACACTTCATCCTTATCCCCAAGGAGGAAATCCATGGCCGAAGCGAAAAAATACCCCGAGGTTCCGGTGGAAAAGCTGCGCTGGCGCTGCCCCCCGGAATCTCTTCCTTTCAAGACTACCCAGGAGGTCCAGGCCTGCACCGATGTCATCGGCCAGGATCGGGCCCTGAAGGCCATTCGCCTGGGCCTGGAAGTGGAGAGCCTGGGCTACAACATCTTCATCGTCGGCCTGGTGGGAACCGGGAGAACCACGACCATCAAGTGCCTGCTGGAGGAGATCGACAAGACCGGGAAAATTCCCGATGACCTCTGCTTTGTCAACAACTTCAAAGACCCGGATCAGCCCAAATGCATCACCCTTCCGGCCGGGAAAGGGAAGGTCTTCAAGAAGGACATGGACGACCTCATCGAGTCTCTGAAGAAGGCCATCCCGCAGATCTTCGAGAGCGAAGATTACCAGAAGCAGCGAAGAGGGGCTGGTGGACAAGCATCGGGAGCGGGAAAAGGCCATGGTCAAGGAATTTGAAACCAAGGCCAAAAAAGAAGGATTCGCCGTGGTGCAGGTCCAGGTCGGCCCCTTCACCCGCCCGGATATCGTTCCCGTGGTGGCCGCCAATCCCGTGCCCCTGGATCAACTGGAAAACCTGGTGGACCAGGGCCAGTTTTCCAAAGAGACGTTTGAAAGCCTGAAGGTGAAATACGGCCAACTGAGCGGCGAGATGGAGCAGGTCCTCAAAGAGACCCGGAAAGTGGAAAAGGTGATCCAGGAGGAGCTGAATGGCCTGGATAAATCGGCCATTTCCCATCTGGTCGTGGAGGCCATCGGGGACCTGAAAGAGAAGTACCCCCAGCCCAAAATCCAGGCCTACCTCGATGAAGCCAAGGATACCGTCCTGGAGAACCCTTCCCGCTTTCAGCCCAAGGCCGAAACCCCGCAACTTCCCATTCCCGGGCTGACCCTGCCCGCGGCCCCCGGATACCTTCAGCGAATACCAGGTGAACGTCCTGGTGGACAATTCGGAGACCAAGGGGGCTCCGGTCATCATCGAGACCTCTCCCACCTACCGCAACCTCTTCGGGACCATCGAGCGGAATGTGGACCGCATGGGAGGGATGTGGAAGACGGACTTCACCAAGATCAAGAGCGGCTCCTTCCTCCGGGCCAACGGCGGGTACCTGGTCCTCAACGCCCTGGATGTTTTCATCGAGCCCGGGGTCTGGATCGCCCTGAAGCGGACCCTGCGCAACCGCTCCATGGAGATGCAGTCCTTCGACCCCTTCTACCTCTTCGCCAGCTCGGCCCTCAAACCGGAGCCGATCGAGGCCAGGGTCAAAGTGGTCATGATCGGCGACGCCTACATTTACGAGACCCTCTACTACATGGATGAGGACTTCAAGAAGATCTTCAAGATCAAGGCCGACTTCGACTCGGTGATGAACCGGAACGAGGATTCCCAGCTCCAGTACTCCACCTTCATCCGCAAGATCTGCCAGGACGAGAACCTCCTCCCCTTCGACCGGACCGGGGTGGCCGCGGTCATCGAGTACGGGGTGCGGCTGGCGGGCCGGCAGAAGAAGCTTTCCACCGAATTCCACCGGATCACGGATGTCCTTCGGGAAGCCAATTACTGGGCCAAAAAGGACGGCAGCGAGCAAGTGACGGAAAAACACGTGGATCAGGCCATTGCCGAGAGGATCGATCGGTTGCGCATGATCGAGGACAAAATCCAGGAAATGATCGACGAAGGAATCATTCTGATCGACTCCGAGGGGGCCAAGGTGGGGCAGGTGAACGGCCTCTCGGTTTACGACCTGGGGGAATACGCCTTCGGCAAGCCCACCCGGATCACGGCCAAGACCGCCATGGGCAAGGCGGGGATCATCAACATCGAACGGGAGGCCGACCTCTCGGGAAGAACCCACAACAAGGGAGTGCTGATCCTGGGCGGATACCTGCGCGGCAAGTACGCCCAGGACAAGCCCCTGACCCTCACCGCCAGCCTGGCCTTCGAGCAGTCTTACAGCGGGGTGGACGGAGACAGTGCATCCTCCACGGAGGTTTATGCCATCGTCTCCAGCCTGGCGGATCTACCCCTGCGCCAGGATGTCGCCATCACCGGATCGATCAACCAGAACGGCGAGATTCAGCCCATCGGCGGGGTGAACCAGAAGATCGAGGGGTTCTTCGATGTCTGCAGGTCGCGCGGGCTGACCGGGAAGCAAGGGGTCATCATCCCCCACCAGAACGTGGGCGACCTCATGCTCCGGAAGGATGTGGTGGAAGCGGTGAAGGAAGGGAAGTTCCGCATCTACCCGGTCCAGACCATCGACCAGGGGATCGAGATCCTGACCGGTATGCCCGCCGGGGGAAAAGGACCCCGACGGCAATTATCCGCCCGGGACAGTCAACTATCTTGTCGATCAGAAATTGCATGAATTAGCCAAACGAATGAAAGAATTTGAGAGCCCGGAGGAAAAAAAATAGCGAATCAGCAATTTAGCTCATGGCTCATAGCTCGTAGCTCATGAGCTGACATGCTGAATGCTGATTGCATAATAAGCTTCGCAGGGGCGCGGGGCCCGCGCCCCTTGCCGGCCGCAATGGAAAGGCGGAAAAATGAGCGATCCGATGGATGACCTGAAAGAGAAAACCCAGAAAACGGCGGAGCTGTATTTTAAAGGGGTTACCGGGGAGCGCCCCTTCAACCTCTGGAAGTCCTTTGACAAGGAACTGGCCCGGGAGGTATCCCTCTTCTACACGGGGAAACTCTATGCCCGGGAAAAAATCCCCCACAAGACCCGACAGCTGGTTACAGTGGCGGCCCTAACCGTGCTGGAAAGGACTGAAGAACTGAAGATGCATCTCCATGGGGCGATAAACGTGGGCTGCACGCCCCAGGAGGTCACCGAGGTCATCTTCCAGATGGCCACCTACGGCGGGGTTCCGGTGATGAACTCGGCCCTGAAGGTCTTCCGGGAAGTCCTGCAGGAGAAGGGACTCTGGCCGTTGAAATGAAGGTAAAGGTAATGGGTAAGAGGTTGGAGGTTAGAGGTAAAGACCTCATTTATCCCTGAAAGCGTTTCCCTCATTCCGCGCCTCTGCGTCCTCCTGGCTCTCTGCGGTTTTCGGTTGTTTTTCCTTTTGGGGAATCCAAATCTTCCTTTCTCTTTATCCTCCTTTACCTCTGCGTGCTCCGCGATCTCTGCGGTTAAGTTTTTTTAGTTGGCGATCTCCTTTTCCACCTCGGTGAAGGTCTGGTCCAGGATTCCTACCAGATCATTGATCTGCTCCTCGGTAATAATGAGCGGCGGGGCCAGGAGAATGTGGTCTCCCCGGATCCCGTCGGCGCCCCCCCCGCCCGGATAGGTGATCAATCCTTTTTCAAAAGCCCGGTTGCCGACGAGGCCGTTGAGCCTCAACTTGGGGTCGAAGGGCTCCTTGGTCTTCTTGTCCTTCACGAATTCGATCCCCGCGAACAATCCCTTTCCCCGCACATCCCCGACGAAGCTGTGGCGCTCCAGAGATTTCAGGGCCCGGTGAAAATATTTCCCCATTTCCGCCGAGCGGGAGATGAGGTCGTGCTTTAACAGATAGTCAACGACCGCGCAGCCGATGGCCCCGGAGAGGGGATTCTGGCTGTAGGTGTGGCCGTGAACAAAAGCTCCCGATCCTTCCTGGATGACCCGATGGATTTCTTCCTTGACGATGACCGCCCCCATGGGGGTGTACCCGCTGCTTAATCCCTTGGCGGCGACGATCATGTCCGGTTTTACCTTCCAGTGGTCGATCCCGAAATTTTTCCCCGTCCTCCCCATCCCGGTCATCACTTCGTCGGAGATGAAGAGCACGTCGTGCCGGTCGCAGATCTCCCGGATTTTCTGAAAATACCCATCCCGGGGAACCAAAGCCCCCGCGGTGGCGCCGACCATGGGCTCGGCTATGAAGGCGGACACCGAATCCGGCCCTTCATACCGAATGGTTTTCTCCAGATCTGCGGCGCACTCCAGGGAGCAGGCTTCCGGCTGCAGGCCGAAGGGGCACCGGTAACAATAGGCCGGGGCGATATGAGGGGTGTGGAGCATCAGGGGGAGGTAGAGGCGCCTCCTCCCGGAATGCCCGGACAAGGCCAGCGCTCCCAGGGTGTTTCCGTGGTAGCTGGTCCATCGGGAGATCACTTTGTACTTTTCCGGCTTGCCCTCTCTCCACCTGGTACTGCCGGGCCAGTTTCACGGCTGTTTCGACGGCTTCCGACCCGCCGGACAGGAAGTAAACACGGGTCATCCCCTCGGGGGCCAGGCGGATCAACTTGGAGGCCAGTTCGATCGATGCCTCGCTGGTGAACTGGGAGCCGTGGGCGAAGGAGATCTTCTCCGCCTGGCGGACCATGGCCTCGGTGATCTCTTTCACCCCGTGGCCGATTCCCACGACCGCCGCCCCGGCCGATCCGTCGATGTACCTTTTTCCCGTGGAATCATAGATGTAAATTCCTTCCCCGCGGACCGCGGTGGGGTAAGATTTTCTGGAATTCCGATAAAAAACGTTATCCTTCATGCTGGCAGTGTTGAGCCATAAATCTCTCCTCCTTATGGATTTCCTTTCCGATGGTTCATTTTTGCTTGGCAAATTATAAGAATCTGGAAAAACTGTTTATCCGCAGATTACGCAGATTACGCAGAAAGAACAGAGATATAAATGCTACGAATAGGAATAGCTTTACAACACTCAAAGCTCAAATCAGGTTTCCCAGACGTTCCGTATTTGTCCTTAACGCTTCATTCGTGCTCATCCGCGTCCCATCATCAGTCGTCTCGTCGTGCTGTCGAATAGTCCTATAGTCGGTTCGGGTGATTTTAGGCATTTTAGGCATTTCGAATTTTAGGCATTTTTTATCTGTGTTCATCTGTGTCCCCTTGGGTTTTTTAAATGGAAATTTTCCCGGGAACCGGCTTCATTCCGCCCGGCCCCCGGGCCCTCTTTGCTTTTTGGTATTGAACAACCGTAATGACGGCGATCAGGATGAATCCGATGATGTCAGTGAGGGTTCCCGGATCGATGAGCAGGATCCCTGCCGCAAACATGGGGATTCGCTCCCACCAGGACATGCGCGTCCAGTACCATCCCTCCACCGCCGCCCCGATCCCCACCATGCCGATGACCGAGGTGATGATTATCTGAATGATTTTGGCCAGGGTGGCGTCGATCAAGAGAAGAGACGGGCTGTACACAAAGATGTAGGGCACCAGAAAGGCAGCGATGGCCAGCTTGGTGGCAATCACGCCGGTCTTGAAAGGGTTGGCTTTGGCAATGGCTGCGCCGGCAAAGGCCGCCAGCGCCACTGGAGGGGTGATGTCGGCGATGATCCCGAAGTAAAAGGCGAACATGTGGGCGGCCAGGACCGGGACCCCCAGCTTGACCAGGGCGGGGGCCGCGATGGTCGAGGTGATGACGTAGTTGGCGGTGGTGGGGGCGCCCATGCCCAGGATCAGGGATGCGATCATGGTGAATATAAGGGTCAGGATCAGGATCCCCCCGGCCAGAGAGATCAGGCCATCCCCCATCTTGAGCCCTAACCCGGTCAGGGTGACCACCCCGACGATAATGCCCGCCGTGGCGCACGCGGCGGCCACGCCCAGGGCGTTGCGGGCCCCCTGCTCCAGGGTTTCCAGGAGCTTGGGAATATTCATCCGGGTTTCTTTCCGGATCATGCCTACCACTACGCAGAGCCCCAGTCCTCCCACGGCGGCGGTCATGGGAGTCGATCCCTCGACCAGAAGATAAATGATGGCCACAAGGGGTAGAATCAAATAGCTCTCTTCCTTGAGGACCTTGACCAGTCTGGGAAGCTGCTCCCGGGGCAACCCGCGAAGGCCGTACTTTTTGGCCTCAAAGTGAACCACAACCCAGATGCCGGTGAAATAGAGGAGAGCCGGGATGGCCGCGGCCTTGGCGATTTCGATGTAGGGCACGTTGATAAACTCGGCCATCAGGAAGGCGGCGGCCCCCATCACCGGGGGCATGATCTGTCCCGCCGGTGGATGCGGCCGCCTCCACCGCGCCGGCGAATTCCGGCTTATATCCCAGGCTTTTCATCAGGGGAATGGTAAAACTTCCCGAGCCGACCGTATTGGCCACCGAGCTTCCCGAGACGGTTCCCTCGAGGGCGCTGGCAAGGACCGCCACCTTGGCCGGCCCCCCCGAAGCCCATCCGGCCACCGCATTGGCCAGGTTCATGAAGAACCGCATAATCCCCGTGGAGGTGAGAAAAGACCCGAAAAGGATGAAAAGGAAGATGAAGGTTGCCGAGACACCGATGGGAATGCCCATGATGCCTTCGGTGGTGAACCACATGTGGGTAACGATCCGCTTCACGTCGTATCCGCGGTGGGTCAGAAATCCCGGAAAGTAGGCCCCCAGATAAGCGTAAATCAAAAAGCAGGAAGCAATGATCACGATGGGCAGCCCCACGATTCTCCGGGTGGCCTCCAGGGTCAGGAGAATACCGATGATTCCCATGACCAGGTCGGTGTTGGAATAGAGGCCGGCGCTCTCCATCAGGGTCTCGTAATTGAAGATGGGGTAGAGCCCCGCGGCCACGCTCAGGAGGGCCAGAAAAAGGTCGAAAGGATGGACCCGGTGTTTCCCCCCCGCCGGGTGGGGTAAAGGAGGTAGATGAGGGTCAGGGCAAACATCAGGTGGGTGGGGCGCTGGATCTGGGCCTCGAGGACTCCGAAGATGGCGGTATAGAGCTGAAAGCAGGAAAACCCGATGGCGATGATCTTAATGACCCGGCCCCATGCGCCGGAGGCCCGTAAATACCGGGATTCCCGGTCGAACTTCTCCATGAGGTCGTCCACCTGGACGGGCGCGGCTTCTGACGATTGGTTTCCGCCTGGTTGTTGATCCGAAGACATGCGTTTTCCTCGGTTTTTTTTGCTTGGAAAATTATAAAAAAATTTCCTTACCTGTGCCCTCCGGGGGTGAAAAAAAGAATATCACCACAGAGCACGCAGAGACCGCAGAGATTTTTCTCAGTCAAGGGCATAGAAACAAAAAATATTTTGAATATTTCCTAACCCGGCCACGCCGGAGCCAAACAAGATATTGTAGGGGCGGCCCCCTGTGGCCGCCCGCAAGATGGGCAACCACGGGGGGTTGCCCCTACCGTTTGATACCATATCGCGCACAGCTTAACTATTACGGGACTGATCTCTGCGCGCTCTCTGCGGTGAATCGTTTATTTTTTTACTTCAGCAGCCCCTTTTCTTTGAGGTACTTCTGGGCCCCCGGATGGAAGGGGACGGCAA
Organism: uncultured delta proteobacterium; assembly: GCA_963802665.1. Taxonomy (GTDB): domain Bacteria; phylum Desulfobacterota; class SM23-61; order SM23-61; family SM23-61; genus SM23-61. The sequence goes on along the minus strand of CAWDJO010000005.1, from coordinate 76,992 downwards.
TCCCGGCGGTGGCCGTCTCCGGCTGGATGAACTTGCCGGCCCCGTGCCCCTGGGCGATGACCGCCCTCTGCTCCAGAATGACTTTGGTCATCTGGTAGACGAGATCGGCCGGGACATCTTCCCGCACCATCAGGGCGGAATAGACGGCGATGGTCTTCACCGGGTTGGGGATCCCCTGGTAGGAGTTGGCCGGGATGACAAACCGGGCGTACAGGGGGTAATCCTTGGTGATCTTCTGGAAGAAGGAATCGTCGATCTCCAGCACGCGGATGGGATGCATGACGTTGATGTCCTGGATGGCGGAGTTGGGAACGGCCACCACGAAGTACCCACCGTCGATCCGCTTGTCCTTGAAATGGTCGGCGGATTCGGAAAAAGAGAGATAGGAAGGCTTGAAGTCCTTGCGGGTCTTGAAATCCAGCCCGTAGATTCCCAGGACCTGCCGGGCGCTGATTTCGGTGCCGCTCCCAGGGGGGCCGACGGAGATCTTCTTGTCCTTGAAGTCGGCGATGGATTTAATGGGGCCGTCTCTGCGGGCGAAGATCTGGACCACATCGGGGTAGATGTTGATCATGGCCTTGAAGTTGGTGTACTTCTCGTTCTTGGCCTTGAAGACCTCCAGGCTGTTCTGGGCGTAATAGGCGATATCGTTCATGCAGAGGGCCAGCTCGGCTCCCTTGGTGCCCAGGAGCCGGGCGTTCTCCACCGATCCGCCGCTGGACTGAACGGTGACATTCAGGTTGGGGACATTCTTGTTCAGAACCTGGGCGATGGCCCCGCCGAGGGGATAGAAAGTCCCGGCCACGCCCCCGGTGGCGAAGAGTAGCTTGGCCTGCTGGGCCCAGCCCGTCCCGGCGACTCCCAGAGCAAAGAAAAGAATCAAAAAGAAGACCAGGTGCTTGCCATTCCTGCCGGACAGCTTGGAAACCTTTTTCATGATTCGTCCCTCCTTTTTTTGTTGATACGTAGATGGCTTGGGGTGGGTGAATTTTTATAATCATAGCAGATTCAGGATGTCAATAGAAAAGCGAAGCCATCAGTTGCAAATCATCCTCCGAACGATTATGCTCAGAAAAAAAGGAAGAGAGACCTTCCCAGAACGGAAAACCTTGGATTCCCGTTTGAGTGGAAGGCAGGGAGGCGGTCATGAAGCCGGAAGTTGGATTCATAGGTCTGGGGACGATGGGGAAATGGATGGCCTTTAACCTGATCAAGGCCGGATTCCCTATCAAATTCTTCGCCCGGAAGAAGCCGGTCATCGAAGAAACGACCCGCCAGGGAGGCCGATTGGTCTCTTCTCCCCGGGAACTGGCCCAGCAGACGGCCTGGATGTTCCTCTGCCTTCCGGACACGGAAACGGTGGAAGAGATTCTATTCGGCCGGGAGGGAGTGGCCGGGGCCCTGAAGCCCGGTCAGGTCCTGATCGACTGTAGTACGATCCATCCTCTGGCGGCGCGGAGGATTCATCAAACTTTAAAGGACCGGGGGATCCATTTCCTGGACGCGCCCATCTCCGGCATGGAAGCCCGGGCCAAGGCCGGGACCCTCACCATCATGGTCGGCGGAGAGGAGTCGGCCTATCAACAGGTGCGTCCGGCGCTGGAAGCCATGGGGAACACGATTCTTTACCTGGGGGCTTCCGGGAACGGGCAGATCATGAAGATGATCAACAATGTCCTCTTCGACGTTCATTGCGCCGCCCTCGCCGAAATCCTGCCCCTGGCCGTGAAGATGGGGCTGGACCCGGAGCAGGTGGTCGCCGTGGCGCGGAAGGGGACGGGCCAGTCCTTTGCCCTGGACAACTTCGGCCCTCTAATCCTGGAGGGAAATTTCGGGCCCGGCTACCCGCTGGAAGATGCCTACAAGGACATGGTCCACGCCGTGGAGATCAGCAGCGCCCACCGCATCCCCCTTCCGGTGACCGCAGCCACCATGGCCACCTACCAGATGGCCCTGGACCAGGGGCTGGGGAGGGAAAACAAGGGAGCCATGATCAAGGTGTGGGAGAAGGTGCTGGGGGTAGAGGTAAGAAAGAAATAAGGCAATAGGATCGAGGCCCGGGATAATGTCTTTTTTCTTTTCTTCATTCCTCGAACCTCGTTCCTCGGACCTGTATTCTCAGCCGAACAGGAACTCCACCTTCCCGTGCTGGGCTTCCTTGGCGATCTTGAAGCCTTCCTCGAATTTTTCCGGGGCAAGCTTGTGGGAGACTACCTTTTCCAGGTCCACCTTGCCGGACTGCATGAGGTTTAAGACCTGGTTCCAGGTTTGGTACATGAGCCGACCGGTGATCCCGAACAGCTTGGCCTCCTTGTACATGATGTTGGTGGGAATCTCCAGCTGGATCGGTTTGGCCGCCACTCCGATGATCACGAAGGTTCCGGCTTTGCGGAGAACCTTCAGGCCCTGGTCGTAGGCCTTCTGGTTTCCCGAAATTTCCAGGACCATGTCGGCGCCGATTCCCTCCGGTCTCATCCAGGATGATCTTTTCCACCGGGTCTTTCGCCGCATGAAGGGCCTTGGTGGCCCCGAAGGACTGGGCCATCTTCAGGCGGTTCTCGCTCAGGTCGACGGCGAAAATTTTGCGCGCGCCCCAGGCCGCCGCGCCCTGGACGGCAAACAGGCCGATGGGCCCGCAGCCGAAAATGACCAGGGTGCTTCCGGACACGGTTCCCATGGAAAGGCCATGGACGGCCACCCCGCAGGGCTCCATCATGGCCGCCGCGGGAAAAGGTATCTCCTTCGGGATCTTCACCGCGCAGGGAGCCGGGATGGTGGTGTATTCCGAAAAAATCCCCTGGCTGTGGACCCCGTACACCTTCATGTACTGGCAGATATGCCGCTGCCCGGTCAGGCAGAAATAGCAGTTGTCGCAGGGAATGTGGGTTTCGCCGGCTACATGGTCGCCCGGCTGGAGGTGGTGCACTTCCTTGCCCACTTCGACCACTTCTCCGGCGAATTCATGGCCGAGGATCTGGGGAAGCTTCGGAACCGCGGACTGGGCCCATGAATCCCATTCATAAATGTGGACATCGGATCCGCAGATCGCCCCCACCTTTACCCGGATCAAAACATCGCGGGGGCCCGGTTTGGGAATCTCCACTTCTTTTACCAGGGCCCCGACCCCCGCTTTTTCTTTGACGATCGCTTTCATTTCTTCCTCCTCTTAGCCAGACATGAGCCGCCCGTGAAAATTTCATCCGGGCATGAAATTTCTCTTGCGACAACCCGCTCATTTTACTACAATGCGGCGCAGATAGCCATTCGACTACGGAACAGGAGGTGAAGTGATGGCTGATCGCGTCGGAATTGTAGGGATCTGCCAGACGAAGTATGAGCCACGCAAGATCTTTGACAGCTATCCGGAATTGGTCTTCGAAGTCTCCCGCAAAGTACTGGAAGAAACGGGACTGACCATCGGGGACATGGACCAGATCGTCACCAATTCCCAGGATTTCTGGGACGGGCGGACGATCTCCAACCGCACGGTGAGCGAAGCCTGCGGCTCGGTCCTCCGGGCGGAGTCCAAGGTCGCCATGGACGGGGCCTTTGCGGTTTTTTATGCGGCCATGCGCATCCTGAGCGGCTGCTATGACTCCTGTCTCCTGGTGTCCCACTGCAAGATGTCCGAAGGGGATCCCCATTTAATCAACAACGCCATGTTCGACCCCCTGTACCAGCGGATCCTGGGGTTCGATGAGCTTTCCACCTGCGCCCTGCAGGCGAGAAGGTACCTGAATAAATACAAAATCACCGAAGAGCAATGCGCCCAGGTCTCGGTGAAGAACCTGAAGAACGGAAAGCTCAACCCCGGTGTCCACCGGTCCATGGAGGTCACCGTGGACCAGGTCATGGCGTCCGCCAGGCTGGCCGACCCCATCAAGGAACTGGATGCCTACCCGGTGACCGACGGGGCCTGCGCCATGATCCTGGCGGTCGAGGATAAGGCCAAGAAATGGTGCTCCACCCCGGTCTGGCTTACGGGAATGGCCAGTCGGCTGGACTCTTTCTATCTCGGCGATCGCGACCTGGCCGAGACGGCCTCCCTGACCCTGGCCGCCAAGAAGGCCTACCGCATGGCCGGCATTTCCGACCCGCGCAAGGAGATCGACCTGGTGGAGCTTTCCGATTTCTACTCCTACCAGGAACTCCTCTGGCTGGAAGGAATGGGTTTTTGCCGCCCGGGAAAAGCGGTGAAGATGCTCGACCAGGGGATCACCGCACTGGGAGGGGATCTGCCGGTGAACCCCTCAGGGGGAATACTTTCCGGGAACCCGGTGACGGTGGCGGGCGCCGTCCGCGTGGCCGAAGCGGCCCTGCAGCTCATGGGCAAGGCGGGAGAACACCAGGTGGAAGGCGCCGGGAAGGCTTTGGCCCAGGGACACTGCGGGCCCTGCGGGCAAGGCCAGTGCGTGATCATCCTGGAGAAGGGAGTGTAAGGGCCATGGCCAGAAGATCAAAAAGAAATGTGGCGATTGTGGCGACCGGGCAGACCGACCATCGGTCCAAACGTCCGGATGTGAATATTGTGGAGATGATCAACGAGGCGGTGCGCCGCTGCCTGGCCGACGCCAACCTGACCATGAAGGAGATCGACGCCATCGTCATCGGCAACATGGAGCATTTTGAGGGGATCTTCTTCACCGAGATGTGGTCCGCGGATGCGGCCGGTTCCTTCCTGAAGCATGGGATGAAGATCACCACCGGGGGGACGACCGGAAGCTCCCTGGCCCAGGCCGGCTATTACCATGTGGCTTCCGGACTGTTCGACACGGTCATGACCATCGGATGGGAGAAGCAATCCGAGGGGGAAACCACCGCCGGCCTGATCTTCCAGGCGGATCCCCTGTGGGAGCGGGCCACCATGTCCGGGGCCATCGGGTCTTTTGCCGGTTCGGCAACCGCCTACATGCATAAATACGGAATCACCGAAGAGCAGGCCGCCAAGGTGGCGGTGAAGAACCGGCGCAACGCCATCAACAACCCCCATGCCCATCTGAAGATGGACCTGACCGTAGAACAGGTCCTGAATTCCAAGATGCTGGCCTATCCCATCAAGATCCTGGATATGTGTCCGACCTCGGACGGGGCCTGCGCCATGATCTTTGCTTCGGAGCAAAAAGCCAAAAAGATCTGCCCCAACCCGGCCTGGGTGATTACCGCGGTCACGCGGCACGACCAGCCATTCGGCGGCGACCTGGAAATGGTGATGAACCTGCGGACGCTCCGTTCGGCCACGGAGGAGGCCTACCGGATTGCCGGGATCCAAGACCCGTTGAGGGACTTTGATGTGGCCGAGCTCTACGAGCCCTGCACCTTTGCCGAACTTTCCTGGTACGAAGCCACGGCCTTCTGCGGCCCCGGGGAGGGAGGGAAGTTGATGGATTCGGGGGCCACCCAAATGGACGGAGAGCTGCCGGTCAACCCCTCCGGCGGGGTGCTGTCGACCAACTGCATCGGGGCCACGGCCATGATCCGGGTGGCCGAGGCGGCCATCCAGGTGATGGGTAAAGGAGGAAAAAGGCAGGTTCCCAACGTCAACCGGGCCATGGCCACCGGATTCGGGGGGAGCTGGTGGGCCGATGTGATGATCCTTTCAAAAACCCCCTAAGGATAAATTCGAAATCCGAAGCACGAAATCCGAAACAAATTCAAATGATCAAAAAAAATCAAATTCAAAACCAGGCGCCAGGAAGGACATGGAGAGTGGAGATGTTTTGAAAATTCGAATTTTGGATTATTGTTTCGGATTTCGATATTCGAGTTTCGGATTTATCGGTGAGCGTGAAGTTGATATCAACCTAATTTACATATCTGGGTCCTTTGGCAAAGGAGGCAGAAGGTATGAATAATAAGGGTGGTTCGATTCTGGTGGCGGAATTCGACGCCAATTTTCCCTACTACTATTCGGCCGGGCGGTACGCCAGCTATTTTTTCAAGAAACTGAAGGATGAAAAGAAAATCATGGGAATCCGCTGTCCTAAGTGCGACCGGGTCTTTGTTCCGCCCCGACCGGTATGCGGATACTGCTTCGTGAAAAACACCGACTGGGTCGATCTGGGGGACGAAGGCACCCTCTGGGGATACACCATCGTTCAATTCCCCTTCCTGGATCCCCTGACCGGCCTGGAGCGCCCCATCCCCTACGGGTACGGGTTTATCGAACTGAAAGGGGCCGCCACCCGGCTGCAGCACTTCGTCACCGCCTCGGACCTCAACAAGCTCAGGATCGGGATGAAGATGAAGGCTGTTTTCCGGGAAGAGCGGAAGGGAGATCTCACAGATATCGTCCATTTCAAGGCGATGGAAGAGTGAACAACGGCGCAGGGTTCAAGGTTCAAGGCGCAAGGGTGAATATTGTTATTGTTAATGCTTTTGCCCTGCGCCCTGCACCCTGCGTCCTGTGCCCTTTTTCTTTTGGAGGTTGATCATGGAAAAATGGCTCGAAGGACTGGAACCGGTTGTGGTCCGTCAGGATTTGAAGGTCCCCTACCGCTACTCCATGGGCGCAACCACGAGCAGGTTCTTTATCGAAATCCGGGACAACCGGAAAATCATGGGGATCCGGTGTCCCCAATGTGATGTGGTTTTCGTTCCCCCGCGCACCACCTGCGGGCGCTGCTTCTCCCAGCTCCATGAATGGGTTGAGGTCGGCAACCAGGGGACGCTGGAAACCTATACTCAGGTTCGGTATACGACTCCGGTTCAGCCCGCCGCGGCCCCTTTCTATTACGGGATCATCCAACTGGATGGCGCAGATACCGGCTTGGCCCATATCGTCGGAGATTTAAAGGGTCAAGAACCCCGGATCGGCATGCGCGTTCAGGCGATTTTCAAGGAGGAAAGAAAGGGGAACATGCTGGATATCCGCTATTTCAAACCGGTGGAGGAAGAACAGGGGGCAGGGAGCAGGGTGCAGCGGGCAAGGCCCAAGAAGAAAGTCCAAAAGGCAAAACGGCGAAAGGGCGAAAAAAGCAGAATAAAGGTCAAAGCGAAAAAAACCATAAAGAAGAAGACAGCTAGGGGGAAACCTAAAAAAAAGGCGAAGCCTGCCAGACGAGTGGGGAAAAAAGCGCCGGCCCCAAGGCGCAAGGCCAAAGGAAAGAAATAGAACCGGCGTGTTTATCCGCGTTCATCCGCGTCCAAAAAGTTCGGAGTTCGTAGGGGCGCGCTGCTGCGCGCCCTTACCGAGTTCGGAGCCAAGAGAAATAAAGACCTGTTTTTAGCTTTAGGCATTTTAGCCATTTCCAATTGTAGGCATTTAATATCTGTGTTCATCTGTGTTTATCTGTGTCCAATTTGGTTTTCTTGTCCCGGGTCTTCTTCCTGGCCTCTTTGCCGAAGCGGACCTGCAGGCCCCTGTAGAGGACAAGGATCCCCACCCAGACCAAGATCACTCCGACCGGGTAGGCGATGACCTTCGGCAGGAAAAGGGCCACAGCGGAAAGACCGAGTACCACCAGAGAGATCATCAAGAGAGAAGTGGATTCAGTGCGGCTCAGCATCCGGTGGCCGGTGACGACGGTGTTGATGGCGCTCCCGACTCGGAGGACTCCAGTCAACACATTTTTGCCGCTTCCCAAGGCGATGGGGGCCTTGGCCGCGGCGGGCAGGGGCTGGGCGGGGCGGACTTTGTTCCGCCGGGTGAGAACGATCTCGGTCGAGTTCGAAAGGTCTTCCAGGAACATCTGGCTCATCTGCCGGCCCAGCTTCTCATCCTCTATGACCACATCCAGTTCCCAATTGCCGATCCAGCTGGCGATATTGAGGTTGGTAGAGCCGATGCGGGCCCACTTCCTGTCGGCCACGGCCGTTTTGGCGTGCATCATGGGCCCGTTCCACTCAAAGACCCGCACCCCCGCTTCTAACAGGGAGCGATAAAGGGTGCGGGAAACATTGGCAATCCATTGGATGTCGCTTCCGTGGGGCACCAAGACCCGCACATCCACTCCATCCAAGGCCGCGGAGCGCAGAGCCTGAAGGTATGCGCTTGTCCCGATGAAGTAGGCGTCGGAAAGCCAGAGGGTATTGCAGACGGAGGCCGCTACCATCAGGTCGAGGCGGTATAAACCGGCGGTATCCGGGGAAGCGGCGATAATTCTCAGAGCCACGTTGCCGGCTTTGGGCAGGTTTTCCCGGCGGGGGATTTCCGCCGCGGAAATGGAACCTCCGGCCTTCTTCCAGGCTTCGGCAAAGGAAGCTTCCGCGTCGGCCACGGCCGGCCCGAGGATCTCCACCCCCGTGTCCCTCCAGGGGGCGATCCCCCGGGCCGGGTCTCCGGCCCAGGCATCCCCCATGCACAGCCCGGAGATGAAAGCCAACGAGCCGTCTGTGGTGAGCAGCTTTCGATGATCCCGGCTGGCCCACCCCAACAGGCTGTTCAGATTCGGGGGACTGGCCGCACGGACCTCAACCCCGGCCTCCCGCGCGGGCTTCCACATCCGGTAAGCCAGAGGGCCGCCCGAGCCCACCCAGTCATACAGCACCCGAACCTTGACCCCCTGCCGGGCCTTCTCCACCATCAGGTCCCGGAAGCGCCGCCCTGTTTGATCGTTGTGAATGATGTACATTTCCAGGTGGATGGTCTTTTCGGCGGATTCAATGGCCTTCATCCACTCCGGGTAGTTTTCGGAACCGTCGCGCAGAATGCGCAGGGAATTTCCCCGCACCAGGGGGGCCCCGGAGGTGCGCAGGAACGCATCGGCGGTCAGGGCCCGTTTCAGATCAATGGAGGTTCTGCTCATGAGCGCGGCTCCCATCTTGTTCCAGGCGTTCCGCCCGGCTATCGGAAGAGGGAAGAGAGGATTTCATCCCGGTGATGATGACCTCGTGGCAATCTGCAACTCCACCAGAATGGGCATATGGTCCGAAGCGACGAAGGTGGACAGGGTCCGGGGGACCGTCACCTTTACGATTTCCACCTGCCCTTGGTAAAAGATGTGGTCAATATGAAAAATCGGGAGGATCCCGGGATAAGTCCGACGCCACCGGAGAAAGGGAAAAAGGTCGAGACTCTGAAAGGTCTCATTCAGGAGGTTCGTGGCCGGCCCTTTTCTCCATTCGTTGAAATCCCCCAGCAGGATTTTGGGCCCCCGCGCCGCAGGGTCGGATAGATAATCGATCAGCTTCCTTGCCTGGTGGCTCCTTTCCTTCCGGGAAGTCCCCAGGTGCACGTTGTAAATATGGACCCGGTGCCCCTGCAGGGAAATATCGACCCGCTGGAGGAGACGGGGTTCGAAGCCGTCCTGGGTCAGATCATAACCCCCGTGATGCTTGACGGGCAGACGGCTTAAGAGGGCATTTCCGTACGGATGCCCGCGCAGGGCGCGCGAGGGCGCCAGCAATGAAGCCATGCCGAGACGATCGCTGATTTCCTCCTCCTGCCCTCTCCCGCGAGGGCCGGTTCCGATCACTTCCTGCAAAGCGACCACATCCGGCTTCAGCCTCTCCAGTACGGCGGCGATGCGTGCCGGATGGGTCCGACCGTCTATCCCCCGGCATTTGTGAACGTTGTAGGTAACGATCCGCAATCGCAATGATTCGTGTTTAGGGCTCATAGCTCAGGGCGAGTAAATGGGGGCAAAGGGGAAGCGGCGAAGAGGAATAACCAATAGCGATACCCAGCACTGCCATGACCGGTAAACCTTTTTTCACATTTCCTTAAAATAATCCTTATTCAATTCCTCCTCGAGGATCCGGCAATGCTTCAATTCTTCTTTGGCCAAAGACTCAAACATCTGTTTGGTTCCCGGATATTTGGCTATTTTGGCCGCCTTGGAGTAAAACTCATTCGCTGCTTTTTCCCGCTGAATGGCAATCCGAATGGCTTCCTCCGGGGTCGTGCTATCGTCGATCATCATTTCCTCCTGAATCATTCCACCACGGATAACACCTTGTATCCTTTTTTCTTCAACTCATTCACGATGGGAGTCACCGGGCATTTCCCCACCCGAAAATAATACACCCGCTTCTTCCGGTCTCTGTGATTGGACATGCCCACGCTGATGATTTCCGCCCGGTGGTTGCGGAGGACGGCGGACACCTCCGCGAAGGCATGGGGTTTGCCCCCCAGGATCATATCGATCCGGCAGCTGGATTTCAGAATCCCCAGAAGCTGGATAAAGGCGGCCAGAATATCCACGATGGTGAGGATTCCCACCAGCTTTCTTCCGACCACCACCGGCAAACCGCCAATCCTGTGCCGGTACACAAGCCTGGCCGCTTCCTCGATACTGGCCTCGGGAGAGACGGTTACCGGCTTCTTGATCATCACATCGTCGATGGAGACTTTGTCCACCAGGGAAAGGAGGGATGCCTGCCGCAGGTCTCCTTCGGTGACCAGCCCGACCAGTTCTCCTTCTTCCACCACCGGCAGGTGGCGGATCGATTTTTCGCGCATGAGCTCGATCGCCCGGAGAATGCTGGTGTTGGGCGGAATGGTCACGACTTTTCGGGACATCTGATTTTTGACTTGCATGGCTTTTCCCCTCGGGCAGGCGACTCGGATTTTTGAAAAGAATGTATCAACCCTCAAGGGGTTTGTCAACAGAACAAAACCCTTGCCCCATCTTCGCGTTTCGCCAAGAAGTCGTCAAGCCGATTAAATTTTAGGCTTGCCTGGCCCGGGAGCAAGGGCATTACACGCAAAAACCATGAGGCAACCCTCATTTCTTGGGCCGGGCGGGCAAGCCATTGCTTTCCGCCAAGAAGAGGCGTGAGTCCGATGTAGGGGCGCCCGGCTGGGCGCCCGATTGACGGACCCGCCCATCCTCTGCGGAAGCATGGTGGGCGATCTTCTGAGCGAATGCTTTTCCCGCCGATGCTTTTTGCGTGTAATGCCCTTGCTTCCGGGCCACAACCTGTACTTTTACCCAGTAAAAAATTGAAATAGTGGGCAATAACAACCCCCCCCTTTTTTCTTTTTGACAGCCCCTCCCGGGCGTGCTAATAAAATGAATGGATCGGGCAGTTGATGCCGGATCTTCGACGGCGTTCATTTCCTAAAGGAGTGCTGTCATGCCGGGCCAATTCTGGGAAAAAGAAATTGAGACCATGAAACCCAAAGAGCTGCAGAAGCTGCAGCTCCGCCGGCTCAAGAAGACGCTCAAACAGGCCGCCAAATCCCCCTTTTACTCGCAGCTTTTTAAAAAGCACCGGATCTCGCCGGAAAAGATAAAATCCCTGGCCGACCTGAAAGATCTCCCCTTCACCACCAAGCAGGACCTGCGGGATCAATTCCCCTATGGTTTTCTCACCGTGCCGAAAGAGAAGATCGTCCGCCTGCACTCTTCCTCCGGGACCACCGGGCGGGCCACGGCGATTTTCCATACCCAGAGAGATTTGGATGGATGGGCGAACCTGGTGGCCCGATGCATGTACATGGCGGGGGTGCGCAAGGATGACGTATTCCAGAATATGAGCGGCTACGGCCTCTTCACCGGCGGACTGGGTTTCCAGAACGGGGCCGAGCGGCTCGGGGCCCTGACCATCCCCTCCGGCTCGGGAAACAGCAAGCGGCAGATCCACCTCATGCAGGATTTCAGCACCACCGTCGTCCATGTCATCCCCAGCTATGCCCTCCATCTCTGGAAAGTCTTCGAAGAAATGGGCCTCGACCCGAAGAAGGACACCAGGCTGCGGATCATGCTGATCGGCGCCGAACCCCACTCCGAAGCCACCCGTCAGCGGATCGAGGAGATGTACGGAGTGGACGCCTTCAATTCCTACGGCCTTTCGGAGATGAACGGGCCGGGGGTGGCCTTCGAATGTCCCCGGAAGAACGGCATGCATTTCTGGGAGGATGATTTCCTGGTGGAGATCATTGATCCCAAGACCCAGGAGATCCTACCCGATGGGGAAGAAGGGGAACTGGTTTACACGACCCTGAACCGCGAAGCCATGCCTTTGATTCGGTACCGGTCCAAAGATCTGGCCACCATCTTCCCCGAACCCTGTCCCTGCGGCCGAACCCACCGCCGCATGAGCCGGATCAAGGGAAGAAGCGACGACATGTTCATCCTCAAGGGGGTGAATATCTTTCCCCTGCAGATCGATACGAGCCTCATGAACATCCCCGAGGTGGGCACGAATTACCTGATCGTCCTGGAAAGGGAAAATTTCGAAGACCGGATGATCGTCCAGGTGGAAGTCCGGCCGGAGTTCTTCAAAGGAGACCTGTTTCAGCTGGAAAAGCTGCGCCGGCAGATCACCGAGGCCCTGAAGTCGGAAATCCTGGTTACCCCCAAGGTTGAACTGGTGGAACCCGACACCCTGCCCAAGAGCGAGGGCAAGGCCGTACGGGTCATGGACAAGCGCGAAATGTAAAGACAAATTGGACGCAAATGAACGCCGATGAACGCAGATAAAAAATGCCTAAAATTCGAAATGCTTGAAATGCCTAAAATTACTTAGACCAACTACAGGGCTATTCGACAGCACGATTAGGCGATTGATGAAGGGACGCGGATGAACACGGACAAACACGGATTGAAAAATTCGTCCGTTAACTTTAGGCACTTTAGGCATTTTAGCGCACTTTAGGCACTCATATTCTGGAGGTTTATATGGCTCACCAGATTTCGGTTTTCGTGGAGAACAAGCCCGGGCGGATCGAGCGGGTAACCGAGATTTTGATGAAGGCGGACGTAAACATTCGCGCCATAACCGTCATGGGGACTTTCGAGTACGGAGTGATCAAACTTCTGGTCAACAAACCTGAGGCGGCCTACGAGGCTTTGAAATCCCAGGGCATAACCGCCCACAAGCGCGAGATTATCGCCATCCTCATGGATGACCGCCCGGGGGGACTCCATCGGATCTCCAAAGTCTTCGGACAGAGGAAGATCAACATCGAGGACGCCTATGGTTTTGTCATCGAAGACAAAAAGCGGGCGATCCTGGTCGTGGATGTGGGAAAGATCCAGGAGGCGGAGAAGGTCCTGAAAGAAGAGGGCCTGACCATCCTGAGCGACGAAGAGATTTACTCCCTTTGATGGATGCAGGGTAGGGGCAATTCGTGAATTGCCCCTACCTAAATGCCTAGGACAGCCGCTACTTCCCCAACTCATATTTCCCCGTCATCCGGATACAGCCTTGCACCGTGTCTTTCAGGATCGGCCGGCCGCGGGCGGCGGACTGAAGTTTTCCTCCACCTTGAATGCCTTTCCACTTGCCTGTACCCTGCAGAAACTTCCATGTCGGCATCAGCGTCTCCCAGGTTACGGAGGTTTTCCGTCACCACATAGTCCCCGTCGGGGTTCATGAATTTGATGTACCCGTAATTGTGGGTTTTGCCGGCCACCACCCGTCCTACGCCTACGCCGTGGAAGGTCAGGTTATCGAAGGCCTTGTCCGGCAGATTGCTGCGGGCGATTCCCTTGAAGTCAAAGCTGGTGACCGTCATTTCCTCATTCTGCGACACCACCGTCGAGGTCAGGGATAAGCAGTAGGTGATGTCGATGGGCTGCTCGGCGTGAGCTGCCGGGATGGGGGTGATTAGGCCCGCCAGAATCAAAGATGCGCCCAACAACGCGGCGGCACACTCCGAATAAGCTTCTGTTAGAAACATTTTGTCCTCCTCTTTCTTCTGATGCTCATTATGGCGATTTCCTTGAGTCCTGATCTTAAGCTGCCCGAGACGAGATCCTTTCCTGGTTCCGCCCCCCCTGGCAAAAAGTATATTCTTTTTGGCCCACTTTTCCAAGGGGACATCAGCGACCGGCCCGGTTTTCATCTCAAGTTCAATTTCCTACTTTTTTGGCAATTCATAAGTTCCCGTCATTCTCAGATAGCCTTGGAAAGTTGTCGGGCTAATTTGTTGCTTGCCACGCGTCATAAAGATAAACTTACCTTTGCCCCCACCTGTAATTCCTTTCCATTTACCGGTGCCATACAGAAATTTCCAAGTACTCTCAACAGCCGCTGCGGGAGACAGCATCAGAGGTAGATTCGGTGATAAAAAAATCTCCATCCGAATCTGTAAATTTGGAAAAAGTTGTTCCGGTCAATTTACCGGCTGAAATCCGTGCAATGCGCAGACAATGGGAGGTTAAGTTATCGAAAGTCTTGTTTTCCAGGTTATCTCGGACGATGCCCTTTACATCTGATTGAAATATTGTCAATTCCGGACTTGCTGACAAGGTCGTGACCGTTGCATAAAAGTGGTCTGTAATGTCGAAGGGTTGCTCGGCCTGGGCAAACGGAATGAACAGGGCCAACCCAAAGAAAACCGCCGCCATGGTCATCATTTTTTTGCTGGGAAACATGCTTAACCTCCTTTTTCAATCAGGGTTCTTTCTTGTTGAATGTCCGTTTATCATTTATCCTTCGCCTTTCTTTTCCCTTGATCACCTCTCTTCCCCACTCCCGACTTCCCTACGGGGTCTTTTCCACCTCACCCCGTCCGTCTCCTGCTGTGTGCCGGCGGGCTGGGGGAGGGGTGAAGGGATGTCTACTTCGGCAATTCAAAGATTCCTGTATGCCTGGCGCAGATCTGGCTGGTACCCGGGGCAATCGGTTTTCCGCTTGTGATTCGTCGATGCTTGCCGCCCCCCTGGATGCCCTTCCATTTCCCCGTACCGTGCAGAAAAGTCATCGTCGTCTCGCTCCCTTCCCGGATGGATTCCATAATCACATAATCCCCATCCGGGTCCAAATATTTGGTATAGCCGTGGGCGGTACTCTTCTGGGGTGTAATCCGGGCAACACCCACATAAAAGAGGGTGCAGTTGTCGAATGCACGATTTTCGTGATTGGCGCGGGTGATTCCCCTGAATTCGAAACTCATGATGGTCAACTCTTTACTTTCCGAATGGACGGTGTATGTTGAGGAGGCACAGTCAGTTATGTCATAAGGTTCCGCCAGGGCATATGAAATGGGCATGGCCAGGCCAAAAGCAATGATCGCTGTATTCAGAAGTGTGGAAACTTCCCAGCTTTTTCTATTTCGAAAAGACATGGAGCACCTCCTTTAGCGGGTGGCATGGACCGAGATAAGTTGATCTCTTTTCCAATTCAAGGTTCCTTTAGCGGCCGATTTCTCCAAGTTCCTTCCCCTTTTTACCTCCTTTCTTCTCTGGGCCTTTTCCCTTCTTCCCTGTAATTTCTCACCTTCTGCGCCCTCCTGGAATTGGAGGCCTTTCGCGGAATTTAGAATTTCCCAGAGTTCATCGTAATGAGTGAAGGCTTTCTTCCCTTTCTTCCCCACCTCTTCGACAACCCCCAGAAGGGCATGGGGCTTGTTCTTCTGGAAACGGTAAATGCGGACGATGTAACTGGCAAATGAAGGTCTATGCGGCAAAATGGCACTCCTTAACTACTCATGTTCAGGCTCTTTAAATTTTGTGAAGAAAATTCCCCCCCCCCTAGCCCTCCCCCTTGAGGGGGGAGGGGAGGGAGGGGGTGATTTCTTTTGCCTGCGGCTCTGCCGCGCTGCGCATCGGGACTCATCCCCACGAATGGAATGCTGCCCCGTAAGATTGAGATCTTTCATTTGCGCAGAATATTCGCGCGGGAGGGATTACAGATTGGTTACAGATTCGCCAAAAAATGGGCTTCAGGGGGCAGGGCTTGCAGAATGCGGGATGCGGATTGCGGATTGCGGATTGAAAAAACCTTGCCGGTTGCAATCGAGGGGGCAGGGTGTAGGGTGTCGGGTGTCGGAGGAAAACAGTGTTGAGTGTTCAGGGTCGAGCAGCCGTCTAGCAGGCTCGGATTTCTTGCCCAGTATAAAACTCTGTTTTGTCAACTTTGGTCGCTGTTAGGCACTCTCGGTTTCGGCCACGTCTCTAATCCCTGTTCATCCGTGTAAATCCGTGTCCAAGTGAGGTCTTTGGTTTTTAAGTCTTCGGCAAATATAAAATTTGTGTTTATCTGTGTTCATCTGTGTCCCATACGGTTTTTATTTTCCGGAGAGTAAAGAACGATAAATTCCATCCGTTTTTGAGGAGGGTTCCACTCCGAAGGCCTGGGAAAGAGCCCTTTTGCAGCGGTTGTAAACCGACAGGGCCTCGGCCCGTTGGCCGAGGTGTTGATGGCAGGTCATGAGACCCTGGTAGAATTCTTCGGCGAGGTTTTCCACTTCCAGGCCCTTCTGGTAGCAATCCAGGGCCTTTTCCCATTGGCCGGCCTCCTGCCAGTATTGACCCAGCCTGCCCACACTGCGCAGGAATTTGCTTCTCAGCCGTTCGCTCATGGCTGCGGCCCAGGGCTGCTCGGTTTCCCGGAACAGGAAGGGCCCTTTATACAGGTCCATCGCTTTTTCAACCAGGCGCACGGCGTTTTCCTTCGATTTTTCCTTCCATCGAACATCCGCTTGCCCCAGGATTCTTTCAAATGCCCAGACATCGACCCAGCAGAACCTATCATCCAGGGTCAGTCGCCCCTCGCGAAGCTGAAGGGCCTTTTCGTTGCCCATGAGCTTGCGCAGCCGGTGAAGATTGGTGGCAAAGGATTCATGGGCCACATCGCCGTCAGCCTCGGGCCAAAGGGCATCGGATATCTGGTCTTCTCGTACTTCCTTGCCTCCCAGGGCAATCAGCGCCTTGAGCATGGACAAGGGCCTCTTTTGCGTTTTCCTCGAAAGATGGCTCGGGCTATCATTTTTCAGCAGCCGAAAGCCCCCCAGGGTGAATATTTTTATAGGCCAGGGCCAATTTTCCAAATGGGAGGGCGGCTGTTCCGAAAACAGGTTGCGTTTGCGGACCAGCTCTTGAACGTAGGGAACTTCGATCCCGTTTTCGAGGGCTTTCACGCAGAGCCTGGCCGCGGCGGATGGGGGACCCAGGAAAAGGCTGGCATATCCCTGCTCCCTTCCGATAGCCAGGGCTTTCCGGAGAGACGTCAAACCGGCGGCTTCTTTCCCTTCATCCAGGAAAAATAGGGCTTCGGTCAACAGGGAATAAAATTCGTCGATTTTGCTCTTAATCAGGCGGGCAAAGCAAAAAGCATGGGCAAGATGCTCTTTCGCCTCTTTCCGCTTCCCGAGGGCGTGCATGACCTGAGCTTTCACCAGATGACACAGGACAGAACTGATCGGAGCTCCCACTTCGGTACTGAATTTCAGGGCCCGTTCGGCATGGTGGGAGGCCGGTTTCAAATCCTCCCGGAGCAGGGCTTCCCGGGCCCCCAAAAGATGATAAAAACAGGCGTCCCACGGTTTGAATCTGCCCAGCGAGGAACCCATCTGATCCAGCATCTTCGCCGCGGTGGATGAATCATTTACATTCAGGGCGCTCAAAACTCCTTGCCCCAAGAACATATGAGTTATGATTTGAATGCCAGAGAGCCGGGATATTTCCAGCCCCTCGGATAAAGCCTTGAGGCATGGTTCGTGGAATCCCAGGTAACGGTAATAAGTGACCTCGGCAAATTTAGCCCGTAACCGGGTTACGGGAGTCGCATCCGGTGATTGGGCTGATTGGCGAAGAGCGTTGAAGAGAAGCCTGACTTTCTCCGAATCTCCTACCTGCGTGCGGTAGAAAATCATCCTGGATAGAGCCTGGATTTTCGTATTGATCCCGGCGGTCCCTTCGGTCAGGGAAAGCGCGCGGTCCGCCCAGGCCTCAATTTCACGATGCTGGGGCTGTCGGTACAGCAAGGATTGAAACATGCCGGTGGCCACCCGGAGTTCGATTTCGGGAGAAGGAAAGGTTTTGAACCGGGACAAAAGCTTCTCCAGGATCGAGATCCATCGATCGAGAGGCTTAAAATCCTCAAAACCGCTCGTGATGGACTCGACCACTCCTGACCAGCTCAAGAAAATTCCGGGTACATCTTTCCCCGCGCGGAACCGGTGAAAGGCCTTCTCCAGGTGAGGGCGGGCGAGCGCCGGGTTGAAGGGCAGTTGACAGGTCCCCTTCCAATAAAGAAGCCAGGGGTCATTCTCAAGCAGCTCCCCCGGCAGGCTTTCCAGCCATTCATCCAGAGGATGAAACCTGCCCTGTTCGACCATCGAGCCGGCATTCTTCCGGATCAAGCGGATCATTCCCCCCCAGTCCTTCGCCTCCTGGAGAAGAGAAACGGCCGCCTCCGCCTGCCCGTCCTCCTCCAGAAAGGCTGCCGCCCGGCGGGATAATAAAGACAAAATCTCAGGGGAAAAGGTTTCTTTGGCGCGGGAGAGCAGAAATTCCCGGAACAAGGGGTGATATTGGTATATGGGTTCCGCGGGGAAACGTTTCTCCGTGAAGTAATGATTGCGGCTCAACGTGGAAAGGATGCGGCCGGCCGAAGGATGGGCCGTGAGCCCCTCCGCCATGGGGGCGGTCATCTTGGGGAAAAAGGCGGTCTTCAGGAGAAATTCCTGCACTTCTTTGTCCGTCCGGTCAAAGATTTCGCTGGCGAAATAGTCAAAGACTTTTTCCGGGACGAGTTTCCCCGCGGGCTCCGGCTCGCGGTCTTCCATCTTTTCACTTTCCATGCGCAAGACCAATCCGGCCGCCCAACCATCCACCTCGCGGTGCATCCGCAGCATGGTTTCTCGGGATAATCTTTTCTTGGTTCGAAGACGGACCATCCCCTCGGATTCATCCAGGGTCATGCGGAGATGGTTCCATCCAAGAATCTCCATCTGATGATTGGCCTGCAATCGGATCATGGCCGGCGGCGGATCACTCCGGCTGATCAGGACCGCATTTATGCCATCGGGAAGGCCGGACAGCCCGTTCAGGATGATCTCGTGCAGGGGTGCCCCGGCCGGAACATCCTGGTAGTTATCGAAGACCACGATGCCGGGAATCTTTAAACGATCGTAAAGGTTTTGGAAGTATCGGAGGGTAAAAGCCGGAATCCCCTGGAGATACTCCGGAGTGAGAAGGGGGAGAGATTTTCGCTTTCGGGGAGCCGCCTTCTGGGCCGCCCGTCCGAGGAAATAGAAAAAAGTGGCCGGGTCCGCGTCGCCCGCCTCCAGCTGGTACCACAGGCAAGGGAGCTTTCTGGCTTCGAGGTAGCTGCTGACCAGGGTGGTCTTTCCGCAGCCGGGCGGCCCGGACACCCAGATGACCGGCCGCTCCCGCATGCGGTCCAGCAGGGCGAAAAGCCTCTTCCGGGGGTAGATGCCGGTCAGGATTGGACGGGATACCTTGCCCATGAGCCTTCTTTCCAAATCCCTTTGGGGATGCTGGGGAAACGATGCCCTCAGCTTATTGGTTTTTGGCAGGGCTTTCAAGCATCAAATTTGATGGGAACGGAGACGAGCCTCCAAACCGAGGGATCATAATTTCCTTAAGGTAAAGCCCCGGCTCTGCCGGGGGACTATTAGAGTTTGACATTTCCGGGATGCTTGGGTTGTGGCCCGGGGGCAAGGAGCTTCTGTGCAAAAAGCATCGGCCGGGCTGGCCCTCTCCTTGGAGGCTTCGACCGGCTTCCGCAGGATGCGGCGGGCCGATCGGGCGACCGATCCGGATTCGGATGCCCTACAAGGAATAGAACCCTCTTCCATTCGGGGAATAGAACGGTTTGCCCGCCCGGTCCATGAAATGAAAGCCGCCTCATGGTTTTTGCACAGAAGCTCCTTGCTTCCGGGCCTGGCACTCGGTAGAAGGCCACCTTATGCTCACGGGAAATCGGCAATGAGGCTGTAGATCGATTCACCGGGGTAGGTATAAGTACAGGAGCCAGGCGAAAAGGAAAGTGGCAACCAGGCGAAAGCCCTGGGGGACGATGCTCATCCGGACAACCTTTCCCAGCTTGGCCCCGAAGTACTCATTTCCTACCACCATGCAGATATGGACCGGCGAATGGGTCTGCCCGATGGCGTTGGCGGTCATCATGATCAGGATGTAGGGAAGGGCAGGGGATCCTTCGGGTACCAGCCCGACCAGCATGGGGTAAGCCATCCCCACCGCCACCAGTTCCATCCCGGTTGCCGTGCTGATGATGAAAGGCAGAGCAAGGGCCAGGAAAACCAGGGGGATTCCGTACCCGGGAAGAGCCTGGGAGAGGGTTTTCAGCAGGCCCGAACTTTCCAGGGCCACTTTAAAGATCATCACCGCGGCGATGAGCAGAATCAACTGAACCCGCAGGCCCTTTCTAAAAACCTTCCCCAGAATGTCCCTGGAGACCGGCTGGGTGAGGAAGCCGAAGAGCAGGCCGACGGCCGTGGCATAAACAAAGTCGATCCTGAATCCCAGCCCCAGAATCAGCGGGAGGAGAAGGGGCATCACTTCGATCCAGAGGGCCCGTCCTCCGGCAGAGTCTTCCTGGGATTCGGGGACGGACCTCTGGTTTCGGGTGGCGGCCGATCAGATACCAGTAGCCCACCAGAGCGCTCAGCAGGGTAACGGGAAGGTGCCAGCCGATGAGGGTGAAAAGAGGAATGTTGAGGACGGCGGCCCCCAGGATCAGGTGCGGCTTGAAAGGGAAGACCTGGTCCCAGATATGCCGAAAGAACAGGTTTATGGCTGATTTCCGGTTGCCCTTGATTCCGATCTCGTCGCCGTAAACACCCACCATGGGAGCGGAAAGCATGGCTCCCCCCGGGACCGGGAAGAGGCCCAGAAGGCTAGGGACCAGGGCGATCAGCACCCGGGAGTCGGAAAAAACCCGGCGCAGAGCGTTGAGGATTCTCTGGAGACTTCCGGTCAGCTGCAGGAAGATGGTGAGCATCTCGATGAGGGTTATGACCCCCATCAGTTGAAGCGTTGAAGGATCGAAAACCCCCCGGGCAAAAATTCCCGCGGTCTGAAAAATATCCTTACCGGTGGCTAAACAGAGAACCAGGGCTCCGGCGAGCAATACATAGACAAGGGTCATGGGTTGCTATTTTGAGTTTTCCCTTTAGGTCAAGATTGATGGTTTCGTAAAATCCACTCCGGTGGATATACCGGGTCCAGATGTATCAGAACTATTTGAAAGGCCTGGATTCCTGCCCGCTCTCCTCGCCGGATGACAGAAAAGAGTATTTTGGGCCTTTTTACGAGACCATCAAGCATTTTCCGCGAAAATCTGCGTGAATCTGCGGATCAATTAAATGGTCATTCCCCCATCGATGGCGATGGTGGCCCCGTTCATAAAGGCAGCTTCATCCGAGGCGGCGAAGAGGATGGCGGCGGCGATTTCTTCGTCCTTTCCCAGCCGTCCCATGGGCTGACGGGCGATGAAATCCTTTTTGGCCTTCTCCGGGTCCGGAAAAGCCTGAATCCTTCTTTCCAGGGAGGGGGTATAGGTGGTCCCGGGGCAGACGCAGTTCACGCGGATATTCTCGGATAGATAATCCGCGGCCATGGCTTTGGTGAGGGCCCAGACACCGCCTTTGGAGGCGGTGTAAGCTCCCCGGTCTTTCACTCCTTTGATGGCCGCGGAGGAAGCGTTGTGGACGATCACTCCGCCCCCGATCTTTCGCATCTCATGGATGGCGTACTTGGAGACCAGGAAGACCCCTTTCAGGTTTACCGCCATGGTCTTGTCCCAGTCTTCCTCGGACATGTTGTCCACCCTTCCGGGGAGGACGATTCCGGCATTGTTCACCAGGATGTTCAGCCGGCCGTAGGCTTTCACCGTTTCTTCCACCATGCGGCGGGCGTCGGCGTTTTTGGAAACATCTCCTTGAATGTAAATCCCCTGGCCTCCGGCCTCTTTTAGAAGGCGAAGAGTCTCCTTACCGTTTGCCGGAGTAAGCGAATTCACCGCCACCTGGGCTCCTTCTTTGGCGAAGCGAACGGCGGCGGCACGGCCGATCCCGACCCCGGCACCGGTTATCAAAACCACTTTTCCCTGAAACCGCATAAAACCCTCCTTAAAAACTTCTCACCGCAGAGCTCGCAGAGAACGCAGAGACCATTATTCAGAATAACAAATTAGAACCAAAAGCCAACGTTCACGGAATTGAATGCAATGGAAAGGCTTCTTTTAGAATTCTTGGTCTTTGGTCTTTCGATTCAATGTTATCTTCTCTGCGTTCTCTGCGTGCTCTGCGGTTAAATTGCTTTTTTAAAAATCTCGGCGGCGTGGAAGGAACTTCGCACCAAGGGGGCCGAAAAGACCGCCTTGAACCCCATCTTTTCTCCTTCCACGCGCAGCTCTTCAAATTCGTCCGGGGTAACATACCGCGCCACCGGATGGTGCTTCCCGGATGGTCGAAGATACTGCCCCAGGGTGAGCAGATCGCAGGATACCTGCCGAAGGTCGGCCATCACCCCGAGGATCTCCACCTTCTCTTCTCCCATCCCCAGCATGAGTCCCGATTTGGTGAGTTTGGCCGGGGCCATCTCCTTGGCCCTTTTCAGGAGTTCAAGGGAGCGTGAATAAACGGCCTGAGGCCGGACTTCAGGGTAAAGCCGGGGCACCGTTTCCAAGTTGTGATTGAGAATATCCGGTCCGCTGTCCAATACGATCTTCAGGGCTTCCCCCGATCCCTGAAAATCCGGGATCAAGACCTCTACGATGATTTCAGGATTGACATCCCTTAGGGCTCTCACGGTGCGGGCAAAATGCGAGGCCCCGCCGTCTTCAAGGTCATCGCGAGTCACGGATGTGATCACCACATGCTTCAAACCGAGTTCAGCGGCGGCCCCGGCGATCCTGCGTGGTTCGTCCGGATCCGGCGCCGGTGGGCGCTCCTCCGTGGGGATGGCGCAGAAGGTGCAGTTCCGGGTGCAGGTCTTTCCCAGAATCAAGAAGGTGGCCGTGCCCTGCCCGAAACACTCTCCCTGGTTGGGACAGAGAGCCCCCTGGCAGACGGTGTTGAGCCCGTGGCGCTGGAGCAGGTTGCGCATTTTGCTCAGCGCTTCCGGGTCGGGAAGTTTTCTCCGCAGCCACTCGGGTTTCACCGATAGGCCCCCAAATTTTCCAAAGGCTCCGGGGAGATGGGAACTCCAAAGACTTCGGCAAAGGACTCAATCATCAGCGTCTCGATCTCCTCCATGGGAAGCTCCCGTCCCAGGATTCTGGCCATGGAGGTCGCCTTCCGACCGGTGCCGCAGGGATTGATTAGCTCAAAGGGGTCCAGGTTGGTGTTTACGTTTAAGGCCAGGCCGTGCTTGCTGATCCAGCGCGACAGATGCACTCCCAGGGCCGCGACTTTTTCATTCCCCACCCAAACGCCCCGCAGCTTTTCGATCCGCCTGGCCTTGATCCCGTAACGGTCCAGGGTCCGGATCGCTGCCTCCTCCAGCTTCCCTACATATCCGGGAACACTGAGGCCATGGAGCCGGAGGTTTAAAATGGGGTAGATGACCAGTTGCCCGGGTCCGTGGTAGGTGACATCTCCTCCCCGGTCGGTGAAAATGACCTTAATGTTTTTTCTCTGAATCGCCTGGGGATCGAGGACGTTATGAACCTTCCCCGACTTCCCCATGGTGATCACCGGGGGATGCTGCAGGAGAAGGAGAACATCGCCGGTCTTTTCCTCCATCCGCGCCTGGGCCAGCTGATTTTGCAGCTTGAGAGCCGCTTCATAGTCGATCATTCCCAGGCGGAAGGCACGGCAGACAGGCTTTTCTTGGTTCGGCTGCTCCATAGTTCTAAAATATCATCCCAAAGGAGTGGGGTCAATATGGGCCAGGAACAAAGATCAATGGCCAATGAGCAATGAACAATGGGCAATGATCAATGAGCAACGGAGAAGGAATGTATATTCCGCAATCTGGCGACCTCCGATCTGCCTTGCCCACCCCCAGTTTTTGAGGAAAGAACTCATGGAAGGGGGTAGCCCATGGGGTTCAGGCTGGAGGAATTCGGATCATCATCCTGAGGCGGTGATTCTTTCATCGGGTCGGGCCTGTCCCGGGGAGATTCACAAGGGAAAATGGTTTAGCCCAGTCATGCCTCTGGAGCTATTTCCTCGCAGGCCTCTCTTTGCGGAAGATAGGGGGGAAGGTGATTAGAACACGATGATCCCTCCCGCCACGGGCGGGACTGATGATCCGAATTCCTCCAACCCCAACAAGCACAAAAACTGGGGATGGGTAAGTCCGATAGCTCCTTGACAAAAGAGTGGGGGACGCGTTATAAGCCCTATAATCTTTTGGGGGGGAAGAGGGAATGGAAAAGGCATTTTTGGTGCTGGAAGACGGGACCGTCTTCGAAGGGCGGTCCTGCGGAGTCTCCGGTGAAGTCACCGGTGAAGTCGTCTTTCAAACCGACGTCGTCGGCTATCAGGAAGTTCTCACCACGCCTTCCTACCGGGGCCAGATCGTCGCCCTGACCTATCCGCTCATCGGCAACTATGGGGTCAACTCTCAGGACGGAGAGTCCGACGGGGTCCATCCCCGGGGATTGATCCTGAAGGAGATGAGCCCGCTCTACAGCAACTTCCGCGCGGAAAAGAGCCTTCCGGACTTTCTCCGGGAGCATCAAGTAGTGGCGATCTGCGGGATCGACACCCGCGCCCTGGCCGTCCATCTCCGGGACCACGGAGAGATGAAGGGGATTCTTTCGACCCGGGAGAAGGACCCGGCGAAGGTGCAGAAGAAGGTGAAGGAGATCCCTTCGGCTTACGAGGAGGACCTGGTTTCCCAGGTCACCCCCAAAAAGGTCATTTCCCCGAAAGAGAAAAAAGATCCTCTGCTGGCGGTGATGGACTTCGGGATGCGGCGGAGCCTGAGCGATCAGCTGGAATCCCTGGGGTGCTCTCTCGTCCGGGTCCCGGCTTACACCCGGGCGGAAGAGGTTCTGAAACTTAAACCCAAGGGCATCCTGCTGAGCCCCGGTCCGGGAGACCCCGGCAGGCCCAAGGGCATCGTAGAAGAGGTGAAAAAATTGACCGCCGGCGGGCTGCCCATCCTGGGCATCGGACTGGGCCACCAGTTTTTGGGAATGGCCCTGGGGGCAGGGAGGAAAAAGATGCATCCCGGGCATCACGGGGGGAATCAGCCGGTTCGGGAAATCGGCCAGAAGCATTCCCTGATCACTGCCCAGAGTCACAGCTTCGTCCTGGAAGTCCCCGATGAAGCCGGCTGTCGGGTGACCTACCTCAACCTGAATGACAAGAGCGTGGAAGGGATTCAGAGCAAGAAGGATTCCCGGGTTTTCTCCGTTCAGTTCATCCCCCAGAGGGATGAAAACGGAAATCCCGACCGAGTTCTGAAAAAGTTTGTCGACCTACTTCTTTGAATCTGAGAATTTGCTTTTAGCTTTTACCCGAAAAGGTTTCGTAAATTCGAAATTCGAAGCACGAAATTCGAAACAAACTTAAATTCTCAAAATTCGAATTTTTCAAACAGATATTTTGAATTCCGATATTTAAATTTCGAAATTGTTTCGGATTTCGATATTCGGATTTCGGATTTGAAATCCGAAGTCTCAGACATCTTTGGCTAGCTTTCAAGAAAGCAAGGAGCCCGTCAAAGGCTTCCGGCGGGTCGCATCTACAGTCTCTCGAGAAGGGGGATTCCTGTGCCCAGACGAAATGACCTGAAAAAGATTTTGCTCATCGGCTCCGGCCCGATCATCGTCGGGCAGGCCTGCGAGTTTGACTACTCCGGTTCCCAGGCCTGCAAGGCCCTGAAAGAGGAAGGGTACGAAGTCGTCCTGATCAACAGCAACCCGGCTACCATCATGACCGATCCCCAGATGGCGGACCGCACCTACATCGAGCCCATCACCCCGGAAGTGGTGGAGAAGATCATCGCCCGGGAGCGCCCGGACGCCATCCTGCCCACCCTGGGCGGGCAGACGGGCCTGAACGTGGCCGTGTTCCTGGCGCGCGACGGGGTGTACGACCGGTACGGGGTGGAGGTCATCGGGGCCAGCGCCGAAGCCATCTCCCGCGCCGAGGACCGGGAACTCTTCAAGAACGCCATGCAGGAGATCGGCCTCAAGGTTCCGGATAGCGGCCTGGCCCACAGCGTGGAGGAGGGCATGGCCATCGCGGAAAAGATCGGCCTGCCGGTCATCCTGCGGCCGGCCTTCACCCTGGGCGGCACGGGCGGGGCCACGGCTTACAACATGGAAGAGCTGAGAGGCTACCTCAAATACGCTCTCAGCGTCAGCCCCATCAGGCAGGTCCTGGTGGAACAGTCGGTCCTGGGTTGGAAGGAGATCGAATTCGAGGTGATGCGGGACTGCGTGGACAACGTCATCCTGATCACCTCCATGGAAAACATCGATCCCATGGGAGTCCACACCGGGGACAGCATGGTGGTCGCCCCGGCCCAGACCCTGACCGCCAGGGAGTACAAGCAGTACGCCGATTACTGCCGGCGGATCATCCGGAAGATCGGGATCACCGGCGGGGGGGCCAACATCCAGTTCGGCGGGAACCCGGACAACGGGGAGATCGTGATCATCGAGGTCAACCCCCGCCTCTCCCGCAGCTCGGCTCTGGCCTCCAAGGCCACGGGCTATCCCATCGCCCGGGTGGCGACCAAGCTGGCCGTGGGCCTGACCCTGGACGAAGTTCGCAACGACGTGACCGGCCGGACTTCGGCTTTCCATGAGCCCACCGTGGACTACTGCGTCTTCAAGATCGCCCGCTTCACCTTCGAGAAATTCCCCCAGGCCGACCCCACCATCAACACCTCCATGAAATCCGTGGGCGAGGCCATGTCCATCGGGCGGAACTTCAAGGAGGCCCTGCAGAAGGGGATCCGCTCCCTGGAGATTCAACGCTTCGGCCTGGGCTTCGACGGGAAGGAATTCGACCCGGATAAGTTCCAGGACCTGGAAGAGATCCGCCAGAAACTGCGCATCCCCAACGAGGAGCGGCTCTTCTACGTCAAGCTGGCCCTGGAAAAGGGCCTTTCCCTGGACGAAATCTACGATCTTTCCAAGATCGACCGCTGGTTTCTCCACAATATTCAAGAGATCGTGGAGGAAGGCCATTCTTTGAAGAAGTTCGAAGGCCTGCCGGGACTCAAACAGATTCCCGCGGAGACCCTGCGCAAGGTCAAGGGCGACGGGTTTTCCGATGTCCAGCTGGCCTGCCTGACGGGAACGGACGAAGAGGCGGTGCGGCAGAGGAGAAAAGAGCTGGGGGTCGAGGCCTCTTTCAAGCTGGTGGACACCTGCGGCGGAGAGTTCATCGCCGAGCGTCCCTACTATTACTCCACCTATGACCGGGTCAACGAGAACAAACCGACGGGAAACCGGAAGATCATCATCCTCGGCGGAGGGCCCAACCGGATCGGCCAGGGGATCGAGTTCGATTACTGCTGCGTCCACGCGGTCTTTGCGGTGAAAGAGCTGGGCTACGAAGCGATCATGATCAACAGCAACCCGGAGACGGTCTCCACCGACTACGACACTTCGGACAAGCTTTACTTCGAACCGCTGACCCGGGAGGATGTCCTGGCCATCGTGGAGCAGGAGAAGCCCGAAGGGGTGATCGTCCAGCTCGGCGGCCAGACCCCGCTGAACCTGGCGGTCCCGCTGGAAAAAGTCGGGGTGAAGATCCTGGGGACCAGCCCGGACAGCATCGACCGGGCCGAAGACCGCAAGCGGTTCAAGGAGCTGGTGGACAAGCTCGGGCTGAAACAGGCTCCCAGCGCCACCGCGATCTCGGTGGAAGAGGTTCGCGCCCTGGCCCAGGAGATCGGGTATCCCGTTCTCCTGCGCCCCTCCTATGTGCTGGGGGGCAGGGCCATGGAGATCGTTTACGACGATGCCGACGTGGAACAGTTCATGAGAAAAGGCCATCGAGGCTTCCCCCGAGCGGCCGGTGCTCGTCGATAAATTCCTGGAGGAGGCCATCGAGATCGACGTGGACTGCGTCTCGGACGGAGAGACCGCGGTCATCGGCGGAATCATGGAGCACATCGAGGAAGCGGGGATTCATTCCGGCGACAGCGCCTGCGTCCTTCCTCCCTACACCCTGGGCGACGAGATCATCAGCCAGATCAAAGAGCAGACCTATGCCCTGGCCCGGGAGCTGAACGTCAAAGGCCTGATGAACGTCCAGTATGCCGTAAAAGACGATGTGGTTTACACCCTGGAGGTGAACCCCCGGGCTTCCCGCACCGTGCCCTTCGTATCCAAGGCCACCGGTGTTCCCCTGGTCAATATCGCCGCCAAGGTCATGCTGGGGATGACCCTCAAGGAGCTGAATTTTACCAAAGAGGTGGAGGTCGAGCATACCGCGGTCAAGGAAGCGGTCTTCCCCTTCTCCCGCTTCCCCGGGGTGGATGCCATTCTCGGTCCGGAGATGAAGTCCACGGGCGAGGTCATGGGGATCAACGACACCTTCGGCATGGCCTTCCTGAAGTCCCAGCAGGGAGCCGGACAGATCCTCCCCATGAAGGGAACGGTCTTCATCAGCCTGCGCAGCAAGGACAAACGGCCCATGATCTTCCTGGCCAAGAAACTGGTGGACCTGGGGTTCAACCTGGTCGGTACCAAGGGAACGGCCAAGGCCCTGGCCCGTAATGACATCCCCATCACCCAGGTCCTGAAGGTCTCCCAGGGACGGCCCAATGTGGTGGATATGATGAAGAACGGGGAGATCGACCTGATCATCAACACCCCGGGAGGGAAGGGAACCAAGCCCGACGGCCTGGCCATCCGGTCCAACGCCGTGGCCTTAAAAGTTCCCCTGATCACCACCGTGGCCGGGGCCTACGCGGCGGTGAACGGGATCGAAGCCCTGAAGAGTAAGGGGATCCAGGTGAAGACCATCCAGGAATACGGGCTCCGCTACGTCAATCCCCACCAGCGCCCGAGAGGCTGAGCCGTTCCCGTTTCCTGCGCAGGGGCGATTCCTGAATCGCCCCTACGTCCTTTCATGATACCGTCCCATGGAAGATGACGCTGTTCTCTCCCCCTCTGGGAGTCAAGAATCTAAAAGAAATTTTATAAATTCAGGAAGAAATTTATGCTTTTCTTCCAGGTTTTCCTGCAGGATGGGTGAAAGGAATCCCTTCCCCTGGCGGATTCTTTCAATGGCTAAGAGAAGTTCCTTTTCCGCATCTTCCTTCAGGAGATACCCTTCCACGCCGGCAGATATAGCCTCGTAAAGGTATTCCCTTTCTTGATGCATGGTCAGGATCAATATTTTTATCCCCGGATACTTCATTTTGATCTGGCGAGCGGTTTCAATCCCCTGGAGGTTGGGCATGGAGATGTCAAGGATCACCAGGTGAGGTTTCAATCGATCCAGGAGAAGAAGGAGTTCCAGGCCATCGGACGCTTCACCTACAACCTGGAGGTCGGCGTTTTCCTCGAGGATACTCCTGAGTCCTTCTCGAATCAGGTAATGATCATCAGCCAACACAATGCGGTAGGCATCCATGGGAGGCTTCTTTCTTTCGAGGGCATGGTCAAGACCTTCCCCCTTGGGGTGGGTCCTTCCTGCACCTCGTTTCATCCCTCAGGGAGCGGATTCAGAAAAAGCAGCAAGTTGAAACTGGGGCTATATTTTATATTTACTGGAAGGCTGGAAAAATGGAATGGGGTGAATCATGTATTTTCTCGGGTAGGTACATGTATTTTTTCTCCCTCATCCAAATCCCTGATTCATCCTTCCCTCCTTTGGCTGGGTGCTATTTCGGCTCTTTTTTCATTTTGGCCATCTCCCTCAACTTCCGGGCGCAGACGTCATTTCGGCTTGCTTTCCACGAACTCCTTGAGGGCAGCGGCGTTATTCAGTTTTTCTTCTTTGGAGGAGAAGAGGAAGGTGACCGTTCCCTCCTTTGCTTTTTTGACAAGGAGGTCAAGATCTTCTCCCTTCCCCTCGATTTCCCGGGAGTACCTCTTCTTGAATTCACCCCATTTCTGGGGGTCGTGGCCGTACCATTTCCGCAATTCATTGCTGGGGGAGATCTCCCTTAGCCAGAGATCCACCTTGGCCTTTTCCTTGCTCAGGCCCCGGGGCCAAAGGCGGTCCACCAGGATGCGGAAGCCGTCCTCCACGCCCGGCGGATCATAGATTCTTTTGATCTTGATACGGATAGCCATCTTGACCTCCTGGAAGGCCTTGGGGTTCTCACTTCAGATAAATTTTCTCCAGTTGATGGAGGAGCTTATGGAACTCCTCGTGGGTCCCTTCCCCGATCCTTTCCACTTCGATCTTCTCGAACCCTTCCACCAGTTCTTGCTGGGTTTTCCTGGAAAGGACCTTTTCCCCCATGGGAAAGAGGACGTTGTCTTCTTTGTTGATATGCTGGGTTAAGAGAGCTATGTAATTCCGGGCGTTTTCCGCGTAGGAGGGCAGGGCTTTAGGGTCCCCCTTTTTTTGTCGATCGAGCGCTTCGGCCATGCCCCGGATGAAGCCGCGGCCCTGCTGGTGCTCGGCCAGCATCACCCCGATGGGACCCCGTTCTCTTGGGACCCCGGCCTTTTCCATCTCCGGGAAGAGCAGGTCCTCTTCCTTCCCGTGATGGCATTTGTCGGCAAAAACCCTAAAAAATTCCACGATCCGCTCCAGATGGTTCACGTCCACCTTTTCCTTTGCTTCCAGTTTGGCGGCAACCTTCTCCAGAATCCTCAGCATGAGGAGGATCCCCTGGTGCTCTTCTTTCAATTGTTCCGCGGGGGTCATAAGCCAGCCTCCTTTGTAGGATGGAACAAAATTTTCCTTCCCGGCTACAAGAGTTATTCTACGGATCTGGGTTTGAAAGTCAAAGTCAAATTCGACTTCTTTCTTTTCGTTTGGAAAGAAAGCGCCCTGGCGTATAATAATAGTAGGGAATCCTGGGGGAAAAAGGAAGGGACACAGATGAAATTCAGCCGGAGAGAATTTCTAAAATATTCCGGGATCGCCGCGGGGGCATCCGTTTTGGGAATGAAGGGAGGAGCAGGTATGGCCGGAGATAAGAGTCGGGTGATATTTTTTCAGACGGAAGACCGTAAGCAGGGGGTCAAAACGATATTGAAGGGCCTGAAGGGCAATCCGATCAAAGGGAAGAAAGTCCTGATCAAGCCCAACTTCAACACCGCCGACCCGACGCCGGGGTCCACCCACAACGAAACGCTCGTGGCCCTGGTGGAGGAGGTCTGGAAGATGGGGGCCAAATCGGTGAGCGTGGGGGACCGGAGCTTTCCTCCCACCCGGGAAGTCATGGAAAGGAAGGGGATCCTTCCCCTCATGGAAAAACTGGGGGTCAAGATCGCCGGCTTCGACGATTTGCCGGAGAAGGACTGGGTGGAATTTAAGCCCAAATCCAGTCACTGGCCCGAGGGATTCCGGATCGCCCGGCCGGTGTTGGAATCCGAGTACCTGATCTCGACGGGCTGTCTCAAGACCCATCAATACGGCGGGGTTTTTACTCTATCGCTGAAACTCCACGTCGGGGTGGTCCCGACCTCCCGCCAGGGTTTTGACTACATGAAGCATCTCCACAGCTCCCCCCATCAGCGAAAGATGATCGCCGAGATCAACGAGCCCTTCAAACCCAACCTGGTGATCATGGACGGGATCGAAGCCTTTGTGGACGGCGGGCCGGCCACGGGAAAAGGAGCGCGGGGGAACGTCTTCTGGGCTTCCTCCGACCGGGTGGCGGTGGACGCCGTGGGAGTGGCGCTCCTAAAGCACCTGGGAAGCAACGACCGGATCATGAACCGGAAGATCTTCGAACAGGGGCAGATCGCGCGGGCGGTTGAGCTCGGCCTGGGCGCCTCATCCCCGGCACAGATTGAATTGGTGGCTGCCGACGCGAATAGCCGGGCGTACCGGGACAAGGTCGCGGAGGTATTGAATCAGGGATGATGGCCGCAGAAATGGCTTCGGTTCCTAATTTCGAATTCCGAATTTCGAATTCCGAATTTTTCCCTTCCTCCCTCTGCCAGCCGGACCCCTCCAAATCCTGCGGGGCCTGCTGCGGCCTCTATAACTGGGAGGACCACTCGCGGAAAGCCCTGATGCCCCTATTGGAGAAGAGAAGCGCTCATTTCTTTTCCCTGGGCCGGGATCCGGAGATTTTTCAGAAGGCCTGTGCCCGGGAAAAACTTCCTCCCGACTCCAAGCTCCTGGAGGAGATCCACAACTGCGAATTCCTGGGCTTCGTGGATGGGGAAAAGAAAAGGGTGGGATGCCTGCTCCACCCTTCGGTGAACGAAGGACGGGACCTGCGGGATCATTGTTTCTACGGAAAGGAAATCTGTGCCGGTCATTTCTGTCCCAGCCATACCCATTTGACCCGGGCGGAACAGAAGTCCGTCCTGGCGGCCCTCGAAGATTGGTACCTCTACGGGCTGGTCGTCACCGATATCGACCTGGTCAAGGAATTTTTCCAGCAGGTTCAAGCCCGCCTGGGAGACAGCTTGCGGGAGGAACGATTGGAAAAAAGGAGGGTGCGAGAGGCGCTGCGGGAATTTTTCGCGCTCAAAGAGTCCTGGAAGTTTGCCTCCTGCCAAAAGCGCCTCGGGAAGTACTATTTCTCCCATTCCGAATACCAGGTTGCCCGGATCGAATACGAGAAAAATTGGGAGATAAAACCCTCCCGGTTCGATAAAATCCTGCTGAGCCTGGAATCCGATTTTCAAACCCCAGAGGATGTTTTCGAGGCCGAATCCATCATCGAAGGAAAGATCGCCGGATTCTTAAGGGCTTATGAAGGATAGCTTCCGGGGGCACGGTGCGGGGGGAAAATCATTGGTTTTTGGGTATCCTCGAGTATAATAAACTTCAAGTTCCGTACTTGCAGACTCTGTAGTTCCGTAAAAAGGCTCTGAACGCCCGGGGAGAAAATCCTGATTTCTAAGTCCCTGAAGTCGCTTGCGTCCTATCGTGTTCCGTCCCCGAATTCCAGGCTGCCTTGTTTCTAATTTTGGCATTTCTGTGCTCTGATCGTGGCTAAAAATGATTCAGGAGGAAAAAGATGAGTTCCAATACCCAAGAAAGAATCAAGGCTCTGGAGATCGCTCTAAATAATGAGGCCCGGGAAAAGGAATTTTACCTGAAGCACAGTAAGCGGACGACCCATAACCTGGGGAAGATGATGTTCGCCACGATTGCCAGCGATGAAGATGAGCATTACCGGAGAATTCTCGGCCTCCACAAACGGCTGATCCAGGAAGGAAAGTGGCCGGAGACGGTGCCCATCGAGGTGAAGGGGACCGAGGTCAAAAAGGTCATCCAGAAAGTGGTGGACGCAGTGAACACCACTGCCCAGGCCGATCGGGATGATGTGGAGGCGGTGAAAATCGCCATCGACTTTGAGATCAAGGGGGAGAAGTTTTACGGCGACCTGGCCAAGACCGTCGAGAACCCCATGGAGAAGAATTTCTACGATTTCCTGGCTTCCATCGAACGGGAGCACCGTCTCTCCCTTCAGGACACTCTGGAATACTTCGAGGACCCCGCCGGCTGGTTCCGGATTAAGGAAAAGCTTCACGTCGATGGACTCTGATCAAAACCGGTTGCCAGGGTGATGGGCTGCCTGAAGAACCCGCGAACCCGTTAACGAGGTTTCCGTTAGCGGGTTTCTTTTTTGCTCTTTTGGGCTTTCCTGGGCGGAGAAAGAAAGGGGATAGCGAAATGAGAAAAGTGAAAAAGTGGATCGAGATGAGCCGGACGGTTTTGCCTAAAAACATCTGGCTTCCTGCCTTGTCGATTGTCCTGGGGGCCTTGATGTGGTCCATTTCCATCAACGGAATCCTGGTCCATCATAAACTCCTCAGCGGGGGAGTCTCCGGCTTGGCCCTGGTCATCTATTACCTGGTTCCCAAGCTTTCCATCGGTCTCATGGTTTTCTTGATGAATATTCCTACCTTCATCATGGGCTGGACCATGATCTCCGGGAAATTCTTTGCCTTCAGCCTTTTGGGGATGGCCTCCTTCTCTTTTTTCCTGACCGTTACCACCTGGCTGCAGATCGCCGTGGAAAACCCGCTTTTGGCCTGCCTCTTCGCCGGGGTCATCTCCGGGGTGGGGTCGGGCCTGATTTTCCGCGCCGGAGGATCGGGAGGGGGGACGGGAATCATCGCCATGGTTTTGAACCGCAGATTTTCCGTTCGCGTGGGGATCGTCTCCTTTTTGCTCAATTCCGTTCCCCTGGTTCTGGGGGCTTTCCTGATCGACCTCAATGCCGCCCTTTACTCCATCATCTATGTCTATGTCTCCGGATCGGTCATGGACCGCATTATCACCAGTTTCAACGAGCGAAGGAGCGTCTGGATTATTTCTTCCCAATCCTCCGAGATCTGCGGCCAGATCTTGAGCAAACTTCGCCGGGGGGTGACCCTGCTTTCCGGAAAAGGGGCTTATACCCAATCGCCGGTTGAGGTCATCTACAGCGTGATCTCCCCTTTTGAACTCGCCAAGCTGAAAGACCTGGTCATAACCATTGATCCCAAGGCATTTTTGATTATCAACGAAACCCAAGAGGTGATCGGAAAGGGATTCGATCAACCGGGAAGCTTCTAATTTCATTATGGCAAAGCCCCGGCTCTCCCGGGGGACTATTCGCGTTGGACATTTCCGGGATGCTTGAGTTGTGGCCCGGGGGCAAGGAGCTTCCGGGCAAAAAGCATCGGCCGGGTGGGCCCTTATCCGAGGGGCTCCGACCGGCTTCCGCAGGATACGGCGGGCTGATCGGGCGACCGGTCACGCGCTTCGCGTGACGTCCCTACCCGGAGAGAACCCTTTCATCGGAGGTTAAAAGGGTTAGCCCGCCTGGACCATGAAGCGGAAGCCGCCTCATGGTTTTTGCCCGGAAGGTCCTTGCCCCCGGGCGTGGCACCTGATCGAAGGTCACCTTTAGAGGGAGATAAGAACATATGGACGCAGCGCACAGAAATAACCTTCTCCTGCGGGGAAAAATCATTCAGGCCATCCGCCGGTTTTTTCTGGAAGATGGATTCGTGGAGATCGAGACCCCCTACCTGGTACCTTCCCCAGGCATGGAACCGCACCTTGTGGCCCTGGAAGTGAATATGCAGGCCCCGGATGGGGAAAAAAAGAAAATGTACCTGCATACCTCCCCCGAGTACGCCATGAAAAAACTGCTGGGAGAGGGCTGGGACAAGATTTTTCAGATCTGCCGGGTCTTTCGCGACGAGGAGGTCAGCCGTACCCACCAGGTCGAATTCACCATGCTGGAATGGTACCGGGCCCATGCCGACTACCGAAAGATCATGGAGGATTGCGAGAGACTGCTCGATTTTTTATCGCGGGAGATTTTGAAGGGATCGGGATTGACCTACCAGGGAAAGAAGATCGACCTGGCCCCCCCGTCCGAGCGCGTGAGCGTAGCTGGGGCCATGCAACTCTACGGGAAAGTGGATATTGAAAAGAATTGCGACGGCGCCTCCCTCCTCGAGGAAGCAAAGGCCGGCGGGTTCCGCTTTGATCCGGGTGCCTATTACTCCTTCGATGAAATATTTTTCAAAATATTTTTAGAAGCGGTGGAACCCCGGCTGGGCAGCCCAAAACCGACGATTCTCTATGATTATCCGGCGGCCATGGGAGCCCTGGCCCGCCTGAAGCCGGAGAATCCTTCCTGGGCGGAACGCTTTGAGCTTTACGTCGCCGGCCTGGAACTGGCCAATGCATTTTCCGAACTCATCGATCCGGTGGAGCAGCGGAAGCGCTTCGAATCCGAGCAGCGGCTCCGGGCAGTCCTCCAAAAACCCCTTTACCCCATCGATGAGGAGCTTCTCACCGCTCTTTCCCGCATGCCCCCTTCGGCCGGCATCGCCCTGGGAGTGGACCGCCTGGTCATGCTTTTCTGCGATGCCCCGGCCATCCAGGATGTCCTGGCATTTCCTAAGATTTAGAGACATTAATTGGACACAGATGAACACAGATAAACACAGATTTTATTTTCGCAAAAGACTTAAAGAAAAACGACCTAATGGGACGCGGATGAACGCGAATTAAAAATGCCTAAAATTCGAAATGCCTAAAATGCCTAAAATCAAAAACAATGTTGTAGAGCCTTTGACTCCGAACGGCATTAAGGCGCGCGGCAGCGCGCGCCTACAACCCTGTATCCATTCAATCCGCAACCTGAATTCTGGCAATCCCGCTCCGAGCGGGACAAGCATTAATGAGCAACCAGCAACGAGTAACCAGTAACGAATAACCAATAACGTATAACGGTTTTTCAGTTTTTCCTCGACCTACATTCGTTTCGATTTTATAATGAAGCCTGGCAAATAAAATCGATTCGCGAAAGGGACAATGGATTCCCAATCAATCCTGGACCTTCTGGAAAAGTATGGTCAACCTCATATCCTTGGCCATGTGCAGCGTTTAAGTTCGGAAAAACAGGAGGTCTTTTGCAGAAATCTAGCCAAGCTGAATCTTCCTCTGGCCTTCCAACTCTATGAGGAATTTTCGCGGCAAAAGGGCTCCCGTACCGATCTGCCCAGCATTGAATCGGCTCCCATTATCTCGATCCCCAAAACTCCGGAAGAGATTCAACATCGGAAAAAAGCGATTCAAGTGGGCGAATCCTTGATCCGGGGAAATCAAGTTGCCGTTCTGATCGTGGCCGGGGGGCAGGGGACCCGGCTGGGGTTTCCCGGGCCCAAGGGATTCTTTTCCATTTCTCCCGTAAAGAAGAAGCCCCTGTTCCAGCTCTTTGCTGAATCGATCCAGGCGCTCTCGACCCGCTACCGGGCAAGGATTCCGCTTCTGGTCATGACCAGTCAGGAAAACCGCGAAGAGACCGAGGCCTTTTTCGAATCCCGCGGGTTCTTCGGCTTGCCGAAGAGTCAGGTTCATTTTTTCCGGCAGGGGATGTTGCCGACCTTGACCCCTGAGGGAAAACTCATTCTGGGAGATGAGATAAGCCTGCTCGCCAACCCGGACGGCCACGGAGGATCGCTGAAAGCGCTCTACGAATCGGGTCTTGCCGGGTGGTTGAAAGGGCAGGGGGTTGCGGAGATTTTTTACTGCCAGGTGGACAACCCCCTGGCGAAGATCGCCGACCCGGCCTTTATCGGGTATCATCGACAGGAAGGAGCCGACATCTCCACCAAGGTGGTGCGCCGCCAGAACCTGGAAGAAAAGGTGGGAATCTACGGGAGGGTAAATGGGAAACCGGCGATTATTGAATACAGCGACTTTTCTCCGGAGGACTACCGGTCTCGGGATGAGAAAGGGAACATCCGGTACTGGGCCGGGAACATCGCCATTCATGTAATCTCCCTATCTTTCGTGGACCGGCTGAACCGGCGAGGTTTTGCTCTTCCTTATCACCGGGCGGTCAAAGAGGTGGAGGGCCTGGACCTTACCGGCAGGAGCGAAAAGATGGCCGGCTTGAAATTTGAGACCTTTGTCTTTGACTCCATCCCCCTGGCGCAGAAAAGCTGCTGCGTGGAAGTGGTCCGGGAGGAGGAATTCGCCCCGGTCAAGAATCAAACCGGCATCGATTCTCCGGACACGGCCCGGCAGGCCATGACCAACCTTTTCCGGCACTGGCTGGAGGAGGCAGGGGTTCAGGTGGCCCCCGGGGCGCAGGTGGAGATCAGTCCGCTTTTTGCTTTGGATAAAGAAGAGCTGATCGAAAAGCTGCGGGGGAAGAAGGTGGTGGTTGGAGAGGACACCTACTTCGGATAGCAAAGCCCAGCATTACGATATCCCCCCTTTGAAAAAGGGGTACCGGGAAGATGAAAAAAACACCTAAATCACTGCGGCTGCAGATCGGCCTCTTCGGCCGCACCAACGTGGGAAAGTCCAGCTTCCTGAACCTGGTGGCCGGCCAGGATGTGGCCATCACCTCGCCCGTTGCCGGAACCACCACCGACGTGGTGGAAAAATCCATGGAACTCCTGCCCCTGGGCCCGGTCGTCTTCCTGGACACGGCGGGGCTCGATGACCGCTCGGCCCTGGCGGAGGCCCGCCTGAAGAAGACGGTCAAGATTTTCGACCGGTCGGACGTGATCACCCTGATGGTGGAGCCGAACGCCTGGACCGATTACGAAGATAGGATCCTCGAAGAGGCGAAGAAGAGGGAGATCCCTCCGATCGTGGTGGTCAATAAGATCGACCTGGCCCCTCCCTCCGCGGATTTTATCAAGGAAGTTCATTCGAAAACCTCCCGGGTCCTTTCCTGCTCCAGCGTGGACGTCGATCACCGGGACCCGGTCATTAACCAGTACAAGAAATTTCTCATCGAAGTCTGTCCGGAGGATTTCCTGAAACCGCCTCCTTTGGTAGGAGACCTCCTTCCCGAGGCGGGGCTGGCGGTCCTGATCGTGCCCATCGACCTGCAGGCCCCCAAGGGGCGGTTGATTCTCCCCCAGGTGCAGACCATCCGGGAAGCGCTCGATTTCGACGCCTCGGTCATGGTGGTCAAAGAGAAGGAGTATGCCCATTCCCTCTCCAACCTGAGAACCCCTCCCCATCTCGTCATCTGCGACTCCCAGGTGGTGTTGAAGATGGTGGCCGACACCCCCGAGGGAATTCCCTGCACGACCTTCTCCATTCTCTTCGCCCGGAACAAGGGAGACCTGGTGGAGCTGGCCCGGGGTGCGGCGGTCATCGAAACCCTGAAGCCCGGCGACAGAATATTGATTGCCGAAGCCTGCAGCCATCACGCCATCGAAGACGACATCGGACGGGTCAAAATTCCCCGGTGGGTGAGACAATACGTTGGCGGGGACCTCCGGATCGACGTGTTTTCCGGAAGGGATTACCCGGAGAATTTGAAGGAATACAGGCTGATCATCCACTGCGGCGGCTGCATGCTGACCCGGAGAGAAATGCTGGCCCGAATCCAGAAGGCCAAGGAGGAAAAAGTGCCGATCACCAATTACGGCCTCTCCATTTCCTTCTCCCAGGGGGTGATCCGCAGGGTCCTGTCCCCGTTCCCCGCCGCCCTCGATTCGTTTCAAAGGGAACTGGAAAGAGTCCGCAAGACCGGAAAGAATGACCGTCTCCCCGCCGCCTGATTTTTGACCTGCCTACTGGCATAAAGCTTGCATAACATAGGGATTTATATAAAGAAACGTAAGGAAAAAGAGATAGCTTCAGCTCTTATTGATGATCTCGTAAAGAGTCGAAATTCCATAAAATTCGTCATTCCGGCGAAAGCCGGAATCCAGTTATTTCAAGATGTTCTGGACCCCGGCTTTCGCCGGGGTGACGCTTCAAGAGAAGTTTTGCGGGACCATCGGTATTGGTCAAAAAGATTGAAAGATCGTACTCTTTTTTGCAAGTTTGCAGGGGCGAGCGGCTGCTCGCCCTGCGTCCGTGATTAACAGGGAGAAGGAGAAATTGGCATGGGATCCCCTATCCATCATGGTTTTTTCCGCCATTCACGGGTAACATGGTTCATTCTGCTGGCGTTTATCAGCGCAGCAACCCTCGGGGCCGGGAGCATGAAAAAAGGAAGCGACGAGATGGAGGTCATCGGGAAGGTTTACTTGATGGGGAATGAGCCGTTCACTCATGTGGCCCTCAAGATGGACGACGGCCAGGTTTACGCCCTGCTGGGGGAGCATGAGAAGGAACTCCGCCGGCTTCAAGGAAGACGGGTTACGGTGGTCGGCAAACCGTCCGAGGAAAAACCCCGGGGAGCCAAAGCCATCGAGGTGAAGTCGTTTCGGGTGGTGGAAGAAAAGTGAGATTCAACATCCTCCACTCGCTCTTTTTCTTTAATCGTCCCTCGCCCCCCTTGAGGAGAGGGGGGAATCCGCGGATTCGATCGGCCGCCAACAAGTGATTAGGGCCCCCCTTTGGAAGAGGGGAGATGTTTTACGGGGGATTTCTGGAATGGAATGGCAATCATTTAAAAACCATATTCAATAGAGAGGAACCCATGAAAAAATCTTTTTCCATCCTGCTGGTCCTGTCAGTCATTCTCGGATTTTCTTTAGGATGGACCGATGCCCTTTCCGCCGCTTCCGAAAAAGCTCCCATCAGCGGCACCCCCATGCTCCGGGAGCAAAAGCTCA
This sequence comes from uncultured delta proteobacterium, assembly GCA_963802665.1. GTDB lineage: Bacteria > Desulfobacterota > SM23-61 > SM23-61 > SM23-61 > SM23-61. The sequence continues at coordinate 37,281 of CAWDJO010000005.1, read as the reverse complement.
TGCTGCTGCGCGATTATGGAACTTCTGCTCCGGATCAAACCCGAAAAAGGCATACCTGGCGATTCGGTCGGAGACGCTGTTCCCTTCTATGCTTATAATTTCGGTACAGGGAGCTATTATCAACCCACTTCAGCAACCTGCCGAAGCAGGACTTTATTAAGCTCGGGCTACTATTTGAACATTTACGTGGAAGATGCGGAATGGACGAGAGACCGAGCCGGTTTACGACCAGCATCTTGGACGGCATCGGCAATGAATATAAAAACGTAATCCTTCCCACCGAGACGACCTACTTCGGAACTCCACCCACCGGATGACTTCACCATTCTCCTCATGGACATCAAGGACAGCGGCGGGGATTCCTATGTTTCGGGGTATTTTGATTCCGTAAATGAGAATGACGTCACCAACAGCAACAACCGCCACATGATCTACATGGACTCGAAAGAGGGAACTCCCGGGAATACCATCTTTTTATGGAACCCTGGCCCACGAGTTCCAGCACTTCATCCATTACAACTCTGACCCCTCGGAGGATACCTGGGTGGAGGAAGGCCTGTCCGGGCTGGCCCGGTATGTGTGCGGGTACGGCCATCAAACCAGCCATGTAACCGCCTTTTCTCAGACGCCCACCACCAGTTTAACCTTCTGGGAAGACGACCTGGCCAATTACGGGGCGACGTACCTCTTCATCCTCTACCTCAGCGAAAAGTATGCGAGGGGCGGCCACTATCAAAGCCATTGTGGCCAACAGCGGGAACCGGGAATCAGACGGGATCAACAGCGCCCTTTTCTCCAGGGGCTACCTTGTTACGGTGAACGACATCTTCAAGAACTGGGTGGTGGCCAACTACCTGAACAATTCCTCCATCTCCAGCGGAATCTACGGCTACACCGCCAGCTTCTCCGGCATCACCGATGCGCCGGGAAACATTACCGTTACCACTACGATCAGCAGCTACCCGGCTTCGGGAACCGGGACGCTGAACGAATACGGAGCCGATTATGTCAAGTTTACGGACCTGGGTGGAACGTACGACATTTTTGTTCTGATCCCCTTTAATCTGGACGAAGGTAATACCCCATCCTATTCGTACACGGGCCGTCTAGGTTCTTTCATTCTCGGCCTGACCGGGCTCAGCGACACTGTGGGAGCGGAAGGAGTCCAGCAGGGAACCTCCAACCCCACCCCGTCCGTGATGACCGGCCTTTCTTTTTCCAACACCATTTCCACCAGCGAAGCCGGAGGGAGCAGCAGCGGGGATGAGGATGATGGCGGAGGATGCTTCATCGCCACCTCGGCCTACGGCTCTCCGCTGGCGGAGGAAGTGGCCACCCTGCGGGAGTTCCGCGACCGGTATCTCCTGACCCACCTTCCGGGGCGGCTTCTGGTGAAGACCTATTACACCCTCAGCCCCCCCGTGGCGGACTTCATCGCCCGGCACGAGGCCTTGAAGGCCATAACCCGTGGGGCACTCTACCCGGTGGTGGGCCTCTCCCGCTCCGTCCTGAGAGACCCGGCGGAGGTCGGTTTGGGAGCAATCAGCCTATTCCTCCTGGTTGGCCTGCTTTTGGTTCGCAGAAAGGATGGATAGGACACGGATGAAGGAAAATCGAGGCAAGAGATAAGAATCAAAGACAAAGACAAAGAATTATTGGACACGGATAAACACGGATGAACACGGATCAAAAAATCAGGCTAGATTTAAAGACAAAAGACCAAAAGCATATTGGACACAGATGAACACAGATACACACAGATTTGGTAAAGACAAAGTCGAAAATTTAATGGGACACGGATGAACACGGATTAGAAATTTGGGGTAAAAACGGCGACTACAAGACTAAAAGACCATACGACTATTTTTTTGGACACAGATGAACACAGATAAACACAGATTAGGCAAAAACCAAACGAAGAAAATAATTGGCCATGAATAAAAACCGATGAATACAGAAGAGCAGGAAACCAAATATAAAGACCTGACAGAGAACATTATAAAGATTTTTTACAGGGTGTATAGCAAACTGGGGTATGGGTTTCTGGAAAAAGTTTATGAAAATGCCATGATGATTGAACTCAAAAAAGAGGGGATTCCTGCTTCACCCCAATTTGCGATCGAGGTATCATATGAAAATGAAGTTATTGGGGAGTATTTTGCTGACATACTCGTAGACCATAAGGTAATCGTCGAAGTAAAGGCCGCAAAGAGCTTGGCTGTGGAAAACGAAGCTCAACTGTTGAATTACCTAAAAGCCACCCCCATGGAGGTCGGTCTGCTCTTGAATTTCGGACCGAAACCTGAGATTAAACGGAAAACTTTTGATAATTGGCGAAAGTAGAATTCATTCCCAAAGGAGATCGTCTGAGAGCCCTTTTTGGCATAATCTCATGGAGGCGGCCTTAACTCATATTTTTTTATTCCGTAATCTGTGTTAATCTGTGTTCATCTGTGTCCCATTAAAAAGGTCTTTTATTCTTGTAACCGCTCTTTTTCGTTCATTAAAATTGAACATCTGTGTTTATCTGTGTCCCAATAAGAATATATGATGAAAAAAATTACCAAGCATTTCTGGGTCGTTCATGTGGTCTTTGTGGCCTGCGTGGCCTGGCTCGCTTCCTACCTCTTTATCCTGCTCATCGAAGACCGGATCGTCACCCTTCCGCGGGCCAACGCCGCCAGGAAAGCCTCTCCTCCCGCCGGGAACGCCTCCGAACCCTACGAAAAGTATTCTTCCGTCACGGAACGAAACATTTTCAGCCCCGGGGACCGGGGGCAAAAATTGCTCCCCCTGGAGGATAAGAGGTTCTTCCGTCCCCGCCGGAGGAAGCAAGGGGTCTTCACCCGGGAGCTACATCTTGATCGGAACCATAACCGGCCCGAGGGGGAATTCCTGGGCCATCCTGCAGGAAAAGGGAAGCCGCAAGCAGCAGATCTTCCGGGTTCAGGGGAATATCGACGGCGGGAAGATCGTCAAGGTATCCCGGAATCAAATCGAGATCGAACGGGACGGCAAGAGGGAAACCCTGAGCCTGTCCGAGGAGGAGACCGGTTCCCGGCCCGCGGGCAAACTCCTTCCCCCGCCGGGCCCGGCGGCCTCCAAAGGGGAAGAGGTAAAGAAGCTGTCGGCCAACCGGTTCCTGGTAAACCGCGAGGACGTGACCGCGGCGGTGGGGAATATTAACCAGTTCATGACCCAGGCCCGGCTCAGGCCCCATTTCGAGATGGGAAAGCCGTCGGGCTATTCCGTCTCCGAGGTTGTGCCCGGCAGCCTGATGGAAAAACTGGGTTTGAAGAACAACGACATCATAAAAAAAGTGAACGGCATGCTGGTCACCCGCCCGGAAGATGTCATGCAGGCCTATGCCCAGCTTCAGCGGGATTCTAACATCGAGGTGGAGATCGAGCGGGGCGGGCGCGCCGAAGTTTTGCGGTATGAGATCCGGTAACCTTTTTAATTGCTTAGGAAATTATAAGAGTCTCTGCGCCCTCCGAGGAGGAAAAAATCAACCGCAGAGTACGCAGAGATCGCAGAGCTTTTCTTGGTAAAGACAAAAAACATCAAATCCTTTCATGGATCGGACTCTTTGCCTTTCGATCCTCCGGGGATGAAGACAAGAGGATGAACGAAGAGGAGGCAGAGAGCGCAGGCGTCCTCCGCGACCTCTGCGGTTAAGTTTTTTTAATTCCGTAGGGGCGGGTTTCAACCCCCCCCTGCGAGGTGATTTTTGGCAGGGAGAGTCCTTATGAAAGAATTGATCAAACGCTTGGTGCTGGCCTTCTTCCTGCTGGGGGTGATGACCCTGGCGCTGGGATGGGTCTGGCACGCGCAGGGCCAGGAGAGGAAGGCGCCGGAAGTCCAGATCCCCAAGAAGCCCCTTCCGGAGGACGCCCTGATCACCATGGACTTCCAGGACGCGGACCTCAACGTGGTCATCAAGTTCATGGGGGAACTCACCGGGAAGAATTTTCTGGTGAGCGATCAGGTGCGGGGTAAGGTGACCGTCATCTCCCCGAAGAAGATCACCGTCCGGGAGGCCTACAAAGTATTCGAGTCCGTGCTGGAGATGAACGGCTACACGGCCGTTCCGGGGGACGACGCGATCAAGATCATCCCTTCCGCCGTGGCCCGCCAGTCGGGCCTGGAGATCCGGGAGGGAAAAGAGGCTAAGACCTTTCCCCCGGAAGACCGGATGATCACCCAGATCATCCCCCTGGAGCACGCCTCGGCCGATGAGGTGCGCAACCTCTTTGCTTCCTCGGTCTCCAAGGAGGGGATGATCATCTCCTACAAACCGACCAACCACCTCATCATCACCGACCGGGCTTCCAACATCCACCGCCTCCTCAAGATCATCGAACAGATCGACGTGCGGATCGTGGAGGAAAGGATTACCGTCTTTCCCCTGGAATACGCTTCGGCGAAGAGCCTGGCGGACAAGCTGAACCAGCTCATGGCCGTGGACCCGCGGCAGCCCGCCCCGGGAAAACCTCCCGCTCCGGTCGCCGCGCAGCGGGTGGTGAAGATCATCCCGGAGGAGCGGACCAACAGCCTGATCGTCCTGGCCAACTGAACAGGACACCCAGGAAGTTCGGAAACTCATCACCCGGCTGGATACGGAAGCTCCCAAGGGGAAGAGCCAGCTCCACGTCCGCTATCTGGAACATGCCCGGGCCGAGGAGCTGGCCAAGGTCCTGAACTCCATCGTCACCGGGAAAGCAAAAGCGGCGGCCCCTCCGGGCCGGCTGCCCCAGGCCGGGGCGGCGCCGGAAGAAGTCTCGATCACCGCCGACAAGGCCACCAATTCCCTGGTCATCACCGCCTCTCCCCAGGAGTTCAAGGAGCTGGAGGAAGTCATTGCCAAGCTCGACATGATCCGCTCGCAGGTCCTGGTGGAAGCCATGATCGCCGAAGTCTCCATGGAGAAAGCCCTGCAAATCGGCGTGGACTGGAGGATCATGGACCAGCCGGTTGCGGACAGCGTGCGGGGCCTCGGGGGATCGGACTTCGGGCTGATCAGCGGGGCGCAACAGGGGACCCTCCCCAGCAGCACGGGGGACACGGGGCTTTTGCTGGGCCTGGCCAAGGGATTCCTTACCATTGGGGGCGTGCAAGTTCCCAACATCGGGCTGCTGATCCGGGCCTTTCAGAAAGACACGGATGCCAACATCATCTCCACGCCTCATATTCTGACCATGGACAACGAAAAGGCCAAGATCATCGTGGCGGACAACGTACCCCTCCTGAAATCCGACCTCACCACTCCGCTGGCCACAGGGACCACGACGGTTTCCAATGTCGCCGTGTCCCGAACTTACGAGTATAAAGACATCGGCATTCAACTGGAGATCACCCCTCACATCAGCCAGGGGAGCATGGTCCGCCTGGAGATTATCACCGAGGTGAGCAACATCCTGTTCAGCGACCCGGCCAACCCCGGTTTCGTGACCACCCGGAAACGCCAGGCCACGACCACGGTAGCGGTGGACGACGGCCAGATCATCGTCATCGGGGGCCTGATCCGGGACGAGAGCTCGGACACGACCAAAAAGGTGCCCTGCGTGGGGAATATCCCCATCCTGGGTTGGATGTTCAAGAGTTTCGCCGGGACCAACACCAAGACCAATCTCCTGATCTTCATCAGCCCGCAGATCGTCCGGACGGCGGAGGACCTGGAAAAGGCCACGGCCAAGAAAAAGAAGGAATCCGAAGAGAACCTGGAGAAGCTGAAGAAAGAGCGGGAGAAAGAGGTACAGGATACCCTCGAAAAGCTGGTTAAATAATCAATGAGACGCGGAAGAACGCGGATGAGAAAGTGCCTAAAGTTCGGAGTGCCTAAAGTGCCTAGAGTTAAAAACAGAGTTGTAACGCCTTTGACTCCGAACTCCTAAGGGCGCGCGGCAGCGCGCTCCTACAACTCCGAACTGTATTTAAAATCATGCTGGACAAGATCATTGCCGAAATCGTTCAGGAAAAAAAGGGAGTGGAGGCCGGGGCGGTGGAAGAACTCCGGCCGAAGCAGAACGGCAAACCCCTTTCCGCCCTGGTGATCCAGAAAGGCTGGATGACCGAGGAGGAGCTTCTCTCCGCCCTGAGCGCCAAACTCGGGGTTCCTTACTGGAACGACCTGGAAGCCCGGGGTTTGGACCCCTCCCTGATTTCCCGGGTGCCCATCGTTTTCTCCAAGAAGCACCGGATTGTCCCGGTCAAGATGGAGGGTGGAGTTTTGACCGCGGCCGCCGTGGATCCGCTCCATCATGAACCGCTGGACGACCTGCGCCTGATCCTGGGCTGCCGCGACATCCGGGTGGTCCTGAGCAGCGAACGGGAGGTCCTCCGGGCGATCAACCGCTTCTACGAGCAGAGCACCGATACCCCGGAGGAGATGATCCAGTGCCTGGACACGGAGAGCAGCGACCGGATTCTTCATGAACTGGAAGAGACCGAGGACCTCCTGGACGTGAGCGATGAAGCCCCGGTGATCCGGCTGGTCAACCTCATCTTCTTCCAGGCGGTGAAGGAACGGGCGAGCGACATCCACATCGAGCCCTTCCAGAAGGAATTGAAGGTCCGGTACCGGATCGACGGAATCCTCTACAACCGGCTGAGCCCTCCCAAGCGGTACCAGCCGGCCATCGTTTCGCGCCTCAAGGTCATGGCCAAGCTGGACATCGCCGAGAAGCGCCTTCCCCAGGACGGCCGGATCCCCATCAAGGTGGCCGACAAGGACATCGACATCCGGGTTTCCATCATTCCCACGACCTTCGGGGAAAGGGTGGTCCTCCGCCTGCTGGACAAGAGCAGCGTTCACCTCGGGCTGGAAGAGATCGGCCTGTTCCGCGGAACACCTGAAGAGCGTGGAGGAGCTCATCCGGCGTCCCAACGGGATTCTCTTCGTCACCGGCCCGACGGGAAGCGGGAAAACCACCACCCTCTACGCGGCCCTGAGCCGGATCAATTCGCCGGACAAGAACATCGTGACCATCGAAGACCCGGTGGAGTACCAGCTTTTCGGGATCGCCCAGATCCAGGTGAATCCCAAGATCGGTCTCACCTTTGCCCACGGCCTGCGGTCCATCCTGCGACACGATCCGGATGTGATCCTGGTGGGGGAGGTCCGGGACGTGGAAACCGCGGAGATTGCCATCCAGGCGGCCATGACCGGGCATCTGGTCTTCAGCACTCTCCACACCAACGACGCCGCCAGCGCCGTCACCCGCCTGATCGACATGGGGATCGAACCCTTCCGGATCGCCTCCGTCGTCCGGGCCATCGTAGCCCAGCGCCTGGTGAGAGTCCTTTGTCCCGAATGCAAGCAGGCCTACGAACCCGAACCGGAAGCCCTGAGAGACGCGAGGATCGATCCCGCCCGGATCCAGGGGAGAGCGATTTACCGGGGGAGGGGATGCCCGGCCTGTGCCGGCACCGGATACCGCGGGAGGACGGGCATCTATGAGACCCTGTCCGTTTCCGAGCCCATCCGCCACCTGATCATGAGGAAGGCGGACTCCACCACCATAGCCCAGAAGGCCCTGGAGGAGGGGATGAAGGCCCTGCGGGACGACGGGGCGGAAAAAGTGCTGGCCGGGATCACGACGCTGGAGGAGTTGATACGAGTGACGCAGGAGTAAGGACCGGCCGCCATAAGGGCGGCCTTGAGGAGCGTCACGCCGATGGCGTAACTCGAGGATAAGGAAAACAAGGTTGAGGTCAAGGTTGAGGCTCAAGGTTAAGGGCTAAGGTTAAGCGAAAACGAAACGAGCAACGAATAACTTATAACGAATAACGTATAGCGAGTAACGAGGAATAAGATATTTGCCCATCTTCGAATATGAGGCGCTGAACGGTTCGGGAAAGGCGATTCGCGGGATCATTGACGCGGAAAGCGCGCGCACGGCCCGGACCAAGCTGAAAAACCAGGGCGTCTATCCCACCGAGATCCGGGAAGAGTCGGCCGCCCTGGCGCAGCGGGGCCCAGCGCTCCGGCTCTTCGGCCGGGTGAGGGCCAAAGACCTGGCCCAGGTTTTTCGGCAGATGGCCACGCTCATGGAGGCCGGCATCCCCCTGGTCTCCTCCCTGTCGGCCCTGATCGACCAGTCCGGACATCCCTATCTCCGGACGACCCTGACCCAGATCCGGGAGAGAGTGCGGGAAGGGAGCAGCCTGGCCGACGCCCTCACCGGCTCATCCCCGGATCTTCTCCGGCCTTTTTATCGGATTGGTGAAGGCCGGAGAAGTGAGCGGGACCCTGGCCCTCACCCTGAGCCGGTGGGCCGATTTCAGCGAGCACCAGGTGGCCCTGCGCCAGAGAATCCGGGCGGCCCTGACCTATCCGGTGTTCATGTTCGTCATCGGCCTGGGGGTTCTTTTTTTTCTCATGACCTTCGTGGTCCCCACGGTGACCAAGATCTTTTCCGACCTCGGCCAGTCCCTTCCCTGGCCCACCCTGATCCTGATCGCGGTGAGCGACTTTCTGAACCGCTTCTGGTGGGCGGTGGCGGCGGCCCTCATCCTCCTGGCCTTCTGGCTGCGGAAATACCTGCGGAGCGAATCGGGAGGCCTTCTCTGGGACCGCCTGAAATTGAGGCTCCCCCTGGTCCGGGAACTTCATCGCAAGCTGGCCGTGTCCCGGTGGGCGCGGACCCTGGCGACGCTGCTGGGCGGGGGGCTTCCTCTCCTCCAGGCGCTGGAATTCTCCCAGGAAGTGGCGGGGAACCGTCTCCTCTCCCGGGCCCTGGGCCGAGGCCCGGGAACGGATCCGGGAGGGAGAGGAGATGGCCCTTTCTCTGAAAGCCAGCGGCCTCTTCCCCTCCGTGGTTCTGGAGATGGTGGCGGTGGGGGAGAAAAGCGGTGAACTCGCCCGGATGCTGGAGAAGGTGGCGTCGAGCCTGGAGAATGAAGCCGAAAGCGACCTTCGCGGCCTCATCGCCCTGCTGGAGCCGCTCATGATTCTGATTATGGGAGTGGGCGTGGGTTTTATCGCCCTGTCCGTTCTCTTGCCCATTCTGGAGATGAGCCAGATGGTCCGATAAAGAAGAAATGCGGATTGCGGAATGGAATGCGGAAAAGTTATACGTGCCGGATCATGGAATCCAGTCAGGAGCACGATTGAGGTCAACCGGTTACTGGATCAGGAACAGGGAACAAAACGTTGAGTCCGATCGCATTTGGGAACGGGCATTCTGAGCCGTTTGGAAGATGAGGTGAAAGATGAAGATTTTTCAGATTCTCCAAAAGGACAGAAGCCGGGGGCTTCACCCTGATCGAGCTCATGGTGGTGATCGTCATCCTGGGCATCCTGGCCGGGCTGGTCCTTCCCCGATTCATGGGCCGGACCGAGGAGGCCAAGAAGACCAAGGCCAAGCTGCAGATCGAAAACCTGGAAGCGGCGCTTGAAGCTCTACAAGCTGGACACCGGAATGTACCCGACCACGGAACAGGGTCTGGAGGCCCTGGTGCAGAAGCCGGCCACCGGGGCCGTTCCCAGAAACTGGCGCGAGGGCGGGTACCTGGAAAAAGGAAAAGTTCCGGAGGACCCCTGGGGACAGGCCTTACGTGTATGTCTCCCCGGGAATCAAGAACAAGGACTTCGACCTGAAGTCCCTGGGCGGCGATGGAGAAGAGGGTGGAGAAGGGGAGAACGCGGACATCGAAAGGTAGCCCGGGATTCACCCTCGCCGAATTGATGGTGGTGATCCTGCTTCTGGGCTTCGTCTTTCTTCTGACCTTTCCCAATTTCCGGGAACTCCTGGAACCGCGGGACGTCAAGAGGGCGGTTCTCCAGCTGGTGGGGTCCATGAGGTACGCCCAGAGCCAGGCGGCCACCACCAAGCAGAGATTTCGGTTGAACCTGGACCTGAAAGAAAACGCCTACTGGGTCAGCCGGGAAGGAGAAAGGGACTCATTCCTGCGGGATTCCTCTCCCCTGGGGAAGGCCCAGCTATCTGCCGGCCGGGGTCATCTTTCTCGGATGTGTCTCACCCGGAGAGGGGAAAGATGCGGGAGGGCACGGCCTACGTGGAATTTTCCCCCACGGGGTGGGCCGATGAATGCGAGATTCATCTCCGGAGGGGCGAAGAGGAGATCTTCACCATTTTCGTCCATCCCCTGGGAGGCAAGACGGAAGTCACGGCCGGCTACGTGGAGAGAAAAACTTCTTAAGAACGAAATATTCACCGCAGAGAGCGCAGAGACACGCAGAGACTTATTTCGAAAAAAATCCGCCTTCCGCAGAAAAGAAGGCGAAGGATTTTCCCGGTGAGTTATGCAGGTTCAGATCCAAGAATTTGATACCCCGAGTGACGGATCGATAAAGGAAAGTCCATCCGCTGGAATTTCAGAGGCTCAAAGAGAAATGGATATTCATTCGAAGGGCAGTTTTATTTTGCAAAATGAATCACCTCTGCGTTCTCCGCGTGCTCTGCGGCTAAGAAAAAGGTGCGGTTTTACCCTGCTGGAAGTGATGATCGCCCTGGCCATTCTGGCCCTGGTGGGGGTGGCATTCCTGCGGGCTCAGGCCGGAAGCGTCCGCCTGTTGGATGAATCGAGCCAGATTTCCCTGGCCACCCTGCTGGCCCGGGAGAAGATGGCCGAGCTGGAAGGAATGGGGTTTCCCGAAGTGGGGAAAAATTCGGGAACCGGGAGGAGAGGCCTACCCTCGGTTCCGCTGGGAGCAGGTGGTAACCTCCACCGAGCTGCCGGCCCTCCGCAAGGCGCTGGTCCGGGTTCTCTGGAAAGACGGCACCCGGGAACGCACGCTTGAGCTGGTGGCCTACTTCGCGCAGAAATAATAAATATTAGCAGCACCAGAGACACAGAGAACACAGAGATATGAATTCAAGACAAGCCAAGATCTCGTTTGAATGAACTTAAGACAACTCGAAACCCGAAACCTCGAGAACTTCTTTTGTTCTCCGAAGATCCTCTGTGCTCTGTACGCCGTGAAAAGACTGGCGGTTTACCCTGTTCGAAGTCCTGATCACCCTCTCCATCCTGGGAGTCGTTCTTTCGCTGCTCTACCTGACCTTCCATCAGTCCATGACGGTCATGGCCGAGACCGATGACCGGGCGGAGGTCATCCAGCAGGGCCGGATGATCCTGGAGAGGATGGCCGGAGAACTGAAGGGGGCCGTCCTGGTTTCCCCGAAAGAGGGCTTCCAGGCCTACCGCACGGGCCTGGTTGGCCGTTCCACCAGAGAGGGGAATGATTTTCTGGACCGCCTGGATTTTACCCACTTCCCCCATCCCTCGGTTTCTGTCGAGGGAGGATGGGGGGTGCTCGAACTGGGCTATTTCCTGGACCGCGCCCCGGGCAGAAAGGGCTTCACCCTGTTCCGGCGGCAGGACGAGGCGCGGGATGGGGACCTTCTCCGAGGGGGACGCTCCCTGGCCCTCTGCGACCGCGTTCGCAGCCTGAGCTTTTCCTACTTTGACCGCCAGGGGAAGAAGGCAAAAGAGTGGAACTCCCTGGAAGGGGAGCGGCGGAATCAGCTTCCCTTCCCGGGTGGAGATTCAGCTGAGGCTGGAAGACTCCCGCGGGAAGGTGCATGATTTCCGCACCCAGGTCTATTTGCCGATGAGCGGGTGAGACTCAGCGAAATCGAAGAGACGCCGAACTGAGTACTAACGGATACCGTTTTTTGAGACTGTCAATGGATCGGCAGGAAGGAAGGTAAAAATTAGGAAAGAGAGGGCGTTGCCCTGGTGCTGACCCTTCTGATCCTGACTCTCCTGGTGGTGACCGGGCTGGAGATGAACCGGGCCGTTCGGGTGGAGGCCACCCTGGCCGAGAATTTCCGGGACCTGACCCAGGCTTCCTACATCGCTCAATCCGGGGTGGAGATCGCCCGGGCCCTGATCCAGAATGATGACCCGGCTTACGACGGGCTGGACGAGAGATGGGCTCATTTCGAGAACCTGGCCTTTCTTTCGCCCCGTCTCTTTCCCGAGGGTTCCTTTACCGGCCGGATCCTGGACGAGAACGCCAAGTTCAACCCCAACGGGATCCTGGATCCGTACGGGAACTTGAACCTGAAGAAGAAAGAACAGCTGGAGCGGCTCCTCAATCTTCTGGGGCATCCTGCGGACTGGATGGATGCCCTGCTGGACTGGCTGGATGGGGATGATCAGCCGCGGGCCCGGGGGGCGGAGAAGGAGTTCTATCTGACCCGGAAAAAGCCCCATCTCCCGAAGAACGGCCCCCTGGATTCGCTGGACGAACTGCTCCTGATCAGAGGGGTGGACCCTTCCTTCCTGTATGGCGGAGAGGGGAAAGAAGGGCTGAAGGATTACCTGACCGTTCAATCCGACGGAAGGATCAACATCAACACCGCCAGCCTTCCGGTGCTCATGAGCCTGTCTCCCAAGATCGACCAGGCCATGGCCCAGGCCGTTCTGGCCCACCGGCGGGAGAAGCCCTTTCAGAAACCGGAAGACCTCCGCTCCGTGCCCGGGTGGGACGCGGTCTATCCTCTCATCAGCAGCGAGATCACCGTGCGGAGCAATTCTTTTCCGTGGAAATTCTGGGCAACTACCGGGAGGCCCGGGCCGTCGTGCAGGCGGTGATTCGAAGAGAGGGAAGGCGAACCCGGGTCCTTTCCTGGAAGGCCGGGTAGATCATGAAATCGAAGACCTGGGGACTGGACATCGGATCGACCGGGATCAAGGCCGTGGAAGTCACCCGCACCCTGCGGGGCCTTCGGGTGACCAACTACGGCCTTTTCCCCCTCCCGGGAAGGAAAAGGGAGATCTCCGGGGAGAAATTCCGCAGGCCTTGCGGGAGGTCCTTCCCAAGCTGGAAGACCGGGGAGAAGGCCTGGTTTATCTCCTTCCCCTCCCGCCAGACCATGGTCCACCGGATTCCCCTCCCCTTTCGCGGACCGGAAGAAAAACCAGCAAGTGGTCAAGTTCGAAGTCGAGCCTTTCCTGCCTTTTCCCGCCGATCAGGTGGTGGTCGATTTTTATTCCCCGGAGAAAGAACGCCGGGAAGGAAAGGACCCTGGTCTTTGCCGTCCGCAAAGGGGACCTGGGCGAACATCTGTCCCTGCTGAAAGAAGCGGGACTGGACCCGGAGAGCGTGGTTCCCGAAGCCCTGGCCCTCTTCTGGCTGGTTCGAGGGCTGGGAAAGACCTCCGCGGGGAGCGGGGCCCTTCTGGACCTGGGGCAGGAAAAGGCGACCCTGATCCTCTGGCAGAAGGACCGACTTGAACCTGGCCCGTTCCATTCCCTCTGCCGGGGCCGCTCTGTCCCGGCCGCGGCTCATCACCTGTCCCGGCTGGCTGAAGAGGTTAACGGACCTTCCTCTCCGCCGGATATGGTCCGGAAAGCCGGCCGGTGGAGAAAGTCTTTCTCACCGGAGGAAACTCCCTTGGCCCGGGGGTGGAGAAGAAGCTGGGAGACCTTCTGCCGGCATCCGTTTCCTCCTCGACCTGGGGGAGATCGGGCGGGGATGTCCCCAAGGAGACCCGCCCCGCTCTGGCGGCGGCCCTGGGCGCCGCCTGGGAGGGGCCTCCGGCGAGGAGTCAATCTTCGGCGGGAGGAATTCGCTTCCTCCCAGAAAGCGCAAAGGGCGAGGGGCCGGCTGAAGATTCTGGTTTCCTATGCGTTCATCCTGGGGGTCCTGGGGATCGCGGCTTTTCTTCTGAACTATTCCCTCAAGGAGAGGAGATACCAGGACCTGAAGGCCGAAATCCGGAAGGAGTTTTCCCAGGCCCTGCCCGAGGTGAAGAGGGTGGTCAATGAACTCCAGCAGATGAAGGCCCGGGTGCAGGAAGAGAGGGCGAAGCTGGGCTCCCTGGGCGGGGGCGGGGGCAGCGGGTCCCCCCTGGAGATCCTCCGCGAGCTCAGCCTGATGGTGGACCCGGCCATGAAGGTCCGGGTGACGGAATTGATCGTCGACCCGGAGGCGATCGAAGTCAACGGAGAGGCGGACTCCTTCGACACGGTGAACCAGTTGAAAGGCCCGTCTGGACCGGTCGGCCGCATTTCAAGGACGTCCAGCTGAAGACCGCCCGGGCCAGCAGCCTGGAAAACGTGATTGAGTTCAAGCTGCAGATGAAGCGGGGGGGCTGAGGATGAGAATCACGGGAAGGGAGAAGACCTTCCTCTGGGGGGGCGCCTGCTTCCTGGCCGCCCTGCTCATCTTCCAGTTCGCGGTCTATCCGGCGGTCCGAAGAGAACCAAAGACCTGAACCGCCTCATTCCCCAGAAAGAGCAGGAGCTGCAAGAACTTCGCCTCCTGCGCCAGGAGCTCGATTCCCTGCGAGAGGCCAAGGCGGCCCTGCTGCAGAAAATCCCGGCCGGGGAAAGGGCGCTCCCGCCCCTTTCCCGGCTGGACGGGTGGATCGAACGTTCCGGCCTCCGCCAGACGGTGAAGTCCATCAAGCCCTCCCCTTCGCCCGGCGGCGAGGGGATGATCGTGGACGTGCTGATGGAAAAAGCCGAACTCCCCCAGCTGACCCGGTTCCTCTACGAAATCCAGTCCTCCCCCGGCGGATCCCGGGTGGCGCGAATCAGCCTGAAACCCCGTTACACCACTCCCAAGTATCCTGGACGTTTCCCTGCAGATGATCTTCTACCAGGGATGAGAGTGAATCCATGAGAACCGCCAAGATCATCCTGGGGTATTTCCTGCTGGGGGTTTTGTTTTTCTACATCTTTTTCCTCTGGCAGTTTCCCTACGAACGATTGAAGAAAGACTGGATTCAGAAGTTCGAAGAGATCCGTTCCTCTATCCCTTTCCATCGGCCGAGTTGGTCCCCTTCCCCTTGAGCCTGGGGGTGGAGAACATCCGGGTGGGAACCGATTCTCTCTCCTTTCGCTTTCCCGACCTGATCCTTCGTCCCCATTTCCGGGGCTTATTTTGGGGGAAACCCGAGCTTTGACCTGGCGGATACGGGGAAATCCCTCCCGCTTTCGGGGAAATTCCGGCAGGAGAAGAACCGGAACGGATTGAACCTGCGGCTGAACCAGATGGAGATTCAGGCTTTCTCCGGGAAAGAAAGCTCCTTCCCGATCCGGCTGAGCGGAGAAGCCTCTCTGCAGTGGGAAGGGGAAGATTTTGACCGGGAGGGACGGGCAGCTGTGGGCCCTGCTGGAGAGGGGTGAAATCCAGGGGAACGCGGCGTCGCGGATTCCTCTGCCCCTGACTCTTTTCGACCCGGCCCGGGGTGAGGTCCAGTTCAAGGATGGAATCGCCCGGGTGAAGCGGCTGGAGGCCTCGGGAAAAGACACCACTTTCGCCCTGCCCCAGCCGCTCCAGATCCCCCTGAAGGGCGGCGGCCTGCCCCCGGAACTGTTCCTTCTCTTCCAAATGACTCCGAAGTAAGGAGGAAGAAAACGCATTTTCTCACGCCAAGGCGCAAGGGCGCAAAGAAAAAAATATTGCCTGTTCCCGGTTCCCCGTTTCAGGTTTCCAACGAGTAACGAATAACCAGTAACGTTTTTCCTTTTCGTCCTTGGTTACTCCTTGCTCCGCGCTCTCCGCTCTCTGCTTTGATAAGCGTAGCGATCTTTTGGTTAATTTCCCCTTGAACCTTGTCCCCTGATCCTTTATCCTTTTGCTCAGCACTCAATCCTCGGCACTCAGCGCTTCTTTTAAGGGGGTTTCATGGACGAACAGATCGTATTCGGCGACCGCATGATCCCGGTCAAGCTTCCCGACCGGACCCGATTCGTGTCCCAGGGCCTTTCCACCTCCCTGCCGCCGGTGGCGGACCTGAGGGCCGCCCTTCAGGAGGCCTTGAGAAGGCCCCTGGACCTTCCTCCGCTTCGCGAACTGGCCAAGCCCGGGTGGAAGGTCACGGTGGCCTTCGATGATCCCACGGTTCCCTGCTACGGCCCCGTGTGGGAGCCGGCGATCCGTTCGGTCCTGGAAGAGCTGGAACATGCCGGGGTGAAGAAAAGAGATGTTACCCTCCTGTGCGCCAACGCCCTCCACCGGAAGTTCACCCGCGGGGAGCTGGGCAAAGTGATCGGGAAAGAGCTGGTGCAGGAGTTCGGGTACCGGCTTCTCTGCCACGACGCCGAAGACCCCGAAAATCTGTCCTACCTGGGCACCACCCGCAGCGGGTACGACGTGGAAATCAACCGGCTGGTCACCGATTCCGACCTGACGGTCTACATCAACACGGTCGTCTGGAGGGGATTCAACGGCGGCTGGAAGTCGATCTGCGTGGGCCTCTCCACGTACCGCTCCATCCGCTGGCACCATTCTCCCGACGGCATGTCCATGTCCATCGAGAGGAACCAGATGCACGCCATGCTGGACGAGATGGGGGAGCTGGTCGAAGAAAAGATCGGGAAGAGGCGCATCTTCAAGATGGAGACGGTCCTGGCCAACCCCCTCCAGGTGGCCCGGGTCTGGACCGGCAGCGTGGGGGAAACCCGGCGGGCGGCCCTCGACCTGCTGAAGACAGCAGTACCCGCCCCGCCGCGACCTGGCGGAGGAAAAAGCCGATATCGATCATCTACGGCATTCCCGACTGGAGCCCCTATGCCTCTTTTTCCATCATGAATCCCCTCCTGACCCTGGTCTCCTCCGGCCTGGGATACCTGGGCGGAGTGATCGAGGCCCTGGGCAAGCCCGGCTGCTCGGTGATCCTGGCCACCCCCTGCCCCGACCAGTGGGACGATCTCCACCATCCTTCCTACCGGGAAGTCTGGAACCAGGTCCTCAGCCGCTCCCGCGGACCCTTACGAAATCCGGGATCTCTTCGAAGAAGACTTCGCCCATCGGCCCGAATACCTCTACAAGTACCGCTTCGGCTACGGGTTCCACCCCATCCACGGGATCATGGCCACCTATCCCCTGAAGCGGCTCAAACACGCGGCCCGGGTCTTTGTGGCCGGGGCCACGGACCCCTCGCTGGTGACGCACCTCGGGTTTGAGCCGAAGGAATCGGTGGAAGCGGCCATCGCCGAGGCGGAGAAGATCCACGGGAGAGACTCCTCCATTCTTTTCATCCGCAATCCCCTGGCGGGAAACAGGCAGTAAGAGGCAGCCGGGAGCCAGGGGCTCCGCAAGAGGAGCGTTCCGCCTTCGGCGTCACTTGAGGAGCGTGCGCTCAACGGCGCACTCGAGGAGCGCTTCGCGCTGAACCATAGTTAGGTTCATGGGCTTCGCTCTGAGACGGCGGAATGCAGGAATACAGGATTCAGGATTCAGGAGCCTTACAGGACTGCAACATCCTAGCGGTCAGCGGTCAACGGTCGGCGGTCAGCATTCAGCATTCAGGATATCAGGAACGGAAAAGGGTTGCCGGTTTTCAGATCGCGGATCGACTGGATGCAGGCATGCTAGGGGCGCGCTGCCGCGCGCCCGGGCTGTGGGGCGGGGAACGGACCGTGCTGAATCTTTTCGGGCATGATGGGCATCTAAAAATCAGATGTTTAATTTTCTCGGCTATGGGTACAATAAAAGGAAGAAAGTTTAATCTCACTATTGGAGGACAAACGATGAAAATCACCGAATACTTCAAGACCGCCAAAGGGCGGGGAGTCATTGCCACCGCGGATTCGAGCGGCAAAGTGGACGTGGCCATATACGCCGTTCCCCACGTGATTGATGATCAGACCGTGGCGTTCATCATGGCGGATAAACTGACTCATGCCAACCTGCAGTCCAACCCCCACGCGGCCTATCTTTTCACCGAGGAGGAAGAAAAATTCAAGGGCGTCCGGCTTTTCCTGACCAAGACGAAGGAAGAGAAAGATCCTCAGAAGGTGGATGCCATTCGCCGCAAGGAATATCCCCAACTTGAAAGGGAAAGAGTTCCTGGTTTACTTCCGGGTGGATAAGGCTTTGCCCCTGATCGGCGCCGGTGCTGAATAACCTTCCTACTATCCCCTTGCCCTCCTTCTGCGCTTAGCGCCTCATTGAATACAAACATGTTTGTAAGAACGGAATATGTTTCATCGAGGGGCCGTAGGGGCACGATGCATCGTGCCCCTACAAGCGCATCGGGATCGCAGGAGAAGCCACTTTTTCCGCGCCCAGCCGGGAAAAGGCCTATCCCATTCCCGGGGAACTCCGGAGAAGTATTTCCGAGATTTTCCGGGGTCCCTTTCAGTTTTCTTTCCATTTCATGCCCATTTGTGGTATAAAATTTGCAAAGCAAACCTAAAAATAACCATCAAAGAGGGTATCCATGAGTCCCAGATCCGGAAAGTTTCTGCAAGTCGTCCTGGCTCTTATCATCTGCGGCGGCATTCTGCTCCTGGCCGGGTGCACCCAGGAGGCGAAAAAGGAAAGGCATTGGGGAAGGGGAGAGAAATATTTTGCCGAGAATAAATTCAAAGAGGCGATCATTGAATACCGCAACTTTTTGAAGCTGGCCCCCGGCGATGCCAAAGGGCATTACAAGCTGGGACTCTCTTACCTGCGGACCGGGCAGGTGCGGGAAGCCTTCCCCGTGCTGGCGAAAAGCGTGGAGCTGGACCCGGAACAGGTCGACGCCCGCGTACAGCTGGGAAACATCTACCTTCTGGGCCGGGACCCCAAGAAAGCCCGGGAACAGGCGGAGAGGGCCCTGGCCAAGGAGCCCCAAAATCCTTCCGCCCTGCTGCTGATGAGCTCCATCCAATCTGGCGGAGAATAATCTGGAGGGGGCGATTGCCCAGGCTCAGAAAGCCATCCAGCAGGACCCTAAAAAGATCGAGGCCTACCTCCATCTGGCCAATCTGTACCTCCAGAAAAAAGACCCGGCCCGGGCGGAAAACACCTTCCAGGAGGCCGTCCAGGTCGATCCCCAATCCACCCGGGCGCGGTATGGGCTGGGCGAATTCTACCGGAGGACCGGCAAGCAGGATCTGGCCGAGGCCCAATTCGTGGAAGTGACCAAAATCGCCCCCAAGGAGGTCAGCTCCTGGATCTCCCTGGGCAACTATTACGCGTCCCTGAGACGCCTGGAGGAGGCGGAGAAGCAGTTCCAGAAAGCCATCGAGATCGAGCCCAAGAGGATCTCCTCCATCCTCCATCTGGGAGACTTCTACCTGGCCCAGGGGAAAACGGATCAGGCCGTCGAGACGTACCAGAAGGCCGCCGGGGTGGATTCCAAGAATATCCTGCCCCGGGCCAAGATGGCCGAGGTCTACCTGAGCCAGAACAAAATTGACAAGGCGGCCCCGGTGGTCGAGGAGATTCTCAAGATCAACCCCAAGAGCGCCGAGGGCAACCTGCTCAAGGGCCGGCTGCACCTGGCCAAGAGGGAATTCAACGAAGCCGTCGCCACCCTCCAGGTGTTTCTCAAGGATAATCCCAAGTCGGCGCCGGCCTATTATTTTCTGGCCCTTGGCCATCTGGGAAACAAAGATGTCCAGCAGGCCAAGACCGCTCTGGCGGAGGCCGTGAAGCTGAACCCCGGCTGGAGCGAGCCGAGATTTTTGCAGGCTGACCTCAACCTGCGATCGGGAGCCTTTGACCTGGCCATCGAAGACGCCCGGCAGATCCTGAAGAACGACCCGCGATCCTCCCGGGCTCATATGCTCCTGGGGCTGGCCTACCTGAATAAGCGGGACGCGGCGAAGGCCTCCAGAGCCTTCGAGGAAGCCATCCGCATCGATCCCCGAAACCCGACGGGGTATTTCCAGATGGGGAGACTCCTTCTGGCCCAGAAAAAGGGGAAGGAGGGCCTGGCCCAGCTGGAGAAGGCCCTTTCGCTCCAGCCGAATTACCTGGAGCCCCTCTACCTGATCGCTTCCTACCACGTCAGCCAGAAGGAAAACAGGAAGGCCATTGAACGGGTCGAGGCGCAGATCAAGGCTTCTCCCCAGAATCCTTTCCTGTACAACCTGGCCGGGGGGCTCTACGAGCTCGAGAAGGATGCGGGCAAGGCCGAAGGCAGCTTTCGCAAGGCCATCGAGCTCAATCCCAATGTCCCCGAGTTCTACAGCGCCCTGGGAGGTTTTTTCCTGCGGCAGCAGAAAGTGGATAAAGCCATCGCCGAATACAAGGCAGCCCTCGACAAGAACCCCAATTCCCTGGCCGCGCACATGTCCCTGGGGATGATCTACGACTCCCAGAGGAAATTGGACCAGGCCAGGGATCATTATCAGAAGGCGCTGAAGATCGATCCCCGGTTCCCCCCGGCGGCAAACAACCTGGCCTACCTGTACGCGGAGAAGGGCGAGAACCTGGACGAAGCCCTGACCCTGGCCCAGGCGGCCAAGGAACGCGTCCCCGATGATCCCCACATCTCCGACACCCTGGGATGGGTGTATTACAAGAAGAGCATCTATGGCCGGGCCGTCACCTATTTGCAGGAGGCCAGCGAAAAGGCTCCCAACAACGCCGCTGTCCGGTATCATCTGGGGATGGCCTATTTCAAGAATGGAGATAAGGCCAACGCCAGGAAAGAGTTGAAGAGGGCCCTGGAACTCAACCCCAAGTTTTCCGGGTTCGAAGAAGCCCAAGAGACTCTCCAGAGTCTGCAGTAGCCGGCGTTCGTATGGTCTATTGAGTTTTCACCGGAATTCTGGTAACGTGCAACCCGCAACTGGGAACCGGCAACGCTTTTTCCCGTTCTCTATGCTCTCTGCTCTCTGCTTTGCTGGCGCCTCAAGCGCAGCGCTCTATTTTCAGGTTTTCAACGAGGAACGAATAACCAATAACGAATAACGTTTTTTCAGTTTTTATCGCCTCAAGCGCAGCGATCCTCAAGGCCGAAGGCCGCTCCTCGAGTCATGCCCCGGCGTGACGCTCCTCAGCGAAGCGATCTTTTCATTTGCCCCTGCATCCCGCCGCCTTAAGTAATCTCCCGTACAGGCCGATATAAAAAATGGGTAATCATCTTTCGAAGGAGGAAGATACTTCCCCGATAAAATATTGAATTTTTTCAATAGGATCGCTTTTTTTGTCAAAGGGATGCCTTTTTAGGGCAATCCATTACTGACAATATGGGGCAATATACCGGATTATTTATGAAAGTTAAATAAAATCATATTGTTGTAGATAATCATGGCTGTTGATCCAAGAGGAACAATATTTGCATATTTGAAATCTACCCAATTAGGCTTTCCTTATCCTGGGGGTATCTGACCTAGTCCATGTCGCGGGAGAGCCTCCGCTCCTGGAGGCCCCAAACCGAGAGGAATATTTCCGCGAAAGCCCCCATGGATTGCAGCAGCGAAAGCGAGGTAAGGGGGAAGATGGAAGCGACAGGCCCGGCAGCCGGCAGCCTTCCGGGCAAAGACGTGGTCTCCGCCGAAAACCCATCCCCGGATCCCGGGAACCGGGAATTCATTCTTTTCCGCAAGGTTCAGGGGGCCATGCGCTACATTCCCGATTTTTCAGAAACCTGCAAAGCCATCCTGAACGCGGTGATGGATGAGATGGAGGCGGAAAACTGCTCCGTCATGCTCCAGGACCCCGGTTCCGGGGAGTTATCGGTCCTCGCTGCCCGGGGAAAGGGGGAAAAGAGCAGCGTCTATTATTCCGATTCTTCCTACAAGGGCGGGCGCTTCAAGCCCGGCGAGGGGATTGCCGGCTGGGTCTTGAAAGAAGGCCAGGCCATGATGGTCAATGACGTGAAGGATGAGCCCCGCTTCGTGAGCGTGAAGGAGGGGCTCAACCCGAAAGTGAGGTCCCTCATCTGTTTCCCCATCCGGGAAAAAGACCAGGTGGTGGGGGTTTTCAACCTCAGTCATTCGCGAAAAGGGGCCTTTGACGAAGGCAAAAAGATGGCCCTTTCTTACATCTCGACCCAGATGGGGGCCGCCCTGAACTCGGCCCGTTTTTTCCTGAAGATCCGGGATATGAACCGCTTCCTGAAGAATGCCGGGGAGGGTTCGACCAAACCCATCTCCCCCCCCGCTTCTTCCTCTCCCTCTTCCACCTTCGTGGAAGTGGGAGAAATGATGACCCAGGACAGCGGCATCTTCCTCTACGCCAGCGAAAAGATGCACCGGGTCAAAGGAATGATCGACCAGGTGGCGAACACGGACGTCACCATCTTCATCCGCGGGGAAAGCGGGGTCGGCAAGGAGGTTGTCGCCCGGTCCATCCACCAGAACTCCATCCGCCGGGACAAGCCCTTTGTAAAGGTCAACTGCGCGGCCCTGCCGCAGGAACTCCTGGAGAGCGAGCTCTTTGGGTATGAGAAGGGGGCGTTCACCGGAGCGTACCGGCAGAAGCCGGGGAAGTTCGAGCTGGCCCACGGGGGAACCATCTTTCTGGATGAGATCGGGGACATCAGTCTATCCCTCCAGTCCAAGCTCCTCCAGGTCCTCCAGGACCGGGAGTTCTCCCGGCTGGGGGGCAAGAAAGACGTGAAGGTCGATGTGCGGGTCCTGGTGGCCACGAACCGCAACATCGAGGAGGCGGTGCTGGAGGGGCGGTTCCGCGAAGATCTTTATTACCGGCTCAATGTGGTCAATATCTCCATCCCCCCGCTGCGGGAGCGGAGAGAAGAGATTCCCCTTTTCATGGAGTACTTCCTGAACAAGTTCGCCCAGAAATACCAGAAGAAACCCAAATCGGCCGGAGAAGCGTTGATGAAAGCCTTCATGGCCCACCGCTGGTCGGGTAATATCCGGGAGCTGCAGAACGTCATCCAGCGGTATGTGGTGCTGGGCAACGAAGAAGAGATCATCGGCGAGCTGGGGGGCTCGACGAAAGAAGAGGAAATTCCGCCGGACCTCCCGGAAGAAACCCCTCTCCTCCCCAACCAGCCTTCCCTGAAGCAGGTGAACAAGGACGCCGCCCGCAGGGCCGAAGCCAGGATCATCATGAAGGCCCTGGAGATGACCCACTTCAACCGCAAGAAGGCGGCCCAGCTCTTGAACGTCAGTTACAAGAGCCTCCTTTACAAGATCAAAGAGTGCGGAATCCAGAAACACCTGCGTTCCAAAGGCCCCTGAAGCGGGCGTGCTCTTTTAATCCTTTTTGTGGAGACAATTTTCTTGGGGCAACCTCCCTCTGAAATCCCCCCCAAACCCCCTTTATAAATGGGGGGCGAAAAATGCTCCCCCCCCATTTCCTTTTCCTCTCCCTAAATAGAGAAAAATTTTTAGGATTGACATTTGTGGTAAAAAAGGGAAAATTATGGTCACCTTTTCCCTATTAAATTCTTTTTTTTCCCTGGAGAATGCTCCATAAAAATAGGAATTCAATTCCATAATTTAAAAATAAATAATAATTTCATTAGTAAAATAAGCGACAAGACCCTTTAAACCCCTTGGCACCCAGATTGCAAAATTAGCCATCAACATGGAAACAATTTACCAAGTTTTTTTCTCCGATTCCCCCAAAATGGAAAAACTCAACACCGTCATCGGCGAGATCGCCAATGTGGATGTCCCGGTATTGATCAAAGGGGAAAGCGGAACGGGAAAGGAAATCGTGGCCCAGGCCATTCACCTGAGGTCCCAGCGCCAGGACAAGCCTTTGATCAAGGTGAATTGCGCGGCCATCCCCAAGGCCCTCCTCGAAAGCGAGCTCTTCGGGTTTGACAAAGGAGCTTTCACCGGCGCACACTTGAAGAAGCCGGGCAAGTTCGAGCTGGCCAACGGGGGGACCATTATTTTGAACGACATCGGGGAGATCGATATCTCCATCCAGGCCAAGCTCCTCCAGGTTCTGCAGGACGGGGAGTTTTCCCGCCTGGGGGGAGAGGGGGATATCAGGGTGGATACCCGGGTCATCACCACCACCAAGGATGACCTGGAAAAGTCCATCTCCGAGGGCCGGTTTCGGGAAGACCTCTTCTTCCGCATCAATGTCATCAGCCTCACCGTCCCTCCCCTGCGGGAGAGAAGAGAGCAAATTCTTCCCCTCGCCCGCTTTTTCTTCGACGCCAACCGGCAGAAATACGGCAAGCCCGCCCATCCGCTTTCCCCCAAGACGCTGCAATATTTCCAGGAATACGACTGGCCCGGAAATGTCCGGGAATTGGAGAATCTCGTCAAAAGGATCATCCTCTTCGGGGAAGAAGAGGTCATCCAGGGGCCCCTGAAAAACCATTCGCTGGCCCGGTCAGTCCCCGCCGCGCCCCCGGCCTTGCAGGCGGATGAGCCCTCGAAGATGATGAAGAGTCTGACGCTCAAGCGGGTCGGAAAGGAAGCGGCCGAGTTCGCGGAAAAGGAATTCATCGAGAGGGCCCTCCAGGAAACCCATTGGAACCGGAAGGAAGCCGCCAAGATTCTCCAGATCAGCTACAAAGCCCTGCTGTACAAGATCAAAAAGTACCGTTTGAACGAAACCAAGAACATCCGGAAGCTGAGGGAGGAGTTGGGATGGCCTATCCAGGCGGAAAATCGATAATCGGAGACGGGGTGGACCGGGTTCTGACCCGGGAGGTCTTTCTCCACTTCCTCGACCTGGAGGTGAAGCGTTCCCGGCGGTACCAGAATTTTTTCAGCATTCTGGTCCTGAAGCTGGATGAACTGCCGAACCACGACAATGGAACGGGGCTTCAGGCCTGCTGCCGGAGGCTGACCCGTCTGCTGGCCGAGGAGATGAGAGACAGCGACATCCTGGGAGCCCTCGGGGAGAAGAGGCTGGCCGTCATCCTCCCCTACGCGGACCTGATGGCCGGGGGCAATACCCGGTCCCGGTTCGAAAGCAGCCTGCAGTTTTACGATTTCAGCCGGGACGGATATCCGGGTGGTGATCGAGCAGGTCTGTTTCCCCCGGGATGGGACGGACACCTCGGACCTGGTCCGGAAGGTCGCGGGAAGCGAAATCTTCAAACCAAAGATAGGAGCCGATATGAAAAAAACCATCATGATCATCGGGGTGGATCTGGGCCATTGCTGTTCGTCCTCTCTCCCATGGCGGCTTATCGCCCAGGGGGAGAAAGAGGCCCTTTCCAGGAAACAGGCGCAGGCCGAAGTGCCGCCGACAGCAGTCAGTACGTGATCGGGCCGGAGGATAGCCTCTACATCCACGTGTGGAAGGAGGAAACCCTGTCCCGCACGGTTCCGGTGAGGATCGACGGGAAGATTTCCCTCCCCCTCATCGATGAAATCCAGGCCGCGGGATTGACTCCCCTGCAGCTGAAAGAGAATCTGATCAAGCGGTTCCGGGAGTTCGTGGATATCCCCAACGTCTCGGTGATCGTCATGGAGGCCAACAGCTTCAAGGTCTTCGTCTCCGGAGCAGGTGAAGACCCCGGGGGTCGTTCGCCTGCGCAGCGAGACCTCCATCCTCCAGCTCATTCCCATGGTGGGAGGGTTCACCGAATGGGCCAACGAAAAGAAGATCCTGGTGATCCGCAAGGAAGAGGGGAAAGAGAAGCGCCACACGGTGAATTACAAGAGAATCGTGGACGGGAAGGATCCCAACTTCATCCTGAAGTCCGGGGATACGGTCATCGTACCCTAGCTAGATTCGATCTCAACCTCCAACTTCATGGGGTGATCATGATGCCGTGCAAAAAGTCTGAATGGGTGAAAAGGGTGGTTTTGGGCCTGCTTCTTGCGGCGATCCCTTCCATGGCCTGGGCGGACTGGGTGGATGTGCTGTCCAAATTCAAGCCGCGCATCTCCGTCCTGGAAGAGTACAGCAGCAACATAGACCTGACCAGTCAAAATACGAGGGAAGACTTCATCACCACGGTCTCCCCGGGGTTGGGTTTCAGGGCCACGGAGAACCCGGAGGATAAATTCGGCCTGGACCTGGACTACGACCTGGGGCTGGTCTTCTACGCCCACAATTCGCAATTAAACTACGTGAGCCATACGGGCACTTCTGAACACCTGGTATTCCTTCGGCAACCGCTGGACCCTGCGGCTCTGGGATAGTTATACCCGCTCCCAGGATCCGGTCGAGCAATACGTAACCTCCAACCCCCACCCCGGGGTCTACTTACCCGGGGACCCAGAAGGGAAGGTTCACCTATGAACGGAATATCGTTGAACCCTCTTTGACCTACCAGTTCGGACGGGAAGACCGTTTCGAACTCCTCTACCGGAACAATTACTACAGCACCGAGAACCCCACCGGTGAGGACAGCCTGGGACACAACGTGACCCCCCGGCTCACCTACTGGTTCAACATTCGCCACGGGATCACGCTGGAGTATGTGTTCCAGAGCGTCGATTACGACTTCCAGCCGGACTTGACCGGGAACCGGGGCCGGGGGCGTTATACCTATCGCTTCAACCCCCAGACTTCCATATTCGCCGAGTACATCTATGACACCGTTGATTACGAATCCCCGGGGATCGATTACGTGGTCCAGAACCCGAGCGTGGGAATCACCCATGCCTTCACCCCCACCCTGAATGGCCGGTTGCAGGTGGGTTATTTCTGGCGGGACCCGGAGGAGGGCGAGACCACGGACGGGTTGACCGTGGATGCCGGGATCACCCAGCGCACCCAGAGGCTGACCCTCGACTTCGCCGTTCAGGGCGGGTACAACTACGATTTCTTCGGCTCCGAGACGCTCGGTTTCTACCAGTACTACCGGGGAATCGCTTCCATCGCGTACCAGTTGGCCCAGCGGTTTTCGGCCTCCATCACGGGCAGCGTGGAGAGAGACGACTATGTCGATGCCGACCGGGAAGACTGGGTCTGGCGGGTGGGCCCCACCCTTTCCTACCAGCCCTGGAGGTGGCTGACCGCTTCTCTGGGAGGGTCCTACGGTCAGCGCGAGTCGGATCAGGATTTCAATGATTACGAGGAATGGAGGGCTTTCTTCCGCCTGACTGCGGCTACCTGGTAGGGAAATAAAAATCGTTATTCGTTATTGGTTAAACGTTATTAGGAAAAAACCAAAACCAAAAACAAGCAACGAATAACCGGCACTGGCAACAGATAGGGGGAGCACGGAGCATGAGCGCTTAAAAATGTTTTTTTCTCCCCTGCACCCTGCACCCCGCACCGACTGCACCCTTTTTTGGATGAGGTTTAAAGTCATGATCAACCCCGGCAAGCCGTTCAACATCCACGAATACCTGGAAATCTTCCTCCGGCGGATCTTTTACTTCATCATCCCCTTTGTTTTGATCCTCGCCGGGGCCGCCGTTTACGCCTTCATGGTTCCCAAGGAGTACCAGGCCACGACCCTCATCCTGGTGACTCCCCAGAAGGTCCCCGAGGATTTCGTCCGGCCCACGATCACCGCCCGGATCGAGGACCGCCTCCAGTCCATCGGCCAGGAAATCATGAGCCGGACCCGGCTGGAGCAGGTGATCGACGAATTAAAACTCTACCAGGAGGAAGGCAGGTCCATGGGCCGGGAAGCAATCGTGGAGGTCATGCAGAAGAACATCCAAGTGCAGCTGCCAGGGAGAGCGAGAGAAGGTTACTTTACGATCTCCTACATCGGCAAGGATCCGAAGGTCGTAACCCTGGTGACCAACAAATTGGCCTCGCTCTTCATCGAAGAAAACCTGAAACTGCGGGAGCAGCAGGCCGCGGGCACCTCCGAGTTCCTGTCCATCGAAATGAAGGCCACCAAGGCCAAACTGGAAGAGCAGGAGAGGGCCGTCAGCGGCTACAAGCAGAAATACATGGGGGAGCTGCCGGAGCAGCGGGAGGCGAACCTCCGGGTCCTCGATCAGCTGCAGATGCAGTCCCAGAGGATCGGGGACAGCATCAAGGCGGCGCAGGACCGGAAGATCCTCATCCAGAAGCAGCTTTCGGATTTTGAGCTCCTGGTCAGCGCGGCCGCTCAGGCTCAGGCCTCACAGGAAACGGCCGACCCCATGTCCACCCTTTTCCCGGGTTCCGCCGCGGCCATGAAAGCCAAGAACCCCTATGAAGGGCAACTGGAACAGATGAGAAATTACCTGGCCGATCTGCAGGCCAAGTACACGGAAAAGCACCCGGACATCGTAACCACCAAGAAGAAGATCACCGACCTGGAAGCCAAGAGCGCCGAGTTCGAGGCCAACCGGGAAAAGGCGGAGATGGCCGAGAAGGAGAAAGAGAAGACGGCGGGCAAAGAAAAGACCCCGATGAAACCTTTTGGCACGAAGCGGGAGATCAAACTCGACCCCCGCCTGACCCCGCGTTTCAAGGAGCTGGAAAACCAGGTGATCGCGGTCGACATGGAGATCCAGCGGCTGCACCAGGAAGACGCCAAGGTGAAAAACCAGATTGTCCAGTACCGGGAGAGGATCGAGAACACCCCGGCGCGGGAGCAGGGCCTGGCGATTTTGACCCGGGACTACAACAACACGCGCGAGTCCTACGCCTCTCTCTTGAAGAAGAGCCAGGAGGCGCAGCAGGCGGAGAACCTGGAGCGGCGCCAGAAGGGCGAGCAGTTCAAGATCATCGACCCCGCCCGGATTCCGGAGAAGCCCTACCGTCCGGACGTCCCCAAGATCCTCCTCATCGGGCTGTTTCTGGGGTTCTTCAGCGGCGTGGCGGCGGCTTTCTTCCGGGAGCAGATGGACCGGTCCTTCCGGGACGGGGAAGACCTGCAGGTGGCTCTGGGGTTCAAGGTTCTGGCCAACATTCCCCGGATCGGGCCCAGGGTGAGCTGAAGCATGTACCTGAATCACTTTGGATTGAAAGAGAAGCCCTTCGAGATCACCGTGGATCCCCGGTTTCTCTACCTGAGCGAAACTCACAAGGAAGCCCTGGCCCACCTGGTGTACGCGGTGCAGGAGAAAAAGGGGTTTGCGGTCATCACCGGAGATGTGGGGACCGGGAAGACTACCCTGGTCCAGACCCTGCTCAGCCGACTGGACGGAAACACCCGCACCGCTTTCATCTTCAATCCCAAAGTGGAGAACAATGGCGAATTTCTCCACTCCATCTGCGAGGACCTGGAGATCCATGGGGAGAAGGGAAGCAAGGTGGACTACCTGACCCGGCTGAATCAATTCTTGCTGGATTGTTTTGCCCGAAAAGAGAACGTGGTGGTCATCATCGATGAAGCCCATACCCTCAGCCCCGAACTGCTGGAAGAGATCCGCCTGCTCACCAACTTGGAGACCCCCAGCCATAAACTTCTCCAGGTCATGCTTCTGGGGCAGCCGGAGCTGGACAATATACTCAGCCAGCCTCGATTCCTGCCGCTCAAACAGCGGATCAACGTACGGTACCGCCTCCAGCCACTGAGCCAGAAAGAGACGGGAGAATACATCACCCGGAGGCTAAGGGTAGCCGGAGCCCGGACGACCCAGCTCTTTACCGCCGAGGCCCTGAAGAAGATCTATCAGTACTCCAGGGGGATCCCCCGGGTGATCAACATCGTCTGCGATAACGCTTTGACCAACGGGTATGGCGGGGAAAAAAAGATGATCGATGCCGGGATCATCCGGGAAGCCATATCCGACCTGGAAGGAAAACCCTTGAGCCATTGGGGCAGGAAGATTTGGCTGGGGGGCGGTATGGTGGCCCTCATTCTTGTCCTGGGAACCCTTTATTTCTACGGACTGCCCGGAATGTGGGAAACGGTCCAGACCTCCCTGGGAAAAGTCTGGCAAGTTGGAAAGACAGCCTGGAAAGGAATTGGAGCTTTGTACGGTTCCCTTACCCCTCTTTCATAATGGGGCTGGGGGGATTTCTGGCTATGAATTACATGGATGGGATCAGCGAATCGGTCCCTAAAAAATGATTAGAAAAGAAGGAACAAGACATTGAGCAAGATCCACAAAGCATTGGAGAGAGCGCAGAGAGAAAGGGAAGGGGAGGAAGCACCCCGGAGAGAAAGGGAGATCGTCCCCTTCATTCCCAGGATGAAAGAGCAAAGGGGAGAACCGGCGCCCGTGAGCCATCCCGAGCCGCGGGTCAGGGAGAAGGTGGTCTCCGACCAGAAACTGGTCGCTTACTACGACCCCGACTCCGTGGCCTCCGAGCAGTTCCGCAAGCTGCGCACCCAGCTCCTCCGGCTCCGCATCCCTCACCCGCCGCGGACCATTCTGGTGACCAGCTCCACGGCCGGGGAAGGGAAGACATTCGTCGCCGCCAACCTGGCGGCCGGCATCGCCCATGATTTCCATGCCTATTCCCTGCTGGTGGACTGCGACCTCCGGAATCCCTCCCTGGGCAGATGGTTCGGCATTCACAACGGGTTCGGCCTCAGCGATTATTTGGTGGGGAAGAAGGAGATCCCCGAACTGCTGATCAAGACTGAGGTGGAGAGGCTGAAGGTCCTCCTGGGAGGAACCCTTCAAGATAATCCCACGGAGTTGATCGGGTCGGCCCGAATGGAGGCCTTGATCAAGGAGTTGAAGGAGCGCTACAGCGACCGGTACATCATCCTCGATTCCACTCCGCTCCTGGCCACGTCCGAGCCCGAGGTCCTTTCCAAGCTCGTGGACGGGATCGTCTTCGTGGTGCGGGCCGGGATGACCCCGAGGGAAACGGTCAAACAAGCCATCTCCTCCCTGGAAAAGGACAAGATTCTGGGGGTGGTGCTGAACGACCTCCAGTTCAAATCCTCGGGCCTCACCAACCGGTACTTCGGCTCGGATGATTCCTATTACGGATACAGGTCTACCCGGAAAAGGGAGGCCCGATAAATCGAATCGGTGAAGGGTTTGGCAATCAACCCATATACAAATCGACCTATCAACGGTTTTTTAGCGGTACCTTTGTCAGCCTCATTCAAAAATCCGCCCTGCAAGCCGCCTCATGTAACTAAGAGGAGCGAGGCCCGCCTGGATGGCGGGGATGTGCATCTCTCGCAAAACCGCTCCCCCTTCAACAAATTAACAAATCAACTTCCAAGGTCTCGACCCTTCCTTCCTAGAAAAGGATTTCAACGCCGATGAAAATATTGACAACCGGCGGAGCCGGCTATATCGGCAGCCATACGTGCCTGGAGCTCCTGCAGGCCGGGCATGAAGTGGTGGCCGTCGACAATCTCAGCAACAGCAAGGTGGAATCTTTGAAACGGGTGCAAGAAATCGCCGGGCGCCCCCTGAGCTTCTACCGCGTGGATCTTTTGGACAGGACGGCGCTGGCCTCGGTTTTTCGCAGCCACGAAATCGAAGCGGTTCTCCATTTCGCGGGGTTGAAAGCGGTGGGCGAATCCGTCCGGATCCCCCTGCGTTATTACCACAACAACATCACCGGCACCGTGATTCTTTGCGAAGTCATGAAAGAATTCGGGGTGAAGACGGTGGTTTTCAGTTCTTCGGCCACGGTGTACGGAAATCCCCCCACGGTCCCCATCACCGAGGATTTTCCCGTATCCCCCACGAATCCTTATGGAAGGACAAAACTCATAATCGAGGAGATTCTGCGTGATCTACAGGCCGCCGATTCCGGATGGCGGATTGCTCTCCTCCGCTACTTCAACCCGGTGGGCGCTCACGAAAGCGGCCGGATCGGTGAAGATCCCAACGGCATTCCCAACAATCTTTTCCCGTACATCGCCCAAGTGGCGGTGGGAAAGCTGAAAGAGCTGGAGGTGTTCGGCAACGATTATCCGACCCCGGACGGGACGGGAGTCCGGGATTACATCCACGTGGTGGATTTGGCCCGCGGCCATCTCCGAGCGCTTGAGAAAATAGGAACCGGGCCCGGGCTGGTCACGTATAATCTGGGCACCGGGCGCGGCTATAGCGTGTTGGAGGCGATTGCCGCATTCAGTCAAGCCTGCGGGAAACCGATCCCTCATAGAATCGTGGATCGTCGTCCGGGGGATGTGGCCAGTTCCTACGCCGATCCCGCACTGGCGCGGCGCGAACTGGGTTGGCAGGCAACCAGGGGTTTGGCGGAGATGTGCGCTGACGCCTGGCGTTGGCAATCCGGCAATCCAGCCGGGTATGATGCAGGCTGAGCCTTGCGGGCACTGCGAGAGACAAAGGCTTTTATCTCTCGCCCGCTTCGCTAGAGCACGCAGAGTACACAGAGTAAACCCATCAGGTGCATAAATTCATGCTGGCTCATAATGAAAGCCATTCATCAGATTGGGTTTCACCATGATTGCCAGGCTGCCCCCAAAAACCACCTCCGGAGACTTTTGGCTTCCGTCATTCCGGGCTTGACCCGGAATCCAGGTTTTCTTTCTGGATTCCCGCTTTCGCGGGAATGACGACGCCGATCTATGCGAATTTTATGCAACGTTTAGGTAAACTAAAGTATTTGTCAAAATACAAAAGCAAAATATGTTTGGTTGCCTATTTGTGGGTCTTTAGCTCTGCGTACCCTGCGGGCTCTGCGAGAGACAGATTTTATTTTTCAGGGAAGTGAGCCGTGATGACGGATAAGAGATTTCTGGCTTTCGCCGGCTTCACCCTCGTTGCCCTGGCCCTGGTCTTTCAGCCGCTCAGAGACCTGATGGGGTCCGCTTCGCGGGGCGAATATTATTCCCATATCGTCCTGATCCCCCTGGTCACCGGCTATCTGATTTATTCCCAGAGGAAAGAACTTCTGGGAAACCCTTCTCCTGCTTATGGGATGGGGGGCGCTGGGGTCCTCGGAGGGATCGCCCTCTATTGGCTGGGGATGAGCCAGGGCGCCAATCTCAGCGAAAACGACCTTGTGGCCCTTTGGGTCTTCTCCGCCGTCGTTTTCTGGACCGGCGGATTCATCCTGCTTTACGGCTGGGAGACCTTTCGAAAGTACCCCTTTCCCTTTTTATTCCTGGTTTTCATGATTCCCATCCCCGGATCGATCCTGCAGAAGATCATTTATGCCCTTCAGGTTGCCTCCACCGAGGTTTCCGATGTTCTGTTCGGCCTAAGCCGCGTTCCCTACACACGGGATGGATTTGTCTTTCACCTGCCGGGGATCAGCGTGGAAGTGGCGGAAGTCTGCAGCGGGATCCGGTCGAGCCTGGCCTTATTCATAACCAGCGTTCTGGCGGGTCATTTTTTCCTGGACAAGCTGTGGAAGAAGGCGGTTTTGGCGCTCTTCGTTTTTCCGGTGACCGTATTTAAGAATGGAATTCGAATCATCACCCTTTCCCTGCTGGGAGCCTATGTGGACCCCAAATTTCTGACCGGAAGCTTCCTTCACCAGTCCGGGGGATTCATCTTTTTCATTCCGGCGCTGGCGCTGTTGGGGCTTGCTCTCTGGGGGCTGAGAAGGCAGGGGCAGGACAAGTAACAGGGTGCAGGGTGCGGGGGGCAGGGTGCATGGACATTAACACCTTCATCTCTTACCTGGCCGCGATCGCTTCGGCGGGAATGGCCGTCTGGGTCCTTTACCGGGACCCGCGGTCCTTTGTCCACCGGGTCTTCGCCGGGGGGATGGTGGTACTGGCCGTGGAGGCGGGGTTGACCGGGTCGATGTTCTACGACATCTCCTACACCGAAGTGACCCCCTGGCAGCGCTACCAGATGATCCCCTACGCCCTGATTCCGGGGATCTGGCTCATATTCAGCCTGAGTTTCGGGCGGGCCAACTACCGGGAGTTTCTGAGCCGGTGGAAATGGACGATCATCGGCGTCTTCGCCTTTCCGCTGGTCCTCTTAATCGGATTCCCGGAAGAGATTTTTGTTCGTTCTCCGTTCTATGATGAATATTCCCGGGTGTTCGTCCCCATCGGGTGGTCGGGATACGCTCTCCACGTTTTCTGCCTGATGGGGGCGGTCCTGGTTCTGATGAATCTGGAAAGAACCCTGCGCTATTCCGTGGGACACACCCGCTGGCAGGTCAAGTTCCTGGTCCTGGGCATGGCCAGCATCTTCGGCGCCCGCATTTACACCGGCAGCCAGATCATTCTCTTCTCCCTCCTGGAAGTGAATATCCAGGTGGTCAACACGGGGGCCCTCCTCATCGCCAATATCCTTATGGCCCGGTATCTGGCGAGGGCTAGGCTGCTCAAGTTCGATTTCTACCTTTCCCACACCGTTCTTTACAACTCGGTCACCGTCCTACTGGTGGGGATCTATTTCATTTCCGTGGGGCTGGTGGCCAGGGTGGTCTATTATTTCCGGGGGACGCAGGATCCCGCGGTTATCACCTTTCTGGTCTTTGCGGCCATCCTCGGGCTGGGGGTTTTTCTTCTTTCCGATCGTCTGCGCCTGCAGAGGAAGCGCCTCATCAGCCGGCATTTCAAACGGCCCCGGTACGATTACCCGAGGGTCTGGGCCAGTTTCACGGAGCGAACCGCTTCTTTGACCGGCATAAAGGACCTCTGCGGGAACATCGTGCGCATGGTGTCGGAAACCCTCGAAGTCCTCTCGGTCAGCATCTGGCTGTGGGACGAGCAGGAGGAAGTTCTTTACCTGGGCAGCTCCACGGCTCTTGCGCCGGGGAAAGGAGAGAACCCGAAAATCGGCGGAAAAGAGGCCAAGGCGGTGATCGAGGCACTGGGTCAGCAGGCCCAGCCGGTGAATCTTCGGGAATCGGCCGAGGGCTGGATGGAGGACCTGAAGCGGATCTTGAGCGAGTCGCTGAAAGAGGGGAGGGCTGACCTCTGCGTTCCCTTGAGCGCCGCCGGGCAGCTGGTGGGCATCCTGACCGTGGGGGCCAGGATTGCAGAAGAAGCCTATCCCTTCGAAGATCGCGAACTGCTGAAAACCGTGGCCGACCAGGCCGCGGCCAATCTCCTGACCCTCCGTCTGGCGGAACGCCTGCAGCAGGCCAGGGAAATGGAGGCTTTCCAGGTCATGTCGGCCTTCTTCATGCATGACCTGAAGAACCTGGCCTCCCGGCTTTCCCTGGTTACCCAGAACCTGCCGGTTCATTTCGATAATCCCGAATTCCGCAATGACGCCCTGAAAACCATCTCGCAGAGCCTGGACAAAATCAACGGGATGTGCAACCGTCTCTCGCTCTTCAGCCAGAAACTGGAGCTTCGACTCCAGGAGATGGATTTGAACGAGGCGGTAAGAAACGTCCTGGGCGGCCTGGACGGGCTGCTCAAGGCCAAACCGGCTGCCGATCTGCAGCCTCTCCCGAAGGTAAGGCTGGACGCCGAACAGTTCCAGAAGGTTCTCACCAACCTCTTTTTGAACGCCAACGAGGCCATCGAGAACGGCGGGAACATCCGGGTTTCCACCGCTGCCCGGGGGAACTGGGCGGTCCTTTCCATCGCCGATGACGGTTGCGGGATGTCCAGGGACTTCATGGACCGTCAGCTCTTCCGGCCCTTCCAAACCACCAAGAAGCAGGGGATGGGGATCGGCCTCTTCCATTGCAAGAAAATCATCGAAGCCCACCAGGGAAGGATCGAAGTGGAGAGCGAGGAAGGGCAGGGGACGACCTTTCGGGTGTTGCTGCCGATGAAAAAAAATAGGGTGCAGGGTGCAGGGGGCAGGGGGCAGGGGTCGATTGAGGAATGCGGTGTGAAAAGGATAAGAAACAGGTCGTGCCGTTGCCGGTTGCAGGGCAGGAGGCAGGGTGTTATGGGAGGCATGTTGGGACGATGGCGAAAAACTTTCGGGGCGGAAAGAGGGGAATAGATGGAGAGCTACAAGAATTGGTCGTTTATCAGAAAGCCTAGCAACTTCCTTAAAGTCTATCAAGTGAGCAAGTATTTCCGAAGAGGAACTCTTCGGTCTTGTGTCCCAGATGCGGAGAAGCGCGGTATCCATCCCTGCAATATTGCCGAGGGATATAGAAGGAGATATCGAAAGGAGTATATTCAATTTCTTCATGTTGCTCATGGATCCTGCGGCGAGCTGGAAACCCTGATTTCCCTGTCTTATGACCTTGGAATGATCGAGCAGGAAACTTTTGGCAAACTGAGCGAGTCTGGACCAGGTTTCGCGATACGTTTCAAGACTTCTTACGAAACCATCATAAATGGATGACATCGCCTCCTAAATCGATAGGAGAAGTTTATGGAAGATCAGACTTCTTTGAATGCTCTGCACCCCGCACCCAGCACCCAGCACCCAGTACCCAGCACCCTACACCCTAAGCTTCTGATCGTCGACGACGAGGAAGACATACGCACCCAGATGAAATGGGCGCTGGCGCAGGATTATCAGGTATTTCTGGCCGGAGACCGGGAGAGCGCCATGGAGATGGTGGGCAAGGAACAGCCTCCGGTGGTCACCCTGGACCTCGGGCTCCCTCCCCGGCCGGCGCATGTGGAAGAGGGATTCGCCGCCCTCGCCGAAATGCTTTCCGCGGATTCCTTCATCAAAGTGATTATCATCACTGGGCGCGGTGAAAAAGAACACGCCCTCAAGGCGGTGGGGGAGGGGGCTTATGATTTTCTGTACAAGCCCGTCGAAATCGATGAGCTCAAAGTGGTGCTGAAAAGGGCTTTCTACATTGGCTCCCTGGAACGGGAGCACCATCTCCTGCAAAGACAAATCGGAGAAGGGGGTTTCCAGGGGATGCTGGGGGGGAGCCCTCAAATGCAGGAAATCTTTTCCATCGTCCGCAAGGTAGCCACTACCGATGCCCCCGTCCTCATCGAGGGGGAGAGCGGGACCGGAAAAGAGCTCGTGGCCCAGGCCATCCACCGTCTGAGCCCGCGGAAAGAAAGCCCCTTCATCGTCATTAACTGCGGAGCCATTCCCGAAACACTTTTGGAGAGCGAGCTCTTCGGCCACGAGAAAGGGGCGTTCACCGGAGCGCACATTCAGAGGAAAGGGAGGATCGAGGCGGCCAGGGGAGGAACCCTTTTCCTTGACGAAATCGGGGAGCTTTCCCTCGGCCTGCAGGTGAAGCTGCTCCGCTACCTCCAGGAGCAGGTCATCGAGCGAATCGGCGGGAGGGAGCAGATCCGAGTGGATGCCCGGGTCATCACCGCCACGAACCGCGACCTGAAGCAGGCGATGAAAACCGGGGCCTTCCGGGAAGACCTCTATTTCCGGCTGGCCGTGGTTTCCATTCAAATGCCCCTCCTGCGCGACCGGGAAGGGGATATTTTCATGCTGGCCAAGGCTTTTCTGAACCGCTACGCGGAGGAGGCCAAACGGAAAATCACCGGCTTCACCAACCAGGCCATGCGGGCCATTGAGAATTACTCCTGGCCGGGGAATGTGCGGGAACTGGAAAACCGGATCAAGCGCGCCGTGATCATGGCCGAGGGAAACAAGATTAGCCCGGCTGACTTGGAGTTGGGAATGCAGCACGCCAGGGATGAATACCTGAACCTGAAGGAAGCGAGGGAGGCGATGGAAAAAGAGATGATTCAGAAGGCCTTGACCAAGACCAAGGATAACGTGACCCGCGCGGCCGAAACCCTGGGAATCAGCCGGCCGACGCTCTATGAGTTGATGGAGAAGCTGGGGATTGAAAGGAAATAGGGGGCCAAGGCGCTCCGCAAGAGGAGCGTCACGCCACGGCGTGACTTGAGGAGTGTTCCGCCTTCGGCTCCACTTGAGGAGCGCTGCGCTTGAGGCATAAAATTTTTTAAAAAATATTCGTTATTGGTTATTCGTTACTCGTTGAGAAGGACAGGAGCGAGGATCGAGGAGCGGGGAACGAGGAATCAGGAACCAGGAACCAGAAGCCAGGTTCCCGGCTTC
>CAWDJO010000004.1:0-17542 GCA_963802665.1 uncultured delta proteobacterium | reverse complement strand
TGCTGTAAAATCGCTAACATTCGGTTTTTCCAATATTCCAATGTTCCATTATTCCATTATTCCTTTCCTCCTCTTGCCCTTTTTGGGCTAAGCTGGTTCGAATTTTTGAAAAATGTTATTCCCGGAAGAAGGTCTCCTTGTATCTTTCAAGCTCCTCACCGCGGCCATCAATTCCTTTATCTTCCCCGGATCCTTCTTCCCCGGCCGGGCCTCCACCCCGCTTCCGATGTCCACCGCCAGGGGACGAACCGTTTCGATGGCCGGTAGGATATTTTGCGGGTTCAACCCCCCCGAAAGGATGAGCCGGTGTCTTTCCCCGGCCTTCCGGGCGAGATTCCAGTCGCAGGTCTTCCCGGTGCCCCCCCGCCGCACCGGATCGTGGGCGTCAGCCAGAATCGCCCGCACCGGGTAATCTTTCAGCAGGGCCAGGTCTTCCTCCTTTTGGATGGACACGGCCTTGATGAGAACCGAAGGGGAGAAAGCCCGGCAGTAGTCCGGAGATTCATTTCCATGGAGTTGGATAAAATCCAGGCCGCAGAATTGCGCAATCCGCCTGACCCCTTCCGCGTCTTGGTCCACGAAGACCCCCACCCGGCAGACCCTTCCCGGTAATTTCCCGCTGATTTCCCTGGCCCGGTCGGGGGTGATGCAGCGCGGGCTTTCCGGATAAAAGATGAACCCGATGGCATCCGCCCCGGCGAGCGTGGACGCTTCCGCATCCTCCAGATTGGTGATCCCGCAAATCTTGACCCCGGTCATCTTCCCTCCGTCGCCGTCAGAAGTTCTTTCATTTTTCCGGCCACGTCCCCTTCTCTCATCAGGGTTTCCCCCACGAGAACCCCGCGGATGCCCGCAGCCATGAGCCGATCTATGTCTCCCCGCGAACGGATCCCGCTTTCGCTGATCACCAGGGCTCCGGACGGTACGAGGGGGGCCAGACGGACGCTCACTCCCAGGTCGGTCGCGAAGGTGGAGAGATCCCGGTTGTTGATCCCGATGACTTCTGCCCCGGCAGAGACGGCCTTCTCCAAATCGGCTTCATCGTGGATTTCCACCAGGGAAGAGAGGCCCAACTCCGACGATAGCCCGACAAATTCCCGCAGGCGCGGGGCCTCCAGAATCCGGGCGATGAGCAGAACCGCGTCGGCTCCGAGGAGCCGCCCTTCATAGAGCTGGTAGGAATCGATGATGAAATCCTTCCGCAGCAACGGGATCTGCACGGATTTCCGGATCGCGGGCAGAAACGAAGGCCGCCCCTCGAAGAACCGGCTCTCGGTGACCACGGAGACGGCCGCGGCCCCGTTCTCCGCATAGAGGCGGGCGATGGCCACGGGATCAAAATCCTCCCGGATCCTCCCCTTCGAGGGGGAGCTTCTTTTCACCTCGGCAATGAGGGCGCAGGCCCGGGAGCGGAGAGCCCCTTGGAAGTCCAGGGAAGCGGGAACCTCGGCCAGGCGCCGCTTCAGGTCGGAAAGAGGGAGAAGACCCTTTTGCCCGGCGACCTCCTCTTTCTTGCCCTCCAGGATTTTCTCCAGAAACATCGGCCCTTCACTGGCGGGTGAGATCAATGAGCGCCTCCAATTTTTTCCGGGCCGCGCCGCTGTCGAGACAATCCTCGGCCACTTTGATTCCTTCCCCGACCGTTTCCGCCCTGCCGCCGGCCACGATGGCCAGGGCGGCATTGAGGAGGACGATCTTCCGCCGCGCCCCGTCTTTCCCGGCCAGGATGTCCCGGGTGATCCCGGCATTGGTCGCGGAATCCCCGCCGCGGAGTCCCTCCTTTTCGAAGGTCTGGCCGAAGAAATCGACGGGGTCGATGTTGTAAGTGGTGACGACCCCCTCTTTGAGTTCTGACACCCGTGTTTCTCCCGTGACTGTCGCCTCGTCGAGACCGTCGGCCCCGTGGACCACAAAGGCCCGCTTCGTTCCCAGGTTCCTGAGGACACCGGCAAACATCTCGGTGAGCCTCGGGTCATAAACCCCGATGAGCTGCGCCGTGGCCGAGGCCGGGTTGGTGAGAGGCCCCAGCAGGTTGAAGAGGGTCCTCAGGCCGAGTTCCCGGCGGGTTCCGATGGCGTGCTTCATCGCCCCGTGCAGTCTGGGGGCAAACAGGAAACCGATCCCAATCTGCTGGAGGCACTCCTCGACTACCTCCGGGGAGACGTCGATGTTCACCCCCAGGGCTTCCAGGACGTCCGCGCTGCCGCAGCTGCTGGAGACCGCGCGGTTCCCGTGCTTGGCCACGGTCAGGCCCGCCGCCGCCACCACGAAGGCTGCGGTGGTGGAGATGTTGAAGGTCTTTCCCCCGTCGCCCCCCGTGCCGCAGGTATCGACGATGACCGACGACCGGGCATCGATCCGGGTGGCTTTCTGGCGCATGATCCGGGCGGCTCCGGTCACCTCCTCGACGGTTTCGCCCTTCATCCGCAGGGCGGTGAGGAAGCCGCCCATCTGGGCCGGGGTGGCCTGCCCTTCCATCATCTCGGTCATCACTTCGCTCATTTCCGCTTCCTGAAGGTCCATGGCCTGGACGACCTTGGCCAATGCTTCCCGGATCATTCTCCTTCCCTCCTTTCTTTTCCCCGGAGGTGATGCTCCAGGAAATTTTTTAAGATTCTCTTCCCGCTGGGCGTCAGGACCGATTCGGGGTGGAACTGGACCCCTTCCACGGGGTGCTCCCGATGCCGGATTCCCATGACCTCCCCCTCTTCCGTCTCGGCGCTCACCTCCAGGAAGGGAGGCAGGGTTTCCCTCCGGACCAGAAGGGAGTGATACCGCCCCGCCGGAAAGGGATTGGCCAGGCCGCGGAAGATCGTCCGCCCGTCGTTGAGTATGGGCGAGGTCTTTCCGTGCATGATCCGGCCGGCGCGGACCACTTCCGCCCCGAAGGCATAGCCGATGGCCTGGTGTCCCAGACAGACCCCCAGGATTGGAACCATTCGATGAAAATGGCGGATGGCTTCCACCGTGATCCCGGCCTCCTTGGGGGTGCAGGGGCCGGGGGAGAGGAAGATCGCCTCCGGGTTCAGCTCTTCGATCTCCCGGATGGAAATCATGTCGTTCCGGTGCACGACCACCTCCCGGCCGAGCTGACCCAGGTATTGGACCAGGTTGTAGGTAAAGGAATCGTAGTTATCGATCATCAAAATCATAAACTGCCTCCCGGGGGTTTATTCTTCAAATTCTTTATCCGCAGATTTCGCAGATTACGCAGATTATACAGAGTCCAAAAAAGTTCAGAGTTCGTAGGGGCGCGCTGCCGCGCGCCCGTACGGAGTTCGGAGTCAAAGGCGATAAAGCCCTGTTTTTAACTTTAGGCATTTTAGGCATTTCGAATTTTAGGCATTTATCTGTGTTCATCCGCGTCCCATTCGTTTTTCTTATTCGGTCATGATTTCAAAACCGGAGGCCGCGATGCGAACCGCCTTCATGAGCCCTGCGGCCTTGTTCAGGGTTTCTTCATACTCCGAATCGGGGTCGGAATCGGCCACGATCCCGGCGCCGACCTGGAGGAAAATCCGGTCTCCCTTCAAAACCAGGGTCCGAATGGTGATGCCGAAATCCATGTTGCCGGAAAAACTGAAGTATCCCATGGCCCCGCCGTAGGGCCCCCTCGGGGAAGGTTCCAGTTCGTCGATGATCTCCATGGCCCGGACCTTGGGCGCTCCGGAGAGAGTCCCCGCCGGGAACACGGCCCGCATTACGTCGTAGCTGTCTTTCCCCTCGGCCAGCTGGGATTGGACATTGGACACCAGGTGCATGACGTGGGAGTACCGCTCCACGGTCATGAACTGGTTCACCTGAACGCTCCCCACCCGGGCGATTCTTCCCAGGTCGTTTCGGCCCAGGTCCACGAGCATGACGTGTTCCGCCCTCTCCTTGGGGTCTTTCAGGAGTTCATCGGCCAGCCGGCGGTCCTCCTGCTCGGTGCGTCCCCTTTTTCGCGTCCCGGCAATGGGCCGAAGCTCGGCGATCCCGTCCTCGACCCGGACCATGACCTCCGGGGAAGAGCCGATGAGGTAATCCTCCCCCAGCTTCAGGAAAAAGAGGTAGGGCGAGGGATTGACAAAGCGCAAAGCCCGGTAGAGATGGAGGGGGTCCAGCCGGGTTTGGCCCTGGAAGCGCTGGGAAAGGACGACCTGGATGATGTCCCCCTGCTCGATGTACTCCTTGGCCCGCCGGACCATGCCCTTGAAGGTTTCCTCCGGCATGTTGGGGTGGAAGGCCGGGTTTGCTCCTCTGGAGTCCAGCGACGAAGCCGAGGAAGGGGCCGGGTGCCGGAGGAGCTCGATGATCCCCTCGATCTTCTGCACCGCCTCGCTGTAAACCGCCTCCAGTCCTTTCTTCTCCGCCGGGAATCTCTGCGCAGAGGACCACCTTGATGGTGTGCCGGACATTGTCGAATATGAGCAGGCTGTCGGTGATGAGAAAGACCGCGTCGTCCATCTCCGGGGGCCCAGGCGGAGTCCCGGCCAGCTTTTTTTCGAAGTAGCGGACCATGTCGTAGGAAAGGTATCCGACCGCCCCGCCGAAAAACCGCGGGAGTCCGGTCAAAGGGACGGGCCGGTGCGACTTCCATCAACTCCTTCAAGCAGGCCAGCGGATCCCCGCCGGGCCGCAGCCGCTTCGTTTCTCCGTTTTCCTGGATCTCCACCTCGCCGGCCCTCACCCGGAAAACGACCCGGGGATCGGCGCCCAGAAAGGTGTACCGGCCCCATTTCTCTCCCCCTTCCACGCTTTCCAGGAGGAAGGCGTAGGGCCGGCGGCTGATCTTCATCAGCGCCGTGACCGCGGTTTCCTCGTCCGCCAGGATTTCCCGGTACACGGGCACCAGGTTTCCCCTTTGGGCGAGGTCTTGGAACTCCTTAAACGATGGACAGTACATGAATCCTCCTGAAAAAAATAAGGCCGTGCTCCGGGGCACGGCCTTCAAAATGGGCATGAAAAGCAAGGCCGTGGAGCGCCTTCTCGGGTTCTCCACGGCCCGGCTTTCAGGGGCGACGGCCCTGAAGGGGCAGCAGGAAAACCCGGTTTATGTAGCCCGGCCACTCCCAGACATTTCTCGAGAGCCCCTGGGTCCAAATTCTTATCCACCTAAGAGGCATGCTTTTTCTCTGATTCTTTCCCTCGGAATCCATTTTCCTATTTCCTGGAGAGGGCGATTTCCCGGGCCTCTTCAAGTTCGGAGGATTTTATTCCCTTGGCCTCGCCCGCCGGGGCCCAAAGGCCCGCTGGAATTTTCTCCATCAGTTCCATCAATTCCCCGGCGCTTCTTTTCTCCGTGGCGAGCATCAACTCGGCGATCTTCCCTTCGAAGATGGATGCCACCCGCCGGATGCCGGGATTCCGGGTGATGATCTCCGCATAGAGAGTCGGGTGGGAGAAAACTTTCTGGATGAGACCCATCTTGGCCCGCAGGGCGGGGGTGGAGAAGCGCTCGATGATCGCCGGCTCCAAACCCGCCTCCCGCAGGATCAATCCCAGAAGGATCGTGTGCAGATGATTGCCCGCCTGGACGAAGGCCATGATCTCATCATGCCGCTCCGGCGTGGCTTCCACGAGGCAGGCCCCATTCTTTTTGAACAACTCCCGACCCCATGACAGCCATTGATCCCCCCGGCCCGGACAGAGGACGATGTTTTGCCCCGCCATGGAGGGTTCCCCCGGCCCGAAGAGGGGGTGGAGGCCGAGGACCCCGGAAACGGAAGCCTCCAGCATCGTTCGCACTGGTTCTTCCTTCAAAGAGGTCAGGTCCATCAACAGGGAATCCGCTTTCATGAGGGGCCCCACCTTCCGGATGACTTCGCAGGTGACCCCGATGGGCACGCTCACGATGACCACCGGGCATTTCCCGGCCATCTCGGGGAGATCGGGGCCTTCCCTTCTCCCGGAAACCAGAACCGGGTAGCCCTCTTCGGAAAAAAACCGGGCAAACCAGCGCCCGATCCCGCCCGTTCCGCCGATGATGCCTACCGGGAATTTTTCTTTTTCTCCCCTGCCGTTCAATTCTTCCTCCCTGCCCTGTCTGATGAATCTTTAGAAGGTCAAAAAGTAGGTTCGCCCGTCATTCCGGCGGAAGCCGGAATCCATCTCTTTCCCCCATTTATATTGTCGCTGGACTCCGGTTTTCACCGGAGTGACGGCTTTACGGA
Organism: uncultured delta proteobacterium; assembly: GCA_963802665.1. GTDB lineage: Bacteria > Desulfobacterota > SM23-61 > SM23-61 > SM23-61 > SM23-61. The sequence continues at coordinate 11,390 of CAWDJO010000004.1, read as the reverse complement.
ACCCTTTTTTATTATTGTAATGTCTCCGCCCGGTCATTATGAAATCGCCTTCTGGCGGAGCAGATGGTCCGCCAGGACCATGCACACCATGGCCTCGCAAACCGGGATGATGCGCGGGATGACGCAAACATCATGCCTTCCCCGGATGGCTATTTTGCGCGCCTTTCCCTGGAGGTCGATCGTATCCTGCTCCTTCTCGATGGAGGGAATGGGTTTGCAGGCCGCCCGGATGACGATCTCTTCCCCGGTGGTGATCCCGGCCAGAATCCCGCCGGCGTGATTGGTTTTGAATCCGCCCGGCACTAGGGGGTCGTTGTTCTCCGAGCCCTTCATCCTGGCCGCGCGGAAGCCCGCCCCGATCTCCACTCCCTTGACGCTCCCGATACTCATGACCGCCTTCGCCAGGTCGGCATCGATCTTATCGAAGACCGGCTCCCCCACCCCGGCGGGACATCCGCTGACCCGGATCTCCACGATTCCGCCCAGCGAATCTCCTTCTCTCCTTGCCGCTTCGAGGCGATCATTCATTTTCTCCACGGCCTTCGCATCCGGGCAAAGAAGGTTGTTTTCCCGGATATCCCCCCGACCCCCTTCCTCAATCATCACCCCCCCCAGCTCCACGGTATAGCCAAGGACCTCGATCCCCTCCCGGGCGATGACCTTCCGGGCAATGGCTCCGGCGGCCACCCGCGCCGCCGTTTCCCGCCCCGAGGCCCGCCCGCCCCCCCGGTGATCCCGGATCCCGTATTTCTTGAGGTAAGTAAAATCTCCGTGTCCCGGCCGGAAGAGATCGGCCAGTGCGTCGTAATCCGAGCTTTTCCGGTCCCGATTCCGGATGAGAAGGGAGATGGGCGTTCCGGTCGTCTTCCCCTGGAAAACCCCCGACAGGATCTCCACCCGGTCTGATTCCTTCCGCGGGGATGCTCCTTGCCCCCTTCCGGGTCTGCGCCGGTTGAGTTCCTGCTGGATGTCCTCCTCGGTCAGCTCCAGGTTCGGCGGACAGCCGTCCACGACCGCCCCCACGGCTTCGCCGTGAGATTCCCCCCAGGTGGTCACCCGGAAAAGAACGCCGAAGGTATTTCCCGCCATTTTTTCTCCTCAGATCTCCGCCCTTATTCCCCGCGGGAAGGTCGGATCACGATAAATCGTCTCTCTTCAAATCCCCGAGGGCCGCCAGAATCTCTTCGGCCACTTCGTCGATGCTTCTCCCTGTCGTATCGATGACCAGGTCGGCCAGCGCCCGGTAGACGGGGCTTCGCTTGGCAAGCAGTTCTCTTTCATCCCCTTTCCCCGGAATCATGAGAGGGGGCCTCTGATCCGGGCTGGCCCCATCTCCTTTCATGCGTTCCCGAAGCGTCTCTTCTTCTGCCTGGAGCCAGACGAAGCATCCTTTTCCTTTCAGGGCTTCCACGTTTCCGGACTCCATGACCGCTCCTCCCCCCAGGGCGATGACCACCCCGTCTTGACGGGCCACCTCGCCGATGGCGGCTTTTTCCGACTTTCGAAACGCAGGCCAGCCCCCCTCCTGGACGATCTGCCGGACCGTCTTCCCGGCTTTCCCCTGAATCAGCTCGTCCGTATCGTAGAAGGGAAGTCCGAGAAACCCGGAGACTTTTTTCCCCACGCAGGTCTTGCCACAGGCCCGATATCCGATCAGGATGAGATTCATGGATGTTTTCCGTTTAATTTTTCCAATTCTTCCCAAAAACCGGGGAAGGACTTCCTTACGCAGCTGCCGCCCCGGATCCGCATCCCCGGAACCGCCAGCCCGAGCATGGCAAAGCTCATGGCGACCCGGTGGTCGTCGTAAGTTTCGATTTCCGCCCCGCGGGGCCTTCCCCCGGTGATCACCAGGCCGTCTTCCCTTTCCTCCGCCAGGATGCCGGTCTTGGCCAGCTCTCTGGCCGTCGCCTGCAGCCGGTCGCTCTCCTTGATCCGCAGGTGGGCCGCGTTGCGAATCACCGTCCGGCCCGGGCGCACGGCGGAAAGGACCGCCAGGGTGGGGACCATGTCGGGCATATCTCCCATGTCAAAGACCAGCTCCCCCCCGATGAGCTCCTTCCCCGTCACTTCGACCCAGGACCCGCCGGAGGAAACGGAGCAGCCCAGTCTTTCCAGGATGCCAAGAAAACGGCCGTCCCCCTGGAGGGTCGCGGGGTTCAGGTTGAGGACTCTCACCGTCCCCCGGCAAAGGGCCGCGGCCAGGAAGAAATAAGAGGCGCTGGAGGCGTCCCCTTCGATGACATACCCGCTTCCCCGGTAACGCTGTCCGCTTCTCACCGCAAAACGGCTTTCTCCTTCCATCTCCACGGAAGCCCCGAAATGCCGCATCGCCTCCACGGTCATGGCCGACGTAGGGCCGGGAGGCCAGAGACCCCTTGATGGAAATCTCCACATCCCCCATGGCCAAAGGAGCGCTGATCAACAGGGAGGAGATGTACTGGCTGCTCTCCACCCGGTCAAAAATCACCCGTCCGCCCCGGATTCCGCGGGCATGGATGATGAGGGGGAGATACCCTTCTTTGACCTCACAGGTCCAATCCCCGCCCAGTTCCCGAAGGGCGTTCAAGAGGGGACTGACCGGCCGCTCGCCGAGCCGGGGGGTCCCGGTGAGTCGATAATCCCCGTTCCCCAGGGAAACCACGCTGATCAGAAACCTCGTTGCCGTCCCGTTGTTACCCAGGTACATCTCTTTCCCGGGATTCCGGATCCTTCCGCCCGTTCCCGTAACCAGGAGATCCTCGCCCGCCGGAACGATTTCCGCGCCGAGGAGCCGCAGGGCCTCCAGCAGATAATCCGTGTCTTCGGACCGCAGGGGGTTCCGCAGCAAAGATTTCCCTTCAGCCAGCGAGGCGATGACCAGCGCCCGCTGGGTGTAGCTCTTGGAGCCCGGGACACGGACTGCCGCGCTGAGGGTTTCAACGGGGCGGATCTCGATCGGGTTGGACATGTCTTCGCTTCCTCTTCGATTGCGGGCGGCTGCAAGGTGCCGCCCTCTACCTGACGGTTGTCGGACGTATCATCCTCGATCCCGGCGCAGGAGCTCTTCCTCCGCCACTTTGGCCATCAATTCGACGGGCGGCTCCTTCCCCGTCCAAATCCGGATCTGTTCGGCTCCCTGGAAAACGAGCATGGGAAGGCCGGTGATCACGCCGCATCCCGCCGCTTGGGCTTCTTTCAGGAGGGACGGTCTCCAGGGGATTGTAAACCATGTCCATCACCCATTCGAAGCGGGCCAGGTCTCCTTTCCTGGCCAGGGTACTCGCCGCGTCGGGCGCCATGCCCACCGGGGTTGCGTTGATCAGGCAATGGGCTTCCGTATCTCCCAAATCGGACAGGGGCCGGCAGGGACAGTCGAAATCCCGCGCCAGCGCATTTCCCGTTTCCGGGTTACGGTATAGGACGAGGGGATTTCCCCCTTCTTTCTTGATTCCGAAAATCGCCGCCCTGGCCGCCCCGCTGGAACCCATGACCGCAAAGGTCTTTCCCCTCATGTCCAGATGCTGCTTCAGGCTCCGGTTGAATCCGATCCAGTCGGTGTTGGTGCCCCAAATTTTCCCTTCTTGAACCCGCACCGTGTTGACCGCGCCGATGACCCGGGAATCCTCGTCCACCTCATCGAGATGGGCCATCATGGCCGTTTTGAACGGCAGGGTCACGCTTGCCCCGCAGATCTCCATGTCCCGTATCCGGCGCAAGGCCTCTTCCGCGTTCGACACCTGAAAGGGAAGGTATTTAGCCGGCAGCCCCATGGCCTGATAGGCCGCATTATGCATGACCGGCGAAAGGCTGTGCCCGACGGGGTTTCCGAAAAGGCCGTAGAGGATGATTTTCTGGGTCACCTTGCAATCCCCCGAATCCCACCCGGTCGGCAAATTCGCCTATCCCCCAGGCTGCCGGCCGACGTCGATGAAGGCCAGGTCCCTTTTCCAGTTTCCGAGTTTCCGAATCCGCCGACCCCGGCGGTGAGGAACCGCAAAGTTCTCCGCATCTCGGAAACGGTCGGCTGGCCGGGGGCAGACTCGGCCCCCTTGCGCAGGCTCGCATAGCTGATGCAGGAGCCGAGGACCGGGGCCAGGATCCGGCTGATTCTTCCCTGCGCGCCCATGCAGAAAGCGATAATCGCCTGTCCTTCCGCCAGGGACCTCGGAATGAGCTGCAGGACCCGGAGGTTGTCCTCGACGGAGTCGGCATAGGTTACAATCTTCACCACGTGGGCCCCGAAAGCGCGACAGGCCTCGTATCTCCGCTGCAAGCCTCTCCAGGGGGGAGTTCCCCGCAATTCATGGTGGGAGACGATCATTTTCGTGGTTCCCCCCGGGCCCGAGATTTTGGCTGCCAGATCGCTGATCAGGCGCTCTTCCGTGCTCGCTTCGATGTCCACCCAATCCGCCCCCAGGCGGGCGGCTTCGGCCAGTAGATCCACCCGATCCTTCTCCGGCCCGGCAAAGAACCCTCCCTCCTTTTTTCTCCGGTTGGTGACCAGGAGTCTTCCCTTCCGGGCTCCCACCAGGGCGGGCAGGTCGGGCGTCCCCATGCGGTCGATCCGGAGCTCCACCATGTCGGCCAGGGCAAAACCCCTGGCCATCATGCGCAGGGCCTTTCGGTTCGTCTCGGCCAGGACGGACACACAGATCATGGTTTTTCATCTCCCCGCGGATAGGACCCCAGAATCTTGAGGAAGACGGTTTTCTCCTCCACCTTGCGGAGGCAGTTTCGAACCTTCGGTTCTTCGAGATGGCCCCCGAAATCGACGAAAAAGAGATACTCCCATATCCGGTCCCGGATCGGGTAGGATTCGATCCGGAGGAGGTTGATCCCGGCCCGGGCGAAAGGGCCCAGGGTCCCGTGAAGGGCGCCGGGCAGGTGGGGGGTTCCGAAGAGGATCGAGGTCTTGTCCCTGCCGGTCCGCCGGCTCTCCCCTTTCCCCATGATTACAAAACGGGTGATATTGAGCGGGGCGGTCTTCGATGCCTTCGGCGAGAACTGGCAGCCCGTAGGTCTTAGCGGCCAGAAGGCTTCCGATGGCCGCCCCCTTTTTGTCTTTCCGGACCTGCAAGGCGGCGCCGGCGGTGCTGTCGCTGGCCACGGCTTCGGCACTCGGCAGGTTTTTGGCCAGCCATTCCCGGCACTGGGACAAAGCCTGGGGATGGGAGTAGACCCTGCGGATCTCGGCGGTCCGGCCGCAGGACATGAGGCAGTGAGAAACCCTCAGGAAGACTTCGGCCCGGATCTTCAAGGGCGTGGCAATCATCCGGTCCTGGGTCATCTTCACCGGTCCCTCGAGGGAATTTTCAAAGGGGACTACGCCGAAGGAAATTCTGTCCCTTCTCCAGTTCGTCAAAGACCTGCCCGATGGTTTTCTGGAAGACGATGCGAGGGGTTCGGCCGAAATGGGCCAGCGCGGCCAGATGGGAGAAAGAAGCCTCCGGCCCGAGGCAGGCCACGGTCATCGGGGACTGAAGCTCCCGGGAGGAAGAAACCACCTCCCGGTAGATGTTCCGCAGGGCCTCATCGGACAGGGGTCCTTCGTTGAGCTCTGCCAGGCAGCCGAAAAGCCTCGCCTCCTGGGAGGGGTCATAAAGGTCCATGCCCATATCCCCCTTGATCCGGCCGATCTCGACGGACAGAGAACCCCTTTCGTTCAACAGCCGGACGATCTCCCGGTCTTTCTGCCTGATTTCTTCCCGGATGGTTTCCACCTTCTTTCATGCCTTTAGCGCCTCGATCGTTTCTCTCACCAGGGTTGGCGAAACCCCTCCGTTGATAAAGGGCATTCCCGGCTTCTTAAGAAGAACAAAGCGGATGGTATCGCCCTCCTTCTTCTTATCCCTCCGCAAACCCTCCAGGATGCCCTCGGTGTCCAGGGAGGCCGGAATGCATACCGGCAGGCCCGCCAGGCCGATGGCCGCGATGATCCTCTCCCGGTCCCCGGAAGAGAGGTATTTCAGCCGCTCCGAGAGAAGCGCCGCGCCGCACATCCCCATGGCCACCGCTTCACCGTGGGAAACGGAAAAGCCGGACTCGGCCTCGATGGCGTGGCCGATGGTGTGCCCGAAGTTGAGGATGCGGCGGAGCCCCTTGTCCGTCTCGTCGCTCTCCACAATCCCTTTTTTGATCCGGCAGCACTGGGCGATGATCCTCTCCAGGGGAACCGGGTCCCCGCGCCGGAAGGCCTCGGACCCCCCTTTCCAGGTCGTCGAGAAGCCCGGGATCCTCGATGATCCCGTACTTGACGATCTCCGCCAGTCCGTTCGTGAATTCCCGGGCCGGAAGGGTTTCCAGAAAGGCCAGGTCGATGAAGACCGCCTTCGGCTGGGCGAAGGTCCCCAGTAGATTCTTGGCCGAGGGGAGGTCGATGCCGGTTTTGCCCCCGATGCTGCTGTCCACCTGGGCGAGAAGGGTCGTGGGCACCTGGACGTGAGGAATTCCCCTCATGTAGATGGAGGCGACGAAAGCGGTGAGGTCTCCGACCACGCCCCCGCCCAGGGCGATGAGCGCCGAAGTTCGATCGGCGCCCCGCTCGAGCAGGCGCTCGGCCAGCTCCGTGCAGGTGTGAATGTTCTTGAAATCCTCCCCTGCCGGGAACGCGATTTTCTCCGCCGCGAGCCCCCTCTCTTTCAGGATCTCCAAGACCCGGTCCCCGTGGAGGGCATCCACCCGGTCATCCATGAGGAGGAAGTACCGGCGGCCCCACCCGTTTTTGGAGAGGATCAGGGGCATGCGGTCCATGATCTGGTACCCGATGTAAATCTCGTAGGAGGAGGAAAAATTCTTGTCGAGGGTCACCCGGAATCTGTTCATGGCAGGATTCTCGCCTCCTTTCTCAGGGCGTTCTCCAAAAAGGTCAGCTCTTCCATGAGCTGGTAGAATTTCTCCGGCTTCAACGACTGGATCCCGTCGCACAGGGCCTTTTCCGGGTCGGGGTGGACCTCCACGATGATTCCGTCGGCCCCCACGGCCAGGGCGGCCCGGGACAAAGGGATGACGTATTTCCAATAGCCCGTGGAATGGCTGGGGTCCACGATCACCGGCAGATGGGAAAGATCCTTGAGAACCGTCACCGCGCTCAGGTCCAGCGTATTCCGGGTGGCGGTCTCGAAGGTCCGGATGCCTCTCTCGCAGAGGATCACCCGGCGGTTTCCCGAGGACAGGATGTACTCCGCGGACATAAGAAGCTCTTCTAGGGTGGTCATCATTCCCCGTTTCAGAAGGACGGGTTTGCGCGCCTGGCCGACTTTTTTCAGGAGGGCGAAGTTCTGAACGTTGCGGGCCCCGACCTGGAGAATGTCGGCATATTCCTCCACCAGATCCACCTCGGTGGTATTCATGACCTCGGTGACGACCGGCAGCCCGGTCTTCTCCCGGGCTTTCTTCAGGAGCTTGAGCCCCTCTTCCTCCATTCCCTGGAAGCTGTAGGGAGAGGTCCTCGGCTTGAAGGCCCCGCCTCTCAGAATATGGGCCCCTCCTTTTTTCACCACGTAGGCGCTTTCCAGGAGCTGTTCCTCGCTCTCGACCGTACAGGGTCCGGCCATGACGACAAATCGAGGCCCGCCGATCTCCAGGTTCCCCACCTGTACGACCGTATTCTTTTCCTGGAATTCCCGGCTGGCGAGCTTGTAGGGTTTCAGGATGGGAACCACTTTTTCCACCCCGGGCAGACCGGCAATGGACTGGAGCTGTTCTTTTCCCCTCCCGTCCCCGATGGCTCCGATGAGGGTTCTTTCCACGCCCTGGGAAAGATGGACCTTGTACCCGATGGACTCGATCCATTCGACCACTTTCCCGATCTGCCCTTCGCTGGCGTTGCTTTTCATGACGATGATCATGGCTGCTGGACCTCCGACGAAAAAGGCCATGGGGTTTTTGCCACCATGGCCTTTGATTCCGGAAAATAAAAAAGCCATGGATAGCGTCTTTCGATCTACCCATGGCTTGTTTTTTTTAGGTTATGACTTAAGGATTAAGTCTTCCTCGCCGATGGGCAGACCCCTCCGTAATAATAAAACCACCAGCTGAGGTTGTTAAAGATTTGGGGTCTGTCCATTACGCCTTCTCTTCCGAAGAATTTCATTCAGAGTTACACGGCCCTCCCCTTCTTGTCAAGAAAATAATTCAGACTCCTGAATTTTTTCCCGTGCCAATAGGGAAAATAGAAGAAAATCCGGGCTTAGCGCTAAGGATTCTGTATTCGATTTTCTGATCACAAATCTCTGGGCTTTAGTCGCCCGGGGGCCGCTTCACATTTCCAATTTTCTCTAAATCCAGCTAACCCTGGCCAACTCCCGCTTGATTCCTCTCTTGAAGCTTAGCTTCGGGTAGCCGACGATCATCGAGGCCAGGACTTCGTTTTCCCCGGGGATCTGAAACAATTTTCTGAGGTCTCGATTCCTTTCCACCGCCGCGGGAATCAGGCCGATGGCGCTGGCTCCCAGGCCGAGAGCGTGAGCGGCCAATAGCCCATAGGTGACGGCGACATGGCTGTCTTCGGTGTGATTTTCCGAGTCGCGGGGTGCATGGAACAGGATTAAGGCCGGCGCTCCTCGCGTAAAAATATCCCTCCCCTTCTCCCTCATCTCCGGCAACCCCTTTTCCATGGCCGGCATCACATGGTTTTGAATGGTGTTGAAGGTTTCCTGATTCATTTTTCGCTTCATGAAAAACTGCGCCAGCGGATTTTTCATCCATTTGTTCAAATCGCCGTAGAGCTTCATCAGGTGGGGAAGGGACTTTTTGATCACCGCCCGATTCTGAACCACGGTGACTTCGACCTTGTGAGGGGGGAAACCCATGGGGGCAAAAGTGACGGCGTCAATGATCCTCTGGAGCATCTCCTTGGGTACGGGTTTGTCCTGAAAATTCCGGACCGACCGCCGGCTGGAGAGGAAGTTGAAAAAATCGCACTCCCCGAGCCCTCCCATGGGAAGGTCGAAGAAATCCTTCTCGTAGGACAGCCCTCCGGCGGTTATGGATTGGGTCGGGCAGACCGCCATGCAGTGGCCGCATTGGAAACATAGGGAGATCCGATCGGCCCGAAATCCGGGTTCTTTCTCCTGAGCCCACTCAATGATCTGGTTCGGGCACACCTCGGCGCATAGGCCGCATTTCTTGCAGGTTTCCAAGTTGACTGAATGGGCCATATCGACCTCCATTCAAAAAAGTTCAGAGTTTTGAGTTCGGAGTCAAAGGCAATAAAGCCCCGGTTTCAATTTTAGGCACTTTAGGCATTTCGAATTTTAGGCATTCTTTGCTGTGGTCTCTGTGGCAATATATGTATCAAGGTTTAAGAAAGTCGGGTTTACTGAAAGGCGGGCCGGGGTAGGCGTAAAACCCCTTTCCGCTTTTCATTCCCAGCTCTCCTTTTTCCACCATCTTTTCCAAGGCCTCGGGGGGCCTGTAGAAAGCGTCCTTGTATTCCTCATGATAAAATCTGTGCACCTGCAGGACCACATCGAGGCCGATGCCGTCCATCATGGCGAAAGGCCCCAGGGGCATGCCGGTGAAGATCATCCAGGCCCGGTCGATATCCATGAAGTCCACCGATCCTCCCGCCCACATCTTCAGAGCTTCCAGACGGGCCGCATGCCAGACCCGGTTGAAGCAGAAGCCAAGCAGCTCTTTGCGGACTTTCAGGGGCAGACATTTCAGCCTCCGGATCCAGCCCTCCGCGATCTCCAGCACTTCCGGGGATGTCCGGGTTCCCCCCATAAGGTCAACGATGTTTCTTTGCTCGATGGGAGGGTAAAAATGGATGTTGACCACTTTTCCCGGGCGCCGGGTGGCGTCTTCCATCCTCGACACCGGCATGGTGGATGAATTGGAGGCCAGGATGGCTTCCGGCGGGGCCAGCCGGTCCAGGTCGGCGAAGACCTTTCTCTTTAATTCCAAAACCTCCGGCACCGCTTCGATAACCAGGTCGGCGCCGGCCAGGGCGGCGGACAATTCGGAAAAGAAGGTGATCCTCTCTTTGATTCTGGTTTTATCCTGCTCAGAGATTTTTCCTGCGGCGACCTGGCTGGAGAGCAGGGCCTCCCGAATTTTCTCAGCTCTCTCAAAAGCTTCCGGGTTGACATCATAGATCTTCACCGTATTTCCGGCAAACTTCGCCGCCACGATGGCAATCTGGATTCCCATGAAACCGCCGCCGACGATCGCCACCTTCTCGATCTTTTTATTCATATGCAATTGTCCCCCTCTTCACCCGGGCTAAGCGTACTAAATTGCCGGCAGGGAGTCAACAAAAGACGAATGCGCCCACCTTCACTTTTCGCCAAATGGCTGTAAGGTGCATTAAATTCCGGGCGTCGCGCGGCCCAGAGGCAAGGGCGTTCCGCGCAAAAACCATGAGGCACGGGTCACTTCCTGGGCCGGGCGGGCAAATTGTTCTTTCGCTAAGGACAAATTCATAGCCTACTAGGGGAACGCGATGGGCCCGCCTCATCCTGCGGAAGTACGGGGAGATCTCCGGGTGGGATTCCTTTCCCGCCGATGCTTTTTGCGCGGAACGCCCTTGCCTCCGGGCCACAAGCCTGCCTTTGCCCAGGAAGGAGAAATCAAAAAGTGAAAAGAGGCAAGAGGACGCATACCCGGGGCGAAAAAGACAAACGGAGAAATGGCCAAAAGGGAGTTCTGTTGCTAGAATATATTAAATCCGATGGGAGAAGCAGAATATGAAAGAGGACCAAAAGCGTTGGGACAAGAGATACCGGGAAAGAAAGCCTGATTTGAATCGGGGAGCAAACACCATTCTGAAAAAATACTTACGCTCTCTGCCCAAGGGAAAAGCCCTCGACCTGGCCGCCGGTGAAGGAAGGAACGCCGTTTTCCTGGCGGAACACGGCTTTGAAGCTGAAGCCGTCGATATCTCCCCGGTTGCCATGAGCCGGGCCCGCAAACTGGCCAGGGCAAGGGGAGTCAGGATCAAGGCGATGGCCGCGGATCTGGATACTTATCGCCTTCTCCCGGGGCGGTATGACCTTGTTCTCAATTTTTATTTCCTCGACCGTCGCCTGATTCCCAGGATAAAAAAAGGCCTGAAAAAGGGAGGAATGGTAGTTTTCGAAACCTATACGACGGAGCAAAAAAAACTTGGCACCGGAGGTCCCGGCCAAACGCAATTCGTTCTCAAACCCAACGAACTGCTCCGTCTCTTCCGGGGGTTTCATGTTCTTTTTTACCGGGAGGGAGTATTCCGGGAAGGGGGCAAACGGAGGGCGATTGCCAGCCTGATCGCGCAAAAACAGGTAAGAGGTTAGAGGCAATGGGTAATGGGAAATTCAAGTTTTTTGACCCGCACCCTGCGACCCCTGCACCCATCCACCCTGTCGTTATCAAAACTTCATCCCCTCTTCGCTCTTCAAATCCCGGGAAATGTCATTGGAGGAGAAGGA
>CAWDJO010000003.1:0-102373 GCA_963802665.1 uncultured delta proteobacterium | reverse complement strand
AAATGGGGGGGAAAAATGGCGAGAAAGAAATTCTTACTGATCAGCATGGCAATGTTCGGTTTCGTGATGGTCTGCTTCTTTTGGATGCAGTCCATGGCATACGGTCAAGGGTTGCATGAGATCCGCGCGGAGATTCAGAAAAAGGGAGCCAGATGGCAGGCGGGGGACAACCCCCTATCCCGTCTTTCCTTTGCCGACCAGCAGAAAAGACTGGGGCTGGTGCGCCCGGTGCATACCGGTCTGGAACCCAGACTCAATTTGGAGGAAGAAGCCCCGCTCTTTGAGGCGCCCGTCAGTTTGGACTGGCGCGACCACGGAGGGAATTTCGTCACCCCCATCCGGGACCAGAAGAGCTGTGGAAGCTGCTGGGCATTTGCCGCGACCGCGGCCCTGGAGGCCACCACGCTGATCGCCAATCAGACCCCGGGGGTGGATTTGAATCTTTCCGAGCAGGTGATGGTTTCCTGCGGCAACGCGGGAAGCTGCGGCGGGGGGTCCGTCAGTTCGGCTTCCAACTACATAAAGAGTACCGGACTTCCCCCGGAAACCTGTTATCCTTACACGGCCACCAACGGGTCCTGCGCCAATGCCTGTGCCGACTGGCAGTCTTCGGCCTACCGGATTTCGAGCTGGTACTACGTGGCCACCACCCAGGCGACCGTGGCGGGAATCAAAAACGCCCTTTACAGCAATGGTCCGCTGGTCACCACCCTGGCCGTCTACCAGGATTTTTTCTCTTACCACAGCGGCGTCTATTCCTATGTCAGCGGAAGTCTGGCGGGTTACCATGCCGTCCTGATCGTGGGTTACGATGACCCCGGACAATACTTCATCGTCAAAAACAGCTGGGGAACCTGGTGGGGAGAAGCAGGATACTTCCGGATTGCTTACTCCGAACTGAACAGCGTAGTCGGGTTCGGTGATTATACGATTGCCTACGTGGGGTTGAATCCCGCCTGCTCCTACACCGTGGGCCCGCCTTCTCCATCCTCTTTTGCCGCTTCCGGGGGGAACGGAAGTATCAATGTGGACACTTCCAGCGATTGTCCCTGGACGGCCAGCAGCAATGATACCTGGATCACGATCAGCTCCGGGGCCAGCGGAACGGGACCCGGGACCGTATCCTTCCTGGTGAATTCCAATACCGGCACCAGCTCCAGGACGGGCAGCCTGCGAGTGGCCGGCCAGACAGTGACCGTTTCTCAGGAGGCCGGGGCCACCTGTACCTATACCCTCAACCCGACCCAGCAAAACATCACCGCCGCGGGCGGAACGGGAAGCATGGGCGTGACCGCCGGAACCGGTTGTGCCTGGATGGCCTCCAGCAACGATGCCTGGATTACCGTGACCGCCGGGTCGAGCGGGTCCGGAAACGGAACGGTGGTATACTCCGTCGCTGCCCATTCGAGCACCTCTCCCCGGACCGGGACCCTGACGATAGCCGGGATGACTTTTAAGGTTAACCAGGCCGGAGTTCCCTGCACCTATTCTATCTCGCCCACCTCGAAAAGCTTCTCGGCCAGCGCCGGCAGCGAGTCGGTTAACGTAACTTCCCTGACCGGCTGCGGATGGAGTGCGGTGAGCAGCGCCGGCTGGATTACCATACTCTCCGGCCAAGAGCGGTTCCGGGAACGGAACGTCTCCTATTCGGTAGCCGCTAACAGCAGCTCTTCTTCCCGGACCGGGACTCTGACCGTTGCCGGAAACGCCCTGAGCGTCACCCAGGAGGCCAGCGCAGCCGTTCCAGCGATTTCCGTGTCTCCCGCCAGTCTGAAGTTCGGCTATGTGAGTATCAACCGGTATTCAAGCAAGAAGGTGACCGTGACCAATAATGGAAACGCACCCCTGGACATTCAGTCGGTCACCATCGGCGGAACCAACGCGAACCAGTTTAGCGAGACGCATGTGTGCAACCAGTTGGCCCCGGGTGGATCGTGCACCATTATGGTAACCTTCTCCCCCACAACCGCGGGGACCAAGAGCGCGGCCCTTCAAATTTATTCCAATGATCCCGCTCGGAGCTCCGTTTCCGTTCCCATGAGCGGGAAAACGGCCCGGCGCTAGGTTCAGAAGACGAGCGGGGATTAACCAGGAAGGATCGGACCTATCCTGTCCATCCCCCCTGGCTCTCTTCTGAGGGAGCCAGGGGGATGCCCCTCAAAGAAATTCAAATCCATTCAGCCTCTCCGCCCCACATCGGTCAAGTCTCAAAAAGCTTACAATTTCCTTGACATTTCCATTCGCATCGGATAAATCAGGCAATTATTAGGTGATGAAAGTCAGCGTCCTGCCAGTCTTCCTTCGGGAAAAACCATTGGCGATGAGGGCTTCCGATTCGGAGGCCTCTCCCTTTCTTCCTTTTTTCGATCGAGGCGGCGATCCGAAGCCGCGTGGGACGCTCGTTTTTTCTTATCCAGAATGAACCCCGATTCTCCCCGGGAGGGCGGGATGAAAAAGACCGCGCTGTTCAAGAAATATATTCTCGACCCGGAAATCCTGGTCATGCCCGGGGCTCACGACGCCCTGAGCGCCCGGATCATAGAAAAGGCCGGCTTCAAGGCCCTGGCTGTGGGCGGTTATCCGGCGACCGCGGCTCTCATGGGCAAACCGGACATTTCCTTCCTGACCCTTCCGGAAATGGTTGACCACCTGGCCCGTTTGACCGATACGGTGGAAATTCCCATTCTGGTCGACGGGGACACAGGCCACGGCGGCGTGCTCAACGTGGCCCGCACGGTCCGGGAATTCGAAAGGGCGGGGGCGGCCGGTCTCTTCATCGAAGACCAGGTTTTCCCCAAGCGGTGCGGGCACATGGAAGGCAAACAGGTGGTGGGGCGGGAGGACATGGTGGCCAAAATCAAGGCCGCCCTCGACGCCCGCAAGGATTCGGACCTGGTCATCACCGCCCGGACGGACGCCCTGGCCGTTCTGGGAGTGGACGAAGCCATCGAAAGGGGAAATCTCTACCGGGAGGCGGGGGCCGACGTCATTTTCGTCGAGGCTCCCCGGTCCGTCGAGGAGATGCGCCGCATCAACCGCGAGGTTGACGCTCCGACCCTGGCCAACAACGTGGAAGGCGGGAAGACGCCTTTCCTCCCGGCCAAGGAGCTGGAAGCCATCGGGTATAACCTGGTCATCTACCCGGTGTCAGCCACCTACGCCGCTGCCAAGGCGGTGACCGGGCTTATGGAAGAATTGAAGCGCACCGGAACCACCGCGGGATTCAGCGACCGGATGTGGCAGTTCAGCGAGTTCAATCAGTTCATCGGGGTGGAAGAATTGCGGCGGCAGGAACGGCGCTACCTGGATGAAGGGCTGGCCGCCGCATCCGCGCCGAAAGCGGGCAGGAAGAGGGGAAACCGTTGACCCTGGCCGAGAAATTCCTGACTGCTAAAGCCGCGCCCTACCCCGATTTCATCCGCGAGCTGGTGGCCGCCGGCGGGCTGGTGGAATACGCCCGGCGATTCCTGAGCGGGATCGACGGGGAAAACACCCGGAGAAAGAGATAGATCATGGAACCCCTAGGGGTAACCCTGCTTCTTCTTTTCCTGATCTTTTTCGGCGTGGACATCTTCATCGCCCTGGGCGTGGCCGGGAGCGTTGGGCTCCTGTTGTTCCGCGGGCCAGACGCGCTGGCCTTTGTCGCCACTTCCATTTTCGGCCAGCTCACTACGTTTGAACTCCTGGCTCTTCCTCTTTTCGTTCTCATGGGTCACATTCTGGCCAAGAGTCCCATCGGAGCGGACCTGTATACCGTTGCCACCCGCTGGCTATCTTGGCTGCCTGGCGGCCTGGCCATCGGCTCGATTGCCGCCTGCACGGTTTTCGGAGCGGTGAGCGGCGTCAGCGTGGCCGGAGTGGCCGCCATCGGGTCCATGGCCGTTCCTGAAATGCTGAAACGTGGGTACTCGGTAAAGATTGCCGCCGGGTCCGTGGTTACTGCCGGAGCCTTGGCCATGCTCATTCCCCCCAGCGTTCCCTTCATCATCTACAGCGCCATCACCGGCGAGTCGGTGGCCAAACTCTTCATCGGAGGCATCGTTCCCGGCCTGGTCCTGGCCTTCATGCTCAGCGCGTATGTTTTCATCCGGGTTCTCATCTCTCCGGAACTGGCGCCCACCTCTGCGGAGCTGAAATTCACCTGGCGGGAACGCTGGTCCAGCCTGAAAAGAATCTGGCACACGGCGATCCTCATCTTCCTGGTCCTGGGGTCCATCTACCTCGGGGTGGCCACGCCCACGGAGGCTTCGGCGGTGGGGGCCGCGGGGGCCTTCCTCATCGCCGGGGTGGCGTACCGGTCCATGGATTTTAAGAAGTTCGTCCAGATCATCCGGGAGAGCCTGTGGATCAGCGTGGCCATCATGCTCATCATCGGCTGCGCCAAGATCTTCGGCGACTACCTGAACATGGTCCGGGTCCCCGAGCAGCTGAGCAATTTCTTCATGAGCCTGAACCTTCCCAACATCGTCATGATTCTGGCCATCCAGGCCCTGCTCATCCTGGGAGGGATGTTCGTGGACGCGGCCTCCCTGGTGGTGATCACCACTCCCATCCTACTTCCTTTGATCAAGGCCATGGGCTACGACCCCCTGTGGTACGGCATCGTTCTGGTCATCAACCTGGAGCTGGCCGTGGTCACCCCGCCGGTGGGGCTGAACCTGTACACCCTGAGGAGCTGCTGCCCGGTCCTGACCGTGGAGGAGATCATAAACAGCAGCATTCCCTTTCTGTTCGTTGAATTGGCCTGTCTGATTCTTTTTTCCGTTTATCCGCCTTTGAGCCTTTGGCTTCCAAGCCTGGTCAAATAAATCGAGGGCCGAAGGGCCCGGAGGAGGAATCCTATGGAGAAGATGACGAGACGACAGTTTTTGAAGGCCGCGGGAATCTGCTCGGGATCCGCCTTTCTCGGCGCTTCGGGAGGCTTCAGGGGGACCGCTCAAGCCGCTCCCCCCACCTATACCGGAGTGACCTACCTGACTCCCGCTTACCAAGACCTTTTCCCTCCGATCATGGGTTTCGTGAACCAGTTGAAGAAACATTCCGACCTCTTCAAGATCGACTTTTTCGATTCGGGCACCCTGGTCAAGACCGACGAGCAGACGGCGGCCCTGCGGGCGGGGACCATCCACTTCATGTTCCACACCAGCTCCTACATCACCCGGACCTTTCCCATCCTGGGGATCACCGGCCTGCCGAGCCTGTGCGATCAGCTATATACGCATGGGGAAAGGCTGGACATGGAGTCTCCCCTGTGGAAACTCATCAACGATGTCCTGGCCAAGGACAACACTTTCATGCTCACCGGCGGAGGAGCGATTCTGGAGCCCGAGTACATCTGGAGCGGGTCCAAGCAGGTGGGCAGCCTGGCCGATCTCAAAGGGAAACGGGTCCGCATCGTCAGCTTCGAAGCCGAGGAAGTGTTGAAGGCCTATGGAGTGGCCGGGGCCCGAATCCCTTCTTCCGAACTCTACCTGGCGGTCCAGCGCGGGACGGTGGAAGCCGTGGTGGCCAACATCGCGACGGTCATGGGCCGGAAAATCTACGAGCAGGTCAAGTATTGCTTCCAAATACCCGTAACCGGGTTCACGATCTCCATCTTCCTGTTGAAAAACCAATGGGACAAAATGCCCGACAAGACCAAAGCGGCTTTTTGGGATGCCGCCAAGTGGTATGAAAAGAATTCAGCACCCATAATCAACAAAAAATTCTACCCGGAAAAATACTGGCCCCAGATCGAAAAAGCGGGGATCAAGACCTTCAAACCCACCGACAAAGAGCTCAAGGACTTCGAGGAAAAGAGCCAGCCGGTGTGGGCCTGGTGGAAGAAACAGGTGGGGGAAGAGATCGGGCAGAAAGCCATCAACCTCGCTTTGGGACGGACATGAACCAGAGCGAAAAAAAATCAGCGGGGTTTGTCGGCCATTTGAACCAGGGAATCGGGGTCATCGGACAGGCGGGCCTGGTCTTCATGGTGGCCAGCATCACCTATGACGTGATCATGCGTTACGTTTTCGTCGCCCCCACCCACTGGGCCCTGGAGGTGAACACCTTTCTCCTCGCCTTCCTGTGCGTGATTCCGGCGGGTGACGTCCTCCGGGTGGGTAGCCAGATCCGCATCACCTTTCTCTACGATCGCCTTAGGCCTGCCGTGAAGGCCCGCCTGGACATCCTGCGGGCCACGGCAGGCCTCTTCTTCTGCTCCATCATGATCTGGAAGGGGGCGGACATGGCCTGGAAGGCCTGGCTGCACAACGACCGCATGTCCACCTCCCTGGGAACCCCCATGGTGATCCCCTATCTTTTTCTGCCCATCGGCTTTTTGCTTCTGGCCCTTCAATATCTCTCCGATGTGACGAGTACTTTGAGAAAATCCCCTGCCGCCCCCGCGGCGCAGCCTCCTTCCGGAAAGCAGCCTGAAGTGGAACAGCAGATCTGAGTCGATTCCCAACGCCCCCGCGGAAAATTTTTCTTTATTCTTTCCTGAAAATCCTATAAGGATTTAACAGGAAAGGTCTGCCTGAAATTCAAACCTCAAAAGGGAAAGGAGAAGGACATGGCTTACGACTATAGGCTGATTCTTTGCGAGAAGGGGAAAAGGGTCTTGAAGATCACCCTGAACCAGCCCGATACCCTCAATGCCCTGACCCCGGACCTGGAGCGGGAGCTTCACGCCGCCCTTCAGGAAGGCGACAACGATCCCGACGTTTACTGCATGGTGATATGCGGCGCCGGGCGGGCTTTTTCCTCCGGCTACGCCATGGGGGCGGTCCCCGGCAGAAAGGGAAGCCTCACGGATCCGGCCATCTACGGCAGCATCGGAGAGTTTCTGGGGGTGGTCCAGGTTCACGATTACGAAAATGTCCAACACCGGCAGCTGGACCTCTGGCGTCTGAAGAAGCCGGTGATCGCCGCCGTTCACGGCTACTGCATGGGCGGGGGCATGTGGCTGGCCATGGCCTGCGACATGTGCTACTGCTCGGACGATGCCGTCTTCGGTCAACCGGAAGTCAGGCACAACGCCAACAGCACTTTCTTGATCCCGGCCCTGGCCGGCTGGCATCGGGCCGCCCGTTACTTATACACCGGGGACCATTTTGACGGGAAAGAGGCGGAGCGGATCGGGATCGTGAACGAGTGCCTTCCCAAGGAAAAGCTCATGTCCACGGTGATGGCCCTGGCTGAAAGAATCGCCATGGTTCCTCCCAACTCGGTGCGAGTCATGAAGCGACTGATTTTGTCCGGCTACATGGCCTACGGCATCGGGGCGGCCATGGAGGTATGCGCCCCTTATTCCACGCTGGCCCACTGCTCCCACGGCCCGGAACGCCAGGCCATGTTCGATGCCCAGAAGGAAAGGGGGATGAAGGGTTTCCTGGAGGAGAGGGACGGGAAGTTTCTGCCCGAGCCCTTCGGCCCGAAGTCAAAGGCTAAATAAAAAAACTTAACCGCAGAGGTCGCGGAGCACGCAGAGGTAGAAATTGCCAAATGCTCAGGGTCAGGATGCAGGTGGGCTAGCGGCCCCTGGCCCACCCTTCCCGGAAGGTCAATACGGTCAAGGGGCTTTCAAGGAATGATTCTGCGTTCTCTGCCTCCTCTTCGTTCATCCTTTGGTCTTCAATCCCCGAGGATCGAAAGGCCCTGAGGAGTCCATATCCATAAAATGATTTTCGCTTATTGTCTTGCCCAGAAAGCTGTGCGGCTCTGCGACTCTGCGGTTGATTTTTTTCATCCTCGGAGGGCGCAGAGACTTTTATAATTTCCTAAGCAAAGATAAAAAGGGACGCAGATTTTCGCAGATGAACGCAGTTAAACAGTATTTGTAGGGGCGGCCCTCCCGCCATGGGCGGGACCGCCCACAAGATGAGCAACTAAACCAGGGGTAGGGCCTGGGCGGCGGAAAGAATCAAGTTTCCCATGAAAAAGACTCCGAAGATGATCAAGGCCGAAGCAATCAGCTGACTGACCGGACTGCGGGCCGTCCTGGGGACGACCAACAAGGCCAGAGGAGCGATAAGCCCCAGGATCACGGGAATGAAGAGGTCGGCGACGGAGAGTTTTCCCTCGGTCATCAGTTTGAGGACGTGATCAAAGAGTTCGGGGGTCAGGCCCAGTTTCATGAGGTAGAAGAGGATCAGGGCCAGGTCGGCGAAGATCAAGATGTACAGGCCTTCTCCCAAGTGATGGAAGATCAGCCGTTCCCTGGCCTGGGCCTCGGGGGAACGCCGCAGGGTGGAATAATAACGCACCATGTCCAGGATCACGACCAGGGCCAGGCCCGAAAGGGCGGCGCTGACCAGGAAAAAGATCGGGGTGATCGAAGTGGTCCAGAGGATGCGGGCCGTGGAAAAGCTCAACACGAAGCCCACAAACCCATGGGAGCCCAAAGCAACGGGCAGGCCGAGAAGTCCCCAAAACTTGGCTTTCTGGATTTCATCGTGGAAGAGATACCAGATGTACACCGAGCCCAGAAAGGGATAGATCGTTAGAATCAGCGTGCCCCAGGCCATGGGAGACTCGGGTTGAAAATAGACAAAGAGATGCCAGAAGAGAAGAGGCTGCCCGATGTCCAGAAGGAGAAGGAGAGGAGCCGCCGCCCAGAGAAGGATAACCGCCAGGGCCGATAACTTGGCCAGGGGGAGGTATTCCTTTTTGCCGAGATGGGCAAAAACCACTGAAGCCAAATAAGCTCCCGCATTCAGGCCGGTTATAGCGATGAAAAGGACGATCAGGGGACCGAATGGAGTCGCGTGATGAACATCGTAGGTTATGATGATGTCGCTCATGGCTGCTTCCCTCCTGATTCAACTTCAAGAGCAATACTCATGCCAGCCGGGAAATGGGTCTCTAAGAGCGCTTGATTTTCCCCCGGTACGGGGAAAATTCAAATGCTTTAGAGGGCTTAAAGATGCCTAGGGCAAGGGAAGAAGGTGACCCTCTGGGGGGAAAGTGGAGATCCGAAAGGGTGGTCTCTGGGTGAAATGACCCAGGGGTGGGGGGAATCCCCCAGTCTTAGGTCCAGTTGAATTTTTTCATCCGGTAGCGAAGGGCATCCCTGCTTATTCCCAGAAGCTTGGCTGCCCGCACCTGGTTCCCAGAGCATATTTCCAGGGCCTGGCGGATCAAATCCTCCTCAAGGGTTTCCAGATGGATCCCCTCCGGAGGAAGCCGGAAGAGAGATTCTCCTGGTTTGGGAGGAGGGGTTATCGGGGCGATAAGTTCAGGCGGCAGGTGCTCGGGCCCGATCCTCTCTTCGTCGCAGAGAATGAAGGCCCGCTCCAGGACATTTCGCAATTCCCGGACGTTCCCCGGCCAGTGGTAGCCGGCCAAGACTTTTTCCGCCTCCGGAGAGAGACCCAGGATCTTCTTTTTGAATTCTCTTTGGAGCTCAGCAAGGAAAAAGCCGATGAGCTGGGGAAGGTCGGACAACCTTTCCCGAAGCGGGGGAAGATGAATGGAAAAGACTTTGAGACGATAATAGAGGTCATTCCGAAAGCCCCCCTTTTCCACCGCCGAAGCCAGGTTCCGGTTCGTAGCCGCAATGAACCGCACGTCCACGGACAGATCCTTCACCCCGCCCAGTCTGCGGAACCTTTTGTTCTCGATCATGCTGAGCAGCTTGGATTGCAAAGCTGGGTTCATGTCTCCGATCTCGTCCAGATACAGGGTTCCCCGGTTGGCGATCTCGAGGAGGCCGGCCTTCCGGGTTTTCGCATCGGTGAAGGCCCCTCGCTCGTGGCCGAAGAGTTCACTTTCGATGAGCGTCTCGGGAAGAGCGGCACAGTTGACCTCGATGAACGGTTGGTTCGCCCGGGCGCTCTCGGTATGGATGGTGCGGGCCACCAAATCTTTGCCCGTCCCGCTTTCCCCTTCCAGTAGGACCGTGGATGCTTCGCTCTGGGCGATCTGCCTGACCCAGCGGCCCACTTCCTTCATCGCCGGGCTTTGGCCGATGATCCGGTGGAGGCCGGACCGGATCGTCTCCTGGGACCGGAAATAAGTGACCTCTTTTTTCAGGCGGGAAGCCTCCAGGGCCTGGTTGATGGAAAGCAGGAGGGCTTCCAGGTCGAAAGGCTTGGTGATGTAATCGTAAGCTCCCGCCCGGATGGCTTGAATGGCCGTGTCGATACTGCCGTAAGCCGTGATGACCAGGACCGGCATATCTTTTTCCAGTTCGCGCAGGGCCTTGAGAACCTCAATCCCGTTGAGGTCCGGCAGCTTGAGGTCCAGCACGATCAGGTCCAGGGATTCTTCTTCCGCCAGGCGAAGGGCGGTTTTCCCATCTTCCGCGGCAAATACTGCATAGCCCTGGCCGGCCAGCCCTTTTTCCAAAGACTGGCGGATCAGCCTTTCATCATCCACAACCAGGATCTTCTCCTTCATACGGACTCTCCTTTGGTTGGCTGCGCGGGAATGGGGAGAAGCAGATAAAATGTGGTTCCGACGCCCGGCTGGCTCTGAGCCAAGATCTGTCCGTGATGCTGCTCCACGACCCGCTGAACCAGGGAGAGCCCCAAACCCGTGCCCTTTGCTTTAGTGGTGAAAAAGGGCCGAAAGATCTCTCCCAAAACCTCGGAGGGAATTCCTTCCCCCGTGTCCGTCACGGTGACCTCAGCCCAACCTTCTTCCGGGCCTGGGTGGTCGGAGATACTTTCCTGGCGGCGATACCCGGATTCCCGCCGTCTCGTCCGGACGGTCAAGATGCCCCCCTGGGGCATGGCCTGCAAGGCATTCAGGAAGAGGTTCAGGAAGACGCCCTCCATCTGCCGGGGGTCGAGGGGCAAGAGGGGAAGAGTCAGGTCAAAGGACTTTTCCACCCGGACTCCGGTGACCTGGGCTTCTTCTTTAGCCGAGAAAAGGGCCGCTTCGATCACTTGGTGCAGATCGGCGGGGTTCAAGGCCGGCGGGGAAATGCGGGAATAGGAGAGGAGATCGGTGATGGTCTTGTCCAGGCGATCGATGGAACGGATGATCTCCTGAATGGTTTCTCGTTGGTTATCCGCCACCCGGGGTTCCTTGGCCAAAACCTGGATGGCCAGCTTGATCCCGGCCAGGGGATTCTTCACCTCGTGGGCCACACTGGCGGCCAGCTCCCCCAGGGAAGCCAGGTGCTTGACCTGGAGCATCTGCTGCTGCTGTTGCCTTTCCAGTTCCTTCTGCGCCAGGGAAAGTTTTTGGACCATGGAGCTGAAGCTCCGGGCCAGGTGCCCCAGTTCGTCCCGGGTGCCGAGGTTCACCTCCACGGCGAGATTGCCTTGCTCCACCCGAGACATGGTCTCGATGAGAAGGGCGACAGGCTTTTTGACCAGCCGGGTGAGGAGAAAATTGATCGCCGCGGCCATCAGCAGAAGGGTGATGGCCGCCGAGGCGATCAGCAGGTTGCGGTTGAAAGCGATAGACCGGTGAATCATTTCCATGGGCAAAGCCACATTCAGCAGTCCCAGGATTTTTTTTTCCTCCCCGTGACAGGAGAAGCAACTGGGTTGATTCTCGAGGGCCTGGAGGGAGCTGAAAAAGGGCCGCCCCTGGATTATTTGCTCGCGAACCACCGGGGTTTTCCCGGAGAGATCCGGGTGCCCGGCGAGCAGATGAGCCATGGAAATCCCCGTTTCGTTCTTTTGGGAAGAAAGGAGGACGGCTCCGCCGGGGTCCAGGATGCGCAGCTCCAGCCGGTCCTCCCGGACCCGGAAGGGACCGAAGAAATTATGAAAGTCCTGGGCCCTTCCTTCCAGCATGAAGTTGGTGATCCAATTCGAAACCAGCGTGGAGAGGATCTCGATTTCTTTCCTTTTGGCGTCGAGGAGATGTTCCTTCTGATTTTCTATGAGGAAGTAGGCAAAGGAGGCCAGGGTGAGGGTTATGACTAACCCCACGGAGAGACTCACCTTCAGGAAGAGGCTGCGAAACAAGAGTGGTTCACCGTTCCGGAAAAGATTCAGACGGGCTTTCCTTCCCCTTCCCTTCTATCGAGAGGTCTCCTTCAGGTCAAAGACGGGAAAGATCCTGCTGAGCACCCAGAACAAGACAAAGGGCAATCCCAGAATGAAGAGCGCGCCCGTGAGGCCCTCCTTGAAGGTATTCAAATCCCGGGGGATCAGGGGCAGATGATAATGCATGTATCCGGAAAAGGTGAGGGAAAAGGACTGCCCGCCGATGACCACATTCCACCTCATCATGAAGACTCCAAAAATGACCAGAACGAGAGCTACGACAACCCGGCGGATGGTGAGCCCGGGGATCAAGAGGAGGATAAAAGGGAAGAGGTTTCCGAGGGTGTACTGGAGAAGGAAGATATTGATGAAATCCTTTCCATAGATGACGTTCCTCAGAATATCCCAGGATTTGACCGCCGTGTAGCCCCGGAAGACCAGGTCCAGCAATTCCAGGCTGATGGAGAAGATCATGAAGAAGAGGAGGTACTTCGAAGTGATTCCGATCTCATACTTTTCCACCCCTCGAATCTCTTCCAGGGTGGGATGCTCGAAAAGAGATCTCTTCCGGGAGGCCATGATTTTTTTGATCTCCATGGTCATAATATAGGTAAGCATGCAGAGGGCCACGCCCGAGACCACCGCCGACATGATGAAGATGACCGGCATGAGGGGGGTCATCCACAGGGCGTTCGCTTTCACCGAGCCGAAAATAAAACCGGCATACCCGTGGAGAAAGCAGGCTACCGGGACTCCCACACCCGCAAGGATCTTCATGGCCTTCTCATCCTGCCGGAGGGTGGCTTCGCTGACCTCGAAGGCGCCCAGAGTCAGGACCGTGGATACCCAGTACCTTATTTTTTCGGCTAGGGTTTTGTTCAGCTGGTTTTTCAGCTTTGAGGAAGCCTCCACCAGGTGTTTGCGGTAGAGAAACCACAGCTCGGAGGCGACGATGGATCCGTAGACAAAGAGGACGACCCCGAAGGCGGCGATGGCCGAGGTGAAATGAGGGGTCATGAAGACATAAAAATTCCGCTCCGGCCGCAGGAGATGAAAGAGCAGCGGCAAGGGGGCGACCATCAGGAGGGCGAAGGAAAAGACCAGGGAGAACCGGGCAATTTCTTTGAGCTGTCGAATGCCGAAGAGATGGTACAAGGAGGAGAGGACAAAGGCGCCGGCCACCAGCCCGGTCATGAAGGGGTACATAACGATCTGTATGCTCCAGTAGATGTATTCGTTGGGGTAAACGAAAAGTTCCTTTACCGTCCAGACTTCTTCCAGGACCATCATCTATCTTACCTCCTCGCTGAGCCCGAGGTAATAGACCTGGGGGTTGGTTCCATATTCCGGCTTGTGGACCGATACCCGCTGGGTCATGATGATTTTGGCCACCGCATCCCCCGGATCTTTGATATTCCCGATTCGCCTCGCGCCCACCGGGCACGCGAGTACGCAGGCCGGCTTCATTTTCTGCGCGATGCGGTGATAGCAGAAATTGCACTTTTCCGCCACATGGTGCACGGGGTGGAAAAACCTCATTCCGTAGGGGCAGGCCATGATGCAATAGCCGCACCCGATGCACCACTTTCGGTCCACGAGGACCACTCCCTCCGCGGTTTGATAGGTAGCGCCCACCGGACATACCTGGACACAGGGCGGTTTTTCGCACTGGTTGCAGAGCTTGGGCACAAAAAAGGCCTTGTCAATTTTCTCCCGGGAATATCTTGATACCTTCCCTGGCCGAGATCGATCCGGCTGGTGGTGAACCCATTCCGCGCTTCCTTAGGGGTGTCGGCGAACACCTCTCCTTCTTTGGTGACGACGTACCGTTCAACCCAGGTCCGGGAGACATTGGCATCGAAGGGGATTTCATTTTCGAGCTTGCACGCTTTGACACAGAAACCGCAGCCGATGCACTTGTAGGTATCCACCAGAAATACCCAGCGGACGGGCCTCGCAGAGGCATACAGGGCAACGGGCCGGAAGATTTCGTTCAGCCCCCGGGTCAAAACCAGAGCGGCGGATCCTCCCAGGGCCAACTTTAAAAAATCCCTCCTTTTCACCTGCTCCTCCTATTAGGGCTTGGACGCTTGATGCGGATTATGGCAGCCCGCACACTCTCCGCCAGGGTTGTGCTGATCCGGGTCAATGCCTTTGATTTCTGATCTTTTGCTGGTGGGGTAAGGAAGATAGGTATGACACCGGAGGCAGAGTTCCCGGCTCCGGTCCAGGGTCAGCTTCTGCGGATCGTCGGGATGCCCCCGTGCCGGGTCCATGGCAGTTTTCGCATTCGATGAGATTATGACGGGAGGAACGAACCTGTTGTTCCTGCTCCGCATGGCAGTCCCGGCAGTACTCCTGGCCTTGATATTTCGGCTTAAAGGCTCTCCACTCCCCTTCGTTGGCCTTTCGGTACCAGCCATACATGTACCCGCTTTCATGGATGCCGAAATCCTCGGGCACGACGAAGGTCCTGGCGAATAGAATAATCCCCGCGATGGCTAAAACGACGTACAGGGGCCTTAAGACGTGCATATCCACCCACCTCTGCAGTTGGATTCTTGGGGGAGGAAACCGAACACCGGCTTACACTTTTCTATTCGTCCGTAACTCATTCCGCCCCGGCGTGACGGTTAGGAAGAGGGATAAAAAATGGGGACTGACTCAATCCACCTTATAAAAAAGTGGGGGATAAAAGAATAGGGTAAATTGCCTATTTTGGAGGGAAAAACCCTGTATTTTGAGGAGGGACCGTCATCGACGGATGGCAGACAACATCCCCCGGATCTTCTAGCCTTCATTCACTTCCATCTCCACGATTTCCAGCTCGTACCCCTGGGTGATCTGGAGGGAGGGAGAGCCGCAGGAAGGGCATTCCAGGATATAGGCCTCTTCCGTTTCGAAACGGTTTCCGCAGGCAGAGCAGGTTCCGCCGAGAGGGATCAGATCGATCATGAATCTGGCATTTCGGGCGCGCGTATCCTTTTTAACGACCTCGAAAGCAAAAGAAAAGGCCTCGGGCTGAACGCCCGAGGCCTTCCCCACGCGGACCTTTACCGATTCGACCGTTTGACACCCTTCCTCCCGGCACTTCTTCTCAATGATCTCCAGAAGATTAAGAGCGATGGAGACCTCATGCATAAGCGCACCGCTTCACGAAAAAACGCAAAGCGCATAGCGCATGGCGTGAAAGACTTAACGCTATGCTCTATGCGCTCTGCACTATGCATTCTCTTGTTGGGCGATTTCCTCTAACAACCTCAGGGTTTCTTCGGCCGCTTCCTGGTCGATCTTTTGAATGGCAAACCCGGCGTGGACCAGGACATATTCTCCCACGGAGGCTTCCTCGGGCAATAGAAGGAGGCTCACCTCCCGGCGGACTCCCGCCAGATCGATAGTGGCCATCTTGTCTTTGATCTCTATAATTTCAGACGGAATCGCCAGGCACATAATCGGACTCCTGAGTCTTCTTTTCCTTGAT
This sequence comes from uncultured delta proteobacterium, assembly GCA_963802665.1. Classification (GTDB taxonomy): domain Bacteria; phylum Desulfobacterota; class SM23-61; order SM23-61; family SM23-61; genus SM23-61. Next base: position 86,965 of record CAWDJO010000003.1, on the reverse strand, counting down.
TTCCAAACCCCATTCTCGGAGTTTTTCTAAAACCGTCTCCAATAGTTTATCAAAACGCCCCTTGATCGTCTTGGACAATTCAAGCCCGATTTCCAGGGTTTCGGGCTGGATTCCTACCAGGGCGATTTCTGCCGGCCGCGTTCCCAGAAAACTGGAGGCCAAGAGGAGGTCCGCAAGGCCGACGTGATGCAGGGAAAGCTTGGGCTCCAGGAGGGAAGGAAGGCCTTCCCCCTCGATGACCGCGATGGTACCCGGCTCCTTCTTTAAGTCTACCGCATCCACAAAGAGAACTCTATCCATTCCTTCGATCAGATGGAGGAGGTCGAGTCCCAGGGTTCCGCCGTCGAGGAGGCGGACCTCTTCGGGAAAATCATATTTTTTTTTCAGCGCCTCTACGGTGTGGACACCCACTCCCTCATCCCCTAAAAGAAGATTGCCCAGCCCGATCAGTGAGATTTTAATGGCCATGGGGGATCCTGTGCTGGCTGAAGATGGAACTCATCGTTCCGCGCCCCTTTCCCATCCGCTTGGGGCGGTTCATTTTTTCCAAGCCCCCGTTTATGCCGGAGGCCTATGACTGGCAGTGACAGGCAATATTATTTTCCAGGTGAAGAAGAGGGAAAGTCAAGACAATTTTGGTCGAAAACAAGTTTTCCCCCCTTCACTTTGGAGATATCCTTTGCCTGAGAAAGCCTCCCAGACCTTGACTTTCATCTGATTTACCGGAAGTGAAGGGGGGGCAAGCGAAAACAAGGTCTTGACAAAGAGAAATGCCGGGTCTTAATATAAATCATTGCAGGGGAGGATGAAATTCATGGTTCAGGTAAGGGTTCAGGTCTGGGTGCTCAGTGTACTCCTGTTGTGCCTCGCCCTTAGGCCCGGCCCGCTGCCTGAACGTTCTGCTTGATCCTCAAATGAAATAATAGAAACGATTCAGGCCGTGGGCAAAACCCACGGCTGACGAATAACGAGGCCGTGGGGATGGACCCTCACGGCCTTTTCGTTATTTCTGGATACCGGATCCTGGATAAGGGATATCCTAAATCCAGCATCCAGGATCGAGTATCCCGTATCCGTCATAAGGAAACGGAATGAAGACTCGAATCACCGAACTGCTGGGAATCAAACATCCGATCATTCAGGGGGCCATGTCCTGGGTATCCTTTCCCCCTCTGGTGGCCGCCGTATCGAATGCCGGGGGCCTGGGAATCCTGGGCGCGGCCTTTATGACCCCCGAGCAGCTCCGGGACAACATCCGCCAGATCAAAGACATGACGGATAAACCCTTCGGGGTCAATTTCATGCCCGACAACCCCATTGTGGATCAGCTTTTGGATGTGATTCTCGAGGAAAGAGTCCCCGTCGCCAGTTACGGCCGGGGAAATCCCAAGAGGATCATCGAGCGGGTGAGGCCCTATGAGATCATCGCTCTTCCCACCATGGGCTCCTTGAAGCATGCCCTGCGGGCCGAGCAGGACGGAGCCGATGCGGTCATCGTCCAGGGAACCGAGGGGGGAGGCCACACGGGGCACATCGCCACCATGGTTCTGACTCCTCTGGTAGCCAGCCGGTTGAAAATCCCCGTCGTCGCCGCGGGGGGAATCGGCAACGGCCGGGGATTGGCGGCTGCCCTGGCCCTCGGCGCCGAAGGGATCTCCATGGGAAGCCGGTTTATCGTAACCAAGGAAGCGCCGGTCCCCGAGCACGTGAAGAGGTACCTGATCGACAAATCGGAGGAAGACACGGTCGTGACCGACAACCTCACCGGAGTCCGCTGCCGGGTCATCAAGAACGACTTTGCCAAGAGAATCATGGATATGGCCAAAAGCAAAGTAGATCCCTGGGAGATGATGCAGTACGGGGTGGGCCGGATCCGGAAAGCCTACGTGGAGGGGGACCTGGAGTGGGGGTCCATGGCTTTCAGCCAGGCTTGCGGCCTGATCGACGACATCCCGTCCTGCCAGGAACTTCTTGATTGCATCGTGGCCGAAGCCGAAGAGATCATGAAATGCATGGGGAAAAGAGTGAATCATTCTTGAGACTCTTCCCCAAATTCCTACCCCACCGGACTTGCGGACACCTTATTTTCTTCCCGCCCATTTTTTGCTAATATATTCCACCAGCCGGATTTCTTTCCCTTTTCCCCAACCCCTGATCTTCGCCCTTCCTGGTATCGGGGGGATCTTAGCCTCCCTGGCCAGAGGCCGCGTTCGGGGAAAGAGCGGCGCCGAGCGGAACGGCGCGGGGAAGAGTACAATCCAGGGTCGGAGAAGACGACCGAAGGAAGGCGTGAAATGAGATGGTTCGGAAAGAGGCCCGTCGGGCTTGGAGGGTTTGAACTTTTCAAATACCTCGGGCCGGGCTTCCTGGTCACCGTGGGTTTCATCGACCCGGGCAACTGGGCGGCCAACGTGGCCGCGGGGTCGAACTACGGGTATTCCCTCCTGTGGATGGTGACCCTTTCCACCCTCATGCTCATTCTCCTGCAGCATAACGCCGCCCATTTGGGAATCGTCACCGGCCTCTGCCTCTCGGAGGCCTGCGCCAAATATTTTGGCCGCGGGGTTAGCGGATGGCTACTGGGCAGTGCGGTGGGGGCCTCCGTCTCCACGGCCCTGGCGGAGGTTCTCGGGACGGCCATCGGATTGAACATGCTCTTCGGCCTTCCCTTGGCCGCGGGAGCCTTCCTTTCCAGCGGCCTGGTCCTTTATATGATCTTTTCCAATAGCTATCCCCGGCTGGAAAAGTGGATCCTGGGTTTCGTCTCCCTCATCGGAATAGCCTTCCTGCTGGAACTCAGCATGGTCAAGATCCCCTGGTCCGAGGCGGCTCGGGCCTGGGTGGTTCCTTCCCTTCCCGCCGGTTCTCTGCCCGTGGTCATGAGTGTTTTGGGGGCGGTGGTGATGCCCCATAACCTCTTTCTCCATTCCGAGGTTATTCAAAGCCGACAGTGGAACCTCCAGGGCGAGGAGGTGATCCAGAAGCAGCTGAAGTTCGAATATGCGGATACACTCGTGGCCATGCTGGTGGGGTGGGCCATCAACAGCACCATGATTCTGGTGGCGGCCTCGGTGTTCCATACTCATGGAGTCGTGGTCACGGAACTCCCCCAGGCCCAGGCGACCCTGAAACCTCTTCTGGGGAATGCGGCGGCAGTCATCTTTGCCCTGGCCCTGCTCTTTTCCGGCTTTTCCTCTTCCCTTACCGCGGGGATGGCCGGGGGAAGCATCTTTGCCGGGATTTTCCAGAAGCCCTTCAACAGTTCGGACCGCCATTCGCGGATGGGAATCTACGTGACTCTATTCGGCGCCCTGGGGATCATCCTCTTCATCCAGGATCCTTTCCAAGGACTTCTCTGGAGCCAGATTATCTTGAGCATTCAGCTCCCGCTGACGATTGTCCCCCTGATCCTCCTGACCTCCTCCTCCAGAGTCATGGGGAAATACGCCAACTCGCGGGGGAATCAAATTCTCCTCTGGGCCGTTGCTTTCGTGGTCCTATTCTTAAACGTCATGCTCCTGATCCAAATCGTTTAAAAAAGATTCTTCCGTGCGAAGTCCTCGGGTCATTTTTACGCCGGAACAAACCAAGCCGCCGGAATCCGCAGGCAGCCCGGATGGGGATTAAACTTCAGGACCCCGATCTTCACGGGCCGGGGACAAAAAAGGCTTTTAGGGAAATCGATGGATTAGGTGTAAAATGGGAAAAAGATTCTTGGTGTTTCAGAAAGGGTAACGAATGAAGAAATCAAATAGTTGGATAACCGTGGGTCCGCTCCTCCTATTGCTCTCTCTCTTTTGGCCCCCAACCTCCCAGGCCGGTCTCGGGGACCGGGTTTTTGAAACCACCCTTTCCAACGGGTTGAAGGTGATTCTCCTGGAAAATCCCAAGGCCCCCCTGATCACCTTCCACATCTGGTACCGGGTCGGGTCGCGGAATGAGGAGTGGGGTAAGACGGGCCTTTCCCATATGCTGGAACACATGATGTTCAAGGGAACGAAGAAATACGGGCCCGAAGATTATTCCCGGATCATCCAGGAGAACGGCGGGCAGACCAACGCTTTCACCTCCCGGGATTATACCGGATACTTCGCCACCCTGAGGTCCGACCGGGTCCAGGTAGTCATGGACCTGGAAGCGGACCGGATTCAGGGCCTGAACCTCCGGGAGGAAGACTTCGTCACCGAAAGAATGGTGGTGATAGAAGAGCGAAGGCAGCGCACCGAAGATGATCCCCAAGCCTTCCTGATGGAGCAGCTGGAAGCGACCGCCTTCCAGGTGCAGCCCTACCACTGGCCGATCATCGGCTGGATGGAAGACCTCATGCGGTTCACCCTGGAGGACCTGAAGAGGCACTATCAGACTTACTACAACCCGATGAATTCCTTCCTGGTGGCGGTGGGAGACTTCAAAAAAGGAGAGATGCTGGCCCGGATCGAGAAAACCTTCGGCAGTCTTCCCCCGGGCGTTGCCCCCAAGCAGGAGAAACCCAAAGACCCGCCGCAGGCCGGAGAGCGCAGGATTTCATTAAAAAAGGAGGCTCAGCTTCCCTTCCTGGTCATGGGGTATCGGGTTCCCAACCTGCAGCACCCGGATGCCTACGTGCTGGAAGTCATCAACGCCATCCTTTCCGGGGGGAAAAGCTCCAGGCTCTATCAAAAACTAATCCTGGAAAAGCAGCTTTCCCTTGAGGCGGATGCGGAAAATTCCCTTCTCTCCAGGGACCCGGCCCTGTTCTACGTTTATGCCACCCCCCTTCCGGGAAAACAGGTGGGGGAGGTGGAGAAGGCTCTGGAAGAGGAGATCGAGCGGCTGCAGAAAGAACCGGTGGAGAAGCGGGAACTGGAAAAAGTGAAAAACCAATTGGAATCTTCTTTTATCTACAGCCAGGATTCCCTCTTCTTCCAGGCCATGCTCCTGGCCCGGTATGAAATCGCGCAGAGCTGGAAAGTCATCGATCAGTACTTGCCGCTGATCCAGAGGGTGACCCCGGAGGACATCCAGCGTGTTGCCCGGCAATACCTGATTCCCGACAACCGGACTGCGGGAACCCTCATTCCCCTGCCGCCCAAACCGGGCCAAGAGCCGCCCGTGGGGTCTTCCGGCAGGGACCGCATACTACGATAGGGGAGGTTTCGGAATGATCAAGCTCCTTTGTCTCTTAAATGTCAAGTTGTGCGCAAATGGGCAACAAAACCTCCGATGGAAAGCGCTGGATGCAAATTCGAAGCACGAAACTCGAATTTCGAAACAAATCCAAATTTTCCAAATTCAAAAGTTTTTTCCATGTTTGGTTTTTTTGAATTTTTGGGTTTCGAATTTGTTTCGGATTTCGACATTCGGATTTCGGATTTATCAATTCCCCAGGCCTGCTTGGTTCTCCCTTCCCCGGCTTAGGGGGTTTGCCGTCTTTGGTTTTTTCCTGCTCATCCTTGCATGGATGGAGGGGACCCTCCTGGCCATGCCGCCGGTCCAGCGGATGACTCTCTCCAACCAGATGGTCCTATTGACCTCCGAGGAACGTTCCCTTCCTTTTGTCACCCTTCAGCTCCTCATCGATGCCGGATCCCGGAGGGACTCCGCGGGGGAGGAAGGGGCGGCTTATTTAACGGCGAAAGGGCTCCTTCTGGGAACGGCCAAGCGCGGGGAAAAAGCGATCAATGAAGAACTGGATTTTATGGGGGCTTCGCTCAATTCCTCACCGGGGCGGGATTACGCTACCCTCAACCTCCGGGTTCTGAAGAAAGACCTGGAAAAAGGGCTGGACCTTTTCATGGAGGTTCTCACCCACCCCACCTTTCCCCAGGAGGAAGTGAAACGGGAGGTCCAAAAGACCCTGGCCGCGATCCAGGCCGCCGAAGACCAGCCGGAGGATGTGGCCGAAAAGGCTTTCCAGGAGAACCTGTTCCTCAGCGGCCCCTACCGCCATCCGGTCGAGGGGACGAAAAAGTCTCTCCCCTCGATGACCCGGGAAACTCTGGACCGCTTTTATAAAAAGTACTACCATCCCAACCATTCCATCCTGGCGGTTGCAGGAGACATCACCCCGGAAGAAGTAAAAATCAAACTTGTTCCGCGGCTTGAGAAATGGCCCACGGGGAAGATCTCCGACGCGCCGGTCCAAAACATCTTCGCCAAAGGGCCCAAGACAGTGAAGATCGACCGGATGCTGACCCAGGCCAACATCATCCTGGGCCATGCCGGGGTCAGCCGGGAGAACCCCGACTACTATGCCCTCACCGTTATGAATTACATCCTGGGCGGAGGCGGGTTTTCTTCCCGCCTCATGGAGGAGGTCCGCAACAAGAGAGGGCTAGCGTATTCGGTATACAGCTTTTTTGAACCCGGGAAATTTCCCGGTTCATTCCAGATTGGTCTTCAAACCAAAAACGTCTCCGCCCGGGAAGCCATCTCCCTTGCCCGGGAGGAGATGAAGCGGATCCAGAAGGAGCCCGTTTCGGAAAAGGAGATCGAGGGAGCCAGGAAATACCTGATCGGAAGTTTCCCCATGCGCATGGATACGCAGGGAAAACTGGTGAATTTTCTCCTCCAAGTGGAGTATTATGGCCTGGGATTGGATTATCCGGAGAGATATTCCCGGCTCATCCAGTCTGTTACCCGGGAAGAGGTGCTCCGGGTCGCCCGGAAATATCTCCAGCCGGAGAACTTTATTCTCGTGGTGGTAGCCAACCAGAAGATGGCGGATATCGAATAGTTCTCAGAGCCTAAAGAGGTTTTCCGAACCGGTGAGCTTAGAGACTTTCTTTGGGACCTATGGCTATCCGGCTCTCCTGGTAGGGACCTTTTTCGAAGGAGAAACCTTTTTGGTCCTGGCCGGATTCGCCGCTTCCCTGGGATACCTCGAGATTCCCTGGGTGATTCTGGCCGCCTTTGCCGGAACTCTGTCCGGCGACCAGGTGTTTTTTTATCTGGGCCGCCGGCACAGCGCCCGGGTCCAATCTTTCCTGGGTTATTATCCCGCCTGGCAAAACCGGGCTGAACGGGTCCAGAGACTCATCGAGCGACACCAAAAGGCCCTGGTCTTTATCTTCCACTTTCTCTACGGCCTTCGGATCGCTTTCCTCCTGGTCATCGGATTGAGCCGGATCCCGGCAGGAAGATTTTTCGTCCTGAATTTCCTCAGCGCGCTGGTCTGGGCGGTGGTCATAGGGATGGTGGGTTACCTCTTCGGGAGCGCGCTGGCGATGATTATCGGGGACCTGAAGGAGTTGGAGAGCTATATCCTGGCGGGAATCGCCATGATCGGGGGGATGTTCGGAATCTTCCAGTTGTTGGGCTATCGAATCATGAAAAACAGGAAAACGAAGGGGTGTGAGAAGGAGGTGATCACGCGAAGCGCGTGACGGGTCGTCCCTGCAATTCCTGAAATCTTTGCGGGCGCACGGCAGTGCGCCCCTACAGACTCAGAATTAAATTTCTCCGAACTGTATTTCTCCCAACCTGCATTTTTGTTTTTCAATCCGCACTCGTTGAGTGCAGGACGTTCCTGCTTTTTAATTCCGCATTCGGCATTCCGAATTCCGCATTTCGTAAGTGTCCTGCCTCCCTGAGCCCGTTCAGCAATAAGTGAAAATAGATGAGCCCCCCATAAGGTTTCCACCGGTTAAGAAGGCGCCGTACCCCTTCGTAATCCAGCGGGCCGGTAACCTTCAGCCAGTCCTGCAGCCGGTTGCGAACTCCCACGTCATCCCCCGGGAAGATATGAATCCGCCCCAGCCCCCGAAGGAGGGCATACTCAGCCGTCCAACGGCCCACCCCGCGGAGGTTGGTCAGCTCTTCCAGAGCCATCGGATCATCGCGGGAAGCCAATGCTTCCAGATTGAATCCCCCTTCACCCACCATTCGAGCTAATTCGATCAAGGAGCGGGCTTTCTGGCGGCTGTACCCCAGCTTTCGCAGGTCTTCCATATCTGCGCCGGCAAGATCCTCCGGCCGGGGGAAAGCATGAAAATAAATGTTTCGCTCTTTGAATGGGATCCCATAGTTGACAACCAGCCGGCTGAGGATGCGGATGCCAGCCGTAAGGGTGAATTGCTGGCAGGTGATAGCGTTGACCAGGGCTTCGAAGATGGAGGGATATCGGGGGGGTTTCATCCCCTGGAAGCGGATGGCCAGGGGTTTGAGCTTCGGGTCCTTTGCGGCAAGGCGGTAGAAGCCCGCCAGGTCGGTTTTTAAACCCAACAGCCGTTCCAGGACTGCAGTCAGATCGGATTCAGTATCGGGTTTCACTCGTGTTCCGGTGGCAACGATCTTCAGTTCGGGCTCTTCCGGCGGCCCGGACTGGGCAACTGATATATCCAGAGGTTTTTCATCCACCACCAGAACCCGCCGATAAGCCTGGCCGTCCCACCGGTCCCAGATATTATCCGGCCTCCGGCGCAGAACCCAAACGGTATAATCAAGTCGGAATGGGGGGAGGGGTTTAAGGGAAAAAGAGATTTGGCTCACGAATCCAACATCCAGTATCCAGCATCAAGTATCGGTTATTTGCCGATAACCAGCAACGAGGAACGAGCAACGAGCAGCCCTTACAAATCCGGATAAATATCCCGGAACACCACCTGCAACCCCTTTTCCTTAATCCGGGCCCTTACCAGTTTCTCCCGTTCTTCAATCGTCAATGCCCTTTTGGGTGGGGCAGGCTTGGACTCGCCCATGGCCGAGATCTTGTCCACCGCCTGAGTCACCTTATCCAGGGCTTGGGTGGCCTTGTCGATATCCGTTAGAATTTTCAGAATGCTCATTTCTTCTCCCCCCCCTCGTAAATATTTATGGTAATCAGGAAGAGGTCGGCGGGTCCGGGATTCCTGTATCCGTGTTTCTTGCCGGCCAGAACGGTGAGGGCGGTTCCTTCCCGGAGTGGGATTCTCTGCCCTTCCACAAAGGCTTCCCCCTCACCTTCCAGAATGTAAAAAATGTGAGTGTACGGGTCGACGTGATCAGGAAACTCTCCCCCGGGCTTGGCCAGGGTGAGATTGGCCTTGAACCCGGATGGAAAAGCCGTTGCCGAAAGGCTCTTGCGGAAGATCTCCCTGGTCTTCCCGCCGAAAGGTTCCCACGGAACATCATTCAGTTTCAGCCACTCGGAGTTACTCATCACCACCTCCTCATCGGTCGTCCGGGAAATTCTCAGGCCCTTATTCCCTTAATTGCTGCAGGCGGATATCGCTATCATTAACCGAAAAGACGGTCGAACATTTTGGGCACCGAACGATGGTGTCTTTGGAAAAGGCCCAGGTGCAGCCCGACGCCAGGAGCGCTAAAATCCAAACGATCAAAATCAAAGCCGCCAGCTTCCTCATCTTGCACCCTCCCTGATAAGGGGACATTGCTGATGGAACAATGGGTGAATGGAATAATGGAATATTGGAATGTTGGGTTCTTGGCGTTCATTTTCCTACCCATTATTCCATATCCTATTCCAATGCTTTTCAGATTCCATTATGCCTTTTTTTGCCTCTGCGTGCTCTGCGACCTCTGTGGTTAAGTTCGTTTATTTGATGTACCCCATCATCTGGCCGATTTTCTTGTAGCTCTCCAGGAGGGGGTATTCGGGGAGGAACGAATAGCCGACGGGCAGCTTGGAGCCGGTCTTTTCGATGGCCCGCATGCCCAGCATCAGGTCCTCCAGTTTCCCCCGGGGGACGGTGAAGATCATCTCCTCGTCCCCGGCCATGGCCCGGTAGTGGTCTCCTCGGCAGGGCACCGCAACCTGGCACTCCCCGGTTTTTATGGCCGGGATAACCCCATATACGCAGGCGGCGTGGCCGGAGATCTCACATTTCAAATTGTATCCGTCCTTGTATTCCCTCCCCAGAAGCAAGAGGCACAGCTGAGTGGAATCACAGTACACCGTCACCACATCGGGTTCGAAATTGGTGGTCCTTAAAGGGGCGGAGGCAAGGCCAATGTACTTCCCGACCTTCAACCGGGGAAATTCATCGGCGTAATGTTTTCCCGCCTCCAGGGTGGCCACATCTTTCGGATACCGGTTGTGACCCTGCATAAAATAATCCGGGGGCTCTCCCAGCCCGTATCCCACCACCGGCTCGAAACACCAATGGTCTTCTTTCACCATGGCCATGATTCTTCCTTCCCGGCGGGACATCTGGAAAACCTGGCAAAGGGAGAAATGATGACCGAAATCCTTCAGCGGCCTTTTGGCCCCCTCGGGAATATCCTTTTCGCTCTCCAACATCTTGATCGCGAGGGGAAAGGTTTTCAAACGCAATCGCCTTTCCAGCTCATCCCCGTATTCCGGTACGTTTTCAGATCCGCCATTCTGGACTCACCTCCTGGCTTTCGCCTTTCTGGTCGGTTTCAATGCGGAAGTCTTTGCGGGTTTCTTCTTCGGAGATTTCTGCTGAAGATCCAAAATGACCTCGGCAGCGGCCCGGGCCGCTACCCCGCAAACCTCCGGACATCCCGTCCGGCTGTGGCCGCCTTCATGGTGAAAGGCCTCCCGCTCTTTCGGGTCAATCAGGCGATACACCTTTCCATGGCGGATCTTATGGATCTCCGCGCAAATCGTGTGGCCGATTCGATCCCGGAAAAGGTCGCAAACCCGGCCGGCTTCTTCCATGGCCTTCCCATATTGTTTCCGGTCTTCCAGCTTTTCCCGCCCCACCAGGCAGCACACCGCCATGATGGCCCCGGTCAAGCGCCCCGCAGGTCTCCCCCATCCGGGCCACTCCGCCGGCCAGAGCGCTTCCCGCCTTGAACACCGCCTTGCTTCCCACTTTCAGCTTTTCTTGCAGAGCCGCAAGAACGGACTGGGTTCAGCCGAAATAGGTCATGTCATTATGCAGGGCCAGCTCAAAGACCTCATCCAGAAGTTTCTCTCGATTTGTCATGCTCTTCTCCTTCTGATTGGATAAAAGAATGGTTGGGAGGCGATAGGCCAATGGGAAACCACCCCCCAACCGGCCATCAACGGTCAACCCCGCTTTTTAATTATCGCATCAATTTAGCTGTTTGAAAATCAACACCCGCGGATGCCTTAATTAAGGTCGTCATCCCTGCGAAAGCAGGGATCCAGGATTTTTTCTTTATTTTTCTGGATTCCCGTTTCCACGGGAATGACGGGAAATGGATCTTTTCAAAGAGCTAAAGTTTTACAATTTATCATAGAGTCTATTCGTGCAACCTGCAAGAAATTTTAAACCACTCACTCCGTTTCCCCCATTCCCCGCGCAGAGAGGGAATTTCCCCGCTTTCCAAATTTGAGATGATTAGTATAATGAAGATATCCAGAAAGGGACAGGAGGGGGGAACGATGCACCGAGACGCCGCTTCTTTGAACGAGGAGCTTGGGAGCTTTTGCCGGACCCGAGGGGCCGACCTGGTTGGAATCGCCGACCTGGTTCCGGTGCGAAATTTCATCCTTGCCCAGGGCCCTTCCATGGTCGGCCAGTTTCCCCGGGCCGTGTCCATGGGAATACGGCTTAACGACTGGATTGTGGACTCTCACACCCCCCACGAGCCGCGCCGGCACAGCCTGTACTGGCACCACGTCTATGACGTCGTTACCCAGTCCCTGGATTTCCTGGCTTACGACGTAACCCGCTGGTTGATCAGCCGGGGATTCCAGGCCTTCCCGGTTCCCGGGTCCACCCCTTACAATTTTGATAAGCTCCTGGGAATTTTTTCCCACAAGCTGGCCGCCCATCTGGCTGGTTTAGGGTGGATCGGCAAGAGCTGCCTGCTTTTGACCGAACAGTTTGGCCCCCGAATCCGATTTGTTTCCGTCCTGACCGACGCTCCCCTTGAGCCGGGCTCTCCCGTGGACAGGCCCTGCGGGAAATGCCGGGTTTGCATCGATGCCTGTCCGGTGAAAGCTTTTGCCGGGGTTGAGTTCAATCCTGCCGAGGGTCGGGAGGTTCGGTTTGAGGTGCAAAAATGCAGCGAATACCGCCGGGAACACCCCTGCGGCCTTTGTGTTTCCACCTGTCCGAAAGGCAAGAAGGCCCGCGGTAAACCATCCAATCCCTGACTCAGAATTTCAAACTCAGTCCTATTCTTTTACCTCTTTTTTCCGCAGGAGACTGGGCTCCGCCTTCGATTTGCGACCTTTGCTTATTTTTTGATCACCCTGCATCATCATTGTTCATCACGCTGCTGTTCCATTCATAAGCGATAAATTCCCTGCACGCAGCACCCTGCGCCCTGCTCCCTTATCGGATGAAGACTGGACCCTGGACACGAAATCCATTTGAATTCCTTTTCTTTTTTTAGTATACTCATCTCCAATGTGGCCCCCAGGTTGAGTTTCTTATTCTCTGACTCTTTTCTTGGATCCATGGTAAAAATTGGGAGGGCTGGTTGGGAATAGGAGAATGACCCCATTTCTTGAAGGAAATCGGGGTCTTTTTTTCGTCTAGTCTTCTTTTCATCTAACCGGAAAAGGATAAAAAGAGATGATCCTTTACGAGCACGAAGCCAAGAGGCTTTTTAAGGAAAAGGGAGTCTCAATCCCGCAGGGAGAGGTGGCCAAGACTTCTGCGGAGGCTGCAGAGATTGCCCGAAAAATGGGCAAACCGGTGACCATCAAAGCTCAGATCCTGGCTCTCCCGGGGGTGGAAGCAGGGGATGCCCAAACTGCGGGAAGCCCTGAAGAGGCCCGCCGGGTGGCAGAGGGGCTCTTGAGGAAATCCTATAACGGGCAGCGGGTTTCAGAACTCCTGGTCGAAGAAGGACTCCCCGCTCAAAAAGAGATCCATGTGGCGATTCGAGTGGATGGAGCGGCCGGGGCCCCCCTGGTGATGGCCAGCCTGGAACGTTTGAGTGACCTGGATGAAGAGGCCAAAGCTTCTGCAAAAGTGGCCAGCATTCATGCCGACCCCTTCCATGGGCTGAAATCCCATGAGGCCCGGAAAATGGCCAAGGCGCTTGGTTTCACGGGGGATGCGGCGGTAAAGCTGGCTGACCAGATTCAGAGACTTTTTAAGACCTATGCCGGGTGGAATGCCCTCAACGCCGGATTCAATCCGCTGGTGATGACTCCGGAAGGGAATTTCTCGGCTTCCGGCGCTTTCCTGGAGCTTGACGATTCAGCCCTTTTCCGGTTTCCCCAGTTTCGGGATCTCTCCCTCTCCCGCATTCTTGATCCCCTGGCCAGGGAAGGCAAAACCATCGGCGTAACCTACGTCGGGCTGGAAGGGGACATCGGGGTCATCTGTACCGGAGCCGGGATCGGGATGGCCACGGTGGACTTGATCAGCAAACGGAGCCGTCCGGCGAATTTTCTGGAGACGGGCGGGGGGATCACGGAAAAACAGATGGCCGACGTGATGCGGCTGGTGTTGAAAAAGCCCGGCTTGAAGGGTGTATTTCTGAACATGTATGGAGGGATCAACCCGATCCACGAAGGGGCCAAAGGAGTGGTGAAAGTCATCCGGGAGGACCGGGTGAACATCCCCGTGGTGGCCAAGGCCATAGGGAATTTTCAGGAAGAGACGTGGAAGATCCTGGAAGAAGGGGGCGTAACGGTCATCAAGACCATCCCCACCGATCAGGCCGTGGAGGAACTCTTCAAGAGGTTGGGAAAATGAGCATCCTGATAGATGAAAAGACCCGAGTCGTGGTGCAGGGAATCACCGGCCGGATGGGAGCCGTCCAGACGATGCATATGTTGAAGGCCGGGACAAAAATCACCGCCGGCGTCACCCCGGGCAGGGGCGGCTCGCGAGTCGAGGGCGTCCCGGTGTATGACTCCGTCGAGGAGGCCATGGCGGAGCAGGAAATCAATACCTCGGTTCTCTTTGTGCCCGCACCCGTGGCCGAAGAATCCTGCATGGAAGCCGTAGACGCCGGCGTGAAGCTCCTTATTCTCATTACCGAACACATCCCGACTCATGACACCATGCGGATCCGGGCCTATGTCCGGAGTCACGGGGCGAGATTGATCGGGCCCACGACCCCGGGAGTGGTCACCCCGGGAAAATGCAAGATCGGGATCATGCCCACCCCCCTCTTCACCCCCGGTCCGGTGGGGATCATCAGCCGAAGCGGCACCATGTCTTATGAAATGGCCGGACTGTTATCCACGGAGGGAATCGGGCAGACCACCATGGTGGGGATGGGGGGAGATCCGGTCGTAGGGACCAGCCTGGTCGAGCTGCTGGAGCTTTTCCAGAAAGACCGGGCGACCCGGGTGGTGGTGGTCCATGGAGAGATTGGTGGGACTCAGGAAGAAAAGGCAGCCGTGTTCATCCGCCAGAAGATGACCAAACCGGTCATAGCCTATATGACCGGGAAGGTCGCCCTCGAGGGATCCCGGATGGGGCATGCCGGGGCCGTTTTTATCGGAAAGAGGGGCGCCATGGATAATAAAATAAGGGCTTACCAGGAGGCGGGAGTTCCCATCGCCGACAGCCCCGGGGAAATTGCCGGACTGGTGCGGAAGGCTTTGAAAGCTTAACTCATCAAAAGGTACTTTCAGACATGCATTCGATAGGCCCCAATCTTTTCCCTGGGGCCTAATTTTTTTATCTTTAATTGCGCTATAATTCTATAACCTGCGACCCCCAGCGGGCAACATGGAAATGGTTATTTCTTCTCAGCACTCAGGACGGTTCATGTTTGACCCGGGAATTCAAAAAAGGCAAAAAGCAAAGCCTGACCCGGGAGCAAATGAACCTCAAAGAATTCATCAAAACCTGGCCCTTGTTAACCAAACAGGTGAAGTCCCTCCGTATTCCCTGGGTCGACCAGATGTCGGCCGAGGACCGGGACCCTTTCAAGATTCTGATCTCCTGTATTCTCAGCCTGAGAACCCAGGACAAAACCACCGAGGAAGCTTCTCAACGATTGTTCCGATTGGCCCAAACGGCGGGGGAGATGTCCAGGCTGTCCGCGGAAAAGATTCAAAAGGCCATTTATCCCGTCGGCTTCTACCGGGTCAAGGCACAGAGGATCAGGGACCTGAGCAGGGAGATTGAGGAGAAATACAACGGAAGGGTTCCCGGCACCATTGAAGAATTGCTCCGGCTGAAAGGAGTGGGAAGGAAGACGGCCAACCTGGTGGTCACGCTCGGGTACGACCAACCCGGAATCTGCGTGGACACCCATGTCCACCGCATCTCCAATCGATGGGGGCTGATCAAGACCAAGAATCCCGCTCAGACCGAATTCGCCCTCCGGGAAATCCTGCCCCTTCGTTACTGGAAAAAGTTGAACGGTTATCTGGTTGCCTTTGGCCAGGGGATCTGCAAGCCGATCTCTCCCCTGTGCTCGCAATGTAAAATCCGGACCTTTTGTGCCCGAGTGGGTGTGGGTCGCAGTCGGTGATACGTCCCCGGAATTTTGAACCTGGAGGGAGAATGAAAAGATGAAATTTTTGAGAATTTTCATTTCCATCGGTCTTTCTTTTTCTGTCCGCCGATCTTTTTGCGGGAGAGAAAGAAATCACCATCCTCCATACCAACGATCTCCATTCCCACATTCTCGGTTTTCCCCCCAACCTCGACTATCGCCCGGAGATGACCGGGGGCGACGCGACCAAAGGGGGCTGGGCCAGGGTCGCCACGGTCATAAAACAGGAAAAGGAGAAGAGAAATCATCCGGTCCTGGTGCTCGACGGCGGGGATTTTCTCATGGGTTCCCTCTTCCATATGCTGGCCCGGGAAGAGGCCATGGAACTTCGGCTGATGAAAGACATGGGGTATGATGTCCTGACCCTGGGAAATCACGAATTCGACCTCAAGCCGAGAGGCCTGGCCCGGATTCTTCATTCGGCGGCCGCCAAGGGAGGGATGCCGCCGATTGTCTTTTCCAATGCCGTCTTCAGCAAAGAGAGCGACCGGGATGACACCCTGGAAGAAGCATTCAACCAGGGGATGGTAAAGCCCTACATGGTCCTGGAAAAGGGTGGGATGAAAATCGGTATTTTCGGAATCCTCGGGAAAGGATGCGGCGGAAAAATCTCCCTTTGCCTCACCCGTGAAATTCGGGGACCCCATCGAAACTTCCCGGGAGATGGTGAAGGTCCTGCGGGAAAAAGAAAAGGTGGACATGGTCATCTGCCTTTCCCACAGCGGGGTAAGGGAGGCGAAGTCGATCTCGGAAGACGAGGCCCTGGCTCAAAAAGTTCAGGGGATCGATGTCATCGTGGGGGGCCACAGCCACACGCGGCTGGAAAAACCCATCGTGATCAATTCCACTTTGATCCTCCAGGCCTCGGCCTACGGAAAATGCGTCGGCGTCCTGGACCTTCTCTGGGAAAACGGGAAGGTCAGGCAGAAGAATTACCGGCTCATCGATATCAATTCATCGATCCCCGGCGACATGGCCCTGCAAAAAAAGATTGATTCGTTCCTGGAGACCATCGACCGCGAGGTTCTCCAGAGAGCGAACCTGACCTCCAAGAAAGTGATCGGGCAAACCGCCTTTGACCTCACCATCGTCGAGGAGGAGTCCAACCTCGGCAATCTCATCGCCGATGCCATTCGCTGGTATGTCAACAAGCATGATTCCGATCCCGGGGATCCGCGGACCAAGGTCGTGGTGGCCATCGAGTCCAACGGGCTCATCCGGGATGATCTTCTGCGGGGGAAAACCGGCGCCCTGGCGGTAAGTGATGTCTTTGCCGCCATACCCCTGGGCATCGGCATGGACGACACCATGGGCTACCCCCTGATCAGCTGTTATTTTTACGCCTCGGAAATCAAGAAAGCCCTGGAGGTGTTGACCAGCGTCTATCCCCGCAAAGGGAGTTTCCTATTTCCTGCAGGTGTCCGGATTGAAATTCACCTACAACCCCCGGCGGGTGATTTTCGACCGGGTGACCGATATCCGGCTGGGAAGCGAGGAGGAGGGCTACGTCCCTCTGGATTACTCGGAATCCAATAAGAACCTCTACCGAATCACCACGAATATCTACAACGCGGCCTTCCTCAAAATCATCGGAAAGTACACCTACCAGATCCTCAATATCATCCCCAAGGACCTGAACGGAAACCCGATTGACGACCTCGCTGCTTCCCGGGTGGATGCCGATAAAAGTCAACCCGGTATCCAGGAGCTCAAGGAATGGATCGGGGTGATGGAATATATCAGGAGTTTCCCCGACACCAACGGCGACGGGATTCCCGATATTCCCGAGAAATACAAGGGCAAGCTGGGGAGGATCGTCGTCGAAGCCAGCTGGAATCCGGTTTCGCTCTTGTCGCGGGGAACGATGGTGACCTGGGGAGCTTTTTCCGCGGTTATCGTCTGTCTGCTCCTTCTGGCCTTGATCGCCGGCGTTGTGGTGAAGATGGCCAGAAGAAGGAGGGCATCGCGGATTTCTTAGGATGGAAGAGGACCGCCCAGACACTTCCAATGATCCTTCAACATCTCTTTCAATTTCTGGATCATCCTTTGGGTCTCATCCAAGGCAGGCCCTCCGCGGTGAGGGTTGGGGTCATGAACGGGTTCTTCGAGGGGAACGGGAAAATCGGCCAACCCGGAAATGAGAGCCAGCCAGGCGTGGGGGAGGATTTCTTTGTTGTAACCAGAACCGATCATGTCCACCGCTTTGCCCCCGCAGATTTGGGCCATTTCTCTCACCTTCTCCCCGATCATCCGAAACCCCTTCAGGGTCAGCCCCAGATTCGTCAAGTTGTCGGAGGAATGGGGGTCCGAACCACCGTTCCGCAGAATGATCTGCGGTTTGAATTCTAAGGTGACCGGCAGGATGACTTCCTCGAAAGCCAGCCGGTAGCAGTCGTCCCCCGCATAGGGAGGCATGGGCAGGTTGATGGTATAGCCTTTCCCCTCCTTTTCCCCGATCTGGTGGGTGAAGCCCGTTCCCGGGTAGAGGGTGTGCGGGTCCTGGTGGATGTCGATGAAGAGGACTCGGGGGTCCTCGTAGAAATATTCCGCCGTTCCGTTGCCGGCGTGGGCGTCGGTATCCAGAATGAGGATTCTCTGGAGGCCGTATTTTTCTAGAAGATATTTTCCCGCAAAGGCAACATCATTATAGACGCAGAATCCTTCACCGCAGCCGGGTTTCGCATGGTGCATGCCCCCGCCCAGGCAGACCACTTTGGGGAATTTCCCTTTTTCCACCAAATCGCAGGCCTTTTTCGCCTGCCCCACAATCAGGCGGGCGGCCTCCTCCAGCTTTCCGGGTCTTCCGTGGGGGCGGTTGTCGCCGCTGTGGAACTGGAGGAACATGCTGCTGTAATCCTCTCCCAAATTGGCCAATCCGGTAATAAGTTCTGGTAAAATCGATGTATTCTCTCCGGCAGATGAGGAGCAGATCTTCATCTTTAGCCCATTCCGCTTTCAGGAACTGATAATGGTCTTTGGCCGGCCATTTTTCCTGCAGGAATTTGGGAAAAATCTCGTACCGGTCTCCCCGGAAGGGATGGCCGGGCCCGAAATCATACTCTTTCAGCTCTTCCCGGTAAAGAATGGCAAGGGTCATTTTATTTCCCTTTCTCAGGTCCGAGTGAAGGCCCGAATCGATCTTGACAAGAGGAGCCCTTTATGGGCTGATTATCCGATAGATGGAGGAGAAAAGAAAAGATATTTTTGTTGAAGAGACCCGCACAGCGCGGCAAAGCCGCAACCAAAAACTTTTTTATCAGGACACAGATGAACACAGATAAACACAGATAAAAAATGCCTAGAATTCGAAATGCCTAAATGCCTAAGGTTGAATAAAAACCTAATGGGACACAGAAGAACACAGATAAATATCAAGGGGCAAAGAACGGCAAGAAGATTCTTTACCCCCCTTACCCCTCACTCCTCACGCTTCACGGCTATTATTGGGACGCGGATGAACACGGGTAAAGATTCATAAAAAAATCTTAACAAATTTTAAAGATTTTACACCACAGTTGTATAGGGAAACGAGGGTTAGACATGGCCAAGAAGAGCGCCGGGTTACTCATGTTCCGCCGCGGGAGCGGGGGGGTGGAGGTTTTCCTGGTTCATCCGGGAGGGCCGTTCTGGGCCAGGAAGGATGAAGGGGCGTGGTCCATTCCCAAGGGAGAATACGCTCCCGAGGAAGATCCTTTCGAATCAGCCAGGAGGGAGTTCCAGGAAGAGACCGGCTTCCAGGCCGGGGGAGATTTTATCCCCCTCACCCCCCGGAAGCAGCCCAGCGGGAAGATCGTCAGCGCCTGGGCATTCGAGGGGGACTGCGATGCCTCAGCCATTAAGAGCAATACCTTTTCCATGGAATGGCCTCCCCGGTCGGGCAAACAGCAGGATTTCCCGGAGGTGGACCGGGCAGGGTGGTTTACGATCCCGACAGCGAAAGAAAAAATCTTAAAAGGCCAGGCTCCCTTCCTGGATGAATTGAATGGAAATTTTGGAGAGAAGGAGAAAAAAAGGTCAAGGTTGAGGCTGAGGCTAAGGCTGTTTAGGTCAAGGTTGAGGCCAAGGTCAAGGCTAAGGCTGAGGTCGAGGGGGTGCTCTTTCTTAACCTTAACCTCAGACCTCAACCTCAGCCTTGACCTCGACCTTAGCCTTAACCTTAGCCTTCCGGGTACTACCGGAAAGTCACCTTGAAGTCGTCCCGCTCTTTTTCCACATCCTTCAGCAGGGCGGCGACTTTCTCAAAATCCTTTCCCATGGATTTTTTCGATGCTTCCGAATCCTCCCAGGCCAGTTCCACCGGCCCTTTGACATCGGTGGTAAGGACGTCCCACAGGGCATCCAGGTTACGCCCGAAGTAGTCCGGGAAACGGAGTTTCTTGGCGATCTCATCGTAAAATTCATCCAGGGAACGGATTGACTTTCCCGCCAGTTTCACTTTCTTCGTGGATCGTTTTACTCGCACGGGGGGACCTCCTTGAAGGTTTTATAGTGATCCACCGTGATCCTTCTTAGACCGTCGTCGGAATAGACAATGCGTTTGGGCCCCCGGCGCCCGCCCTTGTAGTCCAGGTCAGCCTCCCGCCAGACCCTTTTCCCGTTGGGGAGCTTTCCTTCCCGGTTGCCGAAGACATCTCCGCCGATGCTCTTCCCCTTGAGCCGGTCATAGCCCCACAGGTTCGACCCCGGCTTCCAGCCCAGCTTCCTGGCCTGGTCCTTGGTGACGAATTTGGGGGGGAGCCTTTGGTTGTCGGTCTCGTTTAAAACCTTGAGGACGACAAACAGCTCTTTTTCGTCAATCTTGGGATGCAGGGCCTGGTTCAGGTTCTGTACCACCTCTTCGCACCTCTCGGCGGAGAAGAGCGGTGCCGGAAGTCCCCAGGCCAGCCCGAGAACGATGAGAAGCATCAGGAAAGGGATGAGGCGTCTCTTCATGAAGCCTCCGGTGAATAGTTGCACAGGAGCGTTTTGTATTGGACTTCGACGGCGAAATTCAAATGCGAACCTTTCCTTTTGAAATTGGGAGCCGATTTATAGTAACATTATTCCAGTTTGTTTTTTCAAAAATTGTGGTTATCTTCCCCAAGAATAAAAATCCGTTATCCAAAGGGAGCGCGACCATGGTTCATTCAGATGCAATCGCAAAAATCAGGGCGCGGGAGGTGCTGAACTTCCGGGGCAATCCCACGGTGGAAGCCGAGGTTTTTCTGAAGGATGGGAGCTATGGGAAAGCTGCCGTGCCCGCGGGGATCAGCACGGGGAGCAGCGAGGCGGTTCAAATACTGGACGGCGACCCCAAGCGCTTTAACGGCAAGGGGGCCCTCAAGGCGGTGGAGAACGTCCGCAAGGTAATTGCGCCCGCGCTGAAAGGGATGAAGGCGACCCGGCAGAAAGAAATCGATGAGAAGCTGATCGGGCTGGATGGAACGCCCGGCAAGAGCAGGCTGGGGGCCAATGCGATCCTGGGAGTATCCCTGGCCGCAGCAAATGCCGCGGCCGCCAGCAGGAAGGTTCCCCTGTTCCGTTACCTGGGAGGAAGGGGTCCTTTCCGCCTGCCTGTCCCGGTTTACGACATGCTTGCCGGGGGATCCCATGCGCAGAGCACGGTGGACTTGCAGGAATACCTGGTGATACCTGCCGGGCTTTCCACTTTTGACGATGCAATCCAGGCCGGATTCAGGATCTACCAGGCCTTGAGAGAAGTGCTTCAGGCGAAGGGGCATAGGATCACGCAGGTGGGAGGCCCGCTGACCCCTTCCCTGAAATCCAACCGGGAAGGAGTAGAGGTCGTTGCCGAGGCCATCGAGAAAGCGGGCTACAAGCTGGGGAAAGAAGTGTTCATCGGAATCGATGCCGCGACCTCCGAACTTTACGAGGATGGAAAGTACCTTTTTAAGGGCGAAGGCCGCACCCTCACTTCGCAGGAAATGGTGGAACTGTGGGCGGAATGGGTGGCGGCTTATCCCATCGTGAGCATTGAAGATCCCCTGGCCGAGGAAGACTGGGAAGGCTGGCAGGCGGTGACAAAGAGGATAGGAAACAAAGTCCAGCTGGTTGGGGACGACCTTTTCACCACCAACCCGGCCCGCATCCGGAAGGGGATCGAGTTGAAAGCGGGCAATGCTGTCCTCATCAAGCCCAATCAGATTGGAACCCTGACCGAGACACTGGAGGCCATCCGATTGGCCAAAAAAGCGGGATTTGGGGCCATGATCAGCTCCCGTTCAGGCGAGACGGAAGACACCGCCATTTCCGACCTTTCCGTTCTGGACGGCGCCGGGCAGATCAAAACCGGCCCTCCCAACCTGCAGTACATCGTTAAGTTCAACCGCCTCCTCCGGATTGCGGAAGAGCTCGGAAGCAGGGCGAAATATGCGGGGCATGGGGTGATCAAGGGGGCCGGGAAATAAAAACCTGTTGCCCGTTGCGGGTTGCCGGTTGCAGGTTCAAGGCAAGATCAGGAAATAGGAAACCGGAGCCCGAAACCATAAATCCGCAATCCGCAATCCGAAATCCACAATGGGAAGGGGAGTTCTGCTTATTCATGGAAACCAGAATCCAAAACATGGAAACCCTTCTTTCCACGGGCAACCTGGCGGGCCGGAAGGCGATGGTGCAGATTCTGGAAGCGGGCCTGCAGGCGGCGAACCCCTACCACAACGCCCGGAAGCTCATCCGCGTCGAAGGCGGAAAACTGATTGTCGGCAGCGAGGAGTTTGAACCCACCGGTTCGCCCCGCTCCGGGGACGAGGTCTATGATCTATCCAAGATCAGGAATATTTACGTAGTAGGGGCCGGCAAGGGTATCCAGAATGTTGCCAGGGCTATAGAGGAAGTTCTTGGTGACCGGCTTACCGGCGGGCACGTGATCGACAAGAAGGGTCATCCCGTTATCCTGAAGAAGATCGGCGTTACCCTGGGAGGGCACCCGGCGCCGGATGATGACTGTGTCCGGGGATGCGAGAAAATTCTGGAGTTGGCGAAAGGCCTGACCGAGCAAGACCTGGTCTTTACCTGCGTGGCCAACGGGGTTTCTTCTCTCTTGACCCTGCCTGCCTCCGGGTTGACTCTTGGGGACTTGCGCAAAACCACTCTGGTCACCCAGATCGAACGGGGAATGCCCACCCGGGAACTGAACCCCATCCGCAACCACCTGGACCGGATGAAGGGAGGCCGGATCTCGAGTTATTTCCATCCGGCCAAAATG
Organism: uncultured delta proteobacterium; assembly: GCA_963802665.1. GTDB lineage: Bacteria > Desulfobacterota > SM23-61 > SM23-61 > SM23-61 > SM23-61. Next base: position 64,428 of record CAWDJO010000003.1, on the reverse strand, counting down.
ATCCACATTATATCCATAGACCCCGGTACGTATGATCAGCGGATGCACCAGAATTACTGGCTCCACAATCTTCCGGACCGCACGACTTTTCAAGAGGCCATCGAAAGCCTTAAGCGGTACGATGCCTGGGAGGCTGTGCCGGATGCGGTGCGCAGGCATCTGGAGGAGGCGGACCCGGATCAGGAAACGGTGAAAGCCAGGGACTTTGAAAGGATGTCCTTCCGCATCTTCGGCCTCATGCCCGGATACTGGCAGAGCGGGAAGCTACTGCCCGCCATGGAAAAAGCCGACCGACTCGGATTCAAACCTCATATTGTGGCGGATCAACTGATCGAGATCGAAGCCAGCCAGGCGGGGATTTACATGGCTTCCATGGCCAACACCATAGAAAGAAGGGGCCAGCCCTTCGAACCTCCCTGCGCCCTCTTCTCCAGCGGGGAGCTGGTGGTAACCGTGGGCAAGGAGAAGGGCATCGGCGGACGGAACCAGGAGTTCGCCCTCTCGGCCGCCCTGAAAATCGCGGGGAGCGAAAACATCGTCATCGCCTCGGTGGACACCGACGGGACCGACGGCCCGGGCTTTCAGTTCTCCAACGGGGAGAAGGAAATCCCCTGTCTCTCCGGGGGGATCGTGGATGGCTGGACAGTGGAAGAAGCCAGGGAGAGAGGAGTCGATATCATCGGCGAGCTGAAACATCACAACACCACTCCTGCCCTGTGGAAACTGAACAGCGGAATCGTGGTGTCGCCCAACATCAGTGTGATCGATCTTACCGTGGCTTTGGTTATGGGACGAAGCAATAGGGAAATAGCCTAGAGTTTTATGTTTGGGTATTCTCCCAATCGAGTGGGCGATTTCGGTCGATTTCCCATCGGCCGGTATGCTCGCTGCCAAGGTTGGGGGGACTCGGGACGCGCCCCCCGGGCGGAGAATATTTCGCTTCCCTTTAGGGTCAACCTGACAGTCCTTCGGTCTCTTCCGCATCGGCCTTCCCCTTGAGAGGTTCCTCGCGCTTTTCGGGGATCTGGGAACGGAGCCTGCCCTTGCCGTAGACGGCGCATCCCAAAACCTTTCCTCTCCAACGAACGATTACAAACCCCGGGTCAAGGGAGAAAGGCCCTTCGATGCTCTCCCGGTTCAGAAACGCCCGCAGAGCGTCTCCCTCCAGGTCAATGACATTCCGGGTCGCGTGCCGGCCGAAAAAGTGAAGCCCGGCCGTGGTCGGCTTCCACATGGAAGTTTTCGTGCGGAGAAGGGGGATACCGGCGCTCTCGATCTTCAGTTGAATCAGGATTTTTTCCAATTCCGGATGATCCCGGACGACCCAGGTTTTTCTTTCCCCCTTAAGAAAGCAAAACCCTTCGAAGGCCTTCTCCGGGATTCCAAACCGGTCCGAGAAATAATCCAGAATCTCTTGGCGTTCAGCTTCGCTTGCGAAGGCGGGCAATGAAGAACCCCCAGGAATTTACTTGATGAGGATAAAAACGAACCGCTTTGACCATGTCGGGGTGGTAGATTTCGTCTTTCCATGTATGTAACCCCTTTGCGTGGGGAAAAGCGATGGAAATCGGGAGGAGTTCCGCCTCCCCATCTTTTAGCGCCTCGTTCACCACGCCTTCGTTTTCCTCGGGGGCATAGGTGCAGGTGGAATAGACGAGGGTTCCGCCGGGCCGGAGGACCGCCAGCGCCTGACGAAGGAGTTCTTTCTGCACCCGGACAAGATGCCGGGCCACCTTGGGATTCTCACTCAGAGTGGGCGGCAGCCCGGCCCGGTACGTCCCCTCGGCCGAGCAGGGAGGATCCAGGAGAATCCGGTCGAACTTCCGGCGAAGGGGAAAGGCCTGCCCATGATAGCAGCACACCAGGACCGAAAGAATTCCCAGCCGGTCGATGTGCGAACGGAGGACATGGGTCCGTTCAGGTTTAAAATCATTGGCCACCACCAGCCCGCGGTCCCCCATGAGCTGGGCGAGATGGGTAGTTTTGCCGCCCGGGGCGGCGCAGAGGTCGAGGATGATTTCTCCGCGCCGGGGATCCAGGATCTTCGCCGGAAGCATGGAAGTGAGGCCTTGGATCTGGTAGTAGCCCAGAAAATATTCCAGCGTCGCTCCGGGACTCTCCACCCCGTGGAGGAAAAAAGCCTCCTCGATCCCCTCGACCGGCTCCAGATCGTGCCCCTGTTCGCGCATCAGTCCCTGGAACGGGCCGGGGCCGATCTTTAAAGTGTTGACCCGGATTGCTACGGGAAGGGGCTGCTCCAAGGCCGTGAGGAACCCCTCATAATCGGGAATGATGTCCCGGTAGCGGTTGAAGGTTTGGGCCATTTTTTCATTCAATCGCTTTGCTCGCATTTGCGCTCTGCCCTGTGCTCGCTTTCTGCTAATATACATCATAAGCGGAAAAATGTGCGGTTTGGTATAAAGAAGAAGAAATTTGCCCCGATCCGGGCCGTAGGGGCATCCCGCGATTCGCGGGACATCGTGCCCCTGCTTACAGATTGGAAAAATAAAAACTATGCCAGTCAGTCCGATATACGTTGAAGGAGCGCGGCAGAACAACCTCAAGGGGATCACGGTTCATATCCCGGTGGGGGCGGTGACCCTCGTGACCGGCGTGGCCGGGGCCGGCAAGTCCTCCCTGGCCTTCGATGTTCTTTATGCCGAAGGATACCGGAGGTACGTGGAGACTTTTTCTCCCTACGCCCGCCAGTTCCTGGAACGGCTGGACCGCCCGGAGGCCGAGCGGATCGACGACATCCTTCCGGCCATCGCCATCAGCCGGACCGCCCCGGTGCGGACCTCCCGGTCTACGGTGGGGACCATGACTTCCATCGACGACTACCTCCGCCCTCTCTTCGCGCGGGCCTCCACGCTCCACTGCCGGGGGTGCGGGCGCCCGGTGCACCGTTATTCCCCCTCCATGATCCTGGATGACCTCTTGTCGGAGGCGACCGGGAAGAATGCCCTTATCTGCTTCACCCGTCGGGTAGGAAAAGTAACCCCCGCAGCGCTGCGGGAAATTTTCCGGCAGGCGGGGTTTGCCCGCGTGCTGGAGAACGGGCGGCCGGTTCCGGTGGAAGAGGCCGAGCTGAAGCCCAGAGACGGGGCGGTTACCGTGGTTCTCGACCGGGTCCTCATCGACCCCGGGCGCCGGCGAAGGATCGTGGACTCGGTGGAGTCCGCGCTCCGCTTCGGCGAAGGGCGCATGGAGGCGTGGATCGAAGGGGAACGGGAACCTCGGCGCTTCAGCGAGAAGCTCCACTGCGAGCGGTGCGACCTCGACTACGGAGATCCCGCGCCGGCCATCTTTTCTTTCAACAACCCCATCGGTGCCTGCGAGGCCTGCCACGGGTTCGGGCGGGTCATCGACATCGATCCCGACCTGGTCATCCCCGACGGAGGGATGAGCATCGCCGAGGGCTGCGTCAAACCTTTCCAGACCCCGGCCTTCTTCCAATGCCAGAAAGACCTGCTCCGTTTTCTCCGGAAGAAGAAGATCTCCGCCGACCATCCCTGGCGGGAGTTGACCCCCGAGGTTCAGAAACGGGTCTGGCAGGGAGAGGGCGACGGCTCCTGGTACGGCATCAACGGGCTCTTCAAATGGCTGGAGGGGCGCCGCTACAAGAAGCAGTCCCGGATTTTTCTGGCCCGCTACCGGCGCTACCTCCCCTGCCCCGATTGTGGGGGCGGAAGGCTGAAGCCCACCGCCCTTCTCTTCCGTTTGGGGGACAAGACCCTGCCGGAAGTGGAAAAGATGTCCATCGCCGAAGCGGAAGAGTTCTTCCGTCACCGGACTCCCCCCGCGGGGGACCGGGCGACGGAACTTCTCCTCCGGGAAATCCGCGGAAGGCTCGAGTTTCTGCAGGACGTGGGTTTGGGATACGTCTCCCTGGGGCGGCAGTCCCGGACCCTTTCGGGTGGAGAAACCCAGCGGGTCACCCTGGCCACGGCCCTGGGGGCTTCCTTCACCAGCACGCTCTATGTACTCGACGAACCCTCGGTGGGTCTCCACCCCCGGGACAAGGAGCGGCTGGCCGTGGTCCTGCGGAAGCTTGCCGCCGCGGGGAACGCGGTGGTGGTGGTGGAGCATGACCCCATCTTCATCCGCTACGCCGACCGGGTCATCGACCTCGGGCCGGGACCGGGAAAGGACGGCGGACGGGTTATTCATGAAGGAACCGTGGCCGGGCTGATTCACCGGAAAGAATCTCCCACGGCAGCCTACCTGCGGGGGGAGCTTCGGATCGCCCGCCCGGAGAAGAGGCGGGAACGATCGGGGCGTGAGCTGCGCGTCATCGGTGCCCGGGAGAATAACCTGAAGAATCTGACCGTTCGATTTCCCCTGGGCATGCTGGTCTGCGTGACCGGGGTGAGCGGCTCGGGAAAATCGACGCTCATCGACCAGGTCCTCTACCGGAACCTGAAGAGATTGATGGGCCGGCAGATGATGGAGCCGGGGACCTGCAAGACCATAGAGGGGAGTGAGAATGATTTCGGATGCGGTCCTGGTGGATCAATCCCCCCTGACCCGCAGCTCCCGCATGAACCCGGCCACCTACATGAAGATCCTGGAGCCCCTGCGGGCGGCCTTTGCCGCCTCACCCCAGGCAAAAGCCCTGGGTCTCAGCCGCTCCGCTTTCTCCTTCAACTCCTCGGCCGGGGCCTGCCCCCTTTGCCGGGGCTCGGGATACGAGCGGGTGGAGCTGCAGTTCCTGCCCGACGTTTACATCCGCTGCCCGAGCTGCGACGGCAGGCGCTTCCGGTCGGAAACGCTGGAAGTCCGCTGCCGGGGCTACAACATCGCCGAGCTTTTGTCTCTCCCGGCCGCGGAGGTGGCCCGACTCTTCAGCGACGAAGAAGACATCGCCGAGGCGCTCCATCCTCTCCTGGACATCGGCCTGGGATACCTCTCCCTGTCTCAATCCGCTCCCACCCTCTCCGGGGGCGAGGCGCAGCGCCTCAAGCTCGCCAAGCATCTGGCCGAGGCGCGCAGGGCGGAAAACCTCCTCTTCATTCTCGACGAGCCCACCACCGGGCTCCATCCGGCCAACATCTCGGACCTGGTGGGAGCCTTTCATCAGCTCATCGACGCCGGCCACTCGGTCGTGGTGGTGGAGCATGACCTGGACGTGGCCCGGTCCGCCGACTGGATCATCGACCTGGGCCCGGAGGGCGGCGATGAAGGGGGGCGGATCGTGGGGCAGGGGCCGCCGGAAGAGATCGCCCGGCTCGACACGCCCACCGGCCGGGCGCTGCGGAAAGGCGGGGTCTGGTCGGGAAGCGGCGAAAAGACTGCGCCTGCCGGTGCGCCGAAGCAAGGCCACGCGTTGCGGAATCGGAATATCCGGATCGTGGGCGCCCGGGAGAACAACCTGGACAACCTGAAGGTCGACCTCCCGCGGAATCAGTTCATCGCCGTCACCGGGGTGAGCGGTTCGGGCAAATCGACCCTGGCCTTCGATGTCCTTTACGCCGAGGGGCGCCGCCGCTTTCTCGACTGCCTGCCCACCTACGCCCGCCAGTACACGCCGCCCCTGGCCCGGCCCGAGGTGGACGTCATCGAAGGCGTCCCTCCCACGGTGGCCCTGGAACAGAAGCTGTCCCGGGCCGGGGGCATGTCCACCACGGGAACCGCCTCGGAGGTGTATCATTATTTCCGGCTGCTCTTCTCCTCTTTGGGAATCCCCTATTGTCCGAAATGCGGCATTCCGGGGGGCGCCACGGATGCCGGCGGAATCACCGATCAGATCATCGGGCAGTTTGGGGAAGAAGAAGTCTGGATGCTGGCGCCCCTGATCCGGGGAAGAAAAGGACATCACCGCGAGGTCATCCAGAGGGCGGCCAAACGGGGGTTTGAGCGGGTGCGCATCGACGGGAAGATTTTCTCCGCCTCCGAAGCGCCCAGGCTGGATCGGTACCTGGTTCACGACGTGGAAGCGGCGGTAAGCCGGAGAAAGATCCGCCGCGGAGAAAAAGGGGAAATTCGTTCCGAGGTCGAACGGGCCCTGGAGGCGGGAGGGGGCATGATGATTGTGGCGCGGGTGGAAGGGGAGGGGGAAGAGTTTTATTCCACCCGCCAGTCCTGCCCGCAATGCGGCGCGGGCCTGCCGGTTCCCGACCCGAGACTCTTCACCTGGAGCCAGAAGTTCGGATCCTGCCCGGTCTGTGAAGGCTCCGGCCTGGCCTGGGCCGCATCCGAAGAAAACGGCGAGCCTCCGCCGTGTCAGGCCTGCGGAGGGACGCGGCTGCGCCCCGAGGCCCTGGCCATCCGGGTCCAGGACCGGAACATCGGGGAGATTGCCCGTCTGTCCATCCGGGAAGCCAGGTCGTGGGTTCAAAACCTAAAACTCATGCGGCAGGAGGTGAGCCACAGGATCTTACCCGAGCTGGTCAGCCGACTCACCCTCCTCGAAAACCTGGGGGTGGGGTACCTGACTCTGGACCGAGCCACCGGCACCCTATCCACGGGAGAGGCCCAGCGGATCCGGATCACGGCCGAGCTGGCCTCCAACCTGCGGGGGGTCTGCTACGTCCTGGACGAGCCCACGGTGGGGCTTCATCCCCGGGACACGGAAGCGCTGCTGAAAGCCCTCTCCGACCTTCGCGACCGGGGAAACACGGTGGTGGTGGTGGAGCACGAGGAACCGGTGATCCGCTCCGCCGACTACGTGATCGATATGGGTCCGGGGGCCGGGCGGAATGGAGGAAGGGTGGTGTCCACCGGCTCTCCCCGGGCTCTCCAGCGTTCCCGGAAGTCGATCACCGGGACCTGGCTCCGGGGAGACGGCACATCGCCGGAATGGGCCAGACATTCCCTGGAAGGGGCGGAGCGCCTCACCGTCGTGGGGGCGAACCTCCACAACCTGAAGAAGGTAAACGTGGAAATCCCGCTGGGGCGGCTGGTGTGCGTTACCGGAGTGAGCGGGTCGGGAAAGTCCACCCTTATCCGGGACGTGGTGTACCGGGGCCTGAAAGCGAAACTGGCCGGCAGGCCCCTGCCGCCGGTGCTCCGGGATTTGAGAGGATGGGAGAAGATCCAGCATGTCAAAGAGGTCGATGAATCGCCCATCGGGCGGACGCCGCGGTCGGTCCCGGCCACTTACGTGGGGATCATGGACACCCTGCGGGACCTCTTTGCCCAGACTCCGGACGCCCGGGCCCGGGGATACCGGGCCAACCGGTTTTCTTTCAATGTGGGCGGGGGGCGATGCGAAAGGTGCGAGGGCCACGGGCGCCACAAGGTGGAGATGCCGCTCCTGCCTGTGGTTTACATCCCCTGCGATGCCTGCGGAGGAAACCGGTACAACCCCGACACCCTGGCCGTGACCCTCAAAGGGAAGAACATCGCCGATGTCCTCCACATGACCGTGGATGAGAGCGTCATCCTGTTCGAGGCCTTTCCCCACCTGGTCCGGCCGCTGCGGTTTCTGGCGGAGATCGGCCTGGGCTATCTCCAGCTGGGGCAGCCGAGCCCGACCCTGTCCGGCGGCGAGGCGCAGCGGACCAAGCTCGCCGCAGAGATGGCCAACGGGGGCAACGGCCGGTCTTTCTACGTCCTGGACGAACCGACCACCGGCCTCCACATGGCCGACGTGGCCAAGCTCCTGGCCGTTCTCCAGCGGCTGGTGGAGCGGGGTGACACGGTGGTGGTCATCGAACACGACCTGGATGTGGTAGCCGCGGCCGACTGCATCATCGACCTGGGCCCGGAAGGGGGAGAAGAGGGGGGACGGGTAATGGCCTGGGGCCCGCCCGAGGAAGTGGCCCGCTCCCGCGATTCCCGGACGGCTTCCTACCTGCGGGAACATCTGGGAAGACAAAAAAGGAAAAATAAATTTCTCTCGCAGAGGCCGCAGGGTACGCAGAGTTAAAGACCCGCAAATCAGAAAAGAAGGATATCTCGACTTTGTTTTCCGACAAATATTTGGAGTCTTCTCTGCGGCCCCTGTGTGCTCTAGCGCAGCGGGCGAGAGAGCAGTCCTTTTCTTCTACATCGCAAACAGGGTGCGCTCTTAACAATCACGATAATCTCCAAGCCTTACAAAGAGTATGTTTTATAATTCTAAACAATTAAAAATCTGCTATTGAAGATGGAACCAAGAAAGGAGGAAACCAGATGAAAAAAGGATCCATGTTGCCGAAGCATTATTCCACCGTTATGTCTAAGCATCCCAAGTTGAACCAGGCGCTCGAGGCCCTGGGAAAGGCGCTGCGGGAAGAAGGCCCCCTGGATGAAAAAACCGCCCAGCTGATTCAGCTGGCCGCCGCCGCCGGCATCCGCTCCGAAGGGTCCGTTCACAGCCACGCGAAAAGGGCCCTAGCCGCGGGAGCTACCCCGGAAGAGGTTCGCCATGCCCTGTTTCTTCTCGTCACCACCATCGGTTTCCCCACGGTCATGGCCGCCCTGTCCTGGGTCAACGATGTAATGAAGAAGAAATCGCTGAGGGGCCATAGGGGTCAAGCTTCATTGCTGTCCAAATTGGATGATAGTTTAAACTTCATTCATGGTTTTGTTGATATTTTCGCGTTAGATTTCTCATGAACAGGATCAGGTTCCGGGCACAAGCCTTCCCAATGAAAGATCCGTCATTCCGGCGGAAGCCGGAATCCAGGAGTTTTCAAAGGCATTTCTAGATTCCGGCTTTCGCCGGAATGACAGAAGAACAACTTCTTGGCATTTAATTTGGACAAGCCTGATCACGCCTTGGATTTTGGAATTTCGGCAGGCGAGAGTCTTTTCCCATGAGAGAACTCTTGGTTCGGGAAAAAAGAGTTAAGTCCATCCTTTCGAAATCAGGAATCCCCGGGGTCGACTACTGCCTCAATCCCTACGTGGGCTGCGCCCACGGCTGCAAGTACTGCTATGCCACCTTCATGAAGAGATTCACCGGGCACGCCGAGCCCTGGGGAACCTTCGTGGACATCAAGGTGAACGCTCCCGAAGTTCTCCAGCGGCAGTTAAAAAGGACCGCCAGGGGCTACGTCATGCTCAGTTCCGTCACCGACCCTTACCAGCCGCTGGAGGAGGAATACGGGCTGACCCGCCGGTGCCTGGAAATCCTTTTGAAGCATCAGTTTCCCGTGGGCATCCTCACCAAATCTCCTCTCGTTCTCCGTGATTTGGATTTGATCCGGCAGTTCGATGATATTGAGGTGGGGATGACCATCACCACCGATGATGAGGTCATCAAGAAGATCTTTGAGCCCGAAACCCCGCCGATCGCGGCCCGGATTCAGGCGCTGAAAGAACTCCACGATCGAGGAATCAGCACCTACGTCTTCATCGGCCCCTTGCTCCCCCAGAATCCTGAAGTCCTTGCCGGGGAAATAAATCCCCATGTTGATTCCGTGCTGATCGACCGGATGAATTACCTTAATAAGACGATCGGGCTGTACCGGCGCCATCATTTAAGCGAGTGGGTCGAGAGCGACTTCATCGATGAAATTCTGTACAGACTGAAAGAGGCATTCTCCGGCAAAGAAGTGAATATTTGTTAGAGATGGTTTTCTTGCCCCCCCTCACTTTTCGGGAATCTGATGAGGATCGTCGATATACTTGACGGCTCGTGCCGGGCCCGGGGGCAAGGCCGTGGTTCTCGGATCACCTGATGAGGCGCCGGTTCTTCGCATCGAGTCCTGCGAGGAAATCGGCCCTGAGTGCCCAGATGGCCCTGCCTTTACCGCCTCCCTCTGCGGAACCCCGGGAAGGCGACCTTTCATAGGATCTTCGCCTACCGATGCCGATCCTGCCGTTCGAACCGCGGCCTTGCCCCCGGGCCACAAGATAGCCATCTCTCAAACAACCGAGGATGGGCAGAGAAATGATTTCCGGTTGACTTTTCTCGACCGTTCCGAATATCTTTACCCTGCACCCCGGCAATCCCACCTCTTTACCAGGAGGATCCCATGTTCAAGACCGCCATCACCGAGATGTTCGGCATCAAATACCCGATTATCTGCGGGGCCATGATGTGGCTGTGCAAGCCTCCCTTGTGCGCCGCCGTTTCCAACGCCGGGGGAATGGGGAACCTGACCGCCGGTAACTGGACGACGGAGGAAGAATTCCGCGGCGCCATCCGGGAGACCCGCCGCCTGACCCAGAAGCCCTTCATGGTGAACATCACCCTCCTGCCTTCCATCCGGCTCACCCCGGAGCATTACCGCATGTATTTCAAAGTATGCGCGGAAGAAAGAGTGTCGGGAATCGAATTCTCCGGAACCCCGGTGGACAAGGCTGCGGGAATGGAAACCATTGAGGGACTCAAGAAGGCGGGGATAAAGCTTTTCCACAAAGTGGGTTCCGTTCGCCACGCGGTTCATGCCGAAAAAGTGGGGTATGACGGAATCTATGCCGCGGGCATCGAGGAGGGAGGACACCCGTTGAACGATGATGTGACCGCAATGGTCCTGATTCCGCGGATTGCGGAGTCGGTTAAAATCCCGGTCGTGGCCGTTGGCGGGATCGCCGACGGACGCACCATGGCCGCAGCCCTGACCCTGGGAGCCCAGGGGGTCATGATGGCCAGCCGCTTCATCGCCACCAAAGAGTGCCAGGTCCACGAGAACATCAAGAATGAGCTGATCCGGAGGCAGGAGTTCGAAACCGTATTGTTCGGGAAGTCCATCGGCCTCCAGGGGCGGGCGATCAAGAACAAGGTGATTGACGAGATTCTTTCCATCGAAGGCAGGGGAGGGGGGCTCAAGGAACTCATTCCCCTTTTGGGCGGAGAGAGGATCAAGGAAGCCTGGGAGGGGGGAAATGTGGAAAGCGCTCCCCTGATGGTGGGTCAATCCATCGGGCTCATTAAGAAAATATTCACCTGCCAGGAACTTCTCGACAACATGGCCCGGGAAGCAACCGAATGTCTGGCCCGGACCCGAAAGATGGTCCCTTGAGTCCGCAAGTCGCCCGTCCGAGCCAGGCGGCCGGCCGCGCCAAATTCAACGAGCGCTGTAGCTATCCCTGCAAACTCCGCGCCAGAAGAGAAAGCGATTTATGACCGAGCCAAAGAGTTTGATTCCTTCAGAAATCATTGAGAAGAAGATATTTTTGCTGCGTGGCCAGAAAGTGATGCTGACCACTGATTTAGCAAAACTTTATCAAGTGGAACCTCGGATTCTTATTCAGGCTGTAAAGAGGAACATTGACCGTTTTCCAGAGGATTTCATGTTTCAGTTGACCTGGGACGAGGTTTCCGCCTTGAAATCACAATCTGTGATTTCAAGTGATCCCCGTGCAAGGACTTCAAGATCACAAATTGTGATCTTGAAACAGGGTCTTAACATAAAATATCCTCCTTATGCTTTTACGGAACAAGGTGTGGCAATGCTTTCGAGTGTTCTGCGAAGCAAACGTGCTGTTCTGGTAAATATCGAGATTATGAGAGCTTTTGTCCGGCTGCGACAGATGCTCGCAACCAATGTAACCCTGGAGCGACGGCTTAATGAATTGGAGAAGAGATACGATTCCCAGTTCAAAGTGGTCTTCGATGCCATTCGCCAGCTGATGGCGGCGCCCGAAAAACCGCCCAAGAAAATCGGGTTCCAATGGAAAGAAAAGCGAGCAGCATATCGGAGCAGGAGATAGAAATGAGGGCTATTTCTTATGCCTCAAGTCACGCCTCTGGCGTGACGCTCCTCAAGGCTGGGTGTAAAGCCTTGCATAGTAGTGAATTCCGAGTAATAACTGCGAAGGGCGATATGAGGAACTCATCCCGAGGAGATGGTATAGCGCAACTTAAGAGATATTGCCACAAAATCAGTCAGGCACAGCCTGGATACCAGCCGATTCCGGTGATTACGAATGGGTTAAGATGGGTTATTTTCAATCGTGTGAAGGGGTCAAGTCTGCTCTTGACTCATACTATCTGCATCTCAATCATTCTTATGAGCCAAGGGGAGGCTTGACCCCTTGGGACATTCCTTCCTCCTTCCCTTTCTTCTTGCAAGATTCTGTAAAGTAATGTATCCTTACTACAAGGAGGTAAGGAAGTATGCTTGCCAAGAAGACATCCAAGAACCAGATCACGTTGCCCAAGAAGATCGCCGAGAGCTTCCCGGGTGTGGAGTACTTCGATGTCCGGATCGAAAACGATAAAATCCTTCTGGCGCCGGCTAAGGTCCTGCCCGCGGGGCCGACTCTGGAGCGGGTGCGGGAGAAGATGAAACAGCTGGGAATCGCGGAAAAAGATGTCTCCGAGGCCGTCCGATGGGCGAGACGCCAAGGAAAGTAAGACGGGTTGTGCTGGATACCAATGTTCTGGTATCCGCGTTGCTCTTCACCGGCGAGCTTTCCAAAATGGTTGATTTGTGGCACCGAGGGGAAGTGGTCCCCCTGATCTCCAGGGAGACGTTCGACGAACTGCGGAAGGTCCTCGGTTACCCTAAATTTTCGCTGGCCCCTGAAGAAATTCAATCCATCATCGAGAGTGAGATTCTGCCTTACTTCGAAGTCGTGGAGATCAAGGAGAAGGTTCGCGGGGTTTGCCGCGACCCGGGAGATGATAAATTCATCGCCTGCGCCCTCTCCGGGGCCGCTCATTTCATCCTTAGCGGGGATAAGGATTTGACCGATTTGAAAAGCTATAAGACCATCAAAATCATTAAAGCCTCGGAATTCTTAAGCCTGTTCAAATAAACTCTATCCTGCTCTCCTGGCGTAATTTTGCGTGGTCCACCCCCCGATGCTACCAAAATTCAAAACCGGTTGATCCGCAGATTTCGCAGATTACGCAGAGAAATAAATAAAGGAATAATGGGTGAATGGAATATTGGAATGATGGGCAAAAAAATAAAATGCCTAAACCCATTATTCCACTATTCCATTTTTCCATCATTCCAGTATTCAGGAGATTCTTTGCCCGCAATTCGGACAATATCGGAAGCCCGGAGAGACCGGCTGGCCGCACTGGGGGCAGGCTTGGGGAGAACGGGACTCGATGGGGCTCACAGGGGCATGCCCGGTTTCATCGAAGACCCCGCCGCAGCGGCTGCATTCCAGGAAAGTCTCCCCCCGCTTGATGGGAATCAGGGGAATGAAGAAAAGACTGATGTAATGGTCCAGGCGCTTGAGCCGGGCCGAAGGTAGGCCGCACCTCGGGCAGGCCCTCGCCTGATCATCGACCTGAACCTTCTTGGGCTGCACGCCCCCGATAAAAAAGAAGAAGACCCACCTCCTGATCGGATTCCAGAGAACGAAACTGCGATATTCAGCTTTAACCGGTTAGAGTCTATTCGATAACCATCGAGAATTCAATCCAAATCATTCGTTTCCTTCAATGTAAAATAGGAAAAAGGGCACCGCTTTGGGGGGGCTGGTATGCTCAAGTTCCTTGAGCCCGGGGGATATGATTTGTTGGTCATGAGTCATGGACTGACCTAAAAAACATCGAGGAAACTCTTACGCCCGGCTTCCAGCTCCGGCAGGAAAAATCCATTGGCATAAATTTGCCGTTAGGGGTTACACTGGGGTTATGGACGAGAGAGACTTTTACACGGAAACGCCTGAGACGAAGAAGGCGACTTACAGTTGTCCGAAATGCCGTCAGTCATCCGAGTTCCAGATTCGCTGGCTGCGGCGCACGAAGAAGAAAAGCATCCCCCCCGGGGCCAACGACCACGACCGCGCCAAGTTCGCCAAGGCGACCGACTATCTAGTGCGGGCGGATGATTCCCTGGTTTGCCCCAACCCCCGCTGCCGGAAACGCTTCGAAATCCCGGATTATCAGTCCGTGGTGCTGCTTTAAAGGCAGCTAAAGGGCAGGAATCAGGGAGAAGTTGATTTTGGCAGAGGCCGGAGGAAGCTGCGCACCCCCTTCTCCTGGAGGGCTTTGTACTCGGGGATGTTCTCCACTTCCACTTTCCTATCCGGATGAACCTCACCCAATAGCTGGATCAAGATGGCTACGGAAGCTAGATGGCGGCCCACCCTCTCCTCCAGGGGGTAACCGTTCTTCCCGTAAGCGGCGTAGAGGAGCCTGCGGGAATCGGCGATCGGGAAGGTCTTTCGCACGGTGTAAAATCAATATTTGACAGGCTCCGATAAAATTAGGTAGATTTCAATCTGCCATGAAGGTTTACCGGGAAGAGGAAAGGAGAAGGGGATGAGTTTTTTGGTCCTGAAAAATGCAACCCTTATCGACGGGACGGGCGCCGATCCCGTATCCAATGGAACGGTGGTGGTCGAAGTGACGTCAGTCTCCGAGGTTCCAGATTCCTGGATGCGCGCACGAAGGAACAGAATCCCTTCCCGGGCCATCGACCACGACCGTGCCAAGTTCGCCAAGGCGACCGACTATCTGGTACGGGCCGATGATTCCCTGGTTTGCCCCAACCCGCGCTGCCGGAAACGCTTCGATATCCCGGATTATCAGACCGTGGTATTGCTTTAATAAGTCCAGGGTCATCTCGGGGTCAGGCTCGACTTCTTGCAATTCAATGCCATGGCCTGCGGCAGAGCCGGAGGCTTGAATGCCCACCCCGGCCTGTTTTTCACCACTTGACACCCCGCCTTTTTTCTCCCTATACTGACCTCGAAAAAAGCCGCAGAGCAGATAAATTGAAAGGCTGGAATAATGGAACGATGGAATGATGGAATCTGAAAACCATTGGAATATTGGAATAATAGAATGATGGAATAATGGGGAAGAAAAATGAACGACAAGAACTCAGTGTTCCATCTGTCCCGTGTTCTCGCTTTTCCCCATTATTCCATTGTTCCACTATTCCATTATTCCTTTTTTGAAAAAGGAGTGGCATAAAATCTCTCCAAAGGAGGAAACATGAGCGAGCTGAAGGTAAGCGATATCAAGAGGGTTACGGTCATCGGGGCGGGGCTGATGGGGGCGCAGATCGGGGAACTGATGGCCCGCATCGGGAAATGCAACGTCACCCTGGTGGATATCAAGGATGAGTTCGTGAGCAAAGGCCTGGCGGGGATCGATCAGAGGACGGAGAAGTTCTTCGTCGCCAAGGGCAAGATGACTGCAGAAGAGAAGAAGGAGCTCATGAGCCGGATCGGCGGGACCACGGACATTGCCAAAGCGGCTAGCGGCTCCGATTTCATCCTGGAGGCGGCGACGGAAAATATCAAAATTAAGAAAGAGCTTTTCAAAAAGCTGGATGAGAATGCGCCGGCTCACACCATCCTGGGAACCAACACGTCCTATTTGAGTATTACCGAAATTGCTTCGGCCACCAACCGAGCGGACAGAGTGGTGGGGATGCACTTCTTCAACCCGGTGGGGGTGATGAAACTGGTGGAGGTGGTGAAGGGCGCCAAAACCTCGGAGAACACGGTCGCGGCAACTTCAGACCTGGCCCGCCTGCTGCAAAAAGAACCCGTCGTGTGCTGGGATGCCAGCTACGGGTTCCTGGCCAACCGGGCCTACTTCGCCATGCGCATGGAAGCCGTGCAGATGGTTTACGAAAGGGTGGCCCCTCCGGAAGAGATCGACCGGGCCCTGAAGCTCGGCTACAACCTGCCCATGGGTCCCCTGGAGCTGGCCGACATGGGCGGCTCCTGGGCGATCTACGCCAGCTCAGAAGAGGACCGGATCCGGGAGCTGGGATCGGAGAAAGGAAAACTCCATCCCCTCATCCGCCTTATGGTCCGGGCCGGTTATACCGGAGGAGCGGGCAAGAAGGGGATTTACGACTTCTATAAAGAAGTGCTCTCCAAAATGAAATGAATCGGGGCGGTTCGCGAACCGCCCCTACATATGGCAGACCAGGCAATCTCACAGGGGCAGTTCATGAATTGCCCCTGCCCCCAAGCAATATCTTCATTTTCATAGAACATGTGGCCGAGATGAAATCAATCGTTAAAGTCAATGATCTACTGGCCTTTATCCAAGAGGTTTACCAGAACATGGGAGCCTCCAAGGAAAATTCCCAAATTTCGGCTGAAGTCATGGTCGAAGCCAACCTGTGCGGGGTGGACTCCCACGGGGTGAGGATGCTCCCGGGTTTCGTTACCCTCATGCGGAATGGAAAGATCAAGCCCCAGGGCCGAATCCAGGCGATCAAGGAAACACCGGTGATCGCTCACCTGGATGCCAATCTGGCGCCCGGGCACGTGGTGTCGGTCCAGGCCATGAAGATGGCGGTGAAAAAGGCAAAAACCTCAGGGATCGGCTTTGTCCTGGTGCGCAACTCCACCCACTGGGGCAGGGCCGCCTACTACCCGGTGCTGGCCGCGCGGGAGGGCTGCGCCGGAATCTGTTTCGTCAACACCGAATCCAACATGCCCTACTGGGGAACCCGGGCGCCGAGGATCGGGAATAATCCTCTCTCCATCGGCGTCCCGAGGGCCTCGGGCGAACCGATCGTCCTCGACATGGCCATGTCCCAGGCGGCTTTCTTCAAGATCGTGCTGTACAACCGGGAAGGCAAAAAGGTGCCCCTGGGGTGGGGAGTAGATGAGCAGGGCCGCCCCACGGATGACCCCGCGGCGATCCTCAAGAGCAGGCGGCTTGTACCCACGGGGCAGCACAAGGGGTCCGGACTGGCCCTGATGATCGATATCCTGACCGGTATCCTTTCCGGAGGAATGTTTTGCGGGGAACTCCTGGGAGAGGCGAAGGGGATGCCCCACGCAACGGCTTACGCGCAGGCCTTCATGGCCATCGACATTGCCAGCTTTCTGCCCCTGGAAGTTTTCCAGCGAAGGGTCGATGAACTCGTGGCCTATATCAAAGGGGGACCGCTGGCCGAAGGCTTCAGCGAGATCAACATCCCGGGGGAGAGATCCTGGAGGGAGAGGGCTCTGCGGGAGAAATTGGGGATTCCCTTGGATGAAATCACCTTGGGTGAGCTTCGAACATTGGCCGACCAAATTGGAATTCCCTGTTTTCCGGTCAGCGAAAATTAAAAACCTATTTGAACGCAGATGAACACAGAGCATATAAATTGGAATATTGGAATACTGGAATAATGGGTTTAGGCTTTTTATTTTTTTGCCCATCATTCCAATATTCCATCCACCCATTATTCCTTTTTTTATTCCCTGCGCTCTCTGCGTAATCTGTGGATAAACAGTTTCTTATTTTCACCGTCCCTTTTAATCAAAGGAGGAGGGAAAAATGGAGAGAATCTATCTGCAGCCGGCCAATGTTCCCAAACCGGCAGGGGATTATTCCCAGGGGCTAAAAGTCAAAGGGGGAACTCTGGTGGTGATCTCCGGGCAGGTGGCCTGGGATGTGCAAGGGAACCTGATCGGAAAAGGGGACTTCCGGGCGCAGACCCGGCAGGTTTTTGAAAACCTGAAGAATATGCTGGCCTCTGCCGGGGCGACGTTCAAGGATGTGGTCAAGCTGGGCATCTTCTTGAAAAACCGGGAGGACTTTGCCGCCTTCCGGGAAATCCGGGCCCAATACCTTACCCCTCCTTTTCCCCCTACCACCCTTCTGGTGGTAAAGGATTTAGCCCGGGAAGAATGGCTGCTGGAGGTTGAAGCCATGGCGGTGGTGGATTAGTCGCTTAGCGGCGCATACTTCCGAACCTGTCGGTCAGAAGGACATTGCCGTGCACTCGCGTACAATCCCCCTTGCCCCCCTTCTAAAAAAGGGGGATGGGGGGATTCTGACTTGTAACTGGCAATTTGATTAAAATCCGCCCGAGAAAAGAAAGCGCGGGAATTTGGAAAAGAAGATCGAATCACGGGGCATAAAAATACTGCTGGTCCGTCATGGAGAAACCGACTGGAATCTTACCGGCCGGTTCCAGGGCCGGAGCGACGTGCCCCTGAATCAAAAGGGGAAAGAGCAGGCCAACGCTCTGGCCTTAGCTTTGAGAGGGGAATCCCTTGCCGCCATTTACTGCAGCCCTCTGGTCCGGGCCAAGGAGACGGCCCACCTGATTAAAGCCTATCATCCATCCATTCCCCTGCATGAGGAAGAGGGCCTGGTGGAGATGAACCTGGGCGAATTTGAAGGGATCGAAGGCCCCCGCTGGGCCGAGAAATACGCGGATTTTCGCGAGGCATGGCGGGACAACCCGGCGTCGGTCACCATGCCGGGAGGAGAAAGCCTTCAGGAGGTCCAGGCGCGAGCCATGGCCGCACTGGAGCGCATCTCGAAGGCTCACCCGCCGGATTGCACTCTGCTGGTCTGCAGTCACAATTTTGTAATCCTGACCATCCTGTGCCATGCCCTGGAGATTCCCCTGGACCGGTTTCGGGAGCTGCGCCAGGGAACGGCGGCAATGAATATTCTTTACCTGCAGGGGCGGCGCCTGCGGGCCGAAGTGGTAAACGACCGCTCCCATCTCCCCCGGGAGGAGGATAGAAAGAAAAAAAATAAGAAAGGTTGAATGAATCGACTGGTTGAATCGTTGATTTGGAGTAACAATACGCTTGAGGGAACGGGGGGAGCGGATGAAGATGGAGATTCAATACCGGCAAGGCCGAAAAGAAGACTGTCTCCAAATAGCCGACTTAATCAGCACGGCCTCGGGCGGGGTGGTGGAATTTCCTGTTTCAGGATTTGATCCCGGGGATGACCCCCGTGCAGATGGTGGCCCACAACCTGGAGCGGGATCATCCTCCCCATACCTACCGGAATGCCATCGTTGCCGAGAGTGAAGGATTAATGGCAGGAATGGCCCTGTCTTTCCCCTCCCATTTCCACAGGATTACGGAGGGGATGAAAAAGTTCTTTCCGCCTGACAGACTGGAGCACGTTCGCCCTTATTATGCCGCCCCTGTAGGCCGCAGCTTGTTTCTGGATGCGATCGCGGTAAGAGAGGAGTATCGAAGCAAGGGAATCGGCCGCGAATTGGTTTCCTTGACCCAGGAGAAAGCCCGGAAAAGCGGTTATAATGCGCTGACCCTGATCGCCTTCGCCGAAAACCAGAATGCCCGACAGTTATACGAGCGCATGGGTTTTGAAACCCTGGAAAAGATTGCGATCATGCCCCATGAACTCATCTCCTACCAGGGAGGCTGCCTTCTGATGAGATGCCCCCTCCTTTGAGCCGAGGAAACAAAGTAGAGGCCGTACAATGGGTAACGGTATGGAATTCGCTAAGCACGCTCTGCATGAACGTCCCTTAAATACTTTAAAAAGGGGGATAGAATGAACCTCGCCGGGATTTCCGAGGAAAGGGTGAAGGAGCAAGGGGAGCAGCTCAGCCTCTTTTACGAGGGGAGGGAGATCACCAATGTGGAGATGCTGCGGGCTTCCCGGAGGCTGGCTCGGGCCCTGAAGGACCTGGGGGTGAAGCGGGGGGACCGGGTCATCCTGCAGATGCCCAACTGCCCGGAGGTGCTCCAGGGCTTCGGCGCCATCTGGAGGATCGGCGCCGTGGTGGTGCCGATCAACTACCTGGTCGGGGAGGAGGAAACCGCCTACATCTACCAGGACTCGGGCGCGAAGGTGGTGATCAGCAGCTCGGCCTTCCTTCCCAAGATCCGGGCGGGGAGAGAAAAGGCGTCTGAACTGGAAAGCGTGATCCTTGCCGGCCCGGAGGTCCCCCCGGGCTTCCTTTCATACCCGCGTTTGGTTGAAAAAAGCCCCGAAGAGACAGAAGTTGTGGACATGGCCGACGATGAGCTGGCCGCCTTGATTTACACAGCGGGCACAACGGGCCGGCCCAAGGGCGTCATGCACACCCATCTCAGCCTGCACTCGAACGCCAAAATGCAGGCCGAATCCGTAACCCTGCCGGAGGGCATGGTTTCGATCTTCGTCCTTCCCCTCTGCCACTCCTACGGCATCGCCAGCATGAACCTGGGTCTTTTCCGGCGCGGCGGAGGGGCAGTCCTACTCAGCACTTTCAACGTGGAGGCCATCCTTGCCGCCATCCAGAAGTACCGGGCCAACATCCTGGCCGGGGTCCCCACCATGTATGTGTTCATGCTCCTCTTCCCCGAGCCGAAAAAGTACGACCTGAGCTCGATGAAATACTGGTTCTGCGGGTCTGCGCCGCTGGCCCTCGAAACCTTTAACCGCTTCAAGCAGGCCTTCGGGTTCGAGATCATCGAAGGCTGGGGCCTGACCGAGGCGGGAGCGAACAACTCGGTCAACCCCCTGGAAGGTTTAAAGAAGGTAGGCTCCATCGGCCTGCCCATGAAAGGGACGGAGATGCGGGTGGTGGACAACGAGGGAAAGGCGCTTCCTGCCCGCAAAGAGGGAGAAATCGTGATCCGGGGGCCCATGCTCATGAAAGGCTACTGGAACAAACCGGGAGAGACGGCCGAGGTGCTCCGGGGGGGCTGGCTCCATACGGGGGACGTGGGATATGTGGACGAGGAGGGTTACTTCTGGATCACCGACCGGAAAAAGGACCTGATCATCAAAGCGGGAGAGAACATCTCCCCGCGGGTCATCGAGGAGGTCCTCTTCAAACACCCCAAGGTGTCGGAGGCGGCCGTCATCGGGATCAAGGATGAGGTCTATGGCGAGGAAATCAAGGCCTATGTAGTCCTGAAGCCCGGGCAGGAGGCCACGGTCGAAGAGATCATCCAGCACTGCCGGGGAAGCCTCACCAGCTTCTTGCTGCCCAAGGAAGTGGCCTTCCTGAAAGCCCTGCCCAAGAGCCTCGTGGGCAAGGTGCTGAAGAAGGAATTGAGGAAGCTGTCGTAATTCAAGTCAAGATTCAAGCCCCAGAACCAGCGTTTAACATGGGAAAGCGGCGCAGGGGCGACGGGCCGTTGGCACCTGCTTATGAACGATTCATAAAATCTCTTTGGTTCTGCCATGCCTGATTAGCCTTTGCGGGCAGGCTGAAACTCCTTCCAGATAAGCTAAATTCAGGCTAGAAAACCCTTGAC
The DNA here is from genome assembly GCA_963802665.1 of uncultured delta proteobacterium. Lineage (GTDB taxonomy): Bacteria > Desulfobacterota > SM23-61 > SM23-61 > SM23-61 > SM23-61. The sequence continues at coordinate 43,659 of CAWDJO010000003.1, read as the reverse complement.
CCCCAGCCGTCCTTCCATTGTATACTCACAATGCCCATGCCGTATTTGATGAACTCGTAAAAAGTCATCACTCCGGTGAAAACCGGAGTCCAGGGGCTTGATCATTCCTTGAAATAACTGGATTCCGGCTTTCGCCGGAATGACGGGGAAAGGGGTTTTCCAACTTTTTACGAGGCCATCATATTTTATTAACCCAAAAGGGAGGATCATTATGCGCATTCGATTTTCGTTCGTATTGATCGCGGTGGTCGTCAGCCTCGCGCTGGTCATGCCGGCGGCGGCGCAGACCAAGCTTAAATTCGCCCACGTCTACGAGACCGGCGAGGCCTTCCACAAAGAGGCCCTCTGGGCCGCGGGCGAGATCGCCAAGCGGACCAACAACAAGTACCAGATCGACGTGTTCCCCGCCTCTTCCCTGGGGAACGAGCAGCAGATCGCCCAGGCCATGCCCCTGGGCACCATCGACATGGCCTACATCGGCGCCTCCTTCGTGGGGGCCACCTACAAGCCCATTTCCATCGTCAACGCTCCCTACATGTGGCGCGACTTCGACCACTGGAAGGCCTACAGCCAGAGTAAATTCCTGACCGAGCTGACCGACGGGTACTTCAAGCAGACCAGCCACAAGATCGTGGCGCTTACCTACTACGGCGGCCGGCACACCACGGCCAACAAGGCCATCAACACCCCGGCGGACATGAAGGGCATGAAGCTGCGGGTTCCCCAGGCCCCCATGTACATGATGTACGCTAAGGCCATGGGCGCGAACCCCACTCCCATCGCCTTTGCGGAGGTGTACCTGGCCCTGCAGAACAAGACCGTGGACGGCCAGGAGAATCCGCTGCCCACGATCCAGGCCAAAAAGTTCTACGAGGTGCAGTCCCACATCAACCTGACCGGCCACATCCTGGACAACCTGACCACGGTGATCGGCTCCCCCCTCTGGAAAAAGCTCACCCCTCAGGAGCAGCAGATCTTTGAGACGGTGTACAAGGAAGCTTCGGCCCGCGCCGGCGCGTCCATCCGCGAGTCCGAACAGAAGCTGGTGGACTGGTTCAAGCAGCAGGGCAAGACGGTGGTGGTGCCGGATCTGAAGGCCTTCCGCGCGGCGGCGGTGAAGGTCCACAATGACCCCTCCGCCGGGGCCGTCTGGACCAAGGACCTGTACGACCGCCTGCAGGCGGTGAAGTAGCGCAGTGCGGCGTAGCCCCGAATCGTAGGGGCGGTTCGCGAACCGCCCCTACACCGCCTTATATTCCTCATTCCTACCAATCCCGCGAGGCGCGGGATCAGTTCCAGTTTGCCGATAGTGGCATAGAGAAACCGGACGGAGCGAAGGTATGTCGGAAGAGCATTACAGCGGCCCCGACCTCGGGGCTCCGACCGTCGGCATGAGCGACGAGGTCGAGGTGAACCTGAAGGAATACGGCCCCGAAGACTGGGTGACCCTGGTCTTTTTCTGGGTCCTGGCCATCGTGGTCTTCCTGCAATTCTTCACCCGGTACGTGCTGAACGACTCCCTTGCCTGGACCGAGGAAATCGCCCGTTATCTTCTGACCTGCGTAGCTTTTCTGGGGGGCGGCATCGCCGTCCGGCGCTACAGCCACATCCACGTGGAGTTCCTGTATGTCTATTATCCCCGGGGCCTGGCCCATTTCCTCTCCACCCTGGTGGATATCATTCGGGTGGTTTTCTTCGGGTACGCCACCTGGCTCTGCTGGAAGGTAACCCTGATCATGCGCACCCAGCCCATGGTGGTCGTGGACTGGCCCATGAGCATCATCTACGGAATCTGCACCCTGGGCTTTGCGGCGATGACCTTCCGTGCGGTCCAGGTGGGGGTTAAGAACTGGCGCAGCGGATCCAGCGTGCTCACCCGGGTGGGGGAGGAGGGACGGCACCAGTGACCACCCTCGCGCTCATCGGCGGCTTCCTCCTGCTCATGGCCATCGGCGTGCCCGTGGCAATCTCCCTGGCCGGAGCCTCCCTCATCTACGTGATCATCGAGGGGGTCCAGCCCCACCTGGTGGTCCTTCACCGGATGATCGGCGGGACGGACTCCTTTCCCCTCCTGGCCATCCCCTTCTTCATCATGGCCGGCAGCCTGATGAACTCGGGCGGGATCACCACCCGGATCTACGACTTTGCCCTGGCCCTGGTGGGCTGGATGAAGGGCGGCCTGGGGCACGTGAATGTGGTCGGGTCGGTCATTTTCGCCGGAATGTCGGGAACGGCCGTGGCGGACGCCGGCGGCCTGGGCAACATCGAGATCCGGGCCATGCGGGATCACGGCTACGACGTGGACTTCGCCGTGGGGATCACCGGGGCTTCCTCCACCATCGGGCCCATCATTCCCCCCGTCCCTTCCCATGGTGATCTATGGAGTCATGGCCAACACCTCGGTGGGGAAGCTCTTTGCCGCCGGCTTCATCCCGGGTTTGGTCATGGCCGGGACCATGATGATCATGGTGGCCTGGTATGCCCACGTCCGGGGATTCCACCGCGACGCCCGTTTTTCGCTCAAGGTTCTCTGGGCCACGACCAAGAAGGCCTTCCTGCCCCTGATGACCCCGGTTCTCCTGATCGGGGGGATGACCACGGGCGTCTTCACTCCCACCGAGGCGGCGATCGCGGCCACGGTTTACGCCATGATCCTGGGGATGTTCGTGTACCGGACGCTTTCCCTGCGGGCGTTCATCAAGGTGAGCATGGAGACGGCCGAGACCACGGCCATCATTCTTCTGATCGTGGCCGGGGCCTCGATCTTCGGATATCTGATCACCACTACGAAAATTACGGACAACGTTGCGGACGTGGTGCTCTCCATCACCAACCGGCCGTGGCTGATCCTCCTCCTGGTGAACATCTTCCTGCTCATCGTCGGCTGCTTCATGGAGACCATCGCCTCCATTACCATCCTGGTCCCGGTCCTTCTGCCGCTCATGGAGAAGATCGGGGTGGACCCGGTGCACTTCGGACTGGTCATGGTTTTGAACCTGATGATCGGCCTGCTCACCCCGCCCGTGGGCATGGTCCTCTACATCCTGGCGCGGGTGGCCAACATCTCCTTTGAGCGCACCACCCGGGCCTGCGCGCCGTTTCTCGTTCCCCTCCTGATCACCCTGGCCATTTGCACCTACTGGCCGCAAATGGTCCTCTTTCTGCCGAACCTATTCTATAAATAAAGGGCCGGCAGACCAAATCCCCTTGGCTTTTCCAACCCGACAGCCCTTGGTTCCTGAGCCGTCCAACCTGGAACCAAACAAAATATTGTAGGGGCGGCCCCCTGTGGCCGTCCGCAAGATGGGCAACCATCACGCGCCTCGCGTGATTGCCCCTACAGTTTGTTATGATTTTGCGCATCATTTGATTCATAACGGACCAGGCTTTTTCCGTAACTGAGCGCGGGAAAAGTGGCTCTGCCGGTAACCCCGGTCAGATTGTAGAGGAACGGGTCATTCGGGGAACCGCCCTATTTTGGGATGAAAACCAGGCTGAGAGCCGGCCAGTAGGTGATGGCGGCCAGGCAGACCAGGAGGATGAGGATGTAGGGGATGGAGGCCCGGTAGAGCTCGAGCACCGGGCGCTCGAAGCGGATGCTGGAGACAAAAAGGTTGACCCCCACAGGGGGCAGGGAGGCCCCGATTTCCAGGTTGGTGAGGAGGATCATCCCCAGGTGAACCGGGTGAAGGCCGTAGGCCTGGGCCACGGGAAGGACCAGAGGGACCAGGACGATCAGAGCGGGAAACATTCCCAGGAGGCACCCGGCAGCCAGCAGAAACAGGTTCAGCCAGAGGAGGAAGACCCACGGGCTCTCCACCCGGCTTCTCATGAAGTCCAGGATCTTGGTGGGGATTTCCTCGGTAATGAGAGTGTTGGTCAACCCGAAAGAGACCCCCAGGATGATCAGGATCGCCCCCACCAATACACTGCTCTTGATGATAATCGGGGTAAGATCCCGGAATCGGATGTCCCGGTACACCGCCATCTCCACGATGAGAACGTAAAGGACGGTAAGGACCGCCGCCTCGCTGACCGCCACGTAGCCGCCGTAGATCCCTCCCAGGACGACGAAGGGCAGGGGAAGCTCCCAGATGGACTCCCGAAAAGCCCCCCAGACTTCCCGGGCGGAGAAACGGGGACGGGCCACCCGGGCCTGAAGTCCCTTCCAGAAACTGTACAGGGAAAGGAGGAAGATCATCAGGAGGCCGGGGAGGATTCCCGCCAGGAACAGGTGGTCGATGTTGATCTGGGCCACCACCCCGTAGAGGATGATGGGAAAGCTGGGGGGGAAGAGAAGCCCGAGGGTCCCCGAGGTGGTGAGCAGGCCCAGGGAGAATTTTTCCGGGTACTTTTGAAGCTGCAGGGCGGGGAAGAGCAGGCCCCCGAGGGCGATGATGGTGAGTCCGGTGGCGCCGGTGAGCGCGGTGAAGACCGCCGAGACCAGGAGGGCGATCACCGCCAGCCCGCCCGGGAGCCAGCCCAGAAGGGCGTCGGAGAGGCGGACGAGACGCTGGGGGGCTTTGCTGGCCGCCAGCAGGTACCCGGCCAGGGCAAAGACCGGGATGGCCGGAAGCGTGGGGGTGTGGGCCAGTTTGTAGAGTTCGATGATGAGGGCGGACGGATCGATCCCCTCCAGGTAGAGGGAAAGAAGGCCGCTGGCGGCGATCACGATAAAGAGAGGAGTTCCCAACAGGGCCAGGAAGAGCGGAAATAGACTTCCCAGAACACCCATCACCTTCTCCCCTCGTTTCCAGCATAAAGTTTCTTGATCCCCTGCAGAAGAAAACGCGCTCCCATGACCAGCATCATCGCCGGCATGACCGCCTGGGAAAGCCAGAGGGGAATTCCGAAGGCCAGGGTCTTTCCGGCCACATAATCATTCTGCACAAACCGGATGGCGGGGTAGACCAGAAGGAGGCAGACCAGGGCGGAGAATAGCTGTATGGCCCCTTGGATCCAGGAATAATGAGCCGGGGGAGACGCGCCCGGAGATTACGTCGATGGTGATGTGCCGGTTTTCCCGGGTGGCGATGGAAGCCCCCAGGAGGGCGATCCACAGGACCAGATGGCGCACGAGGGAATCGATCCAGACGATCCCGACGGAGATGAGGTTGCGAAAGAGGATCTGCAGGAAGCCCAGGGAGACCATGAGGACGACCAGGGAGACCAGCAGGATCTCTTCCAGGCGTTCGTAGAAGGAGCCCAGGGTTTTGAAAGAATGGGAAAGGGACATCAATTCTCTTTGCGCAGGGTTTTCAGGAAGGCTCGGATCTCTTCCAGGGTCTTCCTGGAAAACTGATCCTCGCCCAGGGTGTTGATTCCTCGGGCACAGGCGGCCTGGAATTCCTTCACCTCTTTCGGGGAGGGGGTCACCCGCTTGATCCCCTTGCCGGTGAGGACCTGGATGGCCTTCTCATCTTCGACGCGGACTTTGTCCTTCAGCGGCTCCAGGTGCCGCCTGAAGACCTCCTCCACCGTTCCCCTCTGGGCGGCCGGGATTTTTTCAAAGGCTGACTTCTGGAAGACCACGGCGCCCACCGAATAAGCCAGGGGAACATCCGTCATGTAGGAAACCTTGGTGAACCATTGCATGGAGATGGCGGCCAGCGGGGAAGCGTAGACGGTGTCGATCATCCCGGTCTGGAGGGCCATGAGGATGTCGGGGATGCTCAAGGGGATGGGATTGATGCCCAGCTCCTTGAAGACCGCCCGGCCCATGGCCGTGTCTTCCCAGATCCAGACCTTCTTTTTCCCGATATCCGCGGCACTCTGGATCGGTTCCTTGGAAAGAAGATAGACAAACCCCTGCTCCGCCCATCCCAGGGACTTGAAGCCGTTGTCTTCCAGCCCCTTGCGGAAAAACCCGTCCATTTTGTTCAGCAGGGCGTCCACCTCGGTGTAGTTCTGGAAAAGGAAAGGGATGGCCAGGATCTTGAAGTCCTTGAAGATGAGGCCCAGCCCGCCCCCGGTGAGCAGGACCCCCTGGATCTGGCCGACCTTGATCTTGCGCAGCATGTCCTCTTCATCGCCAAGGACTCCGCCGGGGAAGATGCGCAGGCTGACCTGCTTGTTGGTCTTCTGCTCCAGCTCCCGGCCGATGTCCCGGAACGCCTTGACCCAGGCCGTTCCTTCCGGGGCCAGCGTCCCCATTTTCATCACCACCTGCTGGGCCGAGGCCGGCATTTCCGCGCTGATCAGGAAAAGGGACAGGCAAAAGAGGATGACCCCAAGGTTTCCGGTTCTTCTCATTCAACCTCCATTCTTCACCGCTCTAAAAAAATTCATCCACCCGGGCCAGGAGCTTCTTGGCCTTGCGCTGGGCCAGGGTATTCGCCAGGGTCAGATCCGGTTCGATCCGGGCCGATGTCTCCAGCACCTTCTTCAGGGTGGAGACAAAAAGGTCGCGGTTGAGGGTTTGCCGGGCATAGTACTCGGCATAGTACACATCGGTCATGAGAAACTTGCCCTGCCCGTAGTCCATGGCCTTCTTGAAATGCTCTTCGGCCTTCTTCAGGTTTCCCCCGAACTGCTCCGGCCTGGCCGAAAGCAGGATGGCCTTGAACAGATGCGGTCCCCCGTAATAGAAGCCGGGGTCCAGCTGCAGGGCCCTTTCCATCAGGGCTTCCACCCAGGGCAGGTCGGCCATGGCCGCAGGCCCTTCGCTGCCGGCGGCGATCCAGCCGCCCCAGATATTGCCGACCCAGAAGAGGGTGGGGACGTGCTTTTTTTCCGTCTGCTCCAGCCGTTCCTGGAAGACCTCCAGAGGCTTGCCCAGGGCGCCTTTGAAGGGAGGGGTCAACTCCAGGGCTTTCAGGGCATACTGCTTGGCCCTTTCGCTCAAATACGCGGCCCGGTCCTGCTCGTCCTCTTCCAGCACGGAAGCGTAGGAGGCATAAGCCTGAGCCCCGGCGAGGAGGAGGTCCCGATTTTCCGGGTAGCTCTGGAGCATCCCGTCGATGAGCATGAGATAGGAGGGGATTCCCTGACGGACGAGGACTACGTCCGATTGGCGGCTGGCGGAGAGCGCCACCTCGCGAAAGAGGGCCGGCGCCTTCTCGGTCACGATCTGCTGGCTGGAAATGCAGCCGGTGACGAAACCGGAAACCAGCAAAACCAGGATGATTTTGAAGAAACGGGCAGCTGGCATGACCGAATAAAAAGTAGCATTGATCCTGCGGCGGGGTCAAGGAAAGAATGAATGCCGTCCTCCTTCACTTCTCGGAAATCTGATCAACGTCCATAGCTTGAAGGCCGTGCCGGGCCCGGGGGCAATTTAAATGCGGAATGCGGATTGCGGAATGCGGAATGGAAAAAAGGAAGTAATAATCCCGAATTCCCCATTCCGAATTCAGTGAAGCCCAATGGGCGCGCCTACAGATTTCAGAATGCCGAATGCGGAATAAAAAAAAGGTAATAATTCCGAATTCCACATTCCGAATTCCGCATTCGTTAACGGCCGGAGTTGACATTTCCCCCCTTTTCTCGAATAATGGCATCATCCGTTTCCCGCTTTGAGCGAACCAGATATGGAGGAAGAAGACATGAGCAAGTTTGATGCCTTTCTGCAAGACCTCACCGCTTACCTGAAACTGCCCTCTCTCCCGGTGGCGGTGAAAATGCTCCGGAAAGGGGAAAAACCGCCGGTGCCGGCGAAATTCCCGCTCCGGGATTACAAGAAGAGGATGGTCCTCTGCCAGGCCTGGACCATAGCCAGGCGGCACGAGGAGACGGTGTGCATGAGGTACGAGGACATGCGCTGCGCGCCCAGCGTCCTGGCCATGGGCTTCAAGCCTCCCGTCCCCTACTTCACCGAGGGCCACCTGTGCATCGACCGGTACAGCAAAACGCTGGAGGCCGGAGCGCGCAGCGAGGCCCTGGTCCCCATGTTTCCCCACGGTGTTTATGACGCCGTCCTGTTCGCCCCTCTCACCACCTGTTCCTTTGACCCCGATGCCGTCTTTCTCTCCGGCAACCCCGCCCAGGTCATGCGCCTGGTGCACGGCGCGCTCTACCGTGGAGGGGGGCGGATCAACTGTTCCACCGACGGCCGCCTGTCCTGCGCCGACCTCATCGTGACCCCCATCCAGAACCCGGGTTTCTACATGGTGCTGCCGGGTCACGGCTCCCGGCGCCTGGCTCAGACGAAAGATGACGAGATGGCCTTTACCTTCACCTACAGCCCCGAGAAGGTGGAACAGCTCAGGGAAGGCCTGGCCAGGACGCACGAAGCCGGACTTCGCTACCCGGTGCGGATTCACCTGGACTACGAAGTCGTCTTCCCCGGGCAGTACGATCAGCTGTTCAACCTTTGGGATGAGAAGAAGTAAAGACTCAGGAGAGGCTTGGCCGTCAAAATGGAGGGCCTCCAGAGGGCTTGCCCCTCCAACCACAACAAGAAACTGGGGGTGGGTGAGCTCCATATGAGCTCCATATGACCATTGACACCGGAACCCACCTATAGTAGGTTTTTGTACGACTATCTCCTCGGGCGGGAAATCAACAAGAGGCGAAAGGAGGGTATTATGAGAAAGATCGCCATATTGCTGGCCGGGATTCTTCTTTGCGGGTTTATGGCCGGGGAAGCCGGGGCCGCAAGGTCGGGAGGGACCTTCAATTTCTGCGCTCCCTACGGGGGAGACCTTCTGACCCTCGACGCCCACAAGGGCCAACGCGTCAATGACATGATTGTCGCGATGAGCCTCAACAGCAGCCTGTACAGCTGGGACCCGGAAAACAACCGTCCCAAGCTGGAGCTGGGAGAAAAGGCCGATGTGTCCCCGGACGGTTTAGTGTACCGGATTCATTTGAAAAAGAACGTCAAATTCCACAACGGGCGGGGGATGACCGCCGACGATGTCATCTGGAGCTACGAGCGGATCATGTCCCCCAAAGTCGCTTCCGCCTCCGCCCGTTTTGTGCGGGTGATCAAGGGGGCCAAGGATTATGAAGAAGGAAAGGCCGATAAGATCTCCGGCCTGCGAAAAATCGACAAATTCACCCTGGAGATCACCATGGAGACCCCCATCGATCCCGCCTTCACCCTCTACGAGATAGGAACGGCCATATTGCCCCGCGAGGAGGTGGAGAAGAAAGGCGACGACTTCGGTTCCGACCCCGTGGGGTGCGGCCCTTTCAAATTCGTCAAATGGGTCAAGGGAAGCGAAATCGTACTGGTCAAGAACCCGGATTACTACGAAAAGGGGAAGCCCTATCTCGACAAGCTGATCTATAAGAATCATGCCCGAGGGAGCTTCCCGGGACATGGCCTTCCGGGCCAAAGAGCTGGATGCCACCGTGGTGGGTTCCACCCAGTACCCGGGTTACAAAGCAGACCCCCAGATCTCCAAGAACATGGTGGAGGTGGCCGAGCTTTTCACCCGGCTGATAGGGTTCAACCCCAAATTTGAACCCTTTGCGAAAAAACAGGTGCGCCAGGCCATCAATTACGCCATCGACTCCCGCCTGATCATCCAGAAACTTCTCAAGGAAAAAGCTTTCCCCTGCGTGGGATACCTCCCGTCCACTTCACCGGCCTTCGATCCTAAGGCCAAAGGGTACGAATTCAACCTGCCGAAGGCCAAAGCGCTCATGAAAGAGGCGGGGTACGAAAAAGGCTTCACCTTCGAGTGCATCGGAACGGCCAACGAAGCCTGGGGGGTGGTGGTCGTGGAAGCGATCATGCCCTTTCTGAAGCAGATCAACGTGACGGTGAAACCCCAGCAGCTCGAGGGAGCGGCCCATGCCGACCGGATCCGGAAGATGGACTTTCAGGCTTTCATCTGGTCCCTGAGCAGCGGCGCGGGCGGAGACCCCCTCCAGGCCCTGAACCGGTGGCACTCCAAGAACCCGGCAACGGCCGGCAATTTTGTGGCCTACAACAACCCGGAGTTCGACAAGCTGCTGGACGCCGCCGCCCAGATCCGGGACACTGTCCAAGAGGATTGAGCTTCTCCGCAAAGCCGATGCCATCTTCCGGGAAGATGCGCCGGTCTGGTTCTTCAACTACAATAAGGCGGTGGTCGCCCATCAGCCCTGGGTTCATGGCATCAAGGCCGTGGCCATCGAGATGATGTACCAGAACATGGCCGATGTCTGGATTGAGGAGTCCTCTCCCCGGGCCAAGGAGAAGTAATAAAACGGATTAACTGGAATCTGCAAGGACACTGGAATATAAAATGGAATAATGGGCAAAATGCAACGAGAAAAAGATAGAATGATCGAACTAGTGGAATGAATGGGGAATTAATGAAATGCCTTTGCCTGTCATTCCAGTATTCCATTCAGCAATTCCAGATTTCTTCATTCCCTCCTCTCCGCCCGAAGGCGGAGTTGAGGGGGCCCGGTTGAGAAGATGCTGAGATTTGCCCTCCGCCGCATTCTCCAGTTTATTCCCACCATTCTGGCCATCACCCTGATTCTCTTTCTTCTTGTTGAATATCCTCCCCGGGGATGCCGCCTTGATGTCCGGGGATGCCCAGGACAAGGGAGTCGACCCCCGGTTCATGGAGGAGATGAAAAAGCGGTGGGGGCTGGACCAGCCCATTCATATCCGTTACCTCACCTACCTGAAAAACCTGGCCGTCGGAGACTTGGGGCTTTCCTACCTGCGCCGGGAGAAAGTCAGCGGCCTTATTGCCTCCCGTTTGTGGCCCACCCTCAAGCTGGCCCTGGTGGCCATGCTGATCGCCGTGAGCATCGGCATTCCCCTGGGGTTCTATTCCGCCCTGCGCCAGGGCACCTGGCTGGACGCCTTTTCCATGGTTGGGGCGGTCTCCGGGGTTTCCATTCCCCAGTTCTGGCTGGGGCTTCTGCTCATGTTCTTTCTCGCCGTAAAGCTGCCCCTGTTCCCGGTCCAGGGTTACGGGGACGGGGACGTGAAGCACATTCTTCTGCCTGCTTTCACCCTCGGAGTCGGTTACATGGCCCTCCTGGCCCGGACCACCCGGGCGGCGGTGGTGGAGATTCTCACCACGGACTACATCCGCACGGCCCGGGCGAAGGGGCTCTCCGAACTCATGGTGAACCGCAAACACATTCTGCGGAATGCCCTGATCCTGGTGCTGACCACCGCCGGCCTGCAATTCGGCTCGCTCATGGGCCAGCACGGTGATCGTGGAGAAGCTTTTTTCCTGGCCCGGCCTCGGCTCGCTGATGGTGGATTCCATTTTCATGCGGGACATTCCGGTCACCCAGGGCTGCGTCCTCCTGATCATTCTCGTCTTCCTGCTGGTGAACCTGGCGGTGGACCTCCTGTACGCAATCATCGATCCCAGGGTGGAGTACCGGTGAACGAATTCTTCAAGAAAGCCCGCCGGCAAAAGAACCTGATGGTGGGGGGCATCATCACCCTGCTGTTCGTGGTCATGGCCATCTTTGCTCCCTGGCTGGCGCCCTTTCACCCCATCGATCACGCGGATCTGATGCACTCCGAGGAACCCCCCAACCGGACCTATCTCTTCGGGACCGACCAACCAGGGAAGAGACATCCTTTCCCGGGTGATCTACGGCTCCAGGATATCCCTGAGCGTGGGACTGGTCAGCCAGGGACTCAACAGCCTGATCGGCATCCTGCTGGGGCTCACCGCCGGGCTTCGTGGGAAGGCGGTGGGATGACTTGGTCATGGGCCTGACGAATATCATGCTTTCCATCCCCTCGCTGGTCTTTGCCCTGGCCATCATGGCGGTTCTCGGTCCGGGTTTGATCAACATTTTTCTGGCCCTGGGTTTAACCAACTGGGCCTACAGCTGCCGCATCACCCGCTCCCAGGTTCTTTTCACCCGGTCCCTGGATTACGTGGTCGCCGCCCGGGCCCTCGGTTACGGTGAAGCCCGGATCATGTTCACCCAGATCCTGCCCAACATCTTGGGCCCAATCCTTGTCGTGGCCACGCTTGGGAGTGGCCGGGGCGATTCTCATCGAGGCGGCTCTCTCCTTTCTCGGCCTGGGCACCCAGCCTCCGATTCCCAGCTGGGGAGGAATGCTTTCCACGGCCCGGGAACAACTCTTCACCGCCCCCTGGATCTCCATATTCCCGGGAGTGGCCATCTTTATCACCGTGCTCGGGCTGAACCTCCTGGGAGACGGTTTGAGGGACATCCTCGACCCACATACCACCCGTCGGAGAAGGTAAATGGAAATGCCTAAAATTCGGAATGCCTAAAATGCCTAAAGTTAAAACCAGGACTTTATCGCCTTTGACTCCGAACTCAAGACTCCGAACTTTTTTTTTGGACACGGATGAACACAGAGGATTAAATAAAGGGAATATTGGAATAATGGAATGATGGAATAATGGGTTTGAGTGCTTCAATTTTTTGCCCAACATTTCATTATTCCATTGTTCCACCATTCCAGTATTCCAAAGGGAAAACCACATGGACCTTGCCATTCTCTCGGCCCGCATCTTTACCGGAAATGCAAAACAGCCCTGGGTCGAAGCCCTGGGCATTAAGGACAACAAAATTGCGATCGTGGGGAGCAACGCGCAGGTGAAGAAAGCCTGCCGTCGGAGTACGCAAATCGTTGAGCTGAAGGGGAAGCTGGTCACCCCCGGGTTCGTGGATGCCCATACCCATTTCGTCAACTTCGGCCTGACCCTCCAGAGGGTGGACCTCATGAATCTACCCTCTCTGGCCGAGTGCCGGAGGCGGATCCGGGAGGCGGTCGCGAGCTGTTCGCCGGGGGAGTGGATCATCGGCCGGGGATGGAACGAGCACTTCTGGGAGGAGAAAAGGGAGCCCACCCGCTTCGACCTGGACGACCTGACGCCCCACAACCCGGCCATGATGATCCGGGCCTGCGGCCACAGCGTGTGGGTGAACACGGCGGCCCTGGCCGCGGGCGGGATTACCCGTGACACGGCTGATCCTCCGGGGAGCCGGATCGAAAGGGACCCGGTAGGCGGTGAACCCACGGGCCTTCTGAAGGAACTGCGCCGGCACATGGAGAAATTCATTCCGCCCCCCACCCTGGAAACGCGCAAGAAAGCCGCTCTGGCGGCACAGGAAGAGGCCCTGCGCTTCGGGGTCACGGGGGTCCACTCCTGCGAAACCCTGCGGGAGTGGGAGGCCCTGTCCGCGCTGGAAGAAGAGGGAAAGCTGAAGATCCGGGTCCATGAAACGATGCCCTACGACGGCCTGGATGAGGGGCGGTCCCGTTCCCTCAGGCCCTGGAGGGGCGGGCAGCGGCTCTGGTTCGGCCAGGTCAAGCTCTACGCCGACGGATCCCTGGGGTCCGGTACGGCTCTCCTCCATGCTCCCTATGCCGATCATCCCGCGGACCGGGGGCTTGCCGTGCTGACTCCCCAGGCGCTGCGCAAAAGGGTCATGGAGTCTTACCGGAATGGATACAGTGTGGCCATTCATGCCATCGGGGACAAGGCCGTGACGAACTCGCTGAAGGCCATCGCCTCGGCCAGGAAAGAATTCCCCGGGGCCCGGAGGGATCGAATCGAGCACGTCCAGCTTTTTCAGGCCCGCCGATCTTCCCCTGTTCCGGGACCTGGGGGTGGTGGCTTCGGTGCAGCCGGTGCATCTTTCCACGGACTGGGCCACGGCGGAAAAGAAGTGGGGGTCAGACCGCTGCCGGAACGGGTACGCCTGGAGATCGCTTCTCCAGGCGGGAATCCGGCTTCAATTCGGTTCGGATGCGCCCGTGGAGCCGATCAACCCCCTGCTGGGTCTTCAGGCCGCGGTGACCCGGAAGGATATCCGGGGAAATCCGGCCGGAGGATGGTTTCCCGATGAAAAGTTGACCCTGGAAGAGAGCATCAAAGCTTTCACCGCCCTTCCCGCCTGGTCATCAAAGAAGGAGAAATTTCTGGGCGCTCTTACCCCGGGCCGGTTGGCGGACCTGACCGTATTTGCGCAGGACCTATTCCAGGTTCCTCCGGAGGAGTGGCGTTCGGTGGAGATAGAGATGACCATCGTAAACGGGGAGATCGTATATCGAAAGTCACAATAGCAGCGGCAGGGCTGCAAACATGCATCGGCTAAAATAATAGTGCAGAGTTGATAGGGTTACTAATGAGGCCATAATTATCTGGACAGGAATTCCGTCTTTTCATCATCCTGGATTCCGGCTTCCGCCGGAATGACAACCAAGAACCATGCTTTTCTAACGTTCGTCACTCCGGCGAAAGCCGGAGTCCAGTTCGAGTTTTTCTAAAGGCAACGCCCTCCAACTCATGTTTAGACTATAATGGACTCCTTAGTAACTGGTTGATTCGAAAGGCGAAGGATTGAAAAAACTCTTTTTGGTTTTCTACCTGATTCCCTTTCTCCTATTGCCAGCGGGAAAGGTGGTAAACGGGGAGAATCCACTCCGGGTCGAGGTTTTTCCGAAGGGAATCAGGCAGGGGGATGTATTCCTGGTGAGAACCTCCGCCACCGCGGCATTAAGTTCCATCCATGGGGAGTTTCAGGGGAAGAAATTCCCCCTGGCCCAGGGGGCAACCACGGGAACCTACGAGGGCCTGGTGGGGGTTGATCTGAACACCAAGCCTTCCAGGTATGAAATGAAAGTGGTAGCAACCGACAGGGGTGGTCATTCCTATTCGAAGGGCCTTCTCTGCAAGGTAGAGAAGACCGATTTTGCCGTGCAAAAGCTGACCCTCCCGCGCTCCATGGTCGATTTGGACCCGAAAACCCTGGAGCGCGTGAATCGAGAATCAAAGAAGCTTAAGGCTTTGTTTGAAGGAGTCCAGACGGAAACACTCTGGCGAGGGGCCTTTGTCCGCCCGGTGGAGGGAGAACTCTCCGGGGCCTTTGGAGTCCGCCGGATTATTAACGGGCAAACCAAAAATCCCCACTCCGGCATTGACCTGCGGGCGGATGAGGGAACCCCCGTGGTGGCCTGCAATGGAGGGAGGGTTGCTCTCGTTGATGAATTCTTCTTTACGGGTAAATCGATCATTCTGGATCATGGAGGAGGTCTGTACTCCATGTATTTCCACCTCTCCGAAACAAGTGTGAGTGAAGATGCCCGGGTCCATACGGGAGACCTGCTGGGCCGGGTAGGGTCGACGGGAAGATCCACCGGCCCTCACCTCCACTGGGGTATGATCATCCGCGGGGCGCGGGTCGACCCGCTTTCCTTCCTCCGGTTGACCAAACATCTTCAGGATTGATTTCATTTAAGGTAAACCCCCGGCTCTGCCGGGGGAATCCCAGCGTTTGACATTTCCGGGATGCTTGGGTCGTGGGCCGGGGGCAAGGACCTTCTGCGCAAAAAGCATCGGCCGGGCTGGCCCTCTTCCTGGAGGCTTCGACCGGCTTCCGCAGGATGCGGCGGGCCGATCGGGCGTTACTGAATTCGGAATTCGGAATGTGGAATTCGGAATTTTTATTCTTTTTTCCATTCCGCATTCCGCAATCGGCATTCCGCATTTAAATTGCTCGCCCGGTCCATGAAATGGAAGCCGCCTCATGGTTTTTGCGCAGAAGGTCCTTGCCCCCGGGCCTGGCACCCGGTCGATGGCCACCTTTCGATGTGGTGCCCATTTCAATCCGCATTGAGCGGTTAACTGTTTTTCATGCTTCCGGCTCTTCCGGAGGTCAGGATTTGAAGATGATCCCTATTTTGGGGGGCGCGAATCGGTCTGACCCTCTGCTCTTGGCACCGGCCAACTCAGGATCGCGGTCTAACGTTTGGCGGTCCAATTATGCCTACCCGCGAACGGCCCGCTGTTCACTTCCACAATTCCGCTCATGGTGTTTCCCTCCACCCGCCCGCTGAACCGCATCTCCACCGGTTTCCCCGAAGGCTGGTATCTCAAGACGAAGCCGATCCGGTTCCCGACCAAATAGGCTTCCAGGGGGGCCACGGTTTTAACCGGCGTGGTGATCAGGCCGTCGATGTCCTGGAATTTCTGGATCAGGCTCAATACGAACGGCTCCCCCCCTTTGGCGGAGGGAAAACTCCAGCGCCACTTTCCGGCCACGTCCGCGGGTATGACCCAGAAATAATACTTGTTGCGGCCCAACCTGCCCATTTTGTCCGGCTGCCAGTCATACATGTCGAATTCATGAGATACGACTCGAGTGCCAGGCTTCAGATCTTTCAGAAGGGTCGGCCGAAGCTGCATGTTTAACTCCGGAAGCAGGTAAAGAGCGACCACGGTAGCCTCCCGGAAATCGGTTTCGAAGAGGTCCCCTTCGATAAACTTTACTTTATCCAGGACTCCGGCGATCCGGGCGTTCTGATTGCTCTCCTTGATTCTCTCCGGGTCGATGTCGATCCCCACTCCCCGGGCCCCGTATTTTTTTGCGGCGGTGATCACGAAGCGTCCATCGCCGCACCCAAGGTCATAGATCACATCCTTCCGGTTCACGTCCGCCATCTTGAGCAGTTCTTCCACGATGAGCTGGGGCGTGGGTTGATAATGGACGTCGGGAATTCTGGATTGGGCGAAGCCGGAACCCATGAATAAGACCCCCGTCCCGGCCATGAGGAGGATGCCCCGCAATGCTCGTTGAATGGATTTCATGGTCTCTCCTTATTCCCTCTCTTCTCCTGCCTTCATCCGGCGGAAAGGAGCAGCGGATTCATTTTTATCATTAAAAGTTCATCTTCTCAACACCAGAGTGATTCCCGCAGCGGTCCGAGCTTGGCCACCCCGAGTTTTTTGTGCACGTTGGGGTGGAGGAATTTGGATCATCAGGCTCGGCGGGTTCCTGCCGTTCTATTGAACTTTTCCCCTGTAATCCGCAAAGAGAGGCCAGCGAGGAGATTCCTTCAAGGAGAAAAGCCGGGAAGGGCATCTCCCTCGCCAAAATTCCTCCGGGACAGGCCTGGTCCAATGGAAGAACAACCGCCTCAGGATGATGATCCAAATTCCTCCACCCTGAACCCCATGAGCTTCCCCCTCACTCCTCCCCCAGTCTTCTACACGAAGGGCTCTTTTCTCAAAAACTGGGGGTGGGCAAGGCTCTCAAGGGGCCTTGACCCGGCATCTGCAAGTGGGTTTTAATGACAAATATGAAGAAATTCTTGGAGGGGAAGCCCTACCCCATCGATCCCATACTTCCCGCGCTGAAGGAGGCAGTGACCGCCGGCCCTTCGGTCGTTCTGCAGGCCCCGCCCGGGTCCGGTAAAACGACGCGCGCCCCCCTGGCGCTGCTCGAGACGATGCCGCCGGAAAGGGGACGGATCATCATGCTCGAGCCGCGCCGGCTCGCCGCGGTTTCCGCGGCCCGGTGGATGGCCAGGACCCTCGGCGAAGAGATCGGGCAGACCCTGGGCTATTCCATACGGTTCGACAGCCGGGTCTCGGATCAGACCCGGATCGAAGTGGTCACCGAGGGCATCCTCACCCGGCGCCTCCAGACGGACCCCGGCCTGGAGGGCGTGGCCATGGTCATTTTCGACGAATTCCACGAGCGGAGCCTTCAGGCCGATCTCGCCCTGGCGCTCTGCCTCGACATCCGCCGCAGCCTGAGGAAAGACCTCAAGATTCTGGTCATGTCGGCCACCCTGGACTGCGGTCCGGTGGCCTCCCTTCTGGGCGGCGCGCCGGTGATCTCCTCGGCGGGCGAAGCTTTTCCGGTGGAAGAACGCTACCGGGAGAATGATCGCGGGAAGCCCTTGCCGGAAAGGATCGTCGGCGCCGTCCTCACCGCTTTGCGGGAAACCTCCGGAGACATTCTCGTCTTTCTTCCCGGCGCGGGCGAAATAAGGGCCTGCGGCGAAGCGCTGCGGGCCGCTCTGGAAGGCAAAGGCGAGGGCCTTTCCCTTCATCCCCTTTACGGAGACCTCCCCTTCGAGGAGCAGGAGCGGGCGATCCTCCCTTCGCGCCAGCGAAAGATCGTGCTCGCCACCAACATCGCCGAAACCAGCCTGACCATCGAAGGGGTAAAGACGGTGATTGACAGCGGCCTTACCCGGAGGCTTCAGTATGACCCCGCCACGGGCATGAACCGCCTGATTACGGTCGCGGTTTCAAGGGCTTCGGCGGAGCAGCGCAAGGGCCGGGCAGGCCGTCTCGGGCCCGGCGTCTGCTACCGCCTTTACAGCCGCCATGCTTTCCAGACTCTGATCCCTTTTGCCCCGCCGGAAATGCTGGTTTCCGACCTTTCCTCCCTCGTCCTCGAGCTTGGGGTGTGGGGAGTGAAAGACCCGGCAGACCTTTCCTGGCTCGACCCACCGCCCGCCGCCGCATGGGAATCGGCGAGGCGTCTTCTCTTTGACCTGGGCGCCCTGGACGCCAAGGGTGCGGTGACTCCGGTGGGCCGTTCGATGGCTCGACTGCCGCTCCATCCCCGGCTCGCCCGGCTGTTGCAGAGAGCGGCCGAACTCGGATGCATCCACCTCGGCGCTGACCTGTCAGCCCTTCTTTCCGAAAGGGACATCTTCCGTCGAACCCCATCCGGCTCCCGGGTCCAGGGGGAGGGATCCGACCTCAGCGAAAGGCTCGACGTTCTGCGGCAGTGGCGGAAGAGAAAAGAACCCGCCGGCGAGACCGACCCATGGGCCCTTCGAGCGGTGGACCGGGCATCGCAGCAGCTCCTGCGCCTGATGGGGAAAGATTCGAAAGCTTCCGGGGAAAAGCCCGGCACGATCCTTCCCCGTCTCCTCCTCCGCGCCTTTCCCGACCGGATCGCGAAAAGGCGCGAGGAGGGCGAGGGCCGCTTCCTCCTCAGCCAGGGAAGGGGCGTGAGGCTTCCTCCGGCGAGCCGCCTGGCCAAGAGCCCTTTCATCATCGCAGTTCATGTGGATGCCGGCGAAAAGGCCGAAGGCATGGTGCACCTGGCCGAGCCGGTGGCCGAGGATCTCCTCCGGGAGGAAATGAGCATCCGCCTGGAAACCCTCCGGCGGGTGGAATGGGACAAAAGGGAGGGAAGGATCGTCTCCACCCTGGAAGAGCGGCTGGGAGCGGTGCAGCTGTCGGCCAGGCCGGTTCCGCCTGCGGAAGAAGAGGCGGCCCCTCTGATCTGCGAAGCGATCCGGTCGGCTTCCGCCAGGATCAACTTCAGCGAGGAAGTCCGGCAGTTCCAGGGCCGGGTCAGCCTGATGAGGAGGACCTTTCCCGGGGAGACCTGGCCGGACCTGTCGGAAGAACGCCTCCTGTCCGCCCCCGAAGACTGGCTCCTGGCCTGGCTCAAGGGGATTCGGACCCGGGAACAGCTTGCCGGCCTGGACCTCCTGCCGCCGCTCCGCGCGCAGCTTTCCCGGGAGCAGCAGCGGCTCTTGGGCGAGCGCGCTCCCGCGTCCCTGGTCGTGCCGAGCGGCCACCGCGTGGCCCTGGATTATGCGTCCGGAGACATACCGGTCCTGGCCGTGAAGCTGCAGGAGATGTTCGGCCTGGCGGATACTCCCGAAGTGGCCGGCGGGCGGGTGAAGGTCCTTATCCACCTCCTCTCCCCGGCCCGCAAACCGGTTCAGGTCACCCGGGACCTGAAGGGGTTCTGGAACAGCGGATACCAGCAGGTGAAGAAGGAGCTGAAAGGCCGGTACCCGAAACATCCCTGGCCGGATGACCCGTGGAAAGCGGTCCCCACGCGACAGGCCAAGCCCCGCCGAAAATAGCTTGGGGCTTGCTATCTGGGTTTCGACTTGCTAATATTCAGTTGCTATGGAAAATCGGTATTATGAAATCCTCGCCGAGGAAAAAAGAGCCATTATGGAGCAGATCAAGGTCTATCTCAAAAGCCGGCCGGATATTCTTTTCGCTTATTTACATGGTTCATTTTTCTCCGGCGATCGATTCAGGGATATTGACGTCGCCGTTTACCTTAAGCCTCCCTTTCCATCCTCCCTCCAGATTGAACTGGATATGGAGGCGGAATTGGGCAAAGGGGTGAAGAGGTACCCGGTGGAAGTGCGGGTCTTGAACCATGCCCCCCTTTCCTTCCGATACAATGTCATCAAGCATGGAGAGCCCATCGTTGTGGCCGATGATGACCTGCGCTGTGATTTTGTGGAGGCGACCTTGAGCCATTATTTCGATTTCGCCCCTTTCCGGACAATGTACCTCAAGGAGGCGCTGGGTTCTGGATTATAATCCCGACAGGGTGAGAAAAATCACCTCCGAAGTGCTTTCCGCCCTTCAAAGGCTGGAAGACCTGGGGAAGCTTTCGGAGGCGGAATTCGCAGCCGACCCGCACAAAGTGGGGAGCGCGAAATACAATCTCATCGTGGCCATCGAGGGGACGGTGGACCTAAGCAATCATATCATTTCCAAAAACGCCTTCCGAACACCCGAAGATTATGCCGATACCTTTCGAGTCATGGAGGAAAAGGGGGTTTTTGATACGGAGTTTACCGGTTCCTTGATCCAAATGGCGCGGTTCAGAAACAGGCTGGTGCATATATATTGGGATATTGACGATGCCGAGATTTACCGTATTATTCAAACCAGACTTCAGGATATCAGACGCTTTTTGAGGGAAATTGGAAATTTTTTAGGAATATAGAAAAAGATCGCTGGAGAGGAAAAAAGGGGTTGCCGGCCAGTAGATGAGCCGACAACCCCTTATTATTTTTGGAGCCGACGGGGAGAGTTGAACTCCCGACCAGCCGATTACGAATCGGCTGCTCTACCACTGAGCTACGTCGGCTCTCGCCAAGGCTTTATAATTTCAACTCCCGGCTGAAGGAGGACTTCAGAAAATCAGCTCCCGGGAGCACTTGAGGAGGATGAACTCCCCGCAGTCGTTCTCGCTGGGGCAGCGGGCACACTCGCAATCGGCCCCTGTATTCTCCAGGTAAGCGATGAACTTGCTCTCGTCGCCGAAACAAACCGGGCGGTTTTCGGGCGGCGCCGTTGTGCTCTCTGATGATTCCATTTGAAATCATTCTGCCACAGGGGGGCCAGGTTTTCAAGACCCAACAATATGAAATGAAATACCGGAATGTAATGCGCAATTATGGAAAGATAGGAATGATGGTTCTTGTCGTTGGATTTTTTACCCATTATTCCAACATTCCATCATTCCAGCATTCCAATGTTCTTCAGATCCCATTATTCCAGTATTCCAACATTCCAATTCATATGCTCCGTGTTTATCCGTGTTCATCCGCGTCCCATTAAGTCTTTTGTCTCTAAATCTTTTGCGAATATAAGATCTGTGTTTATCTGTGTTCATCTGTGTCCAATCAGGTCTTTTTCGCATTCCGAATTCCGCATTCCGCACTTGGGGAGGAATGGTTGTTTTTTGGGGAGGGATTTGGTAAACTCTTAATAAATTTGAGAAAGGCGTACATCTGAAGAAATTCCTCAACCTTTCTGGATTTAAAATCGCCCTCCTGCTGACTCTCGTTGTCCTGGGGATTTACTACCTGGCCCCCCAATTTCTGAACGTTCTGGAACTAAAAACCCTTGACCTGCGGTTCCTTTCCCGGGGCAAGATTGCCACCAGCGACCGGGTGGCCCTGGTGACGATCGACGAAAAGTCCCTGGACGAACTCGGGCGGTGGCCCTGGCCGAGGACCCGCATGGCCCAGCTTCTGGATGCCCTGGTGAAAGCGGAGGCCGGGGTGGTGGGGTTTGATATCGTCTGGGCCGAACCCGATGAGAATTCGGAGCTCAAGAGCCTCAACGCCGTGAAGCGGAAGGTCGCCGATCTGAAGCTGATAAACCCGGACCTGGAGCGTTACCTGGGCGAGGCGCTGAAGAGGGCCGACTCAGACCGGATTCTGGCCGATTCCCTGGCCCGCTCCCAGCGGGCCATCCTCGGCTACTTCTTCCACTTCTCTCCCCGGGAGGGCTCCGGGAAGAAGGAGAAGAGTCCGCCGAAGGACCTGCCGCCCCTCACCGCTTTCAACGTGGTTAAATTCGCCTCCGAAGAGGCCGCCCGGGTTCCCCTTTTTGAGGCTGAATACCCCGAGGTGAACATCCCGGTCCTTTCCCAGGCCGCCGAGGGAGCGGGGTATTTCAACATTTTCCCGGACCCGGATGGAACCGTTCGGTGGGCGCCGCTGGTCATCAAGTACCAAGACCGGTATTACTGCGCTCTTTCCCTGGCGGTCCTGCAGAAATACCTGGAGAATCCCCCCCTGGGGCTGCGCATTGCCGAATTCGGGGTGGAGCAGATACGGCTGGGAAAACTGTCCATCCCCACCAGTGAAGAGGGGAGGCTGTTGATCAACTACCGTGGGCCCCAGAAGACTTTTCCCCACTATTCCGCGACGGATGTGATTCACGGCCGGACCCCGGACAAGGCTTTCCGGGGCAAGATCGTCCTGGTGGGGGCCACGGCCATCGGCATCTACGACATGCGGGTCACTCCCTTCGAGCATGTCTTCCCCGGCCTGGAGATCCATGCCAACGTGATCGACTCCATCCTCCAGGGCCACTTCCTCCACCGGCCCAACTGGATCACCCTGGTGGATATTGCGGTGATTGCGTCTGTGGGGCTGATCCTCGGGATCTTTCTGCATCGGGTCAGGGCCCACTGGGGAGCGGTGATCGGAGGGGCCCTGTTCATCTCGGTCCTGGCTATGGGGAAAATTCTCTTCGAAAGCCAGGGAGTCTGGATGAACCTCACCTATCCATCCCTCAACCTGGTGCTCATCTATCTAGGGGTCACCGGGTTCCGGTACATGACGGAGGAGAAGGAGAAAAAGAAAATCCGGGGAGCCTTCCAGTATTATCTTACCGCTTCGGTGGTGGAGGAGATGCTGAAGAACCCGGATAAACTCAAGCTGGGGGGCGAAAAGAAAGACCTGACCGTCCTCTTCAGCGACATCCGGGGGTTCACCTCCATCTCCGAACGGATGACTCCGGAAGGGCTCGTCAAGTTTCTGAATGAGTATTTGACCGCCATGACGGACGTGGTCTTCAAACACGACGGCCTCCTGGACAAATATATCGGGGATGCGGTAATGGCCGTCTGGGGGGCGCCCCTGGACCAGCCGGATCACGTGCGGCGCGCCTGCCTGACGGCCCTGGACATGGTGGAGGAGCTTCACCGGTTGCAGAAGAAATGGAGCACGGAGGGGATGCCCTTTCTGAACATCGGGATCGGCGTAAACGCCGGCCCCATGGTCGTCGGGAACATGGGATCAGACCGGCGGTTCAACTACACGGTGATGGGAGACAGCGTGAACACCGGCTCGAGGCTGGAAGGGCTGAACAAGGTGTATGGAACCAATATCATCGTGAGCCAGCATACTTTTGAACAGGTCCGGGAGGAATTTCTAGCGAGGGAGCTGGACCTGGTGCGGGTGAAAGGGAAGGATCGACCGGTAAAGATCTACGAGCTTCTCTCTCTGGTGAAGGCCGCATCCGGGGATCAGCAGGCCTTGGCCGGGGGCTTCCACGACGCTCTGGCTGAATACCGGAAGAAGAATTGGGACAAGGCCCGGGAGGCGTTCCAGGCCATGCTGGCCCAATTCCCCCACGACGGTCCGGCCAAACTCTACCTGGAACGGTTGCGAAACCCTTTCGAAGAACCCCCCGCCGGCGGACTGGGACGGGGTCTACACCATGACCACGAAGTGAGGACGGCCATGAGCAGGCCGACGGTAGCGGAAATCGACCTGGATGCCCTGCGGTTCAACCTGAAGCAGCTGAAGAAATTAGCCGGGGGAAAAGCCGAGGTCCTGGCCGTGGTCAAAGCCAATGCCTACGGCCATGGGGCTCCGGAGGTGGCCCGGGAACTGGAGTCCGCGGGGGTCCGAATCTTCGGGGTGGCCACGACGGAGGAAGGAATCGAACTCCGCCTGGCCGGGATCACCAAACCCATCCTGGTCTTGGCCGGGACTTATCCGAATGAATTCGACCGGATTGCGGCCAACCGGCTGACTCCGGTGATTTATGATCTGGAAATCGCCCGGGCCTTTAACGCCCGGGCCGAGAAAGAAAGACGGCGGCTCTCCGTGCATCTGAAGATCGACACGGGAATGAGCCGCTTGGGGATTCCCTGGCGGCAATGGGAAGCGGCCCTCGAAGTACTAGGATCTTTGAAAAAGCTGCGGGTGGAAGGTCTCATGTCCCACTTTTCCGTGGCTGAGGGAAAGGGGACTGAGGACCGGGCTTTTACCCAGGAACAGTTGTCCCGTTTTACCCGCTGCCTGGACTTGGCCGCCCGGAAAGGGATCAAACCGCGCTACCTCCACCTGGCCAACAGCGCCGGGACCGCCCTGCAGGAGCCGGCCCGGTTCAATCTGGTCCGGCCGGGCCTTATGATTTACGGTTACCATCCTTCGCCGGCGATGCGAGACCTGGTTTCCCTGAAACCCGTTCTTTGCTGGAAGACGGCCGTCCTTTCGCTGAAGAAAGTGCCGAAGGGAGACCCGGTCTCCTACGGGAGGACTTTTCAATGCCCGAAAGAATCGCTGATCGCCGTCCTCCCGGTGGGTTATGCCGACGGCTACAGCCGGCGTTTATCGAACCGGGGGGAAGTTCTGATCCGGGGAAGACGGGCGAAAATTGCGGGTATTGTCTGTATGGACCTGACTATGGTAGATGTGAGTAAGGTCCCCGGGGTGAAGGCCGGGGATGAGGTGGTCCTGCTGGGCAAGCAGGAAGAAGATGAAATTTCGGCGGTCGAGATGGCCGGCTGGATCGATTCGATTCCCTACGAAGTTCTGTGCGGGATCAGCAAAAGGGTTCCAAGGGTATATCGGAGAGGTTAAGGTCGAGGCTGAGGTTTGGGTCAAGGATAACGGCATGTTCAGCCTTTTTGACATGATAGGGACATGGGTCTTACGGTTCCTGGCGGAATCGGGAAGGGTCATGATTTTTTCCGTGAAAGTCTTCAGCTGGATCTTTCGTCCCCCCCTGGATGTCCGCAACCTGCTGAAGCAGATCGAAGAAGTGGGGATAAAATCCATTCCCGTCGTTCTGATTACCGGGGCCTTCACCGGAATGGTGCTGGCGCTCCAGAGCTACACGGGTTTCAAGCGTTTCAACGCCGAGGCCTTTGTGGGAACGGTGGTGGCCCTGTCCATGACCCGGGAGCTGGGGCCGGTGCTCTCGGGGTTGATGGTTTCCGGAAGGGTGGGCTCAGCCATGGCCGCGGAGCTGGGAACGATGCAGGTGACCGAGCAGATCGACGCCCTCTACACCCTGGCCACCAATCCCATCAAATATCTGATCGTCCCCCGGTTTCTGGCCGCGGTCATCATCATGCCCATTCTGACCCTCTTCGCCGACGTGGTGGGAATCCTGGGAGGCTACCTGGTCAGCGTCAATCTTTTGGGAAGCAACCCGACGATCTACATTCGCCGCACCTTCGATTATCTGGACCTGGAGGATATCTATATCGGGCTCTTGAAGGCCGTTGTTTTCGGGATGATCATTGCCATCATCGGATGTTACCAGGGATTTAATACCGAGGGAGGAGCCGAGGGGGTCGGCAAGGCCACCACCAAAGCGGTGGTCATGTCCTCCCTTTTGATCCTGATCGCCAACTATTTCATCACCGCCCTGTTCTTTTAAGAAAGTGCTGAGGGCTGGGAGTGACAGCTGAGTAGCTGAGAGTGAAGGTCTGATGGCCGAAGATTTAGGGATGGAAAAGAAATGCCTGCCGCAACCCGGATGATCCCATGATTGTGGTGAAGGACGTCTATAAATCCTTCGGCCAGAACCACGTGCTGCGCGGCATGAATCTGGAGGTGAAGTGCGGGGAGTCCATGGTGGTCATCGGGGGAAGCGGGACGGGCAAAAGCGTGCTCATCAAGTGCATCATCGGCCTGCTCCGCCATGACCGGGGGGAAATCTACGTGGATGGACCGAGATCTCCAACCTCGACGAGAAGGAATGGAACGAGCTGCGGAAAAAATTCGGCATGCTCTTCCAGCGGGACGCCCTTTTCGATTCCCTGACGGTCTGGGAAAATGTGGGGTTCGGCCTGCGGCAGCATACCAAACTTTCGGACGACGAGATCAAGGCCGCCGCCGTGGAAAAGCTGAAGCTGGTGGGGCTGAAGAATATCGAAAACCTCATGCCCGCCGAGCTTTCCGGGGGAATGCGCAAGCGGGTATCCCTGGCGCGGGCCATCGCCATGGAGCCCGCCATCCTGCTCTATGACGAGCCCACCACCGGTCTGGACCCGATCATGGCCAACGTGATCAACGAACTCATCGTGGAAATGCGCGAAAAGCTCGATGTCACCTCCATCGCCATCACCCACGACATGGTCAGCGCCTACCGGATTGCCGACCGGATCGCCATGCTGTACAAGGGAGAGATCATCGAAGTGGGAACTCCCGGGGAGATCAAGGTCTCGCCGAACGAGATCGTTCAGCAGTTCATCCATGGGGAGGTGGAAGGGCCGATCACCCGGGGCACAGACATCGGCCGGAAACTCTGAAAGTCTGAAGGAGGTAAGGGATGAGAAGCATCGGAACGGAGACAAAAGTGGGGATCTTTGTGCTCCTGGGGATTATCCTGTTGGCCTATTTTACGATCCGGGTAGGTCGGATCGCCGTCCGGGAAGAAGGCTACCGGGTCTACTCGTACGTGGAATCGGCGGCCGGCCTGGACAAAAACTCCCCGGTGCGGATTGCGGGAGTGGAGGTCGGCAAAGTGGAAGACCATCAAGCTGGAAGGACTGAAGGCCAAGATTACCATGCTCCTCCCCTTCCATGTGAAGCTCCCCCTGGGATCGAAGGTCTACGTGAAATCCGCGGGGCTCCTGGGAGAGAAATACATCGAGATCGTTCCGGGGACCGGCGCCGAGTTCATCCCGGCGGGAGGATTGGTCGAAGAAGGAGGCCCTTCGGCGGACGTGGACCGGGTCCTCACCCAGCTCAGCACCATCGGGGGCGATATCCAGCGAGTCACCCGATCGCTCAGCAACGTTCTGGGGGGAGAGGAGGGGGAAAAGTCCATCAAGGAGCTGGTCACGGGGGCCAAGGAGACCATGGTCAACCTGCAGCATATCACCCAGACCATCGACCGGGGGGAGGGAACCCTGGGGAAGCTGGTGAAGGATGATAAGCTCTATGCGGAAGTGAAAGATACCATGACCAACCTGAGGCAGGTTACCGAAGGCATCGAAAAGGGCGAAGGGACCCTGGGAAAACTGGTCAAGGACGAGGCCCTGTACAACGATGACCAAGGCGACCATGGCCAGCTTGAAGAAAGTCTCCGAACAGATCGAAAGCGGGGAAGGGACCCTGGGAAAACTGGTGAAGGACGAAGCCCTGTACAACGATGCCAAGGAGACCATGGCCAGCCTGAAGAAGATCTCTGAACAGATCGAAAGCGGGGAAGGGACCCTGGGAAAACTGGTGAAGGACGAGAGCCTGTTCAACGAGACCAAGGCGACCATGACGGAAGCCAAGGAGACGATGGCCAATCTGAAAAAGATCTCGGAGCAAATCGAGAAGGGGGAAGGAACCCTGGGGAAGCTGGCCAAGGATGAGGCTCTCTACGACGATACCAGGAGAGCGGTCAAATCGGTGCAGAAAGCGGCGGATGGAATCAGCGAAGTGACGCCGGTGACCGTCCTGAGCGTGGTCCTGGGGCTGGTGATCCCCTAACCCTGCAGAGCCGGAGCCAAACAGGTTCGAGGCATCGCATGGGCCCTTTCCCTTGGAAGTTTTGATGGCATCTTGCGCACAACTTGACTCTTAAACGCCTAAGGGGGGCGGCCATCGCAAAGAATCGGAGGGTCGCATTCCAAACAGCCGCGGTGCTGGTTTTCCTTCTGCTCGGGTCGTGGATTTCAGGGTGCGCCACCCTGAACCCGGGGCCGCGAAGGGAGAACTTCGCCCCTCTGTTCATCTACAGCGAGGATGAAGAGAGGGAGGGAAAAGCGACGGATGTTCTCGGCCCCTTTTTCACCTACCGAAAGGACACGCGCGAGATCCCACCTGGCCTTTCGCCCCCTTTTTTACTGGCAGGGGGAGGAGGAAAAGTATTCCCGGACGGAATATCTCTATCCCCTGGGAAAATACGAGCGGACCGAGAGGGAAGTGAAATCCTACCTCATGCCTATCTACTCGACCTCGAGAGATCTCACCCAGGAGGGAGAAAAAAGAAAGGGGATTCCTCCTGGCCTTCTGGGGAGAAACGGAAAAGGGAGAATCCTACGGGGGCTTTTTCCCTCTTTACGGAAACTTGAAGAACCGGTTTGAGAAGGATGAGATCAATTTCTTTCTCTGGCCCGTCTACTGGATTCCCGGGATGGAGAGAGCCGGGCCCAATCCGTTTTCTGGCCGTTCCTCACCTTTTATGAAGGGGGCGGCAGGGAAGGGTTTAAGTTCTGGCCCCTGGCCGCCTACGTGAAGCAAGAAAACTCCTTATGAAAAGTATTATTTCCTCTGGCCTATTTTTCATCTTGAAAAGCGATACCTCTACACCGACGATCCCACCGAAATCAACATGGTCCTCCCCCTCTATGTGTCCATGACCTCTTCCCGAAGGGTGGAACGGTCCGTGCTCTGGCCCTTCTTCACCTACACCCACGATGAAGATGATCACTACACCCAGTGGGATTTTCCCTGGCCCATCCTCCAGTGGGCCCAGGGGGACGACAAGGAGATCTTCCGGGTTTTTCCCATCTACGGCCGCAAATACTGGGAAGGGCGGGAACGGGGCTACTTCCTCTGGCCGGTCTACTGGTATGTCCGGGAAGAGGATGATCAGTATAAGAAGTCGACCGAGCGCTTCCTTCTTCTTTCCAAGGATGAAACCGAAGTTTGGAAGACCGGGGACAGGAGGAGCGGAGGATTCGAGTCTGGCCTTTCTTCTACTACCGGGAGGATAAGGAAGGCGGGCGTTTACTTCTACTGGCCCTGTCTGATTCCCCTGGACTACGAGGGTTTTGAAAGGAATTGGACTCCCCTCTTCACCCTCTATGAGTACCGCCGAACCCCCCGGGGCGACAGCGAATCGAAATTCCTCTGGGGAGTCTATGTCCACCGGCAGAATGCGGTCCGCGAGCTCTATGAATTGAGCTTTCTCTTCACCCTGTACAACGCCGAGGATCTGTTCTACTTCTCCTTTCTCAAAGGGCTGGTCGAATACCGGGCCAGGGGGACGGAACGGGCGCTCCGACTGGTCTATTCTCCCTGGCCGATCGAATGGGAAACCCCGCGGGCGTCGAAGGAAGCTCTGGCCGTCTCCCGGGAAGAGAGAACATCAACCCCCTGAAGGGGATTCAGAAGGAATCATGGATACCAAAGTACGTCTTACCGCCATGGTCCGGGCCGCCGGGTGAGCGGCCAAGCTGAGTCCGGAGGACTTGGAAAAAGCGCTGAAACCCCTGCCCCTGGAGAGGCATCCCAATCTCCTGGTGGGGACCGAAACCGCCGATGACGCCGGGGTCTATAAGCTCTCCGAGGAGATGGCCCTGGTTCAGACGGTGGACTTCATCACCCCCATCGTGGACGACCCCTTTCTCTTCGGGCAGATTGCCGCGGCCAACTCCCTGAGCGACGTGTACGCCATGGGCGGAAAACCCCTGACCGCCATGAACGTGATCGGATTTCCCCGCCTGTCCCTGGATCTTTCCATCCTCACGGAAATCCTCCGGGGAGGGCTGGAAAAGATCCATGAAGCGGGGGCCGTGCTCGTGGGGGGGCACACGGTGGAAGACGCCGAGTTGAAATACGGCCTCTCGGTGACCGGCACCGTGCATCCCCGGAAGATTCTGACCAACAAGGGGGCTCAGGCAGGGGATGTTCTGATCTTGACGAAACCCCTCGGAACAGGCATTATTTCTACGGCCAACAAGGCGGAGATGGCCGATGCGGAATATTTACAGGGGGCGGTTGAATCCATGGTCCGGCTGAACGATAAAGCGTCCGAAGCCATGGCTCAGTGCCGGGTCCATGCCTGCACGGACATCACCGGCTTCGGCCTTTTGGGCCATGTCGCCGAGATGGCCCGGGGAAGCGGTCTCTCCTTCCGCCTCTTCTACTCCCGGATTCCCCTTCTTCCGGGGGCGAAAGAATATTCGGCCATGGGGATGGTGCCCGGAGGGGCCTATTGCAACCAGACCCATTTCGGTCCGGAGATCTCCTTCTCCGAAAAAGTCCCGGAGATGGAGAGGATCATCCTCTTCGACCCGCAGACTTCCGGCGGCTTGTTAATCGCCCTCCCCCGGGAGGAGGGGGAAAAATTCTTGCGGATCTTCGGTGAAAAGGGTATAGGGGATGCGTCCCTCATCGGAGAAGTCGTTCCGCGGGAGAAGAACCTGATCACCGTTGAATAAAAGCCGATGACCATCGCCAGAGCAATAATTGGATCAAGGGCGTCATCAGCGAAAGCAGGAATGCCTGGAATATTGGATAATGGAATATGGGTTTGAGCATTTTATATTTGCCTGACATTCCGACCTTCCAGCCTTCAATCCATGCTATTCGATTGAAGAAAGGAGTTTTCATGGGAAAAATTCAAAGAGCCATCATCAGTCTGTCGGATAAGAGCGGGATTGTCGAATTTGCCAAAGAGGTGCAGTCCTTCGGGGTGGAGATCCTCTCCACCGGGGGAACGGCCAAGACCCTGCGGGAGAACGGGTTGAAGATCATGGACGTGTCCGAGTACACCGGTTTTCCGGAGATGCTGGACGGCCGGGTGAAAACCCTCCATCCCAAGATCCACGGGGGCCTCCTGGGAATCCGCGACAACCCCGAACACGCCAAAAAGATGAAAGAGCACGGGATCATCCCCATCGATATGGTGGTGGTGAACCTCTACCCCTTCGAGGCCACCATGGCCAAGCCGAATTGCACGCTGGAAGAGGCCATCGAGAACATCGACATCGGCGGACCCTCCATGCTGCGCGCCTCGGCCAAGAACTATCCCTATGTGACCGTGATCGTGGACCCGGCGGATTACCAGCCGGTTCTGGACGAGATGAAGAAGAGCGGCGGCGCGGTGAGCAAGGAGACCAACTTCCGCCTGGCCAAAAAGGTCTACGCCCTTACGGCGAAGTACGACAAGGCCATTTCGGAGTACCTGGCAAAGAAATAAATATTCACCACAGAGAACACAGAGAGCACAGATGGAATCAATAGAATTCAATGATGGAAAATGTACGAGCCTATAGCTTTGTGTCCGCATTCGAATATTGGGAATTGGTGCTTATTTGAATTTCCGAATTTGGAGCTTTGAATTTTATCATTCGGTGATCTCTGTGTCCTCTGTGGTGAAATGATTTGGAGAAGAAAATGAAAGTCCTGGTGGTCGGCGGCGGGGGAAGGGAGCATGCCCTGGTGTGGAAGATCGCCCAGAGTCCCAGGGTCAAGAAGATCTACTGCGCCCCGGGAAACGCCGGGATTGCCCAGATGGCCGAATGCCTGTCCATCTCCGCCGAAGACGTCAAGGGGCTCACCGCCTGGGCGGAGAAAGAGAAGATCGACCTGACGGTGGTCGGCCCGGAAGCTCCGCTGACCCTGGGGATGGTGGATGTCTTTCGCGCCCGGGGCCTGAGGATTTTCGGCCCCAGCCAGAAGGCGGCGGAGATCGAGGGGAGCAAAGCCTTTGCCAAGGAACTGATGAAAAAATACGGCATTCCCACGGGGGAATCCGAGACTTTCACGGACCCCGCGGCTGCGGTCAAATACGTTAAAGGGAAGGGGGCCCCCCTGGTGGTCAAGGCCGACGGGCTGGCGGCGGGAAAAGGAGTGATCATCTGCCGCACGGTGGAAGAAGCGCTTTCGGCTCTGGACCTGATCCTGGTTCAGAAAGCCTTCGGCGCCGCCGGGGCCAAAGTCGTGGTCGAGGAATTCCTGGAAGGGGAGGAGGCCTCTTTTCTGGCCTTCACCGACGGAGAGACCGTTCTGCCCCTGCCCACTTCGCAGGATCACAAAGCCATCTACGACAACGACCAGGGACCCAACACCGGGGGCATGGGGGCTTACTCTCCCGCGCCCGTGGTGACGGAAAAGGTACACCGGGAGGTCATGGAAAAGATCATGATCCCCACGGTGCGGGGAATGGCCCGGGAAGGAAGGAAATACCAGGGAGTCCTCTACGCCGGGCTGATGATCAAGGATGAGAAACCGAAAGTCCTGGAGTTCAACGCCCGCTTCGGGGACCCGGAGGCCCAGCCCCTCCTGATGCGCATGAAAAGCGACCTGATTCCGGTCCTGGAGGCGACGATCGACGGGAAGCTGTCCGGTCAGAAAATGGAACTGGAAGACCGTTCCTCCGTGTGCGTGGTCATGGCTTCGGGCGGCTACCCGGGCTCTTACGAAAAAGGGAAAGTCATCTCCGGGTCTGGAGGAGGCGGCCAAAGTCCGGGACGCTTTTGTCTTCCACGCGGGAACGGCGCTCAAGGAGGGAAGGGTGGTCACCAACGGCGGCAGGGTTCTGGGGGTGACCGCCCTGGGAAATGGAATCCAGGAGGCGATCCAGAGGGCCTATGAGGCGGTGGCGAAGATCTCCTGGGAAGGGGCCTATTACCGGAAAGACATCGGCGCGAGAAAGCGCCTTCAAGCGACATGGAGAAAGGAGGTAGAGCGAAAGATGAAAGACCAGAAAAGCCGCTGGTGGCGATCGTCATGGGAAGTGATTCCGACCTTCCGGTCATGGAAGAGACCGCCAGGATCCTGGCCGAATTTCGAGGTTCCTTTTGAAATGACCGTCAGCTCCGCCCACCGTTCGCCGGAGCGAACCGCGGAATACGCCCGTAAGGCGGAGGAGCGGGGAATCGAAGTGATCATTGCCGGAGCCGGCGGGGCCGCCCATTTAGCCGGGGTGATCGCCGGCCACACCATTCTCCCGGTCATCGGCGTGCCCATGGAATCCGGGCTCATGGGCCTTGACTCTCTTCTTTCCACCGTGCAGATGCCCGGGGGTGTGCCGGTGGCCACCGTGGCCATCGGCAAAGCCGGGGCCCGGAATGCGGGAATCCTGGCCGTCCAGATTCTTTCGGGAAAACACCCGGAGCTGAAAAAATCCCTGCACCGGTACAAAGCATCCCTGGCGGCCAAGGTGGAAGAAGCCGACAAAAAACTAAAAAAATGATTCACCGGACAGAGAGACACAGAGAATAAATGGGAAAATACAAATGCCAAGATCAGGTGCAAATGGAATCAAATGGAAATATTGGAAATGTTGCGATCTTGTCGTTCATTTTCCTGCTCATTATTCATCTTCCATTATTCGCAATATTCCAATCCTTTTGGATTCTATCCTTCTGATTCTCTGTGTCTCGGTGACAAATAGTGTAGGATTAAAAATGGTTGAGACTCCCTGGCTGAAAAACTACGAAGACGGAGTTCCCCCTTCCCTGGACTATCCCCGGGTCTCCCTGACCCATTTCCTGCAGGAGTCGGCCGAATCCTTTCCCCAGAATGTGGCCATGATCTTCGCGGGCAAGAAATTCACCTACCGGGAGCTGCAGGAGAAGGTCGATTCCCTGGCCGGCGCTCTGAACGCACTGGGAGTCAGAAAAGGAGAGCGGGTGGGTTTGCTCCTTCCCAACAGCCCTCCTTTCATCATCGGCTACTACGCCATCCTGAAAGTTGGGGGCATCGTTGTCAGCCTGAACCCGCTTTCCGTGGAGCGGGAGATCCTTCATTTCCTGAAACATGCCGGGATCCGGACCCTCATCGTCGCCGAGCCGCTCTTCCCGCGGATCGCGGAAATTGCCGGCCAGAGTTCACTGGAAAATATTCTGGTGGCCTGCCTGCGGGAGTGGGCGGAGGTAAAGAAGCCTTTTGAGAAACCCAAGTTCGCCATCCCTTCCGGGAAAAAGAAGGGAATCTATCTCCTGGAGCCGCTTTTGGAAAAATACGCCGCCAAAAAGATCCCTGTCGTCCCCGTTGAGCCCGAAGATGAGGCGGTCTTACAGTACACCGGGGCGATCAGCGAAGGGATCCGGGGAGTCGTCCTGACCCATGGAAACCTGGTGGCCAACACCCTGCAGATCCGAAGCTGGGTGGTCCGGGCGCGAAAAGGGAAAGAAGTCGTCCTGTCGGTCCTTCCCTTCTTCCATGTTTACGGGATGGCCGTGGCCATGAACGTGCCCATCTATCTGGCCGCGGCCATGGTCATCATCCCCCGCTTTGAGGTCATGGGCACCCTGCAGTCGATCAAACGGTACCGCCCCACCTTCTTCCCCGGCGTTCCCACCATGTTCGTGGCCCTTTCCCAGGAAAAGACCGCGGAGAAATATAACCTCTCCAGCTTGCGGGTATGTTACAGCGGCGCGGCCCCGCTGGCCGTGGACACCCTGGAAGATTTTGAGAAGCTGACCGGTGCCCGGGTGACCGAGGGGTACGGTCTTGCCGAGGCTTCTCCGGCCACCCACTGCAATCCGGTCTTCGGAAAGCGCAAACCGGGGAGCATCGGCCTTCCCTATCCGGACACCCTGGCGAAAATCGTGGATCTGGAGACGGGAGAAAAGGATCTCCCGCCGGGAGAGGTTGGAGAACTCTGCATCCATGGCCCCCAGGTGATGAAGGGTTACTGGAAGAGCCCGGAGGAGACGGCCCGGACGATTCGGAACGGCTGGCTCTACACCGGGGATATCGCCCGCATGGACGAGGACGGTTATTTTTTCATCCTGGATATCAAAAAGGACATGATCATCGCCGGCGGGTTCAATATCTACCCCAAGGATATCGACCAGGTGCTGGCGGAGCATCCCAAAGTGGCCCAGGCCGTGGCCGTTGGAATTCCGGACCGGTACCGGGGGGAGACGGTCAGAGCCTTCATCGTCCTCAAACCCGGCCAGACGGCCACCGAGGAAGAGATCCTCGACTTCTGCCGAAAGAACCTGGCCAAGTACAAGGTGCCCACCCAGGTGGAATTCCGGCCGGCCCTGCCCAAAGCCAGCTCCAACAAGATCCTGAGAAGACTCCTCCGCCAGATGGTCATCGAGGAAGAGAAGAAGAAGGTGGGGATGAAGGGGTCCAGGGTTCTGGGATTCGAATAAAAAAACCGTTACTGGTTATTGGTTATTCGTTATTGGTATTTAACACCGAAGCATTGTTGGTCATTAGGAAAAGGTCAAATGCAGCCGTCCAGTTGATTTATCCCGATTAACGACTAACGTATAACCAATAACAGTCTTCAATCCGGATCGAATAACGAGTAACGAATAACGATATCCGTGACGTGTCCAATCCTCAAAACCGATCCCCGGGGAATCAAAAAAGCAGCCCAGATAATCCTGCAGGGCGGTATCATCGCCTTTCCCACCGAGACCTTCTACGGCCTGGCGGCAGATGCCCTGAACGAGGCCGCGCTCAAGAAAATTTTTCAGGTCAAGAAGAGGGAAGAAGGTAAACCCCTCCTTCTCCTGATTGCTGACCAGAGTTGGCTCAAAGGGCTGGTTCAGGATATTTCTCCCCTGGCGGAACGGCTTATGAAGAAATTCTGGCCCGGTCCCCTCACCCTGGTTTTCAATGCTTCCCCCCAACTTTCCCCCCTTTTGACCGCCGACACCGGGAAAATCGGCATACGCCTTTCCCCTCATCCCGTAACCCAGGCTCTTGTCCAGGCCGTTGGCCGGGCCATCACCGGAACCAGCGCCAACCTCTCCGGCCAACCCGGCACCTTGACCGCTCGGGAAGTGTTTCAATCTCTGGGAGAGAGTTTGGATGCTGTTCTAGACGGCGGGAAAACAGCCGGCGGCCCGGGGAGCACGGTTCTGGATGTCTCCGATCCTTCCCCCCGGATCATCCGGGAAGGGATGATATCCCGAAACGACTGGGAATGCGTTATACGTTATTACTAATGAGGCCATAATTATCTGGACAGGAATTCCGTCTTTTCATCATTCTGGATTCCGGCTTCCGCCGGAATGACAACCAAGAGCCATGCCTTTCTAATGTGCGTCACTCCGGCGAAAGCCGGAGTCCAGTTCGAGGTTTTTAAAAGGCAACGTCCTCCAATTAATGTTTAGACTATAATGGACCCCTTAGTAGTTATTCGTTATACGTTTACTACTAACGAATAACCAATAACGAGTAACTACTAACGTATAAGCAATAACGATTCGCGGTGTCTTTATCTTTCCCTAATAACGAATAACGTGTAACTAATAACGTCCCTTCTGTCCGTCTTTGCCTCGAGCCCCGCAGGGGCGATCCTCGAGTCGCGCCCTTGGCGTGACGCTCCTCGAGGGCCGAAGGCCCGCTCCTCAAGCGCAGCGCTCCCCCAAGCCTACGGCTTGAGCCGCGTGGTTGGGTCTCCAAACAGGATCCAGGTCCTCCGAATATCCTGGTCACTGATCGCCGCCTTGGCCCTTGCGGTGGCTTCTCCGAGGGTTAAAGACTCTCTGCCCGAAGAGGAGTCTGATTAACTCCTTATTCATCACCGTCTGCTTATCCGGCTCGGTTAATCCCGACGAGGCCCAGATGGCAATGCCTCCTCCGCCCTGGGCCTTCAGGAGCGCTTCCGCCATACTATCCGCATAAGGAGCCTGGAAGAATCCATTGAGGCAGGTCATGTTCACAAACAAGGGTAACTGGAGACCATTGATCAGATTTTCCGCATCGTCCGTGGTCAGCAGGTCCCCTCTCCAAACCTCCAGCGACCCGTGACCCATAAAATTCACCAGCAATGGACCCTGGTTCATCCCTGACAAGAGTTCTGCCCTGGCCTGGGCATCACTGCTGAATTGCCCTCGGAAGATCTTCCGGACAAGAATGGGAGCCGGGAGAAGCGCCCTCACCTCTTCCGACGCCGCATCAAAATCAAAATCACCCGCACGATCCACTCGATCGGCCACGAGTAAGGCTTCCTTCTTTTCACCCGACTTCTCATAGCCGATCATTTTCGAAACAACCGTCGCGGCCTCCTCCGCCGTCTGGACCGGCAGCCTCCCGATGGCCATCTCCGGAAGCCCGTCATTGTCAAAATCCACAAACCAGTCATCCGAGGCCGTCTCCAGGTAGAACGTATCAATGAGCTTCGTGGGAACAAAGTCTAACTCCCCATACCCCATGAAATTGCGGGGGTCATAACTGGCATCTCCCACCAGGAGCACAAACCTTGGCGGACGAGACCAGGAACTCCCCGCATGGGAAAGGAAATCCTTCAACGCCTGGGGACTCTTCATCCCGAAGTTGAATTCATCATACACGTCCTCAATGTCCACAACCCCGACTGACAGCCCCTGCGATTTCCTCAGCGCCTCCAGAGACGAGAGACTGTCGATGAAATCCCCGTGGGATACGATCACCAAGTCGTACCCTCCCGCCTTACGCCACGAAGAAGGCCGATTGGCCCGAATCCCCGCCGGGGTCTTCATCCTCTGATCCGTCAAGGCCAGAAGCGTCCTCGCCCCGCTCCCGGGAACACGAAACGTCACCCCATAACCCGTGTCTACCGGCTTCCCCTTCGTCTCCACCTCAAAGACACCCCCCGCATCCGTTATGTCAAAGACCCGAACCTCGGGGGTACTGAACCCATCGATCGAAACCTGCGTCCCTCCCTGGGCCTGGCACCGCAGTTCATCTTCATACGCCCGATAGGTGTGCCAGTAGGTGAGACGAATCGACTCCAGCAGACTCACATCCGTCTCTCCCCCCAGGGGCACAAGGGTTACCAGGTTCTCCCCCTCCATAAGGTACGACTGGGGCACAGAGAATACTCCCGCCTTCAGGGCCTGTCCCTCCCAGCTCAACGTCCCTACCCCAATCTCATTGAGAAAGACGTTGACCTGATGGGGGAGGGCCGTCACTCCCTGAATCCTGACCTCCAGCGTCGCATCCCCCGATGCCGGAAGATCAAGGTGTCTCACCTCCAGCAGCTGATCCGCGGGCGCCTGATAGATTATGGGACCAAAGAAGTTGCTCTGATCCCCGTTCCTCAGGCCCGCAAAGTAGAAGATCCGGTCCTTCTTCTCTACGGTGTAGGGGAAACTCTCAGAGAATTGCGGCCTGTTTGACCCCCCTGCCCATGGGATCAATATCTGACTATCTGTTTCCCGGGCTGCCTCCCCTCGACCAACCAGTAAACCCTCGTATCCGTCGAGGGCGTATCCACCCCCATCCCGTAGAATTCTATGGCTTCCAACGAGACCGATCTCCCCTGCTTCTCACTGATTACACCCAGGGGAACCTCCACCCCTTCCGTATAAAGACGAAGGAATTGAGGGTTGACCCTCGAACTCAGCCCCGCCCCCTGAAGCTCGGATCGGCTCACCCGGTACCAACCTTCCTCCTTTACCAGGAGCTTCACGGCCGGCCTCGCGGCCAGGGCCTGCTGTCCTTCAGGGAATACCTTGGGGGGCTTGTCGGATGGAAGTCGCGATAGCTCCTGGCCCCTGCTCAAGCTGCCGTGGCCTTCATCCACGGCGGAGACGACGATGTTGGCTTGAGGACCGCCGACCGCCGACCGCTGACCGCCCCCAAGGGCTATCGCTACCGGCCGAGTTATTCGTTTTTCCTAATAACGTATAACGATTAACGTTCTTTTTCAGTTTCTCGCGCAGTTCCTGCGCCTTCCAGAATTCCTCGTACCGCTTATCAAGCTTCTTCCCAAACTCGCTCATAAGCTCGGCACGGCGAAAATCAGAAGCTGAGAGCGGAGAGCGGAGAGCGGGGAATTGAACTTCAACCGGACCATGCATCGTCCGCTTGCCGTTGAGATCAACATCCTCCAAATAATAGCGGGGAGCGGGGAGCGGAGAGCGGGGAGAAAGAACTGACCGCTGACCGCCGACGGCCGACTGGTCACTACTGATGACTGGTGACTGATGACTGATAACTGAGGTATCCACCCATCGGTACTGATGACCTGCTCTCAAAGAAATGCCGGAGCCTGCCAGGAGGGCAGAACCCGCAACCAGCTCCGGGGTCAACCTTACAAGCTCTCCATCCACCTCCCGGTAAACATGGAATCCCAGGTTGTTCACTTCATAACCCGTCTGCCACTCCACCAGGACCCCACCCCGGGTCTGGTGAGCCTTAAACCCCTTAAGATTCACCCGGGTTACCGTGCTGTCCCCATAGACCCAGAAATCCCCAGCTGAGATGCCTCCACCGCCGGAGCTGTCCCCACCGCCTGAGATGTCCCCATCGTCGGAGCCTCCGCCTGTGGCGGAATCGGAGTCTCGCACGTCCGGATCCACATCATCCGGGATCCCATCCCGGTCCCAGTCCACACACACGGGACCATGCACCGTCTTCTTCCCGTTGAGGTCGGTATCTTCAAGTTTGTAATAGTAAAGCTTTCCCTTGGTCACGTTGGCATCCGTGAAGCTGTACCTCTTGCCTTTCACAGAGCTTAAGAGACCTGGAATGAGGGAGCTGTTGAGTTTCGTGTAGGTCCCGTCTCTTTCCGTGCTTCGGTAAAGGTTGAATCCCAGGTTGTCAACCTCTGTTTTCGTCTGCCATTGGACATGAACCGCACTGCCCTCCCCCCTGGCCGTGAAGGAGCTGAGCTCGACGGCCGTAGGCGCAGGCGATTCCTGATTCCCGAGAGTTTTGATGAAATTACCCACAGTCGGGGTAAACATGTGTTGTAGCTGGTCTTGATCCAGCAATCATCCCTTGGCACATTTGAAATTCGCACCTCGTCTATGGTACCCTGGTATGGGTCCGATATGCCATACCAAATTCACTACCTTCCAATATAAAGTGGGGTCGTCGGTGGAACTGACATCACCGCTGAAGGAAGAAGAATATGTGCTCTTGCCTCCGTCTAAAAAGGCATTGAGGAATTTGTTATCCGATCAGATAACCCCGACATGGTGAAAATTTGATGTGTCGCTAACGTGTCTTATCGAGGGCTCGAACACTCGCGTAATCAACTAAGTCATCGTCCCAAATATCGAACCGAATGTAGTCGTCGTTGGGGTTACCTAGACCATTCCGATTAAAGGTAATCTTCCAGGAGTACTCACTATCCCAGATCTTGGCAACCATAGCATGCGAGGTATCGTCATTCCCCTCGTTTTATCCACACTCGATGGTGAAGTCATTGCCGACATTCAAAGGATCGAACTGGCAACATTTATGTAATCATCCGTGCCATCGAATGTATCCGCACCGTCGATATGGCCTGAAGAGGATATAGATTCTTGGAGCTCGTATTGCTGTACGGAGTTCCTTGGTTAGCCATTGGAGGTGGAATCCTTCAGACAGGTTGAAGAACCTCAGTTTTCTCTCAGGTGCCAGACACCGCCCACAAAATCCGAATCCCATACTGCGCTTGGGTTTGATGGATTCGTAGTGACCCCAGAGTTTCCGTAATAGATGTAAATCGTAGTATCTGCGGTTTTCGAAAGCGCGGGGACCTTCACCCAGGCAACCAAAGTTCCGTTCGTTCCATCATATTTC
This sequence comes from uncultured delta proteobacterium, assembly GCA_963802665.1. Taxonomy (GTDB): domain Bacteria; phylum Desulfobacterota; class SM23-61; order SM23-61; family SM23-61; genus SM23-61. The sequence goes on along the minus strand of CAWDJO010000003.1, from coordinate 3,518 downwards.
TCAATCTCGTGGGGCAACTGAGTCACACCATCTGATTTCCTGAAGACGAGGTCACAGGGAATATCAAAGCCGCCTGAATCTTGAACAACGTTGTAGATTTTCCCGCCGCTTTCGGTCGTCTTCTTCAACCAATCGCCCGATAAGCTGATCAGGACTGGGAAATCGGGAATGTCGCCGGATTCGCCGGACGCGCAACTTGAATGCCCATACACCTTGGTATGGTCTATCGTAATCGCCCTGCGATACTCAAACTGGCCGGGTGCAAAGGTTGCATAGGTAATTTCGAGATAGGGGCGAGTTTGATGCGGTGCCGGCTTCGCTACTGTAGAAACGCCAACAATTGGCTAGTTCCTTCACTCTGAGACTTTAAAATCCAGCCATGATTCTGGGAGGGATTATCGAACATGTATTTAACGGAGTCAGTCACATTCCAATTATACCAGGTACCATTGGCTGATACAGTGACTGTGTCATCCGGTGTAGTCTGCCGGTCCGTAGAATTATCACAGCCAGCTCCTGTCCATGCAGCGCTGTTAAATAACTGGTAGGTCCAGGTTACCTCATCGGTCGAGGCCGTTTGTTCGCCATAGAGATGAACGCCTTCATTCCAGGCCTTTTTCACCCGGAACGCATCGACATTGATGCTTCCACCAGCCTGGGGCTGATTGGTTTTCACTTTAAGATATGCAGAAACGATCTGGCTCGAGTCTGTAATGAGGCTGCTGAGATCCGATAAGTTAAATTGGATCATTGTTCGGTCAGCTCTTGAGACGGATCTCACCCCCGACCCGGATCTCCCCTTCACCGCCCAAATTCCAATTGTTTTTTTCTTGATCTAAATAAGCATCTCCAGTCACCCCTGTATAATCACAGGTTCCCCCGCAAGTACCCTCCCCCCATCTTTTGGTGACTATAGGTATCGTGGAAAACTGGACATCATAAGGAGAACCTGATCCCTCTACCCAGACAACCCCGATCCGGCCATCGACCATCTTCTCAGAAGAGTCGATTGCACCCTGTAAGGTTGTGGTCGTATCTTTGATGACCGTTTCGCTTCCCCAGGAACTTCCGTTCCATTTCCGGTAATAGATTTTGTTGTCGCCCTTGTCATAGATGGCCCATAGGTTCGTGCCATCGGTTGAAAGAGTGACCCTGGTGTGAGAAGTAAGTCCGGTAATGTCGCTCTGGACGGTCGACCAGCTATAAGGGTTGCTCCCCGCCCTTTTGTAGTGATCGAGCCGCCCATCTCTATCGATGACCACCACATGGATTTCGTTGTTGTTCAGCTTTGCAGCGTCCCATTGCCTCCGCATGGTGGCACCGTTGCAATAGATCATGTCACTGGCCACAGTGATTTCGGAGTCCCAGGTGCTCGAGCCATTATTGAAGCGCTGAGTTTTGATTGCCCCATTATTGACATCAAGCTCTCCCAATCCCTTTGATGGCCAGCATATCCTGCGTGCCGTCAGGGATGGGAAAGAGCATCATGCCTGAGTCTTCAGCACTACTACCGGAATCCGGAAGGTCGTAGGGTGTTGCAGTCCAGCTCCCCTGTCCATTCGTCTGGGAGTTGCGGGCCAATTTATGAAGCGCATACGCAGCAAAAACCCAGGGCAGGCCGGAGCTATCCGTATGACCTGCTCCACCCTCCTCATACTCCGTTATGGTAGATTGACTCTCCGATCCCCAGGTTATCGTCCCATCGCTGTTTAGCGTTCCCTGTCGATAGGTAACATGGTCCCCCACTCCACTTTCAAACCATCCACGGGAAGCATGGATCGTGTTGCTTTCAAAGACGACCCCCCAAGAAAGAGCGTTTTCCGGAGCTCCACTGAAAATATTGCCCTGGGAAGTCCACGTCTGGCCGTCGGACGAGCTATAGATGACCGGCTGAGTCCCGTTGTGATAAGCAACCCAATAGTAACCATTGGCCCGGTGAGAGTACCATCGGGAGGAGTAGGGAATGGCATCGGCACTGGTGGTGGTTCCAAGAAATCCGGCTGGAACTTCTTTAAACGCGCCGACAATCATGGCCCAGTCATCCGAACCTACCGTCCAGTCAGGACAGTCTTGCCCCGACGCTGGCTGCAGATAGTATTGTGCGTTGTCCGAATAAGTACCGTCACCCGTCTTGTAAAGCAGGGTGTGATCGTTAGCGGTGGGGGCAGTATCATAACCGTCTCCCAAAATGTCCACGATAACAGCGCCATCTGCTGTAGGCCAAACACACACATAAGGATTCGCATTTGTTTGTACGTCTCCACTGCTTACATCAAGCGCCGATGTTTTTCCCGAGGCCGCTTTGTAGGAGGAAGCAATAACATAAAGCGTTCGCGTGTTGCTGTTTGGCACGGCGATGGTATATGCCGACCCTGTCGATGGATTTGCCAGGTACCACATTTCCACGTTGACTTCTGTCGCGATTCGCGTGGAATTAACTTGGACCATCGGGACAGAGTTATACCTTGGTGCTCCGCCGGTTCTAGCGGTTGCACCTTCAGTTACAATCCCCAAAACCAGCAGAGTAGCTCCGCTTCCGCAGGTATAAGATTGTGTCAGCGGATTGGCTGTCCCCGTGAATCTCGCCTTGGTGTCATAGGTGTGCGCCGCCTGTGCCTCCCCGGCGAACTGCAGGGGTATGATAAGAGCTGCCAAAAAGATCGTCGCCCAAAAAATGAGTCTTTTGTCCTTGCGGGATTTCATCGTTATTTCCTCTCCATGGCTTTCGTAAGCATGTTATTCGTTATACGTAACTTAAGAAAAGATGGAATGATGGAATGCTGGAATGACGGAATAATGGGTTGCTCGTCGTTCCACTTTTCCAATAGTTCCATTTCTCCGAGTCACTCCTAAATGTCACGAATCCATTGTCTGTCTGCTCGTCTTTGCCTCAAGGCCCGCAGGGCCGCTCCTCAAGTCACCCCTTGGCGTGACGCTCCTCAAGGCGAAGGCCGCTCCTCAAGCGCAGCGCTCCCTCAAGCCTACGGCTTGAGCCGCGTCGCCGGATCTCCAAACAGAATCCAAGTCCTCCGAATATCTTTGTCACTGGTTGAGGCCTTGGCCCTCTTGACCGCTTCTCCAATGGTCAGCCCTTCTCCATTGAACAGCAGCCGGATCATCTCTTTATTCATCACCGCCTGCTTATCCGGCTCGGTCAAACCCGAAGAGGTCCAGACGGCCACGGCTCCTCCGCCCTGCGCCTTCAGGAAGGCTTCGGCCATACAATCCGCAAAGGGAGCCTGGAAGAAGCCATTGAGACAGGTCATGTTCACAAACAGGGACAACTGGAGACCGTTGATCAGATTTTCCGCATCCTCCACGGTCAGCAGGCTCCCTCTCCAAACCTCCAGCGACCCATGACCCATAAAATTCACCAGCAACGGGCCCTGGTTGATCCCTCCCAGGAGCTTCCGCCTTGGCCTGGGCATCACTGCTGAATTGGCCTCGAAAGATCTTCCGGACCAGAAGGGGAGCCGGGAGAAGCGCCCTCACCTCTTCTGCCGCCGCGTCAAAAGCAA
>CAWDJO010000002.1:0-161681 GCA_963802665.1 uncultured delta proteobacterium | reverse complement strand
GATGCACACCATAAGGAATTTACCTTTGACATTTTTGAAGGGAAGTTATTACAATAACGCCGGTTAGAAGGAGGACATTCCTCAGAACTGTTGAAATCTTATAGGCCTTTAAGGTTCCTAAACGACGAACGAGGAAAGGAGCGGAGGATGGATTTTGAACTGACCGAAGAACAAAAAATGGTTCAAGCCATGGCCCGCGATTTTGCCGATCAGGAGATCAAACCCAAGGCCCCGGAACTGGACCAGACCGAGCGGCACCCTGCGGAAATCGTCCAGAAAATGGCCGAGCTGAGCCTGCTGGGAATTGCCATTCCGGATACCTACGGCGGCGGCGGAGCGGACATCGTCTCTTACGTGGTGGCCATGGAGGAGATTTCCCGGGGCTGCGCCAGCGTGGGAGTCATCATGTCGGTGAACAACTCCCTGGTCTGCGACCCCATCAACACCTTCGGCACGGAAGAACAGAAAAAGAAGTACCTGACTCCCCTGGCCTCGGGGAAGAAACTGGGCTGTTTCGGCCTGACCGAACCCGAGGCCGGATCGGATGCGGCCGGCCCAGAAGACGACGGCCGTGCTCCAGGGGGACGAGTGGGTGATCAACGGCAAGAAGAACTTCATCACCAACGGCAACGTGGCCGACTATTGCGTGCTCATGGCCATGACCGACAAGAGCAAGGGATACAAAGGGATCAGCTCCTTCATCGTGGATTGCAAGACGCCCGGCTTTTCCGTGGGGGTGGTGGAGAAGAAGCTGGGGATCAAGGCCTCGGGAACCGCGGAGCTGATCATGGAGGACTGCCGCATTCCCAAGGAGAACCTCCTGGGCCAGGTGGGGCAGGGCTTTTACGTGGCCATGAACACCCTGGACGGCGGCCGGATCGGGATCGCCTCCCAGGCCCTGGGGATCGCCCGGGCGGCCCTGGAGGCGGCGGTCGAGTACTCCAAGACGCGGGTGCAGTTCGGCGCAGCCCATCTCCAAGCTCCAGGCCATCCAGTGGATGATCGCCGACATGGCCACGGAGCTGGATGCGGCCCGGCTGCTGACCCTGCGGGCCGCCTTTCTCAAGGACCACAAGCAGCGGTACGAAAAAGAGGCGGCCATGGCCAAGCTCTTCGCCTCCGAGGCGGCCAGCCGGATCGCCACCAAGGCCATTCAGATCCACGGCGGGTACGGCTACATCAAGGAATACAACGTGGAGCGGCACTTCCGGGACGCCCGGATCACCGAGATCTACGAGGGGACCTCGGAGATCATGAGATTGGTCATATCGAGCAATATCCTGAAGGGAAGATAATAAAAAGAGTTCGGAGTAATGTAGTTCGGAGTTCGGAGCAAGGTTAAGGGTTCTGTACTCCGAACTGAATTGCTCCGAACTAAATTACTATTTTTTCAACCAGGAAGGGGATTTGAGGATGATCAAGACCAAAGAAGATTACATCGACAGCCTGAAGAAACTGAAGCACGTGGTCTATTACAGGGGGAAACGGGTGGAGGACGTAACCGCGCACCCGGCTTTCGTTCCCCACATCAACGCCGCGGCCAAGACCTACGAACTGGCCCTGATGCCGGAGTATGAAGACCTGATGACCGCCACCTCCCACCTGACCGGGAAAAAGATCAACCGCTTCACCCATGTCCACCAGAGCCGGGACGACCTGATCAAAAAGGTCCAGATGCTCCGTCTGATCTCCCACGAGACCGGGAGCTGCTATCAGCGTTGCGTGGGGTTCGACGCCATGAACGCCCTCTACAGCATCACCTATGAGATCGATGAAAAGCACGGGACCTCCTACCATCGAGCGCCTGAAGAAATTCATCGACTACATCCAGGAGAATAATTTCATGGTTGTGGGTTCCATGACCGATCCCAAGGGGGACCGCTCCAAAGGGCCGAGCCAGCAGGCCGACCCGGACCTCTTCACCCACGTGGTCAAGAAAACCGACGAAGGGGTCGTCATCCGGGGGGCCAAGGCCCACCAGACCGGGGCGGTGAACTCCCACGAGATGCTCATCATGCCCACCCAGGCCCTGCGGCCGGAAGACAAAGACTACGCCATCGCCTGCGCGGTCCCGGTCAATGCCCCGGGCGTGACCATGATCTTCGGCCGGCAGACCAACGAAGAGCGAAAACTGGAACAGGGGATGGACGCGGGAAACCCGGAATTCGGACTGGTGGGCGGGGAAGCCCTGGTGGTCCTGGAAGATGTCTTCGTCCCCTGGGAGCGGGTCTTCATGTGCGGCGAGGTGGAATTCGCCGGCCTCCTGGTGGAGCGATTCGCTTCCCTGCACCGGCAGAACTACGGGGGATGCAAAGGCGGGTTGACCGACGTCCTGGTGGGAGCCACCGCCCTGGCCGCCGATTACCAGGGGACTTCCCAGGCCTCTCACGTGCGGGATAAGCTGGCGGAGATGACCCATCTGGCCGAAACGATCTACACCGGCAGCATCGCCTGCTCGGCCATGGGGCACAAGACCAAGGCGGGGAACTGGGAACCCGACACCCTTCTGGCCAACACCACCAAGTACAACGTGACCAAGAACATTTATGAAGTGGCCCGCCTGGCCCATGATCTCGCCGGCGGAATCATCGCCACCCTGCCTTTTGAGGATGACCTGAAGAACCCGGAAGTGAGCAAGCACGTGGAGAAATACCTGAAGGGGGTGAACGACGTTCCCACCGAAGACCGCATCCGCCTTCTGCGGCTCATCGAGAACATGACCGGGGGGACGGCCCTGGTGGAATCCATGCACGGCGCCGGCTCCCCCCAGGCCCAGAAGGTCATGTACATGCGCTCCGGGAATATCGAGCAGAAGAAGAAGCTGGCGAAGAAACTGGCCAAGATTTCGGAGAAAGAATTAAAAACAAACCTTACACCGCAGAGAGCGCAGAGAACGCTGAGAAATAAAGAAATTCAGGTAATGGACCAAATAAACACCAAGACGCAAATTTGAGATCTCGAGGAAGTCGAGGTAAGTAGAATCTTTCTTCGCTTTACTCGTCCACGTTAAGTGCAACAATATGAATCTCTTTGGCTGACGTATTGATTTTTACGAGATCCCAAACTTCAAAGAGGGATTTCAGGGATTTCTAAATGGGCATTGGTTCTCGGGTCAGAATTTCAATTTGGCGCGGTTATTTTGCGGCTGTTCTGCGTATCTCTGTGGTGAAAAATCAAACGGAGGAAAACATGAGAGACGTTGTCATTGTCAGTGCGGTTCGCACCGCCGTGGGTACCTTCGGCGGTGCTTTGCGGGACATCCCGGCGATCGAACTGGGCAAGATTGCCGTTCAGGAAGCGCTCAAGAGGGCCGAAGATCAAACCGGAGCAGGTGGAAGAAGTCATTCTGGGGAACGTCCTCACCGCCGGCCAGGGGCAGAACCCGGCGCGGCAGGTGCTCATCCGGTCGGGGATTCCCAAGGAAGTCCCCGCCACCACCATCAACAAAGTGTGCGCCTCGGGCCTGAAATCAGTCATGATGGCCGCCCAGGTGATCAAGGCGGGGGACGCGGAGATTGTGATGGCCGGCGGGATGGAGTCCATGAGCATGGCCCCCTTCCTGCTTTCCGGAGCGCGCTGGGGCTACCGCATGAATGACGGAGCCTTGATCGACGGCATGATCCACGACGGGCTCCTGGACATCTTCAACCGCTACCACATGGGGATCACCGCGGAGAACGTGGCCGAAAAATTCGGCGTCTCCCGGCAGGACCAGGACGCCCTGGCGTTCCGGAGCCAGCAGAACGCCGGAAGGGCGATCAAGGAAGGGCGGTTCAAGGATGAGATCGTTCCGGTCCTGATCCCCCAGAAGAAAGGGGACCCGGTGGCCTTCCAGGTGGACGAGCATCCCCGGCCCACCACCACCCTGGAGGCCCTGGCCGGGCTGAGGCCCGCCTTCAAGAAAGACGGGACGGTGACCGCGGGCAACGCCTCGGGGATCAACGACGGAGCGGCGGCGATCGTGGTCATGTCGGCGGAGAAGGCCAAGGCGCTGGGAATAGAGCCCCTTGCCAAAATCAAAGCCTACGCCACGGCCGGCGTCGCCCCGGACATTATGGGAACCGGGCCGGTTCCGTCCAGCCAGAAAGCCCTGGCCAAAGCCGGCCTGGCCGTGAAAGACCTGGACCTGATCGAAGCCAACGAGGCTTTCGCGGCCCAGGCCGTCTACGTGAACAAAACCATGGGCTGGGATATGGCGAAAGTCAACGTGAACGGCGGAGCCGTCGCCCTGGGCCATCCTATCGGCGCCAGCGGAGCCCGCATCCTGGTCACTCTCCTCCACGAGATGAAAAAGCGCAAATCCCGTTACGGGATCGCCACCCTTTGCGTCGGCGGAGGAATGGGTGCGGCCCTGATTGCCGAAATGTAAAATGTGGGGGTCCCGCGCCGGGCGGGATGCCTGCCCAATTCAGGGGCGCACACCGGGGTGCGCCCCTACAAAGCACCCCGCGGGGTCATGCGCAATATTAAGCTGGTCATCGAGTATGAGGGTACGAATTACCACGGGTGGCAGATTCAGCCCAACGGGCTGACCGTCCAGGAAGTCATCGAAGAAAAAATTGAAATCATGACCCGGCAACGCCTCCACCTAACCGGTTCCGGGAGGACCGATGCCGGGGTGCACGCCCTGGGGCAGGTCGCCAATTTTCGAACCACTTCCACCATCCCGGTCGAAGGTTTCCATCGGGGGCTGAACAGCCTCCTTCCGCCCGACATCGTCATTCAATCCGCCGAAGAAGTCGACCTCCAGTTTCACGCCCAGTACGGGGCCAAGCGGAAAACCTACCGCTATGTCATCCTCCATCGCGAAGTTCCCTCCGCCCTGTTCCGGAATTATTCATGGCGTGTTCCTGGGGCCCTGGATGTACGGGCCATGGAGGAAGCCTCCCGCCTTCTCCTCGGGAAGCAGGACTTTACTTCCTTTCAGGGGGCCGAAGCGGACACCGAAGACCCGGTCCGGGAAGTGTTTCAATCCGGATGGTCGGAGAAAGAGACCAATTTTCTCCACTTCACCATTGAAGCCGACGGATTCCTGAAGCATATGGTCCGCAACGTCGTGGGCACCCTGGTGGAAGTGGGAAAGGGGAAACGGTCCCCGGAACAGTTCGGGCAGGTTCTGCGCGCCCGGGACCGCCGCCAGGCGGGAATGACCGCTCCGCCGCAGGGGCTTTTCCTGGTGGAAGTAAAGTATTAGCCGCATGAAACCGCTTCCTTTCGCTTTTACCCTTGCCGAATTATATTGAATATAACATAATGAAAAAAAATTTTGTCGGGAGAGAGATGGAGAGGAAAGTCTCGATACATCTTAATCCAAGAGGAGAAATTGCATGAGCCCGAGCGACGTCAAGAGGTATGACAAAGAATACGTGGTCCACTCCTGGAGCGTGCAGTCGGCCCTGGACCCCCTGGTTATCACCAAAACCCAGGGCGTACACATGTGGGACGAAAACGGGAAGCGCTACATCGACATGACTTCCCAGCTCATGAATCAGAACATCGGCCACCAGCATCCCAAAGTGGTCCAGGCCATCAAAGACCAGGCGGAGAAGCTCTGCTTTATCGCTCCAGGGGTAGCTTACGAATCCCGCTCCTTCCTGGGGAAGGCCCTGGCGGAGGTTACTCCGGGGGATCTGAAGAGATTCTTCTTCACCCTCGGCGGGGCGGACGCCAACGAGAATGCCGTGAAGATCGCCCGCATGTACACCAAAAAATGGAAGATCATCACCCGCTACCGGTCCTATCACGGCGCCACCTACGGGGCCATCGCCCTGACCGGAGACCCGCGGCGTCCCCCGGTGGAGCCGGTCATGCCCGGAGTGGTCCGGGTTTTTGACCCCTACTGCTACCGCTGCTCCTTCGGCCTGACCTACCCGGCTTGCAAACTCCGCTGCGCCGACTCGGTTGAAGAAGTCATCATGTACGAGACCCCGGAGACCGTGGCGGCGGTGCTCGTGGAGTCGGTGGTGGGCAGCAACGGGTTGATCGTCCCTCCGGACGGCTATATGCAGCGGCTCCGAGAAATCTGCACCCGGAACAAGGTTCTGCTGATCGCCGACGAGGTCATGGCCGGCTTCGGCCGGTGCGGCAAGTGGTTCGCCATCGATAACTGGAATGTGGTGCCCGACATGATCACCATGGCTAAAGGGCTGACTTCGGGGTATGTCCCCCTGGGAGCCGTGGCTATTTCCCGGAAGATCATGGAAGTCCTGGACAAGCAGATGCTCTGGGCCGGGCTGACCTACAACGCCCATCCCCTGGCCTGCGGGGCGGCCATCGCCACTCTGAAAGTCTACCGGGACGATAAACTGATGGAAAACGCAGTGGCCATGGGAGAGGTGATTCGAAAAGAGACGGAATCCATGAAAGCCAGGCACAAATGCCTCGGGGATGCCCGGGGGATCGGGCTATTCTGGGCCCTTGAGCTGGTCAAAGACAAGAAGACCCGGGAGCCCCTGGTGAAATGGAATGCCATGGGAGCCGACGCGGCCATCGCCAAGGAGATCAACAAGCGCCTCCTGGAAGGCGGGGTCTTCACGACGGTGCGCTGGAACTTCCTCTTCGTGGCTCCTCCGCTGTGCATCAAGGAGAATGAACTTCGGGAAGGCCTGGCGGTGATCGACAAGGTCCTGGATTACGCGGATACGTTGGCGGTGTAAAAGCATAGAGCATAGAGAAATGATCAATGACCAATGGTCAATGATCAATGGGCAATGGCCAATGACCAAAGAGCAAATAACGAGTACCGAGTAACGAATAACGTATAACGTATAACGATCTAAATCGCCTCTTAGCATGATCGGTGATTCAATGTCGAAGGCAAGAAAATTCCATCAGATTCCTGTGGAGGCTGCTGCCGACCTCATTCTGTGGGGCGGCAATATCATCACCGTGGACCCCCGAAAGCCTTCCGCCCGGGCCGTGGCCGTCAAAAATGGGCGCTTTCTGAGAGCGGGAAGCGATGAAGAAGTCAAAGCGCTCGCCGGAAGCAAGACCCGGCGGATCGATCTTCGGGGTCGGACGATAACCCCGGGCTTTATCGATTCGCACCAGCATTTGTCCCAGTATGGTACAGATCTCCTGCAGATCGATTGCAGCCCGAAACGCTGCAAAAACATTGCCGACATTCAGAAGGCCGTACTGCAGGAAGCCAAGCGGAAGCCCCCCGGGGAATGGATCCGGGGAGTCGGTTATGACGATACTAAAACCAAGGCCGGAAAGGTGTTGACCCGCTGGGAGTTGGATGAAGTCGCCCCGGGGCACCCGGTTTTTATCCAGCAAGTCAGCGGCCATTGGGGGGTGGTAAACAGCAAAGCCCTGGAAGCCGGCGGAATTCGGGAGGATTCCCGCGATCCCAAGGGCGGCGCCTACGGACGCGACCGCGGCACGGAAGGATTAAACGGCATTCTTTATGAACAGGCTGAGTTTGCCTTCGTTTTTGAAGGGACCACCGGTCAGCCGCCGATCATTCCGCCCTTTTCCCTGAAGGATCGGATCAAGGGGATGCGCCTGGCCGGGAATCGCTACCTGGCCTCGGGAATCACGAGCGTACACGATGCGCTCGTTTCCGCCCAAACCCTGGAGACCTATCAGGAAGCGTTGAGAAAGGGGGAGTTGAAACTGCGGGTTTACATGCTCATCAGTATCGAGTACCTCCCCCAGCTTCGGGCTTTGAACCTGAGGACCGGATTCGGGAATGAGTGGCTGAAGATCGGGGGGGTCAAGATTCTGGCGGATGGGGCCATCGCCGGCCGCACCGCCTACCTTTCCGAACCTTATATCGGTTCTGAGGACCGGGGAATCCTGGCCGTCGAATCGGAGCAGGTCCTCCATGATTTGATCCGCCAGGGCCATGATGCGGGTTTCCAAGTCTGCGTCCATGCCAACGGAGACCGGGTCATCGAAATGGCTCTGGACGGGTTTGAGAAAGCACTGGAGGAATTCCCCCGGAGGGACCATCGCCACCGGCTGGAGCATTGCACGGTGGTGAACCCCGAAATATTGAAGCGGATCAAAAAACTTAAGCTGCTGGTAACTCCCTTTGGGTCCTACATTTACCACCACGGCGAGAAGATGATTCCCTATTACGGAGCTAAGCGGGTGGAGATGATGTTCGCCCACCGTTCTTTTTTAGATTATGGCATCGCCGTGTCGGGTGCCTCGGACAATCCCTGTGGGCCCTACGAGCCCCTGCTGGCCATCCAGAGCTGCGTGACCCGGAGGAGCTCCTCCGGGGAACCACTGGGTTCCCGGCAGATGATTTCCGTAGATGAGGCCATCTATCTCTATACCATGGCGTCGGCTTACGCTTCCTTCGAGGAAAACATCAAGGGTTCGATCACCCCCGGCAAGCTGGCGGACCTGGTCGTTCTGGGAGAGGACCCCAGGAAGGTTGATCCGGAGGAAATTAAAGACATCCCGGTGGAGATGACCATCGTGGGGGGGGAAATAAAGCATAGAGCATAGAGCGGAGAGCATAGAGAAAAACAGAGACGATCACGCGAAGCGCGTGACTTGAGGATCGGCCCAAAGGGCCTTGAGGAGCGCTCCGCTTGAGGCTTAGAGAAGAAATGCAAGGTAAAGGAACAGGTATGAATACTTTTCTTTTTTCACTTTTTCGGGGAGGGATTAAGAAATGAGAATTTGTCGACAGATGGGAGCTGTACTGATCATCTTCAGCCTGGCTCTGGGGGGGATTTTTTCTTCCGGGGCATTGGCGCAGCAGAGGCCGGTGCCGGGGGGTACGCTCACCATCTCCCTGGCAGCGGAACCCTCGGGCTTGGACCCCACGACGAACCCCTCGGCGGCGATCAAGCGGGTGGTCCATTATAACTTGTTGGAAGGCCTGCTCAAGGTGGACCGCAACGGCAGGGTCGTTCCAGCCTTGGCCAAAAGCTACAGCATCTCTAAAGACGGGAAGGAGTACACCTTCGTCCTCCATTCCGGGATCAAATTCCATGACGGGAGCCCCTGCACGGCGGAGGATGTGAAATTCACCTTGGAACGGCTGCTGGACCCCAAGACCGCCGCCCCCTACCGCATGTATTATGAAGCCATCGAATCCATCCAGGCGGTGGATCCCACGACGGTTAAATTCAAGATGAAGAAGGTTGATTCCAACTTCCTCTTTAACATAGCCCGCGGGGATGCGGTCATCGTTTCCAAGCAGTCCGTGGACCGGCTGAAGAGCGCGCCGGTGGGGACGGGTCCCTTTAAATTCGTCGAGTGGAAGCGCGGGGACAGCGTGACCATGGCCAAGAACCCCGACTATTATGTGAAAGGCCTTCCGTACCTGGACAAGGTGACCTTCAAGTTCATCCCCGACCCCAGCGCCCAGCTGGCGGCTCTGCGCGCCGGGGACATCGAAGTGATTGCCTACGACCTGGCTCCGGAAAACGTTCCCGCCCTGGAGAGGGACGCCCGTTTCAAAGTGCTGAAAGGGAATACGACGACTGATGCCATCCTGGCCATGAACCATTCGAAGAAGCCCTTCAATGACCCCAAAGTCCGGCAGGCCATTACTTTGGCCATCGACCGCAAGGCGGTCATCCAAGGGGCCGTGGGCGGATACGGGACTCCCATCGGCAGCCACATGGACCCGACCAACCCTTATTACGTGGACTTGAGCGAGCTTTATCCCTACAATCCGCAGAAAGCCAAGCAGCTTCTGGCCGAAGCGGGCTACCCGAACGGGTTCGAGGCCGTTCTCAAGCTTCCCGAACCCTATGCCTACGCCCGCAGGTCCGGGGAGATCATTGCCGATCAGCTTTCCAAAGTGGGAATCAAGCTGACCCTGGAAGTCATTCAGATGGGCCAGTGGGTCGACCGGGTCTTCAAGAATGCCGACTATGATTTGACCGTCATGGGGCACGCCGAGCCCTTCGACATCGAAATTTACAGCCGCCCCAATTACTACTTCCGCTACAACAACCCCAAATTCCTGGAGCTGATCAAGAAAGCGGAAGGGGAGATGAACGAGCAGGCCCGGAAGAAGATTTACGAGCAGGCCCAGAGGATGCTGGCCGATGATTTCGTCAACGTGTACCTCTTCATTAATCCTGCGCTCCCGGCGATGAAGAAGGAAGTCATGAACTGGTGGAAGGATTATCCCACCATCGTCGTTGATGCAACCGAGGTTTATTTGCAGAAATAAGGGTCCATACCCCCCTCACCCCCTGAAGCAGTGAAAAAATTCAGGCGGCGGGAAATTGGGGGCCTGGCCATGCCCGGGGAAGGGGCAAATTCATGCCGCCAAAACAGGCCGTGGTTTCTCCGTGGCCGGCGCGGTATTTACTTCAATGGAGCCGTAGCGAGCATTCTTTCGTTTCGACAGAAATATTCCTAAGTTGTCGGCGTCGCTCGGCGGAAGTCGGGTGGAAGTGCTTCGCGGTCATCCTTCTCCCGCCGGGTTTTGGCGGCATGAATTTGCCCCTCCCCCGGGCAACAACAGAGGCTCTTGCCTCCCTCAATTGAATTTTTTCACAGCTTCCCTCCCGCAAGGGGAGGGGGAATGGGATTCGAAAGGGATTTCCCTCCCCCTTGATGGGGGAGGGTCGGGGTGGGGGTGATCAATCCTGTGGTTTTTCTCCTCATCAAACGCCTCCTGATTTTAATCGCCACCCTTCTCCTCGTATCGGGAGTGATCTTTATCGTCCTCCAGGTGATTCCCGGAGACCCGGCCCAGATCATCCTGGGAATCCAGGCCACCCCGGAAAACCTTGCAGGCCCTGCGGAACAAATTAGGACTGGACCTCCCCCTGCCGGTTCAGTACTGGAACTGGATTAGCGGAGTCCTGCGGGGAGACCTGGGTCTTTCGATAACCTATGATATTCCCATCAGCGAGCTGATCCTGTCCCGCTTGGCGGTGACCTTTCCCCTGGCTCTTCTTTCCATCTTCTTCGCCGTGGTCTTTTCCGTCCCCCTGGGAATTTATGCCGCTCTCCACCGCAATCGTCCCGGGGATTACGGAGTGATGGTCTTTTCCCAGATCGGGCTGGCCGTCCCGGCTTTCTGGGCCGGGATCCTTCTCATCCTGTTTTTTGCGGTTTACCTCCAATGGTTTTCGGCGGGAGGATTTAAGTCCTGGATGGAGAGTCCCCTGGGGGCTCTCAAATCCCTTCTCCTGCCGGCCCTTTCTCTGGGACTCATTCGAGCCGCCGTGCTCGCCCGCCTCACCCGCTCCTGCATGCTGGAGGCTCTGGGGGAGGACTTCGTCCGAACAGCCAGGGCCAAGGGGCTTGCGGAGAGGGTCGTAGTTTACAAACACGCATTGCGAAATGCGCTTATCCCGGTGGTCACCATCGTGGGACTGCAGATGGGGGAGCTCCTGGCCGGGGCCATCGTCATCGAGAATGTCTTCAACCTGCCCGGTTTGGGCCGCCTGATCTTTCTGGCCATCGGCCAGCGGGACCTGCCGGTGGTCCAGGGGGTCAGCCTGCTGATCGCCTTCTTTATCGTGCTCGTGAATTTTGCCGTGGACGTCGATCTACGGGGTCGTGGACCCGCGCATTCGTGCGGGAAGCGAGGAAATCTGAGGGCATGAAGCGGCCGATCAAAAACGTGAACCTGCTCATCGGAGGGATCCTGGTCCTGGCCATCGTGGCCACCGCCGGCCTCAGCGTCTTCTATACCCCCTACGATCCCAACCGGATGAACATGGCCGAGCGCTTCCAATCCCCCGGAGGGGAACACCCGCTGGGTACCGACCAATACGGGCGGGATATCCTGAGCCGGGTCATGAAGGGGGCGGTGAATTCGCTCATCGTGGGCTGGGTGGCGGTGGGAATCGGGATGGGGTTCGGGGTCCTGCTGGGGTCGCTGGCGGCCTATTGGAGGGGATGGAAAAGCGAAGGGGTGTTGCGGTTCATGGATGTCCTGTACGGCTTTCCGGCCGTGCTCAGCGCCATCCTCATCACCTCGATCCTCGGGCCGGGAATGGTAAACAGCATGCTGGCCATTGGCATCTTCAACATTCCCATCTTCACCCGTCTCACCCGAGGTGCTTCCCTTTCGGTCTGGCAGAGAGATTTCGTGACCTCCGCCCGGGCCCTCGGACAAAGGAACGGGGCGATCATCTGGAGCACGATCCTTCCCAACATCCTTTCTTCCCTCATCGTGCAGGGCACGGTCCAGTTCGCCATCGCCATCCTGGCCGAGGCGGCGCTGAGTTATCTTGGTTTGGGCACCCAACCCCCCCACGCCAGCTGGGGAAGGATGCTCAACGAAGCCCAGACCTTCATGGAAATCTCCCCCTGGCTGGCCATCTTCCCCGGCCTGGCCATCGCCTGGGCGGTGCTGGGATTCAATCTCCTGGGGGATGGCCTCCGAGACCTGCTGGATCCAAAGCTCTCCCGGACCGGGCGATAATTCAGAAACTTTTTCAAGCGCCGGGAACGGTCATTTTATGATCTACCCCCAAACCCAAGCTGTAAAAATCAAGATTTAACCAGCCGATACCCAGGAGTTTCCGCAAAATATGCTTCGGGACCAGATCGGAAAGCGGACTGAAAACCCACAGCATCCTCCCCAGTCTGGTGCAAACTGCCAGAAGACAAGGCGCCCAACCAAGGAAGTTTCTACAAACCCTCCTCACTGCAGATACGCCAACGGCTCAAGCTGCGCTCTATAACCACTCAAGCTGATTTCTCGATGGACGGCGGGCTAGATAGGGGCTAAACTGTTACCCCGCTGAAAACGCTACCGATTTCGCAGCGACAGCGTGTCTTCTTTTCTGAAGAAGAAAAATGGTTCCCACAACAACAATGCCAATCAAATCCGTAGCCAAACCAGGCCATATGAGAAACACAGCGCCTGCAATTAGCAGGAGCGACTCATACCATTTGCATTTATCTCCGAAGTAACCTATAGCCCCACCGGCCAAGGCCATGACCGCCAAAGCCGACACCAGCGATTCCCACAGGATAACAAGGGGTGATGCTGCAAGCAGCATGGCTGGGCGATAAACAAATAGAAAGGGGGCGACAAATCCTGCCAACCCCATCCTGACTGCGAGCCAGCCTGTCAGCCAAAAATTTGACCTAGCGATCGCCACAGCGGCATATGTGGCAGCACAAACAGGAGGTGTGATGGCGGATATGATTGCAAAGTAAAAGACAAAGAGTTGTGCTGCCATTGGAATAACGCCAAGCTTGATGAGGGCAGGACCTGCCACCGAAGCTGCCAGAACATAAGCGGCGGTGGTCGGTAAGCCCATGCCAAGGATCAGGCACACGATCATGGTGAAGAAAAGCGCCAGGAATTCGATCCCCATGCTAAGACCGAGAATCATCTCCGTCAACTTGATCCCCAGACCCGAGAGGTTCACCATGCCGATTACGATCTGGGCACAAGCACAGAGGCTGGCTATGAGAACAATGGACTTGCCCCCGGCTTCCAGCGCCAAAACAATATTCCAAGTCCTTTCTTTCAGAACGATAAAACTTCGAGCGGTCACGAAATAGAGCGCCACAGACGCCGCTGTGGCCCATAAGACAGATGTCGTGGGGTCATATCCGGTCATCATGAGATAGACGAGGATCGTAATCGGAACAAAGAGACAGGCACTCTTCGGGAGAGTCTTTCTCATGGATGGGATCACTTCTTTAGGCAGACGCTCTAGGTTTGATTTCCTCGCCTCGAAATGGACCGACGAAGCGACCCCGAGGTAGTAAAGAAGGGCAGGGATAGCGGCGGCGAGGGCTATTTCAATGTACGGAAGACTAAGAAACTCCGCCATGATGAAGGCCCCCGCTCCCATCACCGGAGGCATGATCTGCCCTCCGGTTGAAGCGGTCGCTTCCACGGCCGCTGCGAACTCCGGCTTGTAGCCCAACTTTTTCATCAGGGGTATGTTGAAGACCCCGTCTACAACTACGTTTGCCACGGCGCTCCCCGATATGGTCCCGAAGAGTGCGCTGGATATGCAACTGACCTTCGCCGGTCCGCCATAAGACCTGCCGGCGATTGCTTTGGCCAGATCGACGAAAATCTCCCCTCCCCCCGTGTAATAGAGGACCGACCCAAAAATAAGAAAACCCGCCATAATGGTTGCAGATACGCCCGTGACGGTCCCCCAAATACCGGAGGTGGACATGTAAAGGGTCTCGATGATGTATTCTAGGCTGAAGCCCCGATGAGCAAACACATCAGGAAGATATGGCCCAAGGTAAGCGTAGAGGATCGTGATCAGGGCGATGGCCGGGAGGATCCAACTGAGTATCCGGCGGGTCATCTCCAGGACCAGGAGGGTGGCAATGATTCCGAGAATCAGATCCCATGTACCGGATACACCGGGATTCATCATGATCCGGTCGTAATTGAGGACGGCGTGAGTGCAGACGACAATGCCCAGAATCATCCCCATGAGGTCGATGATAGAGAAGCGATCTTTGGGCGATCTATTCGTGGCGGAGTAGAGGAAAAAGGCCAGGACCATCGCAAACCCGATGTGGATACTGCGTTGAATGAGATCCGGGAAGGCCCCGAAAACGCCGGTGTAAAGCTGAAATAACGTAAACATGACGGCAATTGCGGAAGCAATCACAGCCACTTGCCCTTTAAGGCTTCTGGCTACTGCCTCATCCGGGTCCTTCACATCGACTTTTTCCGGGACTATGTTGGTCAGGTCATTCGCATTGATCTGGTCTTTAACTTCACTCATAATCTTCCTTATTTACTCACTCGTTGCATAAATTGCAGGGCCAAATACAGAATTCTCAAGCCCTGCCTATTCGCAATGCCATGGGGAACCTACTCGTAGGAATTCACCTGCGGTGAATCCCACCTTCACCCTTGATTTCCCCCTCGCCCTTCCCCTTTCCCCCGTTTCCGAGGGAGAGGACGGGGTGAGGGGGGAGATTTTCACGGCGCTTTTTATGCAACGTTTAGGTTTATTTGGGGACCAGATTCTCCGATATCTTTAACCCCCGTTCCTTGTAATACTTAATCGCGCCTGGGTGCAGAGGCACCGTGCAAGTGTCGAGGGTAAGTTCCGGCAGATTGTCGCCCTTGATGGATGGATAGGCTGCGACCTGATCGGCGAAATGCTCATGAGATGCCTTCACCATTTTGTAGACCAGATCTTCGGGGAGATTCTTCGATGCAACGACTCCAATGAGCATGGCGAATGTCTTGTATGCGGGTGAACCCTTATAGATACCCTTAGGAACGGTGACGGGACTCAGGTATGGATATTTCGCTTGGACTTTGGTGATATCCTTATCTGTAAACCCAATGAGCCGGATGGGGGTGAATGTGGCAATGTCCAGTGTGGATGCGTCGAGGCTTTTCACCCCTGCTCCGGACTTGGCGTACCCTACGATCCGGTTGTCCTTGATAGACGCCACGGTGTCATCTGTTCCACCCCTGTAAAAGTTCGGTTTCACGGCAAGCGCGTCCAGAATTGCTTCCACGGTCTTCTCCGTCGCCGATCCTCTCATCCCTGGGTTGAAGGCCTTGCCGGCCAAATCGTAGACCGACTTCACACCGCTGTCTTCCCTGACAACGAAGTTCTGAGGTGCCGGTTGATAAACCCAAAGCACGTACTGATCCTTGATGGGGTTGTCCTTCCAGGGTCCCATGCCGTGATAGGCCTGGTACTGCAAATGGATCGTGGTCATCCCAAGATCGAGCTGCCCCTTCTTAATCCTGTTGATGTTGTCCACAGAGGCGCCCGTCTCCACTACATTGATGTTCACCTCTGGTACATAGGTGTTTATGATCTTGGCGACGGCCACAAAATAAGCGTAGTGGCTAGACGAGGACTGTGTTGAACCCATGGCCAAAAGTTTCTTTCCTGCTGCAAAGGCTGGGTCGGCAGAAAAGGCATTGAACACAAGTAAACTCAGCAAGAGGCACAAAATCAAAATGTTCTTTCTCATAAAAATAACCTCCTTTCGAATAAGATGGCGGGCCTGGGTTTGCACCGAGGGCAAAAGTACCTTCACTGCTGCTAGACTTTCCTTGAACTCTCCCCACCCTTTTTAAAAACAGGTTATCCCATTCTCTGCCAAAAATAGGACAAAGACTCAGCGCTTCAATATCTTTTTTGCAATCCGTATGACATCTGCCGGAGTCTCGGCCACAGGCACCCCGGCTTCACTAAAACAGGCCAATTGGCTTTCTATCGTCCCGCGACTCCCTTCAATAAAGGCGCCCGCGTGACCAACTCTCTTTCCCTGTATGTCGTCAGCCCAAAATGGACAAATTTTTCTAGAATGAGTTTACGACCTGACACCGGTTTGGGCTCTTATTGTTGGGGGTCATATTCTATTGCTTCCTCCGTTCCAAGGTCAAACGTTTTTTCTCTTTTCTCCGTTGTAAAATCGCCTCCTTTCTCCCCGCATAGACGTCGTCGGGGGATACATCATCGAGCGATTCGTGTCATGGTGTTATTGGCCAGAGAGTCTTCCCGAAAAGAATAAGCGTTGGTTTGTGATTGGAGACGCGGGATTTCAATATCCGTACGGATTTGGATAACAGAATTTGTTTTTTGTCACCGATGGATACAAAATTCCTAACACGTTTTTTGCCAGCCTGTCAAGAATATAGCAGAAGAAAATTAGCGGCAATTTGACGATTCAAAAATGATAGAGATCGTGGCACTATACGTAACAAAATGGAGCATTCTGATTAATTTGTCGGAAAACTGGGCTTCAGGAAGAACTTATTGTTTGACCCCACATTGTCTGGAAGATCAAGATTGACTGTCACATCTATTCGTACGGGTACAAGCGCGGTGTTTTGTGATATGAAGAAGGAATTCATGAATCAAGGCAGAAATTGAAAGACCGGGTGACCATCATCCCGACCGCAGTAAATGGTGAATTAGATGCTCGAGAATCGTAAATTCCCCCCAATGATCCCCTTATGATCAATGTTTAACGCAAACAAAACCGCCCATCGTGATGATGGCGGTGGTCGTTATCACCATGGTTGTGACCGTCATCATTATCGGGCCGCCATTTTTGATTTTTTTCCCCCGCTTGGGCAAATGTTAACCGGGGGAAAACATATTTAAGGATGAAAAAATGGTTGACTTCATTTTGGTCTTGTGTTACAAAATGTCGGCAAATAAAAATAAATGCCGACATATCGTAACAGGCTTATAAAAGATATGAAGAAGGCCAAAATAGACCAAGTAATTGAAATTGTGAGAAAAATTGGCATCCTTCGACCCCGGGACCTTGACGCACACGCTATCCCCAGGGAATACCTGATTCGTCTCTCCCGCCAAGGGCGGCTTGAAAAACTGGGACGAGGCCTCTACCAGATGCCGCAGGCAGATATTACTGAAAATCACAGCCTGGCCGAAGCCTGCAAGAAAGTCCCCAATGGCATAATTTGCCTGCTTTCGGCGCTTCGTTTTCATGGGCTTACCACCCAGCTTCCCTTTGAAGTATGGCTGGCTATCGACCGAAAAGCTCGAATCCCCAAGCTGGAAGGATTGAAACTTCGGGTTTCACGTTTTTCGAAAGAGACCCGGGGTGTAGGGGTTGAGGAGCATGTAATCGAAGGTGTGAAGGTGAGGGTATTCAGCCCGGCCAAGACGGTAGTGGATTGCTTCAAGTATCGCAACAAGATAGGCCTTGATGTTGCCCTTGAGGCGCTGCGTGATTGCCGCCGGCGGCGTAAATGCACAAATACCGAGCTCTGGCATTATGCGAAACTCCTCCGGGTTGCCAATGTAATGAGACCTTATCTGGAGGCGACCATTTGAAGAGAAGCAAATCCTCCAACATCCCAGCATCGGTGCATCATCGTCTCCTAACCCTGGCCAAGGCGCGGGAAGAAGACCTGAGCCTGGTCATGTCACCGACGCAGCGCTGCATGCGAACGGCGGAAGCCTGATGATGTAAATTTATTTACCACAGAGACACAGAGATAATGAAATCTCAAATTCTAAAATCCAAATCCTAAGAATTTTGTTTGGGTGTTTTAGCATTTGGTGCTTATTTGGGATTTGGTGCTTGGAAATTGGAATTTTTTTGAGGAGTCTCTGTGTTCTCTGTGCCTCTGTGGTGAAGATCTTTTTAATAGGAGGTTTTATGAATCAAGGAAGACTGCAGGGGAGGGTGGCGATGATCACCGGAGGGGCCAGGGGGATTGGCAAGGCCACGGCGGTCAAGATGGTCAAGGAAGGAGCTTCCGTGGCTCTGCTGGATATCCTCCCCAAGGAGGTGGCCCAGGTGGCCAAAGAGTTGAAGGCCATAGGAGGGAAAACCCTGGGGATCCAGGCGGATGTGAGGCAAAAAAAGGAAGTGGAGAAGGCCGTTGAAAAGGCCCTTTCCAAATGGGGCCGGGTGGACATCCTGGTCAATAACGCGGGGATCGTCAAGCCGGCCCTGCTGGAAAATGTCCAGGATGAAGACTGGGACGAAGTGATCGATGTGAACCTGAAGGGGACTTTTTTCTGTACCCGCGCCGTGCTTCCGTCCATGAAAAAGCACCGCTACGGGAAAATCGTCAACCTCAGCTCCCGGGCCAGCCTGGGCAAAGAGGTGAGGACGGTATACGGGGCCACCAAGGCGGCGCTGATCGGGGTTACCCGGACCTGGGCCCTGGAACTGGCCCAGTACAACATCAACGTGAACGCCATCGGGCCGGGCCCGATTGCCACCGAGCTTTTTACCGCGGCGAATCCCCTGGACAGCCCCCGGACCAAGGCGATCATAAACGGAATTCCCCTGAAAAGAATGGGACAACCGGAGGACGTGGCCAACCTGATCCTCTTCCTGGCCTCGGATGAGTCCTCCTTCATCACCGGCCAAGTCATATTCCTCTGCGGAGGGCTGACGGTGGGATTGGCGCACTACTAAAATGCGGAATGCGGAATTCGGAATGCGAAATGATAAAGAGTCGAGTAGTGGAATCGTCGCATCATCGGACGCTAACGACAGTCATTTGATCAGCCCCAAACGGGAGGCGCAGAAGAGGTAGAAAACGACCCACCTTTTATGGGGTCCCCATTCTTCCATCATTTTCCGGAGTTCTTTCTCCGTGACTCTGCGGCCGGGCCCGAGATATTTCCCCACCAGATTCTGAATTCCCAGGTCGGCCCCGGCCACCACTTCGGTCCGGCCCAGGCCGCGGGCCAGGAGATACTCCGCGCTCCACTGTCCGAATCCCCGCAAAGAAGTTAGCGTAGAAATGACTTCTTCATTGGACCGGTTCCGGAGGCCTTCCAGGTCAAAACCGTCCACGGCCACTTTTCGCGCCAGGTCGATGAGGTACTCGGCTTTGCGGGTCGAAAAAGAGAGCTTCCGCAAATCCTGGACCGTGCGCCGGGCGAGAGTCTGAGGTGTCGGGAAGGCATGATATTCTCTCCCCTCGACGAGGATCTTTTTGCCCAGGGCCCGGATCAGGCGGGAACGGATCTGGATGGCGGCGTTTAAGGATATCTGCTGTTCCGACAGGGCAATAACTGCCATTTCAAATACGGTGGAAGGGCGGAGGGGTTTCACGCCGTAAAGGGCCTTGACCAGGGGGCGGAGGAAGGGGTTCTTCCGGGCCCGTTGGTAGAAGCCTTCCAGGGAAGCTTCCCCATGGAATTGCCAGCGGACTCTTTCCTTCAGGAGAGAGACATTTCGAGGCCGGGCAGGGTGGGTCCGGACGATCAGACGGGCTTGGTCATCCTTCGACCCGAATTCCTGCTGGACCATGATCAGAATGGGCTCATCTTCCACAACGTGGAGGCGATGGTATTCCGCCGGAAGAGTCTCCCGGGGGGGGATCCAGATATCGGTTCCATCCTGGGGGAAATGGCAAAAAGCCCAGGCGCAGCGGGTCAGATCGTAGGGCCTTTCCATGGGGAGTTCAAACTTCATTTTCCGGTCCGTCCTTTTTCCGTTGTCTCCTATGCGCAGAGTCCCTAAATTTCGTAGAGAATATTTGTTATGCAAACTTGCCGTCGTGAAATCCCCCCAACCCCCCTTTAGAAAAGGAGGGCGAAGGGAGGATTTTGGACCGAGTTATCCTAGGATATTTTCCTGGCCCAGGCAAGGAAGAGAGTAAGTGGTCTTAAAGGGATCCATGGTTTGAAAGATCTGAAGGAGAAGAAAAATTTCTTGTTAAAATATTTTTTTTTCGCTATGGTAAACATGATTTGAAAAAAGAACTGCGGGAGGAATCTCAGATGAAACCATATTTCGAGAAAATGCCCGGTTTCGGCAAACCTTTGTCGGAAAGGCAAATGCAGAGTTCGGAGGAGAACCTCAAAAAGATTCGCGAGGTGGAACAGGAGATCGCCGTGGCCGTGAAGAAAGTGAAAGCGGCCGGGATCGCCACGGAGGAGATCAATAAAAGGGGGGAGATGACCGTTTACCAGAGGCTGGAATATTTGGTGGACCCCGGCACCTGGTGCCCCCTGCACACTCTCTACGACCCGATGGAGGAGGAGTCTGGAACGACCGGCGTGGTGGACGGGCTGGGAAAGATCGGCGGAAAATGGGCGGTGATTATCGGGTTTGACAACAAAGTGATGGCCGGGGCGTGGATCGCCGGGCAGGCGGACAATGTCCTGCGGGTCACCGACATGGCCAAGAACCTCCAGCTCCCCCTGGTCTGGCTGGTGAACTGCAGCGGGGTGAAGCTGCCGGAGCAGGAGAAAGTCTACGCCAACCGGAGAGGGAGCGGGACCACCTTTTTCCGTCACGCCGAATTGGAAAAACTGGGGATTCCCGTGCTGGCCGGGATCTACGGGACCAACCCCGCGGGCGGCGGTTACCAGGGAATCAGCCCGACCATCCTCCTGGCCCACAAGAACTGCAACATCGCCGTGGGCGGCGGAGGAATCGTGAGCGGCATGAGCCCCAAGGGCTCCTTCGACGAAGAAGGGGCGGAAGTCGTGATCGAAGCCACCCGGAAGTTCAAGGCTGTTCCCCCCGGCCGGGTGCAGATTCATTACGACTCCACGGGCTTCTTCAAGGCCGTCTTTGAGAAGGAAGAGGGCGTGCTGGACGGGCTGAAAGAGTACATGCGTTATCTTCCGGCCTATGATCCCAAGTTTTTCCGTGTGGCCGAGCCCAAAGCCCCGAAGTATTCGCCCGAAGAGATCAATCGCTTGGTCCCCTTCAACCAGAAGATGGCGTACAATTTCGAGGAGGTTCTGGCGAGGCTGACCGACGGGAGCGAGCACATGGAGTTTCGGCCTACCTACGGCCCGGAGGTTTACACCGGCTTGGCCAAAATAGACGGGTTCCTGATCGGCATTATGGGCAACAAGCAGGGAATCTTGCCCAAAGGCTACCCGGAGTACGCCCCTTATCCGGGGGTCGGCGGAAAATTCTACCGCCAGGGTCTCATCAAGTTCAATGAGTTCGTCACCCAATGCGCCAGAGACCGGGTACCCATCATCTGGTTCCAGGACACCACCGGAATCGATGTGGGCGACATCGCCGAGAAGGCGGAACTGCTGGGGTTGGGGCAATCGCTGATCTACTCCATCGAACAGTCCAACCTGCCCATGATGTGCGTGATCCTGAGAAAAGGAACCGCCGCCGCTCATTACATCATGGGAGGGCCCCAGGCGAACAACAACAATATTTTCACCCTGGGGACACCTACCAGCGAGATTTATGTGATGCACGGGGAGACGGCTGCGGTCGCTTCCTTTGCCCGGAGGCTGGTGAAGGAGAAGGATTCGAACCGACCCTTGAAGCCGGTCATCGACAGAATGAACGCGCTGGCGCAGGACTATTACAACAAGTCCCGTCCCATCTATTGCGCCAAGACCGGTTTTGTGGATGAAGTGGTTCCCCTGCCGGAAATGCGGAAGTACATGGTGGCCTTTGCGGGTGCCGCCTACCAGAACCCCAGGTCCATCTGTCCCCACCACCACCTCATGCTTCCCCGGCTGATCAAGGGATAAAAAAAGGCCCGCCTTCGAGCGGGCCTTTTCATTTATTTGGTGCCAGGGAAATTAGGTGATCACGAAGAACCCGATTGCTTGCCAGGAGCCGAGGGTCGGCCCAATGGGCGCCGCCAAAATAGGCGATAGTTCCTCCGAAGCCTGAGGGGATCTTACGATGGAAACAGCCAAAGAGTCCGTTTCCCGGGTACTTGGGAAAGCGAAGCCCCTTTGGCCGCGTTCCCTTGCGGAAACACGGGGATGCGGCAGGAGTCGGCTTCGTCCCGCCGGATTTTGGCAGCGCCCATTGGGCCGACCCTCGGCTCCACGTGGAAATTTCTGCGTATTATTTTGGCGGAAGAACACCAGGGGGACTTTTTCTCCGAAGATTTACGCCAGAACCGTCTTCCCCCTTTGCCCTGAGAAATCCCAACGGCCAGGTATTCCAGGTCTTCTCCTCCGGCATTTTTCATTTCGTGAACTATTCCCGGGGGAATGACCACCGCTTCTCCTTTCCCCATTTCAGCCTCTTCCCCATCGACGAGAATTTTGGCTTGCCCCTTCAAGATAATGAAGATTTCCTCCAGGTCCTCGTGGTAATGGGCCCGAAAGGCTTTCTCCGGCTCCATCCGGCACCAGTTCACCATCTGCACCCGTCCCTCCAGCAAATCGGCTTTTTGCAGCAGGACCTTTTTCCAAACGGAAGGGGACTCCGGGTTTTCGTGGCTGGCCGGAGTCCATTCCAGATCCTTCAGGCGAAAAATTTTCATAGGCATGTTCCGGGTCATTTGCAAATTTGGGGCAAGATAAAACATTTGTAACCACTGAAGCGTCAGGAGCAATGGCAATGTGTGGATTGAGGCATTCTAATTCCGCGTTCCGCATTCCCAATTCCGCATTTTAGGTCTCCTTTTGGTATTGACAATTCCGAAGGGGGGGAGATAAATTTTGAATGGCCCAAAGAGGAGAAGGTCAACCGGATGCTCGATGAATACTACGACCTGCGGGGATGGGACCAAAACGGCATTCCCACGGAAAAGAAGTTGAAGGAACTGGGACTAAACGATGTTGCTGAAGATTTCAAGAAGATGGGGAAGATCGAAGGATTGATGTTCTGTAAAAAGTCGTCACTCCGGTGGAAACCGGAGTCCGGAAACTTATGACGGTTTTAAAAGACTGGATTCCGGCTTTCGCCGGAATGACAAAAAAGCGTATTGTCCGGCCTTTTACGAGATCATCAAAGTTGATCAAATTCAAATCTCAACCACCAAACAAGGAGGTGTAAAGATGAAAAAAACATTGTGTCTGACTCTCATCCTGCTTTTCGCCCTTGGCTCCCTGGCCTTTGCCCAGAACACGGTCAAGATCGGCGTGGTCGGGCCGAGGACCGGGCCGGCGGCGGCCACCGGAAAAGCCTTTGAAGAAGGCATTGCCATCGCCCTGGACCACCTCAACGCCAAAGGCGGGGTGATGGGGAAGAAGGTCGAGGTGGTCTTCGAAGACACGGGAGGAGTTCCCGAAAAGGCCGCTTCCGGCCCTGGAAAGACTGGCGACCCGGGAAAAGGTTCCCATCGTCGTGGGGGAGAGCCACTCTTCCTCCGCCCTGGCGGAAATCGAAGTGGCCAACCGCTACAAGATCCCCCTCATTATCTGCGAAGCCTGGCACGACGACATCACCAAGAAGGGCTACAAGTGGGTCTTCCGGGCCGGCCCGGCCAACAGCGGGGTGGTTGATTTCTACATCGCCCCCTTCGTGAAGGAGAACGGGTTCAAGAAAGCGGCCATCGTCCGGGAGAACTCCGACTGGGGCGCCGGCATTGCCGAGCGGACGGAGATGAACCTCAAAAACATGAACATCCCCTTCACCACCCTGAAGGTGGAGCGGGAGAGCAAGGACTTCTACACCGAGCTGACCAAGCTCAAGGGCGAGAACCCGGATATCATCCTCGCCTACATCTACGGGACGGGACTGCATTTCTTCATCAGCCAGGCCAGCGAGGTGGGGCTCAGCCCCAAGGCCCTCATCCTGGACGGGGCCGGACCGCCCAGCCTGTGGGACAGCTTCTGGAAGAACGTGGGCAACGCGGGCGAGCTGGAACTCTTCATGTCCAGCATGCATGAAAAGGTCCACCTGACCCCCACCAGCCGGAAGTTCTGGGATGATTATGTGAAGAAGTACGGGAAAGCCCCGACGGACTACAAAACCCGCTCCATCTACAACGTGGTTCTCATCGCCGCCGACGCCATCAACCGGGCCAAATCGACCGATCCCGAGGCCCTCGTGGCGGCCCTGGAGAAGACCAACCTCGAAGTCACCACCGGGATGGTCAAGTTTGGGCTGAAGCAGGGATCGTACGAATACCACCAGTGGATGCCCCCCATGCTGGTCGTTCAGTGGCAGAACAAACAGCAGGTGGTGGTCTATCCCAAAGAGGGGGCCACGGGCCCCTTGAAGAAAACAAAGTAAAAAGCGAAGTGCCCGTGAGGGGCGGAGTTCGCGAACCCCTTTCCCTGTCCCTATCCCGGGATGAGATGACCATGGCTGAATTCTTGATGTATGTGACCAACGGAATCGTGATCGGGGTGATCAACGCCATCTCGGCGATCGGCGTGTCCCTCATCGTGGGAATCATGAAAGTGGTGAATTTCGCCCACGGGGAGATGTACATCTTCGCCGGCTACTTCAGCTACCATCTGAGCACCTCCCTGGGCCTGCCCCCCGTTCTTTCCATGGTCGTGGCGGTCGGTTTTGTGTTTCTCTTCGGACTCCTGATGGAGCGCACGCTCATCCGCCCCACCTACGGGGATGACATGTATTCCCTGATCATCACCTTTGTGCTTTCCATCGTCCTCCAGAACCTGGCGCTGCTGATCTTCGGTCCCTACCCGAACAAACCCCCCAACCTGGTGAGCGGGGCCACGAACCTGTTCGGCCTTTTTCATTACGGAAACCAGCGGCTGGCTTCATTCTTCATCTCCATCGGCATCCTCCTGTTCATCTTTTATCTGATTAAAAAGACCTGGTTTGGCAAAGAGCATCCGGGCCATTTCCCAGGACCGGGAGATGTCTTCCCTCATGGGAGTGGATCATCTGCGGATGAACATGTTTTCCTTCGGATTGGGGGCCGCCCTGGCCGGGGCCGCGGGAGTCATTCTGGCTCCCGTCTTCCCGGTTACGCCCACCGGGAGCTCCTCGATCAGTCTGAACGCCTTTGTCGTCGTCGTTCTGGGGGGAATGGGCTCTCTCAAGGGTTGTCTGGTGGGAGGACTGATCCTGGGAATCATCGAAAACCTGGGCGCCGCCTACATCTCCACCATGTACCGGAGCATCTTCGCCTTCGTCATCCTGATCCTGGTCCTGGTCTTCCGGCCGTGGGGACTGTACGGGCAGAAGACGTAAAAACGCATGGAGCATGGAGCATAGAGCAAGAGGAGAAATGATCAATGGTCAATAGCCAATGGTCAATGATCATTGGGCAATGACCAAAGAGCAAGGAACAAGTAGCAGGTGAGAAACGAGTAACGAGTAACGAATAACGAATAACCAGTAACGATCTTATTGATTATGGATTTGAAAAAACATTGGTGGATTCCGATTTTGGCCGTTGGGGCGATCCTGCCGCCCTTCGTCCTGTCCCAGTACTGGCTCCACACGATGATCATCAGCCTTTTTTACGTGATGATGGCCGCCTCGTGGAACCTTCTGGCCGGCTACACCGGGCAGGTTTCCTTTGCCCATGCGGCTTTCTCCGCCGTGGGCGCCTACGTCTCGGGAATGCTGGCCGTGTTTCTGGGGTTGTCTCCTTGGCTGGGAATCATTGTCGGAACGGCGGTCGCCGCGCTGCTGGGATTCGGCCTGGGATTTCTCTGCATCCGCATGGGGGGGATCTACCTCTCCCTGACCACCCTCGGGTTTTCCGAAATCCTGCGCATCATCATCACCAACGAGGAAAGTTGGACCCGGGGGACCATGGGCCTGCAGACCCCGGGCCTTTTTGCGGAATATTCCAAAACGAATTACTACTTTGTCTTTCTGGCCGCCACCGTGGGAATGCTGATCTTCATCCACCGGCTGATCCGGTCGGAGTGGGGACTCACCTTTCGGGCGGTGCTGAACGACGAAGTGGCCGCTTCCTCCTCGGGGATCAACACCATCCGGGTCCGGGTCCTGGCCTTCACCCTGACCAGCGCCATGGCCGGCCTGGCCGGCGGGCTCTACGGGCACTACCTGATGCTCGTCACTCCGGACATTCCCTCCCTGGGGCAGATGTTCCTGGTTCTGGCCATGGCGGTCATCGGGGGGATGGGCAGCTTTGCCGGGCCGATCATCGGGGCTTTCGTCCTGGAAATCCTTTCCGAATACATCCGGGTTTACGGGGAATACCATGTCCTGCTCTTCGGCCTGGTGGCTCTGGCCGTATCCCGGTTTGCCCCCGAGGGAATCATGGGAACCTGGGCAAAAATGCGGAGACAACCGTGAGCGCCATTCTGGAAGGAAAAAACCTGACCAAATCTTTCGGCGGCCTGACGGCCGTGCGAGAGGTGGATTTCCACCTGGAGGAAGGCGAAATCGTGGGCCTCATCGGCCCCAACGGAGCCGGCAAGACCACCCTTTTCAACCTCATCGCCGGGGTTTTCCCCTCCGACACGGGAACCCTCCGGTTCAACGGACGGGAGATCCGGGGGCTACGCCCTTTCGAAATCTGCCGGCTGGGAATTGCCCGGACCTTCCAGATCGTCCGCCCTTTCTTGAAGATGAACTGCCTGGAGAATGTTCTGGTGGGGATCGCGGGACGGGAGGAGAGAGAGGTCCGGAAGAAAGAAGAAAAAAGAGACGAGGCGCGGGAGCTGCTGAAGTTCATCGGACTCCCGGGGGAAGAGAATCGACTGGCCCAGAACCTCACCCTCATCCAGAAGAAGCGGCTGGAGATGGCCCGGGCCCTGGCCACCCGGCCCCGGGTGATTCTCCTCGATGAGGTGCTGGCCGGGCTCAACCCTTCGGAGATGCGTCAGGCGCTGGAATTGATCGAGGTGATCCGCAGCGAGCGGAAGATCACCCTCTTCTGGATCGAACATGTGATGGGGGCCATCATGAAAGGTTCGGACCGGGTCATCGTCCTGGATCAGGGCAAGATGATCCGCGAAGGAAAACCCGAAGAGGTGGTTTCCGACCCGCGGGTCATCGAGGCATATTTGGGAGAAGCGAATGCTTGAAGTAAAGGGAATCAACATTTTCCGCGGCCAGGCCCAGATCCTCTGGGATCTCTCCATACAGGTGGAGAAGGGGGAGGTGGTCACCCTCCTGGGGTCCAATGGAGCGGGAAAGACAACTTTCGTGGAATCCGTCCTGGGAGTGCACCATCCCCCCAGCGGGACCATCGCTTTTCTGGGAAAGGACATCACCCGCAGGCCTCCGTTCCAGATCACCCGCCTGGGGGTTTCCTGCGTCCCGGAGGGGAGAAGGTTGTTCAAGGACATGACCGTCTACGAAAACCTGGAGATGGGAGCCTATCCCCCCGGGGCCCGGACGGCTTTAGGGGAAACCGTCCAGTGGGTTTTCTCCCTCTTCCCGGTTCTCGACCAGAGGAAGACGCAGATTGCGGGGACGCTCAGCGGCGGGGAACAGCAGATGCTGGCCATCGGCCGGGCGCTCATGTCCAAACCCCAGCTGCTGTTAATGGACGAGCTCTCTCTGGGGCTTTCCCCCAAGATCACCAAGGAGATTTACGGGACCATCGATAAACTCCGCCGCGAAGGCGTCACCCTTTTATTGATCGAGCAGAACGCCACCCTGGCCCTGCGCCACAGCGACCGGGGGTACATCCTGGAGACCGGGAGGATCACCCTTCAGGGAACTTCCCAGGAGCTCCTGGGAAACGAGCACATCCGCAAGGCCTACCTGGGAATGTAAAAATGCAATTTCGAAATCCGAAATAAAGAGCCATCCAGGAAGATCGGAGACCAGGCATATGGAAAAGATGATCATTACCGTCGGAGTCACTGGGTCGCGGATCAGCCGCCAGCTAACCCCCCATATTCCCATCCTTCCGCAGGAGATCGCCCACTCGGGGATCGAAGCGGTGAAGGCTGGAGCGTCGATCCTGCATATTCACGTGCGCGACCCCAAGACCGGCCTGGGGACGCAGGACTATGCGATCTTCAAAGAGGTGGTGGACCGGATTCGCAGCGAGGTGGATTGCGTTCTGTGTCTCACCACCAGCGGGATTCCGGGAAGAAACCTGGCCATCGAACAGAGGCTGACTCCCCTGGCCCTGAAGCCCGAGCTGGTTTCCTACGACGCCGGCTCGATCAACATGGGGGAGAACGTTTTTCTGAACCCGCCGGAGTTCCTGGAAGCCCTGGCCAAGGGATGCCTGGAAAAGGGGGTCAAACCGGAACTCGAGATTTTCGAGGTGGGAATGGTGTACACCTGCCTCAAGTATTTTGAAAAAGGCCTCCTCCGGGCGCCCCTGCATTTTCAATTTGTCCTGGGCACGCCGGCGGGCATGCCGGCGACACCCAAATCCCTCCTGTATCTCACGGAGATCATCCCCGCGGGTTCCACCTGGTCGATCATCGGGATCGGACCGGGCCAGCTGCCCATGGCGGTCATGGGAATGGCCATGGGAGGGCACGTGCGGGTCGGCCTGGAAGACAACATCTACTACTCCAAGGGGAGACTGGCCAAGAGCAATGCCGAACTGGTGGAGAGAGTGGTGAAGATTGCCCGGGAATACGGCCGGGAGATCGCCACCCCCCAGGAGGCCCGGAAGATGCTGAGCCTGGCCTGAAAAATGTTGCCCGTTCCCGGTTCCCTGTCGCCCGTGAAAGACAAAATATAGACAACCGGCATCCGGCAACCGTTTATATTCCGCAATCCGCCCTGCACCGCGTGGGGTGCAGGGCAGCCCTGACCCTTTCATGGTTCAGGGCGCACTCCGGATTCTTGGTTGGGAACCTTCGGTTTTGGCCTCAAGCGAAGCGCTCCTCGAGTCACGCCTTGGGCGTGACGCTCCTCAAGGCCCGCAGGGCCGGTCTGCATCTATTCCGCATTCGATAAGTTGACAACCCCTCCGAAAGTATGGGACACTGAAACCTCCTTCCGGCTCTACTCAGCAAAGAGAAAACTCGGTTTCCAGGTCCAACTCAGGAAGAGGAGACCCCGATGAGGATTACCCTTCGCATCATCCTTTCTATTTTCGTCGTGATCAGCGTCATCGTCGTTCTCTTCACGGTCCTGCAGGTCCAGCAGGAAAAGGAGCGGATGACCCTGGATCTGGAGCGCCGGGCGTCCGTCCTGGGGGAGAGTCTGAAAGATAGTATTGAACCCCTGGTCGCCAAAGGCCTGGTCCAACGCCTCCAGACGATCGTCGAGAAATTCGGGAACCGGGAAAGGCTGGAGGGAGTGGCGGTGTACAACGCTCAGGACAAGCTCGTGGCCGCCACCGTTCGCCTGACGCCTCACCTGAAAACCCCGCTGCCCCTGGTCGGGAGGGTCATGAGCGCCGACCAGGAAGAGGGGGGCTTTTTCCTCATGGGGGGAAGAGAGCTGTACCTGTACGCCCTCCCCCTGCACCGCGAGGAAAACGTGGCCGGAGCCCTGGTGATTTTCTACGAGACCAAACATATCAAAGACCGCGTCGCCCTCATCTGGGAGAATAATTTCATCCGCCTGCTGGTCAGCGCGCTCTTCATCTCGCTGACCACCCTCCTGGTGATCCGCTGGAGCATGGTCCACCCCATCGCCCGTATGGCGGAGTGGATGAAAAGCCTGCGAACCCATAAGGAAGGCACTCCCCTTCCTCCCCCTCCCGGGAAAGTTTTCGAACCCCTGGCCCGGGAGGCCACCCGGATGGCCCGCAGCATCTCGGAAGCACGATCCGCCGCCGAGCAGGAAGCCCGGCTGCGGCGCAAGGGCGAAACCTTCTGGACCCCGGCACGGCTGCGGGAACACGTGCGGAATCTCCTGCGGGGAAGGCCCTTCCTCGTGATTTCCAACCGCGAACCCTACATGCATGAGAAGCGGGGGAAGAAGATTGAATACCGTCGTCCCCGCCAGCGGTCTGGTGACGGCTCTGGAGCCGATCCTGCAGGCCTGCGGGGGGACTTGGGTAGCCCATGGAAGCGGGGATGCGGACCGGGAAGTCGTCGATGAACAGAACCAGGTACGGGTTCCCCCCGAAGACCCTCAGTACATCCTGAAAAGGGTCTGGCTGACCAAGGAAGAGGAGGAGGGGTATTATTACGGGTTCGCCAACGAAGGGATTTGGCCGCTCTGCCACATCGCCCACACGCGTCCGACTTTCCGGGCGGAGGACTGGAAGTACTATGAGGCGGTAAACTGGAAATTTGCCCTGGCCACCCTGGAAGAGCTGGAAAGCAGCCAGGACCCCTGGATTCTGGTCCAGGATTATCACTTCGCCCTCCTCCCGCGGATGATCAAGGAAAAAAGACCCGATGCCCGGGTGGCCCTCTTCTGGCACATCCCCTGGCCCAACCCCGAATCCTTCGGGATCTGTCCCTGGCAGAGGGAGATCCTTCACGGTATGCTGGGAGCCGACCTCATCGGTTTTCACGTTCAGTTCCACTGCAACAATTTTCTGGAGACGGTGGACCGGGCGCTGGAGTCGAGGATCGACTGGGAGAATTTCACCGTGGAAAGGGAAAACCACCTGACCCAGGTGAAGCCCTTTCCCATCAGCATCGCTCCTCCCGCCCCCGCTTCTGTTTTCCCACCCCCTCAACGGAGGCCTGAAAAAAACCCTTCTGCGGGAACTGGGCATTCAGGGGGAATACCTTGGGGTGGGGGTGGACCGGATGGACTACACCAAGGGCCTGCGGGAGCGATTTCTGGCCATCGAACGGTTTCCTGGAGAAATATCCCCGCCTACCAGGGGAGGTTCACCTTTGTGGAACTGGGGGCCCCCAGCCGGACCCACATCAAGGAGTACCGGGATTTGATGGCCCAGGTGGAGGCGGAGGCCGAAAGGATCAACTGGCGCTTCCAGACCAAGGAATGGAAGCCCATCGTGTTCCTGAAAAGGCACCACAGCCACAAGGAGATCGCCCCTTTCTACGAGGCCGCCGACCTCTGCCTGGTCACCTCGCTCCACGACGGGATGAACCTGGTGGCCAAGGAATTCATCGGCGCCAAAGGGGATGATTCCGGAGTCCTCATCCTGAGCCAGTTCACCGGGGCCTCCCGGGAGCTGAAGGATGCCCTCATCGTGAACCCCTACGACACGGAGCAGATGGCCGAGGCCATCCGCACGGCCCTGGAGATGGACCCCGAGGAGAGAAGAGCACGCATGCAGAGGATGCGGGAAGCGTTGAAAGAAAGAAACATCTACCGCTGGGCCGGGGATTTGATCTCCAGCCTGAGCCAGATCCGCCTTTCTTCGGTCCCGCCCCTGGGAATCAGCGCCCCAAATAATTCATCAAAGCTAAATAATCTCCCAGGTGGCGAGTGATCAGAAAGTTCTGGCGGACGAACTCCCGGGCATCCTGGCCCATCTTGGTCATCACTTCGGGATTATCCAGCAGGTGATGAATACGGAAGGCCGTCCCTTCCACGGAATTCACCGTGAATCCCGTGACCCCGTAAACCAGCTGAACGATAATCCCCCCGGTAAACCCTCCGATCACCGGTTTTCCCTTCCACATGGCCTCGGCTACGGTCAGCCCGAAACCCTCCCGCAGGGACTTCTGCAGGACGATGGCGGCGGCTCTCTGCAGGGCGTTGATCTCCAGGTGGGCATCGGGGGGAAGGAGAAGAACATGGATATCGGGGTCATCCTGGGCCGCCTGCCGGACTTCTTCCAGAACGATCTCCCCTTCGGGATCGTCGGAGGCCCCCCCTCCGGCCAGAACCAGCTGCAGGTCATGGTGTTTCTTGACCAGCCGGTAGGCCTGAATCACTCCCAGGGGATCCTTGAAACGATCAAACCGCGAGACCTGTAGAAGCATGGGTTTGTCCGGGGAAACCTTCAACCGCCGGAGAATTCCCTGCTGCTCTTCTGGGGTTAGGTCCCGGTTTTTGTCGCTCAGAGGATCGATCGAGGGGTAGATCAGGAATTGAGGGATGGGGAGGCGCTGGGCAAAGCGGGGCAGGGAAAAAATCGTCGCGTCGTAGTTCACCACGAATTGGCGCAGGAAATCCCAGACCTTCCTCTGGGGTTGAGAAACATCGATATGGCACCTCCAGATCCACTTCCCTTTTGGGGGGCGACTTTCAATCAGCGCGGCGGGCTGGGGGTCATGGATGACCACGAAATCAGCTTCCAGAGAAAGGTGTTTGGCGTTTTCCCGGTTCACCTCCAGATAATTCTGGAGCATGGCGGGGGGGATTTTCTGCTCCTGCCCCTGCAGGGCGTTGTGGAAGGCCTTGGTGGTGGCAAAGAATTCCTCATTCCCGGTGATCACTTCCCACTGGGCGTCCAGCCCGACGCTCTGCAGCAGGGGAACGAGACTCCTCAGGATTTCTGCCACCCCGCCGCCCAATTTGGTGGAATTGACGTGGATGATCTTCTTTCCCTGGATTTTTTCCGCCATACGGAAGAGGAATTCCACGCTCCCCTGAGGAGCGATTTCCCGGTAAGCCTCAAGCCGGCTCATTTCTGCTTCCCCCCTTTCCCCAAAAATTCGTCACAGAGGCTCAGAATCCGGCCCCGGATGGATTCCAGGCTGATCCGGTACGGATCGATCTTGGAAATTCTCTCTCCCAACTCGGGGAGACCCAGTTGTTCTTCCACCCACAGGGCAAAGTCGCCCTTCGGTTTTCCGAGGCGGAGGATGGCCTCAAAGGTGTGGTAATAAATGATGCTGGCCTCCACCGAGCCCAGAACCTCCCGGAATTCCGGAAGGGTATGAGCCTCAAGGCCGGTGGGAGCCGAGATGATGCGGGACTGCATGAAGTGAAAAGGCTCTTCGTAGATGACCCGGGGAATGATCTGCAGCCGGGACAGGTGGTCGGCGATGATGGTCACGATTTCCGCCCGCATGGATTCCAGATTCCCGAAATCGTAGGGGCTGAGGATCCCCAGTTTTTCTCCCAGGACCCGGTCCCGCACCTGGATCGCGGCCCAGGTGGCGAAATCATTGGGATAGGGGCCGGCAATGTATTTGTGGCGGAGCAAAAAGCTGTGGGTGTGATAATAAATGGAATCGAGGGGAACTTCTTCGATGGCCTCCAGCAGCTGCCGCTCATCGCGGGCGCTCCGGCCGAGCATCTCCCGGAGCTCCCAGCAGCCCACAAAGATAAAAGGGTTTGCGGCCCTTCGAGTCGTCATAAACACGCTCCTTTCTCCCGGATGAGGCTCCGGCAGGGGAATCAATTTCTCAGGATCTCTTCGCACCGCCGCAGAAATTCGAGGACCTCGGACGGATCCCGCAGAAAGTGGGAAGCCGCCGAAGGAGCGGTGCCCGGCACCCACCAGGACCGGGATGCCCCGGCCTTGGATCGCCCGGAATGCATCTTCGTCGGACTCGTCATCCCCCAGATAAAGGGGAAGGAGTTTGGTGCGGGGAAATCGGTGCAGAAGTTCGTTCAGCGTTTTCCCCTTGTCAAACTCCATCGGGGGGCGAATCTCAAAAATCTTTTTCCCCGTCGAAAACTGCCACCGGTTCGGGTAGCCCTCCAAAACATCTTTCACCGCCTCTTCCACCTGGAAGGAGGATTCCCGGGGGGCATTCCGGTAATGAACGGTGAGGATGGGCCCTTTGTCTTCGAAATGGATGCCCCGGATGGGCTTCAGCCTCGCTTCCAGGGATTTCCTGATCTGCCTCAACTCATCCTGCCTCGGGGGGGACAAAGTCTTCCGGGTAACTCCCGCGGGGTTTTCCATTTCCAACCCATGATTCCCCACGTAGGTAATTCCGGAGACTCCCACTTTCTCCTTGAGGTCTTCCAGGGCCCGGCCGCTGATGATCGCCACCAGGGCCCGGGGGGAATCACGCAGTTTCTCCAGAAGAGACTTCACCCCGGGGGGACAGGCCGCCTGCTCCGGGCGAGCCACGATGGGGGTCAGGGTTCCATCGTAATCCAGGAGAAGAAAAAGCAGGCGCGCCTGACGGATTCGGGGCTCCACTTCGTTCCAGGCTTCGAAAAGGTGTTTCATAACCTCCCCTGACTATATTTTACAATATTTTCTTCCCGGTTTGCCCAGATAAATATGAACTGAGTGATCAGAGCCATCAGCGGAAAAGGCAGGAAATTCTCTTCTCCTCCCGCTGAAAGGGGGATAAGAGGAGGCTTCTTTAATCCTCAATCGGCATTTCATAGGAGCTTGCCCCCCCAGTTCTTGAGGAAAGAACCCATGACCGAGAAAAACCCTGAAGAGAGAAGGGGTGCCCCAACGGGCACAAAAACTGGGGATGGGCAAGTTCATAATCAATTAAGAGGCCTTGACAAAAATCTATCCCGTCTGTAGGATGATCCTATTTTAAATCCGGAAAAGTGAAAGGGGAATGTAGCTAAAACTTAGCGAAAGGTAATGGTTTTTGAAGACCCATAATAATGGAAAGGAGGAGGCCATGAAACGGATTTTTATCTATTCACTGGTTGCGGCCATGATTGCCGTATTCGCCGCGGGGCCGGCGTTGGCCCAGGCCAAGAAGGAGGCCTTCAAGTATGAGGACAAGATCGGGGTCATCAAGCTGAAACCCGGGGAACCCATCCACATCGCCTGCTGGATGGTGATTGCCGGGCCCGATGCCTCTTTGGGCACGGACACCAAGCGCGGGGTGGAAATCGCCATCGACGATAAAGGCGGAAAACTCCTCGGCCATCCCATCAAGCTGACTGCCCAGGACACGGGCTGCAACGCCGAAGGCGGACAGGCGGCGGCGACCAAACTGGCGGCCGACCCCACCGTCGTGGCCGCGGTCGGCTCGAACTGCTCCAGCGAAGCCCGGCCCGGCGCCCCGATCCTCTGGAAGGCCGGCATCGCCACGGTTTCTCCGTCCAACACGGCTCCCTACCTGACCGACCCGAAGCGGGGGCCGGATTATGACGGCTATCTCCGCACCGCCCACAACGACAAAGTTCAGGGGGCGGTGGCCGCGGAATTTGCCATCAAGCAGCTGAAAGTTAAGAAAGCCGCGACCATCCATGATGGAAGCGTGTACGCCGAACAACTGCAGGCCGTTTTTGCCGAGACCTTCAAGAAGATGGGGGGAACGATCACCTCCCAGGAAGCCGTCGCTCCCACGGACACGGACATGCGTCCGGTTTTGACCAAGATCGCCACGGGCAAACCGGAATTCCTCTATTATCCCATCTTCATCGCCGCGGGCGGCCACATCACCCGCCAGGTGAAAGAGGTAAAGGGATTGGAGAAAACGGCCTTGATGGGCGCGGACGGGATTTTCTCCACCGACTTTTATAAGGCTGCGGGAGAGACCGCCGTGGGGATGTATCACTCGAGCCCCGATTTTTCCGCCTTCGGCGTCGGCTACAAGGCCTTCCTGGACAAGCATCAGAAAAAATACGGGGAAAAGCCGATCGCGCCTTTCCACGCCCACGGCTACGACGCCGCCATGATGATCTTCGCGGCCATCCAGAAAGTGGCGAAGAAAGCCCCGGACGGAACCCTGTACATCGGCCGGCAGAAACTCCGCGACGCCCTGTATGCGACCAAAGGGATGAAAGGGCTGACCGGAACCATCTCCTGCGACAAGTACGGAGACTGCGCGGACCCGAGAATTGCCGTGTACAAGACGGCGGATGAAAACGTGAAGAAGCTGGTGATGCCCGAGAAGCCGTTCTGGGCGCCCGCTGCCGCCGCTCCGGCCGCGAAACCGCCGGCCAAGAAGCCTCCGGCGAAGAAGTAACCCAAAGGTTCCTTCGAGCCATGACGATGAGCCGGGAGGGAAGAAAGGCCCGGCTCATCTGCTTTGGCTATATTTTCATTTCCGCGGGCAGGAA
This sequence comes from uncultured delta proteobacterium, assembly GCA_963802665.1. Classification (GTDB taxonomy): domain Bacteria; phylum Desulfobacterota; class SM23-61; order SM23-61; family SM23-61; genus SM23-61. Next base: position 125,915 of record CAWDJO010000002.1, on the reverse strand, counting down.
GGGGATTCAATCCCAAGCACCCATCCCGCGAAACGCAGGACCCAATTCCGAATCAAATCCGGTTATCCAATTCTCAATGATCCGAACAGGATTTGGAGAGTTATTATTGTTGGGGGGTTGGTGCCTGGCATGGGGTGCTTGCCTCGGTTCCCATTCCCGGCAGGGGGTTTGAAAAAGGGATAGGAACTGAATTTTTCGGAACATTCCCGGGAATTTTTATGCGACAGCAATGGAGAGAGAGAATTAACGTTACGGATGTCCTCATGTGGCTGATCGGAGGGGCCATTCTCCTGCTGATCCTCTGGGGATCGGCCGCCACCCTGGCTTCCGGCCGGTACAGCGGGCATCACTGGTTTGATTTCGTCGTATTCGGCCTGGCCCAGGGGAGCATCTACGCCCTCATCGCCCTGGGCTACACGATGGTTTACGGCACCCTGCGGATGATCAACTTCGCCCACAGCGAAGTCTTCATGGGCGGTCCTTACACGGCTTACTTCGTCGCCGCGGCCTTTTATTCATCGGGCTTTTTGGATCAGCATCCCATCCTCAGCCTGATCGTCATTTTTTTCGTTTCCATGGCAACTTCGACGGCCATCGCCGTCCTGCTGGAGCGGGTTGCCTACCGCCCCCTGCGGAATGCCCCGCGCTTGGTCCCCCTGATCACCGCCATCGGAGCCTCCTTCTTCCTCCAGTATACGTTCCGGGGGCTCTACGGTTCCGGCTTCCAGGCCTACCCGGTGGTGAAGATCCTGGAAGGACAATGGACGCTCGGGGAGTTCCGGATTCTAAAATTCCAGGCCGTGGTGATCCTTGCCGCCGCGCTCATGATGGCCGCTCTTTACGCCTTCGTCCAGAAGTCCAAGATGGGAAAGGCCATCCGGGCGGTGTCCGAGGACAAGGAAGCGGCTTCCCTCATGGGAATCGGCATCGACCGCATGATCGTGACCACCTTCGTCATCGGGGGGATTTCTGCGGGAGCGGCGGGAGTGCTTTATGCGTTGATGTTCAAACAGGTTCACTTCTTCATGGGCTTCATCCCGGGGATCAAGGCCTTCACCGCGGCGGTCCTGGGAGGGATCGGAAATATCCCCGGGGCCATGCTGGGGGGGATCTTCCTGGGCCTGGTCGAGTCGGTGGGCCCCAGCCTGTTCCTGGACGGCCTGGGCATCGTGGCGCCCTATCAGCTGAAAGACGCCATTGCCTTCACGATGCTGGTGTTGGTGCTGATTTTCAGGCCCACCGGACTCTTAGGGGAGAGATTGGCCGTAAAAAAAGCATGAACGTGTGAAATTCCAAGTACCAAATTCCAAATCCCAAATAAATTCCAATTTTCGAATAACCCAATACATAGAACCACGTTTCGGATTTGGAGATTGGATTTTGGATATTATTTGGTGCTTGGTGCTTGGAATTTGGAATTTTCCTATAAAGGCCGAGCGGAATTAGAAACTTGGGAAGGAAAGCTTTGAAAGCGGCGGCGGTGTCTGGCACCATGGAATAAAGGTTGGCCTGATCATGGGCGCAGTGGGGATCCTGCTGGCGCTGATCGGCATGGTGGAAGCTTTCAGCCAGCGGAGCGTGATCAGTGAGGTCATCTCCATGGGCCATACCCTCTTGCTTCTGGTCGCCCTGTTCGGCGGCTACCTGGCGGCCAAGCGTGCCACCCGAACGGATTCGGCCTACCCGATGCTCACCAGCCTCCTCTCGGGTCTGGTTGTCGGAGGGATTTTTTCCCTTCTCGTTCTCCTGGGAAGCCTGGTAAACCTGCGCAAGATTTTCATCAATGCCTCTCCCCTCTTGTATAGACTGCTGACCTTCGACCTGGAGGTGGGGGGCGGGACCATTCTTCTCCTTTTCTTCGGGGCTCTGAGCGGCCTCTTGGCCGGGCTTTTCTATCTTTCTTCTCCCCTGGTCCGCCGGGTACTGGGGACCTCCTTGGGCTGCATGGTCATCACCGGGGTATTGCAGGACTTGCTCCGGCCCACCTTCGCCCTCTGGGGGCCCCTGGCCGTCATCAATGACTGGCTTTATGCGGCCAACGGCCTGACTCTGCAGGGGGCCGCATCCCTTTTCATCTTGATTGCCCTGGCCACTTACCTGTGGGCCAAAAGGGGAGGTACCCTCCAGACAGGATTCCAGCGCCTGCCCCCGGGCCGGCAGCGGCTATTTCGCTTTACCGGATGGGGTCTCCTGGTCCTCCTTCTCATCCTGCTCCCCCAGATCCTCGGCCTGTTTTTGAGCGAAGTGCTGACCATCGTCGGGCTCTACGTGCTTCTGGGCCTCGGGCTGAACATCGTCGTCGGGTATGCCGGCCTCCTGGACCTCGGGTACGTGGCTTTTTTCGCCATCGGGTCCTATACGATGGCCCTGCTCACCTCCCCGGAGCTTGGTTTCTTCCATTTTTCTTTCTGGGGGGCCCTTCCTTTCGCGATCTTTATGGGGGTTATCTTCGGGGTCCTCCTGGGGATCCCCGTTCTCAAGATGAGGGGCGACTACCTGGCCATTGCCACCCTGGGGTTCGGGGAAATCATCCGGATTCTGGTCCTCTCCGATTTCCTGCGGCCCTGGCTGGGGGGAGCTCAAGGGGTGGGAAAAGTCCCCAAGGCCTCGATCGTGGGAATGGAATTCGCAACGCCCCAGAAGATCTATTACCTGATCCTGGCGGGCTGTCTCCTGGTGGGGTTTATATCCTGGCGCCTGCGCGATTCCCGGCTGGGTCGCGCCTGGATGGCCCTGCGGGAGGATGAAGATGTGGCCCAGGCCATGGGCATTAACTTAGTGGCCACCAAATTAATGGCCTTCGCCACGGGTGCGGGTTTCTCGGCCCTGAGCGGGGCCATCTTCGCCAGCAAGCTCGGCTCGGTCTACCCCCACAGTTTCAACGTCATGATCTCCATTAATATCCTCTGCGTCATTATCGTGGGGGGAATGGGAAGCATCCCCGGGGTCATCGTGGGAGCGATCGCCCTCGTGGGTCTGCCGGAGCTCCTCCGGGAGTTTGCCGAGTATCGGCTTCTCGTTTATGGGGCGGCGTTGGTGGCCATGATGCTCTTTCGGCCGGAGGGTCTCTGGCCGGAGACGGTCCGCCGCCGCGAGCTGCACGAGGAGGAGCCGGAGGAGGTCGATACGCATCCTCCCACGGCTTAAAAGGGGGGAATTCAGGCCGAATCGTCTGTTGCGGGGCCAAAGGGTGAACGGGAAAAATTTCATAAATCCGAATTTCGAAGCACGAAATTCGAAACAAGCACGAATTTTCAAAATTCGAATGTTCAAAACAAAAAAGTTTGAGGTTTTGATATTTGGATTTCGAAATTGTTTCGGATTTCGATATTCGGATTTCGGATTTTAGCTTGCTTTTTGACATCGGCTAGACCGAATTGGGAAAAGAAATGGCCATCCTCTCGGCAAAGAAAGCGACCAAACAGTTCGGCGGCCTGGTGGCCGTGCACGAGCTGGACATCGAGGTCCAAGAGAAGAGCATTCACAGCATCATCGGCCCCAACGGGGCGGGAAAGACGACTTTTTTTAACTGCGTGACCGGCTTCTACAAGGCGGAGGAGGGAGAGATCCTCTTCAACGACCGTTCCCTGGTGGGCCTGCTGCCCGACCAGATCGTCCGCCTGGGAATCACCCGCACCTACCAGAATATCCGCCTCTTCCCCGAGCTCACGGTGATGGAGAACGTGCTGGTCGGGCTCCACAGCCACTTGAAAGCGGGATTTTTCGGGATTGTGGTAGGGACTCCGGGAACCCGGAAGGAAGAAAAGGAGGCGGCCGAAGAAGCGCGCAAAATTCTTCGCTTCGTAAACTTGGCCGGAAAGGGGGATTTTCTGGCCAAGAATCTTCCCTACGGAGACCAGCGGAGGCTGGAAGTCGCTCGGGCCCTGGCCACCCGTCCCCAGCTTTTGCTCCTGGATGAACCGACCGCCGGCATGAACCCCAAAGAGACGCAGGAGATGATGGATTTCATCCGCCACCTGCGGGATGAGCTGGGAATCACCATCCTGCTCATCGAGCACCAGATGCGGGTGGTGATGGGTATCTCGGAAACCGTGACCGTCCTGGACTACGGGAAGAAGATCGCCGAAGGGACGCCCGGCGGAAATTCGGAGCAATCCCGTCGTTATCGAAGCCTACTTGGGCAAGGGAGGAACCTCGCCACTAGGGGTTTTTATGCCCATTCTTGAGATTGAAAATATCCATTCCTTCTACGGTCATATCCATGCCCTGAAGGATGTTTCCCTGGTTGTGGAAAAAGGAGAAATCGTCACCCTGATCGGGGCCAATGGGGCGGGGAAAAGCACGACCCTCAAGACCATCAGCGGCCTGCTGCGGCCACGGCAGGGGACGGTCCGTTTTGAAGGAGAAGAACTCACCAAATATCCTCCCCATGAAATTGTCGGGAAAGGGGTCGTTCAGGTCCCCGAAGGGCGGAGAATTTTCGGCCGCCTTACGGTTTTAGAGAACCTGGAAATGGGGGCTTTCCTGCTCTCGGACCGCAAGAGGATTCAGACCAATCTGAAGCAGGTTTTTTCCCTTTTCCCCAGGCTCGAAGAGCGTCTGGATCAAGTGGGCGGAACCCTCAGCGGGGGGGAACAGCAGATGCTGGCCACCGGGCGGGCGCTCATGTCCAGCCCCCGGCTCCTTCTACTCGATGAACCTTCCATGGGACTGGCGCCGGTCCTGGTGGACAGCATCTTCGACACCATCCGGCAGCTTCATGAGACCGGCACCACCATCCTTCTGGTGGAACAGAACGCCCGCATGGCCCTCCAGGTGGCCGATCGGGGGTATGTGCTGCAGACCGGGACGATCCTGCTGCGGGATACCGCCGAGAGCCTGCGCCAGAACGAGATGGTGCGCCAGGCGTATCTGGGGGAATCAACAGAATGAATTGCGGAATGCGGAATTCGGAGTGCGGAATGGGAAACCACGGTCAGGATTCCGTTCGATCTAGCCAGAACTGCGAAATCAGAACTGAAGATAGAGGGACGGGCAAATGCAGCCTCTCCCTCTTTTTTTTATCCGCAGAAAAAGGTATATTTCTATTGGGGATCTCTTTATCTGCTGTAAAATCGGGCCGAATCAGAGCTCAGGAATCAGGAATCGCCGACCATGAGCATCTACGCCATCCCCGCAGCCCTGGCCTTCGCCATCAACCTGACCCTCTGCCTGATTGTCTTCTACGACAATCCCAAGGGGGTGGTGAACCGGGTCTTTACCCTCCTCATCCTTTCCTTTGTGGGCTGGAACGCCGGCGAGCTGATCATGATCAACAGCGACCTCCATTCCATCGCCCTGGTGGGGGTCAAAGTCATATTCATCGGCGTCTTTCTCTTCCCCGTCTTCTTCCTCCATTTTTCCTATGTCTTTCCCCAGAAAATAACCCGTTTCTTCGACGGCTGGCGCAGCCTCATTCTCTATGCGGGGCCGGTGGCCCTGCTGGTTCCCTTCATCCTTCTCCTTCAGGTGGACATCGGGCGGGTGGTGAAAATCGGCTCCATCTTCTATTATGTCTTCACTTTCCACGGGCGCCTGGAGTCCCAGCTTCTGGCCCTGATCCTGGGCCTGATCGGCCTGGGGTACTTCACCTGGGGAGTGGTCAACTTCATCGTTTCCTACCGGCAGACCAAGATCGCCCGCCAGCGGCTGCAGATCCTGTACCTTCTGGTGGGGATCATCTCCATGTTCGTCATCGGGCTGGTCCTGCACGTGATGAACTATTTCTTCCACCTGGGCTACTCCTTCTTCTTCGTGGCCAGCCTGTATTCTCTCCTCATCAGCTTCTTCTTTGCCCTGGCCATCGTGAAATACCGCCTGGTGGACATCCACTTCATCATCCGGGGCGGGATTCTGTATTCGCTCCTCTCCGGTCTGGTCCTGGTGATCTACGTCCTCTTCATCAAGAACGTATGCGATATCCTGGCCCGGAAGCTGGAAACCACTTCGCTCCTGGTGGAAGCCACCATGGTGTTGGTCCTGGTCTTCCTCCTGCGCCCGCTGGAGAGGAAAGTGGAAGAGTTCATCGACCGGTTCTTCTACCGGGAAAGGTACTTCTTCCGCCTGAAATTCTTCGAGTTCACCCGCACCCTCCTGAATCTCCTGGACCTTCAGACGCTTGCTCGAGGCCACGGTCAACTTCATCTCCCAGGCTCTTCTCGCTGGACCGGGTGGGAATCTGGATCCTGGAGAGCGAGTCCAATTATTACCGGCTCTTCAGCCAGAAAGGGTTCCCCCGGGAGCGGTATTTCTCCGCGGACAGCCCTTTCATCGCTTACCTGAAAAAGTCCGAAAGAGCGGTGGAGCTGGAAACGGTCAAGAATTTTCGGGCCCTCCAGCCCGAAGTCCAGGAAATGACGGAGGCGCGCCTTTCCCTGGTCCTTCCGCTGGAGTGGGAGGAGGGACTCCTGGGGTTCATCCTGGTGGGGGAGAAGAAGGACGGGAAGAACTTCACCATCATGGAAATCGAAGCCCTGGAGGCTTTGGCCCCCGCCGTGGCCATGGCCATCTCCCGGGCCCGCCTCTACCAGGACCTGAAGAAAAAGGACTGGCAGATGATGCAGTCCGAGAAGCTTGCGGCCCTGGGAGAGATGGCCGCCTCCTTCGTTCACGGGATCCGGAATCCGCTGGGCATCATCCTGGGTTCGGCGGAGACGCTCAAGAAGAGGGTTCCCCAGCCGGTCCAGTCGGAGATGATCCAGTTTATCGGCGAGGAGTCGGAGCGGATCAACCGCATGCTCACCAATTTCCTGGAATTCGCCAAGCCCAAACCGCCCGTCTTCCAGGAGGTGGACCTGAAGGACGTCCTGGACCGGACCCTGGACTGGATTTCCATCCCCGCCCGGAAGCAGCGGGTCGAGGTCCGGAGAGAATACCCGGAGAGAAAGTCCTCATCCCCGTGGACCCCGAGCAGATCCGGGAAGCCCTGGTGAACCTGGAGATGAACGCCCTGGAAGCCATGCCCAAAGGGGGGACGCTGCGGATCATCCTGAGCCAGAAGGATAACAAGGATGTGACCATCCGTCTCAGTGATACGGGGGAAGGGGTTTCGCCGGAGCTGGAGTCCAAGATCTTCGATCCCTTCTTTACCACCAAGGAAAAGGGAACGGGGCTGGGGCTCTCCATCGTCCACTCGGTGGTGAAAAACCACGGAGGAACGATCTCCGTCGACAGCAACAACGGAGAAGGGACCACCTTCACCCTGACCCTGCCTTTCCCCAAAGCGATCCGAGGATGCTTCGGGCCCATCGGGCCGGCGCAGGACAACCGAGGAGCAGGGGGCGGGGAGCGGGGTGCAGGGAGAGAAAGAAAATGTAGGGTGTAGGGGGCGGAGTGCAGAGAGCATAGAGCATGAGAAATGATCAATGACCAATGATCATTGATCAATGGCCAATGACCAAAGACCAGCAAACAGTCAGCATATGAACGATTAACGAATAACCGAGTAACCAGTAACGAGCAATGAGCACTCAGCAACGGACCTCGCCGTAAATCCTGGGGGTTTATGAAACCGAGAATCCTGATTGTCGACGATGAAGCCCGGATGCAGCGGCTCTTCGAGATCAACCTGGGCCCGAAGTATGAAGTCATGACCGCCGGTGATGGGGAGAAGGCGCTGGAGGTCGTTAAATCCAGGGATGTAGCCCTTCTGGTCACCGACCTGAAGATGCCGGGGATGAACGGGATGACCCTTCTGCACGAGGCCCACCGCATCTATCCCGATCTGCCGGTCGTCATCATGACCGCTTACGGCACCGTGGAAGGGGCGGTCCAGGCGATGAAGGAAGGGGCGGTGGATTACATCCTCAAGCCCATCAAGATGGAAGAGATGGAGATCCTCATCGAGAAGACCCTCTCCGTGCGCCGGCTGCAGGACGAAAACCGCTCCCTGCGCCAGGAACTGCAGAGCGTGTACGGTCCAACCAGTATTGTGGGGAATCATCCGGCCATCCAGAAGGTCATCCAGCTCATCTCCCAGGTGGCCGGGACCAAGGCCACGGTGCTGGTCCAGGGGGAGAGCGGGACGGGGAAGGAGATCGTCGCCCGGGCGATTCACTACCAGAGCGACCGGGCGAGCAAGCCCTTCGTGGTCATCAACTGCGCCGCCATCCCCGGCAATCTCCTGGAGAGCGAACTCTTCGGTCACGAGAAAGGGGCCTTCACCGGGGCGATCAAGACCAAGAGGGGCCGCCTGGAGCTGGCCGATCAAGGGACTCTCTTTCTGGACGAGATCGGCGAGATGCCCAAGGAGCTCCAGGTGAAGATCCTCCGGGTGCTGGAAGAGCAGAAATTCCAGAGGGTGGGCGGCACCGAGGACGTGGAGGTGGACAACCGGATCATCGCGGCCACCAACAAGGACCTGAAACAGGCGGTGGAGGCCGGGGCCTTCCGGGACGACCTTTTTTACCGCCTGAACGTGATCACCATCTCCATCCCCCCCCTACGGGAAAGGAAAGAAGATATCCCCCTCCTCGTCGATTATTTCCTGGAGAAACACCGGAAGGTATTCAAGAGCCGGGCAGCCGGGGTGAGCGATGAAGCTCTGAAATTGCTGGCGGAATACCCCTGGCCGGGGAACGTGAGGGAGCTGGAGAACACCCTGGTTCGGGCCGTGATCCTCTGCACATCGGATTTGATCCAGCCCGGAGATCTGCAAGAGGAAATGCGGCGGGAAGAGGTGCAGGAAGAGATCAAGCTGCCCGCGGACCGGGATGAGCTGAAGCAGATGAAAAAGGAAGCCCAGCAGAAGGCCAAGGGGGAGATTGAAAAAAGGTTTATCATCGAAGCCCTCAAGCAGGGAGGGGGAAACGTCATGCGCTCGGCGGAGATGGTGGGCATGGACCGGAGACAATTCCAGAACCTTCTGCGCAAATACGGTATCTCCCGGAAGGATTTTCTGAAAGACTAAGGTAGGGGAAAAAGTGTAAAGTGCGAAGAATAGAGTGTAAGGTGCGATAAGAATCTTCGCACTACTAACTACTATAACTTTTATCGACATTCCTTTTTAACCCCCCATGGCCCCCAGATATCCCCTCACAGATGGGTCTTCTGGCCTTCCTGGTATAAATAAAAATAAATAAAATCAAATAGTTAAAAATTAATTTCTTACCCCGCCCTTGGCTCATTTTTTGCCTGTAAATCGGGTAAAAGGAATATATGGGGAGGATACTATCATGGCCATCGGAGAACTGATTCGCAGCCTGAAGAAAAAGGCTTCGCTCAAAGATTTGGGAAAGGTTGAGCCTTACTACCCCCCCACCCAGAATGTCCCCATCGGCCTCCCCAAGGAAGTGGAGAGCCTTTGCCCGGAGTGCGGAAAGATGATCCGGGCCGCTATTCTGGAGCGGGACGGGAAAGTCTTCATGGAGAAGACCTGCCCGGATCACGGGTTTGTCCGGGACCTGGTCTACTCGGACGCCGAGCTTTACAAGAAATGCGAGCGCTGGACCTATGAAGACGCTGACGGGATCCTGAACCCCCAGGTCACCGGGGCCAAAGTCTGCCCGGATGACTGCGGCCTGTGCGACCTGCACATCAGCCCGGCGATCCTGGCCAACATCGACCTGACCAACCGCTGCAACCTGCGCTGCCCCATCTGCTTCGCCAACGCCAACGTGCAGGGATACGTGTACGAGCCCACCTACGAGCAGGTGGTGGAAATGCTGACCCTGATGCGCAACGTAAAGCCCTTTTTCCCGCCGGCCATCCAGTTCTCCGGGGGAGAGCCGACCATTCATCCCGCGCTTCCTGGACATCCTGAAGGCGGCCCGCTCCATGGGCTTCAGCCACCTGCAGATCGCCTCCAACGGGATCCGCATCGCCAAGGACCTGGAGTTTGCCAAGAAGGCCAAAGAGTCCGGGCTCTACACCATGTACCTGCAGTTCGACGGGACCTCCGACGATGTCTATAAGAAAACCCGCGGCCTCTCCGGCCTCTGGGAACTGAAACAGCGGGCGGTGGAAAACGCCCGGGCCGCGGAACTGCGCGTCGTCCTGGTGCCCACCATCATCAAGACCATCAACGACGACCAGGTGGGGAAGATCCTCCAGTTCGCCGTCGACAACTCCGACGTGATCAGCGGCATCAGCTACCAGCCCGTGGCCTTCACCGGGCGGATCTCCACGGAGGAGAGAGAGCGGCAGCGCTACACCCTCTCGGACCTGGCCATGGACATCGAGACCCAGACGGGCCTTCTCAAGGCGCGGGAAGACTGGTATCCCCTGGCCGTGACTTCTCCCTTCTCCAAGCTCCTCAGCTCCATCTGGAAATATGATGTGGCCAAGATCACTTCCCACGCCGACTGCGGGATCGGCTCTTACATCTTCGTGAACCGGAAAACGAGGAGCGTGACCCCCATTACCCAGGCCATCGACATCGAAGGGTTCACCTGGGAGCTGAACAAGCTGGTCAAGCAGAAGATCTCCAACATCCGCACCCTCACCGCCCTCACCGCCCAGCACCTGCTGAAGAAGTTCTTCCGGGAGGAACGGGCCAAGGACGGGTTGACCGCGGAGATCTGCCTGGAGCTCTTCCAGGGGGTCGTGGACAAGGAAGCCCAGAGGCGGGTGGAGCTGATCTACAACTGGGACATGCTCATGGTGGGCGGCATGCACTTCCAGGATTCCTACAACTACAACGTGGACCGGGTGAAGCGGTGCTGCATCCACTACGCCGCCCCCAACGGGCGGATCTATCCCTTCTGCACCTACAATTCCGGTCCGGTCTTCCGGGAAAAGATCGAGCGCCAGTTCTCCGTTTCCCTGGATGAGTGGCGGAAGCGGAACCGGGCCCTGGAAGATGCAGATTATTACCTCTGCCGGACGTGAGACCCGATTAGAGTGGAAAAAAGGGAGGCTTGAAACGCCTCCCTTTTTTTATGCCCGAACAGGACACTGATCTTTACCCATAACTGGTTTGCTGGACACAGGGGGTCTTATTCTGTTCAGTTAAGTGATTGATTAAATTCGAAATTCGAAACCCGAAATCCGAAACAATCCCTAAATCCGAATTTTCCAATGCCCGAAACGATTTTCTTACGACTCCATCGTTTGGAATTTTGGTCATTCGAGATTTGAATTTGTTTGTTTCGATATTCGTGCTTCGATATTCGAATTTTTGTGTTCAACAACCCTTTGACCTCCCATACCCCCGGTGCCCAGCAAAAGATATTGAACATGCTCAGCGCAGAACAGGGGGTAGGGTGCTAGGGTGTAGGGGATAGGAAGCAAAGAGCAGGGAGCATGGAGCAAAGAGCAACCAGAAACCAGTAACGAGTAACGGGGAACGAGTAACAAGTAACCAGCAACCAGCAACGTTTTTTGCTCAGCACTCAGGACTCAGCACTGTCCTTTGGCGGTTCGGGCTTTGTCCCGCGGTCCTCCGGTGCGGGCGGCTGCGGCTGGGCGGGGGGTTTGGGGGGCGGGGTTTGGTAATAACGGTAGAGGAGAAGAATCCCGATGATGACCAGGATGGTGGGCCAGACCAGGTCGCTCCAGGCCTCCACTTCCGGGAAGAAGGCGATGGCGAAATTGACGATGAAGAGAACCACGCCGATTCCGCCCACGATCCAGCTGGCCAGACTGTGGGGATGGATAAGGAAGAGGGCGACCCCGACGGCCACCAGGATGAGAGGCCAGCTGATATAAATCTCCAGAATGATCAGCCGGTCCAGGATGAACAGGGATCCCAGCGTGACCAGAACCAGCCCGCCGATCAGTTGCCCCTTCTTTCCCCGCATCCCATCCAACCTTCAACCGTTCTCTTCTATTTGAATTTTAGTAACACGTCTGGTATGGTAAATCAAGAAAAAATTTGGCGTCAGATTCGGCGTCGCGGGTTTCCAAAGCTCCCAGCTTCCGGATGGCTACGCTGAAAGCTGACCGTTAAAGCTGAACGCTATTTTCATGCTTCGATTTATTGAAAAATTAAAGCGTCACCGCTACTACGCCCCGCAGGTCGTCTACCACCAGCCCTTTCCTCCTCAAACAGCCTGCTTTTCCCGGCCGGAACAAGACTTTCCTCCGGCCCTGGCGCGGGCCCTGGAGAGAATGGGGATCCGCCAGCTTTATTCCCACCAGGTGGAAGCCATCGAGAAAGTCCGCGGGGGAAAAAACGTGGTCATCGCCACTCCCACGGCCAGCGGAAAGACCCTGACCTACAACCTTCCGGTGGTGGAAAAGCTGCTCCAGGACCCCGGAGGGAAAAGCCCTGTACCTCTTTCCCCTGAAAGCCCTGGAACAGGACCAGCTGAAAGCTTTTCGGGAGTTCGTCCAGCCTTTCCAGATCCAGTTTCCCTTTCAGGGCGGAGATCTACGACGGGGACACCTCCAGCTACCGGCGGAAGAAGATCCGGGAGTCCGTTCCCCCGGTTCTTATCTCCAACCCGGACATGGTCCACCTCAGCCTGCTTCCGTTCCATGCCCAGTGGGAAGCCTTCTTCCGCAACCTGCGGTTTGTGGTGATCGACGAACTCCACACCTACAAGGGGATCTTCGGCTCCCATCTGACCCAGGTTCTCCGACGGCTGGAGCGGGTCTGCGACTTCTACGGGTCCAGCCCGCAGATCATCGCCTGCTCGGCCACCATTGCCAACCCGAAGGCTTTCGCCGAGAAACTGACCGGCCTTCCTTTCGAAGCGGTTGACCGAAAGCGGCGCCCCCCGGTCGGGGAGACACTTCCTCTTCCTGAACCCCAATACCAGCCCCTACACGCTGGCGGCCAAGCTCTTCCTGGACTGCATCGACGGGGGCTTCCGTACCCTGGCTTTCACCCAGGCGCGGAAGATCACCGAACTCCTCCACGCCTGGGTGTTGAAGGACCGGCCGGACCTGCGGGGAAAGGTCAGCTCCTACCGGGCCGGATTCCTCCCGGAAGAGACGGAGGGAGATCGAGGCCAAGCTGGTTTCCGGGGAGCTTCTGGGAGTGATCTCCACCAGCGCCCTGGAGCTGGGGATCGATATCGGCGGGCTGGATGTGTGCCTCCTGGTCGGCTACCCGGGAACGGTGGCCGCCACCTGGCAGAGGGGAGGGCGGGTAGGGCGTGCCGACCGGGAATCCCTGATCGCCCTGATCGCCCAGCCCGATGCCCTGGACCAGTATTTCATGCACCATCCCGCAGGATTTTTTCGGACGGGGGTTCGAAAGCGCGGTGGTGGACCCGGACAATTCCGTGGTGGTCTCCAAACACCTGGTCTGCGCCAGCGCGGAAATTCCCCTGCGAACGGATGAGTCGATCATTCCGGTCCAGAATTACGCTCCCCTTCTGGACCAGCTGGTTTCCGATGGAGAACTTCTGCGAAGCGCCTCCGGCCGGGAATGGTTCTCCCACCGCCTGAACCCCCATCGCCTGGTGGACATCCGCAGCGCCGGAGAAGGATTCACCATTTTCGAGGAAGAGACCAAGCGTTTGATCGGCCAGATCAGCGTGCCCCGGGTTTACAGCGAGTGCCACCCGGGAGCGATCTATCTCCACCGAGCCGAACCCTACCTGGTCACCCGCCTGGACCAGGGAAAGCGGGAAGTCTGGGTCAAGGCGGTGGACGTGGATTATTACACCCGCGCCCTTTCGGAGAAGGAGACGGAGATTCTCTCGGTGGTCAAAACCCAGCCTTTTCCGCACTTCACCGCCTGCTACGGCCGGCTGAAGGTCACGGAGCGCGTCCGGGGTTTTGAAAAGCGGCGGATCTTCGGCCAGGACCTGCTCAGCGTGCACGAGCTGGAGATGCCCTCCCACATCTTCGAGACCATGGGCCTCTGGATCATCCTGCCCGGAGAGATGCCCCAGCGGTTCAAGGAGGAAGGGCTTCACTTCATGGGCGGGATTCACGCCGTCGAGCACGCCTCCATCGCTCTCTTTCCCCTTTTCGCCCTCTGCGACCGGAACGACGTGGGGGGAATCTGCTACCCCATTCATCCCCAGCTGGAGAAACCGGCCATCTTCATCTACGACGGATACCCCGGGAGGAGTGGGACTGGCGGATTACGGCTACGGGGTGATCGAAGAGCTTTTGCGGAAGACGCTGGGGTTGATCCGGGATTGTCCCTGCCTGGACGGCTGCCCTTCCTGCGTTCACTCCCCCAAATGCGGTTCGGGGAACAAGCCCCTGGACAAGAGGGCGGCGGAATTCGTCCTGGAGTGGCTTCTGGGAGAATCAAGGATCGAAAGAAAGGGAAGGGAGCAAGCGAAGGCTAAGGCCGAGGTTAAGGTTAAGGATGAGGTTTTCACGACTGATACCCTTGCCAAAAATTCCGAGTTAGAAGAACCGGAAGCCGTTGCTTCCGCTCCCAGTCCTGCCTGGCTCAATGAAGAACTGGCCCGGCACCGGGTCCTTTTCCTGGATATTGAAACCCAGCGGAGCGCCGAGGAGGTGGGAGGCTGGCACAACAAGCACCTGATGAGGGTGGCGGTGGCGGTGGCCTACGATTCCCGGGAAGATTCTTACCAGGTGTTCCAAGAGGAAGGCGTTCACGAACTGATCGAGAAGCTGAAAAGCGGAGATCTGATCGTAGGCTTTAACATTGCCGATTTCGATTATCAGGTGTTAAAAGCTTATACCTCCTTTCGTTTCCAATCGCTAAAGACTTTCGACATCCTGCAGGAAGTCTCGCGCCAGCTGGGATACCGCCTGTCTCTCGGCCATCTCGCCCATAAGACCCTCCATACGGAGAAGTCCGCCGACGGCCTCCAGTCCCTGCAGTGGTTCAAGGAAGGCAGGATCGACGAGGTTATCGCCTACTGCAAGAAGGACGTGGAGATCACCAAGGACCTCTTCCTCTTCGGCCTGGCCAACGGCTATCTTCTCTTCGAGACCAAGGCGGGGCAACGGGTGAGACTGCCGGTGGATTGGAAGTTGGATAGAATTCTGAAGGGATGAAGGGGTGAAGGGCAAAGGAGTTCGGAGTAATATAGTTCGGAGTTCGGAGAAAAAAATAGTATCCTACCCCCCGTTTCCCGGTTCTCCCTGCCCCCCGCTCCCTGCACCCTGTTTCTAGCAGACCCGGCACAACAGGATTGGCACCGTTGCTGTGTTGATGATCTTACTGGCCACGCTTCCCAGGACGAACTGGGTGAGGCCGGTGCGGCCGTGGGTGGACATGGCAATGAGGTCAAAGTCCCGGTCCCGGGCGTGATCGACGATCTCCTGGGCATCGTGGCCGTAGCGGACCACGGATTTTACCTTCACCCCCACGCCTTTCAAATTGGCCTCCACCCTGGCCAGGTATTCCTCGGCTTCCCGGACGACGTTCACCTGATGCTGCACCGGGTCCACTCCGGGGAAGGTGTGGGCCAGAGCCACCCGGATCAGGGTGACTTCACCGTCATGGATCTTGGCCAACCACTCCACCCGGGGGACGATTCCCTCGGCTAATTTCGAACCGTCCAGAGGAACCAGGATCTTCTTGAACATGGGAATCCTCCTTTCTTAAATGCGGAATTCGGAATAAAAATTAGACCTGTTTTATGGGCATCATGCGCATTATATCCAAACCGCAATTGAAAATCCACGCCCTCCCAGCTGGGCGCCCTTCACTTTTGCGCCCTTCTTTTCTGCGAAATGTGAGATTCGGAATTCTTGGCTTCTTTTTTCCATTCCGCATTCCGAATTCCGCATTCCCCATTTGACTCAGTCGTTTTTCCGGAGGATTTTCTGGGAGAAGACGGCGAACCCTACCAGGGTCAGGCCGGTCAGATCGTAAATCCAGGAAGGATAGACCAGGGCTAGACCGGCGATGACCAGAATGACCTTCTCATACCATGTGGCCTTCTTGAACATCCACCCGTCCATGCCCGCCGCCAGGGCAAAGATTCCCACCAAAGCTGTGGCGAAAGTCCAGAGGATATCGAACGGGCTTCCCTTGAGAAGAAGCGCGACCCCATCGGGGTGAAGGGTGAAGTTGAAGGGAACCAAAAATGCGGGAAGGGTGTACTTCCAGGCCTGGATGGTGGTCTTGTAGGGGTCCCCGCCGGTGAGCGCCGCGGCGGCAAAGGGCGAAAGGGCCGTGGGGGGAGAAACTTCCGACAGGATGGAATAATAAAAAATAAACATGTGCGCCGCGAAATCGGGAACCCCCAGTTTCATCAAAGCGGGGGCGGCGATGACCGCGCAGATGATGTAGGAGGCGGTGACCGGAACCGCCAGCCCGATGACCCAGACCACCAGGGCGGTGAAAACGGCGGTGAGGAACAGGCTGCCGCCGGCGTATTGAATCACGATGGAACTGAACTTAAGCCCCAGCCCGGTGAGGGTCACCACGCCCACGATGATCCCGGCGGAAGCACAGGTCGTGGCCACCGAAAGGACCCCGATGGACCCCCCCCGCAAAGCCGCCACCAGTTTCTTGGGGACCAGGGCCGTATCCCGGCGGATGAAACTAACGGCGAAGACGATCACCGTGGACCAGAAGACCGCCAGAATGGGGGTAAAGCCCAGGACCATGATGGCCACGATGGCGATCAGCGAGATGAAGTGAAACCCGTATAGGCGGGTAAGCTGCCACAGGGAGTAGGTCCGGTCGAAGGCGATGGTCTTGGCCCCGAACTTCTTGGCATCGAACTCCACCATGAGGAAGATGGCCCAGTAATAAAGGATCGTGGGGATACAGGCCATGACGATGACATCCAGGTAAGAGATCTTCAGGAACTCGGCAATGAGGAAGGCCGCAGCCCCCAGGACCGGCGGGGAGAGGATCGCCCCGATGCCCCCGGCCGAAAGGAGCCCCCCGGCGGCCTCTTTGCTATAGCCGGCTTTGGCCAGCATGGGATAAGCCACGGAGCCCAGGGTAACGGTGGTGGCCACCCCGCTCCCCGACGGCCCCCCCAGGAGAAAGGAGGCGAGGGTCACCGTCCGACCGGCGCCGGTGGGCTTTCCCCCCATGGCGCAGAGGGAAAAATCGATGAAAAACTTTCCCGCCCCGGAAAATTCCAGGAAGGCTCCATAGATGGTGAAGAGAATGATAAAGGTGGAGGATACGTCGATGGGGACCCCGAAGATCCCCTCCAGGGTCATGTACATGTGGCCCACGAGCCGGTCCAGCCCGTATCCCCGGTGAGTCCAGGGGGGCGGCAGCCAGGGCCCAATGTAAGCATAGACCAGAAAGCTTCCTACGATCACGGGCAGGATCCAGCTGGTCGTCCGCCGGGTGGCTTCCAGGACCAGGGCCATCAGGAGGGCGCCGAAGACCAGGTCCAAGGTGGTAGGGGTGACCGCCCGGTAGATAAACTCTTCAAAGTCCAGAAAGACGTAGACGATAACGGCGACCCCCAGGGCGGCCAGGATGTAGTCATACCAGAGGACCCGGTTCCGGAACCGCTTGAGGGAGGGGAAGACGAGGAAGACCAGGAAGAGAACGAACATGACATGGATCCCGCGGAGGATCTGGGTCATGATGATCCCCGCGGCGGCGTACAGGTGGAGGAGGGACATGATGACCGCCACCACGGTGATGAAAACACCCATCTTCCCCGTCAGCCGGCGGGACGGACCCTCTTCCTCTTCGATGAAGGCTGCGGCTTTCTTCAGGCGCTCTTCGGTGATGAACGCTTCTTCCGCTTCGGGGGCCGTCTTCCTCTCCTCCGCCATCAGCCTCGCTCCTTTTTTCCCGAAGACAGGAGATATTGTCCCCAGGGCATACGCCGCACCCGAACTTCCAGACGATCCCCCCGTTCTCCCAACTCCGCCAGAGAGATCCTCTGGTTTCCATGGAAGAGGATTTGGGCATGGGTCATTCCCAAACGAATGACGAACGAATCCATTTTTCGATTGACCGGATAAAAAGTCCGCCCCTCTTCAAACCCGTAATAGGCGGCCACGGCCGGGCTTTGGGTCCGCACTCCCCGGAGGATGAAGGCTTCGCCCTCGCCCACCTTGAACTCTTCCGTTGCCGGCTCAAGGTACATGGAGTGGATGAAGGAGAAGGAGAAGAGGGCTGCCGATTCCGTGCGGATGAGGAGCCTCCCCGGCCGGTCGGTGTTTTCGATCTGCAGGACCGGCACCTCCCGCAGAAGGAGGGCGGCTCCTCCGGCCAGGAAAATGGAGAAGAATGAGAGAATCAGCCAGCCTCGGGTTTTCATCCACGGAGCTTCCTTCTTTCCCGCCGGGGCCCCGATGCCCGGCTTTACTTCACCTGGATTCCTTTCTCCCGAAAGTAGTTGATCGCTCCGGAATGAAAGGGAAGGGACGAGCCCACCGCGGCCGTGGCCAGGGTGAGATGTCTGGCCTCTTTATGGACGGCCACAAGTTCCGGCTGGCGTTCCAAAAGGACTTTGGTGATGTTGTAGCCCAGGGCGGGGTCCATCTTTTCATGAGAGATTAAAAGGTTGGCCACGCCCACGACCTCCAGGTCCGCCTCCATGCCCGGGTAAATGGCTTTGGGGATAAACGTCTTGAAGTAAACGGGCCCGTATTTCTGGGTCAGGAAGTCAAGATGTTCGGCATTGGACAGGACCTTGATTTTGACCCCCGGCGTAGCCGCCAGATCCAAGACGGCGGCAGTGGGCAACCCGCCATCCCAGGCAAAGGCGTCGATCTTCCGGTCCTTGAGGGCTCCTGCTGATTCGGCCACTCCCAGGCGTTCCCGCTTGATATCTTTTTCTGCGTTGATCCCGTAGCTTTCCAGGACTCTCACGGCTTTCACCTCTGTGCCGCTGCCCGGAGAACCGGTGGAGACCCGCTTCCCCTTGAGGTCTTTCATGGATTTGATCCCGGTTCCTTCCGTGCTGACAAAGTGCATGAGATTGGGGTAGGGCACTACGACGGTTCGAACGGGAATCGGTCCGGTGGCTTTGAACCTTCCCGTCCCTTTCAGGGCGTCGTAGCCCACATCAGCCATGATCAGGGCCAGGTCCGCTTTCCGGGCCTGGATCAGCTTACAGTTGTCCACGGAGGCCGAGGTCACCTCCGCGGTGGCCTCGGTGTTGGGGACGTACTTGGAGATGACATTGGCCATCCCGCCCCCGAGGGGATAGTACACGCCCCCGGTTCCTCCGGTGGCGATGGAGATACGGGTAACCTTGGTCTGTGCCTCCGCCGCGCCGGAATTCATTACGATAAAGATGGTGAAAATGAAAAACAGTGCAAAGAATACGCCTCTCTTGGTCGCCATGTTTTCCTCCTCCTTTTCGTAGCATAGAGCATAGGGCATGGAGCATAGAGTAAAAAAACCGAAGACAAACAAAACTTCGGGCTCTATTCTCTTTCCCCCGAGGGTTATGCGGATGTAAATCAGGACATAAAGCATAGAGCCTGGAGTTAAATGATATGCGGGGGGTTTATCCGCCTTTAACTCTCTGCTCTCTGCCCTCTGCTCTTTGCTGTTTTAGATGACCTTCGCTTCTTTGAAGCGGGCGATCGTTCCTTTTTCGTATCCCAGGACATCCCTGAGAACTTCTGCCGTGTGTTCTCCCAGCAGGGGAGGGGGAATCCGGTATTGAACGGGGGTTTCGGAGAGTTTCATGGGAGATCCCACGACTTTGAGCTTCCCGATCTTCGGATGGCACATCTCCACCAGCATCTGCCGGGCCAGGACCCGGGAAAGGTCCAGGATTTTGAGGTCAGGCAGGGCTTGGGGCATAGGGAAAGGTCCCCTTCAAAAAAAACCCCCTCGCTCTCCCCTTCCCACCGAGGGGAAAAGGGGAAAGATGAGGGGGAAGTCAATAGGTCGCCCTAAAGGTTAGGCTAAGAATGTTTCCTCCTGGGCCGGGCCTCGAAAACCTGAGGCTGCCCCTCTGCTTGACTCGCCAACCCTGGCATCGGGGTCCCCGGGGTCGCTTCGACCTCCTTTTCTTCATGACCCGCGGCGGGCCGCATGGGCGATGCTACCGATTGGCCTTCCGGAATCCCAGCTGATCCATGGCAATGATGGTCTTCTGGATGTTGGCCGTGCCCTCCACGATGGAGATGGATTTGGCGTCTCGGTAATAGCGGGCCACCGGGTATTCGGTGGAATAGCCGTAGGCGCTGAGAATCCGCATGGCGAAGTCCGCCGCCCTCCCGGCCACCTCCCCGGCATAGTACTTGGCCATGGAGGTCTCCAGGACGTTGTTGAGCATGCCTTCGTCTTTTTGCAGCGCAGACCGGTACACCAGGAAGCGGGCCGCCTCGATCTCCGTGGCCATGATGGCGATCATGTCCTGATTCATCTGGTACTGGCCGATCTGCTGCCCGAACTGGCTGCGCTCGTTGCAGTATTTGACCGACGCCTCGAGACAGGCCTGGGCGATCCCCACTCCCCCCGCGGCGCAGGATAGGCGGGTCTGATTCAGAGAGCCGAATACGTGCTTGACGCCGTCGCCCAGTTGACCCAGGACGGCATCCTTGGGAACCTTGACATCTTCCAGAATGATCTCCCCCGTGGGAGCGGAATGAAGCCCCAGCTTGTCCAGGGGCCGGGTGGAGATTCCCGGGAGGTGCATATCCAGGAGAAACGTGGAAAGCCCCTTGCTCTTGGCCGCCGGATCGGATAGGCGTAGAGAACGCACAGATCGGCCACCTGGGCGTTGGAGATCCAGGTCTTAGAACCGTTGACCAGGAAATAGTCTCCCTTGGGGATGGCCGTGGTCTTCATGGCCATGACGTCGGAGCCGGCGTTGGGTTCGGTGATGGCGAAGCAGCTGATGAATTCCGCGGAGACCAGCTTGGGGATGTATTTTTTCTTCTGCTCCTCGGTTCCGTACCGGTAGACAGAGAGGGCGGGACCGAAGGTCTGCATGTTGAAGGTGACCCGGAGAGAGGCGCTGGCCCGGGCGATCTCCTCGGTGATGATCGTTCCGGCCAGAAAACCCATCCCGTTGCCGCCGTATTTTTCGGGAACCAGGGTCCCGTAGAAACCCAGGTCGGCCATCTTCTTGATGACTTCCCGCGGGAAATAGTTCTCGTTCTCCCACTTATCCGCGAAAGGAATGATCTCCTTCTCGGCAAAATCACGGGCCGTTTCGCGGATGGCCTGCAATTCCTCGCTCAACTTGAAGTCCATGTTTTCCTCCCAGGAAAGCGCATAGCAATTTGGCTCATGGCAAAGCTCATGGCGAAAAACTTCGGGTTGTCGCCATGAGCTATGAACTATGAGCCAAATGTGCTGCGAGCTATGAGCTATGAGTCCGGTTATTCGATGACCGCCAGAACCATGTCCGTTTCGCAGGTCTGGCCGATGGAAACCTTGATTTCCTTCACCACGCCGGCTGCGGGAGCCACGATGGGCATCTCCATCTTCATGGCTTCCAGGACGGCGATTTCATCATCTTCTTTTACCTTGTCGCCGACTTTCACTTTAATGTCCACGATCTTTCCCACCATGGGAGCGGTAACATTATGAGCTCATACAGAATCTCCTTTCCGTTTCCTTTTCTTTTAGATTTTAAACCGCAGGAAGCGCAACCCACTGGTTTGCTTGACGGTTTCTTCCCCCGAGGAATCTTCAGGGAGGAACGTTTTGACAAGACAATTCACCTATAACCCATGGTTTTTATTTTGTCAATATGAATACGCTGCTTGCCCACCCCCAGTTTTTGGAGAAAGAACCCATGTCCGGGAAAAACGGTAAGAGAGAGGGGCTAGCCCATGGGGTTCAGGCTGAAGGAATTCGGATCATCATCCTAAGGCGGTTATTCTTTCATTGGGTCGGGCCTGTCCGGGGGAGATTCGAAAGGGGAGATGGTTTAGCCCAGTCTTGCCTCTGGCGTTAATTCCTCGCAGGCCTCTCTTTGCGGAGGATAGGGGGGAAGGTGATTAGAAAACGATGATCCCTCCCGCCACAGGCGGGACTGATGATCCGAATTCCTTCAGCCCAACGACCACGGAAAAATCGGGGTGGGCAAGGAATAAGCTGATAAAAATGCCCCGCAGTGCGGTGCTGCTGTGCAACCGTTGTGCATCCTTTGAAGGCAGCACCGCGGCACGGCAGCCCCCCGGCGCCTATGGATTATTTTAGAGTTGACTTTTTCCCCCGGGGGTATCTATATTGACCCGACATGGAAAATCAGGCCGGGTCGCCGTTGGTTCTATCTCCCCAGGAAGGGAATGAATCTCCGTCATGACGCGCTCCCAGCGTTTCCAGAAATTTGCCAGGGAATTCAACTCCCGGGTCGCCTACTTCGTCCCTCACTCGTTCCTCTTTGCCATCCTGCTCACTTTTTTGGCCTATTTTTTGGGGGTCCTGGTGACCTACCAGGGGCCTTTTGACATGGTCAAGTATTGGGTCCATGGGGTGTGGAACCTCCTTTCCTTCTCCATGCAGATGGTGCTCCTGGTGGCTGCCGGTTTCAGTGTGGCCACCGCCCCCGCCAGCCAGAGGGTCCTTCGCTTTCTGGCCGCGATTCCATCCACTCCCCGGAGGGGAGTGATGTTCCTCACGGCGTTTACCGCCCTCTGCTCTCTTCTGCACTGGGGCCTGGGGATTATCGCCGGAGCGTTCCTCGCCCGGGAGATGGGGAGGAGGATCTCCCGCGTGGATTATCCTCTGCTGGTGGCCGGCGCTTTTATCGGAATGTGCACGGGCAACCTCGGAGTCTTTGCCGCCGACCCGCTGGTCATTCGCAAGGCAGTCCCCTTTCTGGAGAAAGCCATGGGAATGGCCCTGAACCCGGAGCTTTCCTGGAGCCTCATCCCCCTGGCGGGATTCCTGGCCGGGGTGACCGGGGTTGTGTGGGTCCTGGGTTTCATCTGCCCGGAGGAGAAGGAAGCCAACCCTCCTTCCCCCCGGCTGCTGGAGCGGTTTGAAAGGGAAGATCAGGCCGAGGAGATATCCATTGCCGCCGAGCGGGAGATCCATCAGAAAGGGAAGCTGCCTTTCGGCGTATGGCTGGAACACAGCCGCTGGCCGGTATGGCTGATCTCCATCATGGGCTTTTCCTACATCGTTTTCTGGTTCTATGGCAGAGGGTTCACCCTGAACCTCAACATCGTCATCTTCGTCCTTTTCACCCTGGCCCTCTCCCTGCATGATACCCCCATGCATTTTTTGCGGTCTCTGGAAAGTTCGGCCCGGGCCGCCCACGGGATCATCGTCCAGTTTCCATTTTATGCCGGCACCCAAGGAATGCTCGCTTCCTCGGGCTTGGCCGCCCTGGCCACGGGATGGGTCCTGTCGGCAGCCGGGACCTTGACCTATCCGACCCTGCTTTATCTCCATGCGGTTCTGCTGAATCTCTTCGCCCCGACTTCAGGAAGCGCGTGGGAGATCCAAGGGCCGCTGGTGTTCAATGCCGCCCAGAGTCTGGAAATCAACCTCCCCCGGGCCATGCAGGCCTTCTCGGCGGGGGAAATGGTGGGCAATGTGATCCATCCTTTCTGGACCATTCCCCTCATGGGCATCTGCGGTCTATCGGTGAGGGATATCATGGGGTACTGCCTGATGGCCTTTGTTCTACTTACCGGCATTTGGGTCTTGTGTGTAAGCTTTTTGCCGGTTTAGTTAATAGCTGATAGCTCATAGCTCATAGCAAAGACCAGGGGCTCTGAGCTAAATTGCTATGAGCTATGATCTGCTATGAGCTATGAGCTATGAGCTATTTTAAGGAGGTTCCATGCCTGAATTGACAGGCCGAGACCGGATCCGGGCGGCGATGAAGCGGACCTATGCCGACCGCACCCCCTACAGCTTGACCCTCGGGCCTTTCCGGGCCAAAGTTCTGGGATGTTCCCCGCGGGAATATTATCAGGAGGGGAAGAAACTGGCCGACTCCACTTTGATCAGTCATGAAATATTCCAGCATGACAGCGTGGACGTGGCCTGGGACATTTTCCTGGAGGCTGAAGCAGCGGGGGCGGAACTGGAATTCCCGGATGACGGGGTTCCCCAGGTGAGGAAGCACGTGCTCTCCCAGAAAACGGCCCTTTCCGCCCTCCAACTTCCCCGGCCGGAATCCAGCGGGAGATACCCCCTCTATCTGGAAGCGTGCAGGGCCGTGGGAAGTTCCCTTCGGGGAGTCGCCCTGTCGGGAACGGTAACCGGCCCGTGGACCATCGCTGCCGGTTTGAGGGGAACCCAGGAGTTGATCTACGACACCGTGGATGACCCCACTTTTGTTGGAGAGCTCCTGAAGTTCACCACGGAAGTAACCCAGGTTCTGGGAGCCGGGGTGCTCGAGACCGGTCTCAGCCTGACCCTGGGGGAGGCGGCTTCTTCGTGCAGCCTGATCTCTCCGGCGATTTACCGCCGGTTCATCAAGCCCTGCCATCAACAGATCGTCCAGTTCTTCCGGGAGAGGAAGGCCAACCTTTCCATGCACATTTGCGGGTACATCGATCCCCTCATGGAGGACCTGGTGGACCTGGGGATCGTGGCCCTGAGCATGGACAGCCCGTCGTCCCTGAAAAGAATGGTGGAGATCTCGCAAAAGAGGATCGTCCTATTGGGCAATGTGGCCACTTCCCTTTTTGTCAGCGGAACCCGGGAGGAGATCGAGCACTCGGTGAAGGAATGCCTTCGCACGGCGGCTCCCGGAGGAGCTTTCATCCTTTCCTCCGGGTGCGAACTGCCCTACAATGCCACGATTGAGCGAGCCCGGTTCTTCGTCGAGGCGGCCAGGAATTACGGAAGACCCGAATGGTTTCTCGCCAAATAGTCGCAGGGTCGAATAGTCGCTTTGTTGCTCAGGCCGTTCTCCTTGGCCGCCCTGCAAAATGTGCGAACCGGAGACTAGGCGACAACATGACTATTCGACCGTGAGACTATTTGACTTCCCCCTCTAATTTTTCTCCTTGACAATCGGGATACCCATTTTATAATTTCACTGAAATTTTCCCGCCTCCATTTTCCATCGGGGGGAACATGTACACATGGTTTTACGGTTTTTCCGAAGAGCCCTTTAACGTCAATCCGGACCCCCGTTTTCTCCATCTGACGGAGACCCATCAGCAAGCCCTGGATTCCATGATCCGGGGCATTCTGGATCGAAAGAGGTTCATCCTCGTCCTGGGAGAGCTGGGAAGCGGCAAAACGACCCTCGTCCAGCATCTGCTGAACACGATCGACCGGAAGGTCAAGGCTGTGGCCGTCTTCCGTCCCCAACACACCTTTGAGGAGTTGCTGGA
The DNA here is from genome assembly GCA_963802665.1 of uncultured delta proteobacterium. GTDB lineage: Bacteria > Desulfobacterota > SM23-61 > SM23-61 > SM23-61 > SM23-61. The sequence continues at coordinate 100,886 of CAWDJO010000002.1, read as the reverse complement.
GGATGTCCTCCAGGAGCTGAAAGTCCCCTCGGCCCCGCAGAACAAAGTATCCCTGGTGAGACAGCTGAATGATTACCTCCACAGCCTCACCCCGGACCAAACGCTGGCCATTCTCATCGATGATGCCCACGAACTCAGCCCGGAGATCATGGAAGAACTGCGCCTCCTGCCCACCCCGGAGACGCTCAGCGCGAAGAAACTGCAGATCGTTCTGCTCGGGCAGCCGGGACTGAAAGCCAGGCTGGATTCGTCGAACCTCCGGGAGGTCAAACAGAAGGTCGAGATCATGGGCGAGATCCGGCCTTTGACCGAGGAGGAATGCCGGCAGTATATCGCCCACCGGCTGGAGAAAGTCGACAGCGAGATCAACAAGGTCTTCACCCCTGAGGCCATCGATCTGATCTGCCGGCACGCCAAGGGGAACCCCCGGACCCTCAATATCCTTTGCGACAACGCCTTTCTGATCGGGTACGGCCTTTCCAAGAAAAAAGTCGATTCCCCCATCGTGACCGAGGTCCTGGAGGACCTGGATTTCGTCGACCCGGAGGAGTTGGATGAAGGGGGACCGAAAGAGAAGCCCCGGGTGAGGAGTGCGGCCGCCGGGGGAAAAAGCGCTCTCTTCCGGAAGATCGGCTTTTCTCTGCTGGCCCTGCTCGGGGTGGGAGCCATCATCCTACTGGGAAGGATATACCTGAAGGGACCCGAGGAGCCCCCCATGACGAAGTTTCCCATCCAACCGCCGACCATCCGGGAAAAAGCTCCCTCTGTTCCCTCTGAAGAAAAGCCCGGAAGAGTCGCCCAAAAGGTTTCCCAACCCGAAGCGGCCAAACCAATTGGGATGCAGGAAACGCCATCCAGATACGCTGAAAGATCTCCAGCCAAAGAATCCCCGCCGCCCTCTCCTCCGCCGGGGGCGGAGAAAAAGCCTGACCTGCCTGCGGCGCCGGCGGAGAAAAAGATTCCCCCTCCGGTTCTTCCAAAGGAGATCAAACCGGCATCCCCGACTCCGGGAAAAACAGAGCCCGCGCCGGCGGTGGCGGGGCGAAAACCTTCTTCCCCGGACGAGCGCCCCGCGGTGGCCTCGAAACCCGCGCCCGGATCCCCATCCTCCCCGGCCGCCGGTCCCCGGTCCAGGGCGGAGGCCCGGATCAAAAAGACGGTCACTGTAAAACCGGGGGAGAACATCTATACCATTGCCGCTCAGAATTATCGCGTGGCCAATACCTCGGTGGTGGACCAGATTCTGGAGGTGAATCCGCAGATCGCCAGTTCCCGCAAACTCCTGGCCAACCAGCAGCTGAGCCTTCCCGACATTACCGAGGAATCGCTCGTCCTGGAGAGCGGAGACGGGGCCTATCAGGTCCGTCTGGGGACCTTCTTGAAGCCCGAGTACTCCACTTTCCTGAAGGGAGAGCCTGCTTTGCGGGGGAAGGAGATCAAGATCATCCCCCGGAAGCTGCCCGGAGGGGAGACCTGGTACCGGGCGGTGGCGGGGAGGTTCAGCACCCGGGAAGAGGGGTTGAAGGTCATCCGGGAGTTGAAGGGAAAGGGCCTGTCTCCTTATTTCCCCGGGTTCAAGAAGAAAAAATAGCTCATAGCAGTGTAGCTCATAGCTCATAGCAAAGACCCGAAACTCCGGGCCAAATTCCTATGAGCTATGAGCTATTAGCTATGAGCTTTTTTATTTAGCCTGGGTGCTGAAATGCCTCTTGAGCCTCCCGGGGAGCTTTTTGGGGGTGCCGGAGGCTTTCTTGATCAGAACGGCGCTGACTTGGGCGTCTCCGGTGGAGGGCATGAAATCCAGGTTAAGCACGCCGTCGGAGACGCTCACCGTGAAGGTAATATCAAGAGCCGTATCCTTCCCGGCTACGGCGTAAATATCCAGACCATTCAAGGAAAGATGTCCTTCCACCCAGACGTCGAAAACCCGCTGATTCCTGGCTGAATGGGTGGTTTCGACGAACTTGAGTGTCAGGTCATAACTCCCGTTGACAACGGGAAGGGCATAGGAGAAGTTGCCGTACCTTTCATCCAGATACAGGGCTCCATCCTGGGTTCCCTTGATGGGCGCGCTGCTCTTGCCCGCTGCCCCCCCGAAAAAATGCTGGTCTGCCACGAACTGCACTCCGCTGCCGTCCGAATATGCGCTCCCCCCGGCATTCAGGGCCAGGACCAGGTTCGGCGATGGAGAGAGGGCCGCGAAGCTGGCGGAAATGGTGTGGTTGGCGGTCAAATTGACGAACGCGTAAGAGGTCACGGCTCCGACAGAGCCTCCATCCACCTTCACGTCACTCACGGTGTACCCCGAGGCCGGGGTAAGGGTAAAGGTCTGGCCCGCGCCCGCCGTGACCGTCACCGCTCCCTGGGGAGAAAGGGTCCCGTTCGCCCCGGCCGTGGCATTGATGGTGAAGGTGGATGGGGAGCTCCCCTGCTGATTCACGGTGAAGGTCCTCCCCGCCACGGTCAGAATTCCGCTGCGGGAGGAAGAAGAATTGGAAGCTACCGAAAAATAGACCGTACTGCTTCCCGAGCCACTGCTGTTTGAGGTAACGATGATCCAGGAGGCATTGCTGACTGCGGTCCAGGAACATCCCGTGCCGGCGGACAGGCTGACTGTTCCGGCTCCGCCCGAGGAGCCAAAGGACTGAGAAGCGGGAGAGATCGCGAAGGCGCATCCTTCCCCGTACACCACTTCGGAGGAAAACTCGCTTTCCACGAAAGCGGCATCGTAAGCGGTGGCGACGAAATAATAGGGCATTCCGTCCTGCAAATTGGAGACGGTGCAGGTCGTGGTATTCCCCACATCGAGGGAATTACTGTAGTTGCCGCTGGAGGTCCCATAGTACACTCGGTAGCCCGCCAAATCCGCCTCCAGGTTGGGATCCCATTGAAGGGTTACCTGGGCGGACTGGACGGGGGTGGAGAGAAAGAAGATCATGGTCAGGAAGAAGAGGGCGCAGGGTGCGGGGCGAAGAGCGTAAGGGAAAAGGCGCATGGTTCGCCGCTCGGAGCGAAGAAGGGAGAAGGCCGAAGGAATGAATCGGAGAAACCGGGAAAGGTCGAAACGATGAAAAACGGAAATTAGAAAGCCCAGGGCACGAGGTGCAAGGGTCAGGGCCAAGAAATTAAAGAACCATAGCAGGAGGTGTGATAAGAGAGAGGGAATGTAGGGAAAAAGGGTGAATACCAGGGATAGGCCATGAAAAAGCACTTTGTTCCTCCTTCATCAAGCCCTCCCTGGCTCTGATGGGGTCAACGGTTCCCCTGAATTTTTCTGACATCCCGGCCGCTCCGCCTTCAAAACTAGACTGTACGCTCTGCGGGCTGCCCGGAAAGTCATGCCAAGATGGGATAACGCAATTCATATGCCAATCCCTATCCGCCGATTTTGCGCTGTAATGGTCTGAAATTCTTAATTTTTTTTTCATTCCGGGAAAACGTTGGGCCGATGGCGGGGTACAATATTGTTGGCGGGAAATCAAATTTGAACAAGAAGGGGACAAAAAATTCCCAGCTTCCCTCCGTCTCTTTAAAGGGAATGGAATGGATTCGACTTGACACCCATCCGCTTATTTCTTACATTGGGACAAAGGGATGACCAGCCCGAATTCATCGCCCCAACCGGAATGGATCCCTCCTGATCGAACAGATAATGAAGTCCTGCCGATGTTTCGAACCATTCGCCGCAACGGTTGACGGGGAGAAGGTAAGAAAATGAATCACCTTCGGGAAGTGGTGGGAGGAGTCTATATCATCGGATCTTCGGAGTTGACCGCTCCGGAAGACTGCTGCGTGTACCTTCTGGACCTAGGGGAACTCGTTTTGATCGACGCCGGGGCGGGCGGGAGCGTCCCCGTCCTTCTGGAGAATATAGATTCCCTGGGACTCGGCCACAAATCACTCACCGCGGTGGTCGCCACCCATTGTCATATCGATCATATCGGGGGCATTCCCGAATTGCGGGAGCGGACGGGGTGCCAGGTCATCGCCCATGCTCTGGATGCCCGCCCCATGGAGAAGGGGGACCCGGTCAAGACCGCGGCTGACTGGTACAACAGAGACTTCCCCCCCACCCGGGTGGATATCAAATTACATGAAGTGCGGGAAGTGCTGAAGTTTGAAAAGGGAGAAATCCTTTGCCTTCACACTCCGGGCCACACCCCGGGCTCCCTATCCATCATTCTGGACCGGGACGGCAAGCGGGTACTCTTCGGACAGGATATCCACGGCCCCTTCTCCGATTCCTTCGGCTCGGACCTTTCCGCCTGGAGAAAGTCCATGGGAATTTTGCTGGGATTAAAGGCGGACATTCTCTGCGAAGGGCACTTCGGGATCATCCAGCCGGAGTCCGAAGTGGAAAAGTACATCAAGAATTATCTGGAAATGTATAAAAAAGAAGCATAGAGCAAAGAGCAAAGAGCGGAGAGCAAAGAGCTGAATAAGCAGAAAGCTGAAGCTCAGAGCCAAAGATCATAACGACGCAAACGAGAACCATTACCGACCATTGATCATTGGTCATTGGGCAATGATCACTGATAAATGTTGATCCCCTATGAGGCAGAAACCTTCGGGAATCGTAACTCTCATTACTGATTTTGGATGGGTCGGTGAGTACGTGGGGGCCCTGAAAGGGGCGATCCTCAGAGTCAATCCCCGCTGCCTCATAGTGGACATTACCCATCAAATCAACCCCCAGAATATTCTGCAGGCCTCTTTCGTTTTGCGGAAATCCTACTCCTATTATCCCCCCGGGACGGTCCATGGGGTGGTCGTCGATCCGGGGGTGGGTACGAAGCGGAGGGCCCTGGTCGTGGAAAAAGACAAATATTTCTTCGTGGGGCCGGACAATGGAGTCTTCAGCGGCCTTCTCTCCACCGGGGGGGAAATCAGGGCCCGCGAGCTCACCCGAAAGGAATATTTCCTTACTCCGGTAAGCGATACTTTCCATGGGAGGGATGTCTTTGCTCCCGTGGCCGGGCACTTATCCCTGGGCCTGGACCCCTTGAAACTCGGGCCGAAGGTCAAAAACCTGGTCCGAATGGACTTCCCCGAACCCCGCCGGGGAAAAAACCATCTGACCGCCCGAGTTCTCTGGGCGGACTCTTTTGGAAACCTGATCACCAATGTGACCCGCGAGGAATATGCCCGTAAGCTGGAAACCCATTTCCAAATCCAGGGCCAGGGGTGGAGCATCAACCGGCTCTCCCGGACTTACGGGGAGGGAAAACCAGGGCAACCCCTGGCCCTCTTCGGGAGTGGGGGCCTGCTGGAGATTTCGGTGAACCGGGGAAACGCGCGGAATACCCTGGGACTCAACGCCGCAAACTCCTTCACCATCCGATGGCGCGAACAGAGATGAGCGGCATTCGAAGAATCCTGATCTACGGGCTGATCCTTCTTGGCGGGGCCTTTTCTCCCCCGCATGAGGGGCTGGCTGGGAGCCCCCCCGAGGAGCAGTTTGCGCAAGGTCTCCTCTCCTACCGGAAAGGGGACTACGCCCCGGCCCTGAAGGTTTTCCAGCGGCTGGGGGAAGAAACGAAAGACTCCCGGTTGGCCGCCGACCTGATTTTCATGCAGGGCCAGGCCCTCAGGGGGCTGCGGAATTGGCCGGAGGCCGCCCAGGCCTTCTCCCGGGCCGCGGAGACCCATCCTTTGCTCGGGGATTATGCTCTTTTTTTCCAGGGAGAGGCCCTGGAAAAGACGGGCGAAGGAGAAAAGAGCCTGGGATGCTACCAGCGCCTGATCCAGCAGTATCCGCAGAGCCTGTTGATTCCCCAGGCCCGGTTGGGGATGGCGGAGATCTATCTGCAGCGGGGGGATTACGCCAATGCGGTCGAGACCTGTGACCGGATTTTGCAGGACGTTCCCTGGAAAGATTCCCACGCCCAGGGGCGGTTTCTTCTGGCCCAGGCGAGGGAGGGGCTCGGCCAGTGGCCGGAGGCGGTGAAGACCTACCGGGAACTGTGGTTGAAGAACCCGCTTCACGGCAACGCGAAAAAAGCCCGAACCCGCTGGGAGTTTTTGATCCAAGAGAAAAAAGCGCCGGAGGAAAAGATCGCCCCGGAAGCCCTCTTCCAACGGGCCCTCCAGTTTTATCAGGCCAATTCTTTCGAGGCCGCCCTGCGGGAAATGAACCAGATCCAGGGATATCCCCCGCAGAGTTATCCTTCCCATTATGCCGGAGAACCCTGGGTGGATGACCTCTATTTCCACCGGGGAATGGGCTATTTCCGGACGAAACAGTATTCGAAGGCGATCGAATTGTTCGATCTCCTGATCCGCCACTCCCGGAACGAGGGGATGGCCGAAAAAAGTGCTATTCTGGATGTTTCAGACCCAGGTTCGAAGCGGCCGAAAAGAAGAAGCGCTGAACACTTTTTCTCTATTCCAGGCCGCTTATCCCCAGAGCTCGTTTCTGGCCCAGGCGCTGTACCTGAAGGCGACCGTCCATGAAGATCTGGGAGAGTTGGAGAAGGCGGTCTCTACCTACCGGGAAGTGGGAGAGAAATTTCCCCAGAGCCCGTATCGTTTCGCCGCCCTGTGGAGCGCGGGCTGGCTCCCGTACCAGAAAAATGATCCTGTTGCCGGTCCTGGAAACATGGGATCAGCTGAAAAAGATGGAGCCCCCCTCACGGTGGATGGAAAAGGTCCTGTACTGGGCGGGCAAGGCCCTGGAGAAAAGCGGTCGCCCCCGGGAGGCGGAAGAACACCACGCCCGGCTTTCCCGGGACTTTCCCCATTCTTATTACCGCCAGTTGATATCCCTCCGGGGGCGGGCGCCATTGGCTCCCAAGGGGCCTTTTCCGGTGCTGCAGGACCCGCCCCTCCCTCCCTTTCTGGAGGTCAAGGCCGACTCTTCCGGAGCCAAGGCCGTCCATCTGGAGAAAGGCCGGCTCCTGACCCGGATGGCTCTCCTTCCTCTGGCCGCGGAGGAGCTGGAGGCGGCGGAGGGGGAAGGGGCGAACCTGGAAGAAATGTGGATGGAGATCTCCCGCCTGTACCGCGAAGCCGAAGAATATCACCGCTCCAACCTTTTGGTCCGGAAAAAATTCACCCTGAAGTCCCTTTCCGGCCAGCCTTCGGAAAAGGAGAGAGTCTCTCTACCGGCTGGCCTACCCCGTGGGGAATCCCTCCCTGGTCGATCGGTACGCCCAGGCCCGCAACCTGGACCCCGCCCTCCTCTGCGCCCTCATTCTGGAGGAGAGCCGGTTTCAGGTCCAGGCGGTTTCTCCGGCGGGGGCCCGGGGATTGATGCAGGTCATGCCGCAGACCGGCAAGCAGATCGCCCGGGAGCTCAAGATCCGCCGTTTCTCGGGAGAGCAGCTTTTCGACCCGGCGGTCAATATCCGTCTGGGGAGCTGGTATTTTGCCAGGATGCTGGAGGAATTCGGGGGGAAGGTCCATCTGGCGCTGGCGGCTTACAATGCCGGGCCCCACATGGTGCGAAAATGGCTGGCCAACGGGCGCCCTTCCGGGGACGATGAGTTCGTGGAGAATATCCCCTACCCGGAGACCCGGAATTACGTCATCCGGGTGATGGGCAGCGCCCAGGTCTACCGGTTCCTTTACTGGCCGCAGCCCGAAAAGCCGGCTCAGCCCTGAGTCGATCTTCAGGGGCACCCCCTGCCGCTCGTGACCCGCCAGGTAGTTCATCGGATCGACCGAATCCCACGCCGCCCGCTTCATGGAAATCAGATGGGAAATGGTGAAGGTATGGCGCAGGATGGCGGCCGCGCCTTCCCAGCCGATCTGCGACCAGGCGTAGCCCGCCTTGTAGAGTTCGGTGAACTCCCGGTAAAAGTCCGCCAGCTTGAGCTTGGTGGGAAGAACGGCGTGGACGTAGTCGAAGAGCTCGTAGTTGGTGGTGACCAGCTTTTCCTTGACCCGGGTAAAGAGGTCGGTGCCGGGAAGGGGGGTCAGGATGGTCAGCGAGGGAGAGTAGAGCTTCCGGTCCAGGATATACTGGCGGAGGCGCTGGAAGTCCTGCTTCTGGAAAGAAGGATCGATGATGAAGGCGGCGATGACCTCCATGCCGTGGGCCCGGAGGATCTTCAGGGCCTCCTCGTTGTTCTGCACGGAGTTGTGCTTGTTCAGCTGGCTCAGGGCCTCTTCATCGATCTTCTCGAAACCGATGAAGACCTTCCAGAACCCGGCCTTGCGCAGAAGGGGGACGATCTCGGGGTGCCGCACGATGGCGTCGCTCCGGGCCTGGAAGGTGAATCGCTTCTTGATCCGGTTCTCCATGATGAGCTGGGCGATGCGCTCGGCCCGGGGAACGCTCTGCAGAAAGTTGTCATCGGCCAGGAAAATGTATTTCTCCGGAATGGTCTTGATTTCCTGAATGACCCGCTCCGGGCTCTTCATCCGGCACTTGCCGTTGAAGAATTTCCAGACGCTGCAGAAATCGCAGCGGTAGGCGCACCCGCGGGCCGTCTCCATGATGGAAAAGGGCTTCTGGAAACCCAGGTAATAGTGCCGGCGGTAATTCCGGGTGAGGTGGCGGGCGGGGATGGGAAGCTCGTCCAGGTTTTCCACCATGGAGCGCTTCGGGGTGTAGCAGGGTGCGGAGGGCTCGTTGACCACCAGGCCGGGAATGGCCTTCACTCTCTCCCTGGGTCTCGTGGGCCTTGACCAGGTCCCGGATGGCCGTCTCTCCTTCTCCCACCACCACTCCGTCGATATCGGAACAGTAAAAATCCTCCGGGGAGAGGGAGGCATGGTGCCCGCCCACGTAAACGGGAACCCGCGGATTCCATTTTTTGATCCGGGTGGCAATCTCCCGGGTCTGGTAGACGTCGATGGTGAAGGAGCAGTTGATGCCGCAGAAATCCGGCTGGAAATCCCGCAGGGTTTGGGGCAGGTGGTTCTCGATCCGCAGGTCCAGGATTTTTACGGTATGTTCGGAGCAGGTTTCCGGCAATGGACTCCAGTCCCAGCGGCTCGACCACGGCCAGGCTGCGGAAGCCCAGTCCCCGTTCCTGGGACGGCTGCATGAGCAGGATTTTCATTTTCTCCCTTCCTCCAAGTGCGGCGCGAGATAAAAAAGGTCCCTTGTAAGGCTTATTACAAGGGACCTTTTTCCACTGGCGGGGTCGACGGGATTCGAACCCGCGGCCTCCGGCGTGACAGGCCGGCGTTATAGACCAGCTTAACTACGACCCCGGTAGGCGGAACAGGAATTGAACCTGCGACCTCCTGCGTGTAAGGCAGGCGCTCTTCCAACTGAGCTATCCGCCCGTGTTGGACTCACGGAACGAAGCAGCCCGCCATTCAGATAGGCAAAAAAGTCCCTTAAAGTATTTCATTTTTTATCACCCTGAAATTATTTGTCAAGTAAAAATTCTTCCGATTTCAGAATGCGGAATGTCGGAATTCGGAATGCGGAATAAAATAAACACAGCATGGCAGTTCCCATTCCGTTGCCCATTCCGCATTCCCGCATTCCGCATTCCGCATTTAAATCAGGCGGTTTCCGCCTTCTTGGCGTAGAGGACGATGGGTTTTTGCTGGTTCTGGATCACGTCTTCGTTGATGATGCACTCGGAGATATTGCTCTGGGAGGGCAGCTCGTACATGATCTCCAGCATGATGGATTCCAGAATGGACCGCAGGCCCCGGGCGCCCGTCTTGCGCTTCATGGCTTCCCGGGCGATGGCCAGGAGGGCCCCGTCGGTGAAGCGCAGTTTCACCTTCTCGAATTCGAAGAGTTTCTGGTACTGCTTGATCAGGGCGTTCTTGGGCTCCTTGCAGGATGGCCACCAGAGCGGCCTCGTCCAGGTCGTCCAGGCTGGCGATCACCGGCAGGCGGCCGATGAATTCGGGGATGAACCCGAACTTCAGCAGGTCCTCGGGCTGCACTTCGGCGAGCAGCTCTCCCAGCCGTCTTTCCGACCGGCTCCGGACCTCGGCGCCGAATCCCATGGTCTTGGAGTCGGTGCGCTGCTCCACGATCCTCTCCAGGCCGACAAAGGCCCCCCCGCAGATGAAGAGGATGTTCTGGGTGTTGACCTTGATGTAGTCCTGCTGGGGGTGTTTCCGGCCTCCCTTGGGCGGGATGTTGGCCACCGTCCCCTCGATGATCTTGAGGAGGGCCTGCTGGACCCCCTCCCCGGAAACGTCCCGGGTGATCGAGGGGCTGTCCGATTTGCGGGAGATTTTGTCGATCTCGTCGATGTACACGATTCCCCGCTGGGTCTTTTCCACGTCGAAATCCGCGGCCTGGAGGAGGCTGAGGATGATGTTTTCCACGTCCTCCCCCACGTAACCGGCTTCGGTGAGGCTGGTGGCATCGGCGATGGTGAAGGGCACCTTGAGAATGCGGGCCAGGGTCTGGGCCAGGAGGGTTTTGCCCGAGCCCGTGGGCCCGATGAGCAGGATGTTGGACTTCTGGATCTCGAGCCCGTCCAGCTCCAGATGGGACCCGATCCGCTTGTAGTGGTTGTGGACCGCCACGGCCAGAATCTTCTTGGCCCGTTCCTGGCCGATGACGTACTGGTCGAGGATGGCTTTGATCTCCGCCGGTTTGGGGACGGTCAGCTTGCGCAGGGCCGCCTCTTCCTTGTCCACCTCCTCGGCGATGATGTCATTGCACAGGGCCACGCACTCATCGCAGATGTACACCGCCGGCCCGGCGATGAGCTTGCGGACTTCCGCCTGGCTTTTCCCGCAAAAGGAGCAGAAGAAGATTTCCCGTCCGCTCCTTTTCTTTCCGCTCGGTCAATCGAACCTCTCGGGTTTACCGAATCTGGGGAACCGGTTTGCGGAAAATGACTTCGTCAATCAAGCCGTACTCCTTGGCCTGGTTCCCGTCCATGAAGAAGTCCCGTTCGGAGTCCTTCTCGATTTTCTCCAGGGGCTGCCCGCTGTGGTGGGCGATAATCCGGTTGATTTCGTCCTTCATGCGCAGGATTTCCCGGGAGTGGATGGCGATGTCCGTGGCCTGCCCCTGCACTCCGCCCATGAGCTGATGGATGAGGATCCGGGAGTGGGGGAGGGCGAAACGTTTTCCCGGTTCGCCCGCGGCCAGAAGGACCGCCGCCATGCTGGCGGCCTGGCCCATGCAGAGGGTGGAGATCTTGGGCTTGACGTACTGCATGGTGTCATAGATGGCCAGGCCGGCGGTCACCAGGCCCCCGGGGGAATTCAGGTAGAGGTGGATGTCCTTGTCCGGATCTTCCGCCTCCAGGAAGAGGAGCTGGGCAATGATCAGATTGGCCACGTAGTCATCGATGGGGGTGCCGATGAAGATAATCCGGTCCTTGAGCAGACGGGAGTAGATATCATAGGCCCGTTCCCCCCGGGAGGTCTGTTCCACAACCATGGGGATGAGAGTCATTTTCCTTCCTCCGGGGGGCTCCCCCCCTCTTTGATTTTCGCCCGGCCGAGGAGGAAATCGAGGGTCTTCTCCTCCCGCATCATCGCCCGCAGGTCTTCCAGGCGGTCCTTTTTCTGGTAATAATTCTTTACCTGCTCAACCCGCTGGTTCAGCTGGACGGCCAGTTGTTCAAGCTTCTGGTTCATCTCCTCATCGCTGATGGTGATCTTTTCCTTCTCCGCCACCTTCTCCAGGATCAGGGTGGATCGAACCTCCTTCTCCGCCGCAGGCATGAGGGATTCGCGGAGTTTCTGATTGTCCAGATTGGCCGCATCCAGCTTCACCCCCTGACGGGCGAGCCGCATTTCGGCCCGGGCCATGATATTTTCCGCCTGCCGTTCGATCAGGCTCTTGGGAATGCCGAAAGAATGTTTTTCCCGGAGGACATCCAAGAGCTTTTCCCGGGCGGCCTGGGTGGCCTGGGCTTCCTTCTGCTCCTCCAGGTTCTTTCGGAGCCGGTCCTTCAGCTCCGGCAGATTCTGGAAATCCCCCACCTCTTTGGCGAACTCGTCATCCAGGGCGGGGAGGATCTTTTCCTTCAACTCTTTCACCTGGACCCGTACGGCGATCTCTTTTCCGGCCAATTCCTTCCGGGGGTAGTCGTCCGGAAGGGTGAGGCGGAGGTCCCGATTCTGACGCAGGGGCAGGCCGACGAGCTGGCGGTCCAGTCCCCCCACGAGGGTCTGGGAGCCCACCTCGACCAGATGGTCCTTGACCTTCCAGCCTTCCAGGGGCTTTCCCCCCAGGCTGCCTTCGAAGTCGACGACGACCAGGTCCTTTTCCTGGACCGGCCGGTCCGCTTCCAACGGCTTGATCTGGGCGTGGGTTTCCTGAAGAGCCTTGAGCCGGGCTTCCACCTCTTCATCCGTGACCGTGACTGCGGGCTTTTCTACCTCCAGGCCCAGATATCCCTCGACGGCGATCTCCGGTTTGACCTCCACGGTCACCGTATAGGTGAAGTCCTTGCCGGGCTCAAAAGCGCGGTCCAGAACGGCGGGGGGGGCTACCGGAAAGAGGTTGTTTTCCTCCACGGCTTTCCCGTAGGAATCCTCGATCAGCTTGGTGATCACTTCGTTTTCCACCTGAGCCTTGTAATACCGCTCCAGGATAGACCGGGGGACTTTTCCCGGCCGAAATCCCTTCAGCTTCACATTCCGATTCAGAGCCTTGTAAGTCGATTCCACTTCCTGAGAAACCACTTCCCGGGGAATCTCGAAAAATATCTTCTTCTCAAAAGGACCTGTATTTTCGATTTGTACCTTCATTCACACCTCAGCATAATACTGGGATTCAATCCTGCAGGCATGGGAATGAACTGGCAAGATTAATGATTAAATTAGCAGACATTCACCGTTTAGTCAATGACGGCGGCGAAAAAGCAGTTCGGAGAAATTTGGTTCGGAGTTCGGAGCCCATAACCCCCCCTGGCAACCCACCTCCCGCCGGTCACGCTTCTTACCCCGAACTCCGAACTACATTACTCCGGACTGTTTCCAGTTGATCGTCCCGATATCCCGGTGCTATGATGACCACCGAGAGAGACAACCATGGTACCGAACCCCGAAGAGTGTTTCCTTCTCCTCCGGAAGCACCAGGTTCCGGAGAATGTGGTCGAGCACAGCCGGAGGGTCCATCAAATCGCCCTGACCCTGTGCCGGGAGCTCAACCGGCAGGGCGAGGGATTGGACCCGGCGGTGGTGGAGGCGGCCAGCCTCCTGCATGATATCGCCAAGGTGGCGAGCTTTCAAACCCGAGAGAATCATTCCCGAGCGGGGGCCCGCCTGCTCCACGAGCTGGGCTTCCCCGAGGTTGCCGAGATTGTGCGCCAGCACGTGGTCCTGGACTCGGGGGCGGATCATGGAAGGATTACCGAAGCGGCGTTGGTCCACTACGCCGACAAGAGGGTCAAGCACACGGAAATCGTTTCCCTCGGAGAGCGGTTTGCGGACCTCAAGGAACGGTACGGAAAAAGCCCGGAGGCCCGGTCCTGGCTCGATGCTCTGGAACGCCAGAGCCTGCAGCTGGAAGACCTCATTTTCCGGAAGATCCCCCTCTCTCCGGAAAGCCTGTAGAAGATAAACGGTGGATAAACCCCCGGATTGGACCGAGGGGAAAGGGAATTTGGGAGACGGGAAAGGGGGGAGAAAAATACTGTTCTTTCTCCTTCAAAATAAGGGTTTCACCCCATTTTTTTCTGTTTACTTTTAAATCTATACTTTCTATAATGCTTTCTTGACTGAACGAAATAACCCTGAAAGGAGAAAAAAATGAAATTCTGGATGCTGCTTCTCATTCCGGTCATAGCCTTTTCCATCGGCTGTGGCCAACCGTACATTGTGGGGACCCCGATCGAAAAGGCCCAGTTGGATCAGATCGTCCCCGGCACCACCACCGAAGGGAAAGTGGTGGAACTCTTCGGGCAGCCCTTGAAAAAGGAAAAGGTTTCGGCCGACACGACGAAGTATGTTTACAGCTATTACGAAGAACAGCCGCGGGTCTGGACCAAAAACATCCGGATCAAGCACACCCTGGATGTTTACGCCAAGGGCGGGGTGGTGCAGAAATACGACCTGAAGAAAGAGGGCGTTGATTCTGTGAGCAAGTAAACCGGTCAAGGGGGAATCCCCTTCTCCGGTAAATTAGTCAATTATTTTGACCCTGTCCACGGGATATCCCGAGGAGTTTTGACTCCGCGGGGTATCCCGTTTTTGCCTGATTCATTTTTCCCCTGCCTTGCAGTCATTTCTGCGGGACCTGTTCGGGCCCCCGTCCTAATTTTATTCTAGGTGAACCCCGGCTCTGCCGAGGGATGGGACTCATAAAGGTTGACATTTCTGGGATGCTGGGGTTGTGGCCTGGGGGCAAGGACCTTCTGGGCAAAAAGCATCGGCCCAGTTATTTCGGATTTCGGATTTTTTTGGTTTTCTTTTTCAATCCGCATTCCGCAATCGGCATTCCGCAATTTGGAGCGGCCGGGCCGCAGAGGGAGTTTCGAAGGCTTTGGTTTCATAGCCAATTTCGTGGGAGGGACCCATGGCAACCTACCTGATCGTGGGGAACGGAGTGGCCGGAAATTCCGCGGCCGAGACCATCCGGAAAATCGACCGGGGTGGGAAGATCCTCATGTTTTCCAAAGAAAGGTACCCTTTCTACTATACCCCCGCGCTCCCCGAATACCTGTCGGGAGAAAAACAGCTGAAAGATTTCACCCTCCATAACGCCCAATGGTATGAAAAAAATCGGATCGATCTTTTTTTGGAGACGGAAGTGACCCGGATCGATTCCCGGCAGAAAATCGCTCAAACCCGGAAAGGAGCGGAATTCTCCTTCGATAAACTTCTGCTGGCCTGCGGGGGAAAATCCTTTCTGCCCCCCATCCCCGGATCCTCTTCGACGGGCGTCTTCACCCTTCGCACCTTCGATGATGCCGAAGCCATCCGGAAAAGCGCCCGGCAGGCCAAGAAGGCCGTGGTCATCGGGGGCGGGCTTCTGGGGCTGGAGGCGGGAAACGGCCTGAGGAAAAGCGGCCTGGAAGTATCGGTGGTGGAGTTTTTTCCCCGCCTTCTGCCGCGACAGACCGATCTGCCGGCGGCCGCCCTCCTGCAGCGGCAGATGGAGGAGATGGGGTTCCGCTTTTTCCTGAGCGCCAAAACCAAAGAGATCGCGGCGGGAAAAAACGAACTGCGGGTCCTCCTGGAAGGGGAGCAGGAACTGCCCGCCGACCTGGTTTTGATCTCCGCCGGCGTGAGGCCGGAGATCTCCCTGGCCCAGGCCCTGGGGCTGCCGGTGGACAAGGGAATCAAGGTCGATGATCAAATGTACACGGGCCTGGGTGGAATCTATGCCGCCGGGGATCCGGTGGAACACCGGGGGCGTTTCTATGGGATCTGGCCGGCCTCCATGGAGCAGGGGAAAATTGCCGGGGCCAATATGGCCGGGCAAGAAAGAATTTATTCCGGGACCGTTCCTTCCAATTCCCTCAAAGTCGCGGGCATTGATTTGCTGGCCGCCGGGGAGATCGACCCGGAGGGAAAGATGGAATCCGCCGTGGTCAGAGACGAGGCCAGGAAGATTTACCGGAAGCTGGTGTTGCAAGAAAACCGTATCGTCGGGGCCGTGCTGCTGGGGGATACCCGGGGGAAAGAGGAGATCCAGAAAGCCATTCAGTCGAAGAAAGACATCGCTTCCCTCAAGAAGGAACTGGCCGAAGAGAAGTTCGATTTTTCCAGGCTGAAGTAAACCTCTTCCCCTGCCCGTTGCCGGTTAAAGAAAAAAAACAGGCCATCGGCAACGGGCAACCGCCAACGGATTCCTAACCTCCCATATCCGTCATCTGCCATTCGTTTTTTCCATTTGACTCTCCTTCCTTTATCTAGTAAATTCCATAGATAAGGATGATTCGAGGCCGGGGCTCGAGTCTTCTCTTATGCTGGATTTTCCCTTTCCGCGGGATCTGGAAACCGAAAATGATTTTCCCCGGAGGAGGGGACGCGGCCGGACCCGGAGAAGGTAAGAAGGAGAAATGGAGTGGCTTCTGAACTCAAAAAAAAGCTGGGAGAAATCTTACTCGACCAGAAATTCATCACCGAAGAACAGCTGGCCCAGGGGATCGAGAAGCAGAAGATTTCCAAGAAGATGTTGGGGGAGATCCTCACCGAGTTGGGATTTGTGACCCAGGAGACACTGGGCCAGGCTTTGGCGGCTCAACTGGGAAAACTGCTGCCGGAAGCCCCCTCTGGGGGGGTCCCGCCGATCATCAAGACCAAAAAGCTGGGCGAGATCCTGCTGAACTACAATCTGATCAGCAAAGAGCAGCTGGCCAAGGGGATCGAAGAGCAGAAACGAACCAACCGGAGAATGGGGGAAGTCCTGACCGAGATGGGGTTCGTGACCGAGGAGAAACTGGCCCGGGCCCTCTCCGCCCAGCTGGGAATCCCCTACGTGGACCTGAACACCGTGGTCGTCGAGCCGGAGGCGATCGACCTCCTTCCGGAACGGCTGTCCCGCAAGAATTTATGCCTTCCCCTGACGGTGGACCGCAAGTTTGTCACCGTGGTCATGTCCGATCCCCTGGATTTCGAAGCCATCCATGATATCAGCTTTGCCACCAACCGGGAGGTGCGGCCGGCCATCGCTCCCATCAAGGAGATCAAGGCGGCGACTCGCCGTTTCTACCATCTCTCTCAGCCCCTGGAAAAGATCCTGGGGGAGATCAAGGGGGGATCCATCGAGGTCATTTCCGACCTGGAGGCCGACGAGGAGGCGGAGACGATGGAGGAGGTGGCCAAAAAGGTCGACTCTCCCCCCATCATCCGCCTGGTGAACAGCGTGATCGTCCATGCCTCCCGAAACCGGGCGAGTGATATTCATTTCGAGCCCCGGGAGAAGGACTTCCGGGTCCGGGAGAGGATCGACGGCCTGCTCATGGAGGCCTTTGAGTTCCCCAAGCTGGTCCAGGGGGCGGTGACCTCCCGCCTGAAGATCATGGCCCGGATGGACATCGCCGAAAAACACATCCCCCAGGATGGAAGGATCAAAGTCAAGGTGGAAGGCCGGGACCTGGACCTGCGGGTCTCCTCTCTTCCTTCCAATTACGGAGAGAAGATCACCATCCGCCTTCTGGACGCGGCGGCCCTGCTGCTGAACCTGGAAGACATGGGGGCCTCCAAAAAGGACCTCATGCGCATGCGCTCCATCTCCGAAAAACCCCAGGGGATCGTGCTCATCACCGGACCCACGGGGAGCGGCAAGACGTCCACCCTGTATGCCATGCTCAATCACATCAAAACCGAAGCCATCAACATCGTCACCCTGGAGGACCCCATCGAATACGAGCTCAAGGGGGTCACCCAGGTGGGGATCAACGAGAAGACGGGCATGACCTTCGCTTACGCGCTGCGGTCCGTCCTGCGGCAGGACCCGGATGTGATCATGGTCGGGGAGATGAGGGACAGCGAGACGGCCAACATCGCCGTGGAGGCCTCTCTGACCGGCCACCTGGTCCTGTCCACTCTCCATACCAACACCGCTGTGGCGGCCATCACCCGCCTCAAGAATCTGGGCATCCCCATGTATTTAATCGCCTCCTCCCTGAATGGGATCGTGGCCCAGAGGCTGGTGCGGAAGATCTGCGAAAAATGCAAGGAAACTTACACTCCGTCAACGGAAGAGATGACCAAGATCCGCCTGAGATGGAAAGACACCTCCGCCCTGCAATTCTTCCGGGGGAAAGGGTGTTCGGCCTGCAACCACACCGGCTACAAGGGACGGATCGGAGTCTTCGAAGTTTTAAAGGTGGACCCTCCCATCCGGGAGATCATCGCCAAGGATGGCCCAGAGGACGCCATTCTCAAAGCCTCGGTCGATACGGGGATGAAATACATGAGCGATGACGGGATCGACAAGGTCAACCAGGGAATTACCACCATGTCGGAACTTCTCCGGGTCATCTACGTGAGGGAAGAGGACGCCAGCGTGTTGTGCCCCAACTGCGGCGAGTCCTTGCGCAAGGACTTTCCCAATTGCCCCTACTGCGGGTATGTGCTGGTGGATAAATGCCCGGGTTGCGGTGAAGTGAGGGACCCCGACTGGCAATTCTGCCCCCGTTGCGGAAAGAAATATCCCTGACCGGATCCCGTAGATCGCCCGCCCGCCATCGTCTTTCCGCGCCCGGGAAGGAAGAAGGGTCTTCTCTCCGCCCGGTTCCACACCACCATCCAGGGGGAATCCATGGTTCCAGTAGAGCTGTCGGACCCGAAAGCGGAGTTGCTGCGCGAAGTCCTGGTCAGTTACCTTACCGACCTGCGGATGGAGATTGCCTACAGCCCCAAAAGGAACTCCGGGATTTTTTGAAGAAGCGGGGCGATGAGCTGGAGGAACTCCTGCAGATCGTGGAAAAGAAGCTGGCGCAGAGCGGCAGGAATCTGATCAGCATCGACCGTCTCCGCAAGGTCGATGTGCTGCAGGGCCTGACCGACTGGGAGCTGAAGGTCGTCGCCCAGTTTCTCCGGGAGGAGACGGTGGCCGAGGGAGTCACTCTCTTCGAAGAAGGGCAGAAGGCCGATCGTCTCTTCATCCTGGAGGCAGGGGAGGTCATGGTCCGGCTTCCCCGGGGGGAGAGCTATCCCATCCGCACCCCGGGGAAAATCATCGGGTGGTCCTTCCTGATTCCTCCCAACCGCTACACCGCCTCGGGACAAACCGTGGTCCCTTCCAGTTTGCTGGTCATGCAAAGCCCGGACTTCTATTACCTCATCCACAAGGAACCCAGGATGGGAGTGAAGGTCATGGCCAACCTCGCCCAGGTCGTGGCCGGCCGGCTGCTTCAGTGGGCCGGTCAACCGGGATAGGACCGGAGACGCCCCAAGGGCGACTCCGGTTTTTAGCGGGATTTACTTCCTTCCGGTCACCCGGTCCACGAACTTGGCCGCCAGGCCCGTATATTTCGTGGGGTCAAGAAGCTCATCGATCTGTTTCTCGGTCAGATATTTGTTCACCCGCTTATCCTTTAGTAATAGCGACTTCAGGGGAATCCGCTTCTCGAAGGCCTCCATGCAGAGTTCATACACCACTTCGTGGGAAGCCTGCCGCCCGATCTTCTCCCCCAGTTTCAGCATCACATTCTCGCTGAGCAGGAGACCGTGGAGGGCGTCCAGGTTCCGGGTCATGTTTTCCGGATAGACGATCAGCCCGGCCAGGACCTTGTTGGTCCAGAGGAGCATGCCGCTCAGGAGACAGCAGGTCTCGGGCAGGAAGGACCACTCGGCCATCCAGCCCCGCTGGTCCCGCTCGTTCTCGGCGATCATGTCCACCAGGGCCGGGCCCACCTGGGCGTGGATCAGCTTGCTGAGCGCGATGACCCCCTCGGACATCATGGGATTGCGCTTGTGGGGCATGGTGCTGGACCCCACCTTTCCCATGTGGAAGGGCTCTTCCACTTCGGCCACTTCGGTCCGCTGGAGGCCGATGATCTCGTTGCAGACCTGGGCCAGGGTGGACCCGATCATGGCGTAGACGAAGACGATCTCGGCCATCGTATCCCGGGCCACGTGCCAGGCGATCTCCGGGACGGCGAGGCCCAGGTCGGCGAACATGATTTTCTGCAGCTTGAACCCCGGGGCGCCGATGGAGGCCAGAGTCCCCACGGCGCCGGCGAACTGGCCCTGGAAGACTCGGGGGGAGAATTCCTTGATCCGCTGCAGGTGCCGCTTGATCTCCGAGGCCCACACCGCCACCTTGTAGCCGAAGGTGATGGGCAGCGCATGCTGCCCGTGGGTCCGCCCGGCCTGGACCGTGTTCTTGTACTTCTTGGCAATCTTCGCCAGCAGGCGGTAGGTCTCCTTCAGATCCTTGACCACCAGGTCATTGGCGTCCCGCAGCTGGAGCACGGCCCCCGTGTCCATGATATCCTGGGTGGTGGCCCCCCAGTGGATGAACTCCCCGGCCTGGGGAGAACAGGCCTTCTGGAAGCAGCGGATCAGGGGCATGATGGGGTGGTGGGTGAAGAAGAGCTGCCGTTTCATCTCCTCCATGTCAATGAGTTCCACCCGGGCCTTCCGGGTGATCTCCTGGGCGTGCTTCCGGGGGATGATCCCCAGCTTGGCCTCGGCCCGCGCCAGCGCTGCTTCCACGTCCAGCCATTTCTGGATGGTGGTCTCGTCGCTCCAGACCTTCCGCATTTCCTCCGTGGTGAATAGGCCCCCGAAGAGGGGGCTGTCGATCATACTGGCCATGTATTTTCCTCCTTTTTGCCAGAGCCTCTTGAAAAAAATGTTAGTAAACAGCAAAAGAGATGAGTTTTAAGGGTTTTTGTGTTTTATAGCCCTTTTTCCAAAAAGAGAATACAAGGAAAACCAATGAAGCTCCGGAGAACCATATCATGGTTCATGGGAACGCTGCAAAGGAGTTCCATCCATTGCCTCCGTGGCTACAAGAAAAATCATCCAAAAAGGGAAGGGGGGCAAAAGTCTATTTCCTTATTTTGAGGAATTTTCGTGGACGCCCGCAAGATGGTCAACCACGTCGGTTCTAGGGGGGGTTGCAAAGGAGAAACCGACGTTTTATTATTAAAAATAGGCGGTTTTCGTCGGGCGCTACAGGCATCAGATATTCTGGATCATAGGAGATACAATGATAAAGATTTCTTCCATGGTCGGCACACCGGATTTACAGGCTCCAGTCCTCGCTCCCTACTGCGGCGACCTGCCGGCAGCATTCAAAAAGCTGGTTAAACTGGGCTACGACGGGGTCGAGTTCATGACCAAAAACCCCTCGAAGCTAAACGGGGCGACCATCCGTCGCTGGCTGGATGAACACCACCTGGAACTCTGCCAGATCTGCACCGGGCATGTCTGGGGGGAGGATAAACTGGGTCTGGTCAACACCGATGCCACTTTGAACCGGGACGCGATGAAGAGGATGAAGGAGATCGTGGACTTCGCCGCGGCTTATTTCAAAGCGGGGGTCCCGGTGAATATCGGCCGTTCCCGCGGACAGGGAGACCCGGGGCAGCCGGAGAAAAGCCTGGCCGCCTATGAAACCGCATTCCGCGAGCTGGCCGACTATGCCCTGCCCAAGAAGGTGCGCCTGACGCTGGAACCGATTACCGCCACCCTGATCAAGTTCGTCCTTACCACCCAGGACGGGATAGAAATGTGCCGGAGGGTTGACCGTCCCAACTTCGGGCTGATGCTGGACGTTTATCACATGAACATTGAGGATGTGGATATCTACCAGAGCTTTCGGGACGCGAAAGACTATTGCTGGCTCGTCCATGTTTGCGACAACAACCGCAAGTGGCCGGGGAGCGCCCACCTGGACTTTTCGAGAATCATCGCTACCCTGAATGAAATCGGCTACGACGGATTCGTCTCCACGGAAATGCTGCCCTGGCCCGACCCGGACACCTCGGCCCGGGCGGCCATCGAGCACTTGAGGCGGTTTATTCCCCGAACCGTATAATTCCCAAAATACAGATATCTCTCGCCCGCTTTGCCGAGGCCGCAGAGAACGCAGAGAATAAGAAAGAAAGGAATAATGGAATAGTGGAACAATGGAATAATGGGTGAACAATGATTTTTTATTTTTTTCCCACTTTATCAATATTCCATTATTCCAGCATTCCAATTTGTTCGCTCTGCGGTCCCTGCGGGCTCTGCGAGAAAAAAGTCCTTTAGTTCAGTTTTTTAATTCCGCAATCATGGTTAAATATCAAAGACGCTTGGTATGGATTTCGGTAGGCAAGGAGGGGGAATATGAAAACCACCGACGTAAAGGTCCAATCCTTCCGGCAGCCCGTACCCGAGATGTGGAAGGTCCATTTCGGCCAGACCGTGGATATCACCCTGGTGACCATAGCCACGGACGAAGGAATCGAAGGGTATTCCATGGGGCGGGCTGTGGGCGGGGCGTGGGGCACGGTCCTGGCTCATGAAATCGGGTCCGTGGCCAAACGCCTGGTGATGGGCGAGGACCCGCTGGATCGGGAGAAAATCTGGCAGAAGATGTGGAAATTCTGCTCCCGGAACCGCCTCACCATCTTCGCCATGAGCTGCATCGACGTGGCTCTCTGGGATATTGCCGGGAAAGTCGCGAATCTTCCGGTGTATAAATTGATTGGAGCTTGCCGCGACAGGGTTCCAGCCTATGCCAGCTCGGGTGTCCTTCACGCCATCGAAGATTATGTAGAAGAAGCTCTTCGCTGCAAGGAGAAAGGCTACAAAGCCTACAAGCTGCACCCCCCGGGCTCTCCGGAGAAAGACGTGGAAGCGTGTCGAGCTGTGCGCAAGGCAGTGGGGGATGAAATGGGCCTGATGATTGACCCCACCGGAGCCTATGATCGCCGCCAGGCCATGTGGGTTGGCCGCCGGTTGGAAGAGCTCAACTTCTATTGGTACGAAGAGCCCATTGGGGACTTCGATGTCAACGGTTACGCCGAATTATGCCGGGCACTGGATATCCCGGTCCTTGCCGGGGAGGTGACTCCCGGGGGCGTGCAGAATGCGGCCGAGCTGATCCTTCGCGGTGCAACGGACATCCTCCGGGGAGATGTTTACTGGAAGGGGGGGATCACCGGGGTGATGAAGATGGC
The DNA here is from genome assembly GCA_963802665.1 of uncultured delta proteobacterium. GTDB lineage: Bacteria > Desulfobacterota > SM23-61 > SM23-61 > SM23-61 > SM23-61. Next base: position 78,423 of record CAWDJO010000002.1, on the reverse strand, counting down.
CCACTTGGCCGAAGCCTTCGGCATGAAGATGGAGCTGCACCACGCCGCCAGCCCGATCATGAACTGGGCCAACCTCCACACCTTGGGGGCTTTCAAAAATGGAGACTACCTTGAAATTCTGGTTCCCGAAGATAATCTCGATTTTGGCTTGCGCGAATACGCCCGCATCGATTCCGAAGGTTTCGTCCACCTGTCCCAAAAGCCCGGGCTGGGTGTTGAACTGGATGTGGATTTTTTGAACGCCCATACCGTGTTCCGCTCCTGAGGAAGGATGTCCGCTCTCCATGATCAAGATCAATGAAAGAATAATGATAACCGTCGTCCCCTTCTGGATGGACCTGAGCGCGAGTGTTTTTTACCTGGCTGCGCCCCTGCTGATGATTAAGCTCGGCGGTAACCCGATTGAGCTGGGGCTGATCGGGACGATCAGCGCCTCCGTCCACATGATCCTAGCCAACCTTGCGGGCCGGCTTTCCGACCGGTTCGGGAGACGCGCGCTCATGGTCGCCGGTCCCCTCATTTTTGGAATTTCTTGCCTCCTGATGACCCAAATCGGCGGTGTGAAGGGCGTCCTGGCCCTGGCGGCCCTCAACGGTTTCAGCATGGCCATTTTCTGGCCTGCTTTCCAGGCCTGGATCGCGGAATCGCGGAATGGGTCGGGGCTGGCCCGGAACATCGGAAGCTTCAATATGTCCTGGACAGCCTCTCACCTCATCGGCCCCACTTTGTCCGGGCTTCTTTTCGGCCTTCATTCCCGTATTCCTTTCTGGCTGGCGGCCGCTCTTTGCATCTCCCTTTTCTTGTTCATGCGGGCTTCGGTAAGCGAGAGGATCCCCCAACCGCAAAAGGAAATAGAATCGGCACCCTCTGAGCCTGAAGAATCAAGCCAGGGGAGGACTTTCCTATACGCCATATGGATTGCCAATTTTTCTTCTTTTTTCATCCTGGGAAATGCCCGTTATCAATTTCCGAAGCTGGCCATGGAGCTGACCATGAGCCCTTACATGATCGGGATGCTCATGAGCTGTGTCGGCCTGGCTCAATTCCTGGGGTTCTTTTTTCTCCGGGGCAGCGAACGATGGCACTTTAATAAATATTACCTCCTGGGGGCTCAGCTGCTGGCTGCATTCGGACTGCTGTTGATCTATTTCTTCAGCCAACAGCTGGTCTTTGCCTCGGCCTTCATCATGCTGGGCCTTTGCGCCAGCCTGACTTACTATTCCAGCCTGTACTACACGGTCCGTCTCATGAAGAGAAAAGGGAAGGGGACGGGACTGCATGAATCCATCGTGGGGAGCGGGGTAGTGTTGGGGCCCCTTCTCGGGGGAATCATGGCCCATTCCGTCGGCCTGCGGGCGCCTTACATCCTCTGCCTGGTCGTCCTGGCTGCGGTGATCGTCATTGAGTTAAGTCTTATAAAAAAACATAATCCGCAGATTACGCAGATTAATATAAAGTAAAAAAACTTTCATCAATCTTAAAAAGGGAAAAGGAATAGTCTTATGGCTCAAGACTTAGCAAAAGAAAAGAGGGATTCGCGGACTTATGCGATCATTGGGGCGGCTATGGAAGTCCACCGGCATTTGGGGGGTGGTTTTCTTGAATCAGTATACCAGGAGGCAATGGCCTTGGAAATTACGGCGCAGGGGATCCCTTACCGGCGGGAGGTTGAAATTCCGGTATTTTATAAGAATCAGCGATTGAATACATCCTTTCGCGCAGACTTTTTTTGCTTCGATTCAGTAATCGTTGAACTCAAGGCATTGGCCAATCTCAGCGGGGCAGAAGAGGCCCAGGTCATCAATTACCTGAAAGCCACAGGATTTGAGATTGGTTTGCTTTTAAACTTTGGATCTGCATCCCTGGAGCATCGTCGTCTAGTCTTTTCCAAGCCTTTACCTTCAAAATCTGCGAAATCTGCGTAATCTGCGGATTGATCGTCTTTTCTGTTTATAGAAGGTCAGAGGAGAGATTCGAGCTTTATTCTTCAGCCGTTCGATTTCGAGCTTCAGGTCTTTCAGCTTTTTTCCCATCTCTTCCATCTTTTCCCGCTCCGCGCGCACGAAACGGGTGTAGGGGGCGATGGCCTCCTGGATGCGCTCCAGGCTGTGCCGGATTTCCTTTTCAAACTGGCCGCGCAGGGAGTCGCTGAGCTGGGCCCGCAGGGCGGACATCTTTTCGTTCAGCTTCGCCTTTCCCTGGCGGCGCCGGGCGGGAATGATGAAAAGGCCCACGGCGGCCACCAGGCCGGCCAGGAGGACACCGGTCACATCGGCCGCCGCGGTCGTGGCCAGGGTGGTGAGCAGCGCCCCCAGCCCGAGCGCGCCGGCTTCCAGGGCCGCCGATGCGGCCACGGCGGTCCGGGCATGGTCGGCCACGGTTTTCGCCTCCCGGTCCCGGTCGTAACCGTCCACCACCCGGCGGGCTTCCCGGGCCACCCCCTCCACCAGCCGGTCCCGGTCGTAGGAAAAATTGCCCGGCCCCATGTCCCCGATGATTCTTTCGTTTTGCTCGCGGCGTCGCCCGGCAATGTGTTGCTGGATGGCCTGCCACTGGCGCAGATCGGATTCCACCAGCCAGTCGATCAAAGCGGTTACTTTCTCTTCAACCTGCCGGGGCAAGTCCGCCACCACCTGGCGTTCGAACTCCTGCTGGATGCGGGGCTTGCTCAAAAGGTCGAAGACTCGCCCGAGCCGAAAGGTCTCGTCGAAAAAAATCTGCCCCCGCTTTTCCATTCCCAGGAGGATATTGTCGATGTCCGCCATGCGATACCCAAAATTGCGCTGCATATCCTCCCCGTAGAATTTCATCTGGGATTCCACGTCGGCCAGAAGATCAAGGTCGGTTTTAAGGGAAGCCGTGCGGGAATCGACCTGACTCAGGTATTTTTCGGTGAGACGGGTTCCCACTCCCAGCGGATTGAGGAGTTTCAGCCGCAGGCGGCTGCTCTCATCCAGGGTGTGATGGATGTATTCCTCGAAGGGAGCGAACCGGCTCTCTTCCCAGAGGCGGGCTTCCCCCTGCTTGCCCCGCAGGGCGCTTCGGGCGCTGAGGGCAAAGGCCTCGGGTACCACGCCCAGGAGGAGGCGGGCGTTTTCGAGGACAAAATCCTTGACCTTGGTTATTTCTTCTTCTTTTTCGAGAATGTCGACCTTGTTGATGACCATGACCACCTTCTTCCCCCAGTTGCGAATGCGCTCCAGGAAAGCCCGCTCGCTCTCGGTGAAAGGGCGGTCGGCCGAGGTGACGAAGAGGACCAGGTCCGATCGGGGGACGAAATGGTCGGTGATTGCCTCGTGCCGCCGGATGACGGCATTCGTGCCGGGGGTGTCGACGATCGTCATGGCGGAAAGGAATTCCACGGGAAAGGTGACCAGGACTTGGTCCTCGCCCATTACGGTCTTCTCGGGAGCGCCGTAGCGGATCAGGTGGATCCGGGTTGTGGTCGGGGTGACGCCTTCTTCCAGCAGCGGCTGTCCCAGGAGGGCGTTGATGACCGCGGTTTTCCCCGAATTGAACTCTCCCACCACCACCAGGAGAAAAAGCTCGTCCAGCTGCTGAATCGAATCGCGGAGGGTGGCCTCGTCTTCCGGCTCGGCTTCGAACTTCACCAGGGCCGTCCGCAGGTCGTTCATCAAGCCCCGCTCTTCCTTAAGAAGACTCTCCTGCTCTTTGGTCAGCACACCCATGAAATTCCCTCTCTTTCCGCTTCCATTATATACGGGGCGAGGGGTTCTCCCCAGTAATTTCAGAGTTTTTCATCCCTAGCCGTTCGTATTGGCCCTTCACGCTTCATCATTGTTTTTCGGCGCTCATCATGGCATCCAGAGGTAAAGGAAGCGGACGCCCTGGGAGGACAGGAGATTTTCTCCGTCGATGGAAATCAGGTTGAAAACCGGGCTTCCCCCTTTGCTCAAGCCCGAGTAAATCGTGCTCTTGTAGCTCCCCGGCCGGTAGTAAACGACGACCGAAGCCTTGCTCAACCCCAGAGAGGACTTCACCCCCTCGATCGCGTCGTCGAGGTAGCCGACCCGGTCGACCAGCCTGTGGCCCAGGGCCTGCTGAGCCGTGTAAATCCGGCCGTCGGCCAGTTTGGCCACCGCCGGCCGGTCCAGGTCCTTGCGCCCTGCGATGACGACTTCCAGGAATCTCCCGTAAAGCTGGTCGATGAGCTCCTGGAGGATTTTCTTTTCCTCCGGCGTGCTCGGCCGGAAGGGGGAAAGGATGTCCTTCTTGTCCCCCGACTTGATGGTTTCCTGGTCCACGCCGATCTTGTTGAAAAGCTCCTGCACGTTGAACTTCACGGCGATGACCCCGATGGACCCGGTGACCGTGGTTGGATGGGCGACGACCTCGTCGGCCGCCATGGCCACGTAGTAACCGCCCGAAGCGGCCACGCCCATCAGGCTGGCGACCACCCGTTTGCCCGTTTTCTTCTTGAATCGGAGAATCTCATGGTGGAGGATATCGCTGGCCGTGACCGTTCCCCCCGGGGAGTTGATCCGGATGATCAGGGCGGCGATCTTCTTGTCGGACTCCGCTTTCTTCAGAGCCTCGCGGAATTCGTCGATCATGGAGAGCTTCTCAAACACCCCGGCCACCCCACGCTTCTCCTCGGAAATGACGCCGGCCACTTCGAGAAGGAGAATTTTTGCCTCCCCCTCTCCGTCGACAACTTTCTCCTCCAGAGGCTGGGGGCGGGAGATCAGCGGTACATTCACAAAAGCGCATCCCCCCAGGGTCAGAATCAAAAGGATGGAGGTCAGAACAGCCAGCCATCGGATGAGAGACGTTTTCATGGATGTTTCCTTTGCCCTTCTCCGGGTGAATACCCGGTTACCGCGAACGGCGTTTGTTGCTTCCGGATTCCGGTCTCTAAAATACCACAAAAGCTAAGGGAATTGAAGGCTCCCATTCCGGAATGCCGGCGGGCAGCGCCGGCACCGCACCCTGGGGGGGCGAGAGAGATAAAAGAGGACCTTGACTCCCGAGTTTCCTGGGGTAGAAAATACATGTTTTTTTCTGAAAAAATAATGGGTTTACCCCATTCCTTTTCTTGGGGGCGGCAAATAAGATATTTTAGATGATCAAGATGGAGGTGATACCCATGAAACGAGTCCTTGTCAGCTTATCGATTCTCATCCTGCTGGCGGCATGGGCGGGGGCGGCGGAAGCGCCGCTGGGTTTGCCCAAGGTCCCCATTCCCAAGGACAATCCCCTGACTCCGGAAAAGATTCAGCTGGGGGAAAAGTTGTTTAACGACGAACGTTTCAGCACTACGGGAAAAGTAAGCTGTGCGACCTGTCATGCAAAGGACAAGGGGTTCTCCGACGCGTTGCCCGTATCCGAGGGAATTGACCAGCTCAAGGGCACCCGGAATGCGCCGACGGTCTTGAATGCAGCTTATTTCCGAAGCCAATTCTGGGACGGCCGGGAACCTTCGCTGGAGGAGCAATCCGCCCAGCCTTTTCTGAATCCGGTGGAGATGGGGCTGAAGAATCACGAGCCCATTCTCAAGATCGTCCGCACCGACCCGGAATACGTCCGGATGTTCGAAAAGGCCTTCGGAATGAAAGCCCAGCAGATCACCATGAAAGAAGTCAAGAAGGCGATCGCCAGTTTTGAGCGGACGCTGATCGCCGGAGATTCGGCCTTCGACCGGTACTTCTACGGCGGGGACAAAAAGGCCATGAACCCGGCAGCCATCCGCGGCTTGGAAATCTTCCGCGGCCAGGGCCGGTGCGTCTCCTGTCACACCATCGAGCAAAACCACGCCCTTTTTACCAACCACCTGTTTCACAACATCGGGGTGGCCGCCCAGCGGATGCCGGCCAATCTCGATGAGCTTAGGACCGCCGTCCAGGAAGTCAAAGCAAAAGGGGTCGATGTGGCGGTTCTCAGCAACCCTAAGACCGAATCCCTCGGACGTTACGCCGTGACCCGGGAGTTGTCCGATATGGGCACTTTCAAGACCTCCACCCTGCGGAACATCGAGCTCACCGCCCCCTACATGCATGACGGAAGCCTGAAAACCCTCGAAGAGGTCGTCCAGTTCTACAACAACGGGGGAAGGTTGAAGGAGACCGACCCGGTCCCCGAGCTCCTCGACGGAGGCATCCGGCCGCTCAACCTCACCCCAGAGCAGCAGGCCGACCTGGTGGAATTTTTGAAGGCTTTGACCAGCCCTCAGTTTAGCAAGAAATGAAGGCGAAACAGGGAGAAAAAGGAGGAGACAACCATGATACGGCTGAACCGTCGTGATTTTCTCAAGTCAACCGGCGTCGCCATATTGGGAAGCGCATTACCCTTCGGCCTGGTGAAGGTGGCCTCGGGAGCCAAGAATCCCGCGCAGGATTTCACCTTCGGCTATATATCGGACGCCCACATCCAGCATCTCGGCGGGCCCAATTTCGTCCGGAACTGGGACCGCGGACTGATCCGGGCGGTCCAGGAGGCCAATCTGCTCAGCCCGCGGCCGGACTTCTTCTTCTTCGGGGGCGACCTCGCCCAGTTGGGGACTAAAGAAGAAATCGACCACGGCCTGGAGATCATGTCCAAGCTGCAAGGCAAGGTTCACTATGTTATGGGAGAACATGACTACTACCTCGACCTGGGCAAATACTTTGAAACCGCCGTGGGGCCCCAGTATTACAGCTTCGACCATAAAGGGGTGCACTTTGTGGTCCTGAACAGCATTTTGACCCACGATGACTGGACCTTCAAAAAATGGCCCACCCCCATGGCCCGAATGCTGGCCATGGCGCGCCTGGACAATCCCGAGGGGTCTCCCTTCATGGTGGGGGAAAAGCAGAGGGATTGGCTGAAGAAGGACCTGGCCAAGGTGGATAAGAACGTCCCGGTCATCGTGTGTTCCCACTCCCCCCTGCAGAAGATTTTTAAGGGATGGAATTTCTGGACCGACGACGCGGAGCAGGTTTTGACGCTGTTGAAACCGTTCCAGAAGGTTACCGTGGTGTACGGCCACGTCCATCAGGTCCAGTACAACCAGATCGGGAACATCAGCCTCCACGCGGTCATGGCCACCGCCTGGCCCTGGCCCTACCCCAAGACCTACACCCAGGTCAAGAACGCCCTGCCCGTGCTGACGGTCCCCATGAACCGGGCCGACCCGTTCTTCGAACGCGATGCCACCGGGTGGCAGTTCATCGATTGGAAAACCGGTCACGTGGACCTGCACTACCAGCTTCCGAACAACAAGGATCGGGTCGTCGCCTACAACCGAAAGATCGGGCGGCCGGAGGATAAGACCTATCAGAATGCCAAAAACCGGATCCCCCCGCAGAATCATTTTTGAAAAAGGAAAGGAGCGAAGCCATGGGAAAGCTGGCCAGAGGGGTTGTAATTTTGATGGCGGTCCTGGCCGTGTGTGTGTTTTATCTGCAGTCGAGCGCCGATGAATTCACCGCCGAGGATCTCAAAAGGTGGGAAGAACAGTTCGCGGGCGTGGTCAACGAGGGGGAAAAGCTGTTTCACAGCGGGACCCTGGGAAAGAACCGGGTTTCCTGCGATCAATGCCACCCCAACGCGGCCAACACCCACCCGGAAACCTATCCCAAGTTTCAGAAGCAGCTGGGCAAAGTGGTGAAGCAGCAGGAGATGATCAACTGGTGCATTCAAAATCCGCTGGAAGGGGATCCCCTGCCTTTGGATGATCCGAAATTGACGGCCATCGAGTCCTACATAACCTACGAGCGCCGCGGCGTCCCCTTGGCGCCCGGCAAGCATTAAAAGAAGCCCGCCGTGAAAGGGAGCCGGTTGATCTCCTCACCGGCTCCCGAACCCCGAACCTTTCCAGCTTCCGAAGACATCCATGCAAAATATATAGGGGATCCGCCCTGGACGCGGGGCAGGGAAGGTCAGACGGCAAGGTAGGTGCGGCCGATTTTCTCATCTTTCAGGAAATCCTGGACCGTCCCTTCATATTTTATCGTTCCTTTTTCCAGGATATAGAGCCGGTCGCTCAAATCGAGGGAGAACCTTTGATTTTGCTCGCAGAGGAGGATCGTCATTCCCTCCTGGCGCAGTTTGGCGATCTGCTCGCCGAGCTGCTGAACCACGAGGGGGGCCAGGCCTTCGGAGGGCTCGTCCAGCAGGAGCAGGTCGGGATTGCTCATGAGCGTCCGGGCGATGGTGAGCATCTGCTGCTCGCCGCCGCTTAAATACCCCCCCTTCCGGCTCTGGATGGGCTTCAGGGCCGGGAAGAGATCAAAGACCCTTTCCAGCGTCCAGACGTTTTCCTTTTTCCTGCCCGGGCTGGATGGCCACGTCAAGGTTTTCCCATACGGTCAAATCGGAAAAGATCCTCCGGTCCTCCGGGACAAAACCGATTCCCAGCCGGGAAATCTCGTAGGTCGGCTTCCCGGCGATCTCTTCGCCCCTCCATTTGATGGAACCGGATTGCGGGGGCGTCAGACCCATGATGGACCTGAGGGTGGTGGTCTTCCCCACTCCGTTTCGCCCCAGGAGGGAGATGATTTCTCCCTCTTGAACCTTCAGGGAAACGCCGAACAGGATCTGGCTCAAGCCGTACGCCGTGTATATATCGTTGACCTCAAGAATCATCGCCGTTCCCCCAGGTAGACCTTCTGGACTTCGGGATTATTGCGGACCTCTTCGGGCGTCCCCTCGGCGATCAGCCGCCCCTGATGCAGGACCATGATCCGCTGGGAGATGGAGAAGACCACTTCCATATCGTGCTCCGTGAAGAGAAGGGTGAGCCCTTTCTCCCGGGTGATCTTCCCGATCAATTCCATGGTTTGGTGCGTCTCTTGGGCGGACATTCCCGCCGTCGGTTCATCCAGAAGGAGAAGCTCGGGCTCGCTGGCCAGGGCGATCCCCAGTTCCAGCTGCTTTTGAAACCCGTAGGAAAGAGACCCGCTCACCGTCTGGGCATATTCCCCGAGGCCGACTCTCCCCAGGATCTCCCCGGTCTCCTCCTGGAAGAACGAATCCACGGGCCGGAAGAAGGTGAAGCTCTTTCCCCGGTGGACCAGCACGGCAGCCTGGATGTTCTGGAAAACGGTCAGCCGGGGGAAAATGTTGGTCCGCTGGAAGGAACGGCCGACGCCCAACCGGCAGATCTGGTGGGGACGGCGGTTGGTGATGTCCAGATCCTTGAAGGTCAATTTCCCCTCATCGATGCGCAGGTGGCCGGTAATCAGGTTAAAAAGGGTCGTCTTGCCCGCGCCGTTGGGGCCGATGATGGAGCAGATCTCCCCCTTGGGGATGGAAAAGCTCACCCCGTTGATGGCCACGAATCCGTCGAAGGATTTCTTGACCTTTTCCACCCCGAGAATCATCGGTTCCCTCCCGGACGGGCAAAGCGAGCCTGCAGGAACCCCATGATTCCCCCGGGGAAGAAGAAGAGGAGCAAAGCCAGGGTGAATCCCAGGATCAGCGGCCAGTGTTCGGTGTAGGAGGTGACCTGCATCCTCACGAAGAGCAGGAGGGCCGCTCCCACGACGGGGCCGAAAAAGTTGTAAATGCCCCCCAGGAGGGTCATGATGAGCACCTCCGCGGAGGCCGGCCAGAACAGGATATCGGGGAAGACGCTGTGGTTGAAAATCCCGAATAGAGCCCCGGCAATGGCGGCAAAGACCCCGGAGATCATGAAAGCGACCAGCTGGAAAAGCTTCACGTGGATCCCGATGAATTCGGTGCGCTCGGGATTTTCCCGGATGGTGGTGAGAATCCGCCCGAAGGGGGAGTTCACCACCTTGCGGAGGAGGAACAGGGATCCGGCCACAACCCCCAGGGTGAAATAGTAAAATAGGACCTTGGAATCCAGGAACTGGGGGAAGGGGACTCCGACGAAACCGTTGTCCCCGCCGGTCAGGGAATTCCACTTGAAAGCCATCGCCCAGACGATCTGCGAGAAGGCCAGGGTCAGCATGGCAAAGTACACCTTGGTCAGACGGACACAAAAGAAGCCGATGATCAGGGCGGAGATTCCTCCCAGGGCGCCCGCCGCGGCAAAGGCCAACGGAAAGGGGACCGAAGCCTTCTTCATCAGGAGAGCGCAGGTGTAGGCGCCGATCCCGAAGTAAGTCGCGTGGCCGAAGGAAACCAACCCGGTGTACCCCAGCAAAAGGTTGAGGCTCACCGCAAAAAGGCCGAAGATGAGGATGTCCGTCCCCAGGAAGACGTAGAACCGGGATTCGGTCAGGGGGATGCAGAGCAGGAGAAGGATAATAAGAAGCAGGATCCAGTTTTCTTTGGACATGATTCGATTACCGCTGCAAAGGTCTTCCCAAAAGCCCCCAGGGCCGGATGATCAGTACCAACGCCATCAGGACGTAAATGAAAGCCAGGGAGAGGCGGGGAAAAACCAGAATTCCCAGGGCATAAACTTGGCCCACGATCAGGGACCCGAGAAAGGTCCCCCAGAAGCTTCCCAACCCCCCGATGACCACCACGATGAAGGCGTTGATGATGACCTCCACGTCCATCCCCGGGACGATGGCCGAGACCGGAGAGACCAGAGCGCCCCCCAGCCCGGCCATCCAGGCGCCGATGAAAAAAACGACGGTGAACAGACGGTTTACGTGGACCCCCAGGGAGCTCAACATCTCCCGGTCCAGCGCGGCCGCCCGGATTTTCCTCCCCCACCGGGTGCGCAGCAGGGCAAACCAAAAGGTGAAAGCGAGGCAGGGTCCCAGAAAGATGATGACCACGTTGTAGGTGGGAAAAAATTGGTCCAGGATGGGAACCGCCCCCTTGAGAAGGGCCGGCCGGGAAACGGAAAACTGGCCGGTGCCCCAGATGATTTTGGCAAAGTCGGCCAGGATCAGAACGAGGGCATAGGTAAAAAGAAGCTGGTAGAGTTCTTCCCGGCCATAGAGGTGGCGCAGGAAGAACCGCTCGATGACCGCCCCGAGGGCGGCGACGGTTAGAGAAGCAAAGATGACCGCCCACCAGAACTGCCCCGGGGCGTCGATGAAGAGCGAAACGAACTGCTGGGTGAAATAGGCCCCCAGCATGTAAAGGGAGCCGTGGGCGAAGTTCAGAATCCCCAGGATGCCGAAGATCAGCGAGAGGCCGGAGGCGATCAGGAAGAGAAACATCGCATAGGTGAGGCCGTTCAGTGACTGGAGCAGCAGAAAAGAAGGATCCGGCATGGCCTTGTTTCCCCGGGGAAAAAGAGAGTCGCAGGGGCAAAGCCTGAAGCTTTGCCCCATGCGCGTTCCGACGAAGGCTAATCCATCAGATTATCGGCGGGAATGTACTCCACCGGGCGCAGGATGGGGAAGGGATACTCCGGGACTTTGGCCGTCGTTCCCCAGACCTGACCCCGGGTGGCCTGGTGATCCTTGGCCCGCATGGTCTGTTTGCCGATGGGCGTGTTGATGGTCAAGCCTTCCAGGGCCTTGATGACTTTCATCTTATCCGTGGATTTGGCCTTTTGGATCGCCTCGGCCAGGAACTGGACGGCGATATAACCCGTGATCGCCCAACTGGGGGCATATTCCTGCTTGGTATAGGCTTTCAACCGCTCCACATAGGATTTGTGCTCCGGCGTGTCGGGATAATAGAACACATCGTAGGCATTGGTGGTAATCCCCAGGGGAAGATCGTCTTTGAGAGACATGCCGGTTTCCGGAGAGCCTCCCTCACCGGCGGCGACGACCTTCACCTTTTCAAAGAAACCGTAGGGTTTCGCCTGCTTGGCAAAAGTTACAAAATGGCCGCCCCAGAGAGAAAGGAAAGCGGCATCCGGTTTGGCGGCCAGAAGGGGGGCGATGAAAGGGGTATAGTCCGTCTCCCCCAGTTTCGGCCAGCCTTGATGGACGATCTGGACTTCAGGCTTGTTTTTTTTCATCCACTCCACGAAGGCCTTGGTGACCATCTGGCCGTATTCATAATCCGGGCCGAGGGTGGCGATCTTGGTCCAGGGATTCTTGGCCATGAACACCGCTGCGCTTCGGCCTTCGGTGTTCGTGTTGGCGGCGGCCCGGAAAACATAGGGGTGCAGCTTACCGGGCTCGGTCATGGCCGTGGACTTGGAAATGGGCGCGATGTAGACGACCTTCTCCGTCTTGGCAACCTCCGAGAGGGCTATGCCCTGGGATGCGGTCAGGCCGCCCACCATGAAGTCCACTTTCTCTTTCAGGATGATCTCCCGGGCGACGCGAGTGGCTTCCTCGGGAGTGTTCCCGCAGTCGCGAATGATCAATTCGATCGGCCTTCCCAGGACTCCCCCCTTGGCGTTGAGCTCTTTCACGAACATTTCCGCTCCCACGGAGGAAGGCTTGCCAAATAGGGCTCCCCCACCGGACAGAATCATGGGGAAACCGACCTTGATGGGTTTCCCGGCCCCGTAGGCCGAAAAGGCAAAAACCAAGACCAGGCTGCATATGGATGCAATTTGCAGGAAGCGTTTCATGATCATTTCCTCCTCTCCTTTTTTATTTTTTTGAATAGGCATTCCCCCGATGGAAGAGAACGCCCGTCCCGCCTCGCGGTTCAATCTGTTTCCGGCCGCCCGGGGTCCGGCTATTTTTGAACGGTGTCGAACCCGGTCCAGGATACCCGCTGGCAGAGGGCAGCCACCTTGGGCCAGATTGCGGTGTGCTCCTTGGAGGCGACCCACTGGAGCCGGCAATCTTCATTGTCGAAGGTGATGTGGATCTGGTACTCCCGCAGGGCATCGCGTTTTTTCAGCAGGGTCGTTCTTTGGAAGCCCTTCTGGATTTTTATGCCGGGGACATACTCCTTCCAGTAGATGGATTCCAGGTCTTTTTCCTTTCCCGCAAAAGGCTCCAGGAAGATGTGCAGTTCGATCATTTTATCACCTTCTTTCTGCGGATGGATGCTTCACCCGGGCGCGGAGTCCCCAATAGAACCCCTTCCATTTCGTCCACCCCTGGGTCCCATTTCTTTCCCGGCGACCCTTCAGCACATGAAACTCTCTCCCGGCTTGATTCGAACCAGTTTGACCCCCGGGGCCCGGACCTTCATTTCCTTCTCCAGCTGGTCAAGGTCCAGCTTCTGATCCTCAAAAGTTCCGTAATGGGTCGGAATCAGGTACTCAGGCCAGATCAGCGAGGCGGCGTAAGCAGCTTCCCGGTAGCCCATGTTGTACTTTCCGCCCGCGGTCATGATGGCCACCTTCGGACGGTAAAGGTCCCTTATGAGGGTCATGTCGGCGCAAACGCCGGTGTCGCCGGAAAAGTATATCGTCGGCCCGTCCTCGATGTCCAGGACAAAGCCAATGGCCCCGGAGCCGGGCTGGATGGGGCCTGAAACCCAGCCCTCGCCCATGATCTCCGAGGTATGGGCGGCAGGAACCATGGTGATGCGGAACCCGTCGCTCTTCCAGCTTCCGCCCGTGTTAAGGCCGTACACTTCCTTCCCCTCCTTGAGGCCCTTGGAATCCGCATAAAAGCCCAATTCGGGCGTGCATATGAGTTTAGCGCCCGTCTTCCGGACGATTTCGAAAGAATCCCCGATATGATCGATATGGCCGTGGGTGGCGCATACCACCGTCGCCTTCTTCACATCCTTTTTTTTCATGGAGCATGCCGGGTTGTCGTCCAGCCAGGGGTCAAAATAGATCGCCTTTCCGCCGAATTCAACCAGCACGGAAGCGTGTCCCAACCAGGTAATTTTGACCTTTTCCATGGTTCTTCTCCTTTTTGGTCAAGGGATTGGAATTGAACGCGGGTTAAAGGAAACATCTTGTTTTGAATATTAAACTTTGTCTTACTTCTATAGAAAAGGAGACCGTTTGTCAAGAGAATAAGGCCCAAATAGGACACCTCCGATTGCCGCTTCGGCGCTGGGATGAGGAAAGAGGATCCTGTCCTTTTCCTGGGGCGGGATTTTTCTTGACAGTTTCACCCCCTTTTCCGTAAATTCACTTCATTACCTAGCGAAGTCCGATCGCTTTCACAAATAATCCTGGAGGTATACATGGCAACGGTTACAATCGTGGGCGCCGGGTTGATGGGAACCGCCACGGCCTGGCCCCTCAGCGATAACGGACACAAAGTGAGGCTCGTAGGAACCCACCTGGATACGGACATCATCAAGAGCTGCAAGGAGCGTCGCTTCCATCCCCGCCTGAAGCGGCAACTCCCGGAGGGCGTGCGGCCCTTCTTCATCGAAGAGATCGCCCAGGCCCTGGAGGGGACGGAGATCATCCTGAGCGGGGTCAACTCCTATGGCGTGCGCTGGATCGGACGGACCCTGGCTCCCCACCTCCGGCCGGAGCATCTCCTCATCGCTATCACCAAGGGGCTCGAGGCGACGGCCGAGGGCGATCCGATGATCCTGCCCGACGTTCTGGTTTCCGAGCTGCCCGCCGCCGTTCGCGACCGCGTGCGGATCGCCGCCGTGGGCGGGCCCTGCATCGCCGGGGAGCTCGCCGGGCGCCGCCAGAGTTGCGTGATGTTCGGGTGCCGGGACCGGGAGGCGGCCGAGCGGCTGGCCGCCACCTTCCGCACGTCCTACTACCACGTCTGGACAACGTCGGATCTCGTCGGGCTGGAGCTCTGCGCCGCCCTGAAAAACGCCTACACTTTGGGCGTGGGCTTGGTCCACGGCCTCCTGGAAAAGGCGGGAGGGATCGATGCGGCCGACGCCCACATGTACAACCTGGCCTCGGCCATCTTCGGTCAGGCCTGCACGGAGATGGAGCGGATGCTCCAGGTGGTGGGCGGCACGCGTGCCCTGGCGTACGGTCTGCCGGGGGCAGGGGATATGTACGTGACCTGCCAGGGCGGCCGGACGGTGAAGATGGGGAAGCTTCTGGGACTGGGTCACACGCGCGAGGAAGCGCGCCGGATCATGGCCGGTGAAACCCTGGAGGGGGCGGCCATCGTTCAGGTGATGGGAACCGTGATCCCCCGCCTGGTCTCCCTGGGGCGGGTGAAGAATGAGGACCTGCCCCTGATGCGCATGCTGATCGACACCTTGGTTCACGGACGGCCGGTGAACCTCTCCCTGGATACCTTCTTCGGCGGCCTGGGGCGGTTGTGAATCCGCAGATTACGCAGATTACGCAGAAATAATAAAACTCGACACCTTCTACGGCCGTTCAGGGCGCTGTGAACCCTCGGCCGCACTCCTGGGCTTCCATGGGAACAAGGCAAGAAGACTTCACCCATTTCCAAGGGGGGGCCGAGATGATGCGCCGGGCGATGGCCGGACTGACTGACCGGGTCCCCGTCTTCGGCCAGCTGCACGAATTTGCGGCCGAGCATCTCGGCATCCCGCGGCAGGAGTTCTTCACCCGGCCCGACCTCTCGGTTCCGGCCCTTCTCCAGACCCAGCAGGACTTCGGGATCGACGTGGCGTCGGTCACCTTCGATGTGTACAACATCGAGGCCGAGGCCCTGGGCCAGGAGCTGGTGTGGATCGATGGCTGCATGCCCGACGTGGACCGGAGCAAGCCCCTCATCCGGGACCGGAGCGACCTGGGGCGAGTCCGGACGCCCGATTTCGAAACCGCAGGCCGCTTCCGGCAGGTCATCCGCATGAACACCCTCTTCCGGGAGCTGACCGGGCTGGAACCCACCCTGAGCTTCTGCGCGCCCTTCTCCCTGGCGGCCAATCTCCGCGGGATCGAGCGGCTCCTGATCGACATGTACGAGGACCCCTCATTTGCCCGGGGACTGATGGAGGCCGTCACCGAAAAGGTGCTGGCCCCGTGGATTCTCTACCAGAAGCGATGCTTCCCGGGGTCCACGGCGGTCAGCGGGGCGGACGCCACGGCGTCCCTGCCCATCGTCAATCTACCCGTGCTGCGGCGCTGGGTCATCCCCTCCATTCAGCGGCTGCGGGAACTCTGCGGCCCCGAAGTGTACGTGGCCAACTGGGTTGGGGAACACTATCTCCCAAATCCGGCTGAGATGCTCGAACTGAAACTGGCCGTCGGGCCGGGCGCCCTCTGGGGGCAGGATCCCGATGTGGAAACCCTCGGCCCCGCCGTCTTCAAGGAGTTCGCCGTCGCCCACGACGTCCCACTGGTACTGGGGGTGGGCGCCGGGTTTCTCGCCCTAGCCGCACCCGGCGATGTGGAGGCCCGGGTCCGCGAGTATGTCGAGGTCGGCGGTCGCGGGGGCCGGTTCGCCCTGTACCTGTGCAACGTCGGCGCAACAACCCCCCCCGCGAACCTCCGGGCCGCCGTGGAGACGGCCCACGCCGTCCTCCCTCGGCCCTGACAGTTGTATGCCTTGACAGACTACCGTACTTATTCGTATATTCGATTAATCCAGAGCTTGTAGGGGCAGGATGTCCCGCCGAGGCGGGATGCCCCTACGGCCCTGATGAAGGCTAGTTCCTTCTTACCAAGAGATTGGTATTTGTTTGCCGATAGTGGCTCAAGACGCGAGATATTGATTATCTGCGAGTTTCATCCGAGAGGAGGCATGTCATGCGCGAGAAGTGGAGTATGGTTGTTCTGGGAGCGGCCCTGATCGGGGCGTTGGTGTTCGCCTTCGCCGCGACAGGAGAGGCCGCGGAATTCAACTGGAAGCAGGCCCAGGGCACGGAGATCCGCTTCCTGGCCCTGCGGGCGTGGTTCACGGACCACTGGAAGAAAAACCTGCCGGAGTTCGAAAAGCTGACCGGTATCAAGGTGATCATCGAGGACTATCCCGAGGACCCCTTCCGGCAGAAACTGGCGGTGGAGATGTCGGCCAAGAGCAAGGCCGTGGACGTCTTCTCCACCGGGACGATGCGCGAGGGCCGGCAGTTCATCAACTCCGGCTGGTATGCCGACCTGACGCCGCTGGTCAATGACCCCGCCGCCACCAGCGCCCAGTGGGACAAGAACGACTTCATCGAGGCGGTCTGGAAGGCCCACCAGTTCGACGGCAAGCAGGTGGCGGTTCCGGTGCAGGCCAACGTCCAGATCCTCTTCTACCGGAAAGACCTCTTCGACGCCGCCGGCCTGAAGCCCCCCAAGACGCTGGAGGAGCTGGAGGCCGCGGCCAAGAAGCTGCACAAACCGCCTTCGGTCTACGGGTTCGTGGCCCGAGGCCGCAAGACCCAGGCTCCCTACACCTGGTCCCACTGGCTGTACGCCAACGGCGGAAGCTGGCTGACCCCCGACGGCAAGCCGGGCATCAACTCTCCCGCGGCGATCGCGGCGGCCCAGCAGTATGTCCGGCTGCTGCGCACCTACGGCGAGCCGGGCGTGACCGACAGCGGCCCCATCGAGGTGCAGACCCACTTCCTCCAGGGCCGGGCGGCCATGATCCTGGACGCGGTCTCCTGGGGGGGCATCTTCAGCGACCCGCAGAAGTCCAAGGTGGTGGGCAAATGGGAAGGGGCCCTGGCGCCCCGCGGTCCGGGGGGCGTGACCTACGAACTGTGGTCCTGGAGCCTGGCCGTCTCTCCCTTCTCGGAGAAGAAGAAGGCCGCCTGGCTCTTCCTCCAGTGGGCCACCAGCAAGGAGATCCAGAAGCCGCTTCATATGCGAAGCTTCCCCATGCCGCGCAAATCCCTGTGGATGGACCCGGAGTGGAAGTCCAAGGTCCTGCCCCAGTATTATGAAGCCGCGGTGACCCAGGTGCAGAACGCGCGGCCCATCGGACACCCGCCCTGCGTGGCCTCGCCCGAGGTCACGGACATCGTCGGGATCGCCCTCAACAACGCCCTGGCGGGCAAGGACCTGAAGGCGGAGATGGACGCGGCGGCCAAGAAGATGGCCGACGTCCTGGCCAAGACTGAGCCCAAACGGTAGCCAGAAACCCGCGGGCGGGGAGGGAAGGACAACGAGGGGCTAGGGATGGCGTCAGGCACGGCAGAGACCCGGGGAAAGCCAAAGGAATCGACGCCTCCCGCGATCGGTCTCAGCTCCTGGGTGGACCGGCACATCTCGTGGTTCTTCGTCCTGCCCGCGGTCTTCTTTCTGGGGGCGGTCCTCGCTTTCCCGGTCATATACACCGGCGGGCTGAGCCTCTTCCGCTGGTCCGGGGCGGCGGCGACGCCTCCGGCGTGGGTCGGCCTGGGCAACTATGCCGATGTCTTCGCCGGCGATCCCGGGTTCCGGAACGCCATCTGGGTGACCGCCTATTTCACCGGGGTGTCCCTGCTGATCGAAGTGTGCCTCGGGGTGGGCCTCGCCCAGCTGCTGAACCGGGAGTTCCTCGGTAAAGGAATCGCCCGGACCCTGCTGATCCTGCCCGTCGCCGGCACCCCCGTGGCGCTGGCCCTGATCTGGCGCCACATGTACAACCCCTCCAACGGGATCTTCACCTGGTTCGCGGAGATCCTGCGTCTTCCGCCGCAACGGTGGCTCGCGGACGCGACCACGGTGATCCCCTCCCTCATCCTGTTCGATGTCTGGCAGTGGACCCCGCTGATCATGCTGATCACCCTCGCGGGGCTGGTCTCCCTGCCCGCGGATATCTACGAGGCGGCGCAGATCGACGGGGCCAGTCCGTGGCAGGCCTTCTGGCGGATCACCCTTCCGCTGGTTCGCCCGACCGTCGTGGCGGCCGCCATGCTGCGCTTCATGGACTCGGTCAAGACCTTCGACCAGATCTACGTGAGCACCCAGGGAGGGCCCGGCATCGCCTCGCAGACCCTCAACCTGTACGTGTTCGACCAGGCGTTTCAATACCTGCACTTCGGCTACGCCAGCTCGCTCCTGGTGGTCCTCTTCTTCGTCATCCTTGCGGGAAACGTGGTCCTGGCCTCGGTGCGAAGGGGGCAGGCATGAACGGGAAAACGGCGGGGCCGGGTCGGGGGCGGCGTGCGCGGCGGGCCTCTTTTTACTGCGCCCTGTTCCTGGTGCTGGTGGTCTTTATCTTTCCCTTCTTCTGGATGGCCTTCAACAGCTTCAAGACCCACGAAAAAATCCTGGAGTACCCGCCGGCCTTCGCCTTTACCCCGACGCTGGACAACTTCAAGAACGTCCTGCTGCAGAGCCATGCGGTGCAGTACACCTGGAACAGCGTCCTCATTGCCTTCGGGTCCCTCGGGGTGGGAATGGTGCTGGGCCTTCCCGCCGCTTACGGGATCGCCCGATACGGACATCGGACGCTGGCCCTGGGCATCCTGGTCTGCCGGATGATCCCGGGGATTTCCTTCCTGGTTCCCTGGTTCATCGTTTTCCGGGCCCTGGGGCTGCTCGACACCTACACCGGCCTGGTCATCGCCCACCTGGTCATCACCGTGCCCCTCATCACCTGGATCATGATCGGCTTCTTCGAAGAGGTTCCCGTGGAGCTGGAGGAGGCCGCGCGCATCGACGGCTGCTCGCGGGCCGGGGTCTTCCTGCGCATTGCCCTCCCGCTCGTCCGGCCCGGTCTCGTCTCGGCCGGGATCCTGGCCCTGATCTTCACCTGGAACAGCTTCCTCTTCCCGCTCATCCTGGCGGGGGTGAAGACCAAGACCCTTCCGGTCCTGGTCTACAGCTTCATGACCTTCGACTACCTGGACCTGGGCGGCGTCTACGCCGCGTCCACCCTGGTGACCCTGCCGGTCATCGTCATGGTCCTCCTCGTCCAGCGCCAGTTCATCCGAGGACTCACCCTCGGAGGGGTGAAGGGCTGAAAGGTACCCCCTATCTTGGGGATTTTTTTCTTTACTCACAATGTCTCCCTTTTGTATATCTACCTCAACTCAAAGCGAGTTCTTAGTGCGCCAGGCAAAGCCTGGGGAATCCAGTTGGCTGAGAAGCCAGCCTGACAAAGTTAGCCGACCGTCAGAACCGAGTTTTGCATTTATGCGGGTAACCGTATGAGTGAAGCGTAAACAGGGTGACAGCAGGCCGTAATCCGTAAGGGTGAAGGAATTCAGCCCCGAAAACGCTAATGTTGTGGAGCAAGCCCAAGGGATTAAGAACCCTGAAGGCAGCAACGAAGCCATCGTTAAAGGCGAGATGGCGGATACTCCACCGGGGTCATAGTCCACGGCATGTTGTTCAAGGGATTCTTCAGGAACCTGGGAGGACCTGTGCCTTCCTCTGATAGAGGGGTACTCAAAACCGAGGAAACGAGGGTTGAGGATGAGGTACAGGTAGTCGGATCAACTCATAGTACCGATGAAGCCGGGTAATGCCGGTGGAGGGAAGGGGTTGACAGGCAGGTGTATCGAGGAGGGGAAACAATGCAGGACACAGAGCCCGGAAAAGCATTGTCAACGGAACTGAATCGGCTATCAGAGATTGCGGCAAGAGATTCAAAGATTAAATTCACTTCATTAGCCCACCTATTGACCGAAGAATTCCTGAAGGGTTGTTATCGCGAGCTGAACCATCAGGCGGCAGCCGGTATAGACCAGGTAAGTTATGCAGTCCTACGGAGAGGATCTGGATAGGAACATAGCGGATCTGGTAAAGCGGTTGCGGGAGAATCGATACAGAGCGAATGACATTCGCCGGGTATGGATACCGAAGCCGGATGGGAGGCAGCGGCCTTTAGGGATTCCTGTTCTGGAGGACAGGATTGTACAGAGAGGGGTGGCGAAGATATTGAGCGCCATTTATGAGCAAGACTTTCTGGACGTATCTTATGGATTCCGGGCGGGGAAAAGTGGACACGATGCGCTTAAGACGCTTGAGTTGAGCATTATGAAAGGCGGGGTGAACTACCTGATAGATGTGGACATCAAAGGGTATTTTGACCACGTGGATCATAAGTGGCTCATGCGGATGATGAAAGAGCGGATTGTGGATCGCACGATCCTGCGGTTGATAGGGAAGTGGTTGCGGGCAGGGGTCTTGGAGGAAGGGGAAAGGATACGCAATGAAGTAGGGGTACCCCAGGGTGGCGTTATATCTCCGCTTCTGGCCAATATCTACTTGCACTACGTTCTTGATCTGTGGATCATGCGGAAGGTAAGGAGAGAATTGGCAGGCAGAATATACCTGATCCGGTACGCCGATGATTTTGTCATCGGATGCACGGACAGGGAAGACGCACAGAAGGTATGGGAGAAGTTGCCGGACAGGCTGAAGCAGTTTGGTCTGGAACTATCCCCGGAGAAGAGCCGGCTGATAGAATTTGGCAGAAGGGCATATCTGGAGGGGAAGGAAGAGGGTAGCAGGTTAGGCACGTTTGACTTTCTTGGCTTTACGCATTACATGACCCGTAGCCGCAAAGGCGGCGCGAGACTGGGTCGGAAGACGATCGGGAAGCGATACAGAAGTACCCTGATTGCCATGAATGACAAGCTGAGGAAACTGCGCAATCTGTTGTCATTTCGTGAACTCCATGTGCACTTAGGCCGGGTTCTCAAGGGGTATTACAACTACTATGGATTTGCGGGAAATGCAGCGACGCTGAATAAATTTGCCTATGCGGTCGAGCGTATGTGGTTCAAGTGGCTCAACAGGCGAAGTCAGCGGAAGAGTTTCAACTGGGAAGAATTCCAGGAGCGACTCAAGCGTTTTCCCTTACCAAGACCCAGGATAGTGAAAGGTTACTCTTGGATTTATGCCGCAGGCATGTGAACCTGCCTGAAGAGCCGGATGCGGGAAATCCGCAAGTCCGGTTCTGTGAGGGGCCGGGGCCAACGGATACATGGTTGAAATAATGTGGCACCGCCGGGAAACCAGGCGGTAAACGGAGAAAACAAACCTCAACCTGCAGTATCGGGAGAAACTGGTCTACTCGACTCAATTCAACCAGGGAGGAGAGGAGCCATGGCTAATCAAATGACCCCCGAAATGTTCATGAACTTTGTCAAGACCGCGAGCGAGAAAGACATCAAGGCTCAGGTTCTGGCCGCAGGAGTCGACCAGGTTTTGGATGGGATGTTCCAGGCCATGCAAGGGCACTTCCTGCCGGATAAAGCCCAGGGCGTTGACGCCGTCATCCAGTACGTGGTGACGGACGAAGGCCGGGAATACGGCTACACGCTGGCCATCAAGGATGGCAAGTGCGCCCTCAAGAAGGAGAAGGCCGGGAATGCGAAAGTCACGCTCACCATGGATCTAATTTCCTTCCTGAAACTCATGTGCGGGGCGGCCGACGGCATGACCCTTTACATGTCGGGCAAGCTCGGGGTTGCCGGCGATTTATTCTTCAGCCAGCGGATTGCCGGCTTTTTTGCGACCGCTTGATACAGAGCCCGGCGGGTACGTCGCGGAGGGGCGGGTTTGGGGGGGTCTTTTTCCCTTGCCACCCCAGTCTCTTTTTTGTATATTCAACCCATCCCCAAGCGAAATCTTATCCATCGGCGCTGGAATTTTCCATCGCTAGAGGGTCAAATTTTTCTTAGGAAAGGAGAGTCTCCATGAGAGGAATGTTCCGTATAGGCACAATACTCGCTGCGTTCCTGATTTGCGGCACGTCGGCCCTGGCCCAGCAGAGTTTCCCCACGAAACCGGTACGTCTGCTCATTCCTTATGCGGCGGGCGGTGCGGTCGACATCCTCGGACGCACGCTGGGCGACGAGCTGTCGAAGAGATGGGGACAGCCCGTCATCATTGAGAACCGCACGGGGGCGGGCGGGACCATCGCCTCGCAGGTGGTGGCCAAATCGGAGCCCGATGGTTACACGCTGGTCATCATCGCCAGCGGCCATGCCATCAATCCCTATCTCTATAAGAAACTGCCCTACGACACCTTCAAGGACTTCACGCCGATTTCATTGCTCGGGTCCTCTCCGAACATGTTGCTGGTGGCGGCGAATTCGCCCTTCAAGACGCTCGGTGATGTCCTGGCCGCGGCGCGGGCGAAGCCGGGGAGCCTCTCCTACGGGATGTCCGGTATCGGCACCTCGACGCACCTCGCGGGCGAGCTGCTCAAGTACATGGCCAAGGTCAATATCACGGCGGTCTCCTACAAGGGCGGCGCCCCGCAGATCAACGACCTGCTGGGAGGGCATATCCCGCTGTCCTTTAACAACATTCCGGAATCGATCGGCCAGATCAGGGGCGGCAGCCTGCGCGTGCTCGGCGTGACGTCGGCCAAACGCTCGGCGGTATTGCCCGACAGTCCGACCATCGCCGAAGCCGGCGTCCCGGGTTATGACACGGGCGTGTGGTGGGGCATGCTCGGCACCGGCCGGCATGCCGGCGGATCTCGCGGCCAAGATTTCCAAGGACTGCGCCGAGGCGCTCCACGCGCCGGCCGTGAAGCAGCGACTCGACAATCTTGGCGCGGCCGTGCTCGGAACGACGGGCCCGGAATTTGACAAGTTCATCCGGGACGAATACCAAAAATGGGGCCCGATCATCAAGGCGGCGGGAATCAAAGGCTCTTGATCGTTCTTGTTTACGTTTTGCCACGCGAGCCGGATCGAACGACAGGCGGCGCCTTGGCCTAAGCGGGGTCACCGACGGGCGCCGGGCAAACGAAACAGGGCATCCCAAGGGAACAGCCGATCGACAGATCGGCTGTTCCCTGACCGGACCGCCGATATCCTGTCTTTACGATTCGGGCGACTCTTCGAAACTTTCCGGCTCTTAAAATTCCCTCCCAAAATTCCGTTGACGAGCGAGGGCTGCTCTTTGTATCCTTCGGCCGCATCACGGGCAGGTGCGGCTTTCCATCCGTCATTCCAATTCAAGGGCCTGGTTTTTTAGCAACAACAGCAAGATGATACGCAAGATTGACGCAATGAACATGTCGCTCTGGGGATCAAAATTCAGGCATGGGTGACCGCCTCTTTTGCGGCGTCAAAGGGGTGGGCGGCGGGATCGTCGGGTGTTGATTCGGGGGGAAGGACGCATGAGGATCAAGAGTCCCAAGGATTTTTGGGCGGGTTTGATGTTCATCGGCTTTGGTCTGTTTTTCATGATCGGCGCCGGCAACTACGAGTTGGGCAGCGCGGCGCGGATGGGGCCGGCCTATTTTCCTACGATGCTGGGGGGGCTGCTGGCCGTGATCGGCGGCGTCGTTTTTTTCCAGTCGTTTGTGGTCAGCGGGGGAAAGGTGGCGGCGATTCCCTTGCGGCTGCTTTTTTTCATTACCGTGGCGTTGCTGCTGTTCGGCTACCTGCTCAAGCCGATCGGTTTGGTGCCGGCGCTAGCGCTGCTGGTTGTCGTTTCGGCGTTTGCCGGGCACGAGTTCAAGTTGCGGGAGGTGCTGGTTTTGGCCCTTGCGCTGATCCTTCTGTCGGTCCTGGTGTTTGTGAAGGGGCTTGGGCAGCCCTTTCCGCTCTGGCCTAAATTCCTGGGTTAAAGGAGAACGCGATGGAGATGCAGTTCCTGGACAATCTCTCGCTCGGTTTCGGCGTCGCGTTCCAGTGGGTTAACCTTCTCTACTGCCTGATCGGCGTGCTGCTCGGGACGCTGATCGGCGTGCTGCCCGGTATCGGTCCGACCGCGACGATCGCGATGCTGCTGCCGGTGACCTTCGGCCTCTCGCCGATCACGGCGATGATCATGCTGGCGGGCATCTATTACGGGGCGCAGTACGGCGGATCGACGACGTCGATCCTGGTCAACATTCCGGGGGAGGCGGCGTCGGTCGTGACCTGCCTGGACGGTTACCAGATGGCGCGGCAGGGGCGGGCGGGACCGGCGCTGGCGGCTTCGGCCATCGGTTCGTTTTTCGCCGGCTGCGTGGCCACGGTAATCGTGGCGATGTTCGCCCCGCCGCTGGCCGGGATGGCGCTGAAGTTCGGGCCCGCCGAGTATTTTTCGCTGATGGTGCTCGGCCTGGTGGCGGCCATCGTTCTGGCGCACGGGTCGCTGCTCAAGGCGATCGCGATGGTGCTGCTGGGCCTGTTGCTGGGCCTGGTGGGGACGGACATCAGTTCGGGCATGATGCGCTTCACGTTGGGCATTTACGAACTCTGCGACGGGATCGGCTTTGTCGGCCTGGCGATGGGTCTGTTCGGCATCGCCGAGGTCATCTCCAACCTCGAACTCAAGGGATCGCGCGAGGTGTTCACCCGCAAGATCGGGCGGCTGATGCCATCGCGGGAGGACTTCCGGCGGATGTGGAAAACCATCCTGCGGGGAACAGCGCTCGGTTCGGCGCTGGGGATCCTGCCCGGCGGCGGGCCGCTTCTGGCCTCGTTTTCCGCCTATGCCCTGGAGAAGAAAATCTCCGGCCACGGCGACGAATTCGGCAAGGGGGCGATCGAAGGCGTGGCGGGGCCGGAATCGGCGAACAACGCGGGCGCTCAGACCTCGTTCATTCCGCTGCTCACGCTGGGCATCCCGTCCAACGTGGTGATGGCGCTGATGATCGGGGCGCTGATGATCCAGGGCATCATCCCGGGGCCGAGGGTGATCGACCGAGAAGCCCGAACTGTTCTGGGGGCTGATGGCCTCGATGTGGATCGGCAACGCGATGCTCGTGATCCTGAACCTGCCGCTGATCGGCATCTGGGTCAGGTTGCTGACGGTTCCCTACCGCTTTCTTTACCCGTCGATCCTGGTTTTCATGGCGATCGGCGTCTACGGCCTTTCGAACAGCCCGTTCGATGTGCTGCTGATGGCGATTTTCGGGATTCTCGGCGTCATCTTCATCAAGCTCGAGTGCGAGCCGGCGCCGTTGATCCTGGGTTACGTCCTCGGGCCGATGATGGAGGAGAACCTGCGGCGGGCGCTGCTGATCGCCCAGGGCGATCCGACGGTCCTGATCACCAGGCCCCTCAGCGCCGGATTTCTGATCGCGGCGGTCATCCTGCTGGGCATCGTCCTGGCGCCGGCGATCCGCAAGAAGCGCGAGGAGGTCTTCGTGGAAGACTAGAGCGGAACATGGAATGTGGAATATGGAATATGTAACAGCTACTGCCCACATCCAGACATATTCCAGATTCCCGGTCATTCCAATATTCCAATATTCCATTACTTTAGGAGGTCTGAATGGAAAAGAGCACAGGGAAGAATGAATACAGGGTCTCGGGCGAAGGTCGCAAACCGCGATTGATAACCCCGCCGCAGGCCTGCGAAACGCATTCGCACATCTTCGGACCGGAGGACAAATACCCCCGCTTTCCCGGGCGGAAACCACCGAACTGGACCGCATCCCTCGAGGCTTACGAAACCATGCTCCGTCGCCTGGGAATGGAGCGCTGTGTCATTGTTCAGCCCTCCCTGTACAGCACCGACAACCGCTGCACGCTCGATGCCATCCGGCATTTGGGGCTGTCCCGGGCGCGGGGCGTGGCGGTGACCAAGAAAGATGTCAGTCCCGAGGAACTGCAGCAGCTGCACGATGCCGGGGTGCGGGGGTTACGATTCTACCTCCTCGTTGACGATTTCCGAATGAGCGACGCTCCTGAAATGGCCAGACGCATCGCGCCATTCGGATGGCACCTCCAGGTTCAGGACCGCGGCAACTGGCTGCCGGAGGCGATTCCGATCCTCAAAAAGCTGCCGGTGGATATCGTCATCGACCACATCGGCCGGACGCCGCCGGAAAACGGGGTCAACGACCCGGGCTTCCAGGCGCTGCTTCGCTTCATGGAAACGGGCCGGTGCTGGGTAAAAATCTCGGCCCCCTATCTCGCGAGCACCGACGGGCCGCCGCATTATGCCGATGTGGGCCACAAGGTCCGGGCCCTGGTATCCGTCCGGCCCGACCGCCTGGTTTGGGCGGTCAACTGGCCCCATCCCAATCACACGCCGGGCAATAAGCCTGAAGAGGCGGACTGTCTTGACGTCCTGCTCGACTGGGTGCCCGATTCGGCCATCCGGAACGCCATCCTGGCCGACAATCCGGCGAGGCTCTATGGTTTCGACAAGTGACCGGCAGATGACCGTATTCTCCGCACCTTCTCCTTTTGGAAGAGAAAGTGCAGAGGGAACGGTGATTGAACCGGCTCAGATTTTCTATTCGGGCTTGAAAACCGAAGCTATTTCCAAAGGCAATTTTCCCCTTGACTACCCCTGGGGTTAAGAGTATTTTCTGATAGTTGTTCCCCTCCATAACCAAGTAAATTCATGATCCTAACCCCTAAACTCCTGGAGTGAAATATGAAAAGAGGCTTCGGGAAGTTTCCAATATTAGAGGCTCCAAGGGGTTTATAATGTCCCTTTGGAGCCTTTTATTCTTGCGGGTTCAATAAAAGGGTCGATTGGGCGTAGACAACAAAGTTTTAACCCGCGATTAAATCTTTCAGTTTTTCCGGGAAGAGAAGAGGTACGAAAGATCTATCAATCATCGGACGGAAATACTCCCTCATCCTTTGGGTTAGAACCAGCCAAAATTTATTTGATTCCATTTAAAATAAAATGAAAGGAGAACATTTATGTCAAGAATGAAGAACTGGATTTTTCTTCTGGCTGCTTTTTGTATTTGCCTGTGCCCTCTTGCTGCTTGGGCGGGTGACGAGGAGAGGGCCGACAAGATCAATAATTGGGGAAAATGGGGACCGGATGATGAGGTTGGCTCACTCAATTATTTGACGCCGGATAAAATCGTGGCAGCCTCCAAACTGATCAAAACTGGAAAGGTCTTCACCCTTCAGTGTCCTCTGACGCAGGACTGGAATGAACCCTTGTGGCCGGGAAGATCGCCCTCCATCCGTTACAACGTTAAGGATGCCTCCGGATATCTCGTGGGCCGGAAACCGGCTCCAGGCGGATATAAGAGCGCCGATGATTGGATCGCCCTTTTCACCCACGGTACCACCCACATGGATTCTCTGGTGCATACCTGGCATGGCAACCAGGTTTGGAATGGATACGATGAGAAAGTCACCATCGGGGCGGTGTCCAAAGCCGGTATATATAAAATAGCTGAACGAGGGGTCGTGGGCAGGGGTGTATTGCTGGATATCGCTCGCTTCAAAGGAGTTGAATATCTTAAACCCGGCGAACCGATAACGCTGGATGATTTCAAAGCCTGCGCAAAAAAGCAAGGGGTAAATTTCCAGACAGGGGATATTGTCATCTTTCGGACCGGATGGATCCCGGCCTTGGGAAAATATCCAGAATTAAAAAAGGCTCCGGTATTCAACGAGCCAGGTATCCAATATAGCCTGGAATTTCTCAAATGGTTCCAGGACACAGGGGTTTCCATGATTGCCGCCGATAGTATCGCCATGGAGCAGACCCATTCCACCTCCGCCGAAGAAAAAGGAAGCATGATTCCATTCCATAAATATTTGATGAGGAACCTGGGAATCTCCATTAATGAGATCTATTCACTCGAACCTTTAGCTGAAGATTGTGCCAAAGATGGGGTCTACGAGTTCTTTTATGTGGCCGCTCCTTTAAAAATCAAAGGCGGGACCAGCTCGCCCTTCAACCCCATAGCTATTAAGTAAAGGTTTCGGGTAGGCCTTTTTCAAGCGCCTGCCTTTCACTTTCTAAAATAAGGAGGAGGCTTTATGAGAACATCGCGAATGATCGGTTTGTTAATGTTGCTGTTCCTGTTTCTTTTAGGGGGCTGTGCGGCGATGTCGCAGGGTGGAAAGACTCTCTCTTTGAAGGCAACTCCGCAGACGGTTCATACCGGTTTTTTTGACGCAACCATCCCACCTGTATTGACAATTAATTCGGGGGATACTGTGAGTTTGAGCACCATGATGCTCATGGATGGTCAGCTTCGGTGCGGGATGACCATGGAAGAATTGTTCGCCAAAAGACAGAGCTATGTGGACCGCAAAGTAGGTCCCCATACCCTGACCGGACCGATCTTTGTCAAAGGGGCTGAACCGGGCGATGTTCTGGAAATCAGAATCCAAAAGCTGGTACCTGCCAGCTGCGGAGTGAATTATCTCATGCCCGGGGAAGATGAATCTCGGGGGATTACCCGAAGATTTTCCCACCGGTCAATTCAAGACCCTGCAGCTCGACTTGCAGAAGATGGAAACCACCTTTGCTCCTGGAATTGTAATTCCGCTCAAGCCTTTTCTGGGAGTGATGGGGGTGGCGCCCAAACCTGGCGAAAAGCGACCGGCTGCGGTTCCGGATTATTTCGGCGGGAACATGGACAATAAAGAGCTGGTAGCTGGAACCACTCTTTATCTACCGGTCAATGCGGCCGGAGGCCTCTTTTCCACGGGGGATGCCCACGCCGTTCAGGGAGACGGGGAGGTCAACGTGACCGCCATTGAAACAGCCATGGATGAGGCTGTGCTCCAGTTTGTCGTGCGCAAGGATATGAAGCTTGAACGGCCCATGGTGGAAACGCCGACCCACTGGATTGCTACAGGATATCATAAAGACCTGAACGAAGCCGTTAAAATCGCTCTCCGGGATACAATCCAGTTTATCTCCAAGACCAAAGGATTGACCCCCGATGATGCTTATACCCTTTCGAGCCTAGCCGTAGACCTAAGGGTCACCCAGATTGTAGATGGCAACAAAGGGATCCATACTATGATCCCCAAGGCCATTTTCAAAAAATAATGGGTTCGAATCATGGGAGGGGGAAGAATAAACTTCTCCCCTCCCATAGAGGCCTATCCTGTGTTTTCCCCTCATCCTCAATCCTTCGAATACAACCTCTTTACCTAATGGATCCTAAGAGCGGAAAACGAGAATTCTAAATCCACTGAAATAAGGGGGGGGGAATGCCCTGGTTTGCCTATTCGATCCTGTCCGCATGCCTCTTTGTCGGGTTATATCTTTGCATTCGATGGTTGACCGACAAGGGATTCGCTCCCAAGCAGATCCTCCTCTTTATGATCGGATTTGCCTTACTGGGTTTTTTGGGGGCAACGGCTCCCTCCCTCCGCAAGGTCTTGAGCTCGGAGAAATTTCCTCAGTTTCTTGGCTGCCGGAACATTTGCGGGCATCTTCTCTTCCATCGGCCATTGGGCCGACTTCGAAGCCATCAAGAGGGCGCCGAATCCTGGATTTTCAACTTCTATAAGAAATTCCAGCATTCTCCCGGTGACCCTCTTCTCGGTGGTTCTCTTTCATAGCCAATTTCATTTCGCTAAAGCTGGTGGGAGTCTTTCTGATCCTCGCCGGAATCATAGCTCTTGTGATCCAAAGAAAAACTTCTTCCCAAGAGGAAAGGATCAGGCACACAACCCAAAAGAATTATTGGGTTACCCTGGCCTTCATCGCTTTGGCGGGTTATACGCTAACGGTTTTTGGCATGAAGAAAGCAACCCTGCTCGGGTTTTCGCCACCAGAAATTTGTCTTTGTATGTACATTGTCAATTTCCTATTTTTCACCTTCATCTGTCGCAAGGATATAAGAAGTTATTTCCAAGATAAAACCCGATTGAGGTTCTTTCTGCCTGTCGCTTTCGCCTGCGCATTTTTCGCCTTTGCGGTTAATTTGTTGAATGTGAAAGGGATCGAACTTGCTCCCAATCCAGGGTATCATGAAGCGATAAGAAACACGAACGTCCTGTTCATTACCTTTCTCGCCATTCCCTTGTTTTCCGCCAGCATGGACAAACAGAAAATCTTGGGAGTCATCAGTACCGTCGCAGGAATATTTATTCTAGTCATTTAGATTTTTTCCAGAGGATACCCTTTCCCGCACGATAGCTTCAATTTTGCTAATCTGAAAGCACCCTCAATAGGTTGTGGTTTTCCTAAGGACCTTGAGCCTGCGATTAGACCCCCGCGCAAGGCGATAAATATCCTTGACATGCAGGTCCCCTTTTTTTATACTCGACTCGCACAAAAATAGAGTCTTACCAGTTTACATTCATTACCAAAGAACACTCCATCGAGATTTTTTCAGTCCGTAAGCAATGGCACAGTGGGATGCGCCTTTGTCGCAAGAATGCAGCCTCGGGAATTTATGACAACTCTTCGAGGCGCCGTCCTTGCCCGTACCGTACTTTCATGGCAATGCCCACTTTGCCTGGTCGTGTGATGGCACGCAAAATCCACCGGTAATCCTTTTAACGAGAAGACAACTCGTGAAAATCAAAAGTCAAAAAGATTTCTTCTCAGGCCTGTTGTTTATGGGACTGGGTACCGCCTTCGCGTGGGGCGCCTCCGGATACAAGTTGGGCGTGGCCGACCGCATGGGGCCGGGCTATTTCCCCTTGATGTTGGCAAGCCTGATGACCATTGTGGGTGTCATAATCACCTTCAAGGCGCTGGTGGTGAAGACCGAAGGTGGCGACAGGATCGGCAGTTGGGCATGGAAGCCGCTGGTCTTTGTTCTGTCCTCCAATCTGGCGTTCGGCGTGTTGCTGAGGCCTGCCCAGCATCAAGCTGCCTCCCGCGGGCCTGATCGCTGGGATTTACGTGCTGACCATCATTGCCAGCCTGGCCGGCAGGCGCTTCAAACTCCGCGATGTGCTGATTCTGGCCACCGTTCTGGCAGCGATCAGCTATGTGGCCTTCATTGCTCTGCTGAAACTGCAGATTCCCGTGTGGCCTGCTTTCATCGCCGGTTGAGGAGATATTTGAATGGATTTGCTGGCCAACCTGTCTATGGGCTTCGGCGTGGCCCTGACGCCCATCAACCTGCTGTATGCCTTTATCGGTTGCTTTTTGGGCACGCTGATCGGCGTGCTGCCGGGCATCGGCCCGGTGGCGACCATCGCCATGCTGCTGCCCGCCACCTTTGGCCTGCCGCCCGTTTCGGCATTGATCATGCTGGCCGGCCTCTACTACGGAGCGCAGTACGGCGGTTCCACCACTTCCATCCTGGTGAACCTTCCCGGCGAGCCGTCGTCGGTGGTGACCTGCATCGACGGCTACCAGATGGCCCGCCAGGGCCGCGCCGGCCCGGCGCTGGCCGCCGCAGCGCTGGGTTCGTTTTTCGCCGGTTCGGTGGGGGTTCTGCTTTTGGCCGCGTTCGCGCCGCCGCTTATGTTGCTGGCTGCCAAGTTCGGCCCCGCAGAATACTTCTCCCTCATGGTCCTCGGGCTGATCGGTGCCGTCGTGCTGGCCTCCGGCAGCCTGCTCAAGGCGATTGCCATGGTTCTACTCGGCCTGTTGCTGGGCCTTGTGGGCACCGATGTGAACTCCGGTATCGCCCGCTTCAGTTTCGGCATTCCCGAGCTGATTGACGGCATCGGCTTCGTGGTGATCGCCATGGGGATATTCGGCTACGGTGAAATCATCAGCAACCTGGGGCGGTCGGAGGAGGAGCGCGAGGTGTATACCGCCAAGGTTCATGGCCTGTTCCCCACCCTGCAGGACTTCAAGAACATAGTGCCTGCGGTTTTTCGAGGAACCTGCCTGGGCTGCGTGCTGGGCGTCCTTCCCGGCGGCGGCGCCCTGCTGGGCTCGTTTGCGGCCTACGCCTTCGAGAAGAAGGTCAGGGTGAGGCCGGACGAAATCCCCTTGGGAAAGGGGAACATACGCGGCGTCGCTGCGCCGGAGTCCGCCAACAACGCCGGGGCACAAACCTCCTTCATTCCCATGCTGACCCTGGGCATTCCCCCCAACGCCGTGATGGCGCTGATGGTCGGCGCCATGATCATCCATAACATCCAGCCCGGCCCACAGGTGCTGACCAGAAACCCGACCCTCTTCTGGGGGCTGATCACCTCCATGTGGATCGGTAACCTGATGCTGGTGATTTTGAACCTGCCGCTCATCGGCATCTGGATCAAGCTGCTGAAGGTGCCTTACCGCTATCTGTTTCCCGCCATCGTGCTGTTCTGTGCGATCGGAGTGTACTCCATCAACAACAACACCTTTGACATCTGGATGTTGGCGGTGTTCGGTTTCGTCGGCTACGTCTTCATCAAACTCGGTTGCGAGCCCGCCCCCCTGGTGCTGGGCTTTATCCTGGGCCCGATGATGGAAGAGAACCTGCGCCGCGCCCTGCTGCTCTCCCTGGGCGACTGGAGCACGTTCGTGACGCGCCCGCTGTCGGCGGGCCTGCTGGCGGCGGCAGTGCTGCTCCTGTTGGTCATGCTGTCGCCCGCCGTCAAGAAGAAGCGCCAGGAGGCGTTTGAAGAATGAAGTTTTGAGGATCCGCTGACCGACCCGGATGCAGAGCAACAGCATGTTTCAATCAACCCAGAACGAGGAGGAGACGCAATGAAGAAATGGTGTGTGGCAGTAGCCGTGATCGCAGTATTCCCTGTGCATGTTTGCGCCCGGCGTTCACGCGCAGGGCAACTGGCCAACGAAGCCGGTCAAGATCATCGTCCCTATTCCCGCCCGGCGGTTCCGTGGATCAGGTCTCGGCGCATCCTCGCCGCCAAGCTCAGCAAGCAGCTCGGCCAGCAATTCATCGTCGAAAACAAGGGCGGCGCTTCCGGCTCGATCGGCGCGGCCGCCATCGCTTCGTCGCCGCCGGACGGCCATACCTTCGGCATTGTTTTCGACACGCACGCGGTGAACCCGTCGATCATCCCGAAAATGCCCTTCGACACCCAGAAGGATCTCGCCTCGGTGATGCTGCTGAGCACTGCCGCCATGGCGATCGTGGCGCACGAGAGCCAGCCGTACAAGGATTTCCGCGATCTGCTGGCGGCCGCCAAGAAGAAGCCCAGGGGCGTCGCCTACGGCTCGATCGGCGCCGGGAGTCTCGGACACCTGGCGATGACGCAGATCGGCAACATCCTGAATATCGAGTTCAACCACATCCCGTACCGCGGCGGCGGGCCCCTCATGAACGATGCCGTCAGCGGACAGGTGCCGACGGCCATCGGCACGGTGTTCCTGACGAACCCGCATGTGCAGAGCGGCAAAGTGAGGGCTCTGGCCGTCACATCGCCCAAACCGACGCCCCAGATGCCGGGCGTAAAGACCGTCGCCGATCAGGGAGTGCCCAATTTTTCCGCTGTTGCCTGGTGGGGCGTCATCGCGCCGGCAAAGACGCCGCCGCCGCTCATCAACCGCATGTACGAGGAACTCAATAAGGCGATTAAGGACCCGGGGGTCGCCCAGAAGCTCACCATGCAGGGAATGGACCTCGTCGGCGGCAAGCCCGCGGAATTCGACAAATTCCTGAAGAACGAGATCGAACGCTGGGCAAAGGTCGTGCGCGACAACAAGATCGCGCTCGGCGACTGACGCCGGGCGCGCCGCTTCCAGCCGACAGGGCGGACGGGAGGAGACCCCGGGAATCGATCCTGCCTGCCAGAAGTGGAAAAGGGGACGTAGGTTCAAAGACAACTTGTAACCATCGGACTCTTTAGGCTAGAGGTATCCTCTGGGGCTAAGGTAAACAAATTTTTTCCCCAGAGGATAACCTCTATTCTCTATTTCACCATTCCCCCAAACATCTGAAGTCGATGACTCACCTCTGCTGACAACCCTTCAAACTGGGCCCCCCTCTAATAGAAAAACGCATAGCGCATGGAGCGTAGAGCATGGAGTAGCGACTTTCTTGGCTGGACCTGCCGGTTGAAGCTCTCAATGGTCATGAGGGGGTTCTCCACTAGGGTCGCATGGAGATCCTGAACTGACTCTTCTGCTGGGCAAGCTCGAGAGTTACCCTTTCCAGGACCTTTGGAAAATCGCCCATAATCTTCAGCGAAATGCGCCGATAGGAAGCAGGAACCTCGGTTTTGGAGATCATCCCATTGTTGCACACCTGCCGGAGAAAGAATGCCGCTATTGAGGGGGGATAAGCCTCTCCTTCTGGTTGGTTGTGGATAGCTTTAGTCAAACTGCACAAAAATATTGATTTATGTGCAGTTTGATATTAGAAATGAACAAAAAGGGAATAATTTGGAGGAGCGGGGAGAGGATTCGATGTTGGCCCAATGGAGATCATCTGAATAGAAGAACGCCGGTTATCCTTCCAGGATCAGGGTATCGATTTGGTCTATGAGGGTGAAATGCTTATCCCTGGTTAGAAGGGTTCCTCCGACATTCATGCAGCAAGCGCCAATCCAGACATCATTGATGGGTATTTTGGCCCCTCTTTTCTCCAGGGAACAATAGATCAAGCCGTATTTTCTGGCAACCTCCGAATCCACCCCGATAATTTCAATGCTTAATCGGGTCATGACCTGACGGAGTTTCCTTTCGTTGAATTGCTGCCGATTCCCTTTTAAAAACCCATAATATAATTCGCCCAGAACGATGGAAGGAATATAAAGAAATTCCCCATACTGAGCCATTGCTTCCACCACTTCGGGTAGCCCCTCGGCATAATCGCAGTATATATTGGTGTCTAATACCAGCTTCATTCCCAGTCTCCAGGGTGGATTTGGCGGGGGAGGGCCACCGCCTTGCGCAGATCTTCCGCGTCCTCATGGCTCATCCAGCCGGCTAGCTCCCGGACCAATTGTTCCCGGCTTTTTCGGAGGCCCAGTTTTTCGTCCACCGCTTCCAGGATGAAGGCGGTCTTTGTCTTTCCGGATTTCGCTGCAACCTTCTTAATCCTTTTTTCCTTTTCCGCTGGCATCCTCAGGCTAATGGGCATGCCCAATCCTCCTTTGTATCTCGATTTTAAAAATTGTATCGCAAACAGATTGAATTGTCAATATTCTTCAGCAGGGGAAAAAGAAAAACCAGAGGAAATAAAGAAAGCGGACGAGCGCTGCCACATTGAAGCGGCCGGGAGCCTTTTCAATGAAACGACAAGTGGTGCGAGAGAGGGGATTTGAACCCCTATACCTTTCCCTACTGGATCCTAAGTCCAGCGCGTCTGCCAGTTCCGCCACTCTCGCAGAAAAACAGTGCCTAAAGTGAGCTAAAGTTCGGAGTGCCTAAAGTTAAAGGCTGAAATACTGCTTCACCCCTATTATACAATAAATCCCTTTTCATACAACAGTCAGCTTTTGCCTGGAATGGAACCAGTGGAAACCGGCCCAGCCATCCCCTGTTCCGTCCCCTCGGGAAGCATGGCCCCTATGAACAATCCGGCCTAACTCCGAAGGCGGTCGATTGCCTGGTTAGAACAGCAGCCAAGAAAGCTTTAATCCGGGAAAGGATCCATCCCCACGTCATGCGCCACACCTTTGCCACCACCCTCCTGGATAAGGGGGTCGACTTGAAGACGGTCCAAAATTTGATGGGCCACTCCCACATCCGGACCACGGAGCAATATCTCCACAGCACGGATGACAGGATTGCCGCGCTCCGAATTTTACGCCCCGCTTCTGGTGGCAGGAGGGGCAGAAATGGCGGCGATTGCAGGAGAAGGCCAGAAGATACTCATGGTTGCAGTCTTTGCATTTCACTAGGGCAAAGCCGTTGTGCAGGTCGCCGCAGTCGAGGTACCGGTAAATGACCTTCTCCAGATAAGGCCGCCAGAAGCCATTCTGTCGGGAATAATGGTCATCATAGATCTGAATAAAGTTTTCAAAATGGTCCTCTACGCAGCGGTAATAATCCGAATCTTGCGGGTTTCTTGGGCGATAAACAGCGGTAGGAAGCGACTCGCTCTCTCTTTTTCGAGAATATCATGCCACCATAATGCAGAAGGTGAAACAAAACCTTAGCTGGAGAGGGGCTCCGGGATGAATTCAGGACTTCAAGTAGTCAATATGACCAGGTAATTCAACACCTTTTAAATGAAGAAGTAAAACTCGTTCTCTGCCAAGTTTTCCGATAAAATATCCTAATTCCAGAATAACATTTTGTCTTGCTCTATTTTTTAAATCCATATATTTCACACAGGCAGCCCGGCAATTTGCCGCACGTTATGCTTCCCTGAATGCTCAAAAGCAGAATCAATGGCTTTTAAATTGGATTGGAAACAGATTAGATGAAACGGAATCCGGGTATTGTTACTCCCATTCACCAATCAGGATGAAAGGCGCCCAGAAGAATGGATGGGAGGCGCCGGTTTGAATCTTTTTGTCCCGTCCGGCGATCGTGACGCCACGGCTGAGATCAGTGGAGGCCAGGCTTTGGTTTTTCAATTCCAGCTTGGCCAGCCTGAGCGCCTCTTCCTTGGACCTTCCCGGTTTTAGATGCGAGTAGAAGCTCTTCATCAGAACAGCCGTGGAGTTCGACTCCACGCTCCAGAGACTCACGATGACCGTTTTAGATCCTGCGAGCATGAAGGCGCGACTTAAGCCCACAATTCCCTCTCCGGCGATCTCTTTTCCCAGGGCTGTCTTGCAGGCCGACAGGACAACGCTGTCGGCGTTGAGCTTGAGTTTCAGGATCTCGCTCATCTTGAGGAAGCCGTCCTCAGGGTTGCGGTTTCCCGGCTGGCTCAGAACCAGCGCCGGTTCCAGGATGTAAGGAATGTCGCCGCTCAAAAGACCATGGGTGGCAAAATGAATAAACCGGTAATTGCCGAGATCAGATTTCATCAGTTCGCTCTTGGAGGCGTCCATATCGAGCTTGATGTTGGGGTCATTGGTTTGGTACCCGAAGAGTGCGCCGATTTTCAGGACCTCGTCGCGGGTCTCGGGCAGACGAGGCAAAGAGAAGCCGCTGCGGACCAGGGCGCTGCGCAAATTGAGGCCGGGCGTCTGATCGGCTGATGCCAGGACGATGTTGTCGGACTTTCTCTTACTGTAACGCACATCCGAATCCTCATAGACCGGATCGCCGAGGGCAAACAGGGGCCGGGATAATTTGGGACTCTCCTTGAACCGCCGCATGGTCGTCATGACCGAGGCGGACGGGTAATAACTGATCTTGTATTCTTCTCCCAGGTACTGAATCGCATTTTTTGTTCTGCCAGCCGTTAAGGCCTCGAAGGGAAGCAGGTTCAGAACGCCGTCGAGGGTAATGATGATATTTTTGTTGGAGTCTATCCGGCTGAGCGCCTCTTCCAGCAAGAGCTTGCCCAAGGCCTGCCCGTTCTCGTGGTCGTAAGCGTCCAGTCGGCCCGGATTTTCAAGCCCGCTCCGAAATTCCCCGACTTTCCGGATAAGTTCCTCCCGGCTCACGGCGATTTCGATGGCCGACGGTTTCTTGCCTTTTTCGATGATCCAGAGATAGGTTTTCCTGGGGTTCACTTTATAGGCGAGGAGCACCTCGTTGGCACGCAGCGGAATATTCCCGGCCATGACCGGCTCCGGATAGCGGATGGAGGCATACTCCGGATACTCTCTCCGTAACCTGGCGATCAACTCATCGAGTTCGCGTTTTGATTTTTTCAGTACCTCTCGCTGTGCTTCTGACTGGCCGCTCCCGGAGAACTGGATCGAGTCAATGGTGTTGAGCAATCGCTGCTCCTGTTCGGCCAGTTCGCGGGGAATCCGGTCGGTGAGGGCACCCGTTCTGGCTTTGGAGAGCAGTTCGAGAAAAGATCGGGTCTTGGTGCTTTCCGCGTAGAAGAAGGCCACTTCCGCGGGAGAGAGGCCCGCTTTGGTAAATCGCGGATCCAGACGGATGTCATCATCCGGCATCCGGCCGGCTGCCGTGAGCAGGATGTCGATGGCATGTTCATAGACGGATATTTTATTGGCCAGGAACAGGGATCGGAACTCCGTCGAACTCAGGCTGCCTCTCAAATCCTCAATATACTTGATGGCGGTGTTGTAGTAGAGCAGCGCTTGGGCATTGCGGTGTTGTTCTTCATTCAAAAGCCCGAGACCATAATTGGCGTACATCTGTTTTTCGGGGTATTGCAGGTCCATGATGGCCAGGAGCCCCAGCCCTTCCTTGAAGGACATGGCGGCTTCGTTGTATCTTTTCAAAGACACCAGACAAAATCCGATGTTGTTGAGGATGTCCACGGTATCGGACGTATGGTAACTTTTCCGGGCAAGTTCGAGGGCGCGCTGATAATGGGTGATCGCCTCCTGATAACGGCCGAGGCCGAAAAGGGTCGTGCCCAGGGAGGAGTAGACCGACTGTTTGAGCTTGTCGTCCTTGTAGCTGTCGATGTTGGAAAGGGACTTGGTGAAGATGTCCAGTGCCTGGGATAAACGGCCTTGCTGTGCGAGGTTCTCCCCCCTGCTGAGCGAAATGAGCGGATGCTCGCCCTTTGTGGACTCACGATTACCCTGCGAGGCCGGCGCTAGAACCTCTGTGGCTTTATCCGTATCCCCGATTTTCTTGTAGCAATCTGCCAGTCCAACCGTCGCCAGGACGATCCCCTCAGGGTATCGGCTGCTTTTGGCAGAGGATAGAGATTGGTTGTAATAGGACAGCGCCTTGTCGTATTCGTTTCGGTCGAGATAGGCCTTGCCCATGTGGCGGCAAATATCGGAGATCTTTTCCCCATTGCCGGAGTAAAACGTTAGGGCCTCGCGCATGGAGGACAGGAACTTGTCGAAGGAACCTTCGCGAAGGTACTCCAGACCTTCCTGCGTAAGAATCTCCCCTTTGCTCTTGGCGGCGGTATAAAAGAGAGGATTGTAGTTGGCAAGGTGTTCGGACTGGGTCAACCCTTTATTGACTGCGCAACCGCAGGTGCAGACCGCCAGGACAATCACCAGCCATCGTTTCAACCGCATGGGTCACTCCTGTCTGAATCAATAAAATTCATTAAGCTTTTTGGAAAATTCCTTCAGGGTGTTGTCTATCGCCTCATTCACCGCACCGCTCGCCATCTCATAGTTCGTTTTCAGGAGGAATTGATTCATCGTACTTCTGCTCCCCTCCTGCTTAACGCTGATCTTGCGCAGCAACCGGCCGTTTTTGTCGAAAACTTCTGTTTCGAGTTCCATGCTGGAGGTAAAAGAGCTCATCCCCGTATAGGGGGGCGAAAACGTGAAGGACTTAATACGGGGGGCAAAATATAGGTCGATATCGTTCATTTCACTTACATCGCGGGCAATGAAAACGTTTCCGAATTTGCTGGAGACAAGCCCGTAAAGCGCGTGGGACAAATTTTTGCCGATCACCATTTCTCCCTGCACCTTGGACAGCATGTACAGCTGGGTGCCGGTCTCGAAGGCATATTTGTAGTTGGTGAACTGGTCATTGAGAAGCAGCCCGGCTTTCAGAGAATTTTTCTGCATATTCTCGGTCGAGATTTTCGGCTCAACCGAAATTTTCCGCATGTCCATGGTGCTACATCCGGAAAGGAACAACGCGATGAGGCATAACAGAAACACCGTTTTTTTCATGAGCCCCCCTTTATGATTATTGAGTCGAGTATACCGGCATTATCGAAGCGCATCCGGAGAGGAGAAAAAGAGCGATCACAAAAACGAATAATTTTTTCATAAATCCTGCTTATCCTTTATTCTCCTTGAAATTGTATTCTTCCTATAGGCCAAAACTTTCCGGCTCTTTGAAATCAGGCTTGGGCTACAAAATGCTATGGTAATCAAGCTGTTATAGGGAAGTCTGTCATTCCTTAATATCGGCATTAGTAGGGATCTTCTTTAGCCTTTTTGAAGTGAGGATTTCAGAAAGGGGGCCAGGTTCCACCTACCGGTATCCAGTCTCTTTGGGGATCAAGCAAATCAAACAGAATGGGCTCCCAAAGGTAGACTTCTGACCGCCTATCGGTAAAGGGCGCTGGATCCCTGTTAGATTAGCGATTCACTGGCACAGTTCTCACCAAGTGTCCCCCCCCCACACTGGAATGGGCATAGCAAAAAAGCCGCGGTTCAAACCAGCTTGGCAGCGAATTGCATCTTTTGTGGGGGCCGGTTCTCCCATGTCTTATTCTATCCCCACCAAGACTGCCCGCGCTGGTTGCATCCGCCCATAGAAAGGCTCCCGGTCAACGAGGGTTGTCCATCCTCTCCCTGACCATCCTTAGAGGGTTCCACTGCTTATGGGAAAAATAACGACAAGGGGGGGGGCTAGTACCCCCGACCAGAATTTTTATCGATAGCCGGGTAGCTACAGGTGCCAAATGGAGGGATCCGGAGAGAGATTAGCATCCGCTTTGGCGGGGATTGGGCTTGAAATCGGAATAGGGGGGAAAGTCATTTTTTTCTTGATTTATGTTCACAAAAATGATATGTTCACAAAAAATGAACATTAATAAAAGGTGAACAAATTATGGTAACTTATCGAAATCAAATGATAATAATACGGAATGCATGTAAGGTTTTCACGCGTCAAACAGGAATTCCCGTGGAGATTATCAAGCAAAAAAAAATCATAGGCCTAGAGGTACAGACCCTTGGCGTGAGGCTAGATCTTATCCCTGAATTTAAACCCGCGATCACCCCGGCAGATGCACTATTGCCTCTGATGAGGCATAACCAGGCCGAGAAACATATCCTTGTGACCCGGCAAGTTACGGAGGGAATGGCCGAAAAACTCCGAGAGAATGGTATTCAGTTTATGGATGAAGCCGGGAACGCCTACATCAACCACCCGCCGGTGTATATTTACATAAAGGGGAACAAGAATCCTGCCCCGACTAAAGTACCCGTTATCGGTCGAGCCTTTAAGCAGACGGGCTTACGAGTGTTGTATACCTTACTTTGCAACCCCGGGCTGGAAAACCAACCCTATCGAACAATCGCTGAAAAGGCGGGGGTAGCCTTAGGTATGGTGAACTGGGTTATGCGGGAACTCAAGCAACTTGGATTCCTGTTGGAAGTAGGGAAGGGCAGGGGCCAGGAGATCCGATTAATCAACAAAGAACGATTGCTGGAACGCTGGATAACCGCGTATGCCGAGCAACTTCGGCCCAAATTGTTGCTTGGACGTTACCGGGGAACGGTGGGATGGTGGAAGGAGGCAAAACTAAATCCTGACCATGCTAAGTGGGGAGGCGAAGTGGCCGCCGCAAAGCTGACCGACCATCTGAATCCTCAAGAAGCAACCATTTACGTGGACAAGGACAAGCTGGCTGATACTCTGATCCAGAATAAATTAAGGACAGATCCTGAGGGAGATGTAGAACTTCTAAATCGTTTCTGGCAGCCAGACGCGGTTGCTCCGAACCGGGACATGGTACATCCTTTGCTTGTGTACGCGGACCTAATGTTAACCGGAAATCAGCGAAATATGGAAACCGCACGGATGATCTATGACGAACATATTATTAGACTTGTCAGGGAAGCTTGATCCTTCTCTGGTAAAAATGCTTCGAGTGGTAGATCAAGCAGCTACAACCCTCAACATTCGCTTCTTTGTAATCGGCGCGATGGCAAGGGCCATTGTGCTCGAATACTGTTATGGCATACAGCCGGGGCGTACTACGCGCGACCTCGATATAGGCGTGGAGGTAGCCGGCTGGGATGAATTCC
The DNA here is from genome assembly GCA_963802665.1 of uncultured delta proteobacterium. Taxonomy (GTDB): domain Bacteria; phylum Desulfobacterota; class SM23-61; order SM23-61; family SM23-61; genus SM23-61. The sequence continues at coordinate 36,633 of CAWDJO010000002.1, read as the reverse complement.
AGCAACTGTTCACGAAACTCGTTGCTACGGGGGAATTTGTAGAAACCTCAAACCCTCATGAGTTGCGCACAGATTTTTGCCAGCTACACATCGTACCCTTCGGTGCAATCAGCAGTGATCGAAGAACCATCACCTGGCCGCCTGAGCACGAAGTGGTCATGACCATCGTGGGGTTTGAGGAAGCCTACGAATCCGCGATAGCACTTCGACTGAGCGACAAGCCAGTGCTTGAAGTGAAAATGCCGACGATCCCCGGCATGGTGCTGATGAAGATCATCTCCTGGAATGATCGCTACCCGGAGCGTCCCAAAGATGCCGAAGATTTGCTTTTCCTTATGGATCATTACTCAGAAGCAGAAAACGATGAACGCTTATATAGAGAGGAGACGGAACTTCTGCAGGCCGAAGGCTTCGATCCAGTCATTGCTGGGATTCGGCTTCTTGGGCGCGATATGGCGACAATAGCAAACGATTCGACTCAAAAGACTGTTGCATCCATCTTGGAAGATGAAACAGAGGAGCAGGGCAAATATCGTCTAGTGAGGGATATGATGAAAGGGGCAAGGCTATACGATGCCTTTAATGAGACCCTCGAAAAGGTGAAAAAGTTGGAGCAGGGCTTCAAAGAGCGCTTTCACAGAAAGGTTGGCGAATAGTTCTTTTACTGAGGCGCCCGGCGTATTATGGATGTAAGGTAGGCAGGGGGGGTGGTGGTGGTCGCTTTAAGGGTGGGGCGGCGATGATGATTATGATGATGGCGATGATGGTGATGATCCCGAATAGAAGATTATTTGTCCGATTCGCCTCAAATTGCCCCAGCAGAAGCCGAGCCGGCCTGACCGGCGCAGGGCCCTTCATATTTTGTGGACGTTTTTCCAAACTGATTTCAGCTGGCCAATTTCCTTGACAGCTCGAATCCATGCCCGTTATACTCGCACCATCTCAAAAGGAGCGTGGATCAAGAACCTATGAACAGGATTTCTGATTTCGAAAAGTATGACGGACTGGGGCTGGCGGATCTGGTGAGGCGGAGCGAAGTCAAGGCCCTTGAACTGCTGGAAACCGTGATCGAACGAATCGAGGCCCTCAATCCCAAGGTCAACGCCGTCGTAACCCGAATGTACGATCAGGCGCGGAGCGGCGATCGCAGCCGGTCTGCCCGTCGGGCCTTTCACCGGCGTACCCTATTTCCTGAAGGACCTGCACCTGCTCTACGCCGGGGTTCCGACGACTTACGGGAGCCGGTTCTTCGCCGACTTCGTCCCGGATCACGACAGCACCATGACCGTCCGTCTCAAGCGGGCGGGACTGGTCATCTGCGCCAAGACCAATACCCCCGAGTTCGGCCAGGCCACGGGCACGGAGCCGGTTCTCTTCGGCCCCACCCGCAATCCCTGGAATCCGAACATCAGTTGCGGTGGGTCCAGCGGCGGGGCGGCGGCGGCCGTGGCTTCGGGAATGGTCCCCATGGCCCATGCCACCGACGGAGGCGGATCGATCCGGATTCCCGCTTCCTGCTGCGGCCTTTTCGGGCTGAAACCGACCCGGGCCCGAACGCCTTACGGCCCCGACCTCGGAGAAGGATGGAGCGGGGCGGCCGTCGGCCACGCGGTGACGCGCAGCGTGCGGGACAGCGCGGCGCTCCTGGATGTCACCGCGGGTCCGGACGTGGGAGACCCCTACTGGGCTCCGCCCCCTGCGGGTTCTTTCCTGGAAGAGGTCGGGCTGGACCCAGGAAGGCTTCGGATCGCCCTCTGCACGGTCAGTTTCAACGGATCACCGGTGGACCGCGTCTGCATCGATGCCGCACAAAACGCCGCCAGGCTATGCCAATCACTCGGCCATCTCGTGGAAGAGGCCCAGCCGCAGGTGGACGGCGCGGAACTGCGGGAAGCGCAGCGGGTCATCGCAATCTCCAATCTTCGGGCCACGCTGGATGCCCGGGCCCGGGCGATGGGAAAACCCTGGACCGAGCAAAACGTCGAGCGAATGACCTACATCTCGGCCAAGGGGGTGGATCAGGTTAGCGGCGCGGATTATGCCCAGTCCATTCAGGCCATCCACCGGGCGGGGAGGCAGGTGGGCCGCTTCTTTGAAAAGTACGACGTTCTCTTGACGCCGACCATGGCATGCGCTCCGTTACCCCTCGGCCAACCGGACATGATGGCCACGGATGTGGAAGTGTTTCGGGATCCTTTGATGCGCACCATCGGGTTCACGTCGCTGTTTAACGCCGCCGGCAACCCGGCCATGTCGGTTCCGCTCTATTGGAACGACGCCGGACTGCCCATCGGAATACAATTCGCGGGCCGATTCGGCGACGAGGCCACGCTGTTCCGCCTGGCCGGGCAACTGGAAAAAGCCAGACCCTGGGCCGGGCGGAAGCCTCTACTCTCAGCCTTTTAGCTAATGAGGAATAAAAAAGCATAGTGGGACACAGATGAACATAAATACAGTGCCTAGAGTGCCTAGAGTTCGAAGTGCCTAAAATGCCTAAAGTTAAAAACGGGGTCTTTATTGCCTTTGACTTCGAACTCCATACGGGCGCGCGGCAGCGCGCCCCTACAAACTCCGAAACTTTTTTGGACGCGGATGAACACGGATAAACACGGATGAAGGGTTAAGGACAAATTCCAATCCCGCGAAACGCGGGACCAAGCACCAAATCCCAAATGAAATGAAAATGACTTCCTAAACAAGAACAAGGAGATGCCATGGCGAACTCACTGAAACACCTGTTCTCCCCGATCCGGGTCAAGAAAATGGAGATTCCGAACCGCATCGTCATGCCGCCCATGGGGACGAACCTGGGAAACCCGGACGGCACGGTGAGCGAAGCGAACCTGGCCTACATGAAAAGGAGAGCCCGGGGAGGGGCGGGACTGATCATCACTGAAATTTCGGCCATTCATCCCAGCGGAATGGCCATTCCTTCCGAACTGGGCTCTTACGACGACCGTTTCATCCCCGGCCTGAAGATGCTGGCCGACGTAATTCATTCCCATGGAAGCAAGGCCGTCCTGCAGCTTCACCATACGGGGCGGGAAAGCCTCTTTCTGCTGAAAGCCGGCAAGGCCATCGCCCCTTCACCCATCCGTTCCCTGGTCTTCGGCCTGACCCCGCGGGAGATGACCCGGGAGGAGATCCAGGAATTGATCGCCGCATTCGGCGCCGCGGCCTTCCGGGCGAAGCAGGCCGGGTTTGACGCGGTCGAGGTCCATGGCGCTCACGGATACCTGCTCACCCAGTTTTTGTCCGCCCTTTCGAACCAGCGCACGGATGAGTACGGGGGCGATTTATCCAAGCGCAGCCGGTTTATCCGGGAAGTCCTGCAGGCGGTCCGCCGGCGGGTGGGGGAGGATTTTCCCGTTTCTCTCCGCCTCTCCGCGGAAGAATTCATCAAGGGCGGCTACACGGTAGAGGATTTGAAGCCCCTTCTCCCGGAATGGGTCAAGGCCGGGGCCGACATCATCCACGCCTCTCTCGGCACCCACGGGAGCCCGGGCGGGATCACCAGCGCTCCCATCGAATACCCGCCGGGTTTCAATGTGGGGCGGGCGAAAAGAATCAAAGAGATCGTGAATGTGCCGGTGATCGGCGTGGGTCGATTCACCGACCTCCCCCTGGCCGATGAAGTCATCGGGCGGGGAGAGGCGGACCTCGTGGCTTTCGGGCGGCAGTTTCTGGCCGACCCCGACTTCATCCTCAAATCCCGGGAGGGCCGCTTCGAGGACGTCCGCAAGTGTATCGCCTGCAACCAGGGCTGTATCGAGCGGTTGATCCTGGGGGAGGGGAATATCCGCTGCGCCATCAACCCCGAAACCGGCCAGGAGACCCTCTACCCGCAGGGACCCGCGGCGGTCCGGCGCAGGGTCTGGGTGATTGGCGGGGGGCCGGCCGGCCTGACCGCGGCTTGCGAAGCCGCCCGCCTGGGGCATCGGGTCGACCTTTTCGAAAAAGAAAAGGAATGGGGAGGACAACTGCGGTATGCCGGCAAGCCGCCCTTCAAGGGCATTTACCAGGAGTGGGGAGCATGGCTGGGAGCCCAGGCGAGGAAAATGGGGGTCAACCTTCACCCGGGGGTGGAAGCTACGGAGAAGATGATCCAGGAGGGGAATCCCGAGGCGGTCATCCTGGCTGCGGGCGGGGAAAAGATCATCCCGGATATTCCGGGAATCGATCTTCCCCATGTGACGGATGCGTGGCAGATCCTGAGCGGTGAGGTGACTCCGAAGAAACACGTCCTGGTGATCGGCGGGGGCTTAATCGGCATGGAGACAGCGGATTTTCTGGATCAAAAAGGAACCCGGGTGACTCTGGTGGAGGTCCTGAAACGTTCCCCCGTTCTGAAAATCACCTCCCATGGCTACATGCTCCACACCCGTCTCCGCGAAGCCGGCTGCAAGCTTCTCTTCGACACTACGGTGAAACGCATCGAACCGTCGTCGGTCACTATTCTGAGCCAGGGCACGGAGGAGGTCCTCTCCCCCATCGAACAGGTGGTGATTGCCGTGGGTTTAAAAGCCATGGAAAGTCTCAAGAAGTTTCTCGAGGGAAAAGGGATTCGTCACTTTGTGGTTGGGGATGCGGTTTTGCCCCGCCGGATCATCGAGGCCACGGAGGAAGGGGCGAAGGCGGCGTGGAGTCTATGAAAAGCAGTGCCTAAAATTCGGAATGCCTAGAGTGCCTAAGAACTGGAGTGGTAACTGACCGAAGGCGTATTTTTAAATCCGAAATCCATGCGGGCGCGCGCCGCGCGCCCCTGCATTCCGCTTTCTGTATCGGGAGCTTTCAGCCATTGCCTCAACCCGCGTAAGCGCTCCTCAAGTCAAGCCGGAGGCTTGACGATCCTCAAGCCATGCCGTTGGCATGGCAGTCCTCAAGGCCCTCAGGGCCGATCGCTTTTCGTTCCGCATTCCCCATTCCGAATTCCGCATTCGGCTCATTTTCCTTTCCACTGCGGCGTCCGCTTGTTTAGAAAGGCGGAGATTCCTTCCCGGGCGTCTTCGGTCAGGGCGTTGAGGGCCATTATTTCTTTAGCGTAATCATAAGCTCCATGTTCATCCAGCTCGATCTGCCGGTAGAAGGACTTTTTGCCGAGGGCCAGGGTCAGAGGGACTGGCCTGGGCAATTTCCTTGGCCAGGGTTAGAGTTTCTTCGGCCAGCCGCTCGGCGGGAACCACCTTATTCACTAAACCAAAACGCTCCGCTTCCTCCGCCGAGATCGGGCGACCGGTCAAGAGCATCTCCAGGGCTTTCTTCTGACCCACGGCCCGCGAAAGGGGCACCTGGGGGGTGTGGCAGAAGAGGCCGATGCGCACCCCGGGAGTGGCGAAGCGGGCTTCCCGGGAAGCCACAGCCAGGTCGCAGGAAGCCACGAGCTGGCAGCCGGCCGCCGTGGCCATGCCCTGTACCTGGGCGATCACCGGCTGGGGAAGGGCGCGGATGGCCTCCATCATTTCCGTGCAGGCATCAAATACCTCGCGGTAGAAAACCGCGTCCCCTTCGAGCATCTCCGAAAGGTCGTGGCCGGAGGAGAATACCGAACCTTCGGCCCGGAGGATGACCACCCGGACCTGCTTATCGGTTTTGATGCTCTTCAACAGGTCGATCATCTCGGCCATCAGGTTTTTGGACAGGGCATTCCTTTTCTCCGCCCGGTTGAGGGTGATGAAACCGATTCCGTCTTCGAGCTGGAATTTGATTTCTTTATAATCTTTCATGGCTGAGTCGCTCATGTCCTTCCTCACTCCCCCTCCCTTCAATTCCCTGAAGGTGAGAAAAAATTCCATTTTCACCCCCACCCTGTCCCTCCCCCATCGAGGGGGAGGGAATTTCTTTTTTATTTCATTATGTTCACCCTCTTCACGCCTTGGCGTGACGGGAGAGGGTAGGGTGAGAGGCCCTCTTGGCAATTTTTTCACAGCTTCCCTGCCGCAAGGGGAGGATGGATGATTTTTAATGGGTTCCGATGAACTTAGAGGATTCTTCGGAGATCAATATCTTCCCGTTTGACGCGTTTCCGATCATATCCTTTCTCACCTTTGGGAGTGGAATGGAATCGCGTGGGCTTGGGAGTGGGAATCCGGATTTTCAGCTTGGGCTTTTTTCGGCCCTTCGGATTCATGGAACCGCTCTTTTGGTCATCCGTTTATATTTTTTGATCCTTTTCCGGAGCCGGGCCAGGGCCTTCCGATCTTTGGCCTGAAGGGCCTTTTCTTTTTCTGCTTTCAGCGTCCGGATCTTTTCCTTCAAAGCCTTTTTCTCAACCTTAACCTTAGCCTTAACCTTTTTCTTCTTGGTTTCCTTTACCTCTTCCCCCCGGGCTTTCTTAACCGCCACAATAAGCTCTTCTTTTTTCATGGCGTGGACGCCGGTAATGTCGGGGTGATTTTTGAGGGCATAATCCCTCAACTCGGTGGCCGTCATTTTTTCCAGGTCTACATCTGCCATTCCTTCCTCCTCGCCTGAAAAGGATGCGCACTTCTGCGCTAATTAAGCATTTTTTATCGGAAAATGTGGGGTTTGTCAATCTGACGGAAGAAAAATTACGGATTTCGGAATGCGGATTGCGGATTGAAAAAACAAGGGGGCGGGCAGGGGGAAAGGCAATGCGGAATGCGGAATATAGCCATTGCGGATTGCGGATTTCGGATTGGGGATTAGGGGCGCGCTGCCGCGCGCCCGGGGGAGTTCGGAGTAGGAAAGAAGAGGGATGCAGGGGAAAATAGGGGGGAAGAAGGCTGGGAGATAGTTTCCGCAGTACCCTCCCCGGGGGATGCCCTGATCATCTTCCTAAAGCGCCCGATAGAAGGACAATAACATCCGATCGGCCAGGCATTTCCCACCGGGGGACGCCTGGGAGCCATCATTCTGCAAACCAGGTTAGCTGTGGGCAACGGGTATTCTCACCTCGACCGAGTGTTCCTGACGGTCGTCAACCAGGGGAATCGCCCGGTCGGGTCGCTCGACGCCATCCACGGTCACACTCGTCTCCCCATTTCCGCCGCGCGTTTGCAGAACGGAGATGTGGTAGACCGTCTCCCGATACCGGTAGTGCACCTTGAACGCCTTCCAATCCGCCGGGAGGCACGGGGCAAAACGCAGTTTGTCCACTTCCAGCCTCAGTCCCAGGAGTGATTCCACGATCAGCCGGTACATCCAGCCGGCCGAGCCCGTGTACCACGTCCATCCACCGCGGCCGGTGTGCGGCGAGAGCGCATATACGTCGGCCGCGACGACGTACGGTTCTACTTTGTAGATCGCCATCCCCTCCGGAGATCTCGCATGGTTCACCGGGTTGATCATGGCCAACAGTTCCCACGCGCGCCGGCTGTCGCCCAAGGCAGCGAAGGCCATGGCCGCCCAGATCGCGCCCTGAGTGTACTGGCCGCCGTTCTCCCGCACGCCCGGGACGTACCCTTGTATATAGCCGGGATTCAAATTCGACTTGTCGAACGGCGGGTCCAAGAGTTGGATCAGCCCATGGTCCCGGCGAACGAGGCGCTGATCCACCGCTTCCATGGCCAGGCGCGAGCGCTCGGCATCGCCCGCTCCGGATAGAACCGACCAGCTTTGGGCAATCGAATCAATCTGGCATTCGGGATTACTCGCCGACCCCAGCGGCGTCCCGTCGTCGAAGTAAGCGCGGCGGTACCACTCGCCGTCCCAGCCATTCTGCTCGATATTCCGGCGCACTTGAGCCGCCTCCCTCCGGCAACGTTCGACGAAGGATAGGTCGCCACGCAGGCGGGCAACCTCCGTGAACTGCATGAGCACGTCGTAAAGGAAAAACCCCAACCAGACGCTTTCGCCCTTGCCGTGTTCGCCCACCAGATTCATGCCGTCGTTCCAGTCCCCGGAGCCGATGAGCGGCAGGCCGTGCTCCCCGAAGTCTGAGCCCTCTCAGGATGGCTCGCCGACAGTGTTCGTATAGACTGGCTGCTTCTTCCGACCGGCTGGGTAGATCGTAATACGAGTCCTCCTCCGGGTTTACCGGGCGGCCTTCGATAAAGTGGATGGGCTCGTCCAGCACCCCGGTGTCCCCGGTGCTGAGAACGTAGCGGCATGTCGCCAGCGGCAGCCAGAGATAATCATCAGAACAGTGGGTCCGCACGCCCCGGCCCGAGGGGGGATGCCACCAATGCTGGACGTCTCCCTCCCGGAACTGACGGGCGGCGCAGCGGAGTAAGTGCTCGCGCAAGAGGTGCGGCTCGGCGTGGACGAGCGCCATCCCGTCCTGCAACTGGTCGCGGAAACCGAAGGCGCCCCCCGGCTGGTAGTATCCGCTCCGCGCCCAAAGACGGCACGCCAGAGTCTGGTACAAGAGCCAGCCGTTGGTCAGCACGTTGAGGGACGGGTCCGGTGTTTCCACCTGCACGGCGCCGAGCGTGTGATTCCAGTACTGCCACACCGCTTCGAGCGCCTCGCGCGCCGCGGCGGATCCCCGGAAGCGATGCGCCAGGTTGCGGGCGTCATCGGCGTCCCGCCCGACGCCGAGCGTGAAGATGAACTCACGCTCTTGCCCGTCGGCCAGCTCGAAGGGAACCTGGATCGCGGCGCAGGGATCCAGAGCGGCCCCCACCTTGCCGGAAAGCCGCGACCGAGTCATGGCCGCCGGACTCCGAAGCGTGCCGTTACGCCCGAGGAACTCCGTCCGGTCGCCGCTTACGGTCCGAGTCGCATCGTCCACGTCGAAAAAGGCAACCCGGTCGGCGAACTCCGTGTTGTAGGGGTTCCGCGCGAAGAGCGCGCCGCTGTTGGGGTCGATCTTCGGTGACCACGTGCATGGTCGATTTCGGCCGCAGATCTCCCAGCACCCATTCCACGTATCCCGTGGCCGAGAGCCGGCGGGGTCGGCCGCACTCGTTGCGCACTTTCAACACCGTGAACTTGATCGGCGCGTCCAGGGCCACGTAAACCCACAGCTCGGAGCGGATGCCGCGTTCCGTGTGCTCGAAGACGCTGTAGCCGAATCCGTGCCGGCTGACGTAAGGCGTCGCCCCGCGGCTGGGCAGCGGCGTGGGGGACCAGAAGTGGCCCCTCTCTTCGTCACGGAGGTAAAAGGCTTCTCCGCTCGAATCGCTCACCGGGTCGTTGGCCCAGGGAGTGAGGCGGAACTCGTGGGCATTCTCGCTCCAGGTGTAGGCCGGGCCGCTCTCCGAGATGACGGTTCCGAAGTGCGGGTTCGCCAGCACATTCACCCACGGCGCCGGCGTCACTTGCCCGTGCGCGGTCGTAATGACGTACTCGCGCCCATCCGGGGTGAATCCTCCCAGCCCGTTGAAGAAGAGCAGATCGTGGCGAGGCAACGCGGCCGTTGGCGAGGGTTCGGCGCGGCGGGGTCGGGTTGGCGTAAGGCGCGGCACGGTTACTTCCCCAAGGCCGCGACGGTGGATTTGGTCCCACAGCGTCCCCCGGCTGTCGGTGAGGATGGCCCGGGCGACCGTTTGGAGAAGAATGCGGTCCTCGTTCGATATCTGGTCGGCAGGTCTTACAAAGATGCCGCCGGGTCGATCCGTCACGTTGGCTTCGATGCCTGCGGCAATGAGCCCCATGATCTGTTCGTGGAGAAGTTGCCGGTAACCGGCGTGATCTTCGTTCCAGATCACCAGGTCCACCGCCAGTCCTTTTAGGCGCCAGTAGGCGTGGGCCTGCACGAGTTGGCGCACCAGATCGATATGGGCCGGGTCGCCGATCTGCAGCAGCACGATCGGCAAATCCCCGGAAATGGCGTAGCCCCATAGACCGGATTGCCCGCGGCGGTTCTTGTTGAGAATGCTCGCGTCGGCGCGCAGCGAGGAATTGGCGTAGATTACCGAGCTGGCCAGGTGTCCATAGAGTTGCGCGTCGGCCTCGGTGGCATTGAGCTGCCGCAGGACCACCTGGCTGTGGGTCCACGCCAGATCGAAGACGCGGTCCGCGAGACGCCGATCCTGGTATTTCCCGACCAGGCCCAGGCACACGCTCGCGGGTCTCGCCGATGCCGGAGACAATATTGATCGTCGCCGATTCTTCCGGATCGAGCGTGATCCGATACCGGATCGCGACAATCGGATCGAGCACGGAGCCCTCGCTGCCCGAGAGCGCTGCGGAACCGCTCATCGCTTGGGGATCGGCGACCGTGTTTCCGCGGCCGATGAACTGCATGCGGTCGGTCTCATAGGAAATTTCTCCGATGTCCGCCCCATGCACGGCCATCAGATGAAACATCCACGGCGTCGTGCTCGCCCTGGGAGCGGGGCCGGCGAGTGCAGAGAATCGCCCGCTGCGGGCGGAGGATCTCGGTCTGAACAAAGAGATTGCTGAACGCCGGATGCAGCGCGTCCGCGGCCGGCGAGGCGAGAACGACCTCCGCGTAACTCGTGACGTCGATCGTTCTGCGTGTCCGAGAGCGGTTGGTGATGGTGATTCGGCGCAGTTCGATGTCATCCTCGGGCGAAACGGCGATCTCCGTATGGGTGTCGAAGTCGTGGTCGCGGCAGCGGAACTCCGCTCGCGCCTCCGAGAAAATCGCTTCGTATTTCTCCGACCGTTTGAGCGTCGGCTGATAGGCGGTTGACCAGAACTCCCCGCTCGCCACGTCGCGGAGGTAACAGAACGTGCCCCAGTTGTCACAGGTGCTGTCTTCGCGCCAGCGCGTGACGGCCATGTCCTTCCAGCGGCTGTAACCGCCGCCCGCGTTCGTGATCATCACGTGGTATCTGCCGTTCGACAACAACTGCACCTCCGGTATCGGGGTGTCGGGACTGCTGAAAACGCGCACCGGCGTCTCCGGACCGCTGGGAGTCGTCCGTAAGTCGGAGAGCTCGGCGGTGTGCGAATAGAACGCCGTGGCCTTGGGAACCCGCTCCTGGAGCAACAGCGTGGTCGCCTGGAACAACGGATCCGACTCGAATCGCTTCTGCATCGGACGGTCCAGGAGCAGATAGGCCAGAGAGAGGAGGCTCATGCCCTCGTGATGGGCCATGAACGACCGGACCACGGCGCTCGATTGCCCGCGGGGCAGACGCGACGGAGTGTAGTCGATCGCTTCATAGAAGCCGTATTTTCCTTCCAGCCCTTCAGCGGCGAGTCGCTGCAAATTCAGGCACGCCTCCTCGGGCGCCACCATCAGCGCGAGCGCCGAGGCATACGGCGCAATGACCAAATCCTCGGCGAGCCCGCGTTTGAGCCCCAGGCCGGGCACGCCAAACGCGCGGTACTGGTAGTTGAGACGAACGTCGATCGTGTTGTAGCCGGATTCCGACATACCCCACGGTACGCCGCGCTGCCTCCCATACTCGATCTGCCTCTCCACCGCCGCCTGGTAGGTCTGGTCGAGCAGCGTGTCTTCGTAGGTCGGCATCACCAGAAGCGGCATGAGGTACTCGAACATCGAACCGCTCCACGAAAGGAGAATCGGCTTTCCGCCGGCGGTGGTGAGCAGGCGTCCCAGGGCAAACCAGCTCTCCTGCGGCAGCTTGTCCCTGCGCAATCGCCACGAAACTGGACAATCTCGCTTCCGAAGCCAGCAGATCGTAGTAACTCGAGTCCCGCCGGCGCTCCCCGACGTTGTAGCCGATCGCCAGCAGATGACGCGCCTTGTCGAACAGGAAGTCATACTCCATATCGGCCAGTTCGCCGGATTGCCGCGCCAGGCGTTCGATAGCCGCAATCCTTGCCTTGGCGCGCTGGCTTGCCTCCGTGATGAGCCGTCGAAGCTCACCCAACCACTCGTTTTCCTCGGGGGTTGCGTCCGAGCCGAGGCGATCCTCGATGGCCGGCAGCAACTCCACCTCAAATCCGGCCAGTTCGCGCAGCGTGGGGATCTCATCGATGCCGCGAAAGTCGCTGAGCCTGTCCGGAGAGGCCGGCAGCAAGGTCCACGGAGCGAGAAACGTCAGCTCATCGAGGGCGTCCTGGCATTGCCGGGCGAGGGCCTGTGCCCACCACTTCGCCTGGCTCTCGGGGTCAGCATCGAGGCTGCCCACCACCTCCGCGGCGGATGTCGCCAGCCGGTCGAGGCACAGCCGTGCCGCCGCGAGCGTAGTTGGCCGGGAATCGGATGCGGATGCCAGATCCTTCTGAAGTTGAGCGAGCTGGGCTGGAGCGGCTTCTCCCGCAGCGTCCACGAGAATCCGTAGGGTGTCGCTGAGCCCGTCAAACCATCGCGCTCCCAGGATCTTGTGATCGGGAAGGGCGAGCAGACCCGGCCGCAAGGTCAGCAGATGGCCCGCGAGGTTCCCGCTGTCCACCGTCGAAATATAGGTCGGTTGCAGCGGTTTCAGAGACTGCGTGTCATACCAGTTGTAGAAGTGGCCCCGGTGCCGTTCCAAGTCTTCCATCGTGTGGAGGGCATTCGCCGTGCGCTCGATGAGTTGTCCGGCCGGAATGTAGCCGAAGTCGTACGCGGACAAATTCGCGAGCAGCGCCAGTCCCATGTTGGTCGGCGACGTGCGATGCCCGACCACGGGAGCGGAATGCTCCTGATAGTTATCCGGCGGCAGCCAATGATCTTCCGGGCCGACGAAAGTCTCGAAGAACGCCCAGGTCTTTCGGGAAAGCTTCCGGAGAAAGAGGGTCTGGTCAGCCGTTAGCCTTGCTCCGCGGCGAGCGAGCGGCCGGCTGATCCACCAGGCGATAGCGGGGGAGGCAAACCAGAGGCCCAGGATGGGCCCGGCCACGCCGAGCGCGGCCGGCCTCGAAAGCGCCAGATAAATCGCCGCGGCAATGGCCAGGACGGGGGCGATCCACATCGTCCGCCAGGAGGCGGCGAGGTCCGTGCGGCTTTGGCGATCCGAGTCGCTCGACGGATTCCATTCCAGAAGTCGTTTGTGGGTGACCAGCATCCGCCAGACCGTGCGCCCAATCGCATCCAGACTGAAGAAGGCCTCGTAGGGGAGACACGCGAGCGTAAAGGCCGCCTGAGCGGAGTGCCGGCCGGCCGAGCGCACCGCGGCGGCAAGATGCTGACGCAGCAGCACATCGCCCGGCTTCTGAAACAGATCCAGAAGAGAGGCCATCCAGGGAGGAATCAGGATGGTTCCGATCACCGCCAGGGTCCATAACCAGGGCGGCGACAAGACGGTCCAGCCGAGGAGCAACAGCAGGGTCAACGCCGCCGGCACGAGGCTCCGACGAAGATTGTCGAAAATCTTCCATCGGGACAGCCCGGAGAGCGGATTCTTCCGGCGGCTTCCGCTCGGGGCCGGGAACGCCCGGCAGCAGCCAGCGGGCAATTTGCCAATCCCCGCGAATCCAGCGGTGCCGACGGCTCACGTCCGCGCTGTAGCGGGATGGATATTCCTCGTACAACAGCACATCGCTCAACAGCCCCGCCCGCGCGTAGCATCCCTCCACAAGGTCGTGGCTGAGGATCCGGTTCTCGGGAAAGCGCCCCTTGAGGGCCCGCTCGAAGGCATCGACATCATAGATCCCCTTGCCGATGAACGAGCCTTCACCGAACACGTCCTGGTAGACATCGGAGACGACCCGGGTGTACGGGTCGATGCCCGGCTCACTCCCGCACAATCGCGCGTACCGCGACCGGTTCGTGCCCGGCAGGCTCACGGCCACGCGCGGCTGAAGGATGCCGTACCCCTCACCGATCCGCTGCTGGTCTTCGTCGTACCGCGGCCGATTCAGCGGATGCGCCATGGCTCCCACAAACTGCCAGGCCGAATCGCGCGGGAAGCTGCGTATCCGTGTCCAGGGTGATCACGTACTTCACGTTCGATAAGACGGCAGTATCGCCGACGAGGAGGGAGAAGCGATCTCTTGAGCCGCCGCGCAGAAGCGAATTCAATTCCGCCAGCTTTCCTCGCTTGCGCTCGTAACCCATCCAAATCCGCTCCCGCGGATTCCAGCGGCGCGGGCGATGAAAGAGGAAGAACGTGTCGGCCTTTGGGCCCCGGTACTTTTCGTTCAACTCTTCGATTCTCTTCCGGGCCAGCCGCAACAGCGGTTCGTCCTCCGGAATGGTTTCCTCCGGTGCGTCCCGGAAATCCGTCAGCAGACCGAAGTGCAGGTGCTCGTCCCGATTGGCCAGAAACCGAACTTCCAGCGCCTCGACCAGATCCTCGACGTTTTGCGCGCTCGTGAGCATCGTCGGGATCACCGCCAGGGTGCGCGATTCCGGCGGAATTCCTCCGGAAAAGTCCATTCGCGGCAGCAAGTGCGGCGTCGCCAGTAAGGTCGCCAGCCAGTTCACCAGCGCCACCGCCAGATGACTTGCCGCACAGCAGCAAGGGGAACCCGATCAGCGCGAGATGCCAATCCTGGACCCCGCCGGCATGCGCCTTGGCCAACAAACTCCCGGTGAAAATAGCCGTAATCAGCGTGATCGTGCCCAGATAGAAGAGCAAAGGAAACCGACGGCTCAATCGCCGAAGAGCCTCAAGGGGAGATCGGCGCACCTCCGCCGTTCGTTCGAGCTGCGGCAATCCCCTGTCGATCAGGTAGAACCCGACATGGGCTGCTCGATCGTCGCCGTCATCCTTGGCTGCGGCCTCGCGGGCCAATTGGATCGCTTCGCGGGCCACCTCGCTTTCGGATCGCCGGCTGCTCTTGGCGATCTTCTCCACTACGTGACGGTAGCGATCCCGGGTGGCAAAATCCATCTTGCCGTAGACTCCGCCAGGATCCTCACGCAGTATCTGCTCGACAACGCTCATCGTCTCGACGAACTCGCGCCAGTCCATCGCCCCCAGAAATCGGAGGCTGCCGATGCTGTTGCTGATGGAAACCTGATCGGCGGCCTGTTGCTGGTTCTCCGACTGCACCAACTGCTCAATCGTCAGGCCGGACTCGGAGAGCCGCTGCTCAATCCAGGTGAGCGGCAAGGCCAAAGCGGGGCTCTGTCCCTGCAACCGGCGGGCCAATTCGGCGACAAACGAACTCACCAGCGGCGGGCTCGACCGCGCCATATCCGCGATCACGAGAATCAGGTTCTTCGGGTCTTTCTCGGCGATCTCCGTCATCTGGTCCGCCCAGTAGTCGGCGCGGTTTCGGTCGGTCCGGTCGGCGGCGATCCGGGCTCCAACGCGGCGGAGATTCTCGATCAGGGCCAGGCGCAGCATGATCGGGATGGCCCACAATTCGCCCAACTTCAGGGCGGTCACCGTCTGGTAGGCGGCTACGAAACTGCTGAGACTTTCCGGATCGACCCGTCCATCGCCGTGCGAGATCGTCTCCAGCGCGATGTCATACACGCGCGGAAGCCCGGCCGATGGGCCGTTCAGCAAGCGCGGCAGTTCCCGGCTGTAACCCTTGGGCAAGTGTCGCTTGGCCGTGCGAATCTGTTCTTCGATCAGATAGAAGTTGTCGAGCAGCCATTCCCCGGCCGGCGCAATCCGGCGGTTCGCCTTGACCGCCGTCCGTCAGCAGATTGCAGGCTCCAATCAGGACGCCTTCGTTCTCCGCCAGCCGCGTCAGAAGCTGGTCCGGAGCGCGTCCCAAACCCAATTTGTGCGAGTCCGCCAGGGCCTTGCCATGCTGCTTCATCTGGTCGCTGCTGAACAGTTCCGATCGCAGCGGTGGCTCGGTAGCCGGCGAACTTTTGGGCCAAGCCGTTTCCGCGAAGGCGTGCCCCCCAACGGATCAAGGATTCGCGAATGGTCCTGCTGCTCACCTGCAAATTTGAGGTCTCCTTCTTGGGTTAGGAAGCGTTTTTGAAAATTAACCAATGGCAGTGATCGAAAGAGGGCAATCCGAAATGGTGAATTTCGCAATTAATCTCAATCGAAGGGAGGCCAATAATGACAACTTATTGTAGCATATACCGTCGGCGATTACGATTCATTTAACGGGTTAGAAATCGTCGCTAAACAGCAATCGCCATTCATTCTACTCTCTTACCTGCCACCTGCCCGGAATACGCCGGGCCTATTTGACTTTTTCATAACCCATGCCCAAAGAATCTATGGATTTTCGATCGCGAAGGAGGCTTGACAACATCATGCAGGCGCCCTAATATCCTTAAATCCAGAATCGCCAGAAACAGTGTTCAAGCCTTTTACCTACCCTGAAGATAGGGGCACCATTTCTATACGATGGAACCGAATGCGAACAGCGCAGGCTCAAGAACCCGCCCTCTTTTGCTCGCCCTCGGCGCCCTGGGTGTGGTTTATGGCGATATAGGCACGAGCCCGCTTTACGCCATCAAGGAGTGTTTTCACGGGCATCATGCCATTGCCTTGACGGAGGGGAATATTTTCGGGGTCATGTCCCTTGTCTTCTGGTCCCTTACCGTAGTGGTCAGCATCAAGTATGTGATCTTCATTCTTTTTGCGGATAACCACGGGGAGGGAGGCATTTTCGCCCTCCTTGGCCTCATATCGGGCGGCAGCCCAAACGTATCGCCTCGCCTGCGTGTGGGACTGGTATTCGCCGGGATTCTGGGTGCAGGGCTCCTTTATGGAGATGGCATCATCACGCCGGCGATCTCGGTCCTTTCGGCCATCGAGGGTCTCGGGGTTGCCACCCAAGCAGCGACACCGATCGTGTTGCCCCTCACCTGCGTGGTCCTCTTTTTGCTGTTTCTTTCCCAGCACTGGGGAACCGCGGGCATTGGGAAGATCTTTGGCCCGGTCATGACCCTTTGGTTTGCATCGATTGCCGCGCTGGGGCTTGGCCAGATTTTACAGGAACCCCGTATCTTACTCGCCATTCACCCGGTTTATGCCTACCAATTCTTTGCCGGCAATAAGCTCCATGCCTTCGTGGTTTTCGGCTCGGTGGTGCTCTGTTTAACCGGGGCCGAAGCCCTTTACGCCGACCTGGGGCACTTTGGACGAAAAGCCATCCGCCTTTCCTGGATGAGCCTTGCGTTCCCCGCATTGCTTTTCAACTATTTTGGCCAGGGAGCTCTCCTTCTGGGTCATCCCGAACTGAATGTCAATCCTTTTTATGGGTTGGTTCCCAAGCCGATTCTTTATCCCATGGTCGGCCTTTCGGCTATCGCTACGGTGATCGCCTCCCAGGCTTTGATTTCCGGCGTCTTTTCCCTCACCCAGCAGGCCATCGAACTCGGGTTTTGCCCGCGTTTTGTTATCGTGCACACTTCCTCCATCATGCGGGGGCAGATCTATATGCCGGCAGTGAACTATGCCCTGATGATTGCCTGTTTAGGGGTCGTGATCGGTTTCGGTGAATCCAGCAGCCTCGCGGGAGCCTATGGAATCGCGGTCACGGGAACCATGACCATCACCTCCATTTTATATTTTGTCGTGATTACCCGTGTCTGGAAATGGTCCCTGTGGCTGGCGGTCCCTCTAATTACCCTCTTTCTTGTTTTTGACCTATCTTACTTCGGGGCCAATCTCCTCAAGGTCAAGAGCGGAGGCTGGTTTACCCTGGTTGCGGCCGGGCTCCTCACGATCGCCATGACCACATGGAGAAAAGGGCGTTCCGAGCTCATCCGTAAGTTGGAAACCAGGGTGCCCCTAAAACTTTTCCTTGCGGATGTTACCCGCCGGAACCTTCCCCGCGTCCAGGGCACAGCCGTTTTCATGTCGGTTACCCCTGAATGGACATCCCCTGTCCTTTTGCACAACCTCAAATATAATAAGATTTTACACGAGAAGGTGGCGCTCCTTTCGATTCTGCCCGCTGACATCCCCAAGGTGCCGGTCCATGAAAGGGTGAAAGTCGAGGACTTGGGACAGGGCTTCTACCGGGTTTTGGCTTACAACGGGTATATGCAAAGGCCCAACGTGCCGGAGATCATGAAGGCGGCCATCCATTTAGGGCTTCCGATCGACGAGGCAGAAACGATTTATTACCTGGGCAGAGTGTCCTTGTTTACCACCGGTGATTCCAGGATGATGCGCTGGCGTAAGGTTCTCTTTGCCTTTATGTCGCGAAACGCTGCAACCTCGGCGGCCTATTATGGTCTACCCGCCAATCGCGTGGTGGAATTTGGTTCTCAGATCCAGCTTTAGCGTTTGGTCCAAGGGGTAACAACCGTTTCCGGGCTTGGTTTTTATTGGAGCGTTTTCCCCCGGGGGAATATGTTCAAAGCGAAGTCGATGGATCGGGGAAGACGGGAGCCTATTGCGAAGGGGAAGGAGCTCAGATGATCAGCTTAACCATTGCTAAAAAATATGCCAAGGCCCTTTTGGAAGTCGGCTTAAAGGATGGGAATTATGAAACCCTGGGGCAAGATTTGAATAAAATGGCGGACCTGCTCAAGGAAAGCAAGGAACTCCGCGTCGCGCTCTGGAGCCCGGCATTTCCGAAGCCCACCCGTAAGGCGATCGGCAGAAAGATCGGGGAAAGGCTCGGCCTGGCCACGACGACCCTTACATTCATCGAGCTTCTGATTCAGAAGAAACGGATTGATCTTTTTTTCGAGATCACCAAGGTCTATCGGGACCTCGGTGATGAGGTGGCCGGGCGTACCCGGGCTACCCTGGTTATTCCCCGGGAGCTTCCCTCCGATTTAGTGCAGGAGATAAAAAACCAGATGGAGTCTTTGACCGGCAAAGAGGTCATCCTTTCCTTAGAAAAAGATCCTTCCTTGATCGGAGGGTTTTTGACGAAAATCGGTAATGTCGTGTACGACGGGAGCCTCAAGGCACAGATAGCGAAACTTCAAGAGGACCTATATAAGGAATGAGCGATAACGATACAGATTCCAGCCAAGCGGGGTTGGGGGGGATTTGAGCGATGGGTTTGCCGATGGGGCGCAGAAGGAGAGGGACATGGGGATTTAAGCCGATACCGGCCATGAGGCTCGAATCGTGGTCCCTATCCCCTGGGTGGATTGAATCGACATAGATCCACCCGAAAGAAAAGTCCGCTCTTTCATACCGGCGAGACCCAATCCCTTCTCGGAACTCTTCAGGGAGTACACGGCATTCAAATCGAATCCCTGGCCGTGGTCTTGGATGATAAATTCTATCCGGTCTCCTTCTTTCTGTAGGGTGAGGTTGACGAGATTCGCTTTGCTGTGTTTGGAAATATTATTGAGGGCTTCCTGCATGATCCGATAAATGACGGTTTTTACCGGATTGGCCACGTCATTTTCCTGGATATTGATCTTCGTTTCGATGTGGATAACAGGATTGGCCTTCTGAAATTCCCGACAAAACCAGGTAATGGTGGCCAGGATGCCCAAATCATCCAGGAGGGTGGGCCGCAGATTCATTTGTATCCTGCGGGTTTCTTCTATGCCGACTTGAATGATGGGAAGGATGTCCTCCAAGGGCGCCGTAATCTCTTTCCCAAGCTGTTTTAGAATGGTTTCCACTCGGTGTTTAACGATTACCCAGTGTTGCCCAACGCCATCATGGATTTCCTGAGCGATTCTTTTCCTTTCCGTTTCCTCGGCCTGGAGAAGTTTAAAGGAAACATCCCGAAGTTGCTCCCTCGTTCTCCCCAGTTCTTCCTCCGAATGCCGGTGCTCCATTTTTTCAAAATGCAATATTTCACCGGCGCTGGCCCGTTCGTTCTCTCTTTCCTGGGTCCAGCGGATCTCCTCCTCAGCGTGCCGGTGAGCCTGATTATTTTTCTCTTTCCTGATAACCTGCCGTGCTTCTTCGACTTCATGAAGGCGAGTTCGGAGGTTTCTTAATTCTCCAAGGATTTCTTCTCTGGTTTTGGAATCATCCTCCAAAAATTCCACCCCCTTTTCTGATATTTTGTATTAAAGAAAAAAGAAAAGTCAAGACGAATTTATCGCCGAAGTATTGGCTTATCCTCGTGTCAAGCTTTAGAAACAGAACCAGGGGAAGGGAATAGATCCTGTGGTTGGTACCGGCCCCCTAAAAATGCATGTTGCTTGCCAGAAAAAGAAATTTACCCTGCGAAGACGAATATGGCAAATATGGTATAATGAATCAAAATTGAGAGGGGCTGGTTTAAGCGGCGAATCCTTTTGATTTACTGGCAACGAAGGATTTTTGGGAGGGAATGGAAGGAGGTTTATTATGAAAAGAGATCTTTATTCCCTTCTCGGTCTTGAATCAGATGCATCGATGGATTTGATCGAATCAGCCTACCGGGAATTAATTTCAGAGTTATATCCAGATCTCCTCGAACACGATAGAGAAATTTTCCTTAGAATCCAGAAGGCATATTCTACATTAACCAATGCGGAGCGTCAAAAGGCCTATGATGAGGCATTGCATGCCAGGAAAAAACCTTTAAATTTAACCCCAGTGGAGTCGGTCGCACCCGAAAAAACAGTGGATCTTGGGGGAGTATCTTTAACCCATTCTTTCCAAACCATTCGGCCTTCATTTGAGCAACTTTTTGACCGTTTATGGAGCAATTTTACCCTTCTCACCCGTCCCAAGGCTGAAACCATCGAGAGCCTGAATGTTGAAATTATCCTGTCTCCGGAAGAAGCCCTTAGAGGAGGTCAGGTTCGGGTATTCATTCCATCTCAATTCAAATGCCCAGTCTGCGATGGTCGCGGGGGGGTAGGGCCTTTCGAATGTTGGCGTTGCGATGGAAGGGGCATTGTTGCGGCGGAATATCCCCTTTTAGTTTCCTTCCCTGCGGGAATCTCTGAAAATGTGGTTGAGATTCCTCTCGATCGATTTGGCATTCAAAATTTCTATCTCAAAGTATACTTTCGAGTTAGCAGTTCACAGCCGTAGTGGTTTTCTCGGAGACTAGGTTTTTTTATGCTTCAATAAGTTCTCCATTCGGTCTCGATAAATGACCGCGAGGACAAAGATAAGGAGTATCAGCCCCAAAACCACAAAAAAGGCACGGTAATGCTCAGAACGGACGGAACTGCCTTGCATTGTCAAAAGCAGCGTTCCCGGGATTCGGCCAACGCAGGAGATCACCAGAAAGGTAAATATATGCGAAGCACGAACCTTCTCCCCTTTCCTGATTTTCTATAGCCAGTGCGAGAATAAATGGTAAAACCCCCCCCGGATCCTGGAAAGCAAAGGTCTCTTTTTCCAGTCTTCCCAGCGAATATGGTCAGACTCCGCAAAATCCCTGGCAAACATCTTCTCCATTTCCGCATTTTCCTTCCCAAACGGATCGCTCAGAAATTCGAGATTCGGGTCGATAGCGGCCGCCAGGCTCTTTCCGGGAAAGAATACCCGTCGCCTATTTCTTCACGTTCAGACTATTCTTTACGGATTTGACCCCTTTGACGCCACTGGCGATTTCACCCGCTTTATCGATGGCCTTTTGGGAATCAACGAAGCCGCTCAGTTGAACGATGCCCTTGTAAGTTTCCACCGTGATCTGGAATGACTTGAGAAAATCATCACTGGCTAGCAGGGACTTTACCTTCGTCGTGATGACCGAATCGTCCACGTATTCCCCGGCACCTTCCTGCTTGGATGTCGAGGCACAGGCCACCAAGGTGGCGATCAGCATAAGAAGCATAAAACAGCCGATAAGCTTATTTCTCTTTTTCATAGGGGTTACTCCTCTCTGTAAGTTTGTGGTGAAATGGCTGGTTGCAATACCTTTTCTACTGAAGGGTTCGCAGATTCGGCAAAATCTTGCTGGACCTGCTGACCACTTCCTTTCCCAATACCTCGCCTTCTCCGGCAAGGGTCGAAACGGCTACCATGGTCTTCGTCCCTGAATAACGCGGACCAGCACCACAACGATGGCGATGACCAGGAGGATGTGAATGACTCCACCCATCGTGTAGCCACTGACGAATCCCAGCAGCCACAAAATTAAGAGAATGACACATATCGTCCACAGCATGTTTGACTCCTTTCTAGAATGATGAATTTAACACTTCCTTTTATTTGGACTATTTTATTTTTGGTTAGAATATTTATAGCTTATCGCCCATGAGCAAAAAATGGGGTAAAAACCGTATTTTTAAATAAAAGATAATGTAGTTTAGGCCGGCCATACCGTAGGAGAATACTTCATCGGATGACAAGTGGAAAGAGAGTCAACGGCCTGACCCACAATAGGTAGACCCCAGGAAAGGAAGAACCATGGGGAATAATGCGCCGAAGGGTTGCATTGGGTGAAAAAATATTGAATAATCTAAAAGGATTAATAAATTTGAAAGGCAGGGATTATCATTAACCCATGGAAACTGCACCGAATGGAAGACGAAAAGGTATCCTGGAGCGAATCGCTTACCGGGTGATGAAAGAGCGCGGTTTTATGCCCGATTTTTCAAGGGCTGCCCTTAACGATCTGAAGAATATTCAGCAGGATGATTGGGGGGCGAAATCTCTCGGGAAAGACCTGCGCCACCTGCTCTGGGCATCAATTGACAACGATGATTCCTTAGACCTGGACCAGTTGACGGTGGCAGAGGCCCTGCCGGATAAGATGGTGAAGATTCTTGTGGCTGTCGCTGACGTGGATGCCCTCGTAAAAAAGAACTCGGCCATTGATGAGCACGCCCGGCAGAACACGACTTCGGTTTACACAGCCGGCAAGACCTTTCCCATGCTTCCGGAGAAACTCTCCACCGACCTCACCTCTCTGAATTATCAGGAAGACCGCCCGGCCATGGTCATCGAGATGGCGGTCAACGAAATGGGGAAGATACAAAGCTCGGATATCTATCGTGCCTTGGTCCGCAACCACGCCAAGCTGGCCTACAACAGTGTGGCGGCCTGGCTGGAAGGCAAAGGGCCCATACCGGAGGCCGTGGCGATTGTCCCAGGGCTGGCAGAGAACCTCCGTATCCAGGACCGGGTGGCACAGCATTTGAAAGCCCTGCGGCATGAGCACGGCGCCCTAGACCTGCAGACGCTGGAAGCTCGCCCGATCTTTGCCGGAGACGAGATCCAGGATCTGCGGGCGGAGGAACGGAACCGGGCCAAAGAGATCATCGAGGACTTTATGATTGCGGCCAATGGCGTGACCGCGCGTTTTCTCCACGGGAAAAAGATCCCCTCCCTGAGACGTATGGTCCGTTCTCCCAAGCGGTGGGGCAGGATCGTCGAGATCGCGGCCCAGCACAATTCTAAGCTCCCACCGGAGCCGGATTCTAGAGCGCTGGCGAGCTTCCTGGCCGAACAGAAAGCTGCTGACCCGCTCCGTTTTCCCGATCTTTCCCTCTCCGTCATCAAACTGCTCGGCCCCGGTGAATATGTCGTCGAATCCCCAGAAGGGGCGGTGCCCGGCCACTTCGGCCTTGCGGTCAAAGATTATACGCACTCCACGGCTCCCAACCGTCGGTTTCCGGACCTGATTACGCAACGCATCCTGAAGGCGGCCCTGGGCGGCCCGCCCATGTCCTACAGCCGGGAGGAACTGGCGGAGTTGGCCCGACATTGCACGGAGAAGGAAGATGATGCCAACAAGGTAGAGCGGCTCGTTGCCAAATCGGCTGCGGCCATGCTGCTGGCTTCAAGGATCGGAGAGCAGTTCGACGCGATCTGCACGGGGGCTGCCGACAAAGGGACCTGGGTACGCATCTTTCATCCACCCATTGAAGGGCGATTACTCTACGGTTATCAAGGCGTCGATGTGGGCAACCGGCTTAAGGTGCAGCTCATTCACACAGATGTAGAGAAAGGATATATTGATTTCAAGAAGATTCACTTAGGTCTTTGAAGAGGTTTCCCGGTCGAGCGTGGTATTTTAGGTATTGTCGGTTCAATGCGCGGAGGGGGTGAGAAATCTGGCAACATGCTCGAAAACACGCTCCGGCATCTTCATCTGTTGCCAGGCACCGATTCCGGCAGTCACTGCCAAAGGCCAGAGAATGAAGTAGGCGACAGCACCTGTAGTAGCCTTATCAATCCATCGTCCGGCACCCATTTCCACGTTCACCGTGTTCTCAACCTGATGAAAAACAATGTTAAGTGCTGTAGACATTCCGACAAATTTGCGCCATCCTCCAACCTTTTCGATCTGAAGCAAAGTGCCGCCATCTGCAGTCTGAAGCTTCTGGCACTTAAAACCCTCGCTCGAAAGCCAACTCTGGGTTGAGGTAATCAGCTCCGAAAAACGCGAGCTTGGACAAGGAAAACTTTTCGACTGGGTCATCGTCTGGGCCCTCCATCGATAGCTCCCGAAATTTGTTAAGGCTTGCCGGCCGCGAGCGCTCGCGGGGCGCTAATCAGCTGCAAGCGGGAGCTAGGCGTTTCTTCGCAAAGGCTGCACCTGGAGGAACAAGTTAGAGCCAGAACGGACTGTTTTCCGAAGCGCTACCCTTGATGAATTCGTAAAAAGTCGGAATTCCAAAGAATCCGTCATTCCGGCGAAAGCTGGAATCCAGGGTTTCCCGTGAAAACGGGAATCCAGATTTTCTTTAATGGTTCCCCGCTTCCGCGGGGACAATGTCTGGACCCCGGCTTTCGCCGGGGTGACGGCCCAAGAGACTAAAACGACCTCACCCCTTTTCATGAATGTCCCCCTGCCCCTCCAACCCATACACCAGGGCCACTCAGCTTGAAGGATTATCGGGTGAGGCGAGGTATCGGCTGCAGAAGGGTGGGGGAGCCATATTTGAAATGGTGAAAAGGAGGAAATCTGATTCTCCTCCGGCGGAAAACTATTTACCTTTCACCGGAGGGCACCATCATAAACCACAAAAGGCGGAAATTGAATTATTTAAGGGCGTCGGCCTCTATTTGGGCGGAAGAATGCAAAATACTCTGTCGGCATACCCGCGTA
Organism: uncultured delta proteobacterium; assembly: GCA_963802665.1. Taxonomy (GTDB): domain Bacteria; phylum Desulfobacterota; class SM23-61; order SM23-61; family SM23-61; genus SM23-61. Next base: position 12,075 of record CAWDJO010000002.1, on the reverse strand, counting down.
TAGCTTATTAAAATTGATCGAGAAATGTTCAGCCATTTTTAACTTCCCCGGGTGGTTCCTTCCCCTTAATCTTATACCGGTCGACTTTCCCGTTGTATCTGTTTTATCCTCTGCAGAGCATGGGTTCGATTTTGCGCATAAATCATCTTAACAAAGGAATTGCCTTTTAAATAATTTCTATTTTGATCTCTCTCGCAAATTTCTGCATCATGGTAATCAACAAAGGTTCCGCAGAGATGGTTGAGCTTTGAATCCGTTTGAATCGCGTAGACATAATAAGGCATTGATTGAACCCTCCTTTGAGGAGGTAAAAGGTGGGGATCCTCCTTACTGAAAGAGTTGCTCGGGAAGATCTTTCTTTTGCCTTCTCATAATCAGAATACCCTCATTCAGCCTAATGTCAAGGGAATACTGTTTTCAAAATTTTTGCCTTCGCTTTGAGGCCATTTTCAGACAAAGGACCATAAGGAACCACCATCGGTATGTAGGTACAATCGGATCATTACCGGAATAAAAAGAGTTTCGGGCTCTAGCCCCGTTAGGTTCGCTAACGGGGCCGAGAGATATAGGCTAGTTGTCTTTTGGCCGAGCCAAGCTTGTCATAGAAATTATCCTGGCGCAATTTGCCCATAAAGCTACGGAATATCATCCAGCCGCCAAATTTTCTTAGATTATTCCGCCATCCGCGATACCATTTCCACCATCCCCTCCTGATATCGTGGAAGTACAAGAGGACTACCGGGAAGGAAAGAATATTCAGGCCGACATGAAACATATGCCGAAATTGGTAGAATCGGCCCATAATCAACTGGATTGAGCGTTGCATTTCTTCCGGAGTCATCGGCTCGTCGGGAACAAAGAGAGGGAAGTTTCCATCATAGTACTCCCACCCCAGGCTCTCTTTGGGAAACAATCTGTTCTCTTCCTTGAGTCTCTGGGTCAGCTTCGTGCCGGGTATGGGGACTGGAAGCAGAACCTGGATCGTGTCTATCTTGGCCTGTTTGATGAATCTCCGAAAATATCGCTCCCGTTCTTGGGCGGGTATCCGGAGGAGCGCACTTTTCTCAAGGGGATAACCAAAAATGAACATTCCGTGGATCAAAAATCCAGCCTGATAATACAACCGGGATAAAGAAATCATATCTTCAGGCTTTAAATGCTTGTCCATCGCTTCCAGCTCTTCGGGAATGGGTGATTCAAATCCGATGGCGACCACATTGATTCCCGCCTCGCGCATGGCTTGAAGCAGCTCTTGATCTTTGGCTTTATCCAAGCGGATCTGAACGGTCAGTTCGAATCGTTTTTTGATTCCGATCTGGTAGTCATGAAGAAGATGACAAAAGCGCAGGGTTTCCAGCCGGTCCTGGCCAAAAAGATCGTCGACAATGAAAAACCGCTTGGCCCCCAAGGTCTCCCATAGGGAGGTAATTTGCGCCAATAAGCGCTCGGGAGTCGCATAGCGGGGTTTGCCCTTGACGGTGCAAAACTCACAATCCATCCCGCATCCGCGAACACGTCCTACGGGGAAAAGACGAATCTTGGAGTAACGCACCAGCGAGAAATCGGGAAGGGGAAGATGGTCAAAATCGGTTAAGAGTTCCCGCCCCTCGGTCCGGACGACCTGATTGTTTTCCAGGTAAGCGATGCCTCGAATATGATCTCGATGAAGCCGGCCCTCGAAGGCATAAAGCAGTTCCTTGATCGTCTCTTCTCCTTCCCCCATCACGATGGCATCAATTCCGTTATGCAATCCCTCGGCGATATTCTCCTCGATGAAGTGCTGTCCGCCGGCAAGGGTCGTTACTTTCCGTTCCCGATAGAACCGGGCAAGTTCATACAACCTGGGAATCGTGCTGGTCAACCCGCCATAGAATCCCACCACATCTGCCGGCCTCAACTCCTGCAGGGTTTCATGGTCCGGCAGCCCCAGCCCATCTCTGGGCGCGGGTCCCTGATAATTATTCTCATCGATGACCTCTACATCCCATCCTTCCATCTCATGAACTGTAGTGGCCACACTGATCGGTCCAAGGGCGGTGGTAACTCGGGCGATACGGGAATAGATATTGAAAGCAGGGTATGCCGGGATGACCACCCTTAGCCTGCGTCTTTTCCTTGACTTCCCATTTGCCCATTCCTTTGATTCCTGCATACGTGTCCCCCTTGCTTCCTTTTTATGACCCATCATTGATTGGGTTAAGCAACAAAACCGACAGCCCCTTTACGATATTTCTCAAAAGGTTTCGGTTTGTTTCTTCTCAAATTCTACAGATCATCCTACTTTTGCAGTAAGGATGGCAGCTCGGGCAATGAAGCCGCAATTCCAGGCTTGGATTTCGACAGCATCGCTCTGAGTTCCTCCCCCTGCACCACTTCCTTCTCCAGAAGAAGATGGGCCAAGTCATCCAGGACCTTCCGGCGTTGGGATAAAATTTCCCGCACCCTTTCATGCGCTTCCTCGATGACCTTGGAGATTTCCTCATCGATCTGGGCGGCTCTTGCTTCGCTGTAGGTTTTGCCGCCGGAAAAGGTATCCGGGAGGAACATGGGTCGCCGCTCGCGTTCGTAGGTCACCAGGCCCAGTCGATCGCTCATGCCGTATTCCGTGATCATGGAACGGGCGATGTCCGTGGCCCGCTGCAAGTCATTCTGGGCTCCGGTAGAAATCTCTCCGAAGACCAACTCTTCCGCTGCCCGGCCCCCTAAAAAAACGGCCAGCCGGTCCAGCAACTCCGAGCGGGTCATCAAATAGCGGTCCTCCGTGGGCTGTTGCTGGGTATACCCCAGGGCGGCGATCCCCCGGGGAATGATGGAGATCTTGTGCACCGGGTCGGCATACTGAACGGATTCCGCCACCAGGGCATGCCCGGACTCATGGAAAGCGATGATCTCTTTTTCCTTTGGGTTCATCACCCGCTTCTTTTTTTCCAGCCCGCCGATGACCCGGTCGACAGCCTCATCGAAATCGGCCGGCCCCACTTTTTCCTTGTCTTTCCGGGCCGCCAGCAGCGCGGCCTCGTTGACCAGATTGGCCAGGTCTGCCCCCACAAAGCCGGGTGTCCGGGCGGCGATCTGATGAAGGTCCACTTCCGGAGAAAGAAGAACCTTCTGGGTATGGATTTTCAGGATGGCCTCCCGGCCGTTGATGTCCGGCCGGTCCACCAGGATCTGCCGGTCGAACCGCCCCGGGCGCAATAGAGCCGGATCCAATATCTCCGGGCGGTTGGTAGCGGCCATGATGATGACCCCTTTGTTGGTTTCGAACCCGTCCATCTCCACCAGAAGCTGGTTCAGCGTTTGTTCCCGCTCGTCGTTTCCTCCCATCACGTTGATGCCCCGGGCTTTCCCTAAGGCGTCCAGTTCATCAATAAAAATAATGCAGGGAGCGCTGGCCGTCGCCTGGGAGAAGAGATCGCGGACGCGGGCCGCCCCTACGCCTACGAACATTTCCACGAACTCGGACCCACTGATACTGAAGAAGGGGACGTTGGCCTCTCCGGCTACGGCCTTGGCCAGAAGGGTTTTACCCGTTCCCGGCGCGCCGAGGAGGAGCACGCCCTTGGGAATCTTCCCCCCCAATTTCTGGAATTTCCCCGGATTCTTCAGGAACTCCACCACTTCCTGAAGTTCATCTTTGGCTTCATCGATTCCGGCCACATCGGCAAAAGTAGTCTTGGTTCCATCCTGGGCAAAAAGCTTGGCCTTGCTTTTGCTGAAAGACATGACCCCCATTCCCGGCCCCATCTTTTTCATGGCAAACCGCCAGATTAAGAAAAAAAAGCCGATGGGGATGACCCAGGAAAGAATGGTGCTCCAGAATTTACTCTCATAAAGACCGGAATAGTTTACCTTGTGGTCATCCAGTTCCTTCACCAGGTTGGGGTCCTCCACCCGGACCGCGGCGAAATTTTGATCCTTTTTCTCCTCTTTTCCCTTTATTGTTCCGGTGATGGTTTCCGGGCCGATGGTCAAGCTGCTCACCTGTCCTTCGCCAGGTATTGTTTAAACTTGCTGTAAGAGATCATCTCCACTTTTGGGGAAAGAAGATATTGTTGCACCAGGGCAATCAAGAGGAAGACGATCAGGAAATACCAGATACTGAAGTGGGCCTTGGGGGGCAGCCCTTTCTCATTTCTCTGGGGGGCCTGGAGACCCAAGAAGGAACTGAGTTTATCTTTTAAATTTTCTCCCGGCTTTTTCTCTTCATTTAAGGGCATGTACACCTCTTTGGGAAACCCATCCCTAGATACTCCGAGCAGCGACGGGGACGGGATTCAAAATTAACACTTATTTCTCTCTTCTCCCCGCCTCCCAATTCATTCTTTAAGACTTCAAGCAGCGTCCCCTTTTTCCCAAAATTCAGAAAGTCCATGTAGGTCCACATTTTTCAACCAAAATTACGCTTCCACCGGAAAAACGGAAAAAGGTGGCCCACCTAAAATAAATTATGGATCACCTTTACCCGTTATCCCAGTCCTCTCATTTACTGACCAGAACTTCAAGCCCCTTGGCGCATGCCTGGGCTACATAGGAGCCGGCCTTTTCTTGCCCGGGCATTTTATCCCAGCCCCCTTTTTCAATGAATTCAGATCTCTTCCAGGACTCTACTTTCTCTAATTCTTTAAGTTTCTCTTCATGGTTCGGTTGCTTCATAAATTGGGCGACGCAGATCGCCGCCTGACTCGCCAAGACCGCCTCGTCGGTCATCTTTTGGGCAGTGCCCCCGGTTAGCCAACCACCCCACGCAAAGCCGATGATCATTACGATGACTGCCCCAATAATAAGGCCCCAAACTCCAAACTTTACCTTCCCTGAAGTTTCCGGTTTCATTGAACCCTCCCTAAATTATGGTGGCATCCTTAATTGAATTAGACAATTGCCTATAGCCATACGACAATTGAAAACTTGCCGGAATAATACCGTAGGATAAATATCTAGTAAGCCTCCAAAAAGATTTATTTCCCTCTTTGGAGGCTACCTACGGGCACCTTTTGCAAATTCCTTTTCATAAATTCCCCCAATAAATTTGGGGTTAGGGCGCTTCGTTCGAATATGGCCGGGCCAAAATGACCCTGCCTTTGATACCCCCTATAACGGACTATTCAACTTTTCCGGACAGAATTAACGTTTCCCGTTTAAGGGGAGACGGGACATAGACCAGGTTGACTTCTATCTTTTCCAAGGCCTTTTCCTTGACCGCCATCCTTGGGATGGTGACATCTAAAGACCCTTCGGTAGTTTCCCCCGGCTTAACAGCTTTCCAAAACGGATAAACCTTGGCTATCTTTTCTCCAGATGTAAAAGCGATTGGCTTCCCCGCTGCATCCATGTACTCAAGGGTGACCCCTTGGATGTCCAGGACATCTTTCGATATATTGGTTATCTTGATGCGACCCCTGAGATTTGGCGTCTCGGTGATCTCTTTAGAAGCTGTGTCAACGGTCATGGACACTTTAAGGTCACTAAGTTCCACCGCGAAATTCGGGCCCTTAAGCTCAGCCTTCGGTGGGACCAAATTCTTTTCCACTCCCTGCTTGTTTGGGGGCCTCAACCTTCTTATCCGTAGAACAACCCAAAATTCCAATGGCCAGACTGAAAGCTAAGATTGTGAAGAATTTTGTATAACGCATATAATTTTATCCTTTCTTGAGTTATTAAGAACATTTAACCTTTGGATCCAACATCATTTTTAGCAATTGTAAGAACAATAGTCATAGGCGGCAATCACCCCCTTTTTTTCATCATAACGGCCATAGGTAAAATCAAAGGCTGAGGTCTTTGTCAAAGGTCCCCACGCAGCAAAAAATGGGCCTCCTTCGTTGCGTATTTTGGGCATCGGGCCATCCTACTTTAAAACTGTTCCCGGGGACCGTAAAATGGGTCATAAACCATGGCCCCCTGCAGCGATGACCCTCCATAAAAAGCCATTCATCCATTACATTTCCTTCATTCCTGCCGGATGGAAAACCGTGTGGAACATCAATCCATAGGGCTCTTTGAGAAGGTTCATCGCCCCCCGAAGTACCCTAAAACGCTCCGACTTCAAGTGGCCCTTAAGATTCCCCTCGGTATCCCATTCTTCAATAAGAGAGAGTTCATTTTCATTTTCCATACTCTGGCAAAAGTCGCAGCGCTGGCATCCCTTCTCCGTCCTTATGGAGCCGATCAGGGAAGCGATCGTCTGGGACAGCTCCTTTCGCTTCTCCGCAAGAACCTTCATTCGTATGATGACCAGGATCATGCAAATCGTATCTGCAAATGGCCTGCCAACAACCGGGGAAAGGCAGGAGTTTGGAATCATCCTTTAATAACGGGGGATTAGATAATAGGAGAGAAGCGTAAAGAAGGGTGAAACGATTTGCTTGGCCTCAATATTTGGTGGAACCTCCATATATTGAGGGATACTTTGAGGAGAGCCCGGGAATTCTAGGCTTACCGCCTTCGATTATCATGGACCTTTATCCGAAGAAGCTTTTTCCTTTTCATTCCCGCGGAGCTTCCCCTTTGATAATTATCTGAATGCCATTTTCAGTTCGTATACCCCTTGGTCGGTTTTCCTTTGAGTATCAAAACCCATCTTCTCGAACAGGTGCTGCATCGGCTTATTTTCCACCAGGACCTCCGCCGTGAATCCCAGCAGGCCGGCCCGCTTGGCCAGGTAGGTCAAATAGGACAAGACTTCCGTTCCGATCCCCTTGTTCTGATAATCGTCGCGGACGACCAGGGCCACCTCGGCCGCATGGGTTTCCCCGTTAATCCCGTACTGGCCGACAGCCACCGCCTTCTCCGCCTCTTCATCCCTGACCGTGGCGAGAATCACCATCTCCTTGGTATGGTCGATGATGACAAACTCCTGCAGGCGCTCGTGGGGCATATCCTTGCGCACCGAGATGAATCGCCGGAACAGGCTCTGGTCGGAAAGGGAGTAAAAGAAATCCTTGAGCAGCGGCTCGTCGCTGATCTTCACCGGCCGCAACAGGACGGAAAAATCCGTGGAAGTCGTCCGGTAGCTCTCCAGGTGTTCCGGGTACTCCCCGCACTTGCCCGGAATGAAGGCTTGGTCCCGGTAGATCAGGTTCGCCTCCTTTGCCTTCTCGATCAGCCAGGGACGGAATTTCGGGTGGGCGATCGAGATCAGTTCCATGGCCCTTTCGCGGATGTTCTTGCCGTGCAAGTAGGCAATCCCGTACTCCGTGACCACGTAGTGGATGTCTCCCCGAATCAGGGTTACCCCCGCCCCTTCCCGCAGGAAGGGTACGATACGGGAGACTTCCTCATACTCGGCCGTCGACTGGATGGCCAGGATGGTCTTCCCGCGCGGGGCCAGAACGGCTCCGCGCATGAAATCCGCCTGCCCGCCGACGCCGCTGTAGAAGGTCTTGCCCAGGGATTCGGCCGTCGACTGCCCGGTCAGATCGATCTCCAGGGCGCTGTTGATCGCCGTCATATTCTCGTGCCTGGCGATCGTCAACGCGTTGTTGGTATAGTCGATCCTCCGAAACTCGATGCTGGGGTTGTCATGGATGAACTGGTAGGTCTTCTGGTGGCCCATGCAGAAGGTGGCCACGGTCTTGCCGCGGTCCAAGGTCTTGCGGGAGTTGTCGATCACCCCTTTTTGGATCAATTCAACCATGCCGTCGGTCAAAAGCTCCGAATGAACCCCCAGGTTTTTCTTATTCCCAAAATTAGCCAGGATGGCGTTGGGCAGGCTGCCATAGCCTACCTGGATCGTGTCGCCGTCCTGGACGATGCGGGCCACATACTGCCCGATCTGATCCGCCACTTCATCGGGCATTACCGGCTCATATTCCAGGAGCGGCTCATCATGGCAGAGGATGTAGGCCACGTCCTTGATATGAATGAACCCATCCCCATGGACCCGGGGCATGTGCGAATTCACCTGGGCGATGACCACCTTCGCGCTCTCCACGGCGGCCTTTACGATGTCGACGCTGACCCCCAGACTCATGTACCCGTGCTCATCGGGCGGAGAGGTCTGGATCAGGGCGACCTGGATCGGCACCAGCCCCCGGGATAATAGTTCCGGAACCCGGGACAGGAAGATCGGGGTATAATCGGCCATCCCCCGGTTTACAGCCTCCCGGGAGTTGTTGCCAACGAAGAAGGAGTTGTGGCGGAAATTGGATTTAAATTTCTCCTCCGTGTAAGGGGCCACGCCGAGGGACCACACATGGATCACTTCAGCGTCGAAGAACGCTTTGGGGTTGGATTCGACGAACTGAATCAGTGCCCGGACCAGATACTGCGGCTCTGCGCAAGCGGTGCTGATGAAAATGCGGTCCCCCCGGTGGATGCGGCTGAAGATTTCTTGTTCCGAAACGAATTTCTCCGGATAGGCCCTCTTCATCTGCTCGCCTTTTTCATTTTCTAGTCCTAGACTCATCCCGCCCATCCCCGTTTCGATCCATTTTCTTTACCCATCCTTTCCATAGGTCCACTCCATTCCATTCCTCTTCCCTTCCATTGACTACTTTATATCGAAGGCCTGCACCTTCCAAGTATCGCCCGCCGTTATACACGGCATACGGACGTAATTCAAATTTAGCACTTATTTTTCTCTGCTGCCCGCCCCCTAATTCATCCTTTAAGACTTTAAGCAGCGTCCCCTTTTCACTGATAGAAGTAAGAATAGGCGAACACTCTCAATTTCCCTTTGATCCTCGCAACAGTCCCACCAGCCCGATAACGATCGCGACAACACCGCCAACCAGCATCCATATCGCCTTATCGGTAGGTGAGCCGGTGAAGAATCGAGAAATGTCGGAGCTGAATGATTTTGACGCCGCGACGCCATAGACCGTGAGAAGGATACCCCCGGCAAGAATTGCCAGCGAAACCGCTCTATTCATGGAAAAATCCTCCTTTTGATTTTCATACCACGCCCCACGAAAGGGTCATAGAAGTTTTGGCCCGCCAATGATTCTAAGCAAGATGATCACGATGGCGATGGCCACCGAGACTTTCTTTGAAGTTGGGCCGAGGAGGGTTTTCCTCCTCGGGTTCCTCGGAAACCCAGGATTCGGGTCAACACCGGCCTCCAGGCTCCGTCCGGGAAAGGATAACGGTCTCCTATTTCTTCACGTTCAGATTATTCTTTACGGATTTGACCCCTTTGACGCTACTCGCGATTTCACCCGCTTTATCAATGGCCTTTTGAGAATCAACGGAGCCGTTCAGTTGAACGGTGCCTTTGTAGGTTTCCACACTGATCTGGAATGACTTGAGAAAATCATCAGCGGCAAGCAACGATTTTACCTTGGTCGTGATGACCGAATCGTCCACGTATTCACCTGTACTTTCCTGTTCGGATGTCGAGGCACAGGCCACAAGGGTGGCGATCATCATAAGAAGGACAAAATAGCGGATAAACATATTTCCCTTTTTCATAGCGGTTACTCCTGTTTGTTAGTTTATGGTGAATGGGTTGCAAACAAGCCATCCTCCGACATGCCAATCCTTCAACGACCCAGAGGTATCTCGGTAAGGTCAGCGATGTTGAGGCAATGAGGTGTATTGAGATTTTGTATGGCTAAAGGGTCCGGTATGGTAACAAAATCAATTTTCATTTACCTTCTTCAAACTCATCCTTACGGTCAGGAGCTTCAGCTTTCAGCATTTCTTTCGGGGATTTGAAGATCCCTATGACTTACCGGTCTTTTCCCTGCCCCTTACCTCCTTGACTACCCTTTCCTTTTCCCTGATTGCCCTTTCCCTGAGGAGATGGAGCAGCTACCTTAGGTGGAGTCCCTTGGTATCTTCCTTTGACTTCGGGTCTTTGGGCTGGAGGAGAAATTTTAGGATACACATCTGGGAATTTAGCGACAGAGGGTCTCGCTCCATGAGTATCCGAGATTGCAGGACGACCCGGTGGGGTTGGAATGGTGCGAGCTTGTGGGATATCAGATCTTCCGGGCTTACTTGGAACAGCTATACCCTCCTTCTCTCTGTAAACCCTGCGTTCAATATTGACAAAACTGGTATCATGATCCCTCATATTAATTACTTTCTCGGGTGGGTAACCATAATGTTTGGAAATGAATATTAAATTTACTTGATTGACCACATCTATGTCTTGCAATCTAACATTTCTATCCCAATCTTCTCTGGTCCGGTACTTCTTATAGTACCCGTAAGCATGTCCGTAAGGCGGTCCATAATGTTGTACCGGGTAATAGAAGACAACCGGAGATATCCGGTAATATTCACAAATTTGAGTCCATGACCAACCTCTTCCTATTCTCAGGTCAAGGACTACATCTGGTTCAACCAAGGCATGCCTGCATATGAAGAAAAGAACGGGCAAATCATCGTCAGGTATTCCTCTTTCATGGTAATAGTGCACTCTTTCTTGTGGATAACCAAAGAAATTTCCAACAGATAAATAGAACCCAGGAAGACCGATGGAAACACTAACTTGAGACCAAGATGGAACAGCCAGTAACAACACAACCAATAATGATGTAAGAAAAATTTTAGTTTTCATTCCAATCCCTCCTCATAGTCATTGTCTATCTTCGTTTGTCTTCTTTTATACCTTCAACTTTAAGTACCCGCATTCACCCCAGTTGAGCCAATACTCAGTCCCATCCGCATTTGTTATTTTGATGATAGGCTATCTGCACTCCTGTAGGCTGCATTTTATGTTTCCATAGGCGAAACCTCCTTATCCTCCCAATGGATCATAATTGTTACCATATTATTCCTCCTCCATGAAACGGAAGGAGGTGATGCTTTACTCTGCAAATCGCATTTGCAAATGGCCTGCCAACAACCGAGGAAAGGCAGCAGTTTGGAATTATCTTTTAATAACGTGGGATTAGATTAATAGAAGAGAAGCGTAGAGAAAGTTGAAACGGTTTGCTTGGCCTCAATATTTGGTAAAACCTCCATATATTGAGGGAACCTTTGAGGGGAGCCAGGCTGCTTAATCTGGTTCCTTGATCTCCGGCCGGACTATTCCGAGCTTATGCATCCTCGCTCTCAAGGTACTCGGGTTGAGGCCCAGGATCGCTGCGGCCCCATCCTTTCCATCGATGCGCCATCGGGTTTCTGAAAGGGTCTTCAGGATTTGGTTTCGTTCCGTCTCTTCCAAGGTTCTCACGGCGGATGAAAGTGGGGGGGATGAAATCTCCAGTTTATCTGCCAGCTGCAAGACCGGCCCCGGGCACAAGATCACGGCCCGTTCAAGGACACTTTCCAGCTCCCGGACGTTCCCGGGCCACGGGTAATCCTGCAGGGCCTTCATCGTCTCCTTCTGGATCGAGGTGATCTGTTTCCCCAATTTTCTGGCGTATCGCTCTATGAAGGCCTGGACCAACAGCGGGATATCTTCTTTCCGCTGCCGTAATGGAGGGACGGTGATGGGGAAGACGTTGAGCCGATAGTAGAGGTCCTGCCGAAACCGACCCTTGCGGACCTCTTCCTCTAGGTTTCGATTTGTGGTTGCCACGATCCGGGCATCGACCTTGATGGTATGGGATGAGCCCAGGCGCTCAAACTCGTTATTCTGGATCGCCCGGAGCAGCTTGGCCTGCGTCTCCAGCGGCAGCTCCCCGATCTCGTCCAGGCAAAGGGTGGAACCGTTGGCGACCTCGAACCGGCCTACCTGCCGGGTATCGGCCCCGGTAAAGGCCCCCTTCTCCCGGCCGAACAACTCGCTCTCCATTAAATTGGCCGGCAGGGCGGCACAGTTGACGGTGATCATCGGCCGATCCTTGCGAGGGCTCAGGTTGTGGATGGCGGCGGCGATCAGCTCCTTTCCCGTACCGGTCTCACCGAGAATGAGGACCGTTGTGTTCGTAGGAGCGACCTGCTCCGCTCGGTAGAGAACATACTTGAGACCATCACTTTGCCCGAGAATATGGTCGAATTGATGTTTCATTTTGATCTCTTGACGGAAGTAAATATTCTCGGCCTCGAGTTGGTCTTTCATGGTTTTGATTTCCGAAAGAGCCGTCCGAAGTGACTTCTCAATTCGCTTTTGTTCGGTCAAATCCACTGCCACGATGCAAATGGCAGAGACCTCCTCGATTTCCAAGGGATTGAGGGAAAGCT
>CAWDJO010000001.1:0-16976 GCA_963802665.1 uncultured delta proteobacterium | reverse complement strand
GACACGACAGCTCAATACCAAGAAAACGAAATGTAGAGGCGCGCTGCCGCGCGCCCGAGGGAATTCGGGGTAGGAAGAAAAGGGATGCAGGGAAAACAGGAGGCCGATTTAAAAAATGATTGCTCCTTTGAGGGAAATCGGTATGATAAGGAAAAAATTGGGGCGTGAGGGGGGACGAGAAATTATAGAACCCCCAGACAATCGGGAGGGGATGCATGCAACGATGGGAATACATGATCCGCAAGACGGACCTGAAGGCCCTGAGCCAGGCGTCCAGGGTGGACCTGGAACAGGTGCGGTTGACTGAATACGGTGAAGAGGGCTGGGAAATGGTCTCCGCCGTTCCCTCCCAGGACGCCTTGATTATTTTCCTGAAGCGTCCGTTTGAAGGGCAATAGGGCAGAACTCTCCGCTTACTCTATCCATTCAGTCCGAACCGGGGAAAAAGGGGGGAATCCTCGCTTCGAGTCCTGCATGAAGAGTGAATAAATAAAAAGGGCCCATGCAAAGAAGCATGGACCCTTTTTATTTACTGGCTCCCCGAGTAGGACTCGAACCTACAACCTAGTGGTTAATCCCGCCTCCGGCGGGACTCTGCCGGTTGAACATCTTCAAGAAACCGCTTGATTCCCCTCTTCTTGACGGACTTTTCCAGCTTCATGGCCGTCGCCGCGACTTTCGCAGGATCTCGACCAGATAAGTTTCCAGGGTCCTTCAAATCGCTTTGTGGTCTTGGATAGTTGATAGTCTGGGTCGTTATGTTGCCGCAGCCGACGTTCCGGGTCGCTGCTGTACCCGCAATAATATCGTCCCGTGGTTTCGCTCTGGATGATATAGACCAAAAAGCCCATACCAAAAAGGCCAGGGATAATCCCGGCCTTTCCTTTTATGGCTCCCCGAGTAGGACTCGAACCTACAACCTAGTGGTTAACAGCCACCCGCTCTGCCGGTTGAGCTATCGGGGAGCGAAATCATCTTAACTATTGGAAATTTTTTAACATGGTTCGAAGGGGTTGTCAATTCTTAAATTCCCCCAACCTGGCAGGTCAAAAGCCCCGGCTGCGCAAAAAGACAGCCTGCAGCCCCACGATGGTCTTCCCGTCGCGGATGGTGCTGTCCCCGATCCGGACGATTGCCTCTTTGAGGGGCAGCTCGACCACCTCCAGCACCTCGTCGTGGTCAAGGTTCTGTTTCCCCGGCGTCAGGCCTGTGGCCTTGTAGATGTGGATCACTTCGTCCGTGAACCCCGGAGTGGTAAAAAAGGTAACCACCGGTTCCAAGGCGGAGGGGCGGAAGCCGATCTCCTCCTCGAGCTCCCGGGCGGCGCAATCCCTGGGGTCCTCGCCTGGCCGGAGCGTTCCCGCCGGGATTTCCAGGATGTATCCTCCAGCCGCATGCCGGTATTGGCGGATCAGGAGAACGGTCTCCTCATCCTTCATCGCTACGATTGCGGCCGCTCCCGGATGATGAATGATTTCCAGTTCGACCGTGGCGCCGTTGGGAAGTCTCACGGTTTCCAGATTCAGGTTCACGATCCGGCCTTTGTAAATGTTTTTCCCCATGATCCCCGGCCATCCCTTCTTGCCATGCCAACGCCCGCGGTTGCGAGGTCGGCCATCACGCCCTCCGGCCCCAAATTCCAAAAGCTGCCTGGACCATGATTCTTTGTGACGTGAGGCTACCGAGTTTTTTGGGACACCCAGTGTCCCTCTGCGGTTCGGCGATGGCGATATTATTCAGTTTATCACCTTTGGCCCGACGAAGCACGGTCCGACATCATGGGGAAGGTCGAATTTCCAAACCCAGTGCCCCGACGATAGAGTATAGAGATTCTTTCTATCCATCCCAACCAAAGCAAGGGGGCGTTCCCGGATCACCGGGGTGAGATTGCTCTTAAGACCTGCTTCTTTTCGGTCGATGTATCCCTCAGAAAGCTCCCAACTGCCGGGGTGAAAGGAAAATCGAAAATTCATGCCAGGTTTAAGATTCATGATGGGGGTGGTCCTGGCCATATGGATGGTATGGCCCGTTTTCCCTGCCGGGGGGATTGAAGTTCCGGAGCTCAGCCAGGTTCCGCAGAATTTACATCCTGAGGTCCGCGAAGAACTCCTTGGGCAACGGGCTGCACTGGAGTGGGAATGGAAACTCCTGGTGGCCAGGGTTGAAGGGCACAATCAGAAATGCCGGAGAATACCCTCCGACACCCCGCTTGCCCGGGAATGTCGTGGAGCGATGGCCAAGCTTCATGGGGACATAAATGCTTATGTAGATTCGGCCAAGAAATTCAATGAAGATGTAAAGTGGGCTTTGAAATGGAAAGCCATGCAAAAAGAAATCGTGGTTCCGTTCCTCTCCGAAAAGGAGGAAATCAGAGTAGGGAAAGAAATGGCGAGTCATTTGGAAAAACAGATGGTCTTGATGACTGATCCGCAGGTGAACCACTACCTCCAAGCGTTGCTCCAGCGCCTGGCCAGTCGCTCGGCCCGCCCGGCGCTCCCCTACACTGTCAAGGTCGTCCAAGAGGATGAAATTAATGCTTTCGCTCTTCCCGGTGGCCAAATTTACGTAAATGACAGCCTCATCCGCGCGGCGACGAGTGAGAGCGAACTCGCCGCTGTCCTGGCCCATGAGATTGCCCATTCCGCGGCGCGCCATCATGCCAAAGAGATTAGCAAGATCGCCCATTCCGTCGGGGCGAGCATTGTGGGAGGGGTCCTGACCGGTCCGGCCACGGGATTCGGGCTATTGAGCGAGCAAATGATCCAAGAAGGAGCCTACCTGAAATTTACCCGTGACGAAGAGAGGGAAGCGGACCGCCTGGCAGTGGAGATGCTCTACCAGGCAGGAATAAAGCCGACGGGTTTGACCAGCTTCTTTGAAAAGCTGCACCGTACGCAAACAGAAGAAAAGGCCCTTTGGAACAGGTTCTATTCCACCCACCCGAGCCCCGAGGAGAGGAAGGAAAACCTGGCGCCTCTTTTTGCCGACCCGCGCTTCAACCAAATCCGGCACGTGGATTCGGCTGAATTTCAAAAAATTCGGAAGAAAATGGGGGAACTCTAAGGAATTCCCCCCGGCCTTCGGCGCTGGCCTTGAAACTTCGGATAGGAGCGAAAAGCGCTGAAGGAAGAATAAGGCCAAGAAGATCTTCTAGCGGATCTCCCTGCTGTCCTCACTTTCATCCGCCATTGATTTCATAGCCTACGGGGAAATTCATTTCAAGAACCAGGGACGGATCTTCGCTGGCCCGGGCTTCCGGGTCGGAGTCCTATTTCCGCTGCCCACGGGGGTCCCCCGGAGCATGATCTGTTTTTCCCCTGGATTTGGCGCTATAATAGAAAAAATTGAGACCCCAACTACATTGGGCTTTTTCCCAAGGGATGACTGCTACCTCAAATTCCAAACCTCCCCGGACTGACCGGGAGCTTTCCAACCGGATCCTGGAATATGCCAATCTGGGTCTTCCGCGAACCGACTTCCTCCAGGAAGTCTCGAATTTGTTGATTCAGTTCTTTGGCTGTGATTCCGTGGAATTGTGGCTGGAAGAGGCCGGAACGCAGGCCCGTTGCGAAACCACCCGACGGCCGAAGAGATCTTTCAGTTACCGGGTGATCCGGGGAGTGAAGAAAAAGGGGGGGAAACCCATCCCGGTGTTGCGGAGCGATTCCCGGCTGGAAGCCTTCTGCCGGGACGTCCTGCTCGGGAAGGTCGATCCGGCGGATCCTTCCTTCCCGAGGAACGATGTTTTCTGGATCTTTGATTCTCCTTCCCTTTACCCATCGCTGGCCGTAACCCCCCTCCGGGTGGGCAGTAAGAGGATTGCCCTGCTCATCCTGAAAAGCGGGCATAAGGGATTTTTCGCGGGGAAAGAAATGGCCCCCTGCGGACGGGTGGCGCAGAACCTGGGCATGGCCCTCATGAACCAGCGGGTGCAGGCCGCCCTGCAGGAAAGAATCAAGGAGTTGACCTGCCTCTACCAAATCGCCCGGGTCATGGAGCGCCCGCAGACTCCCCTGGATGACGTCCTCCGGTCGGTCGTCGAGGCTCTCCCTCCCGCCTGGCAGTATCCGGCCATCGCCTCGGCCCGGATCGTTTTTGATCATCAGGGTTACGCTTCTCCGAGTTTCCAGGAGAGCCGCTTCAAGCAGAGCGCCGACCTGATCGTAAACGGGAAGGGGCGGGGTTCCATTGAAGTGGTCTATGCCCGGGAAAAGCCGGAACTGTTATGAGGGGCCTTTCCTGAAAGAAGAACGCCACCTGATCGACACCATCGCCCGCCAGGTCTCCCTCTTTGTGGAGCAGAAGGAGACGGAGGGGGAGAAGGAACTTCTCCAGGAACAGCTCCGGCACGCCGACCGCCTGGCCACCATCGGAAAACTCGCCGCCGGCGTGGCTCACGAATTGAATGAACCCCTGGGGAGCATTCTAGGGTTTGCCCAACTGGCCAAAAAGAACGCCGGGATGCCCAAACAGGCGGAGCAGGATTTAGACCGGATCGTCTCCGCCTCCCTCCATGCCCGGGAAGTGATCCGGAAGCTCATGCTCTTTGCCCGGCAGATGCCGCCCCGCAGGACCCGCCTGAACCTGAATCAGGTGGTGAAAGAGGGGCTCTATCTTTTCGAAGCCCGGTGCGCCCGGCAGGGGATCGATCTGGAGGTTTCGCTGGGGCCGGACATTCCGGAGGTTTACGCCGACGCGACCCAGCTGACCCAGGTGCTCACCAACCTGGTGGTCAACGCGATCCAGGCCATGCCCCGGGGAGGAAAACTTTCCGTGGCGACGCGGGGGGATCAAGAAGCCGTGAACCTCCGCATCGAGGACACGGGGGAGGGGATGAGCCCGGAGGTGAAGAAACAGATTTTCTTGCCCTTTTTCACCACCAAGGAAGCGGACCACGGGACTGGCCTGGGATTGGCCGTCGTCCACGGGATCGTGACTGCCCACCGCGGGACCATCGAGGTGGACAGCCGGGTCGGCCGGGGGACGCGCTTCGAAATCCGCCTCCCCCTGTCAGCCCATAGCGAGGAGAAGGAGAGAAATGAAGGAAGCCGCGAAGAGAGAACGGGTCCTGGTGGTCGATGACGCCCCGGATACGCTGGAAGTTCTGCAGCGCAATCTGACTTCCAGGAAATATCGGGTGTTCACCGCCCCGGGGGTGGCCGAAGCCATTCAGATCCTGGATCAGACGCCCGTGGACCTGGTCATCACCGATCTCAAAATGCCCAAAGGAAGCGGGCTGGATTTGGTCCGCCATGTGCGGGAGAACCTCAAGGACACGGAAGTCATCCTGATCACCGGCTACGCCAGCATCGAGGGGGCGGTCCAGGCGGTCAAGTCGGGAGCGGAAGAGTATCTGAGCAAGCCTTTTACCGACGGGGAGCTCTTCGAGGCCGTACAGCGGTCCATGGAAAAACTCCGCCTGCGCCGCGCGGGCCAGAAGGCCCTCCCGGTCATTCCTGCCGGCCGGTTCGGCCTCCTGGGAGAATCCGAGACCATGTCGCGGGTTTGGCAGGACGTGGCCAAAGCCGCCTCCACCACCGCCACGGTTCTCATCTCGGGGGAGAGCGGAACAGGAAAGGAGCTGGTGGCCCGGGCCATTCATTACCGCAGCACCCGTTCGGCGGCGCCCTTCGTGGCGGTCAATTGCGGGGGAATTCCCGAGAGTCTTCTGGAGAGCGAACTCTTCGGGCACGTGAAAGGGGCCTTCACCGGGGCCACCGAGTCCCGGGCCGGCTTTTTCCAGACCGCCGACGGGGGAACCATCTTCCTCGACGAGGTCAGCGACACCAGCCTGGCCATGCAGGCCAAGCTCCTGCGGGTCCTCCAGGAAAAGGAAGTGTGCATGGTGGGCGCCCGCCGGGCGCAGAAGGTGGACGTGCGGGTTCTGGCCGCCACCAACAAGGACCTCTTCGGCCTGGTGAAGAAGGGGGTCTTCCGCGAGGATCTCTATTTCCGGCTGAATGTCATCAACATCTCCCTTCCTCCTCTGCGGGAGAGGGGAGACGACATTCTGCTCCTGGCCCGGCACTTCGCGGCGCGCTTTGCCAAGGAGGCGGGGAAACCGGCTCTCCAGTTTTCCGAGAATGCGCTGCAGGTCCTGATGCGGTATGACTGGCCGGGGAACGTGCGGGAGCTGGAGAATGTGATCCAGCGGCTGGTGGTCATGACCGACGGAGATGTCATCGACATTCCCGACCTCCCGCCCCTGATGCGCTTTTCCGCCCCGCGGGAGAACGGTTTCGACCGCACCCTTGCCGAGGTGGAGGCCGAATACATCCGGAACGTGCTGGCCAAGGTGGGGGGAAACAAGACTCGGGCCGCGGAAATCCTGGGAATCGACCGGAAGACTTTGCGGGAGAAATTAAAATCGCTTTTTCCGGGTATGGATTGAATCCCTCAATCGATAAAGCCCGGATTTGACCAGACCAGAAGGGGACGATCGGGCGAAAGGATCCCCGCTCCGGGAATCTATTTTCTCACCTCGTGCCTGTCCAGCAATTCCCGGTAAACACTCTCGGTTTTATCGATCATCCCCGTCAGGGTAAAATCCTTCAATACGACTTCCCTGGCTTCCCGGGCCATTTTTCTCGTTTCCTCTCTATTCTGGTAGGCCCAGAATATGGCTTCGCTCAATGCCTGAGCATCGCGGGGCGGAACCAGCTTGCCCGTTTCTCCGTCTTTTACCACTTCCCAAATTCCTCCGGCAAAGGTGGAGATGACCGGTATCCCCATGGCCATGGCTTGAGGAATGACCTGGGAAGTCGCCTCGTTTGAAATGGAAGGAAGGATGAATAAATCGAGGCTCTTGAGGATCCGGGGTACATCCTCCCGATGTCCGGTCATCAGGACCTCTCCGCCAAGCCCGTTTCCTTCGATGTATTTCCGGATGTTTCTCTCCTGCGGGCCGCTTCCCGTAATGACCAGCTTGAGCCGGGGAATCTTTCCCCTCAAAGTACGGAAGGCTTCCAACAAATATTCATGCCCTTTCCATCTCCTCAAAACCGAAACAACTCCCAGGAGATAATCATCCTTTCCAATATTCAGATCCTTTCTCACAGAGTCCCCGTTTATCTCCGGAGAGAACCTTTTCTCATCGATCCCCGCGGGGATGGAGATGATCGTTCGGGGATTGTAGCCGTTCTCCTCTATCATCTGCCGCCTGATGGTTTCTCCGCTGGTAATCACCCGGTCGGCAAGTTTCATGAATAAAAAATAGGAAAAAAGGTTTTTACTGATGGGAGTGGTCACATGCCGGCTGCGGATAACCGGCACCCCCGCCAGTTTGGCGCCCGTGGAGCAGCACCAGCTGTCCGTCGAACTGTGGGTATGAACCAAATCAACTCCGTTTTTCTTTATGGCCCGGATACAGTTCGCCACGGCCAGAGGGTCCACGGAGGCTCTCATCCGTAAGGGAATCACCGGTATTCCCTTGCCCTCCGCTTCCTTCTGGATCCCGCTGCCCGGCTGACAGGCGATCATCATCCGGTAGCCTCTTTTCATGAACTCCAGGGATTCCTGAACAATCCTCATTTCCTGACCGCCCCATCCCTGGGACGATTCAGTGTGCAAGATCGTGTGCATTTTTCCTATTACCGCCAGCGCAAATTAAGTAAGAATTCACCCGTTTTGATCATAGAAGGCGGAAAATTATGAGTCAAGAGAAAAAGGGCTGATGGAAGGGCAAGGAAAGGGAGTGGAGAGGTCATTTCGCGTCCCGCCAATAAAATTACCACAAAGTCTCAGAAACAAGATGGGAATATCTTGAAGGTATCCATCTTGCAGAGGAAAACATCCGTCAGAAATGCCTCCGGGGAAAATCACCCCACCGGTTCAACCTTCCCCAATCCGGCCACGGTGATAAACCATTTCTGGTCTGCCTTTTTTTTTCTCCCGTTTTAAAAACCAATTAAAAATCAAAAGTTTTTCTGGACCGATCGCCTTCGGCCTTCTATCCCCGGAGATCCGGGAGGGTTGGCACATCCTTTGCTATTATATTGGAAAGCGGCTTAAGGAGCCCGGAGATTGGCGCTGGAATTTTATATCCCGGAATGCCGGCCGCCAAAGAGGGCCAAGGAGGAAAAGATCATGTCAGAAAATCGCGTTTATACCGGCCTTTGCCTCACTTGCCAGAATGCTGCCGAGTGTACCTTTCCCCGGGACGCAGCGAGGCCGGTCTGGCAGTGCGAGGAATTTATGGGGGAGGGGAAAGCGCCGGAGAGGGTGTCTGTGGAGGGGTACGGTCCTTCAAGGACCGGGAATGATCGAAGCCGAAAAAGACCTGGGGTCCTGGATCGGGTTGTGTAAGAACTGTGCCAACCGGGAGACCTGCCGATATCCCAAACCCGATGGAGGAATATGGCGCTGCGAAGAATACCTTGAAGACAACGGGCCATCTTAGTGCTCCCGAAGAGAAGGGGCGGAGAAGAGGACCGATGAACCCTGACCATATCCTGGATATTGTGAAGAAGCACACGGGCCGGGGCCGGATCATCACCATCCTGGAGGAGATTCAGAAAAAATACAGTTACCTTCCGGAAGAAGCCCTGCGGATCGTGTCCGAGGCCACGGGACGGCCCCTGGTGGATATCTACGGCGTGGCCACCTTTTACAAACTCTTCAGCCTGAAACCGCGGGGAAAACACCTCGTCATGGCCTGCTCCGGGACCGCCTGCCACGTGCGGGGCGGGGCGGGGATCGCCGAAGAGATCCAGAAGCAGCTGGCCATCAAAGCCGGAGAGACGACTCCCGACGGAGAGATCTCCTTTGAGACCGTCAACTGCCTGGGAGCCTGCGCCCTGGGGCCCATCGTCGTGGTGGACGGCCACTACTTTTCCAACGTTACCCATCCCGGGGTGAAAGAGATCCTCCACAAAACACGGGTCGGGCTGGACCGGGTGGACATCTCCACGGATCAGCGGATCTTCCCCGTGGAGGTGAGCTGTCCCCACTGCAACCACAGCCTGATGGACCGGAGTTACCGGATCGACGGGTTTCCGTCCATCAAGGTGACCATTGCCTTCGGAGGGGATCATGGATGGCTCCGGCTCTCCTGCCTGTACGGAAGTTTTTCCGTGGATTGTGAATTCAAGATTTCCCCGGAGGCGGTGGTGAATTTCTTCTGCCCCCACTGCCACGCCGAGCTGGTGGGGACCTCTCCCTGCGACCGGTGCGGGGCTCCCGTCGTCCCCATGCTCGTCCGGGGCGGGGGAGGGACGGTCCAGATCTGTTCGCGGCGGGGGTGCAAGGGGCACATTCTGGATTTGAGCGGGGTGAATCTTTAGAAATGCGGAATGCGGAATTCGGAATGCGGAATGAAAAAACGAGGGTGTCGGGTGTCAGGGTGCTGGATTTCGGATGACGGAGTGGAGGGAAACAGTTCGGAGTGATCTGGTGTCGGAGTGCGGAGATTGTAGGGGCGCGCTGCCGCGCGCCCATGGGAGATCAGGAGTAATAAGAATGTTCAGTACTGAGTGGATGAGGGAACAACAGGGTTAGGATTAAATGACCAACCGATTGAAGAGCATCGATGATTTTTGGGGGCTCCGGGACCGGCTGCGGCTGGGCCGCGATCCTGGGATCCCCACCATCATTATTCCCGCGGGAACCTGCGGGCAGGCCAGCGGGGCCAATGACCTGATCCGGATCGCCAAACGGGAACTCCTGGCCAGAAAACTCACCGATCAGATTCACCTGTGCATCACCGGCTGCCATGGATTCTGCGAGACGGAACCCTGCGTGGTCATCGAGCCCCGGGGGACGTATTATCCCAAGGTGGGGATCCGGGAGATGGAGAGAATCATCCGGGCCATCAGCCAGGGGAAGGTCTGCGAGGAGCTCCTGTACGTGGACCCCGATTCCCGGGAGAGGATTGAAAAGAAAAAGGACATCCCCTTTTTCCGGACCCAGGCCCGAACCCTCCTGTCCCGGGGGGAGAAGATCGACCCCATCCGCATCTACCATTACATCGAAAACGACGGTTACTCCGCGCTGGCCGAGGTTCTGGCCAGAAGAGACCCGGCGTGGGTGCTGGAAGAAGTGAAGGCCTCCGGGCTGCGGGGCCGGGGCGGGGCCGGCTTTCCCACCGGCCTCAAATGGGAGATGCTGTCCCGCCAGCCGGACGGCCGGGGCAAGATCCTGGTCTGCAACGCGGACGAGGGAGACCCGGGAGCCTACATGGACCGCAGCCTCCTCGAGGGAAACCCCCACAGCATCATCGAGGGGATGATCATCGGGGCCTTCGCCACCGGAGCCACGGAAGGGATCGTGTACGTGCGCGACGAGTACCCGCTGGCCATCAAGCACCTCATCATCGCCCTGCGGCAGGCCCGGGAGCTCGGGCTCCTGGGAGAGAACATCCTGGGAACGGGCTTCTCCTTCTCCCTCGACCTCATGAGAGGGGCCGGGGCCTTCGTCTGCGGGGAAGAGACCGCCCTGATCCAATCCATCGAGGGGAAGATGGGCGAGCCCCGGCAGCGCCCGCCCTTATCCGGTGCAGAGAGGGATCGACGGAAAGCCGACGGCGATCAACAACGTGGAGACCTGGGCCAACATCCCGGTCCTCTTCGAAGCGGGGGCCGCTTCTTTCAAACGGACGGGAACCGCCGGGCAGCTCCGGGACCAAGATCTTCAGCCTGGTGGGCAAGGTGCGGAACACGGGCCTGGTGGAGGTCCCCATGGGAACCTCCATCCGGGAGATCGTGTACGAAATCGGCGGCGGCCCGCCGGGCCGGGCGGCCATCAAGGCGGTGCAGACCGGCGGCCCTTCCGGGGGGTGCATTCCCGCGGAGATGTTCGACCTTCCCATCGACTATGACAGCCTGGCCAAGGCCGGCGCGATCATGGGGTCGGGCGGGATGATCGTGGTGGACGAGCATACCTGCATGGTCGACCTGGCGCGCTACTACATGGGCTTCCTCAAGGGGGAGTCCTGCGGCAAATGCTTCCCCTGCCGCAAGGGAACGCAGCGGATGTACGAAATCCTCGACGACATCTGCCGGGGGAAAGGAACCCTGGCCCACCTGGACCTTCTGGAAGAACTGGCCCGGGTGGTAAAGGACACCACCCTCTGCGGCCTCGGGCAGACTGCGCCCAACCCGGTCCTCTCCACCCTCCGCTATTTCCGGAATGAATACCTGGAGCACATCGAGAACCGCCGCTGCCCCGCCGGGGTATGCAAAGACCTGGTGGGAGCGCCCTGCCAGTCCGCCTGCCCCCTGGGGACCGAGGCCTGGCGCTACGTCGCCCATATCCAGAGGGGGGAATATGAAGAAGCCTACCGGGTCATCCGGGAAGCCAATCCCTTCCCCTCGGTCTGCGCCCGGGTCTGCCACCACCCCTGCGAGGAGACGGTGCCGCCTGGGAAGCAGCGGGAGTCAGCCGGTGGCCATCCGGGCTCTCAAGCGGTTCATCACCGACCGCGTGGACCCGTCGGCCTACCGTCCGCCGCCGGAAATAGAAATCCGGGGCAGAAGCTCTTCCCGTGGCCGTGGTCGGGGCGGGGCCGGCGGGATTGACCGCGGCCCATCTCCTTTCTCTTCAAGGGATACCGGGTATCGTTGTTTGAGGCCGCGGCCGAGCCGGGGGGAATGCTCATGGGGGCCATCCCCGCCTACCGCCTGCCGCGGGAGGTTTTGCGCCGGGAGATCGATTCTCTCCTCAACGGGAACATCACCCTCCATACCGGAAGGCGCTGGGCCGCGATTTCACCCTGGACAGCCTCTTTGCCTCCGGCTTCAAGGCCGTCTTTCTTTCCACCGGCGCCTGGGAGAGCAAGGAACTGGACCTGGGACAGGATGGCCTCCCGGGGGTCTATGAGGCCTTGCCTTTTCTGCAGGCCGCCAATCTGGAAGGAAAAGAACTGGCCCGGGGAAAGGTGGGGGTGATCGGCGGGGGCAATGCCGCGGTGGATGCGGCGCGGGTGGCGCGACGCCAGAAAGAGGTGGAGAGCGTCACCATTCTTTACCGACGGACCCGGGAAGAGATGCCGGCCTTTGCCGAGGAAGTGCAGGCCGCGATCCAGGAAGGAATCAGGGTTGAGCCTTTCGTATCTCCCCTCCGGATCGTATCCCAGGAAGGAAGACCGGCTGGCTTGCTGTGCCTCAAGAACAGGCCCGGCGAACGGGAGATGGACGGCGGAGAAAACCGGTTCCCGTGCCGGGCAGCGAATTCGGTCCCGCTGGACACCCTGATCATCGCCGTGGGGGAGGTGCCGGAGCGGAAGGGCTGTCTCCGCGGAGATTGAAGTGACCGCCGGAGGGGACCATTCGGGTGGATCCGGTGACTCTCGAGACCGGCCGGCCGGGGTCTTCGCCGGCGGGGACGTGGCGACCGGGCCGAACACGGTGGTCGAGGCCATTGCCGCCGGCAAGAGGGCGGCCCTCATGATCGACCGGTATCTCGAGGGGGGAAGATTGAAGCATCCCGGCAAACCCCGGCTTCCGGGCTTTTACCTCGAGCTCCCCCCTTCGGCCGCTCCGGAACCGCTGCCGGCCAGAAGGGTGAAACTCCCTCTCCTGACCGCGGAGGAAAGGGTCCAGACCTTCGCCGAGGTGGAAAACTGCCTGTCCGCGGAAGAGGCCGGGGCGGAAGCCAAACGGTGCCTGCGGTGTGACCTGGAATTTACCCAGGAAAAGCCTTGAAGGGGAGAAGGGGGAGGGAAAGGAATCGCATGATCAACCTGAAGATGAACGGCCTGGACATTTCCGTGGAAAAAGGAACGACCCTTCTGGAAGCCGCCCAGTTCTACGGGTTTCCCATCCCCACCCTCTGTCACCTGGAGGGGCTGTCCCCCTACGGGGCCTGCCGGCTCTGCGTGGTGGAGATCGGGGAAGGGCCCAAGGCCAAACTGGTCACCTCCTGCACCTATCCGGCGGAAGAGGGGCTGGTGGTGCGGACCGGCTCCTCCCGGGTGGTCCAGGCCCGCAAGATGATCATCGAACTCCTTCTGGCCTCCTGCCCCCAGTCGAAGACAATCCAGGACCTGGCCTCGGCCCACGGCGTCCGCCGGCAGCGTTTCCGCCAGGAGCACGAAGACTGCATCCTCTGCGGGCTCTGCGTCCGGGTCTGCAAAGAGCAGATGATGGCCGGGGCCATCGGTTTTCACGGACGGGGGGAGAAGCGGGCCCTGGGCACCCCCTTCGACCAGAAGTCGGAAGTCTGCCGGCTGTGCGGGGCCTGCATGTATGTCTGCCCGGCCTGCCAGCTTCGCTGCACCTACCAGGACCCGGAAAAGGCCATCTGCGGGGGATGCGCCAACCTGGAGGCCCCCTGTCTGGAGAAGGACCCCTTCGACGACCGGATGTGTTTCCTGGACCCCTGCGTGGCCTGCGAGATTCGAAAAGAGGTCAGAAAGGAGTAAGAGAGGATGAGCCATACCCTTTCCCGCGTAAATTCTTCGGCCGCGACCCTGACCAAGAACCGGACCGAGGGGTCGATCGTCCCCGCCTCGGGCATGTGCGTGACCTGCGTGGACGGCTGCATCGGGATGTGCGAGATCGGCAAGTCGGCCTACCGGGGGTCGGAGGTCATCTACCCCCAGCCCTTCGGGGTCATCACCACGGCGGCGGAAAAGTCCTACCCGGTGGACTATTCCCACTTCAACATCATGGGAACGGTGATCGGCGCCCACGGCATCGAAGCGGACAGCGACAAGGCCATCTTCCCGGCGGTGAACCTGGAAGTCGTCATCGGGCACGACCGGGGCCTGAAGTTCCGTTACCCCTGGATCATCTCGGCCATGGGGTCCACGGATGTGGCCAAGAACAACTGGGACGGGCTGGCCATCGGGTCGGCCCTCGCCGGGACCGGACTGACCATCGGCGAAAACGTGGCGGGCATGGACCCGGGGGCGGTGATCCGCGACGGGCGGGTGGTCGATACGGTGGACCTGAAGCGGCGGGTCCAGCTCTACCAGGAATACCAGCGCGACGGGTACGGGGCGATCGTCGTCCAGGCCAACGTGGAGGACACCCGTCTGGGGGTCCAGGAATATGCCGTCGAAAAGCTGGGCGTCCAGTGCGTGGAGCTGAAATGGGGGCAGGGGGCCAAGGATATCGGCGGAGAGGTCAAGATCCGGGACCTGAAAAAAGCCCGGGTCCTGAAGGAGCGGGGCTACATCGTCCTGCCGGACCCGGATGATCCGGATGTGACCCGGGCTTTCGAGCGGGGGGCCTTCAAGGAATTCGAGCGGCATTCGCGGGTGGGAATGGTCACCGAGGAATCCTTCGCCCGCAGGGTGGAAGAGCTGCGCCGGGCCGGGGCGAAATACATCTTTCTCAAGACCGGCGCCTACCGGCCGGCCGACCTGGCCCGGGCCCTGATGTTTGCCACCCGGTACAAGCTGGACCTCCTGACCGTGGACGGGGCCGGAGGGGGAACGGGCATGAGCCCCTGGCGGATGATGAACGAGTGGGGCGTGCCGCCGGTGGAACTCCATTCCCTTCTTTACCAGTATGCCAAGCGCCTGGCGGAGAAAGGCGAAAAACTTCCCGCCCTGGCCGTGGGAGGGGGGTTTTCCTTTGAAGACCAGATCTTCAAGGGGCTGGCCCTGGGGGCCCCTTACGTGAAGATGGTGGGCATGGCCCGGGGGCCCATGGCCGCCACCATGGTGGGGAAGACCATCGGGAAGAGGATCGAGGAGAACCAGATTCCCGTCTACGTGGAACGCTTCGGCCGCACCAAGGAGGAGATCTTCGTGACCGCCAGCTCGCTCCGCAAGGAGCTGGGCCAGGAGATGTTTGAAAAAATCCCCACCGGCGCGCTGGGGCTCCTGACCTACTACGAACGCCTGGCCCAGGGACTGCGCCAGCTCATGGCCGGCAGCCGCAAGTTTTCGCTGGAGCACATGTCCCGGAACGACCTGGCCGCCCTGACCCCGGAAGCGGCGGCGGTCAGCGGAATCCCCTACATCCTGGAGACCGACCGGATGGAGGTGGACGAGATTTTGAAATCCTGATCCTTAAAGGAAGAATGAAAAGACATCTTTCCCTGGAGACGGAAGCCAAGGCCTTTTTGAAGATTCCCTGCCCTCGATTCCGGATCCAAGAGAACGGCAGAAGATCAAAGAAGCCGTCCAGAAGATCACCGTCGCCGCGGAACAGCGCATTAAAGAACTTCAATCCGAACTCGACTCCGTGAAGGGAAGAACTGAAGCAGGAAAGAAAAACGGGCCCGGGCCGAAGAAATCCTGCATAAACGGGAGCCCCTGCTCACGGAGCGGGTGAAGGAGATCAGCTGCCTCTATTCCATCGTGAGCCTGATGGCCGACCGGAGCTATCCCTCGGAAGAGGAAAAGATGAAGGACATCGTGAAGCTCATCCCCACGGGCTGGCATTGTCCCCAGGATGCCTGTGCCCGAATCATCCTCTGGGGCAGGGAATATAGAACGGACAACTTCCAGGACACGCCGTGGAAGCAGATTTCTTCCATCATCGTGAACGGGGAGCCCGCCGGCACCCTGGCCGTGGGGTACCTCAAGGAAAAACCCGTCCGGGAAGAAGGCCCGTTCCTGCTGGAAGAGAGAACGCTGATCGACGTGATGGCCAGACTCATCGGCGAAATCATGGGTCCCAAGCTCATGAAAAAGACCGGTGGAGGAGCTTAGGGGCAAGGAAGGGGCTCAAGAATTCGATTGCCCGGCGAGGGGCCCGGATGATTCCCGGGCCTCTCGCTTTTTGGGGAGATCGGTTTTCATGGCTCATAAAAGAAGTCCGATGGAAGGCCCCAAAGATGTACCGGTTTAAGATGACTGAGAACCAGGAGGAGTTGACCGGAATTTGATATGGTAGAATAAAGAAAAAGAAATTCATTGGACCCAGCCATATCCCGGATGGGCGAAGGAGAGAAGGGATCCGTTTGATATCGGTTATCATCCCGACCTTGAATGAGGCATACACCCTTGAATCCTTCCTTCGAAACCTCTTTGCCCAGCCGGGGGAATTTGAAATTGTCGTGGCCGACGGGGGGAGCTCCGATGGCACCCTGGAGATCCTGACCGATCTTCCCGCGGTCAAGCTTATCCGGTCGAGCGGCGGGCGGGCCAGGCAGATGAATGAAGGGGCGCGGGAGGCCCGGGGGGAGATCCTCCTGTTCCTCCATGCGGACACGACCTTGCCCGAGAATGCCCTCCCGGAGATCGAAGAGGCCTTGGCGGATTCATCCGTAGCGGCGGGGAGTTTTTCTCTGGAATTTGACCACCCGGCGAGGTTTTTCAGGATTCTCTCAATCTTCGGCAGGATCAACCACCCCTTCTTTACCTACGGAGATCAGGGGTTGTTCCTGCGGGCGAGTACTTTCCGGAGAATCGGAGGATTCAAGGAAATCCCGGTTATGGAAGACGTGGAAATCCAGAAGCGGTTGAGGAAGATCGGTCGTTTCATCAAACTCCGGGAGCCCGCGGTTACTTCCGCGCGGCGATACCTCCAGAATGGCCCCCTTTGGCAGCACCTGACTACCACCGGTGTTGTGCTGCTCTATCACCTGGGGGTCTCCCCTCATTTTCTTGGAAGCCGGTATTACCGGAATCATCGCCGAGGAGAAACCCGTTGAAAAGAATATTTTCTATGGGAAAGGGTATTCAAGTGCCCGATGGCACGAGGGTCTTTTCGTTTCTCAATTGCCGGGATTCCAACAGCGGGCTCCCCGGAAATCTTCTGGAAGATTTCAGCCTGGCGGCAGGGGAAATCGAACCGCATCGACATTCCAAGATCCACGTCATGCCCCTGGTGACCCAGGCGACCTTTGTTCTCCAGGGCGAACTTGAGGTGTGGATGAAAGACGCAGATCAACTTGCGCCCTACTCCCTCCGGTTGAAAGCGGAGCAGGCCATCCTGACGCGTCCGGGGACCTTCCTCCAATTCCGGAACCATACCCCCGCCCCTTGCCGGGTCTTGTACATCGTGAGCCCGGCCTACATTCTTCTCGTGGAAGCGGGAAGGTGGTCTACGACGACTCGGTGGTGCTGGAGGAGGATTG
Organism: uncultured delta proteobacterium; assembly: GCA_963802665.1. Lineage (GTDB taxonomy): Bacteria > Desulfobacterota > SM23-61 > SM23-61 > SM23-61 > SM23-61. The sequence continues at coordinate 5 of CAWDJO010000001.1, read as the reverse complement.
GGAGG